>JAEXDA010000052.1 GCA_023401925.1 Bacillota bacterium
GGGATGAATGAGGGAGGATGGGAACCGTAGGTTCCAAGCGGCAGATTCCAAAGGGTCGCCGCCCCGACCCTTTGGTCCTGGTGGGTGTGGGAGGTAGGAACAGCCTCCCATCGACCCTTATAAACTTCAATTTAAGACCAAGAATTAATTTTACTCTTTTTTAATTAAGGAGGTAATCCCATGCTCACCGACAAAGATCTCGGCATCAAAAAATTTATCCTCGACCGGATCGCCCAGATCGACGACGAGATCGTCCAATATGATCCGGAATATAAAAAGCTAGAAGAGCGTCCCAACGAATTGTTGACGCTGATCGCTGCCAAACTGACCCCGGAAAATAATAAATTGATGAAAGAATATGATAATATCTATTTTGCCTCGATTTGCCGCCGGGATGAGATGATCTACAGCGCGGCGTTGATGGATGGGATATTGTTAGGATATTGGGTGGCGATGGTTGGGCAAGGAATAGAAAAAATAAAAGTATGAAGAAAGAAGCCTTAAAATCAGACGTTTCATCGGTCTAATCCGTTTAATCCTGGTTCAGACGATGTTTTAGGCAATAATAAAAACTGTCTTCAAAAATGCCAAATCCCACCCTTAACTTCTCCCGGTATGAATGGTATAATCGTTACAGAAAAAGAAAGGTTGCCTGGAAAAAAATGAAAGCACGCCGTATAACCAAAGCAGTTCAGGTCGGGCCGGTGACGATTGGCGGGGATAGTCCGGTATCGATTCAGTCCATGACCAATACCGATACCCGGGACCGGAAGGCGACCCTGAACCAGATCCGTCAATTAAGCGATGCCGGCTGTGAAATCGTCCGGCTGGCCGTTCCCGACAGCGAGGCTGCTGACAATTTGAGCTTTTTTTGTGAAAATTCCGCTGTACCGCTGGTGGCGGACATTCATTTCGATTACCGTCTGGCCCTGACGGCTATCGCCGCGGGTATCGGTAAATTACGAATCAACCCCGGCAATATCGGGGGCGTGGATCGGGTTAAATTATTGGCCGGTAAGGCTGAAGAAAGAAAGATTCCAATCCGGATCGGAGTCAATGCCGGTTCTTTGGAGAAAGATCTTTTGGAGAAATTTCACGGTCCTGCGCCTGAAGCTATGGTGGAAAGCGCACTCCGGCACATTCGAATGCTGGAAGAGGCCGATTTCACCGATATCGTCATTTCCTTGAAAGCTTCCTCCGTCCCGGCTACTATCCAGGCCTATCAATTATTGGCCAGCCAATGTGATTACCCGTTCCATATCGGGATTACCGAGGCCGGAACCTGGTTTAAAGGTTCGGTGCGTTCGGCGGTGGGCCTGGGAGCCTTGCTTTGGGAAGGCCTTGGCGATACGCTAAGAGTATCCTTAACAGGTGATCCGCTGCGCGAAGTTATTGTGGGACAAGATATTTTACAAGCTCTGCAACTGAGAAACTTTGGGGCAACCGTGGTCTCGTGCCCCACTTGCGGCCGTACCCAAGTGGATTTGGAATCCCTGGCCGGCCAGGTGGAGCAATTGGCCGCCGCTATTCGTAAACCCATTAAAATTGCAGTCATGGGCTGCGCGGTCAATGGACCGGGAGAAGCCCGCGAGGCCGATCTGGGTGTGGCCGGCGGAAAAGGGGAAGGCTTGATTTTCCGTAAAGGAGAAATTATCAAAAAAGTGCCGGAAGACCAGATTGTGGCGGCGCTAAAGGAAGAACTGGAGAAGTTGGTTACCAGTGATTAGTTATTGGATAATAGTTGTTGATGAGTACCCTAGTATTATTCATCCCCTAAATTTTTGAAAAAGTAATAACTAACAGCCAATAACAAATAACCAGAAACCAATAATCAATAGCTAATATCGTATTACAAGAGAAAAATTCGGAGGGTACTTCATGCGTCAATCCAAATTATTTGCACCGACACTCAGGGAAGTTCCGGCTGAGGCTGAAGTGGTCAGCCATCAATTGATGCTGCGGGCGGGAATGATCCGGAAGTCGGCGGCAGGAATGTATACTTATTTGCCGCTGGCTTGGCGGATTTTAAGTAAAATTTCCAAAATCGTCCGTGAGGAGATGGAGCGGGAAGACGGTCAGGAATTGGCCATGCCGATAACCCAACCGGCTGAGATATGGAAACAAAGCGGCCGCTGGGATGTTTATGGTGATGAAATGTTCCGTTTGAAAGACCGCCATCACCGCGAGTTTTGTTTAGGGCCGACCCACGAGGAACTGATCACGACGATTGTTAAAAACGAAGTCCGTTCTTACCGGGATTTGCCCTTGCGTTTATACCAGATTCAAAATAAATACCGGGATGAAACCCGCCCCCGTTTCGGATTGATGCGGGGCAGGGAATTCATCATGAAAGACCTGTATTCTTTTGATTTGGATGAGGCTGGATTGGAAGAAAGTTATCAGGCCATGTACCGGGCCTATACCAAAGTTTTCACCCGCTGCGGTTTGAAGTTCCGCCCGGTGGACGCCGACTCCGGAGCGATTGGCGGCAACAGCAGCCAGGAATTCATGGTTCTGGCCGAGGCAGGAGAGGCTCTGGTCCTTTATTGCGACACCTGTAATTATGCGGCCGATGTTGAAAAGGCAATTTCCAGAGTTCCGGGTGATGTTGCCGCGGACCAGAAAGGCCTGGAGAAAGTTAATACTCCCGGTTACAAAACCATCGACGAGGTTTGCTCGTTTTTAAAAATTGCTCCCGAAAATACCGTAAAAACGCTTTTTTACGGTACGGGGGAAGGTTATGTGGCGGTCCTGGTCCGGGGCAACGATCAGGTGAATGAGATCAAACTGGCCAATTTTCTGAATTGCAAGAAGTTATATCTGGCCCCTTCGGAAGAATTGGCGGAGGTTTTCGGCCTGCCCGTGGGTTATGTGGGACCGGTAAATCTCGATGAACGCATTCAAATCGTCGGGGACAATCTGGTTCAAGAAATGCATGGGGTGGTTGTAGGCGCCAATGAAGCTGAATTTCACTTAAAGAACGTGGAACCGGCGCGTGATTTTAAGAACGTTGCCTATACTGATTTAAGAACGGCCGTGGCCGGTGAAACTTGCCCCCATTGCGAAGGCCATTTGAAAGAAGTAAGAGGGATTGAAGCCGGGCAAATCTTTAAACTCGGCACGAAATACAGCAAAGCTTTGGGTGCGTCCTATCTGGATGAGAAAGGCCAGTCCCAACTGATGGTCATGGGATGTTACGGTATCGGCGTCAGCCGGACGATGGCGGCAGCAATCGAACAAAATTACGACTCCAACGGCATTCAATGGCCGATGGCGATTGCCCCGTACCAAGTTCACCTCATCGCGGTGAATCCGGAACAATTGCCGGTCGCGGAGGAATTGTATCAAAAACTTAATGATGCCAAAGTTGAAGTTTTATTGGACGATCGGGATGAAAGGCCGGGTGTGAAATTTAAGGACGCCGATCTGATCGGAATTCCGCTCCGCATCATCATCGGTCCTAAAAGTCTCGCCCAAGGGGAAGCAGAGGTTAAATACAGACAAACCGGCGTCGAAGAACGCTGGCCCCTGGATCAAGTGGTGGAAAAAGCCCAAGCCTTTATTGAGAAAAGTTTGGCAGAAAATAATTGAGATTTTCAACTGTTTTAAAAAGGAGTCTTTACTATGTCGGCACTGCCGGAACAATATGTAATCAAACCGGATAACCGTTCCTTGCGTGCATTTAAAGGGATCGAAACGGTCCCTTTCTCTTTTCCCATCGAACCTGTCCTGGAAGAAGGGTTGATTTCCCAAATCTTGGTCAATACCAAGGATTCATCATGGGAAATTGCCCTGGTGTTAAAAAACGATCTTTTGCCCGCGCAAAAAGAGGAATTGGAAAAAGCTATCGCGTCAATGGTATTGGGTCTTTCCAAGGTCCATCTGAAAATTTTATGTCCCCGGAATTTACCTCCCTTGGAAGAGCGTTTACAGCAGAAATGGGAGAAAATTTTACAGTCCGCCGCCGTCAAATTTCCCGGCAGCAATGGTTGGCTTATCGAAGCCAAATACCGGTTATTGCCCGGAAATCTCCTGGAGATCCAGGTCCGTAACCGGACCGGGGTGGATTATTTATCGGCGCGCAGTAGTGAACTGGGGGAATTAATTCAGGAAATCGTTTTTGAAGATTTAAAACTCAGTTTTGAAGTAGGCGACTTCGGCGAACCGGCCTTTGAGGATGATCGCCGCCGGGAGGATGAGGCTTTTGCCAAGTCGGTGGCCAAATCGGTAGCTCATGTTACCTCTCCCGCAGCCGGTAAATCATCAGGCCCGGGTTCAACTTCCGGCTCCTCCGATGTGATACTCGGCAAAAAATTCAGCGGTGAGCCGGTTCCGTTAAAGCAACTTCATGATGAAGAGGAACAAGTGATTGTCAAAGGGGAAGTATTCCGCTTTGAAACGAGGGTTTCCAAAGCGGGTAAGAAATTTTATTTGGGAGATATCACCGATTACAACGATTCCATAAGTTTCAAAATTTTCCCCCGGAATGTCGACAATTTGGAGGAAAGGGTTCATGAAGGCTCATGGGTGACGTTGCGCGGCAATTTGCAATTTGATCCTTACGCCAAGGAATTGGTGATATTGGTTTCGGATATTATGCCCAGTTCTTCCCTGATTCAGAGGAAGGACGAAGCCGAAGAAAAAAGAATCGAGCTCCATCTACATACCAAAATGAGCGCCATGGACGCTACCGTCGATGCGGCGGAGGCTGTTAAGCAGGCTGCCAAGTGGGGTCATCCGGCCATAGCCATCACCGATCACGGTGTAGTCCATTCCTTTCCGGAAGTTGCCGGCGTGGCCAAGAAGGCCGGCATCAAAGTCATTTACGGCCTGGAAGGTTATTTGGTGGATGATGGGGTTCCGATCGTGGTCGGGGCCTCGGATGAGATCCTTGAGGGTCTTACGTATGTGGTGCTGGATATTGAAACCACCGGTTTCAATCCTCAAAAAGAAGATTTACTGGAGATTGGCGCCGTGAAATATCTCAATGGCGTGAAAGTCGAAGAATTCTCCACGCTGATTCGCCCCGGAAAAGCGATCTCGGAAGAGATTCAAAAATTGACCGGCATTACCCCGGAAATGGTGGAGGACGCGCCATTACCGGAGGATGTATTGGGGCGGTTTAAAGAGTTCTGCGGGGACGCCGTGTTGGTAGCTCACAACGCCCGTTTTGATATCGGCTTCATTACTGCCAAGTATTTTCAGTTTTTCGGCGAAAAGCCGGACCCGGTTTATCTGGATACCTTGGGACTGTCCCGGTCGGTTTGGCCCAATTTCAAGAGTTACCGGCTGAACAATGTCGCCAAGGAACTCGGGATTAAGCTGCAAAATCATCACCGGGCCACCGATGATGCCCAGTGCGCGGCAGATATCCTGCTCAAGGCATTCGACAAACTCAGTGAAAGAAAAATGGAACGGCTGGCTGATCTGAATTTACTGGTCAAGGAGAGCGGCGTCGAACACCTTAAAACTTATCATATCATTATTTTGGTGAAGAACCGGATGGGGATGAAACATCTTTACCGCCTGGTTTCCGAATCCCATATTCACTATTTTTACCGCCATCCGCGGATCCCCCGGTCGCTATTGGTAGAGTGCCGGGAGGGTTTGATTATCGGCAGCGCCTGCGAAGCGGGTGAACTTTACCAGGCGATTCTAGATGGATCCGACGAAAGCAAGCTGGAGGAGATTGGAGAATTTTACGATTATCTGGAAATTCAGCCAAACGGCAATAATCAATTTTTAATCAAGTCCGGCCGGGTAAAGTCGGTTGAGGAACTCCAGGATAATAATAGAAAGATTATCGAACTCGGATCCAAATTGGGTAAGCCCGTGGTGGCCACCGGAGATGTCCATTTTCTCCACCCCCAAGAAGAGATTTACCGCAGGATATTGTTAATGGGACAAGGATTCCAGGACGCCGATAATCAGGCGCCGCTTTATTTCCGGACTACCAATGAGATGTTGCGGGAGTTTTCGTATCTGGGGGATGATTTGGCCAAAAAAGTGGTAATTTCCGCTCCTCATCTTATTTTAGATCAGATCGAGAATGTCTCGCCCTTACCGGAGCAGTTTTGCCCGCCGCAAATTCCCGGCGCCGAGGATGAAATCCGGAATATGTCTTATGACAAGGCCAAGGAATTATACGGCGATCCCCTGCCCAAGCTGGTGGAAGAGCGGCTGGAATGGGAACTGAAAAGTATTATCGGGCATGGATATGCTGTTTTATATTTGATCGCTCAAAAACTGGTGAAAAAATCATTGGACGACGGTTATCTGGTCGGTTCCCGGGGTTCGGTCGGTTCCTCCTTTGTGGCAACGATGTGCCAGATTACCGAAGTCAATCCATTACCAGGCCATTACCGCTGTCCGGAGTGTAAATACAGCGAGTTTAAGGAGACCGGGGAGATCGCTTCCGGATGGGATCTGCCCGATAAAATCTGTCCGAAATGCGGACACCCTCTAATTAAGGATGGCCAAGACATCCCGTTTGCGACCTTTATGGGTTTTGAGGGCGATAAGGAACCCGATATTGACTTGAATTTCTCCGGTGAATATCAACCGATCATCCATAAATACACTGAAGAGATTTTCGGGAAAGGTTTTGTGTTCCGGGCCGGTACTGTGACCGGGCTTGCCGATAAGACGGCCTTTGGTTTTGTCAAAGGGTACACGGAAGATAAGGGGATTCGCCTCCGTCAGGCGGAAATGAGCCGGTTGGCCAAAGGTTGTACCGGGGTACGCCGTTCTACCGGACAACATCCGGGCGGACTTTACGTGGTCCCCAAAGACCAGGAGATATATAGCTTTACCCCGATTCAGTATCCGGCTAATGATAAAAAGGCAGATTGGATTACCACTCACTTTGAATATCATGGGGCCCTCGAAGGCCGTCTCGTGAAGCTCGATATTTTGGGCCATGATGATCCGACGGTTATCCGGATGCTGAACGATTTGACCGGTATCGATCCCCGGACCGTAACCATGGCCGAGCCTACTACCATGAAGATTTTTTCCTCCGTGGAACCGTTGGGGATTACCGAGGAACAGCTGGGATTTGACTTGGGTACCCTTGGGATTCCCGAGTTCGGCACCGGTTTTGTCCGTCAGATGCTCGAAGATACCCACCCCACCACTTTTGCCGAATTGGTCCGGATCTCGGGATTATCTCACGGAACCAACGTTTGGCTCGGCAATGCCCAGGACTTGATTCGAAATGGCACGGCTACCTTGAAAGAAGTCATTTGTACCCGTGACGATATTATGAACTATTTGATTTTTAAGGGGTTACCACCGAAGTCGTCCTTTAAAATCATGGAAAAAGTCCGCAAAGGCAAGGGCCTGGAAGAAGATGACATTAAGATCATGAAGGAGCACGATGTTCCCGGTTGGTACATCGATTCCTGTCTAAAGATCAAATACATGTTTCCCAAGGCTCACGCTGTGGCTTATGTAATGATGGCCTTCCGGATCGCCTGGTTCAAGGTTAATCATCCGGAGGCTTATTACGCCACGTATTTCACAGTTCGGGCCGACGAATTCGATGCCGACAAAGTAGTCCATGGCGAAGGGGAGGTGCGCAACGCTTTGGCTGAGATTCGTCAAAAGGGTAACGATGCGACCCAAAAAGAAAAAAACTTGGAAACCATTCTGGAAATGGTACTCGAAGCCATGTTACGGGGAATTCAATTTACCCGGGTGGATATTTATCGATCAGACCCCCAGAAATTCATGATCACGCCGGAAGGCTTATTACCACCCTTAGCGTCTTTACAAGGACTCGGTGAAAATGCCGCCAATTATTTAGCGGCAGCACGCAAGGAAGGTCCCTTTTTATCCATAGAAGACCTTAAAAGTCGAGCCCGTCTAAGTTCCGCGGTCATTGAAGTTTTGCAAAATCACGGCTGTTTGCAGGGAATGACGGAATCTGCTCAATTAACGCTTTTTGGGTAAAAAAAGATAAATTAATCATGTACAATTTATAAATCCGGTTGTATAATAAAAATGACTATAAAAAGTCTTTTCCTGGATTTTTTACAACTTAACGAGAATAGCAAATCCGGCGAAAGCCGGAGACGCAAAGCCACGGATCTAAGGCTGGGTGTTTCAATAAAGGAGCATTCAATGATGATGGCCGGGTTACCGAATTCAAGTTGTTTTTTTATAAAAATAGGAGTTTCACTAGAATATTTTTCACGAAAATCCTCCTCCTTAGCCCGCCAGAAAAGCAAAGAAGCTACTAAAAAATATTTATAGTAGCTTCTTTGCTTTTTTAAAGCCCGGGTTTTGCACGGTAAAGTTTTTTGGGGTATAACGGGACAACCCTAAAAAAACGTTAATTCATAAAATAAAAGTATTATTTTACTTTGGTTGGAATAAATAAATCGATTAACCCGATAATGAGTGATGCCAGCAATGCCCCAATAATCGAAACCGACATTCCGGGGACAACAAATTGGGTAATATAGATGACTACTGCTGAAACCAAAAAACCGACTACCCCATGGGCATAGGGAGAAATTCCCCGTCCTAAAACGAGCTCAATGAGATAACTAATTCCAGCAATCACAATTGCGGCTAACAAAGCACTCATAAAATTAAGTGATTTAAAGCCCGGCACCAGTGCCCCTATAAACATCAACACCAAAGCTGCAACTACAAAACGAATAATTGTTCTCAGCCAATCCAAGTTATCACCCCCTTTAGAAGGAAAAGAAAAATTAACGATAATAGCTTCCCCAGCAGCTATCCGAGTATGCACGGGTGTGTGCGTATCCCCCTTGGTAAATGGTGCTAAAAGGGGATGAAAAGCCTAAGGAATCCAAATGTGTAAAAAAATTGTTTTCGGAAAAGCTAATGAATGATTAAACAGGACCGGAAATCCAGCAAGTCGTTATCTTTTACCTCCATAATCCTTCTTCGTAAACTAATTTACGAACGGTATCAAAAAAAGGAGTATGATAGATATGAGAAGCAAATTATACGGTATTTTTTCCAATATTGATGATGCCAGGCAAGCTTTGGGCAATATTAAGAGGGAAAGCTTAAATTTAGCGGATTTGACAGTTGTTTTTGCCGATAACTCTGAGACTTTGGATCGCAGAAGAGAATCCGATTTGGAATTTGCAAATGAGCCTGGGGAGCCGGCACTCAAATCGAACCGGGTTTGGCCGGGATTAAAAAGCCAAAATTTAACGGGAATCGGAAAAATAAAAATTGGTTCCAGTCAATCCCATCCTCTTGCACAATCCCCGAAAGGATCGCTGCATCTTGACGAAAATGATTTAGCAGTCATTGGCCCACAGATAAAGGCCAATAGGGTGGCGGCTATTATTGAAAGTGATGTCGACCTGTTGCCGAAACTGCGATTTATTTTGGAAAGTAATGGCGCTTTCGTAATTTTAAACGGAGAATAACTTATTCCTCTCAATTTGCAGGAGTTGGTTCGCAAAACGCGAATAGTTTACCAATCTTGGAGGACTTATGGTAAATTATCAAGGCGTTCGTATCGAAGAAGTTGACCCCGGTAGTATTGCCGAAGAGTTGGAGATAGAATCCGGCGATATCCTGCTTCGGATGAATCACCATAAATTACTTGACTTTATTGATTATTTAGTGCTAAGCTCTGAAAGGCAGCTCGTCGTAGAGGTATTCAAAAAATCCGGTGAGATTTTGGAGATTGAGTTTGAGAAAGATCCCGAAGAACCATTGGGTTTGAAATTGGAAGGAGCTATTTTCGATAAAATTAGGGTTTGTAAGAACCATTGCCTTTTTTGCTTTGTCCATCAGTTACCGGCGGCCGGGCGCTCGTCTTTATATGTGAAGGATGATGACTACCGGCTTTCCTTTTTACAAGGCAGTTATATAACCCTGACAAACCTGTCGGAAGCAGATTGGCGACGGATTGAAAAGCTCCATCTTTCCCCTTTGTATATTTCGGTCCATGCAACGGATTCCGAGGTAAGGCAAAAATTGCTCGGGCCCAAAAGCGCCGGCAATATTATGGATCAATTAAAACGGTTGGAAACAGCCGGTATTACAGTCCATACGCAAGCGGTTCTTTGCCCCGGGATCAATGATGGTCCGGTATTGGAACAAACCATCCAAGATCTTTCGGCGTTGTGGCCATCCGTAGCAAGTTTAGCGGTTGTTCCGGTGGGATTGACAGGACACCGGCAAGGATTACACCCGCTCCATCCTTATCAGGATGTTCAAGCGGCTGAGGTTCTGAATATCGTCCATGGTTACCAGAGAAAACTTTTCGAGAAAATAGAAACCCGATTTGTTTTTGCGGCTGATGAATGGTATATTAAAGCGGGGGAAGATTTTCCCGCCGATGAAGAATATGAAGGGTATCCCCAATTGGATAATGGAGTCGGTCTAGTACAATGGTTTTTAACCGAATTTTGGGATGTTTTCCAGGTTTCTTTAGCGGATTTGAGGGAAATGAAAGCCGATCTGGTTGTAATTACGGGGAAATCCACGGGCAGGCTTTGGCAATTTGTGACTGAAGCTTTGCAACAAAACTGTCCTGGTATCAAGCTTCGGGCTTTACCGGTACAAAATGATTTTTTTGGCTCTTCGGTCACTGTAACCGGCCTTCTTACCGGCAACGATATCATCCGGACCATAAAAGCCGATCAAGGTCCCGAAGATTGTTGGTACTTAATCCCCCAAATTACTTTGAAACAAGATCAGAATATTTTCTTAGATGATGTTTCGGTGGTCGAATTGGAAGCAGCTTGCGCACCCCGAAAAATCGAAGTCGTACCCACCAGGGCCAAGGACTGGCTTTCCTGGATTATTGAAAAAGGATGTGTTGATGGTTGGCACAAGCGGTCATAGCCATTGTAGGGCGGCCCAATGTAGGGAAGTCTACTTTATTTAACCGGATAGCCAGGCAGCGTTTAGCGATTGTTGAAGATACGCCTGGCGTTACCCGGGATCGGTTATATGCAAATGGAGAGTGGTTGGGAAGACAGTTTTTACTGATTGATACCGGCGGAATTACGGATGCCAAGGATACCATTCAGACCCAGATTCGGAGTCAGGTAGAGCTGGCGTTGGAAGAAGCCGACGCTATTATGATGGTGGTTGATGGCCGGGAATCTTTAACTTCCTCCGACCATCAAGTCGCAACCTTGCTCCGGAAAACCAATAAACCGGTGGTGCTGGCTATGAATAAAATCGATAATTTTTCGGAAGCCGCCGACCCGGAAGTATACCGTTTAGGTCTTGGAGAACCGGTGCTGATTTCTGCCGAACACGGTAAAAATATCGGTGATCTTTTGGATCTAGTCTTGAGTCAAATCCCTACCAGCGAAAAAGATACCGATATGGATAGCATTCGGGTCACTTTCGTGGGACGACCCAATGTTGGAAAATCGTCGCTGGTCAATGCATTGTTGGGTCAATCCCGGGTTATTGTCAGCGCGGAGCCCGGGACGACCAGGGATGCAATTGACACCCCCCTTATGGTGGAGGGTAAACAATATTTATTGGTGGATACGGCGGGAATTCGCCGTAAAGCCAAAGTCGAGGAGGCTGTTGAGTACTACAGCGTCCTGCGGGCTTTAAAGGCGGTAGAACGGTCCGATGTGGTGATCTTGGTTTTGGATGCCTTGGCATTAGAGGCCAATAACGGTGCGGCCGAACAGGATTTGAAAATTGCCGGAATTATTCGGGATGCCGGAAAAGCCTGTTTTATTTTAGTCAATAAATGGGATGCAGTGGAAAAAAATGGGGGTTCAACGGCTGAATTTACCGAAAAAATCCGTTCTTCAATAGATTTTTTGGATTATGCGCCGATCGTTTTTGTTTCAGCCAAGTCAGGTCAGCGTTTATCGAAAATCATCCCTACTGTCGAGCAGGTGATGGAAAGTTATACTTTTCGGATTCCTACCAACCGGCTGAATGCAATCGTTTCGGAAGCAATTGCTTTGCACAGCCCGCCATCGCACAAAGGCAAGATATTTAAAATTTATTTCAGCAATCAAGTTGCAGTAAAACCGCCAAAGTTTCTTTTCACTGTCAATAATGCTGAAGGTATGCATTTTTCCTATCAACGTTATCTTGAAAACAAAATCCGTGAATATTTCGCTTTTAGCGGCACACCTATCCAGTTTGATTTAGCAGTTAAGCATAAAAAACAGGAGTGAGCTAGATAATGATATGGCAAACGGTTTTAATTTTGGTTGGAAGTTATTTGATCGGTTCCATTGTCACCAGTGATATTGTAACGCATTTTAAGAAAACCGATTTACGAAGTCAGGGTAGTGGCAATGTAGGTGCTACCAATGCTTTTAGGGTGTTGGGTTCATTTTATGGGGCGGTTGTACTCGTTGGAGACGTCTTAAAAGGGGTTCTTGCCGTTTTGATCGGCCGTTGGCTTAATCCTTTTCCCGGTTTTGATATGGCTATTTTAGCCGCTGTCTTAGTAATTGTCGGCCATAATTGGCCCATCTTTGCTAAGTTTAAAGGCGGCAAGGGGATAGCGACATCACTGGGGGCGATCATCGCTTTAACTCCCTACAGTCTTTTGGTAATCATCCCGATCTGGCTGGCAGTTCTTTTCATATCGGGATACGTTTCATTGGCCTCCATAATTGTTGCATTAGCTTATCCCATAGCGGTGTTTGTATTTTATTCTTTAGACCCCTATAAGCTATTATTTGCCATCATCATTGCCATTTTGGCGGTTTATCGTCATAAGAGTAATTTTGGCCGTTTAATTCATGGTCAGGAACATCGCATCTTATATCAGCATCGAAAAGGAGCCAAAGAGAAATGAATGCAATTGGAGTTATTGGCGGTGGAGGCTGGGGTACTGCTTTGGCAAAATTGTGCACCGAAAAGGGTTTTTCAGTCGATATTTGGGTTCGTGAGCCCGAAGTTGCAGGAGAAATCAACAGTAAGCATACCAATAATACTTTTTTGCCCGGTGTGGACTTACCCCAGGATTTACAGGCAAGCACTTCTTTGGAAAATGTCGTTAAGAATAAAAAATACTTAATTACGGCAGTGCCTACCCAATGGGTACGATCGGTTGCCCGGCAAATGGCGTCCTTTGTTGCTAAAGATGCCATTATTATTAGTGTGTCCAAAGGACTTGAAGTTCAAAGTTTGAAAACTCTAACCGCAGTGCTGGAAGAAGAATTGCGGAGACTTGATCCGGGGGCTATTGTGGCTTTATCCGGACCCAATCATGCCGAAGAAGTGGCCAGAAATATTCCTTCCGCTACTGTGGTTGCCACGCCGGTGTTGAAATATGCCGAAGAAATTCAAGATTTGTTGATATCGCCTCGTTTTCGGGTATATACCAATCCGGATCGCACCGGAGTACAACTGGGAGGGGCTTTGAAGAATGTTATCGCTCTGGCAGCCGGGGTTTCGGATGGCCTCGGCTTTGGAGACAATTCAAAGGCCGCTTTGGTCACCAGGGGATTATCGGAAATCGCCCGTTTAGGAGCAGCCATGGGTGCAAAAACACCAACTTTCGCCGGCTTGTCCGGCATGGGGGACCTTTTTGTCACAGCAGGAAGTAAACATAGCCGGAATGCTTGGGCCGGTCGTGAGCTTGGCAGCGGAAAAACCCTGGAAGAAATCACGGCTTCCACCAAAATGGTGGTTGAAGGAGTAACAACGACACAGGCGGCCTATGAATTGGCAAAACAATTAAGTATTGAGATGCCGATCACTTCCATCACCTATCAAATTTTATTTAAAGGAATGCCGCCTCATGATGGGGTTGCCCAATTGATGGAGCGAATGCGGACCCATGAAATGGAAGAGGTTGTCTCAGCGACGTATAGCTGGATTTAATAAAACCAAAAAGAATAAGGAAATAGAATTCAAGATTCAGAATCCAGGAGAAGATGGTATTCTGAATTTTGGCTTTTGAATTCCAAGTTTCATTGCTCCCATCCGGAGCTTTTTTTTTGTCCAATTATTATGGAGGATTAGTTATATTGAAGTGGCGCTGTCAATATATATATACTGTTTATGGGCAACTCTGTAAGCTGGTGAAGGGGGGATGAAACCATTCCCGGATTTAAATTATTTGGGGGGCAAGTGCGTGCAAATACGCCAATGGGCGTTGAAAGGGGGGGAAAAGATGAAGACTTATGATGTCTTGCGAGATATTGCCGAACGGACCGATGGTGATATTTATATTGGCGTGGTAGGACCGGTACGTACGGGAAAGTCTACCTTCATCAAGAAGTTCATGGAACAGCTGGTGATTCCGAATATTGCAAATGCTTATGACCGGGAAAGGGCTCAAGATGAATTGCCGCAAAGTGGAAACGGCCGGACGATTATGACAACGGAGCCGAAATTTGTTCCGAGCGAAGCGGTAGAAGTTAGTGTAGGCGATGTTCACTTCAAAGTCCGTTTGGTTGATTGTGTTGGCTATGCAGTCGATGGGGCCGTGGGCTATGAAGATGAGCATGGTCCTAGGATGGTGATTACACCTTGGGTGGAAACGCCGATTAGTTTTGTGGAAGCATCCGAGATGGGAACTAAAAAGGTGATTAACGATCACTCCACGATTGGACTGGTTGTTACAACCGACGACAGCATTACGGATCTGTCAAGGCAACAATATATTCATGCCGAGGAAAGGGTCATCGATGAGCTTAAAGCTTTAGGTAAACCATTTGTAGTCATTTTAAATTCCATTCATCCCGGTGAAGCCGAGACCCAGGATTTAGCCGCAGATTTACAAAATAAATATAGTGTGCCGGTTTTAACTATGGATTGTTTGCATTTAAAAACGGAACAGATTGAAAGTGTGGTCCAAGAGTTACTTTATATGTTTCCAGTTCGGGAAATCCGGATTGATTTTTCAAAATGGATTGAGGAACTTGAACCGGATCATTGGCTGCGATCTCGGTTTGAAAACGCGATATACACTGCTGTCGGCGATGTAAACCGGGTTAGAGATATTCATGGAATGGTTGGCGCTTTGAAAAATGTCGAGGATATCCAGGAAGTCGTGATTGATAAGATTGACCTTGGTGAGGGAACTTTACATCTTGAGATTCGGACCGATCGCGCACTTTTCTATCGGGTATTGGAAGAACAATCAGGGTTTGTTATCAACGGCGACCATCATTTATTAAAAATTATGCAAGAGCTTTCCACGGCCAAAAGAGAATACGATAAAGTTGCCGATGCATTAGCCCAGGTCAGGCAAACGGGTTATGGCGTTGTACAGCCGGTATTATCGGAGTTAACCTTGGCAGAACCTGAATTAATCAAACACGGACACCGCTTCGGCGTTAAGCTGAAAGCTAGCGCACCCTCAATTCATATGATTCGGGCCGAAATCAATACCGAAGTAACACCCATCGTCGGGACAGAAAAACAAGGGGAAGAATTTGTAAAGTATTTGACGGAAGAATTTGAGAAAGATCCATCCCGGATTTGGCAGACGGATTTCTTCGGAAAAACCATGTATGACTTGGTAAAAGAAGGCATTCAGGTTAAACTTACGCGAATGCCCGAGGATGCCCAGGAAAAATTGCAAGAGACTTTAACCAAGATTTTGAACGAAGGCAGCGGAGGGTTAATCTGTATTATTCTTTAATATTGTTTAAGTATATACCGGCACTTGTTGTAAATGGTCCAAGCAGACCATTTTTTTTATTATATAAAGAACTTTTTTAATATGTGCAAGAGAAGGGCAAGATTAGGTACGGTTCATTAAGGTTTTTAAAAAAAATTATGGTCATTTCGGAATAAAATATCTAATCTAGCAGGAGAAATTCCCGAAACACAGTGCCACATTGAAAAAAATCAGATTTTTTTTGTTTGAAAAGCAGGAGATGGGGGAAGAATCTAGAATAAACAGTATAGCATTATTTTCCAAGTTTATACCGTTTAATAACTGAACTATTTTCCACTTCTTTCGGAAGGAGGTGAATTATGAATGACCAAAACCGAACTCATCGATAAAATTGCCGAAAAGAGTGGTCTAACAAAGAAAGATTCTGGGAAGGCGATTGATGCGATTATTGGCGCTATGACCCAAAGTCTTTCAAAAGGTGAAAAGGTTCAATTAGTCGGCTTCGGTAGTTTTGAAGTCCGTAAGAGAGAGGCCCGTAAAGGCCGTAATCCTCAAACTGGCGCTGAAATTAAAATCGCAGCTAGGAAGGTTCCTGTATTTAAAGCTGGTAAAGCTTTAAAGGATGCCGTAGGTAAGAAGTGATAAAAAAATTAGGCCCTCTTTTCGGGCCTATTTTTTTATGTGCGTGTCTGCAAACTCCTGGTTCTGCTCCCTAGTTTAAAGGAATATGTTTAGATGAGGGGGCAAAAGAATGAGGATTTTCTATGCCAAAAGAACTTTAATGATGTTTTTTGCATTTATGGTTGTGTTTGTTTTGGGATATTTCAGCGGCAAGTTTACCAGTGGCGGAATTCTGCCGACCGTGGGCTTAATCTCCAGAGAAATGCCGATTTTTTCGGTGAAAAAATCCGGAGAAGTCTGTCTGACTTTCGACATCAGCTGGGGGGAAAAAACGCTGCCGTTGGTGTTGAAGGTGCTCCAGGATAACCAGGTTCCGGCAACTTTCTTTCTATCCGGCCCATGGGCCGTTCAACATCCAGATCTGGTCAAAGCAATTGTAGGTGGCGGTCATGAAGTTGCAAGTCACGGTGATAAGCATGTTAATCTCAGTCAGTACTCGAAAGAAGAAGTGAAAGAAAATATATCCAAAGCATACGATGACTTACTGTCGGCGGCAGGCCGGGTAGCCCCGTTTTTCCGCCCCCCCAACGGAGATTATGATGATGTGGTTATTGATACCGCTAGGGAATTGGGGTTTGAAACCGTAATCTGGGCGGTGGATTCTTTGGATTGGAAAAATCCAGGCCCTGACTACATGATGGACCGGGTATTAAAAAGAACCTTTCCCGGCGCTATCATTCTTTGTCATGCCAGTGATTCCAGCAAAGAAATTCATTTGGCTTTACCCGGAATCATCCAGGGATTACGGGTAAAAGGGTATAAATTGGTAACCTTGACGCAACTGGTAAAGGGCGGTACCATTCAAAGAACCGATCCCCGGTAATTTTTAGAAAACAAGCAAGAATATATTTCTGAAATCAAGGCAAGAAAAAGAGTAACGAATTGACTGGAACGGGTTTAACTTCGATACTCTGCGGCTTGCTTTTTTTATTCTCAAAAATAAAATATATGTTATAATTGTCTGTGCCGAAATTTTTATTTACAGATTACGTTTCCAATCTAATATAACGAAAATAACAGGAGTGAAATGAATGCCCAAAAAGCCCGTTAAAAAAATTGTATCCCAGCCCACTAAGGCGGAAGGGTATAGTTTTCGCCGTTTTTTAAAGGATGTTTACGAAGTCGTGGTACCGGCAGTGATTTTATTCTTAATCATTCATACTTTTTTTCTCCAGGCTCAGGTTGTGCCGTCACCTTCGATGCATCCTACGATTATGGTTCGCGATCAATTTCTATTAAATAAAACAGCCTATTGGTTTAAAAAACCGCAACGTTTTGATATTGTTGTTTTTAAGCCGCCGGCGGCGGCTGAGTTTAATGGCGATTTTGTGAAAAGAATCATCGGGCTGCCGGGAGAGACTATCAAGGTCCAGGGCGGTGTGGTTTATATTAATGATAAACCGTTGAAAGAACCTTTTATTAGCCCGGACCGGGCCCCGGTCGCCGATTATAGCCCCTTTATTATCCCGGATAATGAAGTCTTTACAATGGGTGATAACCGGAACAACAGTAAAGATAGCCGGTATTGGGGCGCCTTGCCGATTAAAAACATCAAGGGAAAAGCCTGGTGGCGGTATTGGCCGGTTAACCGGATGGGAATCGTGAGGTGAAAGAATGTATTTAAGAAGCCAGAATTCCCTCGTCAGGTTTTTTATTCTGGATTTTGACTTCCGGATGCTACTATTTTCTAAATTTAAATACGGTAGGAACAACTTATGCCACTTATCCAACTCAACAATTTGAATAAATTTTACGGTGCCACTCCGATACTGCGGGATATCGATTTAACGATCCAGCCCGGTGAAAAATGGGGTTTGGTCGGCCGGAATGGTTGCGGTAAAACTACTTTAATGAAAATTCTCACTGGTGAAGAAGATTACGACAGCGGTGAATTTCATCTGGCTCAAAATTGCCGTATCGGATATTTAAAGCAAGAACCCGATTTTGACGTTGACATTACAATTTACGAAGAACTCCGGAATATTTTCCGGAATTTGGACGAGTTACAGCTGGAAATCAATAACTTGCAACAACAAATGTCGGCTTCGACTCATTCACAGGCCGGGCTTGCCGTGCTCATCGAGGACCACCATAGCTTGACCGAAAAATTTGAGCAATTGGGCGGCTATCAAATTGAGGGAAGGATTCAAGGTGTTCTACGAGGGCTGGGATTCCCCAAAGAACGTTGGGGGGATCCGGTAAAGGTTTTAAGTGGCGGTGAGCGGACCAGGGTTTCCCTGGCGAAAATCTTGCTGACGACTCCGGATATTCTTTTTTTGGATGAACCCACCAATTACTTGGATATCTCGGCTATTGAATGGCTGGAAGAGTTTTTGGCCGACTTTAGCGGCGCTGTACTCTTGATCTCCCATGACCGCTATTTTTTAGACCATGTGGTGAAGGGAATTCTTGAAATCGAGTTTTGTAAGATCAAACGATACCGGGGTAATTACACTTTTTACCGTGAGCAAAAGGAACTTCAGCTTCAAGCCGATATGAAGTCCTTTGAACAACAGGAAAAGGAGTTCGCCCGTCTGGATAAATTCGTCCGGGAATCGCGAGCTACCGAAAAAAGCAAACGCAAGGCCCATAGTATTGAAAAACGTTTATCGAAGGTTGAACGGATCGAGAAACCCCTGGTCAATGATAAGTCTTTGAAAATGAATTTTCAAGAGTCGGTTGCCAGTTCTAGGAGAGTATTGGAGCTAGAGAATGTCAGCAAGAGCTATAATGGAAAATCGCTTTTCCAGGGCCTCAATTTGACTATCGAAGCCGGAGAGAAAGTAGGTTTAATCGGACCCAACGGGGCCGGTAAGACCACTTTGCTACGAATCATCCAAAACCAGGAAGCGCCTGATGATGGACGAGTCCGGATCGGCTATGAGGTTTATCCCAGCTTTTTTTCCCAGTTAACCACGGGAGAAGATCTCTCCGGGACGCCCTTCAGCCAAATCATGGAGGCTGCCGATCTTGATAACACTGAAGCCAGAACCATTTTAGGACGCTTTTTATTCAGCGGAGATGATGTTTTTAAATCCATGACCGACCTTAGCGGAGGAGAACGCCGCCGTTTGGGTTTGATTAAGTTGATGCTTTCAAAGGCCAACCTTTTGATTCTCGACGAGCCCACCAATCATTTGGATCTGGACTCGATTGAAATAATGGAAGAGGCATTGGCATCTTATAGCGGGACCGTTTTGATCGTATCCCATGATCGTTCTTTTCTCAATGCGGTGGTTGATCGTTATGTAGCCCTGGTTAACAATACGCTGGAATTTTTTCAGACCTATCAGGATTATGTAGAGTTTAATCAAAAGTTGAGTCAAGCCGGAGCTAAGGATTGCCAAAAACCCAAAAGCTCCGCCAGTATGCAACGGGAACAAAATAAAGAAACGCAACGGGATCTGAAACGTAAGCAACGCAATTTAAATCAAATTGAAACCGAAATTGAAAGTCTGGAAGGTCGAAAAAAAGAATTGCTGTCTTTATTAAATAATTTTGAAGTTCAAACCGATTATATAAAGAGTATGGAATACGGTCAGGAACTTACCGAAGCTGAAACAAAATTAGCCGGCCTGTATGAGCAGTGGGAGCGGCTTCAGGAAGACTTGACCGTTATTTAAAAAACCCGGGTTCCGTATGGATCATGAAGTTTGGATTTTTCTCCATAAATTACTCAAAGGAACTTGGAAGCTTTTCAAGAATAAAGTATCTGTTTACAGAATGGGTTTACAGAGCCTGTGGTACAGAAGAAAGCCGCAATTAAATCCAGGAGGTGGTAGCCAGTGTCAAAGTTGGGAGAAACAGAGGCCGCCCCTTTTAAAGAGTCACTTCCTTTACTACCGTTGCGTGGAATGATTGTTTTTCCGTTTATGGTTGTTCCGCTGGATGTAGGTAGAGATAAGTCAATCAGTGCTCTTGAAGAGGCTATGATTCATGATCGCTTAATCGTTTTGGCTGCTCAACGCCAGGCGAAGGTCAATGATCCCAATCAGGATGAGATTTACGAGATGGGGACAATGGCTGAGATCAAGCAGTTGTTAAAATTACCGGACGGCACGATTCGAGTACTGGTTGAAGGTCTGCGCCGGGTACGCATCGATCAATATATTCAAGTTGATCCTTATCATTTAGTTCAGATCTCTGAGGTTACCGAAATTGAGGAAAAAAATGTTGAAACGGAAGCCTTAATGAGATCAACGCTTTATCAATTCGAGCAATTTATCAAGATGAGCAAAAAGGTTCCGCCCGAGGTTATGGTATCTGTCAATAATATCGAAGATCCGGGAAGACTGGCCGATATTATCGCTTCTCATCTAAGCTTAAAAGTCGAGGACAAACAGCAGATACTGGAGGCGGTATCCGCCAGAACCAGGTTAGAAACTCTTTGTTCTTTTTTGGTGAAAGAAATCGATATTTTGGAAATGGAACGCAAAATCCATTTACGGGTTCGCAAACAAATGGAGAAAACGCAGAAAGAGTATTATCTGCGTGAACAGATGAAGGCTATCCAGAAGGAACTGGGTGATGCTGACGAGCGTACCGCGGAAGTGGAAGAACTTCGTTCCAAACTGGCCAAGTTGACCCTGCCCCAGGAAGCTGAGGAAAAAACCTTAAAAGAAATCGATCGCTTGTCCAAAATGCCTCCCATGTCCGCAGAGGCTGTGGTAGTCCGCAACTATATCGATTGGCTCCTGGCGTTGCCCTGGAACACGGAAACCGAGGACTGCCTGGATGTAAATGCGGCCGAAAAGATATTGAACGAGGATCATTATGGACTGGAAAAAGTGAAAGAAAGGATCCTGGAATATTTGGCGGTCTGCCAATTGACCAAAAAATTAAAAGGACCGATTCTTTGCTTGATAGGGCCTCCCGGTGTCGGTAAGACCTCACTGGCCAAATCCGTTGCCAGGGCTCTCAACCGCAAGTTTGTCCGGTTTTCTTTGGGTGGAGTCCGGGACGAAGCGGAAATCAGAGGTCATCGGCGCACTTATGTCGGGGCCATGCCCGGCAAAATCATTCAAATCATGAAACAGGCCGGTTCTAAAAATCCGGTTATTCTATTGGATGAGATTGACAAAATGAGCGCCGATTTCCGTGGCGATCCCTCGTCAGCTTTATTGGAAGTTTTGGATCCTGAGCAAAATTGTGCTTTTGGAGATCATTATTTGGAAGTAACCTTTGATCTTTCCAAAGTACTCTTTATTACAACCGCCAATACTTACCATAATATTCCCCGGCCGCTCCTTGACCGGATGGAGATTATCAGTATTGCGGGGTATACTGAAGAAGAAAAACTGGAGATCGCCAAACGGCATTTATTGCCTAAACAGGCCAAGGATCACGGGATGGAAGATCAGGATCTGATGGTTCCCGAGACCATGTTGCGGCAAATCATCAATGGTTACACCCGGGAATCGGGAGTCCGGAGTTTGGAACGGCAGCTGGCCGCTGTTTGCCGGAAAGCGGCTCGGGAGATTGTTCAAACTTCCAAAAAACCGGTGCGGATTAATAAAAATACCTTGCAGAAATTTTTAGGTGCTGTCAAATACCGGCACAGTTTGGCCGAAGAAACCGACCAGGTTGGAATCGCTACCGGTCTTGCCTGGACCGAAGTGGGCGGTGAGATTTTATCGATCGAAGTTACCCTGGTGAGAGGGAAAGGCCAGCTGATCCTTACCGGAAAGTTAGGCGAGGTGATGCGGGAATCAGCCCAAGCGGCGTTCAGTTATATTCGTTCCCGCGCCAAGGAATTGGGAATTGAAGAAGATTTTAACGAACATTTTGACATTCATATTCATATTCCGGAAGGGGCGATCCCGAAAGACGGCCCTTCAGCCGGTATTACCATTGCCACTGCGATTGTTTCCGCTTTAACCGGGCAACCGGTCCGGAAAGATGTGGCCATGACCGGTGAAATCACTTTACGTGGCCGAGTATTGCCTATCGGCGGGCTTAAGGAAAAAATTCTGGCCGCTCATCGCAGTGGTATCAAGAGAATCCTTATTCCCAAAGAAAACGAGAAGGATCTGGAGGAACTTCCGGATAATGTGGCCCGCAAGGTAACGATTGTGTTGGTGGAGTCCATGGATGAAGTCTGGCGGGAAGCCTTAATACAGAAGATGTCCATCGTTTCGGCGGGCTAATCAAAGGAGCTTCATGAAGCAGGCTTCATTGGATTTTTCAATGAAGTCTGCTTTTATTTATGTTACAATAGAACAAGAAAAATAAGAAGGATGGATCATTTTGTTGGAACGGACTTTACGGGTTTTAGAATACCAAAAAATCATCGATAAATTGTCAGCTTATGCCACTTCCACGCTTGGCAAGGAACTTGCCGGGGATCTCCTCCCTTTGACGGACCCGTCCCGGATCGAGGAAGGCCTTCAGGTTACTTCGGAAGCAGTGCAGGTCTTAGTGAAAGCCGAGCGCCCACCCTTGGGCGGCGTCTTTGATATCAGGCTCCAGATCAAGAAAGCTTCCATTAATGGAATACTGGCACCCTCAGAGTTGCTGGAAGTCGGCGCTACACTGAGGGCATCCCGGTTAATGCGGGAATTTCTGACGGAGAAGACGGATGAGCTTCAAATATTGCCGGAATGGGGCGGCAGGCTCGGAAGTTTTCCGGTGCTGGAGAGGGAAATAGACCGTTGTATCGGGCCGGGCGGGGAGATCTTGGACGGCGCCAGCGCCACCCTCCATGGTTTGCGTTCCCAAATGAAGGTTTTGCAGGGGCGAATCCGTGACAAACTGGACGGGATTATCCGCGCCAGCGATAATGTAAAATATCTCCAGGAATTGATTGTGACCATGAGGAACGACCGCTATGTAATCCCGGTTAAACAGGAATACCGTGGACTGTTTCCAGGGATTGTCCATGATCAATCGGCCAGCGGGGCGACGCTTTTCATTGAACCCATGAGTGTGGTGGAAATCAATAATCAGCTAAGAATCGTCGAGACCCAGGAAAGCGAGGAGATTCACCGTATTTTGAGCGACCTCTCCGGAAGGGTCCGGGACGTTGGCGTATCCCTGCAGAGCAGTATTGAAATTCTGGCCCGTTTGGACTTGGCCTTTGCCAAAGGGCAATATAGTTTGGCTATTGACGGGATTCGGCCGGCGCTGAATCTGGAATCGAAACTGGATTTACACAATGCCAGGCATCCCCTGCTGGCTGGGAAAGTAGTTCCCACCAGCGTTTCATTGGGTAAAGCTTTTGACACCTTGGTCATCACCGGTCCTAATACCGGGGGCAAAACAGTGACTTTAAAAACCATCGGACTTTTGACCCTGATGGCCCAGGCCGGGTTGCATATCCCGGCTGCCGCCGGGTCGGAAATCGCGGTTTTTGACAAGATATTTTGCGACATTGGCGATGAACAAAGTATTGAACAGAGTTTGTCGACCTTTTCGTCCCATTTGACGCAAATTGTCAAGATTATTGAAGGCGCCGTAGACAGCCATTGCCTGGTGTTGCTGGATGAATTGGGGGCCGGTACGGACCCGGCGGAGGGCGCGGCTTTGGCTATGAGCATATTGACTCATTTACATCAATTGAATGTTAGAACCGTGGCCACCACCCATTATAGTGAATTAAAAGCTTTTGCCTATCAGACCCCGGGGATCGAGAATGCTTCAGTAGAATTTGATATCCAAACTTTAAAACCAACTTATCATTTATTAATCGGGGTGCCCGGAAGCAGTCAAGCCTTTGAAATCGCTTCTAAACTGGGTTTGTCCGGTCCGATCATCGAAAGAGCCCGTAGTCTGATTTCGGCTGCCACTATGAAAGTCGAAGAGATGTTGCGCCAAATCGAAATTGACCGCAAGAAGGCCCGCGAAGACAGGCAAGTAACAACCGAAGCCCGCTTAAAGGGCGAACAGTTTAAAACCCAATATGAATCGGAACTGGAAAAGCTAAAGCGTGAAAAAGCGGAATTATTGAGACAGGCCAAAGCCGAAGCCCGTGAAATCCTTCTGGAAGCAAGGCGCGAGAGTGAAAATTTGTTGCGGAAGTTGCGCGAGGGCCGTCATGAAGAACTTCCAGCCATTGCAAACGAGGCCCGAAGCAAAATATCGGAAAAACTCGGGCGTTTGGAAGAGAAAACCTCAGAATCGGAAAAAGGTCTGACGGTGAATGCGGCTGAACTTAAGAATGGCCAGAAAGTCCGGGCTGTCTCTTTAGGTCAAGTCGGCACCATCACCGATATCGGCAGCGACGGCGCCCAAGTTCAACTGGGGATCATCAAAGTAAATTTGCCATTTCATGATTTGGAGCTGGTGGAGGAAGAAAAAGTTCAGGTGAGACAGCGCCCGAAAACCAGCGTTGAAACCGGTCTGGAAACTGCCAAAAATATTTCGGCGGAACTAAGTTTGCGAGGCATGACTGTGGATGAAGCCCTTTATGAACTGGAGAAATATTTAGATAAGGCCATCATGGCGGGGCTCCTGCGTTTCAGGGTTGTCCACGGCAAAGGAACCGGGGCTTTGCGGAGCGCGGTGCAGCAGTATTTGCGGGAGAATCCCATGGTAAAAACCTCTTATATCGCCGAGCAAAATGAAGGCGGCATGGGAGCCACCGTGGTGGAACTCAAGAGAGGGTAAGATTTTTGTTGAGTTTTTGGGACTCCGAATGATAAACTTTTTAACCTATGGATGTTGAATTTATTTTTTTAAAAAAAAGTTGGCCCAAAAAAATTATCAGTTACAGGATCAACAAAATTCACAGAATTGAAAACTGGTAAAATCGACTGCGCAATTAAGATATTCAATTTGAAAAAACCGTCCGCCTGTTGTTTATTATAGCAGGCAGACGGTTTTTTTTGCGGGATTAGGCAATTTTTTTGCAGTAGTGTTATATCTGCATTGGGTGTTTCAAGTTATAATGATAGACAACAAAGAAACATAAGGAAAATATTTTCAAGGAGGTTTCTTTGACGATGTCAAAACAAATTCCGATTGTGCTGCCCAGCCTGTCATCGTACAGTGAAGATCGGGTCACGGATGAAACTTTCTGGACTGACCCCAAGGCCAATACAACTTACAGGAAGTCAAAGACCCTTGCCGAGTTGGCCGCCTGGCAATTCAGGAATGTGACGGTCTCACAACGTGGTTTAACATCGGATGGATTCAATACGATGGAGAATAAAATGGGAAAGAAGTGAAACTAGATGGAGTATGTTCAATATGGAAAAACAGGGATGAAAGTGTCTCGATTTGGCTTGGGTTGCATGCGGTTGCCTGATGATGAAAAAGAAGCCATTGCAATGATCCGGTATGCAATCGATCACGGGGTAAATTATCTTGATACCGCCTATATCTATAAAGATAGCGAATTAATTACGGGAAAGGCTTTAAAGGATGGCTACCGCAACAAAACTTATTTAGCCACCAAAAGTCCCATTTGGAACATTGAAAAACATGAAGACTTTGAAAAATATCTTGATGAAGAATTGATGAGACTGGGAACGGATCATATTGATGTGTATCTTCTTCATAATATGAATTATGGTAATTGGGAAAAGGTTAAAAAATTTGACGGTTTTACTTTTCTCGATAAAATGGTGCAAAAAGGGAAAATAGCTCATAAAGCTTTTTCGATTCATAATACCCTCAGGGCATTTAAAGAAATTGTGGACGCCTATGAGTGGGAAATGTTTCAAATCCAGCTCAATATCCTGGATGAGAGACAACAAGTTGGCGTGGAAGGTTTGAAATATGGCGCAGCGAAAGGTTTGGCGGCAGTTATCATGGAACCGCTCCGGGGAGGTTATATACTCAAGTATGCTCCACAGGAAGCACAGGATCTGATACATCAATATTCAGAAAAACGCTCCCTGGTAGAATGGTGTTTTCGTTGGCTTTACAATATGCCGGAAGTATCGATAATTTTAAGTGGTACAAGCGCTTTGGGGCAGTTAAAGGATAATCTGCAGATTTTTCAACATTCGGCTGCCCAGATAATGTCAGAAGAAGATCGAAAACTGATCCAAATGATCCGGGAGGCCTATGAAGCGAAAAAGAGCATTGGCTGCACCGGCTGTGAATATTGCATGCCATGCCCTCGTGGAGTAGCGATTCCGGAAATATTTAGGTTGTACAACAGTCAGCATTTAATGAAATCTCATGTGATCGATAAAGCAGTTTATCAAAGCAATTTGGTGCCTGCGGATTCCGGTGCCGATCGATGTGTCTCCTGTGGAATTTGCGCCAAACATTGCCCTCAGAGGTTAGCGATTCCGGAATTATTAAAACTGGTTCATGATGAATTCATGAATTATACCTATCCGGCCCAAAGGTAATATCGGACATGGCCAGAAGGGAAGAGTAACCTTAATAAAAAAATATTCTATGAAAATAAAAAATTTTACATTGAATTGGATTATTTTTCCTTTTATAGTAAAAGTATCTAACCAATAGCATAATAAAAATAGATGGGAGGGATTTTGGATGATGACGAAAGTTAAATTATTTTGGGTGTTTTTACTGGCTCTGGGTGTTCTATTTCCAATAATACCGAATTGGTTTCCGGTGGCCCAGGCTTCCAATCAGACGCAAATTGTCGCCGCAATGGGCGCGGGCTGGAACTTGGGCAATCAACTTGAAGCCAATTCCAACGGTACACCCAGTGAAACGGTCTGGGGCAATCCAACCATCTCACAAGCCCTCATTACAGCGGTAAAAAATGCGGGCTTTAAAACAATCCGTATTCCGGTTTCATATTTGAGTAAAATAGGATCTGCCCCCAATTACACCATTGATGCCGCGTGGCTGGCCAGAATCAAACAAGTGGTTGATTATGCCTATAACCAGGGTTTATATGTAATCGTCAACATGCATGGTGACGGCTACACTACAGTCACAGGTTCATGGCTTCTGGTTACTTCCGGCGATCAAACAACGATTAGAGCCAAATATCAAAAAGTATGGCAGCAGATCGCAACCGCATTTGCAAGTTACGATGAGCATTTGATCTTAGAATCAATGAATGAAGAATTCGATGGCAATTATAGCGATCCCAATCCCACATACTATGCAAACCTGAATGCCTATAATCAAATTTTTGTCGATACCGTAAGGCAAACCGGCGGGAACAACGCCACGCGATGGCTGCTGATACCGGGTTGGAATACCAACATTGATTATACGGTGGGTAATTACGGTTTTGTAGTGCCAACCGATAATTACAGGTCATCTTCAATCCCCGGCAATGAAAAACGAATCATGATATCCGCTCATTATTACTCGCCTTGGGACTTTTGCGGCGAGGAGTCCGGCTCCATAACCCAATGGGGCTCCATTGCCACAGATACTTACCGAAAGTCAACCTGGGGCCAGGAAGACTATATGGATTCACAGCTTAGCAGTATGTATAATAAATTTATAACCCAAGGATATCCGGTTGTCATTGGGGAATTCGGCACAGTCGATAAAGCAAGCGCCGACTCTACCAACAGTACTTACCGGGCTTATTTTGCCAAAACTTTATGCGTGGATTGCAAGAAATACGGTGCAGTGCCTGTAGTCTGGGATAATGGATTCAATGGAGTATATGGTTTGGGGCTTTTTGACCGCAATACTCTGGCTGTAACACAGCAAGGCATTCTGACTGCAATTATGAGCGCTATGGGCACAGTGATCACACCTACACCGACAGTAACTGTAACGCCAACCCCTACTTCCATTCCCACGGGCTGTTCGATTCGTTATAGCCAAAACGATTGGGGTAGCGGTGCTACAGTAAATATCACCATTATCAATAACAGTTCGTCAGCGATTGATGGCTGGACATTAGCCTGGAACTTTGCAGGCAATCAACAAATCGCCAATTTGTGGAATGGAACCTACACCCAAAGCGGCACAGCCGTAACTGTAAAAAATGTTTCCTATAATAACCTTATCCCGGCTAAGGGAAGCGTTTCTTTCGGATTTAACATCTCTTATAGCGGTTCCAATGCCAGACCGGCAGCTTTTACCCTGAATGGGGCAGCCTGTCAATTGGAATAGATTAAATTGATTATAAAGATGAAACAGCAAATATTAATAGTTGTTCTGTACGCCGCGGGCTAAAGCCACACGGCTAAGTATTAAAAAACATTCCAAAGCCCAGTTCTACCGGGCTCCGTGGTGCTTCGAAGCTATTCTAAAAGTTTGAACAACAATTATTAGCCGATCCCCAGAGGGGATTTAGAAAGTTTTTAATCGCCTAGCCGTGTGGTTTTAACCCGCGGCGGAGATTATGGCTTACGGCTCACCTGAGTCATCTTTATAATCAATTAAATTAAAAAGCCTTGTTACCTAAAGGTAGCGGGGCTCTTTTTTTATTCAGCCGGCTCTGTTTTTTTCGGGATCTTTCTGCTTTCTAAATCCCGGCCTTTAAATTCTTAAAATTTTGACCCATCCTTGATCAATTTATTGCTTGTTGTTCCGGGCCATCCCTTTTACAATAAAGGATAGAAAAAAGTATCATGAGGAGAAAATGTGGGATGGATAAAAAATGGACCGCCAAGTGGATCATGGATCCCGATTTTGCTGGATACGCTCCGCTCAATTTGTTACATAGGCAGTTAGCGCCGTTTGATTTGCCTGAGCATGACCGGGAACTGCAAAATCACCATATGTTGGTCAAGAAAACTTTTCACTTTCCCCAGGAACCGCGGGAAGCTTTTTTGGATATTACGGCGGATGATTATTATAAACTTTATATCAATGGCCAATTTGTGGGTCAGGGTCCGGCTCCCGGATATTCATGGCATTATTTTTACAACCGCCTGGATGTCAGCGAATATCTTCAACAGGGTTTGAACGTCATTGCGGTGCATGTTTTTTATCAAGGCTTGATGAACCGGGTTTGGAACAGCGGCGATTACCGCCAGGGGATGCTGGCCGAGTTGTGGATCGATGGAAGTTTGGCTCTGGCCACCGACCGAACTTGGAAATGTCATCGTGCCCTCGAATTCACCGGGCGGGAAACTTTCGGTTATCAAACCCAGTTTGTGGAGGACCTGGATAGCCGGCTTCAGGAAAAAGCTTGGCGGGAGCCGGATTATGATGACCGGCCCTGGCGGGAATGTTATGAAAATATCACCGACGACCATCAGTTGGTGCTTCAAGACACCCCAACACTGCAAGTATATACCTTAAAACCGGTCCAAGTCCTTCAACCGGCGCCAGGCAATTACCGGATCGATTTTGGCAGGGAAATCACCGGCCAGTTTGTTATGACAGCCCGAGGGATTGCCGGACAACAGGTGGAGATCCGCTATGGCGAAGAACTGGAAGCGGATGGAGGGCGAGTGCGTTATGCAATGCGTTGCAATTGCAACTACCAGGATATTTGGACGTTGTCGGGGGACTTGGATACTTTGGAGGCTTATGATTATAAAGCCTTTCGTTATGTTGAATTGATAGCCCCTGAGGGAGTTTTGCAGCCGGAAAGTTTTGCCGCCGTTGTCCGGCATTATCCTTTGGATGAATCAAGATGCAATTTTATCTCTTCCAATGGACTGTTGAATGATATTTGGAAGATTTGTGCCCATGGGGTCCGGTGCGGGGCCCAAGAGGTTTTTGTGGATTGCCCCAGCCGGGAAAAGGGCCAGTATTTGGGAGATGCCACAATTACCAGCCATTCCCATATGTATCTCAGCGGTGATCTGCGGTTAACCAAAAAAATGCTGGCGGATTTTTCCCGTTCAGCCCGGATTTGTCCGGGGTTGATGGCTGTGGCGCCAGGTTCATTTATGCAGGAAATTGCCGATTTCTCATTACAATGGCCGTTACAGCTGTACCAATATTATCAACAAAGCGGCGATCTTCAGTTTTTGCAGGAAATGGCCCCGGTTGCGGAGGGAGTCATTCGGTATTTCAAAAGATTTCAAAGGCCCGACGGATTATTGGAAAATGTAAAGGAAAAATGGAACCTGGTGGATTGGCCGGAAAATTTGCGGGATGATTACGACTTTGACTTATCCCAACCGGTGGTTGGGGATGGTTGTCATAATGTGATCAATGCCTTTTTTTGCGGCGCCGTTCAAACCGTAAATAAGATTCGCGATATTTTGGGGAGTGCTTCCCATGACGAGTTTCCGGAGCTAAAGAAGGCCTTTATCAAGGCGTTTTACCGGCCGGATTTGAATTTATTGGCTGACTCCACAGTTTCGGATCACACCGCTTTGCATGCCAATTCGATGGCGCTGTTTTTCAATCTGGTACCGGAGGAAGCCCGTAGCAGTGTAGTTCAATTGATCCGGAAGAAAGGTATGAAGTGCGGGGTCTATAACGCTTATTTCCTTTTAAAAGGGCTGGCGGGAATTGGCGAGTATGACTTGGTCTTTGACTTGCTCTCCTCTTTGGACGAGCATTCTTGGGCCAATATGATCCGGGAAGGAGCAACAGCCTGTTTTGAGGCCTGGGGAAAAGAGCAAAAGTGGAATACCAGTCTCTGTCACCCTTGGGCCAGCGCGCCGTTACCGGTTTTGATCGAGGACATCGCCGGTTTGAAACCGGCGAAGGCGGGCTGGAGCGAGGCCATCTTTTCACCCCATATCCCGGAGGGCCTTCAACATCTTGAAGTGAAATTTTGGACGGTCCAAGGGTATTTCCACATGATTGCCGACAATGGCCAAACGGAGTTGCAAGCCCCTCCGGGAGTCAAAGTTTTAACATGAATCGGCAAGTAACTTTTAGAACCCCAATTAATTAAGAACCTGCCGGATCGAGATTTAAATCAGTCGGAATAAAGTTATTGGGGAAATCAAAAATCGTTATTTTTTATCCATAAGATCATAAATTATTAACTTAAAATTAAAGAGCGATTGAAGTAATATCAAAACGAGAGCTTTTCGAATGCTCCATAACTTTAAAAATAAGGGGGAGAAAAATGTTTCAAAAGAGTTTCCAAAGGAGAAATTATCTTATTTATACTGTACTTTTAGTGATTTTGACTTTTGTCTTTTCCAGTGCAATCTGGGGAGGAGTTGACGCTGCGACCACTAAGGTCAAAATTAAAGTGTGGACCATGAATCGCCATGACGCTGACTATATGACGGCCATGGTCAATCAATTCAACAAGCAAAACAAGGATAACATCGAAATTACTTATCAAATCTACACCGATAATTATCAACAGACCCTGGATTTGGCTTATGCCACCGGTGAAGCTCCGGATGTATACATGGATGCCACAGGGGTATTTGAAAAAAGACTTCCAGCAGGGGATATCGCCCCGTTGGATTCCTACTTAACCCCGGCTTTTAAGAAACGTTTCGGCGAGGGGGCGTTTTTGGAAGGAATCAATATGGATAATGGCCGTATTTATTCCCTCCCGGCGATTGGAACTACGCCCCGTTTGATTTACAACAAGGGAATCTTTAAGAAGGTTGGAATTAACGCGTCTCCGAAGACCGTAACGGAAATGGCCAAGGACGCCTCTTTGATCAGTGCCAAGCTTGGCAAGGAGGGTATTTATGGATATGCCCAGAATTTTAAAAATCCCACCCAGGCATTATCACGGTCGGTCGATTACATCATGATGCGGAGCGGCGGAGTCCGGGAAGGGTATGATTTTAAAACCGGCAAATTCGATTTTACGGGCTATAAGCCGATTCTCCAGTCTTACCGATCCATTTTTACTTCCAATAGCGCTTTCCCGGGCTGTGAATCCTTGGATATCGATCCGTTACGGACCCAATTTGCCGCAGGAAAAATCGGTATGTATATTTCCTGGACCCATTCCGAACCCGGGGTATATCAGAATCAGTTTCCCACGAAGGAAGCTTGGGATATTGCTCCCCTACCAACCATCAATGGTATCAAGGGTTCGAACCGGATTAATTTGGCGGGGCGTTTTTGGTTAATGAACGGTAAAACCAAGTATCCTAAGGAAGCTTGGAAAGTGATGGAGTTTTTATATGGCGACTCCCTGCTGACCGGTTATTATGAGAAGGGCTTAGGTTTGGTGATGGTACCGGCAGTCATCCGCAAGGCCCAACAGCCGGAGACAGTAAAAAAATGGCCGGCGATTCAGTTTGATAAAAATGATAAAATCTGGCCGAATATCCCGCTCAATGTGAGACCTGAAGGCAAGGACGTGTATGAAGTCTTTATGGAGATTATTTTCGGGGTGACCGATGCCGACAAAGGAATCGCCGATCTCAACGCCCGGTACAATCAAGCATTGGACAAGGCAATCAGCGAACATCGAAGTACCCGCGTGATCTATACCAATTTCGACCCGGCCGAACCCGGGAAGATCTTCAAAAAATAAAGAGCAAACGATGGGGCTGTTGCAAATAAAATCTCTTTTGCAACAGCCCGCGTCATAAGGAGAACTTCAGATGGCCTCCATTCAATGGAAACGGAACAAGCAGATTTATTTGATGTTGATTCCCAATGCAGTCATTTTTTTGGCGCTCACGATCTATCCGGTACTTTGGGCGCTTCAATACATGTTTTTTAGTTATGATGGAATAAGCGCCGCTAAATTTGTAGGATTGGAAAATTTTATCCGCGCATTTACCCGGGATACGGTGTTTTGGCACTCGGTCCTCAATACGCTGGTTTATGTCTGCGGAAAGCTGATAATCACTTTACCCATCGCCTTTTTGCTGGCGGTGCTCTTAAATAGAAAATTCAGGGGCCGCGGTTTCCTGCAAGGGCTCATGTTCAGCCCCACCATTGTGAGCACGGCGGTCATGGCATTAATATTTTATTTGATCTTTAACGTTTACAATGGGGTCGTCAATCATTTGTTGTTGGCTACGGGTTTGGTTAAAATGCCCATCAATTGGTTGGGTAAGGATCTGGCGATGTTAACCTGTATTATCGTTGGAGCCTGGGGTGGCATTGGAAATTACATGGTTTATTTTTTAGCCGGATTACAGAGCATTCCCAAAGATATTTATGAAAGCGCCGCCTTGGATGGAGTCAATGGATTCCAGCGGATGGTCTATATAACGGTTCCGATGATGGGACCGGTACTTCAGGTCATTTTAATGCTGTCGATTATTATTGCTTTTCAGGATATGCAAAGCATCATGGTCTTGACGGAGGGTGGCCCGTTTTCTGCAACGCAGGTCATGTTCTTATACATCTATCAATTGTACTTCCCAATTTCGGCCTCGGCCAGTACGATGGTGAATTCGGATTTTGGATATGGCGCAGCCGTAAGTATTATCGCTGCTTTGATTATCGGTATGATAACCTGTGGGTACCTTTATTTCTCTAGAAAGCTCGATTATTAACGTAAAGATGGGGTTTAAGACAATGAATAAAACATCAAAAGCAGCAGGCAAGATAATAAAATGGTTATTTATATTGATTGTAGCGATTTTTACAATCTATCCGGTTTTTTATACCTTGATGGGTTCATTAAAAACCAATGCCGAACTGATATCAGGCAGCACTTTACTGCCTTCCCGCTGGATGTTTTCCAACTATGTTCAAGCGTTTCGCCAGGGAAACTTCATCCAATACACTTGGAATAGTGTCTATCTATGTGTGATGGTGACGGTCCTGGCCTTACTAACCTCGTCATTGACCGGATACGTCTTAGCCCGGCACCGGTTTCCGGGAGGGAAATTACTGCTTAGCATGCATTTGGCTTTTATGTTTGTTTCTTTGGGCGCTGTTTCGCTATATCCGCAATACCGGCTGATGCATGCCTTGGGACTCACCGGGAATTTGATCGGATTGGCCCTGGTTTTGACCGGAGGCCAGGGAACGAATATCTTTTTGACCATCGGGTTCATTAAAACTTTGCCTAAGGAGCTTGATGAGGCGGCATTAATCGATGGCTGCAGTTATTTCAGGGTCTATTGGAATGTCATTTTGCCATTGTTGCGACCGATCTTGGGAGTGGTAGCGCTCTTTACTTTCCGGACAGCCTGGAATGATTATATTACCTCGTTTATTTTTACAATGGCCAATCCATTATTGAAACCATTGACCGTAGCAGTCGTCAGCCTGCGTTATTCGGCTAACGCCGCTGCCGAATGGAATATCATGACGGCGGGCGCGGCCATTTCTTTGTTACCGGTATTAATTCTGTACTGTTTTACGAGTAAACAGTTTATATCCGGCCTTACTTCAGGCGCAGTCAAAGGATAAGCCGCTGTTGACGGTGGGGCTCATGGATTCCGTTTTATCAACCCGCGCAGGCGGAGTAAACGCTCTCTTTGAAGGTAAAATGGTTTGGATAGGGAAATAAGGTAGGGGAAGTGATCCTGCGTAAGTTTTGAAAAGGAAGAACCCAAAATGGCGCTTGACTGGTTCCGAAACCTGAAACTCAAGAATAAAATCGCCTTGACATGCATGACTTTGATAGCGCTCTCTTTGTTGATATCGGCCGCGCTTTTATATCGTTATGTGGCTGCCGAAATTCACCGGAACGCTTATGTGAGTTCGGCTGATTTGTTGACGCAGGCCGGTAATTTTCTGGATGAAAAGCTAAAGGGAATTATCCGGCGGGTTTACGGACTGGAACTGAATCCTGATTTTAACGCGACTCTCTCAACGTTTTTATTTAATGAAGAGAAATACCGTTATGCCTTGGCACTTTCCCGGTTTTCAAATTTCTTTTCGGAGATTCGATCCACGGAGTCATTTACGTCCTCGGTTTTTATGAGTACTCCCAAAGGGGAGTTCTTTGAATTCTCCAAAATCAAAAACCCTGAATTTCGTTTTATAACTTCCCGGCTCTATCAAGAACTTCATGATCGGCCGGGACAGACTGTTTATTGGGGCCTCAGCCGGAGAGACGAAATTTACCGGGATACCAATCCCGTCGTGCCGTTGGTTTTTCAATTTACCATCGATGGATATAACAGCAATCTTTATATTGTGGTGAATCTGGATCAACAAGCCATTTTGGCGTATTTGGGAAAAATATATTCCGGAGCGGGAAATTGGATGGTGATCCTGGATAACCAGGGACGGGAAGTTGTTTCCAATCATGACCCGGTCACCCGGTTGTTTCTTGCCGATGCCGACGTGGTGAAGGAAATTTCCCATGGGGAACAAGGTCGGATTATGCGACGCTATAAGGGAGTCAATTATAGTATCAGCTATCAGGGGCTGACGGTTGCGCCTTGGAGAATTGTGAATATCAAGTCGGAACAGGTTTTGTTGCATCAATTGAATGAGTTGGGTTTCTTTATCTTGATACTGACCGGGGCCTGTATGGTGGTAACGCTGGTATTGGCAGTAATTTTATCCAATACCATCACTCATCCCCTGGTGAGGCTGGAAGGAACGATTCAACGGGTAACACAGCGTAATCTGAATGTAAAATTTGAATATCCATATCATGATGAAGTAGGACACTTGGGGCGAAGTTTTAATTTTATGGTGGAAGAAATTCGGGAATTGTTTCAAAGGTTAAATCAAACCATTGTTCAGTTGCAAGCGGAGAAGGAAAAAGTCAAACTTGAACAGCAGTTAAAAAGACAGGCGGAATTAAAAGCTTTACAAGCCCAAATCAATCCCCATTTTCTTTATAACACGTTGGACTCGATTCATTGGATGGCCGATCAGATCAAGGCAACCCAGATTAGTCAAATGACCATGGCCCTGGGAACCCTTTTTCGGACTGGACTCAATAAAGGCCTGGATATCATCACCATAAAAAATGAACTTGTAAATGTCACCAGTTATTTGACGATCCAAAAAATGCGTTATGGTGAGCATTTTAATTATATTATCGATGTTGATCCCAAAGTACAGCATTTACTGACGATTAAACTAATTTTGCAGCCTTTGGTGGAGAATGCAATTTATCATGGAATTAAAGAGAAACCGGGAGCGGGTTCCATTACGATAACCGGCGGTATGGCGCAAAACGGTAAAGATATTTTATTGCAGGTCTACGATAATGGTGCCGGAATTCAACCCCTTGCCCTGGAATTCATCAATCGCCGATTGGATGAAGGAATACCGGAAGGGCAACCCTTGATCACAGAAAGAGGCTATGGAATTTATAATGTCAATGAACGGATCAAACTTTACTTTGGAGAAGATTATGGTTTACATTTCAAGAGCGAGTGGGGCCGGGGGACGGAAGCTACGATCTTGATTCCGGCAGTCAAGCAAGAGGAGATCACACAATATGTACAAAATCTTGGTAGTGGATGATGAGCCCATTATCCGCAGCGGGATCATCAACGTTTTGTCCGGGGCAGATCATGGTTTTGTGGTTGCAGGGGAAGCGGCTAACGGAATGCAGGCCATTGAACTTTTGCCGGAATTGAATCCGGACGTAATTATCACGGACATCTGCATGCCCACAGTCAATGGTTTGGAACTGATTGAAACCGCCAAATCCATCAACCCCGATTTGAAAGTTCTGGTGGTTAGCGGTTATGACGATTTTGAGTATGCCCAAAAGGCTTTACGTCTTGGTGTTGAGGATTATATCTTAAAACCGGTGCAGGCGGGACAGCTGATCGACATTTTGACGAGAGTGGGGAAAGAACTCGATCAACGGTTTCATTTCCTGCAAGATCTTAGCCTGCTCCAAAAAAAGTTAACGGTTAGCCTGCCATTCCTACGGGAATGGTTCTTTCAGGCCTTGATTACCGGAAAAATGGAGGAGGCGGAAATTGGCGAAAAATTGGGAGAGCTGGATATAAAGCTGACCGGATGTTTATTTGGAGTCGCTTTGCTCAAAATAAAGAATTTGCAGTCCGCTAAAGCCGAAAAGTTCAGGGAAAAGGGGCTTGCTCAAAGTTTTTTGGTGCAGGTTGTCGAATCAGTATTTTCGGAAGAGATTCGCCCCCTTCCGTTTTTTTTGAGTGAAGACAAGCTTGCTATCGTGTTTGATATCATTTCATCCGACCGGCAAAGAAGTTTTATTACCGTAAATCAAAATTTGCGCCGGGTGATGCTGGTGGTTCAAAACCAGCTCAGTGTGGATATTTATGCTGCATTGGGTCGGTTCTACGAAAAACTGATTGCAGTAAAGGAATCTTATTCTCAAGCAGAAACCGCCATTCAGTTCAGCTTTTTAAAAGGCAGCGGCAGCCTGGTTAATTATGAAGATATCAATCTTCAAAATGAAACACCGGTACAATGGCCCCTGGAATTGGAGAAGCAATTATTGCTCCAGGTGAAACTGGGTGAAAAAGAACAAGTAACTTATTCTGCCTTGCAGATTTTCGATTATCACCGCAAACAGCAAACGATTGAACCAGGGCGGGTTAAACAATTTGTTTTTGAAACAACCCTGCTGCTGAGACGGACAGTGACCGAGGTAGGAGGCAATATTTCGGCTTTGGGGATGGATTCCTATCGAAGGGTACATCATTGTGAGACCCTACTGGAGCTGGAACATTTTTTGGTGGACTTTTCTTTGGCCTGTTGTACCGAGATCGAGAAGGCCCGGCTCGGAAAGAGTTATTCGCTTGTTGAAAAGACCAAGGAGATTATTGAGAATTCCTTGGAGCAAATGGAATTTTCTTTGGATGATGTGGCAGGACGCTTATTTATTAGCCCGAATTATCTCCGGAGTCTTTTTAAGCAACAAGTTGGGGAATCGTTTGTGGAATATCTGACCCGGCGCAGGATGGAGAAAGCCCGGCTCCTGCTGGATGATGTTTCCGTAAAAGTGCATCAGATCGCTGAGGCGGTCGGTTATAGTGACCAGCATTATTTTTCGATTTGCTTTAAGAAATATTTTGGTTTGACACCAACCGATTATCGGGAAATCAAAGGGATACATCGAGCATAAAAATATTAAATGTTTCGCCGGGCTTAAAAAAGGGGCTACCCCAAATTTAGAGGGTATAATCGCTGAGATGGAAGCCCATCCGATCAACGGAGACTGGCGTTTATCCGGCCAACTCTGTAAATCCTTTCTGGTCCTTATTTTCTTGGATTTTGATAGGGAAAGCAACCTTCTCCTTCCGAAAAGGTTGCTTTTTCATTCGTATCTACTTAAATCCTCAGAGCCCTTTATGGGTATCACAAGACTCGGTCGGTTCCTCACCTTCCGGAAAAGCTTCAGTTGTTACATCTGTAGCCGGACAATACTTGGTAGCTAGGAGGTGGCTCTTGGTACAGATCTTTACGATGACCATTTTTTTCTTCGAGGTGTTGCTTACCGTTCCCGGTTGTTGATTCCCGGATGGATCGGTGAGATCTTCCAAATGGCCGGTTGGTTCTACCGAAGGTTCACTTTGGTGAATTTGGCAAGGCGTTGTAGGTTCTGTACCGGCGAGGAAAGTTTCAAATTTGGTTTCCGGGCAAAACCCGGTTGCAAGTTGGCCGCTTTCCGCACAAACTTCGACCCCGGAAACTACACCGGCCGGTTGGTCAAAATCAGATGGCGGCGTTTCATCCAAAGCCTGACGCATGAAATTTCCCCACATGGTGGCAGCCGAAGAGCTTCCAACCGTAGCCCCGTTGATTGTGATTGGAATCCGCTGTGAATCATTTCCAATCCATACTGCGGCCAGCAAATCAGGAGTATACCCTACAAACCAAGCATTGGTATAGTCACTGGAAGTACCGGTTTTTCCTGCGGCAGGACGGTTAATCATGGCTGCCCGCCCGGTTCCTCTCATAATGACCCCCCGCAACATATCCGTGACGACATAGGCGGTATCTTCCGGAATAGCCACTTGTTTATGGGAATGATCCTCGAAAATGACATTGCCATCAGCATCTTTTACTTGTAAAACCGCAATGGGTTGGACATATATCCCTTTGTTGGCGAGGGGTGTATAGGCACTGGCTAATTCCAAAGGCGATACACCCTTGGTAAGGCCTCCAAGGGCTAACGCAGCGAAATTAAGATCACTTTTACTTCCCGACAATACTAAATTCCGGAGCCCCATTTTTTTAGCATAACCTAAGACCTTGCTGGGCCCAAGACTTTCAACCAATTTAATTGCGATGATGTTCACTGAATCTTCCAGGGCATGACGCAAAGAAATAGCACCCCGGAAGATTTTATCATAGTTTTTGGGTTTGTATTCACCCTGAGGCGTTTGATATTTTACCTCTTCATCAATCAGTACCGAACTTGGGGTATATTGCCGGCTATCGATGGCGGCGGTATAAACAAAGGGTTTGATAGCCGAACCCGGTTGACGGTGAGCATCGGTGGCACGGTTTAATTGAGTATTACCATAGTTTCTTCCTCCAACCATGGCCTTAATATATCCATTCTTGGGATCAATAGCCACAATAGCCAGTTGGGGCTGGGTAATACCACTGGCATCAGTTTTTCCGCCTGAAAAAGAGGAGACTGCATTTTCTGCGGCATTTTGAGCCAGTGGGTCAATTGTAGTATAAATTTGATATCCGCCAACGGATAGGGCTTGTTCGTTAACCACTCCCTTTAAACATTTGGTCACATAATCGGTAAAATAAGCAGCACGCCTCTTTACAGTGGATAGAGGGACGATATCAAGAGGTTTTTGATTATAAAAATTTGCTTCCTGGGTAGAGATTGTCCCATATTTAACCATTTGTTCCAGTACGGTCTTTCTCCGCTCCAAAGCAGCTTTAGGATGGAAGTAGGGAGAATATCCAGTGGGATTTTTGGGCAATCCTACCAGTAATGCTATTTGATGAACTTCCAAGTCGATAACGCTTTTGCCGAAAAAAAGCCGTGAGGCAGCTTCAACGCCATAGGATCCATGACCGAAGCAAATTTGATTGAGGTATCGTTCTAAGATTTCTTCTTTGGTGTAGTTCCGTTCAATACTCATTGCCAAAAAGGCTTCCTGAATCTTCCGGGTCATGCTTCTTTTTTGAGTGAGCAGGACATTTCTGGCTAATTGCTGGGTAATTGTACTGGCACCTTCAATATAACCGCCGCCGCGGATATCCACCCAGAAAGCTCTGGCAATTGCTTTTAAATCAATTCCAGAATGCTCGTAAAAACGAGTATCTTCAACGTTAACGATAGCTTTTTTTAAAACAACCGGCATCTTTTGGAGGGGAATTTCAATACGGTTTTCAACATATAAGCGGGTAAATTCCTTCCCGTTTACATCGTAAAAAATTGTCGCCTGTTTAGGCGGTTGCAAACTTAAGAGGCTTTTACTGGTTCCGATTAATAAAATAAAAGAAAACCCTAAAACAATACCAAATACAACGGTTATTATAATCAAGATTTTGTTAAGATTAACAGGTTCGGTTTTTCGATTGTCGCTTGATCTTTTTTTAAAGAACATCATAGGTCCTCCTGTGGACTGATAATCTTGGGCTGTCCAAAAGCAAGCCGATCCGAAAGACAAACAAATATTTTTGAGGTTCATAGGTTTATTGAATCTGCGATGCTACATATGATATATCACATTCATTTTTAATATTTTTCGGACAGCCTCGTTATCATCGAGTTACAGATATTATACCATAAAGCCAAAATTAACCGCTAGTAAAGAAATTTCCCCCTTTGTAAAGCTATAAATAACCTATTGTTGGGAAAGGACTGAATCAACTATGCGTTTTCCATTAAGTAAACGTTTTGTTTTTTTCAAAATTCCCCCTTATCGAAGACGCCGGTTTAATTCTTTTACTTTTTTAGGGATGTTTTTTTTATTGATGGTACTGTGCTTTTATATTGTTGATTTTAGAATCCGTCCTACGCTACACCGTTTAGCGGAAACAGAGGCGCATGTTATTGCCACCCGGGCGATTAATGAAACGATCCGTTCGAATATCTGCCCGAGCATTGACTATGAAAATTTGATTAAAACTCAATTTAGCCCCGATGGAAGAGTTACCATGATTCAACCTAACACCGGGGAAATCAACCGGATTTCTTCCGAGGCCACTTTATCCGTACAGAAACGATTGCAGGATTTGCCCAAATTAATCATACGAATACCGGTCGGTCAAGTAATCGGTTCAAAGATTATGGCGGGTTTTGGACCGGATATCACAGTTAAGGTTTTTCCTATTGGCTTTGTGGAGAGCGCTATGAATGATTCTTTTGATCAGGCCGGAATCAACCAGGTTCGTCACAGGATTTATTTGACAGTAAAAACAATGGTTAAGATGGTGGTTCCTTTGGGTGATCAGGAGGTCCGGGTAAGTACCGATATTCCTTTGACAGAGGCGGTTATCGTTGGAGAAGTACCTAGTGTGTATGTGGGAAACGGAACCGGTGTGATATTACCGGGGACACCTTTGAAAAAAAATTGAGAACCATATTCTTGGATATTATAGACTCAATATCAATTACGAATGGAGATTATAACCTGGCTTACCTTTATTGAAAATTTCGAAAGGAATATGGACCAAAATGTTGAAGAGAGTTGAAGAGAATGGGAGCGACTGGAAAAAATTTAATTTGCGGTTGCCGCCCATATTCTATGAACATAATTATTGGTAGAAGGGAACAATATAAAGTGGCAATAAAAAACAACTTGGAAATTCAAAGTGAACTTGACCCGTATATTCAAATTGCCAGAGGTTTTTATCAGACCGGCCCTGCTCATGATTTTTCCCATATTGAAAGGGTATTGAATTTAGCCCTTAAAATTGGAGCGAGTGAAGGGGCTAATTTGCGGATTGTTGGAATTGCCGCTTTATTTCATGATATTGGCCGGGAGTCTGAAGAAAGAAGCGGGGGTGCCATTTGTCATGCTGCGGCCAGTAGCCAGATGACAGCCGAAATTTTAGCCGATCTCCATGAAGATTCCGCTCACATCCAAGCTATATGTGAATGTATTGCCACCCACCGTTTTCGGGACAACAATCCACCCCAGAGTCTGGAAGCAAAGTGCTTATATGATGCCGATAAATTGGATTCCCTGGGAGCGATCGGTGTGGCCCGGGCTTATTTATGGCTTGGGGAACATGGTGGTAATGTTTATTGCAAGCGCAGCGAGTGGGAGAAAATTCCACTGGCCAGCGACCGTCCAGAAGATGATTCCCTGCAAAGAGAATGGCATATCAAGCTTAAGTTCATCCCGGAGCGCTTGTTTACAGAAACAGCTAAAAAACTTGCTCTTCAAAGAAGTGCCACGATGGAAAAGTTTATGACCCTATTAGAATCTGAAGTGAATGGGGAAGAATAGAGAAATCATTGGTTGTTAGTAACTCGGTAATGGTTGATTCGATGGACTCGGATACATGTTTATTTAGGAGATGCAGGAATGGACATAAATTGGAAACGTATTGGGGAAGAGACTACCGATTTTTTGCGAAATTTAATCCGGATTAATACCACCAACCCTCCGGGAAATGAAATTTTAACTGCATCCTTCGTTAAAACTTTGCTGGAACGGGAAGGAATACCTGCCGAAATTTATGAGTCCGCTCCAAGGCGTGGTAACTTAGTAGCCCGCCTAGCCGGGGATGGCTCCCGTAAGCCCATAATGATGCTTTCGCATATGGATGTTGTCGCCGCAAATTCAAATCAATGGAGTTTGGATCCCTTTGCGGGAATTATTGATGGCGGGTATATCTGGGGCAGAGGCGCTCTTGATATGAAGGGCATGCTGGCGATGGAACTGATGACGTTGATTTTATATAAAAGAAGCGGACAAGTTCCTGGACGGGAACTGATTTTAGTGGCGGCTGCTGATGAAGAAGTCGGCGGCTTGTATGGTATTAATTGGCTGATGAGTCAAGGTATCCACGGCTTGGATGATATTGAGTTCGTTATTAATGAGGGTGGGACAGGGTTTATCCAGAATGGAAAGTCGATTTTTACTTGTCAAAATGCGGAAAAAGGACTGTTGTGGCTTAAGCTCTCGTTATCCGGAACACCGGGACACGCTTCCATGCCTTCTAAAGATAATGCAATTGTACAAATGAATAAAATTATCGGACGAATTGGCCGCCATCGAGAACCGATTACGCTTTGCGGGACCAGCAGGAGTTTTTTAAGCCAGATAGCAGCGCAGCACGGTGTGAAACTGCCAAGTCTACCGGAAAGTTTGGATTATACTTTAAAACTGTTTGCCAACCGCCATTTTAAAAGGGAACGTTCGGTTCAAGGGATGTTATATAATACGATCTCCCCCACCATCTTACAGGCGGGGATGAAGACCAACGTTCTTCCGGAACAATGTGAATTAACTTTGGATTGTCGTTTAGTCCCGGGCGAAACTCCCGAACATTTTTTGGAAGAAATCCGGAATATCATAAATGATTCCAGAGTTACCTATGAAGTTCTGCAATCGGCGCCTCCTTCGGAATCACCCGTGGATACGGAACTGTTTGGGATTATGCGTCAAGTGGTGCAACAAGTAAACCCGGATAGCGATGTTTTACCTTATTTATCAACCCTGGCTACAGATTCCCGTTATTTTCGGCAAAAAGGCATAACCAGCTATGGTTTCATACCCGTATTAATTTCCGAAACGGAGTTGCAACGGATGCATGGAATCGATGAGCGCCTTTCCCTTGCTAACTTAGAAATGGGAACTAGGATCTTGTACCAAATAATACAAGAGATCGGTCGCCGTAGGTAATCAATTTAAAATCAGCAGCAAAACCAGGATATAAGTGGAGATTTTCTGTTTTTTGGGTCTTCGGATGGCCGGTTTGCTTAGGGAGCCAATCGGATAATCAATAAACCATATGCGATCCCGATAAGACCACCGACGATTACATCCGATGGGTAATGACTTTGGAGGTAGATTCTAGAACAGGCTACGACAAGTGCCCAGGAGCAGAGAAAAATACCTAACGGGAGCCACCAATGAAGAGTTAAAATCGCAGCGGAAAAGTTATTTGCAGAATGGGAGGAAGGAAAAGAGTACCGTCCCAGATCCTTCCAAAAGGTTCCTCTCGGCAAACCTCCTCCATTTGGCCGGGTTCTTTTTGCAAATGCTTTGATTAGGTTGCAGGTTTGGTCACTTAAGATGACAGCGATTAATAGAAAACCAATCCGCAAGCGGAGGGTGTACGTTCCGATTATCAATAAAAATAAGATAATAATGGCCACAAAATGTCTCCAATAGGGAGGATGAGAGAAAAAAGACATGACAGCGGCAAACCGGGAATTATAGTTTTTTCCTCCTAGTGACTCCATTATTTTTTGATCAAGCTGTTGAACTCGGTCTATTAACCCACTCATTCAGATGCCCTCACCGGTGTATAATTTTTATTTAGCTTTATCCTTTCAAGTGGAAATATGCAGATTGACCCAAAGATAAACTGTAAACCCAGGTCTGAAATGGAATATGAATCCGGGACACCTTGGAAGATGCTTGTCAAAATCCTCAAAGATGTTATAATTATGCAGGTGGATATTTAAAACACTTTTTATTTTAATTTTTAATGATTAAATTTTGGCGATGAAAAAATTAATTTTGAATAAAAAGCATCAAGATAGGAGTGAAAGCACAATGGGTTTGATTTTGGAGAGGGATCAATTAAGTGAACAAGCAGAAAAATGGCGGCGTGAGAATCTCAAAGTGGTTTTGACCAATGGTTGTTTTGATATCCTGCATGTTGGTCATTTACGGACTTTTAAAGAAGCTAAATCTCAAGGTGATATTTTAGTGGTGGGCCTCAACAGCGACCAGTCCATTCGAGGTTTAAAAGGGCCTACCCGCCCGATTATTTCTCAGGATGAACGTTTGGAACTTTTGGCTGCCTTGGAACCAATCGATTATGTGACTTTATTTGATGAGGCTACAGCAATCCGTTTAATTGAACTCGTTAGGCCTAAAGTTTATGTTAAGGGAGGAGACTATACTTTAGATACCCTTCCTGAAAAAGATGTAATACTCCGTCACCAGGTTGAAGTTAAATTTGTCCCGTTAGTCACCGGAATTTCGAGTACGGATATGATTAAAAGAATAAAAATTGCCAATATATAAGTTCGCGTTCTAACAATGCACATGGGGATGATTATATACCAGACCCGAGGCGAATGCTAAGGCGGTTTAAGCCGGAGGAAGGATTGCTAAAAAAATCGGGTCGTTTATGGCGACAGTTCCCAAAACAGCCCGCATAATATAAAGTCTATTTCATAATCACTCCCCAAATTCAACTCCGATGCTTTTGGCGATGCGAATAAGTTCGCTGTCCGCGGGTATGGTTTTCAATTCTCCAACGGCATCTTCTATGGGTACAGCACCGATTTCATTACCTTGCAAACTTACCATCATACCGAAGTTACCTTTTTTGATCAATTCAACGGCAGCGACTCCATAGCGAGTGGACAAAATTCGGTCGTAAGGTATAGGCCTTCCACCCCGTTGTAAGTGTCCTAAAACAGTTACCCGGGAATCAATACCGGTTATCTCCGTCAAATCACCAGCGATTTTTTGACCGATACCGCCCAGACGGATTGGATCGGGACTGTCTTTGACTACTTGACTGACTACCATGGAGCCGCCTTTGGGTTTAGCCCCTTCGGCAACCACCACAATACTGAAATTTTTGCCTGCTTTTTGACGCTCCAGGGCTTTGCCTGCTATTTTTTGAATATCGTAAGGAATTTCCGGAATGATGATCATATCGGCCCCTCCGGCAATTCCTGATTCCAGAGCGATCCAACCGGCATATCTTCCCATTACTTCAAGCACCATAATCCGGTGATGAGATTCGGCTGTGGTATGCAGTTTGTCAAGAGCTTCGGTTGCAGTATCTACAGCGGTCATAAAGCCAAAAGTGAAATCGGTTGCGGATAAATCGTTATCAATCGTTTTCGGGACCGCCACAACATTCAGCCCTTTACGCGCAAAATCACGGGCGCTGGTTAAAGTACCGTCACCGCCGATTAGAACCATAGCTTCGATACCGTGGGAGCTTATGTTTTCCATGACTTGATCCGATTTATCCACGTAAGTTACAACGCCATTTTCTTCAATCTTAAAATTAAAGGGGTTGTCCCGGTTGGAAGATCCTAAAATGGTACCGCCGCGATCCAGAATGCCGGATGCCTTAGAAATATCGAGCCCAACCCATTCATCCAGAACCAGGCCGTGATATCCATCTTTGAAGCCTATAACTTCATAATTATACTTGCAGACGGCAGTTTTGACTACCGCTCGTAAAACAGCGTTCAATCCCGGGCAATCCCCGCCCCCGGTGATTACACCTATTTTTTTTATCATAATCCGGCTCCTCTCAAAAGCCTTTAATAATTGAATTGTGAAGAATTAACGATAAAAGGTCAATATTATCAACAATATTAGTATTTCGCGTCTATCGGTGGGAATACCTCCCATAAAATTGGAAATATTTACGGTTACAAAATACGGTATACACGGATCCTGTAAGATACGGTCCGGTCATCAGCAAAATACAGAAAAATAAAGCTCCTGAGTGAATTGAGATTATCGATGGGGTTCGGGAGTTTAAAAAGCGCCACGGATGTGGATGATTTTGTCGGCTATTGGAGCATGCCAAAGTGGCTGCCTCGTTTAAAGCAGCCACTTTGGCATGAATATGCGAAAAAAACTACATTAATTCGCCGTTGTGCGGCAAAAAATGGTCTACTTTACTTGCCGGTCTATATTGATTAAATCTTTTTCCGGCACACTTAAGAAGCGGGAAGCCCATAATTTGGCCGAGTCCAGATCATGTTCCAGAAAATTGCCGCATTCTTTCCGGACAGCGCCGGGAATTGGTTCCGAAAATTGAACCACATCACGCAAGGCCTTGCAAACCAGATTGGCCACCCATGAAGCCTCTTTGTCGTGACAGAATGTAAAATAGAAGCCGGTCCGGCACCCCATGGGAGAAATATCAATCAGTTCGTCGGTATATTTGCGGGTAAACGTAGCGAAAAGATGTTCCAAAGTATGGAGAGCGTCATTGGGAATATACTTTTGGTTGGGTTGGGCGAAACGGACATCAAATTTTGAGACCACACATTCCGGAAATCTCGAATCGACCTGCATTACTTTAGCTTTCCGGACATAGGGAGCCACGACTTGGTCGTGGTCTAGTTCAAAAGATTCTACTTTGGGATTCATTAACAACACCTCTGTTTTTTTCAGATTGTTCTTTGAGTACTTCCATCAAATGGATAAGAAAATCGGAACAGCGTTCAGCCGCCAATACTTTAAAATTATTATACATTTCCAAGGTATCATTATCTGAGTTATCTGAGATTGAGCGGATTATCACGAAAGGAACTTCACAAAGCGAACATACTTGCGCAACTGCAGCGCCTTCCATTTCATTGCAGTAAGCACCGAAATCCTGATATAATTGTTTCTTTCTTTCCGGAGAATTATTAAATTCATCCCCGGTAGCGATTGGACCGGTAAAAATGCGATAATCCTTCCCCACACAACGAACCATGGCTTTTTTGCAAAGCTCGATGAAGTCAGGATCGGCATCAATAAACCCGTCATCGTCTTCTGTAAATGCACCTTGCTTGATCCCAAACGGCGTTAAAATGACATCGTATTGAATGCAAGATGTGGAGATGACTACATCCCCAATTTTAAGTTCAGGGTGCAGGCCACCGGCAGAACCGATGTTTACGATGCGATCCGGAGAAAAATTATCCACCATCAGTTGAGTGCAACGGGCTGCATTTACTTTCCCGACCCCTGCCAAAGCGATTACACAAGGGTGATTTTCGATGCTGCCGCTATAAAACTCAATGCCATAAATGGTGGTGGCTTGAATGTTGTTCATTCGAGTTAAAGCCGCATTTCGTTCGGTTTCTACAGCTGTGATAATTCCAAGCATGGATAGAAGCTCCTGTCTATGTTGCATTCTGTTATATTTTAAACATTCTTGAAGATTTTATCATCCGGCAATTGTTTTGTAAAGCATTCAGATAGCGCGATCCGGCTTATTTTGAAGGTTATGGCTTGTTAATCTTTTCTAGGGAGACAGGCTGTTTAGAAAAACTTTCCGGGAGGCGGAAAAAGTAGATTATTTTTCTGTTAACAAATCTTTGAGAAAGGGTTTCATAGACGGTGGGACGAATTAATTTCTGAAGGAACAGGGAAATATTGTTCTATAAACGGTTTTCTTATTGGAAGCTAGATAGGGGAATTCCTCAATTTAATTAAACAAATACCTATAAATACAGGAGTTCGAAATGGGAAAAATTACAGCCGTTGTTTTTGATTTCGGGGGTGTTCTGGTGGACTGGAATCCTCATTATCTTTATAAAAAATTTTTCGGGGATTATCCCCAAAAAACGCTGGAGTTTTTAAAGGAAATCGGCTTCGATGAGTGGAACCGGCAATTGGATAAGGGACGAACCTTCACAGAAGGTGTAGCCGATTTACGACAACGTTTTCCGGTTTATCAAGAATTGATTCAAGCTTATGACCAGCGTTGGGAGGAAACCTTGGCGGGTTCGATCCAGTCGTCGGTTAATATTTTACGGGAGCTTAAAGAGAAAACTAAAATGCGCACGGGTGCGACAGAATTTTCACTTTATGGTTTAACAAATTGGTCGGCGGAAAAATTCGCAACCATCCGCCATCAATATGAATTTTTTGATTGGTTTGAAGACATTGTGGTTTCGGGTGAGGAAAAATTGATTAAACCGGATCCCCGAATTTTTCGGGTGTTGTTGCAAAGAAGCCGGCGAACTGCAGCTGAATGTTTATTTATCGATGATTCCTCCGCCAATATTGCAGCAGCAAAAGAGTTGGGTTTTGACACCATTCTTTTTCGATCCCCGGATCAATTAAGAAAAGAATTATGTCGAAGAGGACTACTTCCGTGAAAGATATTCAATCCATTAAAGTTATCGATGATTTTTTGGTTAGCGAGGATGTTCGGTTGCCCCTCTCCGATATGTGGGTGGATCCCGATCTTCAGCGTATCAGCAGTTTATGTTATTTAGAAAGCAATGGAAAATTACTGATGCTTCAGCGCAGGAAAGAACCTTTTCAGGGTTTTTGGACGGCACCCGGCGGGAAGCTGGAACCCTATGAAGATCCAAAGCAAACGATTATCCGGGAAATATGGGAAGAAACCGGACTCACTCTGAAAACTCCCACACTGAAGGTCATCACCTCAGAAACCGGTGAGGGGCGGGACTACAATTGGCTGGTTTTCATATTTCTCGCTCATGATTTTAGCGGTTCTTTAACGGAAAGTGACGAGGGTACTTTACAATGGATTCCCAAGTCAAATCTCTTGGATAGTCCCATCCCGGATGTCGATCGGAAATTGCTACCGTTGATTTTTAAAGAAGGGAAACGTTACTTTGTACGACTAAGCTATAATCATCTTCATCGGGTTGATACTTTGCAAAGTACCTTGTTGTAACCGACAAAGTTAAAGTTGCCCTTTTTTCCCAAATCTAATTTATCCCTCATTGAAAATAATCATCCACTCAGGCGCTGGAGTACAGTTTATCGAGGGATTGTGTTGGATTTTTGGTTTAACCTGGATTTTCGTTATATAATTTGGTATGATACGGGTAGTTTTAAAAAAATCGAATCGAATGAGGAAATCAAATGAGCAGAATGTTCAATATTCCCGATATAGGTCAATTTGGAGAAGAATCAGGGTTCATTTCTTTAGAAGTCTGCAGTGATCAGCACTTTCGTGTAGGACAAGAGGGAGTGGTTTCCATCACCGCTACCGGGGACCGAAAAGTCGAATTTATCGCTTTTGAGGATCATACGTTAGCTTATGTGAGGTCATCCATGGGATATCCGGCTTATTATCCGATCCATCCGGTAAAAGTCAAAAAACCGTTGAAAGCAGTATTGATGGATTTAGATGGAACCAGTGTCCGCAGTGAAGAATTTTGGATTTGGATTATTGAAATGACAACCGCCAGTTTACTCGGAAATCCGCGCTTTCAATTGGAAGAGGCTGATTTACCCTATGTTTCAGGGCATAGCGTATCGGAACATTTGAAGTATTGTATTCAGAAGTATTGCCCTGAAAAGTCTCTGGAACTCGCCAGAGAGTATTACTTTGAACATACCCACCGCGAAATGAAAGCTATCATGGATGGCGGCGGTAAGGAAGGGGCTTTTACCCCGGCCCCGGGAATTAAGGAATTTCTCTATGAATTAAAGACGATGGGTGTAAAAATCGGCCTGGTGACTTCGGGATTATATGAAAAAGCTTGGCCGGAAATTCTTTCGGCCTTCCGAACCTTAAAGATGGGCGATCCCAAGGATTTTTACGATGCCATCATAAGTGCCGGTTTTCCGTTACGTCAAGGTGAAGTTGGTACTTTAGGGGAATTGTCGCCCAAACCCCATCCCTGGCTTTATGCTGAAGTAGCCAGGGTAGGATTGGGGATTGCTTTTGAAGACCGGAATTCCGTGGTCGGTATCGAAGACAGCGGCGCCGGTGTCTGTTCGATACGGTTGGCCGGATTTCCAACCATCGGTATCAGTGGAGGAAATATTGAAAGCAGCGGAACAAAATCCCTTTGTAATTATTATTGTGATGATTTTTCGGAAATTCTCAAACTGTTGGCCTAAATCCAGTAAAACCACCCCGACAATGACATCCTTTTTAAAAAAGAGAAGTTGAAAGGAAGAGTTCGGATGAAAGTTTTGTTTATCGGCGGTACCGGGAATATTAGTGAAGCGGTCTCCAGATTGACTTTGGAAAGTGGAATCGATTTATATTTGCTAAACCGCGGGCAACGTAGCGAGTTATTTCCGGAAAGGGCGAAATTGTTGCAGGGGGATATTCGGGATCCTCAATCGGCCGCGGCAGCGCTGCAAGAGCACCAATTTGATGTGGTTGTTGATTGGATTGCGTTTACACCGGATCAAGTTCGTTTTGATATTGATTTATTCAAAAATCGTACCGGACAATACATTTTTATCAGTTCAGCCTCGACTTACCAGAAACCCGTATGCGACTATCTCATTACGGAATCCACACCGCTGGTCAATCCTTACTGGCAATATTCCCGTGATAAAATTGCCTGCGAAGAGTTGTTAATGGATGCGTACCGAAACCAGGGTTTTCCGATAACAATTGTTAGGCCTTCCCACACCTATGGCAAAACTTCGATTCCGGCCGGAGTGGATTGCTGGGGTAAGCCCTGGACTTTAATCGACAGGATACGAAGGGGCAAAAAAATCATCATTCATGGCGATGGTACTTCGTTATGGGTATTAACCCATAATACTGATTTTGCTGTAGGTTTTGTTGGACTACTCGGAAATCCCCGGGCGATTGGTCAGGCGTTCCATATTACCTCCGATGAGGTTCTGTCCTGGAATCAGATTTATCAGGCGATTGGTAATGCAGCGGGAGTAAAAATTAATCCGGTTTATATTCCTTCGGATTTTTTAGCTGCCGTATCGCCCTGGGGAGATGGCTTATTGGGTGATAAATCCCATAGCATAGTCTTTGACAATCGAAAGATTAAACGATTGGTTCCGGAGTTTGCCCCTAAAATCTTATTTTCGGAAGGTATTAAACAATCAGTGGCCTGGTTCGAAGACCATCCGGGCCATAGCGGGATTGATCAGGGATGGAATCAGCAAATGGATCGGGTCATTGAAATTTATGAAGAAGGGATCCGCTTGGCCAAGAAAAAAACAATTTCATAACACATCGTTTTTGACGAAAACCGGTTTTAAAATATTTTTTTAAAACCGACCGGTTTTAGACATATTTAGTTTTGATTTTTTAAAACTTGTTTGATACGATCAATCCATTGGGTATTTTCATGACTTTTAGCTTGTAAACCGGTTATTTCTTCACCTAGTTTCCGTAGGCGATTTTTTGATTCCTGAATGGAATTTAAAAGTTCTTGATTGATTTTGGACAATGTATCGGACATAACTTTCACCCCATAATTTTATTATGTATCATGATTTTTATCACGGGATTACAAAATAAGAATCATCTCGTCAAAAATTATATCGTCATAAACAACCCTAAATTTTAGATTTTTTCAAAACAAGATATTCAGTTTTTAATTATACGAGTCAATTGTTGGACAAATTTTTGTCCTGCCCTTGATAAGGGCATATTTTTATTGGTTATCATTCCGAGCTGTCTTTGGGGCAAAGACTGCTGCAGTTCTACGATAAACAATTGCCCTTTTTCCACACTCTTTTGAATGCTTTCCCTTACGACATGGGCGATCCCCAGACCTATTTTGGCGAATTCCACCAATAATTCCACACTTTCCAGCTCGATCTCGGGAACAATCCGGATACCCTGCCGTTTTAAAAAATTATCAAAGTTACGCCGGGTTGCGCTATTTTTTTCCAAAAGTAATATGGGATAATGAGCCAATTCGTCCCAAGTAATTTTATGTCCTTGAAGAGCACTGAAACGGCTTGAGGAAACCATAACATCCGTCACGGTAATCAGCTCTTCAACAGTTAAATTTTCTTCGGAAATTGGCAGAGTCACAATTGCAAAGTCAATGATCCCTTCCTTGAGGGCTCCCATTAATTGCGGTGAGGTCCGGTTTAAAAACTGAATTTTGATCTTGGGGTAATCGCGGCTAAAACGTTCCAAATAGGGAAGTAAGTAATAGCGGCAAACAGTATCGCTGGCTCCAATCCGAATAATGCCGGTTTCCAGGTTTTGCATTTCGCTGAGTTTGGTTTCTGCGCTCTTAATGAGGTTATAGGCTTGCCCAACATGGGTTAACAATATCTCCCCTTCTGGGGTGAGTTGTAAATGGCGGGCTTGCCGCATAAAGAGCTGGGAACCTAATTTTTGTTCCAGATTTTTGATAGCTTGGCTAACGGCTGATTGGGAGATGAAAAGTTTGGCGGCGGCTTCGGAGAAACTACCCGAGGCGGCTACCTGATAAAACACTTTGTAAAGGTCAAAATTAATATCCATGTTATCCTCTAATCATACTATCCTACAGTGATCATTCACCAAAAGGTACAATTCATAAGTTACGCTAATACTTCATATTAGAACTATTCATTTTACTTATTATATCATATGACTTATAATCAAACCAACAATGAGTAAAGGGGAGTTTGGGATGAGTAGTTATGATGTAAAGCGGATCTTTGTCGAGAAAAAGCCGGGCTTTGATGTTGAAGCGCAGGGATTGTTTCGAGATTTAAAATATAACCTGGGGATCGATCATTTAAAAAGTTTACGGATTGTAAACCGTTACGATGTGGCCGGAATCAGCGAGGAGGAGTATCAAAAGGCGCGGCAGGTCATTTTTGCGGAATTGCCCGTTGATACGGTTACGGATGAGGAAATCGCCCTCGATGAGCGGTGGAAGGTTATTGCCTCGGAGTTTTTGCCGGGCCAATATGACCAAAGGGCGGATTCGGCCGGGCAATGCATTCAAATTTTGACCGGTCATGACCGTCCGGCTGTAAAAGTGGGGAAATTATTTTTACTGGAAGGGCATTTCAATGAATCCGATTACCAAAGGATGAAAGAATATTGCCTGAACCCGTTGGAATCCCAGGAAGCATCCTGGGAAAAACCGGCTACACTTGAGATGGAACTTCCCTATCCACCGAATGTTAAGATCTTAAGTGGATTTAGCGGTTTTTCAGCAAAGCAGCTACAAGCTCTCCATCAACAATTGGGTCTGGCGATGTCTTTGGCAGACTTGCAGTTTTGCCAAGAATATTTTAGGGATATCGAAAAAAGAGATCCTTCGTTAACCGAAATCCGGGTTTTGGATACCTACTGGTCGGATCATTGCCGCCATACCACTTTTTTGACGCATATCGACGATGTTGTCATCGAGGATGGTTTCTATAATCGGCCGGTGCAAGAGGCTTATCAGAAATATTTACAGAATCGCCTTACCATTCATGGTAATAAAAAAAAGCCGCTCTGCTTGATGGATTTGGCCACTATTGCTATGAAAGAATTAAGGCGCCAGGGTTTGCTTGATGATCTTGATGTCTCGGATGAGATCAATGCCTGTAGCATCATGGTGGATGCGGATATCAACGGTGAAAAACAAGAGTGGCTTGTAATGTTCAAGAATGAAACCCATAACCATCCTACCGAAATTGAACCTTTTGGTGGCGCGGCGACTTGTCTGGGCGGAGCCATCCGGGATCCGCTTTCAGGACGGTCTTATGTTTACCAGGCATTGAGGGTAACCGGCAGCGGCGATCCCCGTACCAAAATTCAAGATACCATTCCCGGAAAATTATCCCAACGAAAGATTACCCGTGGGGCTGCCGCCGGTTTTAGCGCCTACGGAAATCAAATCGGGCTGGCAACCGGGCAGGTGGCGGAGGTTTACGATGAAGGTTTTGTTGCCAAAAGAATGGAGATCGGCGCAGTCGTGGGGGCTGTCCCCAAGGCTAATGTCAAACGGGAGGAACCGGAGCCGGGAGATGTTATTATTTTGTTGGGTGGCCGTACCGGTCGTGACGGTTGCGGTGGCGCGACTGGTTCTTCCAAGGAGCATAATGAAGAATCTTTGCTGACCTGCGGTGCTGAGGTACAAAAGGGGAACCCGCCCACCGAACGGAAGATCCAGCGACTGTTCCGCAACCCCGAAGTAAGCCTTTTAATCAAGCGCTGCAACGATTTTGGAGCCGGAGGTGTCGCGGTGGCCATTGGGGAGTTGGCCGACGGTCTGGAAATCAATTTGGATGCTGTCCCCAAGAAATATGAGGGATTGGATGGCACTGAACTGGCTATTTCGGAATCTCAAGAACGGATGGCAGTGGTGGTTGCTGCTGAAAATGTGAGCAAGTTCTGCAACGCCGCAGCGGTTGAAAATCTCGAGGCCACTGTGGTGGCTGTGGTTACGGCTCTTAAGCGATTGCAGATGTTTTGGCGGGGAAAAAGTATTGTCGATATTAGCCGGGATTTTTTAAACAGCAACGGCGCTCCTCAACATTCCAAAGTATCGGTGGCCGCTCCTGATCCTGGGGAAAACATTTTTAAAATCATACCGCAGGAAGTGGCGGCAAGCCTACAAACCGGCGCTATAGAGAAAGCTTGGCTTATTAATCTTGAACGCCTGAATGTTTGCAGTCAAAAGGGGTTGGTGGAAAGATTCGACAGTACCATTGGAGCCGGAACGGTCCTTTTGCCTTTTGGAGGGGGCTGTCAATCGACTCCTGCCGAGTGCATGGCTGCGAAACTTCCGGTTTTAGACGGCGATACGACGACCGGAACGCTGATGTCCTATGGTTATAATCCGGCCATCGGCAGATGGAGCCCTTTTTACGGTGCGGTATATGCGATGATTGAAGCTGTTGCCAAGATAGTGGCCGGCGGCGGTAATTTTCGGAATATCCGCCTTACTTTGCAGGAATACTTTGAAAAATTGGGACAAAATGAAAAAAATTGGGGAAAACCTTTCAGCGCCCTCCTAGGAGCCTATTATACCCAACTTCAATTGGGGATTCCGGCTATTGGCGGGAAGGATAGTATGTCCGGTACTTTTAAGGATTTGACGGTTCCCCCGACTTTGGTGGCGTTTGCCATGACTGTAGCGGATGTCCGCACGGTTATTTCTCCGGAATTTAAGCAAACCGGCAGTCACGTTATACTAATACCCTTGCATCGCGATTCTCAGGAGTTGCCTGATTTTGAAAGCATGGCGGTAAATTACGATCATATTTACCAGCTCATTAGTAGCGGTAAAGTTTTGGCAGCCCATTCGGTTCGAACGGGAGGAATTGCAGAAGCCGTTACGAAGATGTGTTTCGGCAACCGGATTGGCTTTGCCTTCGGAGGTACGTTAACTGCCGAGCAGTTATTTGCCCCCGATTATGGCTCAATTATTCTGGAGATCCCGGCTTCAGTAGACGCTGCAATACTTTTTGAAAACATCGTTTATCGGGAATTGGGTTCGACTACAGCCTCCCCTGAGATTTCGGTTCATGGGGTGAAAATTGATTTATCAAGCGCTTACCGGAGTTGGAACAAACCTTTGGAAACTATTTTTCCCACCAAAGCCGGGGATTTTACTGAAAAGCCTCAATCTTACAGCTATGCAGTTGGTGATGGGACCCGGATAAAATCTCAATGGAAGGCAGCAAAACCTAGGGTTTTCATACCGGTTTTTCCGGGCACGAACTGTGAATATGATACCGAAAAAGCATTTATTCGTGCTGGGGCAACTGTGGGAACTTTGGTATTCAGAAACCAAACTGCGGCTGATATTGAAAAGTCCATTGAACAAATGGTGAAGGCGATTAACAATTCCCAGATCATCATGTTGCCTGGCGGTTTTAGCGCCGGCGACGAGCCGGATGGTTCGGGGAAATTTATTGCGACGGTCTTCCGGAATCCTTATATTCAAGAAGCCGTAATGGGACTTTTGAAGGAACGCGATGGTTTGATGCTGGGCATTTGTAACGGTTTCCAGGCGCTGATTAAACTGGGTTTGGTCCCTTATGGAGAAATTCGTGATTTGGGAGAGGATGCCCCAACTTTAACTTTTAATACCATTGGGCGGCATGTTTCTACCATGGTCCGGACCCGGATCGTTTCCAACCTTTCCCCATGGTTTGCCAATGTTACGTTGGGAGATATTCACACAATTGCGGTTTCCCATGGTGAGGGGCGGTTTGTTGCCAGACCCGAGACATTAGCCGGTTTGGCGAAGCAGGGGCAAATTGCTACACAATATGTGGATTTGGATGGTAAGGCCACCTATGATATTCAGTTTAATCCAAATGGTTCCCTCGACGCAATTGAAGGAATAACCAGTCCTGATGGGCGAATTTTAGGAAAGATGGGTCATTCGGAAAGGGTTGGCAACCAAGTTGGTAAGAATGTGCCGGGAAATAAGGATCAACGGATCTTTGAAGCGGGAGTGGAATATTTTAGCTGATTGACAAACTAAAACATATGAAATGAAACCTGAAGTCCCGCAGAATTTCACAATGAAAGTTCAGCTGAAAGAAATTGTGAAACCTTTGAAAAAAAACGTCTCATTCAAGGTTAACCCTTATCGGTGAGACGTTTTAAGAATTCATAATATGTTTGTTGGAGAGTTGCGGGTTAAGGTGAGGTGAATTGATGCATTGAATTTCGATATCGTGTATAGGTAAGCGCACGATATTTATTTTTGCACAGCCTTCTTTATGTCCGGCCTTGCTTTTAAGATATCACGGTTTGATGGAAAATTGATGAATCGAATATGACAAATAGGTGAAAATGAAGGAGTCAAATATTATTGAGAGAACTAACCCGTGGGGCTGTCTAAAAGTTCTTTAAAATCAACAGGAAATCCAACAATCCTCTCAGCAAGTCAAGAGTTACAGGAGATTGCCTGGTTGATGGCGAATAAGTAATTAAGAAAGATGTGGAGTATTTTCATTCCCGGTTTTTTCGATGGATCATTTTTATATCGGGCTATGGAATTTTACAGGAATATTTTTTCATTTTGGTAGTATCCTTTATTGAGATAAAAGTGGGCATGATTTTTAGGGGGTGTATTAATGGAACAGAAAAGTAAAGGGGCTAAATCGTTTTCAAATTTGTTGTCTAAAACAGCCGGTTTGGTTTTTTTCTCCTTTTTGGCCATATCATTAGGCGTAGTCTTTGGTTTGCTTTTTGAAGGCTGGGTTAAAGATCAACCGGGTACTCCGGTAAACACCGATAATTCATTACAGACTACCGATTTATCGACTGATGTATCGTCAGCCAGCAGTAAACCCGACATCAACACGAATGTAGATAACGTGAAGATTATTGATGAAACCGAATCGTCGAAACCGACTCATTCTTTACCCGATAAGCAGACTGCGGGCTCGACGACAGTCAATAAACCGGTACAAACCCCGGTAGTGAACCCTGGGGTTCCGGTGGTGAATGTAAAATTCAAAGTGCGGGTCGGTCCTTATGCAAATCACAATGAAGCTCTGGCTGCCTCTCAACAACTTCATTCCTTGGGCTATCCCGTCTATGTGGGCAATAAACCTCCATTTTCCGTGCAGGTGGGAGCTTTCGCCGCGAGAGCCAACGCCGATCGCGTAAAAACCGAGCTTACCGGCAAGGGTTATAAAGTAAGTGTCGATCAAAATTAAATTAATTGAAGAATCGCTTCCCTAGGTCTATTCGAGGAAATTCTGGAATCCGACATTTTTGTTGAAAATAACCGGCCTATTTTGTTTAGCACAGCGTCATCAATAGGCTAGTTATTTTTTATTTTTTCCAGTTATTGAAATGGCTGCGGCTTTTTAATTGGATCTACTTGTCAAACAAACTAAATAATGTTATGTTGGATTTATATTGATTCACCGTAGAACAGATCAACTGTGCTTTTTTTATTTAAGCCAATGAAATGGTAGGCAGCGGATATATTGCAATCGTAATGCTGCTGTTATCAAAATAGGCGAAAAAGATGGGAGGATAAACTATGGGTGAAGTTTGTAGATCTTGTTCAGGCGCTTCTAATGAGTTCGATCCGCGTTATGAGCGGCTTCAAAAGATCATCGCCGAGCACCGGGGGAAGCCGGGGGCTTTAATTCCGGTTCTGCACCAAGCACAAGAAATGTTTGGTTATTTGGCAGAGGATGTTCAGGAGTTGGTCGCGGAAGGTTTGGGAATTCCTTTGTCCGAGGTTTATGGAGTCATTACGTTTTATTCACTGTTTTCAACCAAACCCCGTGGGGAAAATACCATCGGTGTTTGTATGGGAACCGCTTGCTACGTTAAGGGTGCAGCCGACATTTTAAGAGCGATTCAAACGGAGATAGGGGTAGAAATTGATGATACCAGTAAAGATGGTTTATTCACTTTAACGGTTACCCGGTGTTTGGGCGCCTGCGGACTCGCTCCTGTCATTACAATCGGGGAAGATGTTTATGGACGGCTAACTCCTGATAAAATTCCCGATATCATAAACAAATACCGGAAAAGCAATTTGAAATGAATTTTGAAGTTATTTGATGATTTTGTTTGTGAAAAAATGAACAAGCGACTCCTCGAAAATGGAATGTGAGAGGAGGGAGATCTTAACCGCAGTTCATCATAATTTGGTAATGCTTTTGATGGATGGCTTAAGACTTACCTCTTTCTACATGAAACACAGCTCCGTTTGATACTACACACACGCAAGGTTTTGACTTTGGTATCGGGATAATCAGAAATCAGAACGAACACACTCTCGAAGGGGTATTTCCTGAATAAACCTTGGTTTAGTTATGGTTATTAAAGTTGGGAAGTTTTTGTTTTGATACTTTAAAACTGTACAGCGAATATTGGGGGGATTCATTGATGGAATCATATCGCAGACATGTTTTAGTCTGTGCCGGGGCTGGTTGTATTTCGTCCGGTTGCAAAGAGGTTGAGCGGAACCTCATTAGCGAACTTCAAAGTCATCGCCTGGATAATGAAATTAAGGTCATTCCAACCGGTTGCATCGGCAGCTGTGATTTAGGACCGGTAATTGTGGTTTACCCCGAAGGAGTGTTTTATGAGCGGGTTAAAGCACAGGACGTTAAAGCGATTGTTGAGGAACATTTGGTGGGAAATGAACCGGTGGAGCGACTGTTGCATAAGGATAGCACCGGTAAAACAATCACTCATTATCAAGATATACCGTTTTTCAATAAACAGTTGCGGATTGCTTTGCGCAACGTCGGAAGTATCAATCCGGAAGCCATCGAGGATTATGTAGCCCGGGATGGTTATGCTGCCCTGGGTAAAGTGTTGACCTCCTATAAGCCGGGAGATGTGGCGGATATCGTAAAACGTTCCGGTTTGAGGGGCCGTGGCGGGGCAGGGTTTCCAACCGGTGTCAAGTGGGAGTTGACGATGAATGCGCCCGGTGATGAGAAATATGTCGTTTGTAACGCCGATGAAGGTGATCCGGGCGCTTTTATGGATCGAAGCGTTTTGGAAGGTGATCCTCATGCGGTCATCGAAGCCATGGCAATTGCCGGATACACCATAGGGTCTAAACAGGGATATGTGTATGTACGGGCGGAATATCCTTTAGCAGTCGAACGGCTTGGTCGTGCTATCATCAAGGCCCGTGAATTTGGGGCATTGGGGAAAAATATCTTTCATAGCGGGTTTGATTTTGATATGGAAATCCGGGTCGGCGCCGGAGCCTTTGTATGCGGGGAAGAAACGGCCTTGATTGCTTCGATTGAAGGGAAAAGGGGCGAACCCAGTCCCAAGCCGCCGTTTCCGGCAGTTAAAGGTGTTTGGGGGAAACCGACACTGATTAATAATGTGGAAACGTATGCCAATATCGCGCCGATCATTTTGAGAGGCGCCGAGTGGTTTGCCGGGATCGGTACGGAAAAGAGCAAAGGTACCAAGGTGTTTGCCATTGCCGGAAAGATTAAAAATACCGGTTTGGTGGAGGTTCCCATTGGAACGAAGTTACGGGAAATCATCTTTGATTTGGGCGGGGGAATCCCTGGCGGCAAGAAATTCAAAGCAGCCCAGACCGGTGGGCCATCCGGCGGCTGTTTAACGACCGAACATTTGGATCTGCCCATGGATTATGAATCTTTAAAAGCCGTCGGTTCGATGATGGGTTCCGGTGGTTTGATTGTTATGGATGAAGATACGTGCATGGTTGATGTCGCCCGGTTCTTCTTGGACTTTACCCAGGATGAGTCCTGCGGGAAATGTACGCCTTGCCGGATAGGGACCAAACGGATGCTGGAGATTTTGACCAGGATTACGGAGGGTAAAGGAGTTCCCAGTGATTTGGAAGCCTTGGAGACCTTGGCCAAACATATCAGCAGCACTGCTTTATGCGGATTGGGCCAGTCAGCTCCGCAGCCGGTATTATCCACCATGAAGTATTTCCGGGACGAATATGAAGCGCATATTTATGATAAGCGTTGTCCGGCCGGAGTATGTAAGGCTCTGTTATCGTATAAGGTCAAAGCCGATCTTTGCCGTGGATGTTCGATCTGCGCCAAACATTGCCCGGCTTCAGCGATTACTGGCGAAACCAAAAAGGCTCACGTCATTAACAGTCTAAAATGCGTTAAGTGCGGCGTCTGTATGCAGAAGTGTCCGTTCAAGGCGATTGAGTTGAGCTAATACTTTTGTATGCGGATAATGGGGGCGAACCGTTCTTACAAGCCTATGTAGCCAGAAGACCAGTATAACAAAAGCAAAAGGCTGTCGAAAAAGTACTTTACAATCAATAAGAATTGCAATGGACTCCATTGTCGATTAAACAGGGAGTATATATTGTAATTTTTTGTTGATGAATTTACTTTTCAGATAGCCTTTTTATGTACTTAAAAGCCTAATATCTTTCCTCCCAGCCAACAGTCTCCCCTAAAAACTATGATTGTAAGTAGGAAAAGGGCCCCGTGAGAAAACGAGCAAAACATTTCATAATGTAACAATATTGATCAAAATTTTCAGGAATACTGTATACATGATAATACTAATCTTAGCTAAACAACGAAGGAAGAAAAATACGTTTATGTTCATATGTGATTTTTTTTGGATAAAAGAAGATAATTTTCTTTGAAAGATTGCAGGAATTTGCAAAAAATAGCAGAAAATATAATCATAAAATTGCAGATATGTTAAACCGGTCCATGCTAAATGTCCGGTGATTGAATGAATCCAACCCTGGAGGAATATCATGACGCAGAATAGTCAAGAGTCCATTTTGCCGGCAGAAAGAAGAAAACGGATTTTAGAGCATATTCAACAAAATGGCAGTGGCCGAATTGAAGAATTAGCGTCCGTTTTGGGAGTTTCTGAGGCCACGGTGAGGCGGGATCTGTCCATACTTGAAACGGATGGTTTTGTCGATCGCACTCACGGAGGGGCTGTTCTTCCTGAAACGAGTACCGCCTTTGAACGTCTTTACTCCGAGAAAAGGGCTATTCTTTCCGAGGAAAAGCAGGCGATTGGGATCAAAGCGGCCAGCATGATTTCGGATGGAGAAACCCTCATTTTGGACTCGGGATCGACCACTTTTGAAATTGCCCGGAACCTCACTTTTCACAAAAATCTTACTATCATCACTTATGACCTATTCATAGCCAGCAGCATCATTTATGATCCGTCGACCACCATCATTGTTACCGGTGGGGTTCGGCGGGACGGTTTTAATATTTTGGTTGGCCCGATAGCTGAAGAACTGCTTCGCCAAGTCAGAGTTAATAAAGCATTTATCGGAGCCGATGCCGTCGACGTTGCACAAGGAATTACCAATGCAACATTTACTGAAGTATCCATTAAACGATTGATTATTGAGGCTGCCAATGAAGTGATTTTGGTCGCGGATCATTCGAAATTTGGGAAATTAGCATTAGCTAAGGTATGTTCGCTTGAACAGGTTGATCATATTGTGACGGATCAGAAAGTTGATGATTCGATTCTACAGGGGATTTTGCGGTTAGAAATCCCATATACCGTTGTTGATACCGAAGAGAAAAATATTTAACTCTATCTATGCAGTTCCGATTTGCATGGATTGGGCTTCTAATACATACGAAAGGAGGTTTGTTTTTATTGGCTTTGTGACTTTAAAACTTAATAGTGGAGGCGTACACATCGATGAAAAAGTTTCTTTTGGTATTTGCTCTATTAGGCATACTGTCAGTGATGGTTGCACCAATGAATTCGCAATCTGCAGCCTTGGCAAAAAAGAAGTATACAATCGCCACGGTTGTAAAATTAAGCGGAGTGCAATGGTTTAACCGGATGGAAGAAGGAGTTAAGAAATTCGGAAAAGACACGGGATATGCGACTTTCCAACAAGGACCGCCGAAAGCCGATGCCGCGCTTCAAGTCCAAATTATCGAGGATTTAATTGCGCAACGGGTTGATGCAATCTGTGTAGTTCCGTTTTCTCCAGAAGCTTTGGAACCGGTTTTGAAAAAAGCAATGGACAAAGGGATCGTAGTTATCAGTCATGAAGCATCCAATATGAAAAATATTAACTATGATATCGAAGCATTTGATAATGCAAGCTACGGTTCGCACTTAATGGATCATCTGGCAAAACTAATGGGTGGTAAAGGCGAATACGCCGTTTTTGTAGGGAGCCTGACATCCAAAACCCATAATGAATGGGTTGATGCCGGAATTGCACGTCAAAAAAAGATGTATCCGAATATGAAGTTGGTAACCGATAAGGTAGAATCCAATGATGACCAAACCCAAGCTTATAATAAGACCAAAGAATTACTTAAAAAATATCCCAATTTAAAGGGAATTCAAGGAAGCTCGGCTATCGATCCGGCAGGTTCGGGATTGGCTGTTGAAGAAATGGGATTGCAAGGCAAAGTATTTGTTGTCGGGACTAGTTTGGTTTCAGTTTCCAGCAAATATTTGAATTCCGGCGCCACCAATTTAATCAGTTTTTGGGATCCGGCCGATGCGGGGTATGCTATGAATAAATTAGCCGTAATGATTCTCGACGGTAAGAAAATTAATAACGGCGCCAATTTAGGCATACAAGGCTACAACAATCTGACACTCAAAGGAAAAGTGTTGTATGGCCAAGCGTGGGTTGATGTCACAAAAACGAATATGAATCAATATAATTTCTAACCGTCTCTCAAATAGCAGTTAAGCGAAAACATTGGTTCTGCTTAACTGCTATTTGGCTTTATGCCATCCGAATGAATTAGGGAAGGATAATTAAAATGGGCGAAAAAATATTGTCCTTAAGAAATATCACGAAATCATTTTTGGGTGTTAATGCATTAAAAGATGTCAATTTATCAATCGATCAAAGTCAAATCTGTTGTTTGGTCGGTGAAAACGGTTGCGGAAAGTCAACATTAATTAAAATTATTGCTGGAGTTCATACACCGGATGCCGGAGAGATTTTTTTAAATGGTAAACACTATGATCGATTACGCCCGCTTGACTCGATCAAAGAAGGAATCCAGATTATTTATCAAGATTTTTCAGTGTTTCCCAATTTATCTGTAGCAGAGAATATTGCTTTGAATTATCAGTTAGCCTTAGATAAATCATGGGTCAATTGGAAAGAAGTCTATAAAATCGCGCGGCAGGCTCTGGAGAGAATCAATGTCAATATTGAACTTGATGCGAAAGTGGAGGAGTTATCGGTTGCCAATAAACAACTGATCGCAATAGCCAGGGCTTTGCTCCAAAATGCGCGATTGATCATAATGGATGAACCGACTACCGCATTAACCTATAAAGAGGTCGTTACCTTATTTGGTATTATTAAGGACCTGCGGCAAAGCGGGATCTCAACTTTGTTTGTAAGTCATAAGCTCAATGAAGTATTAGAGATATCCGACCGGATCTCGATATTGCGCAATGGTGAAAATGTAATGGAAGGTGAAACCGCGGATTTTGACAGGCAGAAGTTAGTTTATCACATGACTGGCCGGCAGATCACTGAAAGCTACCGCAATTCCGAAAAAAAATCCGAAGAAGCTTCCAACCTGCTACAAGTAAGTCATCTTTCCCGCAAAGGATCATTTAAGGATATTTCCTTTCAATTGTCGGCGGGTGAAATTTTAGGAATCACCGGGCTGTTGGGTTCGGGTAGAACTGAATTGGCAATGGTTTTGTTCGGGATTCAACCGGCGGATTCAGGGGAAATTTTTATCGATAACGAACGGGCAACGATTGACAGTGTTCAAGATGCAATGGATTATAAAATAGGTTATGTTCCGGAAGACAGGTTAACAGAGGGTCTGTTTTTAACGCAGTCGATTGGAAAGAATATTATTGTCAGCAATATCGACCAATTACTCACCAAAATGAAATCTATCGATGGGGCCAAAATCAAGCAGCAAATCCAGCGGTGGATGGGAGATTTAAATATCATAACTCCCTCGCCGGCTTTGCCGGTTCAAAGCCTTTCCGGAGGAAATCAGCAGAGGGTCGTGATTGCAAAATGGCTGGAAACCAATCCGCGAATTCTCATTTTAAATGGTCCGACCGTAGGGGTCGACATCGGTTCAAAAACGGATATTCATCAAATCATAAAAGAATTGGCAGCCCAAGGCATGGGAGTGCTGATAATCTCCGATGACATTCCTGAGCTTTTACAAAATTGCGACCGGATTCTTCTCATGAAACAAGGCCGGATTACGGAAGAGTTTCTTGGAAATGAGATTAGTGAAAATGATTTATATCAAAAACTGGTTGGTACTGTGGCATGAAATTAAACAAGCGATACGGCGGAAACGGTATAAGGAAGTGCTAAAATGAAAAAAATCGTTCTGAAAAATGAGACGCTCGTCGCCTTAACAATTGTCGGGCTCTCCCTTCTTATCGGACTCATCAATCCCGCGTTTTTTTCGATTGCCAATTTATTCGATATCGCTAGGAATTGCGTGATTACCGGTATTTTTGCAGTTGGAGTTTTAATCGTGCTTATTTCGGGCGGAATTGATGTTTCTTTCACGGCAATAGCCGCTTTCAGTATGTATGTGACTTGTAAAATACTGGAACTGTTTTCCGTTGACAGCCCACTGATCGTTGTTTTTTTGATTTCGGGCGGGATTGGAATTCTCCTGGGACTGATTAACGCGGCTTTGATCTATTACTTTAGCTTGCCCACGATGATTGTAACGTTAGGTACCCAAAGCTTGTACCGTGGATTCATGCTGGCTTTTATCGGTACGGCATATATCATTGATATTCCCCAGAGCATGATTGGGCTTTCTAAATATAATTTAATTCACTTTACCGCAGCGGATAAAACAATGATCGGCTTACATTCCTCCATTCTTTTTCTGATCGCGGTGATCGTTTTAGGCTGGTTGATCCTTCGGTTTACAATGATTGGCAGAGGCATTTTCGCCATCGGTGGAGACATTGAAGCGGCAAAAAGAGTTGGCTTTAATGTAAAAAACATTCAGTTCTTTGTTTACAGCTTTGTTGGCTTAATTTCCGGCATTGCCGGCATCATTCAGGCCTCCTTGACCAGAGTGGCCAATCCCTTTGATATCGTGGGAACGGAATTAAATGTAATAGCAGCAGTCGTCTTGGGAGGAGCCAGAATTACCGGCGGTTATGGAACCATTATCGGGACAATGTTGGGCGTTTGTTTGGTAGTCATTATCAATAATAGTTTGATTTTACTGGGAGTCCCGTCATATTGCCAACAAGTGGTGACAGGCTTGCTGATATTGCTGGGAACTGGAATACCAGCCTACCAAAGCAAGGGAAAAGAATCCGGCCGAGAGCAGATTTGTTGAAGGGATAATTATCCACGATGGAGGTATTGCAATGAATAATAAAGACAAACAATCCAACCCGGATGTCCCGAAGAGCACTTTTTTGAATCATACTTTTTCCCGTTTTGTAGCGTATGATAGAAGCTTTTTGAGGCTTTTCCTGATTACTGTTTCCATTTTTATCTTGATGGCGATTTTGCAGCCTGATTTATTCTTGACAAGCAGTAATTTTAATTCCATGTCCTTTCAATTTCCCGAGTATGGTATTTTGGCAATGGCGATTATGATTACGATGTTAACCGGAGGGATCGATCTTTCGATTGTTGGTATTGCCAACTTATCGGCTATTTTGTCAGCGCTTATCTTGACAAAGTTTATTCCGCAAGCCAGCCCAAATGAAAATATCCTTTGGATAATCGTTGGGGCGATTGCTGTTTCCATAGTGACCGGAATCATCTGTGGTTTGTTGAACGGTTTGTTTATTACCAAAATAGGGATAACACCGATATTGGCAACGCTTGGGACGATGCAACTTTTTACCGGGATTGCCATAGTAATTACCAAAGGAACCGCTATTTATGGATTTCCGGAACAATTTTCAAATATTGGAAATGGTTCTTGGGGATTTGTTCCGGTACCGTTGGTAGTCTTTGCGCTGATTGTTTGTGCTTTTGTGATTATTTTAAATAAAACTCCCTATGGTTTTAAGGTTTACATGATTGGAACCAATCCAACCGCCTCGCTTTTTTCAGGAATCGATAACAAGCTCGTATTAATTAAAACCTACATATTCAGCGGAGTTTTATCATCGATGGCGGGGATCATCATGATTGCCCGAACCAATTCCGCAAAGGCCGATTACGGCACTTCTTACACATTACAGGCTATTTTAATTGCAGTGCTTGGGGGAGTGAATCCCAACGGGGGCTTTGGAAGCGTTGCCGGGTTGGTTATGGCCATTTTATCCCTGCAGTTTTTATCCAGCGGTTTTAATATGCTTCGGTTCAGCAATTTCTTCAAAGAATTTGTATGGGGTGCAGTTCTGATTATTGTCATGATTATCAATTATTATGGAAACAAACGGCATTCGAAAAAAAGAGTGAACGACAAGCATTGACAGCTGACTAAATAAAGGGAAAGAGGTATGCCCAATGAATACCATGGATGTACTGAAAAAATTTATGCTAACACCGGCATTATCAGGTTATGAAAATGAAATGGCCTATAATCTCCGGGATGAATTCAGCCGGTATTCCAGTGACGTAAGGATTGATCGGGTAGGAAACACCATTGCCAAGTTTGAAGGCAGCGATAAAAAAGCACCCACCATAATGATTTATGCCCATATCGATCAATTGGGATTTATTGTCCGCAGGATTGATCCGGATGGTTTCATTCAGCTCGAACGTCTTGGCGGCATTCCGGAAAAAGTTCTCCCCGGCCTCAATGTAATGATTTCTACATTGCAGGGAAATTATGTGCCGGGTGTCTTTGGTAATAAATCACACCATGTAACGCCACCGGAAGAAAAATATAAAGTGGATGCTATTTCCTCCATGTATGTTGATATCGGAGCCTCATCCGCGGATGAGGTACGGAGCTTGGGAATTGAAATCGGTTGTCCGGTTGTGTACAAACCTTATTTTGAGCAATTGCTGGGTACGAAAGTTGCCGGAACATCGATCGATAATCGCGGCGGGGTTACTGCACTGGTTTATATCGCAAGTTTATTGCAAAAGGAAACCCCCCGTTCAACGGTTTATCTGGTTGGGACGGTTTGGGAAGAATACAATTTGCGTGGCGCAACGCTGGCCGCCAGAGCCTGTAGGCCGGACATTGCCATTGCACTGGATGTTGTCCTTACAGGCGATACTCCCGATTTAAAAAACAGGTTTGAGGTTTTTCTTGGGAAAGGTCCGGCATTAATGATGTACAATTTTCATGGCCGCGGTACATTGAACGGAACGATTCCCCATAAGGGACTGGTGGATTTGGCTATCCGTTCGGCCCGGCAATTCAATATTCCGCTGCAACGTTTTGCCGCAGTGGGTATTCTTACCGATTCATCCTATGTTCAGCTTGAGGGCAATGGTATTGCCGCTCTGGAACTCGGCTTCCCGGCCAGATATACCCATACGCCCACGGAAGTTTGTGATATAAAGGATTTGGAACAATTGGCTCAATTGATTGATGGAATGGTACGGGGGATTGATGAATCCTTTAATCTTTCCCGGTTTTGATAAGCGCTTCGTTTGACGGATAAATGATTGCAAAGAAGGTGATCCGTTGGCAGGACAATATTTTATGGGGATTGATATCGGTACTTATGAAAGCAAAGGTTTGCTTATGGAGGATAACGGCAAGATTATCGCCACCCAGGCTCACCCGCACACGATGGAAGTCCCGGAACCCGGTTTTGCCGAACATGATGCAGAGAAGATCTGGTGGGGCGATTTTTGCGAAATATCCCGCCGGCTAATCGAATCATCCCAAGTGAATCCCAAAGACATTCGCGGAGTGGGATGCAGCACAATCGCACCCTGTTGTCTCCCGATCGATCAAAACTGCGTCCCTTTGCGAAAAGCAATTCTTTATGGAGTGGATACCCGGGCCAGTAATGAAATCGATTATCTCAACAAAAAGCTGGGTGAGGATTTCGTTTTAAACAGTTACGGCAATCCAATCACTACCCAATCGATCGGGCCCAAAATCTTGTGGCTTAAAAATCATGAGCCGGAAATCTATCAAAAAGCGGCAAAGTTTATCACCGGTTCAACCTATCTTGTTGCAAAGTTAACGGGAGAATATGTTATCGATCATTATACGGCTTCTTATTTCACCCCCATGTATGACATGGAAAAAGGCGATTGGGATTTTCCAAATTTAAGTGAATTTTGCCGGAAAGATCAACTGGCGGCTTGCAAATGGACGGATGAAACGGTGGGTCTGGTAAGCGCAAAAGCCGCCCAAGAAACCGGACTGGCGCCGGGAACCCCTGTCATTGCCGGTACCGCCGATGCTTCGGCGGAAGCTGCGGGAGTCGGGGTTTTTGAGCCGGACGATATGATGTTGATGTTTGGTTCTTCGATCTTTATGATTCATGTCGTTTCAAATCGGATGGCGGACAAAAGGTTTTGGACCGGCCCCTATTTGTTCGAAGGGACTCAGATGGTTGCCGCAGGCATGTCCACGGCGGGTACCTTAACCCGATGGTACCGGGACAATTTCGCCCAGGATTTGGTTGTTCAGGCCCAGACTGAAGGCATCAATGCTTATGAGCTGTTGATGAAAAAAATAGAACATATCCCGGTGGGCTCCGATGGGTTGATTGTCTTACCCTACTTCAGCGGTGAGCGGACACCCATTAATGATCCCAAGGCCCGCGGCGTTATTTTTGGATTGACCTTGTTGCATACCAAAGAGCATATTTATCATGCTTGTTTGGAAGGGGTTGGATACGGTATTGCCCAGCATTTCAAAGGATTTGCCGAGATGGGAATCCAAACGAAGAAGATTGTTGCGGTGGGAGGTGGTACCAAAAACCCTCAATGGCTTCAGATAGTTGCAGATGTTTGCGGTTCCGAGTTATATGTCGGAATGGCTTATGGCGCCGCTTATGGAGATGCATTGTTGGCAGCCCTGGGTACAGGGTCGTTTAAAAACCTTAAAGAGATGTGTCAACATATTCGGTTTGACCAAAAAGTAATACCCAATCCGGTTCATACAGCGCAATATGAGCCTTATCTAAAATATTATTCGGAACTTTATCAACAAACGAAGAATCTCATGCACCAATTATAAAAAATACATCACTGGAGGGTTTGTCGTTATGCAATGGATTAAAGAATTGTTTGGAGTCAATAAACCGATTATCGCAATGTGTCATTTTCAGGCCATGCCCGGGGATCCGTATTACGATGAGAAAGGCGGCATGGAAAAAGTAGTTGAACTTGCCCGGCATGACCTTTTGGCGCTTCAAGAAGGCGGCGTTGACGCCGTAATGTTTTCCAATGAGTTTAGTCTTCCCTATCTGACCAAAGTCAAAACGGAAACCACAGCTGCCATGGCTAGAGTAATCGGGCAATTGTTGAGTGATATCAAAGTGCCTTTCGGAGTCAATGTTTTATGGGACCCCTATGCTTCAATCGATTTGGCGGCGGCGACAGGGGCTAAATTTATTCGCGAGATTATTACCGGTGTTTATGCCAGCGATTTTGGCCTTTGGAATACGAATGTCGGTCAAACGATTCGCCATAAAAATGAATTGGGTGTACCGGATGTCAAAATGTTTTTCAACATTGTTCCGGAAGCGGCTACATATTTGGGAAACCGGGATATTTGTTCCATCGCCCGATCCACGGTTTTTAACAACCGTCCCGATGCATTGTGTGTTTCCGGCTTGACGGCGGGAGTGGAGACGGATACTCAGACTCTGATTCAGGTTAAAAAAGTTGTACCGGATGCGGTGATATTTTGTAATACCGGTTGCCGTTTGGAAAATGTTGAGCGTCAACTGGCCGTAGCCGATGGCGCAATTGTCGGCACAACTTTTAAGCTGGACGGCAAATTTGAGAATTTGGTTGATCAATCGAGAGTGAAGGCATTTATGGATAAAGTGAAATCGATTCGCTAAGTCAAACATTAAATATATATTGACGTAAAGGCTAACCTAAGGATTGCCCAAAAGTAAATGCCTGGGCAGGCGCGCGCCTGAGGAAAATATACCATATATAGAAGCTTGCTTATTGGAGTGACTATATATGGTATATTTTATTGTAGACAGCAGGATGTATCGATTTGGGAATCAATTCATTAAAAAAGTTTTTCTCCGTTAGGAATCCTTTGTTTTTCGGTGATTTCTCCATAAAAAAATCCCATAAGTGAGTATTTTCTCATTGGACAAACAATATATAGTATAATAAAATAGTAATGCCAACAAGATGTAGTGTTCGGTTTTGGGCCGGCTGTTCCAGCTAGAATCCGGGATGAATATATTTTTCGGATAATTCCTCGCTCCAGCCGCCAGCTCACCCCGAGGCCGTCTAGGAGAGCAATTCAAAATCAATAAGAATGTATTCATAGCTTTATTGCGCTGGGGCGCAGAGTTTTTTTAACAATGTTTTAGCCTTTTCTCTGCGCCTCCGCGCCTTGGCGGGAGAATAGATCTTTTAGACTTTAAAGTGTTTTCCAGAGGCGAATTTTTTTTAAAGTGGTTTTTCAGATAAACGGAGGGATGAAAAGTGGAGTTATCCACGAATGCAAAAGCTGTTTTAGAACGACGTTATCTTCGGAAAGATGCCGGGAAACCCATCGAAACAGCGGAGGACATGTTAAAAAGGGTTACCGGTCATGTCGTAGCGATCGAAGCAACAGCTTTTAACACTCCGGAGAATGAACTGACGGAACTGAAAGAATCTTTTTTTGAGATCATGGATCAAAAGAAGTTTATGCCCAATTCACCGACTTTGATGAATGCCGGGAGGGAACTGGGCCAACTTTCGGCTTGTTTTGTGCTGCCGATTGACGACTCCATGGAAAGTATTTTTGAATCTTTGAAAACCGCGGCCCTGATTCACAAGAGCGGCGGCGGCACCGGATTCAGTTTTTCGCGGATTCGGCCTAAAAACGATCAGGTCGGCAGCACCGGCGGTGTGGCCAGCGGGCCCCTATCCTTTTTGCGGGTTTTCAATGCCAGCACCGAAGCGGTCAAACAGGGCGGCACCCGCCGCGGCGCCAATATGGGCATCCTGCGGGTGGATCATCCGGATATTATGGAATTTATCGCTGCCAAAGAAGTGAAAGGCGAGATTACCAATTTTAATTTATCGGTGGCGGTTACCGATGTTTTTATGGAAGCTCTTGAGAAGGGTGAACCCTATTATTTGGTCAATCCCCACACCAAACAACCGGTGGGTAAGTTACCAGCCCGCGAGGTATTTGAAAAAATCGTCCTTTCGGCCTGGGCCGGTGGTGAACCGGGGATTATCTTTATTGATCGGATGAATGAGGCTAATCCCACTCCGCAGGTGGGAGCGATTGAAAGCACCAATCCCTGCGGGGAGCAGCCGTTGCTCCCTTATGAATCCTGTAATTTGGGCTCTCTTAACCTGGCCCTGATGGTCCGCAAAAATGATGAGGGCCGCTATGAAATAGACTGGGATGAACTGGCCCGGGTGACCCATCTGGCAGTGCGCTTTTTGGATAATGTCATTGAAGCCAACCGCTTCCCCATTGCGGAGATTGAAAAAGTCACCAAGTCCAACCGGAAAATCGGCCTTGGGATCATGGGCTGGGCCGATTTGTTGATGAAATTGAAAATATCCTACTGTTCAGAAGAGGCACTGGCTTTGGCGGAAAAAGTGATGGAGTTCATCGATGGGGAGTCCAAGCAAGCCTCGGTGGAACTGGCTAAAGTCCGCGGTACTTTCGCTAATTTCAAGGGCAGTATGTATGACTGCAAAAACGGTCTACAATTACGCAACGCCACCACCACGACCATCGCCCCGACCGGCACCATCAGCATTATCTGCGATACCAGCGGCGGCATTGAGCCTTTATTTTCCCTGGCCTTTACCCGCCAGATCATGGATAACGACCGGCTGATCGAGGTCGACCATACCTTTGAGGAGATCGCCAAGGCCGAGGGATTTTATAGTAAAGTTTTAATCGGGAAAATCGCCGAACATGGCAGCGTTCAGGAGATGGAAGAAATACCGGAGGATTGGCGGAAGGTATTTGTGACGGCCCATGATATCGATCCCGAATGGCATATCCGCATGCAGGCCGCTTTTCAGAAACATACCGATAACGCGGTTTCCAAAACCATTAATTTTCCCAGCAGCGCCACGCCCGAACAAGTGGCCGAGGCCTATCATTTAGCTTATAAACTGGGTTGCAAAGGACTGACTGTTTACCGCGACGGCAGTTTGGACAACCAGCCGATGCAGAAGGGGATTGCCGCCACCCCGGCCTCTGCCGCTCCGGAGGCTCCCTCCGAAGCCCGTTTCTCTTATGGTGAATGGGGCCATTTACAGCCTATCAAGCGTCCGAAGAGTCTGACCGGGGTTACCGACACCCGGCTTACTCCGGAGGGTAACCTTTATTTGACGCTGAATTTTCACAATAATCATCCTTTTGAGCTTTTTGCCCAGATCGGCAAGGCCGGCAGCGATATTTCAGCTTTCACCGAGGCCATTGCCAGGTTAATCTCATTGGCTTTCCGCTGCGGTGTTGATCCGGAAGCGATCGCCGATGAATTGACCGGTATCGGCGGCAGCCGGTTTGTGGGATTCGGCCCCAACCGGGTACGTTCGGTCCCCGATGCTATTGGCCAGTTTTTGACCGAATACCTCAATAAGATGGCCGACAACGACTCCAAGTCCGAACTTTCCGCCCAACTGGAGCTGGGTCTGGCTGCATCCACCGAACCGGCTCCGGTCAAACCCCAATCCGGCCATGGGAACGGGAAGAACGGCAAGGTTACCTACAATCTCTGCCCGGTTTGCGGGATGCATACCTTCGGATTCGTGGAAGGCTGCGCCAAGTGCATGAGCTGCGGGCATTCGGAGTGCTGAGGGACCTCACTCTTGCTCTCCCCTGATGAAGTCTGACAAGAAGCTTATTCAAGGGGAGAGTAACCGATGGCTTTGGGGGCTATGTAGAGTAATAATAAAGTTATTAAATTTAGATCTGGCTTTTGGAAGTACAGCAAGTCCTTTGCCCGTGTATGAGTGGGTGAGGGACTTTTAATTTCATAATAAGCGTTCGCAAAAGTTATGGAGCCAATTTAAAAACTTAAAATAAACTAGAAAAATTATTTATTTTTTTCGCCAAAATATAAGTCTGTAAAGCAATTCAAGAGTATTTGGATATTCGACCGAACAATGGTGAAGAATTGTTTATAAGCCAAAAGGGTGGCAGGTTAACATCGAATGCAATATGGAAGGTTGTTAAAAAGTATGGAAATAAAGTAGGTTTAGATGATTTAACTCCCCATTCATTACGACATACATTTGGGACAATGTTAATCCGGAAGCATAAGGTTGATATAGTGACGACTGCGGCTTTAATGGGACATGAGAATATTACTACTACGGCAATTTATACAAAACCAAATCAACAGGATATGATTGATGCGGTAGAAAAATTATCGAAGTGGTAATACTCAATAACACCACATTTAAGAAAACGTTTTTTTGTTTCTATACTATTGCGACTTAGATTTAATACTAATCCATCAAGATAAAAATGAAATTTTAAAAAAACAGCGGAGGTAACCCATAGATCTGGGCAAAAAGAACGATGGAAGAAGTGAATTGCACAATTTTAAAGCGAAGTTCAACAATCAGGAGCAAACAGCTTTTGAACGGCTTTGTTATCTTCTGTTTGGTGTGATTTGTTAATTGAAGAAGTTAAAAATTTAGCTATTAACTTGGAATGAAATAGCTCCAAGAGGAATAAATGGAACACCACCGACGAGTACCACAGGGCAACGAAATACATTAAAACCAATACCCCACGTAAAGGCGATCTGACCGCGCATCAAAGGCAATTTGTTTTCTAAATCAGTTTTTCTTTTGCAAGCCCTTAAATATGAAAAGGATTACCGCATCTGTGAGTTGTTCAATATCACTTTCATTTGTCTCATACCAATAGTAAGCAGCACTGTAAATAGCGGAACTTATCATGGCCGCGTTAATATTTGTATTGATAGATGTTCCACTTTTTTTCAAAAGAGATTCTATTGTTCGATGTAAACTCTGCTTCACTTTGCCATCAATCTGCGCTGCAATTGATTTGGTGCTAAACTTGCATGTTCGGTAAAATAAAATGATGTAGTTATAGGTCAATTCAATAAACTGGCGGCATACATCTTCTGTAAATCCTTTTGCCTGAACAATTTGTTCGGGCACCATGTTTTCGAATTCCAGAGCCGTAATATCTTCCAACAAATCATATTTATCTTCATAATGGGCATAAAAGGTGGCACGGTTAATGGAAGCTATTTTTGCGATATCTTTTATGGTAATCGCTTCAAAATCCTTATCCTGTAACAACTTTCTGAATGCTTCCCTTATTAACTCTCGTGTGCGTAAAACCCTAGGGTCATCCTGATTTAACATAGCTATATCCCTCTCCAAAGCATCAAATTTTAAAATCCGTTGTCTAAGCAACGTTTCATTTTAACTGCTGGTTGCAATCATGAGAATGCCGTACTATTATTATATCATACAAATGTTGCTTAGACAACTTGTGACTAATCGCTTGAAAGGAAGGATAATATTGATGTAAAATTCGTTTCCGGCATAAGATTATAATTTATATAGGAGGAATCACTATGAAAGCAATTGTTCTAACAGGGTTCGGAATACCTGAATCGTTTGAGGAGCAGGAAATGACTATTCCTGAAATAAAAGAAACACAGGTACTTGTAGAGATGCATGCCTCATCCATAAATCCCGGAGATGTTCATTTACGCTCGGGGGCGATTGAGCAGGGTCCGATGGGGAAAATGTTTCAAGTACAGTTTCCGTATATTCTTGGTTTTGATGTGGCAGGAGTTGTAAAAGATGTTGGAAAGAAGGTACATCATTTTAAACCAGGTGACCGTGTCATGGGAATGGTTCCCACAGGTTCTTACAAGGATTACGTTGCTGTAGAAGAGGATAACCTTGTTGCCATCCCGGAGAGTCTTTCCTTCGAAGAGGCTGGTGCCGTATCTACGGTTACATTGACGGCATGGCAAGCTCTGTTTGAGCATGGCAAGCTTCAGCAGGGTCAACGCATATTAATTCATGGCGGCGCAGGGGGCGTAGGGCATGCCGCAATTCAATTAGCGAAACAGCACGGAGCATATGTAATTACGACAGCGAGGGAATACAATCGTCAATTCGTTATGGAATTAGGCGCTGATGAGGTAATTGATTATACAAAAGATGAGTTGGTAAACAAAATTTCCGGACCTGTAGATATTGTTTTAGATACAATCGCGGAAAAATCCACATTTGAAACAGGACTACCAGGAGAAGTAGGAAATAAAAGCTATGTTGTACTTGAAAATTCTGGTAGATATGTTTCAATAGTTGCATTCGCTATTGGGCAGAGTCAAAAAGTTCGTGAGATAGACTCAATTTTTTTTCAAGGAAGACCTAATCGTGCCGATCTTGAATCTATAGTCCGTAAAATCCAGGATGAAAAATTCAAAATTCATGTAGATGGGGTTTATCCATTTACTGCCCAAGGTCTATACCAAGCATACCGTAAAAGTGAAATGCAGCCAAAACGTGGAAAGATAGTGATTTCGAAGAAGATTTAATATGATCACTTATAAGAAGTAGAAACGCTTATAGCACTTCTTACTCATAGTGAGAAAATTACCTTATAATATATTGAAAAAACTTAAAAATCATTAAAAAAATATATAACAAATAAATAATTGGAGTGAGGTTTTTTATGATAAATAAACAGGATTCTGAAAGGCAACTTATTACAGCCTTTGAACTGATGTGGGGTAAATATACTGAACCAGTGATGCTAATTGATCATAAATTTAATATCATTGCTATAAATGAAGCATACAAAGCTACAGGAGGTGTTGCAGGTGTTGTAGGAGGAAAGTGTAATGTTCTAAATCCTGAACTGCATAATGGCTGCAAGGCTATGGTAGCTCTTAACACACAAGTTACACAGGTTAAAACTATTGAAATGGAAGGAATAAAACATACTACTTTGTGGATCCCAATTACAGGTTTTCCAGATTACTTTATACACTTAGCAAATGGGGCGAACGAATACTTTGAAAAACTTAAAACTAAATAAGTTGTTGGACTTCGGATAAAAATGCGGCAAAGAAACACAGGTTCTTGTAGAGATGCATGCTTCATCTATAAACTTTGGAGACGTTCATTTACGTTCAGGTATGCCGCAGCAGAGTCCAAAGGGGTGTCAATTCCAAGTTCAGTTACTATAAAGCGGTGGAGATTAATTCCGTGGGTTTGGCAAATCTCCTTGATGATTATATATGAAAGGAATATTGTTAGGCAAACCCGTCGAAAGACGGCGACGCAAAAGCTACGGGCCTAATGTTTTTTAAACGATGACCGCCGAGTTGCAATAAAGAGGTCAAAACCTGGACGGTTCTGGCCTCTTTATGTTTTTATAGCTACATCGGGTCAAATTTAAAAACAGTAAACCATTTTGGCAAAACATATGGCCCAAGTCGCGCAATTTGGTCTCAAACAGAATTGCAGAATCTCTCGCGCATTTATGCATCGAAGCACGTGGTGAATTTCCTAACGCTGTATCTATGACTCGGGACTGGCTACGACTGATTGAACGCCCTCATTATATTGTAAATCAGTTGTGCAAATCGAGTTTGATCGAGCGTTTTCCCGTAGAAGCCCTTAGGTTTTTAGACATAGTACTGGTTAACCAACCTTGGGCACCACCTGAATCAGGGCAATGTCTAAGCAAGATTGCCCAAACATTGCCGCATTTGATTGAAGATTCACAATATAAGCCATTGAACGAGTATTTCCGACGACACAATATATAGTTGATATAGTTGGGTTGGGTAGCGTAATAGTCTTCGCTTTGCTGTTAGAATATTTCATATGAATGGAGGAGATGTATGAAAGGATAATAGAGTTAATAATATTTGTTTCGTACGATACAAATATTAGACAAATGAAAATAAATATTATACATTACTCAATTTAAGCCATTAAAGCAAGCTTAATTTAACTTCTGACTTGACTCATACTCATATTTATTAATATATAATATCATTTTGCTAATTATGATTATGACACCATTTTATAGCTTTGATTTTCATAGAATCCCAAGCAAGGTACTTTGTTGTCCCTAAATAAGGTATTTAGTTGTCCTTGTACTTTTTTTTTATTTAAAAAACAATAAACCTGAGTGAATCTAGCTAATATAGGAATATTTATACGACACATTTTCTCATTATTAATTAAAGAAAACACCAGGGGTAATTTTGATCTTTTATTTCTAGTCAAAGGAATCAAGGGTGACTTTGTTGTTACAAATGCCAATGTATGCATTATGTTGTCATTGTCCAATTTTGGAATAAATAATCTTGAATAGAATGCTTGCGCTTAATCATTTGCCTAAAAAACTGTGACACACAAAATAAAAAGACCATCCAACATTGAATGGTCAAATCCCTATCATATATGGCGTGCCCGGACGGGCTCGAAGCCCTGACCTACAGATTCGAAGTCTGCCACTCTAAGTTCCATTGATTAGGGCTATTCGAACATTTGGTGGAGGTGGGGGAAGTTGAAATCCCCGTCCGAAAATGGGGGCGACAGGATTTGAACCTATGGCCTTAATTGCGCAGATAAAATTTGTGCCCGACAGGAATCGAACCTGTGCACCGCCAGTCAACGGATTAGAAGTCCGTTGCTCTATGGAACAAGGGATTTTAATTTCCTTGTGCTGTCGCTGATATAAGGATCATGAGAAAAATTAAGAGAAGAGTTGGAAGTGGGACGATGTGACATAGAATAATATTAAATCTTTTGCAGATCCAGTTAGACATGGGGGTACGCGATTTATTTCAGGTGAAGAATATAAAAGATTAGTTGATTTAACGGCAAATAGTTGACAAGTTATCATTTACGTAAGTAATTGTTATCATAATCTCTGACATGATTGTTCCCGAAGCAAATATAACATTTTTAAATTCATAAAACTACCAGCATTGATTTTAAATCCGTCCCATCCGTCTAATCCGTGAAATCCTGGTTCAGACAGTGTTTTAGGCAACATGGATACTACATTTTTCCAATGGTCTTTACTAAGCTTCCGCTATTTTCTTTTTTCCGTCCTTCCCACCAAATAATCGATACTGACCTTAAAAAAATCAGCAAACTCAATCAATGTATCTATTTTTGGCTCTCTCGTCCCGGTTTCATAACGGCTAATCGTTGCTTTTTTGGTTTTAAATATCGCTGCCAATTTTTCTTGGGTTAACCCGGTTTCTTCCCGTAAAAGTATCATTCTTTCTCCTAAAAGATTTTTCTTGTTCTCTGTCATGAAGTTTTCCTCCTGAAAATTCTAAATTGTTCTTGACAGTTACCATTTTGTCGACTTATAATAAAAGCAGAAAAAGTTTCCGAAAAGGAAACTTTATAAACTGAATTATTCTTGAAATGTGTATATTTAATTTATTTTATCAGACTTCATGACAAGCTACAAGTAATCAACTTATCATAATTACAAAGATATTCGTCAATTTACCCTTTTCTCTTTAAACTTTTAGCTTTATAAAATAAGGAGGTCCTCCACATGCTCGACTCTACCAGCGGTGGCATTTATCAATTCATCTTCGAGCGCTTAATCCAGATTCACGACGAGATCGTCTTCCATGACCCGGAATACCGGAAACTCGGGGAAGAGCCGCAACAAATCATGAAACAATTGAATGAAGAGTTAACTCCGGCAGGTCAAGAAAGATTGGATCGCTTCGATTGCTCCCGGACGGAACAGATGAACCGCCAGGATGAGTTGATATACAGCCAGGCATTGATGGACGGGATTTTGTTTGGTTACTGGGTAGCCTTGGTTGGGCGGGGAGTGGAGAAGATCAAAGTGTGATCGACTCACCCCATCAGCGACCTAGTCGGCATGAGTTAATTAGCTGCCATGCCCCTCTCTTTGACTGCTAGCCCAATATGAACGTGAAAGAGAGGGGCAGGTCGAATGATGCAGCACATAGCGATATTTTAAATTGGGCAGATTGAAAATTTTGTTTTAAACCAAACCCCGGAAGAACTGTTATCCGGGGCTTGGTCGTATACCCAGTTGCACTGGGTATAACATCATAAAAAATTGGGGTGATTGAATGGACTTGCTAAAGTGTTTTTGCCTTTAGATGATGATTTCCAC
>JAEXDA010000053.1 GCA_023401925.1 Bacillota bacterium
TGTAAGCGTAAACGAATACTTTCAACATCATTTTAGGGTGGTAGCTGCTGGTTCCTCCTCCTTTATATTGGCGCAGCAAGGGTTCGATGTTCATTTTGTCAATGGCATCGTTTACTACCCGTACGAGATGTTGGGTCGGTATGTGTAGCTCTATATCTGTCGGTAGCATCAGTTGGTTAGGTTGATAGTTCTTAAAAGTTATTTGTTGATGGTTTTTTCTTTTCATACCTTTATTTTTAACATATTCTACCATTCAATGATGCTTTTGGGACAGCCCCGCCAGCCCCGTTTAACGAGTGAACAAGCGGAAGGCGACGTCGTGTGCAAGCATACGGGTTAACGCGCTAGAAGTCGACTATTACGGCATTGCAGAAAATAGCGAGGGAATACGGCAATTCTTTGATGGAACAATGCGAATCTGGTATCGATGGCTAAATCGGAGGGGTCAACATAGAAGTTATACCTGGAAGAATTCAAAGAGATGACCGGATATTATGATGTTCCAAAACCAAGGGTAGTAGAACAATGGTGGATTAAACCTCCGGTACAAAATAGCCTGAATACTACTTGATGCGGAAGCGAGATCTGCTGAAGAGCCCGTGTGTGTTCACATTGAAACAACGCGTAATACCGCATGCAGGGATATTTGCGGGGGTAGCGAAGCAATCCGTTATTCTACCTTAACTGTGAAAGATGACGCAAAACAAAGCGCACATTGTGTGCGCATTAAAATCTTAAGAAATAAAGCTAATTAATAGGAGGCAAAATCTTGAAAAAGTTTTTTGTAATTTTGATATCTATATTACTAATAGTGCTGATGACTCTATCTATTATGATATTTTCTAAAGAGACAGATTTATCTTTAGAAGAGGGTAAAAAGGCAATCCAACTTCTTGTAAAACAAGAGAATTTAAAGTATGATGCTAAAAACGATTGGTATGTAAGTGATAACTATGTTGACCCGTTTGTATTTAAGTATGAAAAATATAAGCCGGAGTTATATAAAGTAATATTCTACAGGAAAACACTCTCAGCTAAACCTTCGTGTTATTGTATGGTAAACATAAAAACGGGGCAAATTCAGGGCCAATTTTCAATGGACGATGATTATGAGGTGTTTTATCACGTTTACAAAAAGAAAGAGACAATGAAGGAATTAAAAAACAAATGCAAGCTACGAGTACTTTAACTGATAACAATAAAAATAAGTTACAAATGAAAAATAGCATAAATAGTGTGGATTATATAGCAAACGAAAAAATAGAATTATCATTAGATGGTAATAATTCAAAAGAAATCTTGAATCTAAAAAATGAACAGCTAAAAATGGCTGAAACAAATAATAATCCCACAAGATTAACTTTAAAAATTAAGGGCTCAGAAGAAATATATGAAGACTTATGGAATGACGGGTTGCATATTCGTGTAGTTGATTTTGATTCAACAGATAATGTGCTTGATATTTTAATTACTGCTAATGGTACAGACGTTGGCTGTACTTTTACGATTTATCAGTATGATGGAGTCAAATTGATCAAATACGATACTTTTAAACATGTCGGACCACAACTGTAGTATGATGGTAAAGGGAATATATTTTTTTGTTCTGGTGGAGATATGATTGTAGATGAACACTATTTCTACAAATCAAGAAAGCTTGAGGATATTAAAAATGTAGTTTTTATCAAAGAATTGAGTTGGTTAGTAAGATAATTTAAAGTTCGTCATATCCATGTGACTTATGGATTTGACGGCGATCGTCTTTTACATAACAGCCCCGTTCCTGCTTCGGGGCCCGGACAGTCAAAGAAAGCTTATTCGAAGGAGCCGTCAATTCAAGATGTATTCCAATGATGTTTGTTCACGAAGTAGTCTCGCCCATATTTTCAAGACCAAGTCGGCGTCGTGACTAAGGCTGTATCGACGTCAGTAACGCAGAGACGTTACACAACACGTGGCATAGGAATGTCCGGATTTCCTACCCCTTGGATGAAATGGCGATCGGTTTAGCTGGAAAATAATGTTGTTTGTGGGTGTGCCCGATGAACACGAATTAACCCGTGGTGGACAGAATAACGATTTATGTTGGCTGTTTGATCCTTAGAATCCGTTAATGCAATATAAGTATAGTGGTGGTATGATATAATCCATAATGACCAATCATCATAAAAAATACCGAATCATGAAAGGGGTTAAGAAATTGAAACGATTGAAGCAAATCGGCGCTTTGTCTATCGTAGTTTTGGTTTTACTGGCGTTGGCGTTCCATTCCGCCACAACCAACAGCGTATGCCGGGCGCAGTCTGGAGGAGCCGCGGCATCCGTTCAGAGCGCGACTCCGGTTGCAACTGAAGAAACGTCCGGGATAACAGCGCAAACGAAAGTCGTCAATATCGTGGCTTTCAATGATTTTCACGGCAATGTCGCCGAGGATGTCAGCCAGACCGGTAAAAATGTAGGGATGGCCAAGTTAACGGCGGCCGTCAAAGAGGAAATAGCCGCCAATCCCAATACGATTGTTCTTTCCGGGGGAGATAATTACCAGGGTACGGCGATTTCCAATTTAACATACGGGCTACCGGTTTCGGCCATGATGAAATCCATGGGCGTGTCGGCTTCGGCAGTGGGAAATCATGAGTTCGACTGGGGCTCCGAGCGGATCGAAAAATGGGGCCGCGATGGCAGTTTCACGTTTTTAGCCGCCAATATTTATGAGCGTAAAAGCGGCAAACCGGTGCGCTGGGCCAAACCTTATCTGGTGATCAAAAAAGGCGGCTTAAAGATCGCCTTGATCGGACTGGCTCATCCCGATACGCCGACTTTAACCAAGGCGGAATATACGACCGGGTTGGAATTTAAAGACCCTTCCGCATCCGCTCAAAAGTGGATCGATTATTTAAAGTCCGGAAAAGCTTCCGAAGGGAAACCGGATGTGATTTTCGCATTAACCCATTTGGACTCCGCCCAGGATGCCAAGACCGGGGAAATTACGGGAAATGCGGCTGAGTTATGTAAAAATGTTAAAGGTTTGGACGGCGTGATTTCCGCGCACAGTCATTTAACGGTTTGCGGTACGGTCAATCAGATTCCCGTGGTCCAGGCCGCTTGCTACGGCCGGGCCCTGGCCACTTTATCGATTGCACTGGATGCCAAGGGTAAAGTGAGCGCCATTACCCCGACCGTAAACCAACTTTACGCCAATAAGAGCAATATTATCCCCGACCCGGTGGCGGCTGCGGACTATGATAAGTTTAATAAAGAATTGCAACCGATTTTGGGGGAGAAATTAGGGACCGCCACCGCGGAAATGACCCATGACCGGAATGCCAAGGGCAGCGTCAGCCCTCTTGGGAAATGGGTTTGTGACGTCCTTCGGGAAAAGGCCGGGACTCAAATCGCCATTCAAAATGGCGGCGGTCTCCGTAGAACGTTGAATGCCGGTGCTATCACGATGGGCGATATGTATGAGATTATGCCCTTTGACAATTATATCGTCACTTTGGAGCTGCCGGGTTCGGAGCTTAAAAAAGCCATTGATCACGGCATTGTTAATCCCAGTATTACCGACGGCCAGTTTTCGGGATTGAAAGTGACCTACGATTCGAAGGCGGAATTCGAGAAGAGAATCGTCTCCATTACGTTAGAAGATGGGACCCCGATTCAAAATGACACCTATTATACCGTAGCCATTAACGATTTTATGCTCACCGGCGGCGATAAGTATGATTTTTCCAAAGCGCGAAACGTTAAGAATACTTATATTCCGATCCGGGATGCGTTGGTTGAGGCTGTTAAGAAAGCGAAGGTCTTAACGCCGCAGTCAATCGACTTTATCCACCCGGTGGCGATGCTGGACTGGATTTGGAAATGGGTTGCCTAAACCGCTCCATGAAACCATAAAGGAAATCCCGGTGTAGGAAAAAACGCTTTGGACCAAAGGAATTAGAGCGATGTGTCAATAGGCATCAAAAGCTAATTCCCAAAATCAAAGCGTTTTTTCATTCCGGTAAGGGGGAAGCACGATGAAAATTTTAAAGAAACTCGTTGATTACGGGTTGATCATTATTTTGGCAATGGGGGTGTTGGCGGGCTTGCCTCATCGCGTCTTGGGAGAAACGGATGCGGAGCTAAAAAGCTATTATGCCCGGCAAATGCAAAAACCCGATTATGACACGGTGAAGGCGAAGGTACTCGGGATACCCTTTGACGACACCCAAATTGACAAACCCGGCGTCCCCCGAGTCAGCGACTTTCGATACCAGCATTTGCGATTGGTTATCCTGACCGGAAAACACCGGGGAGAATTCTTTACGGTCAAGAATACCATCGAGATGATCAATCCCTATAAGCTGATCATTGAAAATGGCGAGACCATTCTGCTCCGTTTATATGAAGATCCAGACGGCAACGTGGAAAATTTAGTGGTTTATGAGCGTTCCAAAGAAATCTATTTGTATGGGTTGATCGCTCTGTTTATGCTGCTGTTGGTGTTTATCGGCGGAATGAAAGGATTTAAATCAGTTATTACTTTGCTGCTCACTGTAGTGATGGTAATTTTTGTACTATTGCCCTTGCTGCTGCGAGGATGGAATCCTATCTTGCTTTCGACCGCTATTTGTATCAGTGTGGTCGCGCTGACCCTGTTGATTATCAATGGTTGGAATCAGAAGACTTTTACCGCGTTTTTGGGCACCGTGGGCGGAGTGATCATGGCCGGATTGTTGGCGTTGATTTCCGGAAGTATTTGTAAACTGAGCGGATTGGGCAATGAAGATGCGCAACTGCTGGCCTATATTCCCCAATACATGAATTTTGACTATAAAGGCTTGTTATTTGCCGGGATCATTATCGGGGCCCTGGGAGCGATTACGGACGTGACGATGTCTGTGGCCTCGGCTATGTGGGAAATCGTCCAAGTGCAATCGGCCTTATCATGGAAAGGGCTCGTCAAGTCGGGAATGAATATCGGCCGGGATATTATGGGCTCAATGGCCAATACGCTTATTTTGGCTTATGTGGGAGGTTCGATTCATATTCTGTTGTTGTTGATTACCTTCAATGTCCCGCTCCTGGAAGTGATCAACATGGACTTAATGGCGACGGAAATCGTGCGGGCGATAGCCGGAAGCATCGGTTTGATCTGCGCCATACCGTTAACAGCCTTTTTATGCGGTATGTTCTATAAGCAGTCGGGCAAACCAATGAGTGTTTCAAAAAGGGCACTGAACTCCTAAATTCTCGGCCCGAGGCAGCAATGTCGATACGGTTCTGGTGCAAGGCGAGATACTGTTACGAAACGGAAGAGCAACGAAAGTGGACGAAGTGGAAGTTATGGAGGCCGCGCAAGAACAGGGTGTTGATTGGATGAGACGGCGTAAATTGCATCAACAAAATATTTGCAGATTCAGGAAGCTTATGACCTGCGAGTGGTTGTGGACGCGCGGGTGAACACCCTTTCCGTCGGTCAGCAGCAGAAAGTTGAAATCATCAAGGCTCTGTTTAATGATGCCCAATTGTTGATTTTGACGGACCCACCTCGGTTTTAACGGATGAGGAAGCCGGAGGGCTTTTTAAAATAATCCCCGTTTTTTTATTGTGGCGATGAATCCCACCCGGGGCCTTGATATCGGAGCGGCCCGCTTTGTTTACGATTGTCTGATGAGGGCAAGAGACAGAGGTTGCGCCATCCTGATCGTTTCGGCGGATATCGATGAGATCATCAAGCTTTCGGACCGGATCGTCGTGATGTATGAAGGCCGGATTATGGGTGAGGTTTCCGGAAAGCAGCCCAATATGGCCAGAATATCTTCGATGATGGGAGGAAAGCGTTTTGAAACCATTAACGCCTAAATCCTATCAAAAAGCCTTCATCCCCGTGGGAGCGGCATTGGCTGCCCTTGTTTTGGGGATTTTCATCGTCATCCTGACCGGGAACGATCCTTGGGAAGCTTATGGGTATATGTTTGATGGTATGGTAGGTTCTTTTAATAATTTCAGCGAGTTGTTGGTTTCGGCCATTCCTTTCATCCTGTCATAAAGAAGGGTTTTTATTTTATGTAGCGAACAAAAAATAGATAAAATCATAAAAATGAGGAAACCGTCGATAATTTTTTATTCCGGAAGGTAAATAAGTAAGATGAGTGAGGTTTTATAGGGGTAAATTGCCATTATTTCAATTTTGTTGTTTGGGAGGCTTTCCTTGCAACCGGCCTCCTATGAAAAAAAAGGTGAACGGCTATGCGGATCAGCGGAGTTATTTTTGATATGGACGGTTTAATGTTTGATACGGAGAAAATCAACGCCAGAGCCTGGGGAAAAGTAGGCGAGGAACAGGGATTGGATTTCGGTGAGAAATTTCTTAGCACCTTGCGGGGAATGACGTTGGACGAAGCCGCCGCTCGGTTTAAGGAGTGCTTTGGCGAGGCGATTGACTATTTTCAACTGCGTAGTGTCAAAACACGCTATTTTAATCAGGAAATCGCCGCGAAGGGGGTTCCGGTAAAAAAAGGTTTGGTGGAGCTGCTGACGTTTTTAAAGGGGAATCATTATGGTGTCTCTTTAGCAACGGCGACGTATACCCAAGATGCCATGAGACTTTTGGAGCTGGCGGGTATCACCAGCTATTTTGATGCGTTTGTATGCGGCGATATGGTGACCAAGGGGAAACCCGATCCGGAAATTTTCAACAAGGCTGCCGCTCAATTGAAATTGCCCAAGGAAGAATGCATGGTTTTGGAAGACAGCGTCAATGGGATTTGCGCGGCGATTCAGGGAGGCTTCGCCGCCGTCATGGTCCCGGATTTAACAGAGCCGGATCAAGAGTTGGAAGCGAAGCTGTGGGCCAAGTGCGAGTCGCTTTTGCAAGTGATTCCGTTATTGAAAGAAAATGCGGCGGCCCGGTGAAGGTTTTCTGAAATACACCGAATCGGACGGGTATCATAACCGCGAAATATAAAAGAACTGCCAAACGCGCTGTTCTGCTTGATTTGCTTCGGCATTTTCTTGGCACCCAAAGTCACGAAAAAAGTGATAAAGTATTAGGGTCGGAAGAAGTCAAAGAAGACCCGCTACCTTTCGGTAGCGGGTTTCGCTTTGAATGGGGTGTTGAGGATAAATATGCTGACAAAGATCAGTTAGTAAAGCGGTAGGTCTATCAACTCATCCCTGCAGATATCTTATTAATGCCTGACCGGGCATAGTTAAACGATGCTGTGGCCTAACGAAAAGAACGGAAACAGGATGAACATGATTTTATGGATTTGCGGGATTTTTTTAAGACCAGTTCTAATCCTGTGAATCCGTGTCTTTAATAAAGGCATTGAATCCTGTCTTCGTTAACTTTTTGGGCCAACTTATTCTAAAAAAATTAACGTAAAGCCCATAGTTTGTAATCTGGAGAACGATAAAGTGATGTCGCGCACAACCTCCTGGGAATCTTGGCCTGCCCTCGGATTCAGGGCGGGTCAGTGTTTTTCTGTTGCAGCCAAAGTGGTTTAAAGGATATTTTATTAGCAATAATCTGAATATTTCCAATGAATTGGATGAAGGGCAGGAAATTACAGGTAAATGGGGAATATTCTTTTGGATGAAGAATTGAACACAGGGGAATAAACAGAGTGCGGTTCGATAGAGAGTCTTTACGGGGCCTGGTATTCGAAGAATTTGACTTGAAGAAGAAGGCTGAATCATAAAGGAAGCAGGGTCACTGGGTAAAAAAATGTGGAATGAAGGGGAAAAAGAAACGAGGGTAATGATGTTAAATGTTGTAGTTCAGAGAGAAAGTGTATGTATGGCGGATGATATGGAAGATCATAGTATTATTGTAAAAATTGAAGAGACGAAGACATTACGCGAGTTTTTATTATATATGTTGAATACAAAATATCTTGCTAAGATTAGTGGTGGAAAAGCAACATGGGTTCTATGTTGTAATGATATTATTTTAGCAGTTGTAGCACAAGAGTGGGATCATCCTAAGTATTTGCAAAGTCCAGATGCCAAAATAACTAAATTTATGGAAGGCAATAGTAAAGTAGAAATGAATTTTAAGTATCTCGCTCAGATAAATCCAGATAAGACCTATATTGAATTACTTGAAAGCAAAGGAAAAGAATATTCCAATCTATGATTTGGGAACGTTCGTCATTGTCTAAGTTAGGCCAACAGCGGCTTCTATGGCTGCCGACTATGTAATGGGGGTGATAAAAATAGGTAATGAAAAATACATAGGGAGAACGGCCTCTTTGTGATTGATAAAGAATATTCCATTGAAAATGAATTAATTTTGGAATTTAAAGTTCAGGAAGAAGGCTTTGATCCTGCAAGTTTAGATTCTATATGAGTTGAAATAAATAATTTGACCAAAAGCCAAAAGAAACGGAAAAATCTGGGTTATGCCTAGGCCGACAGTTGGTCGAGACCTCACTCTCGCTCTGATATGGAAGTGTCTGTCAAGCCCCATTCAAGGTTAGATTTAAAAAATTGATTTATAAAATTATTCAGCAGTTAGAATCGGTACTCGACGGTATGTCAACCTGATATACGTGGGTTGGTTA
>JAEXDA010000068.1 GCA_023401925.1 Bacillota bacterium
GCGTCAAAAGCAAGCAGTACTAGGAACGATTGAACGAGAACCGGAGGTGTACGCGCCTTCTGCGAAGGCGAGATGTACACCGAGGATCGGAGTGATTGAGTAACGACGTAATGCGCAGCTTTTCACGTCGCACCCAACCAAACCGGCAAATTCTCTCATCCTTTCGTTCTTCTTTTTTATATCTTCTTCCTGAGTTAGCTTTATAATCAGATTTTTATTCAATAACTATTTTGTACTGGCAACGGAATTGCTGTCCTGGAGCCAGGGAGAGTATCCCCTCTTTCATCCGCAGATCGGGCGAGACTCCCTGTGTGGCAGTAATTCCATGCCATGGTTCGATACAAACAAAGGGCGCTTGGTTGACAGGCGACCAGATACCCAGATAAGGAAACCCGGCAAATCTAACCGTAAGGGCTTTGAGGTTTCCACGATCCTCCAAGGTCACACTCTCCGACCGAAGGCCTTTCAAAATATACACCTTGGTCTTTCCGTCAAAATCCAACGACGGGATATCCACGACATTCCCACCTTCTAAAAAAGGCGCTTCCCTCCCGGTCATATAGCCGGATTCATTGACTAACCGGTTGATGGTTTCAAGTTTTTCAAAAACCAACCGGCCGTTTTTCCGGCCATCCGGACTTACGCTGCAATTTAGAGCGGGATGGCCCCCAATGGAAAACCATAACGTCTGATGGTCTCTGTTTTCTACCTGAAACCGCGTAGTCAGAGTTTTTTCCTGAAGCGTGTAAGTAACCAGCAGCCTAAATTGGAATGGATATTGGCAAAGGGTGGAAGGATCATCCTCCAAACAAAAGGTAAGCGAATTTTCTTCCTCTTTGGAGAGGAAAAACTCCTTCTTCGCTGCAAAACCATGACGTTCCATGGTATATCTTTTTTCTCCATACCCATATTGGCCCTCATTCAAATTGCCGATGATCGGAAACAGCACCGGCGCCCGGTTGTCCCAAAATTGCGGATCGCCCTGCCAGAGATATTGGTATCCGTCGGATTTTCCAATCATGCTCCGCAGTTCGGCTCCATGCGAACTTATTTCAGTTTTTAGAAAGTCATTTTCCAATAAATATTGCAAATCGCTTGAGTCCTTTCACCTTGATATTCTAAATTCCTCAATTCTTATTTTAATTTGAATCCGGCAAGTAACTTCAAAAACTCAGTCCCATTTAAACTTGCCGGATCGAGGTTTAAAGCTCCGCCCATGCAAAAGGATATCGTTCTTCTTCTGCAACGCCGCTATTTTGCCCCCATTTCACCAATATTTCAACGTGGGCTAATTTCCGTTCATGCATCTTAATAATTGCAGGGATATCCCATTCCCCTTTGAGAAGTAGCCTTAACTCCGCCGCTTGATCCGGAAATTCCTCGATGACATTGGATAATTCATGGGGATCTTTTTCAATATCAAACAGTAAATCTTCTGCTTCATAAGAAGCGTAAGAGATTAACTTCCATTTTCCCCCGCGGACCATTCTCCCCGGAATAAACCTTCCCAATTCATCCTTCTCAACAAACTCGGAGTACACATACCTATCTAATTTATCGGCACCTTCAAACAATGGTCCCGTAAGGTTTTCCCCATCCTGTTCGGGGGGGGCGACAGCTCCTGCTATTTTGCATAATGTCGGCCCCAAATCCATGATGCTGACCGCTCCCCGCACCCGGTGGTTTACTTTAACGCCGTCCCCTTCAAACATGAACGGAATGTGCGCGGAACTCTCAAAAAATGTTTGTTTACCGAATAATTTTCTCTCGCCGAGCTGTTCCCCATGATCCGACAGATAAACCAGAACCCCTTGACGGTTGTTACGACTCAAAAATTCCTGCCAGGCCTCCCGTATCGTTCCGATCTGCCGGTCCAGATTGGTAATCATCCCGAAATAAGCGGCGCGCGCATTCAAAATCGTCTCTTCCGCCGCGTCCTGCTCTTTTAGGGCCAGGACCGAATGCCGGTAATTCAACTTATTTTTAACAGTCTCCGGCAGTCCGACACGTTCCCGGTAATAGTCAAATTGCTCCGTCGGCGCGACAAAGGGGCAGTGAGGCCCGTAAGTTCCTATCACAATACATTGGGGTTTTTCATGATCCTGTTTTAAATACTCTGCGGCAGCGTGTATGACCGCCCGATCATATTCCAAAACCGGTGAATTCCCTCCACCGACTTCTTTGAGGCATCCCTTGGCATCGGTTGTGCCTTTAAAACGCCCCAAATCCAAACGCCGCGCGCTACCTCTTCCCCAGTACAACGGCGTAAAATCACCCATAATCCGCTTGGTGAATCCGTGCCTTTGGTCGTCTCCTACAAAATGCATCCGCCCGCAAAGAACCGTTTCATAGCCTTCCGCCGCTATCGAATGAATAAAAGTTGCCTGATCGCCGGGAATTACGCCATGATTGGTAAATATACCGGTTTTTGATGGCAACTGCCCTGTCAGCATGGAAATTCTTGCAGGCACACATAACGGACAGGAAGTATAGGCTGCTTCAAAAACGGTTCCATTGGCGGCTATCTGGTCCAAATAAGGAGTCCGGACAAGATGGTCCCCGGCAAAACCGCCGTACCTGCCGGCGTGCTGATCACTTATAAACACTAAAATATCAGGCCTATCCATTCAAACACTCCCTATCGTGATCTTTCATAGGAAATTGATCATCAACTCAGATTACTTTCGGCATCTCCCGGGCGTATTCCGGATTTTTATTCCATCGCTCGGAATCATCCCCGCCAACCTCTTTTTCCCATCTTTTTACTAAGGCGATATTCGCCAGGTAGTTTTGATGGTTTTGGACCACGGTTTGGGGATCCCAATCTTTTAGGGCTATCTCTTTCATTTCCCTGACGATATCCGGATGGTCCCCGGCGATGTTGTACTTTTCCTCCGGATCGTTGCTTACGTCAAACAATAAATCGTATGGCTCATACCCAATATAGGTAATGTATTTATATTGTCCCTTCCGGACCATTCTGGAGACGACGGTCCGGATACCTATCTCTTCCGGATTACCCCCTGTCCTGAGAATGTGTCTGGATAAAATTTTCTCAAATCCGGGAATTGCCGAATTATCAACGCTGTGAGGCATCAATGATTTTAATTCTTTAATCTTTTCGGCGTACTTCTCCAGCATGGACTCAGAAAAATCCGGAATGACGGTATTGATCGCCTCGCACAGCACAGCCCGGTCCTGATCGTTTTCATGGCCCGCCAGTTCCGGAACAAGACTTTTCCCATCCTGGACAGGCGGAGGATTGGCGCCCGCAAGCTCACATAAAGTAGGCCCAAGATCCATGATGCTGACCGGAGTGTTTATTTTGAAACCTTTCTTGATGCCTTTTCCCTCTACGATAAAGGGAATTCTGGCGGCTGTCTCAAAATGGGTTTCCTTCCCGAATATTTTCCGGTCTCCGGCTTGATCGCCATGGTCGGAGAGATAAACAAATACACCCTCCCGCCTTTTTCTTTCAAGATAATCGTTAAAGGCATCCCGTACCAATCCCAGATTGGTATCGCAATTCTCGATCAAACCAAAATAGGCCGCTCTTGTGCGAATCATAACCTCCTCCGGTACATCCAGCACCCTTTCCATGAGCACCGGATTCAGATAGTCCGGAAGGTTCCTGAAGGAGTCCGGAACCTTCATGCTTTCTTTATGGTAAAGGTAATTTTCCACGGGAGCAATGTACGGGAAATGCGGCCCATAGACACCAACAACAATGCATTGGGGCTTCTCATGATCCTGGCTTAGATATTCCAGTGCTGCACGAACCACGTCTTTATCATATTCAATAACCGGCGAGTCTCCTCCTCCGGCCACGTTCAAACACCATGGATCAGCAAATCCCGATTGAGTAATCCCTCTTTCCGCCTTCAGCTTTTGCATGGGCCGGTTCCAGGTAACAGGGGACATGTCCCCCACAAACCTTTTCGTAAAACCGTGACGCTGGTTAGTCCCCACAAACATCATCCTGCCGACCAGCACCGTCTCATATCCGGCTGCAACCAGCGCATGTAAAAATGTAGCCGAGGTTTCAGGAATAGCGCCGTCATTTGAGAATACCCCTGTCTTGGTAGGCAACTTGCCCATCAACATGGAGATTCGGGCCGGCACACACAAAGGGCAGGAAGTATAAGCCGCCGCAAAAGAGGAGCCATCCTTACATAGTTTCTCCATATGGGGAGTTCGAGCCGGCCCTCCTTCGTATGAGGAGAAGCCGGGGGTATGTTCATCGCTCATAAATACTAGCAAATCCGGTTTTGTCATTTGCATTCATCCCTTACAGTTTTATAATTCTTCATCAGCGCAGCCATTTTCCCGCCTGATACCTGCTTCGAAGAACTTTGGTCAGTTCTTGTACGGTATGGGGATGCTGACCGGCAATATTACACAGTTCTTCCGGATCATGATTCAAATCATACAACTCCGGAAGATCATTATAGTTGATGATCAGTTTGTAATCGCGGGTCCGAATCGAGCGGAAATTCATATTCGAACAAACTGCAGATTCTCTGTGTTGTTCCGTTTTTCCAAATAAAAGATCGCAGAATGATTGGGCATCAATATCCTGTTGCTGCGGTAACCCGGCCAAATCACAAATGGTCGGGTTAAGATCGCTCAGTTCAATTAAGGCATCGGATTCTTTTCCCTGCCCGATACCGGGACCCGCCACAATCAACGGGACTCTTAACGACGGTTCATAGGCGACCTGTTTGGAATATAAATCGTGATCCCCCATCATGTCCCCATGGTCGCTTGCAAAAATGATATAGGTATTATCCAACATGCCCCGTCTTTCCAAAGTGTCCAGGATCATCCCTACCTGGTCATCGAGGAGATTGATTGCGGCACAGTATTGTCTTCTGGTAACCGCAATTTCCTCATCGTCAGGATAGGATGCCCGGGCCCGTTCCTTAATCCATTCGGGTTTTCCGGGCATTTCATCTTTTATCGGCAAAGGTACGTTTTGATTTCGATACTTGTCCGCATAGGATTTGGGCGGGTCATAGGGATAATGGGGGCCTACAAAACTGACAAAAAGATGCCAAGGAAATTCATCGGTGATGTTTTCTAGCCAATTCATCGCCGTCCTGCCAATAAAGGAATCTTCGTAATCTTCAGCATCCAAAACATAATCGGCTGTCGCCAGATCATATTGGGCTTTATTCTTGATAACCTTATGATTCTTTATTTTTTTGTGTTCTTTCTTGGCATCCCACAACTTGTCCAACAAACCTTTTTCTTCAAGATACGCTGTATAAGGGCCTATAACTTTTGGAGAAAATGCATGTTCTTTTCCCTCGCACTCAAAGGGCAAAGTAAAGCCGAATGAATATGCGCAGGGCCTGTTGCCGTTTCTACCGTTGTAGGTGTCCGGTTTTGCCAAATCCAGCTTTCCGACGCATCCGACTTGATATTCATGATCTCTGAGCCTTTGATAATAGGTCCTTAGGTTGTTGATCGGCAGATAGACCTCATTCTCCAAGGCCCCCAAGCGGTTTGGCAGCAATCCGGTTGCCAAACCAATTCTCGCCGGAGCGCAGATCGGCGCGGTCGTGCAACAATAATTGAACTTTATTCCTTTTCCTGCAAGTTTATCGATATTCGGCGTCTGTAAGAAATCCGCGCCCATGCAGCCCAAATAATCAAACCGGTGTTGATCGGTCATTATCAATAAAATATTCGGCCGACTTATCGGTTCCCTCATAATCAATTGATTCACCCGCCCTTTACGACAAGACCTATGAGTATAAGACTGATTGGACTCATGAGAAATATTGAAAAATAATTTCCAATCACCCTTTAATTCCGGTGGTAACAATTCCTTCAATGAAATAACGCTGGGCGAATAAAAACACGATAATCAACGGCAAAGTGATTAAAGTCGTCGCAGCCATCATCTGATTCCAAATAATCACCGTATCATCTTTAAACATCGTTAAAGCCAGTTGAACAGTTTTCATATTGTCACTGGTGGTGATGATTAAAGGCCAGGTATATTCGCACCAAGTTTGGGTGGCTTTAAAACAGGCCAATACCGCAAAAATCGGCTTTCCCAACGGAACATAAATTCTCAAAAACGTCTTAAATTTACTAAGCCCGTCGATTGACGCCGCATCATCCAAGGCAGCCGGGAAATTTAAAAAGAACTGCCGGAATAAAAATACTCCGAATGCCCCGGCAACATAAGGCAGGATCATCCCCATATAGGAATTGACCCATCCCATTCCGCCTTGTCCAAAGATATCGTTTCCCCCGACCAAAGGTATTTTCTTTAAAATAATAAATAAGGGAATCATCGTCACTTGAGGCGGGATCATCATTCCGATCAGCGCCAAAATGAAAAGAAAGTTGCGGCCCTTAAATTGTAATCGTGCAAATGCAAAACCGGCCATGGAATTGATGATTAAGCTGATGATAACCGTAATGGCCGTAACTACACAGGAATTGAAAAAGTAAAGCCCCCAACTCCCTCTGGACATTGCCTCAATATAATTGGAAAACATAAATTCTTTCGGAATAAATACAAAACTCGAAGCATGGATTTCAGCCATTGTCTTTAACGATGTTACCACCATTAAAACAAAGGGGAAAAGTATCAGAACCGATAGCACAAACATCACGAATGAAATTAAATATTTAATTGGTTTATTTTCCATTTTCTTTACCTCATCCTATATCAAGATCTTGGCCCTGATTGCCGTAATTAAAGTTTAATAAGGTGATTGAAGATACGATGATCAGTAAAACAATCGACAAAGCTGCGGCGTAACCCATTTGAAAATCAATAAAGCCCCGGTTATAGATTTGATGGACAATGGTGGTGGTCGAATTCATGGGTCCACCGTTGGTAAGAATATTGACTTGTTCGAAAACTTTAAAGTTATTGACCACGCCGGTTACAAACAGAAAAAAGGTTATCGGCCGCAACATCGGAAAGGTAATGAAACGGAATTTGTGGAAAGCATTGGCGCCATCAACCGTGGCGGCTTCATAGAGATACTGGGGAATACTTTGCAGACCTGCCAGATAGATGACCATAAAATAGCCGAGAGCTTTCCAAACGCTCATTACAATGATACAGGCCATTGCCAGATTAGCATCATACAACCATTGCTGGCCCTTAAAACCAAAGAAATCCAATATTCGATTGAAGATCCCGCTCGAAGGATCATACATCCAAAGCCACACCATGGCTACTCCGACCATGGAAGTCACATAGGGCAGATAAAAACTGGCCCGGTAAAATTTCAAACCCATCAGTTTTTTGTTTAATACCATGGCTATCATCAATCCCAAGCCCATGGTCAAAATTAATGTGAAAGCCGTATAGACGACGGTGTTTTTCATTGAAACCAAAAAAACATCATCGGTAAAAAGTCGCCAATAATTTCTCAAGCCGATAAAATTGAGGGTTCTCAAGTTATAATCCGTAAAACTAAAATAAATATTGATAATAATCGGCAGGACGATAAAGAAAATCAAAAAAATGTAATAGGGGGCAATCATCCAATAGCCGGTTTTATCTTTATATACAGTTTTATCCGTGAAAAAATTGGATAGTTTCATTTTAAAAATTGACATCATGATTACTCCTCGCTTAAATTGCATTAACCTTGTTTTAGAAAAGCTGTTGCAAAAATGTTCCGAATAAAATAAACGATTATCGCCAGAATAAACCGGGAGAAATTTCAACGATAGCCTATCGTTATCCATCCATTCTATTTTGCAACAGCCTTCTTAGGTTACTACCGTGAATTCTTAAGCTCTTTTACCAAAGCAACCTGGGCATCCTTGAGGGCTTGGGCGGGTGCTTTTTTGCCGCTATATGCTTCTTCATAGGACAGGTGAATGAATTTAGTGGCCATGGTATTCCAGGGAACGGTATCATCGCCCTGACCGTATTTGACATAATCCAAAATCGCCTTATTCATTTGGGGATCCGCTGCGGCGTAGTCGTCTTCCAGCGATTTGCGGACAACGGGCATATTGACCATTTTCATCCGGAGTTGCATTTGTTCCTTGGACATTAAAAACTTGATTAATTCCCAGGCTTCTTTCTTATACTTGGATTCGTTGCCGATGGCAAAAAGCCGGAAGCCGCACCAACCGATCTTCTTCTTTTGGGTTAATACCGGGGCGACTCCGATTTTTTCTTTCAAAGACGGGTCATTGGTCAACATGGTCATGATTTGACTCGGCTGAAGGAACGACATGGCGCTTTTCCCATAAATAAAAGGAGTGGTGTCTTTCTTCACGTAGTCATAAGGAATACTCACATGAGCATTTTTCAAATTCATGATGTAGTCATAAGTACTGATCAAGGCCGCATCATCCAGCATGGGTTTCGCTTTTTTATTATCAATGACCAGTGCGCCGTTTTGGCGGGCTAACTGCTTTACAAATGTACTGCTATTAAGGGCCGGGATATCAAGACCGGCGCGAACCACATTATCCTTATCATCGCGCACTGTGAGCTTCTTAGCATAAGCCGCGAGCTCATCCCAGTTCGCCGGCGGCTTTTCAGGATTAAGGCCGGCCTCTTTAAAGAAATCCTTCCGGTATGTCAAGACATCGGGATTGGGGTAATAACCCAATCCAAGCAATTTGCCCTTGACTTGCCCTAAATTATAGACGCTTTCAAAAATGTCGCTTTTTTCATTCCAGCTGTTCACTAACTTATCGAGCGGGTAAAAATCCCCTTTGGGGCCCCGGGTAGCGATTTGGCTGAGCATGGCGGAGAGAACATCCGGATAGGTTCCGCTGAGCAAAGCGGCATTTAATTTCAAATCCTGGTCGGCTTGGGCCTGAGGCAGAGTCGTAATTTCCACTTTGATTTGAGGATGGGTTTTTTCAAAAGCTTTGATCGCATCCGCAAAATAGGAGTCCATTAATTTGTTCTGACTCTGAAACCAAAATGAGATCGTCGTGGTTTTGGGCGCGGCCATCACACTCATGCCACAGATAAACACTATCACTAAAATCAGTAAGAAACTTTTTTTCAACTTAGATCCCCCTTAATAATTAAATTAATATTCGGATAACCTGTTAACCATCTATCGAATGTCCAATCACCCCATTTCCCAACGGAGAATGATTTTGAAAAAAATCGAAAAAGTGTCAACAAGCTATGGGATAATGCCGTTTAAAACCAATTATTTGCCTATACTCTGAAGCTCTTTTGTCAAACTGTTCTGAGCATCTTTTAAAGCTTGGGCAGGTGTTTTCTTTCCGCTGTATGCCTCTTCATAGGCTAAATGGAGATACTTTACCGCCAAAGTATTCCACTGGTATACATTGTCGCCCTTGCCGTATCGGACATATTCCATCAATATTTTATTAAATGAAGGGTCTGTAGCGATAAATTCATCTTCCAACGATTTCCGGACGACCGGTATCTTTAAGTCCTTTGCGCGAACCCGCATTTGTTCTTTGGACATCATGAATTTGATGAATTCCCAGGATTCATTTTTATGTTTGGAGGTACTGGCGATAGTAAAAAGCCGGTAACCGCAATAAGCGGCCTTTTTCTTGCCGGTTAGCGGCGAAGCAAAGCCCAGATTATCCTTCAGCGAGGGGTCATTTTTAATCATGGTCAAAATTTGAGTGGGTTGCAAGAACGACATGGCGCCTTTCCCATTTACAAATGGAATCGTTTCTTTCTTCTGATAATCAAAAGGAATGCTAACATTCTCTTTCTTTAAGTTGATAATCCGTTCCACCACCGCGGCCAGCGCCGGATCATCCAGCATCGGTTTTTGTTTCTTTTCGTCAATAACCAAGGCGCCGTTTCCCCAGGCAAATCCTTTCACGAAGACAGCGCTGTTAATCGCCGGAATATCAAAACCGGCCCGGGTTATATTATTTTTATCATCATAGACCGTTAGTTTTTTAGCATAGGATGCTAATTCGTTCCAGTTGGCCGGAGGTTGATTCGAATCCAACCCGGCTGCTTTAAAGAAATCTTTCCGGTAAGTCAAGACTTCGGGGGTGGGATAAAAACCCACTCCGAGTATTTTACCTTTATATTTGCCGGTATCCCAAACGCTGTCGATAATGTCCCCTTTTTCATTCCATTTGTTGACATAGCCGTCAAGGGAATAAAAATCTCCTTTGGGGCCCCGGCTCCCGATCTGGCTAAGATATGTCGATAAAACATCGGGATAGGTCCCGCCCAACAAAGCGGCATTCAGTTTGAGATCGATATCCGCCTGGGTCGCCGGCAACTGAGTGACTTCCACTTTGATCTGCGGATGAGTTTTTTCAAATTCCTTGGCGACATTTAAAAAATAGGAATTGTTGACATTGTCGGCTCCCGGGAACCAAAAGGAAATGGTAACCGGTGCTTTTGAAGCAGCTATAATACTCGTACTGCCGACAATTGCTAAAATCAAAACAACCAAAATTAACCGTAAACTCTTTTTCAAACCAGATTCCTCCTCAAGCTTTGTATTTTTTCATATCATTCCGACGACTATCTTATTTTCTTATTTCTCTTAACTTGGCCTTTAATCTTGCGGCTTCTGCCGGTTCCCGGTTGAAAAGGTTATCCAACTCATGGGGATCATTGCGTAAATCATAAAGTTCATCCCCATCGTTACAATTTTGAATTAATTTATATCTCCCGTCAGACACCATCCGGGTATGGCGCAATTCGCTCATCGCCCATTCTTTATGACGGGTTTCCTTTCCGGTGATTAAAGGCAGCAGCGACTTGCCGTCCAACCGGTCATGATTATAACTGATTCCGGCAAAATCAAGAATCGTCGGGTAAAGATCAACCAGTTCCACCAAAGAATCGTTTTCAACTTTGGATTTTAAACCAGGATAAGATATAAGCAAAGGTACTTTAATGGCGCTTTCGTACATGATCGATTTTTCAAACAATCCGTGGTCTCCCATCATTTCTCCATGGTCTGCGCAAAAGATAATGACCGTGTCATCCCGTAAACCTTTTTGATCAAGCGTGGCCAAAATCTTCCCTACCCACTCGTCAATCAAGCTGATCATCCCGGCGTAATTTTGTTTGACTTTATAAAAATCGCCATCGGACATACCCTCTGATTGTTTCTTGCGCTCGGCTTTAACCCAATTGGGCTTGTCAGTCATCGGATCGGCTATTGCCTCAGGGAACTCCGCGTTTTCATACCGTTGCGAATAATCTGCCGGAGCATCCCAGGGATCGTGAGGGCCCACAAAACTTACAAACAAATGCCAAGGATACTCCGGAGTGGCTTGTTCTAAAAACTCGCAGGCTTTCCGGCCAATATAGCTGTCATGATAGTCTTCGCTTGAAAGAGCCGAGGCTTTGGCATACCAAACCGGAGCATGGAATCGCTGCTGATAATCAACGACAAATTTTTCCAAAACTCCCCGACTTTTCAAATACTTTTGATAAGGTCCTACCAATGGCATGTTTCCAACATTGCCGGCTTCACTTTCGACGCCCGCCTCCGCGCTCTTAAACATGGCTGCGTTCATCTTACCTTCCGTATCATGCGGTTCCGTGAAGCCAAGGTGATACATCAGGGGGCTGTCCCCGTTCACGCCGTAAAAATGTTCCGGTTTATGCAAATCAGTCTTGCCGATTGCCGCCACCCTGTACCCGGATTTTCGTAACTCTTGATAAAATGTAGGCTGGTCGACCGGATAATTTTCCAGGTTGCTCAGCACGCCAAGCCTGTGCGGATAAAGTCCGCCAGTTAAGGAAGCGCGGCTGGGCGCGCAAAGAGGACTATTGCAAACAGCATTGCTAAACCTGACACCCTTATCGGCAATGGAGTCAATATGTCTGGTATCGATAAACTTCGCTCCGGCGCAGCTTAACCAATCAAAGCGAAACTGATCGGCCATAATCATCAAAATATTCGGTTTTTTCATCTTTATACCTATCCCAACTTAATTTTAGAGATTCAAAACGACTTCCCGGATTTTAAACATATTGATTGGTTATCTAGAAAATCAATCCCGGTTGGCTTTTAAAAAAATAGGGCCAAAGCGCTTAAATCAATGACCCTATTTAGGCTAAAATTAATATTTGTTTGCTAAATCTTTTTGAAGTTGAATCTCCGCATCTTTTAGGGCTTGGGCGGACGTTTTCTTATTGCTATAAGCTTCCTCCCAAGCTGTGTGTAAATATCGGATGGCTACGGTTAACCAAGGAACATTTTCAGCGCCTTTGCCATACTTGATGTATTCAATCTGGGCTTTATTCAATTCCGGATCTGCAGCGATAAACTCCTGCTCCAGTGATTTCCTGACCACCGGAATATTCAAATTTTTAAAACGTTTTACCATCTGATCCTTGGACATCATAAATTGAATAAACTGCCAGGATTCATCTTTATGCTTCGAAGAATTGCCGATGGTAAAAAGCCGGTACCCGCAAAAGTCGACTTTTTGTTTTTTTGATAAAACAGGCACAAATCCCAAGTTTTCCTTCATCGCAGGATCATTTTTAATCATACTGACTATTTGGGTAGTCTGCAGAAACGACATGGCAGATATTCCTTTGACGAACGGAATCGTCTCTTTTTTCTGATAATCATATGGAATGCTGACGTTTTGATTTTTAAGTTTAATAAAGAAATTCCAGGTCTCAATGGAGTTTTGATCTGTGAAAGCCGGAATTCCTTTCTTTTCATCAATTACCAAAGAACCATTCTGTTTCATTAAAGGCCTAAAAAATACACTGGCGTTAATGGCCGGGATATCCAAACCGGCTTGAATGATGTTACCCTTACTATCTTTTTTCGTTAGTTTTACGGCGTAATCAGCCAGTTCTTCCCAACTTCTCGGCGGCTTTTCGGGATCAATGCCTGCCTCTTTGAAAAAGTCCTTGCGGTAAGTCAATATTTCCGGCGCTGGGAAAAACCCCAAACCGATGATTTTATTTTTATACTTCCCTGTATTCATCGTGCTTTCGTAGATATCATTCCGATCCGGCCATTTATTAATATAACTGTTCAGATTGGCAAAGTCTCCCTGGGGGCCCCTGGTGCCCATAAAGTTTAGATATGCGCAAAAAACATCCGGGAATGTACCACCCAGTAATGCCGCATTCAACTTGAGTTCTATATCCTGCACGGCAGAGGGCACAGCCGTTACTTCCACTTTAATTTGTGGATTCAACTTTTCAAACTCTTTAGCGGCATTGTTAAAATATTCATCGCTAAGCCTGTCGGCACTGGGAAACCAAAAGGAAATAGTTACAGGTTCCTTCGTCTTGGAAAATGCCGTAAAGGAATAGGACGTAAATATAACAAGCAAGACTAACAAACAGGCAATCGCTTTTTTCATCTCTATTTCTCCCCTCAATATCTTTAATTTCTTTAACGCTCTCTCCGTTCATTCCAGTCAATTTATTTTGAGCGCCACCTCCTAACTACCAGAAGTAGTCAAACAATTCAAACCTTAATTGTAATAATTGTAATCAAAAAGATACCAAACCGTAACAGATAAGATTGGGTGAATTTCTTTTAATATTGTTTGTTAGATACCCAAAATTTGTAAAAAAAATCAGTACTTCTTAAAATATTGACCTGTTTTCTAAAAAAATAGTCAATTATTGACGCTGATGCTACTTATCATGATTAAGTTTCCTAAAGATTTCAATTAGACAGAAATAGTCTTTTTTGTTACTATAGAATTAATTCAAAGTAAAAGTTTTAAACCGGGTGGAGCTGGATGCTTAAATTATTAGACTTGCCGAAAAGTACCTTTGGGAAACTATTAATATCCAATTTGCTATTAATTTTTTCCATGTCTTTAATCGGCCTTTTATCGTTTTTCACTTCCAAAAATATTATTAACACCTATATTGAAAAAGCCAATAGCAACACCTTAAACCAGGTAAAAAAGAATATTGACATCTTGGTGGATCAGGTTATCACCGTTGTCAGCCTTTTTGATCATAATAGTATGCTGGCCGATTATCTAAAGAAAAACAACCTTGATTCTTTCGAACGCTTGAAAAATATTGATATCGTCGATTCTCAAATTAACAAATATTCATTTGCCTATGACTGGTTAAAATATGAAACCATCTTGCTCGGCGTCAATGGCACTGTTTACAGTCCGAATGGGGAGAGCCACCTTAATGCCGATAACATCCAGCGTTACAGTTGGTATCATAGTGCCTTACAAAATGAAAAAAAAATATCCTGGCTGAGTACTCATGAAAGTTTTATCGATAAAACCAAAAAGGGCTTTACCGCAGTGAAGACTTTGCACGCTCCGTTTTCGGAACACTATTACGGGCTGCTTCTTCTGAGCATCGATGAATCCTGTCTTTATAACATTTATAGGGACTCCATGGATAACGAAAGTTCCTTTACCATTTTTGACTCATCCGGAAATGTCATCTCCGATTCGAACAGGAACTTGGTTGGAACACGGATCGATTTGCAACCTTTTGAAAAACTTTTAAAAGGTCCCCTTGGCAGCCACCAAATTATCAAAATCGGCCCTATCAAATATTTATGCATTTATCAAAACATTGAAAAGACTGGTTGGACCATTTTAAACATGGTCCCATTAACGATCATATCCCGGGATATCAATTTATTAAGCTTCAGAATTTTTATAATCTCTCTGGTGCTGATTACCTTTTCGATAGTCCTGGCAGTAATAATTTCCCGTAAAATCTCCATACCGTTAATCAATCTAACTCATCGCATACAAAGTTATTCCCGAAAAGGCACTTCTTTATCGGATAACACCTTCACGGATGAGATTGCCGTTTTAAACACGGAATATGACAACATTATCACTGAATTGGAAGAAACCATTCATAATTTAATCAAAGAACACGACGAAAAACGGAAGACCGAATTACATGCCTTGCAAATGCAAATTAAACCTCATTTTCTCTATAATACCCTTAACTCCATTAAATGTTTGATATGGACCGGAAGAACGGAATTCATTGAACCCACCATCAATGCTTTAATCAACTTATTGGAGCAGACCATCTCGCAAAAGGAGGAATTCATCACCCTGAAGGCAGAATTGCGCTGTATCAAAGACTATATTTATATCCAGGAGATCCGCTCCAGCCGGACTATACGGCTCAATATTCAAATACCCAAACCGTTGCAAGGTTGCCGGATACCCAAACTTTTATTGCAGCCATTTATCGAAAATTCCATTTTCCATGGATTTGAGCCCAAAGACCAATCCCAATCAGGTAGCGTCTGGGGAACGGTTTCCATCTATTGCACTTCTATTGGGAATGATATTCAAATTGAAGTCTTGGATGACGGCATTGGAATGGATCAGAGTACCGTGGAGGATCTATTAACCGATGATTCCCAGATCATTTCGAGGCGTTTTAGCGGTATTGGCGTGAAGAATGTGCTTGAACGGATTCAACTTTATTTTGGCCCTCAATATGGATTAAGAATCCACAGTGAGCCTAACGTGGGGACATCCGTAATCATAACGCTTCCTCAAATATGGGATAACGGTAAAACGGAGGTTTCACCATGATCAAGCTCTTAATCGTTGATGACGAAAGTTTATTACGCCAAGGGTTTATCCATATGACGGATTGGCCGGCCCACGGGTTTCAGATCGTGGGAGAAAGCGCCAACGGTAAAGAAGCTTTGGAGATTATCGCCAAAAAATCTCCGGACATTGTGGTCACGGATATCAAAATGCCCGTGATGGATGGGATCGAATTGACCAAACTCATTAAGAGGGATTACCCGTTTATCCAAATTATCATACTCAGCAGTTATGACGATTTTGACTATGTCCGGGAAACCCTATGTCTTGGCGCTTTAGATTATGTTTTGAAGCCGAAAATGAATTCCACCGATTTACTAAAAGTTTTACAAAAAGCCAGTTCCCTCCAGGATGGAATGAAAAACACCAACAAGTCCGACACCTATCATGCAGAACTCCGCAATAACTTTCTGACCGATTTACTGCTTGAGCCTCGTCTAAATTTAGCTGATATTCAGGCAAACTTTTCTCAATACAATATTCCATTGAAAGAGTCCAACTTAACCATGTTGGCTATTGTCTACCGGGCTATCGATCCGGTTCAAAAAAGCGAGGCTTGCCCATCATTGATCGCAACTATCAACGCAGCCATCGGCCTCTCTTTTCATCCAGTCAGTTTTTTTTACGACTCCAATGTAAGTATCACCATTTTGAATCCGCCGGTTTCTGAAGATGAGCCATCCATGGAGGAACTATGCTCCAAAATAATTTCCGCAATCCATTCAGCATTCTCAATAAATTGTCAAATTCTCCTCAGTGAACGCTTTGACGGCTACCCTTTGATCCGAGAGGTTTTTCAGGATTTGCTTGAGAAAGTATCGCATTGTTTTTACCTTCCTCTGAATCAGTTTGCGAAGGTATCATCTTTTCAAAAAATTATCCATAGCATTGAATTTGATTTCCAGACCTTACATACCTTAGTCGAACAATTCGATTTTAGCAAACTTAAAGTCGTGGTGGAAAATTGGGTAGCAGATCAGATTTCCCAAGGGAAATATATCGAACCCTACTTTTTAAAAAAGATTTTTTCAGAGGTTTGCTATTTAATCATTTATAAATTTCTGGAAATGGGTTTTGATTTGGAAAAGATGAACCAAAAGAAATTCGAATACCTTAAAAATATGGAGAACTCAAAGGACTATGGGGAACTGGTGTTTACCTTCGATAAAATATTGGCCGATTTGGAACAATTTTTAGATCAACATATTCAAACTAAAAATAATTTAATCGTAACCCGGGTGCTGAAATATCTCCATCAAAATTTTGACCAAACCATCTCTTTGGAATCGGTTTCCAAATTTTTTTACATCGACAAAAGCTATCTTTGCAAGCTTTTCAAAAAGCATACTGCTGAAAACTTCAATGATTATCTGATGAAGCTGCGCATAAATCGAGCAAAAGAATTGTTAAAAAACCCGGAATATAACGTCAGTATTGTCTCCACTAAAGTAGGTTATACCGATTACAGTTATTTTGGACAGGTTTTCAAAAAAACGGTGGGAATGACCCCTTCCGAATATCGAAAATCGTTGATAAACAATACTAAAGTCAATCTTCCGACAGTTTAATAACGATCAACAATCGTGGGGATTCCAACCTCAGGCTATTCACATCATGAGTGTCGTAAAATTCAGTTAAAGTACAAATATATTTGGTTCTTTCCAACTTTTCGCCTCAATGGTTATTCATCCCATGACCCGATCCAGTTTAGACAAGAACAGTTTCCTTTGTTATACTATAAACATGAAGATTTCTTCTTTCACTTTTAACAACAGCATTTTTCGCAAACTTTTAGTCTCCTATCTACTGTTCACTCTGATTCCGGTGGGCTTGATTAGTTTCTTTTCCTTTAAAGCATCGGAACAAATTGTCAACGTACAAGTAAGCCAATCGAACAACCATACTCTCACCCAAATTGAGAAAAACATTGAATCACTGATTGACCAGATGATAGCCGAAGTCAATATTTACAACCAAAATACCGAACTGGAACCCTACTTGAAAACAGCCGATTCCGGCCTGGTTGACCATTTAAAAAACATCGTATTTGTCGAAACCCGAATGCTCAAGTATTCCCTGACTTCCCCCCAGTTGCAGCAAGAGACCATTCTGCTTGGGAAAAACGGAACGGTTTATACGAATCCCCCCGAACAAGTTCATTTGACCACGGAAAACGTTTCCAAATACGAATGGTATCAAAAAATGCTTCATAATCCAGAACGGATTGTTTGGCTAGATACCCATCCGAGCTTCTTTCCAAGCCAAAAGGAACCGGTTTTTACAGCAGTCAAAAGTTTACAGGGCAGCTTTTTTAACCATCGCTATGGAATATTGATTTTGAGCGTTAAAGAATCATGTTTATACGATATTTATAAAGAAACGATCGACAAAGGACATCAAGTCTTTATCATGGATTCCAGAGGCACCGTCATCTCCAATTCCGTTCGCGGGAATCATGAACCGAAAATAAAATCCGGCGAATTTCTGGAATTAATCAGCAATCCAAATCGCGATTATCAAATTCTATCCTTCAAAGGCATCCGGTATCTTTGCAGTTATAAAAAAGTTGAAAAAATGGACTGGCATATCATTAGCACCATTCCCCTATCTGTACTTACCCAAGACATTCAATCATTAAAAATTAAAATTTTGCTTATTTCATTACTATGCGCTACCTGCCTAATCGTTGCCGCAGTCGTTATTTCCCGGCGAATCTCTCTGCCATTCATTAAGCTTTGCAACCGGGTCAAATCGACTCACTTAAATAAATCATTACTGGCAAAGGAATCCCCGCCCAAGGATGAAATTTCCTTATTGACTACCCAATATGACAATATTATTGAAGAGTTGGAAAACACTATCAATCATTTAATCAACGAACAGGAACAAAAGCGCAAAGCGGAACTGCATGCCCTCCAAATGCAAGTGAATCCGCATTTTCTTTATAACACCTTGAATTCAATCAAATGTCTGGTTTGGACCGAAAAAACCGAATTAATCGAACCTACCATCAATGCTTTGATCCGGTTACTGGAACAGACTATTCATAAAGGATCTGAATTAATCCCTATCGAGGAAGAACTGAATAATATCCGTAATTATCTCTACATTCAGGAAATCCGGACTGGCAATCCCATTGCCGTTCAATATCGAATCGAAAGTGAACTGACTCATTATAAAATTCCCAAACTATTGTTGCAACCTATTATTGAAAATGCTATCTTTCATGGTATTGAGCTCAAAAACACCAAAGGCAATATTGCTATTTTTATTTCATCCATCGAAGAGCGAATTCAAATAGAAATCATCGATAACGGAATCGGAATGGATGAAACCACCATCAAAAGGCTTGTAACATCCAGCCTCAAACCCGCCAACCGATTGAATGGCATCGGCGTTCAAAATGTGTCGGAACGGCTAAAATTGCACTTTGGTCAAGAATACGGGGTTACCATTCAAAGTGAAATCGGGATCGGTACCTCGGTAACTGTATCTTTGCCAAAAATCGTTTAATAGAGGAGCAGTTATGCACAAAATTTTAATTGTTGATGATGAAAAACTCCTGCGGCAAGGATTTATTCGCATGACGAAATGGCCGGAACACGGTTTCGATATCGCCGGGGAAGCGGCTAACGGTAAAGAAGCCTTAAGTCTTATCGAAACCATCGAACCGGAAATCGTAATCACTGACATTCGTATGACCGTAATGGACGGCGTTGAACTCACCCGTAAAATCAAGGAAACTTTTCCCCAAATCCAAGTGATCGTCCTCAGTAGTTACGACGATTTTGACTATGTCCGGGAAACATTGAAATTAGGAGCCCTCGATTATTTATTAAAACCAAAAATGGAACTGCCCGAGCTGCTTAAAATACTAGAAAAAGCCAAACAAAAGCTGAAAGAAATCAGGCAATCTGGTTGCCTGATAGAGTATGGCAACGGAAACCGGCGGGAAGGTTTTGTAAGAGATTTACTTCTTGGTAAACTTGAGGATGAGACCCGTGCTAAAAGCAGTTTGGATCCCTTGGAAGTCCCTATAAACGCCGCGGATATCGTGTTGATGATCGTGTTTCTATCTCAAAACAGCGACCTTAATCAAACTGTAGCCGAAACGATCCACAATGGATTCACTCCATTTTTTAATGCTTATACCACCTTTTTTAACGGCTGTTACGTATCTTTAATCAATTGCCCCCCTTCCCAACTGGGCCGGCTCAAGAATTTAGGAGGTCAACTCGTCGACCACATTGCCCAAAAACATCAACTGGTGGCCAAAATCATTCTCAGCGATCGCTGCCAAGGCTTTTCCGCCATCGCTGCGGCGTACCGACAAACTGCCCAAAAAATCCCTTATCTTTTTTACAGGGAGTCAGCGGAGATCATTTTGCCAAACGAAGCTTTTAACGCCGCTACCCTGAATTATGACCTCGGCGCTCTCCAATCGTTCATTGAAAAACAAGACCTAAAGGGATTGAATGAATATATCCAATCCCAAATTTCCGCTTGTATTCAAGCTAGCCAGTATCCCGAACCTTATGAACTCAAAAAATGGCTGATTGAAGTTTGTTTTTTAGTCATTCAATCCTTAACCAAATTGGGTTGTAATACGGTTTCCATTAACAAAAATAAATTCACCCTCTTCAAAAAAATTGAAGGCTCTAGTTCATTAGTGGATTTATTAAAAACCTTCGAGGGAATCCTCGAAGATTTTCAAAATTTAGCGGCCGATTCGCAGTATGGCCGTTATAATCCGATTGTTAAAGAAATTATTGATTATGTACTGGGACATTATCCGGAAAACATTTCCTTGGCTTCCATGGCCAATCTTTTTCATGTCAATAAAAGTTATCTATGCCAACTCTTCAAACAGGAAACCGGCGAAAATTTTAGTGATTATCTCACCAAAATCCGGATTGAAAAAGCCAAACAGCTCTTGCTTAATTCCAAAAATAACATCAATACGGTGGGAAACTCCGTAGGTTTTTCCAATCCAAGTTATTTTGCCCGAGTGTTTAAAAACTTGGCCAAAACAACTCCCTCCGAATACATTAGGCTGCATACCGAACATTAAGTTAAAGGCCCAGCCGTTCCAACTGTTCTTCCGGGGTATTATGATTCCGCATTGTTTCAACCAACATCCTGCACATCTGAGTCTCCATCTCCGAATCTACAAGCGGTTTTTCTTGCGCATAATCGTTGCTGATATCAAACAACAAGTTCTGCCCGAGAAATGGACCCCGCTGATTAAATCTCAGGGTAGGAGCATTGAGTTCTAAAAAATCTTTGGGAATCTTATAAACCGGGTAAGGGGTCCAAGGAAGAAAGCGCCCCATTTCGATTTTTAACAAATCAGCCGCACAATCAGTATAATAAAACTGATTGATGGTTGTCGGCATCGCTGTGTAGATATATAATGGATCGTTGGCTTCATGGGCGGGCGTACGAAAATACGTATAATGTCCGTCCGTGATATTGACATCTCTCCCGAAATATCCATAAATGGCGTAATCCCTGAGCTTTTTAGTGGTCCCGGACAGCAACGGCAATAAAGAGCTCCCATGAAGTTTATTGGGACATCCATTCGATGCAATGCCAAAGTGATCCATCAAGGTTGGCAAAAGATCAATATTTTGAGTAAGTGCATTGATTCGACCGCCACTATATTGATCTTGAGGGAGATGCATCAAAAGCGGAATATGGAACACCTCGTTATAAGCCGGCATATAATTTTTACCGATAAATTCATGCTCCCCCAGCATGAATCCATGATCAGCCGTCAAAGCAATCAATGTATCATCCCAAAGCCGGTGTTTATCCATGACATCCAGGACTTTCCCAAGCCAGTGGTCGCTCATGGAAATTAAAGCGGCATAGCGTTTACGGATATGTTCCAAAGCCTGCGGCGGGACGTTTACTTTTTTATAATCCGGCCATTCATACAACAAATCACGATAATCATCCTGATATAAATCAAGGTACTCGGAGGTTACATCAAAAGGCTCGTGGGGATCAAAAACCTCCACCCACAATAAGTAATTATCAGCATCGGCATTGTTTTCCAACCACTCTGCAGCCGCCTGTAAAGTCATGGGACCGGGGAAGTTCGCTTCCTGCAAGAATTTAGTACGGTTCAAGCCGTACTGGGGACTATATTTCCCGTAATGAGGAGGACTATTCCCTTTGTTTACCCTGGATATCCAAGGATCATTCTCTTGACCCCGGATACATTCCCAGGTATTGAACTGTTGGCAATAATTTTCTCCCCCAGTTCGCAGATAATGATAGTGATCGGTGATCATATGAGTAAAAATACCATGCTCCTGCAACGCCTGAGGCATTGTATAATCGAAAGGCTCTATCGGGCCCCAGTTTCTTTCGAGAAAGTTTAATCTACCGGTTAACATATCTCTTCGGGCAGGCATGCAGGGCGCAGAACCAACCCAATGGTTATCAAAAATAACCGAACGGTCTGCCAGCCTCCCGATATTAGGCGCTTGAACCCAGTCATTCCCATATGATGGAAGAAAGCGCCGGTTTAAAGTATCAAACAAAAAGACAATTGCTTTCACCGATAATCACCCCTTAATTTTCCAAATCCAATAGCGTTCGATTCATGAGATAAAAAACTGCAATATATTAAAATCAGCATATCCAATGAAACAATATATTGCAGTTCTTATTCATTTTCAAGCCTTTTTCGATAGCCCTTTAAAGATTCAACAATGGCTTCACAAATTCTTAAGTTCCCTTACCAAATTGTTTTGGGCATCCATTAAAGCTTGAGCAGGTGTTTTTTTGCCGCTATATGCTTCTTCAAACGCTAAGTTAATATATTTAACCGACAGCGTATTCCAGGAAATAGCAATATCGCCCTTGCCGTATTTTACATAATCGATTAACACTTTATTGAATGTCGGATCCTTGGCGATAAATTCATCTTCCATCGATTTACGAACAACCGGTATTTTCAAATTGGTATATCGGTAACGCATTTGTTCTTTAGACATCATATATTTTATAAATTCCCAGGATTCCTTCTTATACTTGGAAGCATTTCCAATCGCAAAAAGTCGATAGCCGCAAAGGTCAATCTTTTTCTTTCCAGTCAACACTGGCGCTAACCCAATTTTATCCTTTAACGAAGGGTTAGACTCTAACAATTGAGCAATTTGAGTCGGCTGTATAAACGACATTGCACTTTTCCCGTAAACAAAGGGAATCGAATCTTTCTTTTGATAATCATAGGGAATGCTAATATTCTCATTCTTTAATTGGATAATATAATTCAACGCGCTAATCATCGCCGCATCGTTTAAGAGCGGTTTCTGCTTTTTTACATCAATAACAGCGGCATTGTTTTGATAAAAGAATATTTTCATAAATGCATTGGAATTGACGGCCGGGATATCGAATCCGGCCCGGATTACATTATGATTGGCATCCTTAACCACCAGTTTTTTGGCATAGGCTGCTAGTTCATCCCAATTTTCCGGAGGACGATTGGGATCCAGTCCAGCTTCTTTAAAGAAATCTTTTCGGTATACCAATACCTCGGGCACAGGATTATACCCTAGTCCAACAATCTTGTTGTTACATTTACCCACATCATAAACACTTTCGTAAATATCGTTTTTATCGGCCCAATTCATAATGTACTTATCAAGCGGATAAAAATCTCCCCGCGGTCCTCTCGAACCGATAGTAGAAATGAGAACCGATAAAACATCGGGAAAAGTCCCGCTTAATATAGCGGCATTTAATTTTAAATCCATATCGGCTTGAGTCGATGGTAAAATTACCGCATCCACCTTGATTTGGGGATGGGTTTCTCCAAAAGTTTTAGCCGAATCGGTAAAATATTCATTACTTGCCCTGTCTGCTCCTAAAAACCAAAAAGAAATCGTAGTTGGAGTTTTCGCCAGAGCAAAGGTATTGATTCCCAATGCAATTCCCACCATTAAAACAGCCAGAAAAATTTTTTTCAAAGTTATTACTCCTTTATTGATTAATCATTCAAACATTAACGCCCTTTTGTTACTTTTCACCTCCTTTTCATGTTGAGTATCTACTGCAGATCCACAATAAAAATCGTCGCAAAACCTGAAAACCTTCTTTTGTTTGGCTTTAATTTATCATCTTTGCTGTTTTTAATGAAGCAATAGAATTTGGGTTTTTTAATAAAATATTTATATGATTTGCAGGGAAGAATTCCATGGTGTAACAACTGGAAATGAGGAGTTTATTTTTTGGCAAGTGATAAGGCGGAAAACCTATGATTCCTAATACTCCCAGGAAAAGCTAAAGCTTTGGGATACCAAGTCATCAACCCGATTGTCCCAAAGCTTCAATCATCAACTAGGAGGATTAGTTAAACCCTGACCCGATTTGAAAGTCCAACAAATCAATAATATCCATTTTTATTCGGCGACCGTGTAATAACCTATGAGGCGCTATCGGTTTTTTCGCCTTGATGAATCTTGGATATAACTCTATAAATCTTTACATACCGGACCAAGCCGATTACAAATGTA
>JAEXDA010000069.1 GCA_023401925.1 Bacillota bacterium
CCACAAATCCCGACATATTTAACTTTGATTAAAGCTTCACCGGAACAAAGCTCTGGTAAAGGCATTTCTTTTATGATTACATTTGAGTTCCCATCGAATACAGCAGCCTTCATGATGAACACCATCCCTTTTCTAATTCTAAATGATTTTACGAAGTGTTTTTTTAATATCCCCCAACTCTCTGGGGTGCGGGATCCATTGTAAAAACACTCGCATCAAAAGCTTTTTTTAAATATTGATTTTTTAATTTTTCATAATCAGGATGATCCCAAAGATTATCAAACTCACATGGATCATTCTGCAAATCGTAAAATTCACCTGAATCTAATCCATGGAAAACCGCTATCTTATATTGAAGATCTCTAATCATCGTAAGATAGGGAGTAGGATTCCTATGATTTGGCAATGCATTATAGTATTCTGTAAATACAAAATCGCGATGATAATCAACGTCTACTTTCCCTACACAGATATTCGCGAACGATTTTCCCTGCATCCGAATAGGAACAGGAATGCCGGCTAATTCCAAAATCGTAGGTGCGACATCAGTCAATTCTACTAAGGCATTACTCTTTAACCCTTTTTGAAAACATTTTGGCCAAGAAATAATCAATGGTACATGAATAGCCGGTTCATACACATAAGGGCCCTTGAGGAAAATACCATGATCGCCCAACATCTCGCCATGATCACTCATAAAAATAATGACAGTATTGTCTAATTGTCCCGAGATTTCTAATTCATGCAATAAACGCCCGATGTTATAATCGATTAGTTCAATCATTGCATAATAAGCGGCGATAATTTGTCTATGTTGTAAATCGGAAGTATTTTTAAATGATACTCCCGTTCCTCCATAGGCACCCGCATGATCCCTTTTTTGAAAGCTTGGTTTATTCTCTAACTCACCTTCTTTATAAATTGGTGAAGGGAGTGCATTGGGATCATATTTATCTAAAAACTCTTGAGGCGGATCAAAGGGATGATGCGGATCAAAAGGATTAATGCTTATGAGCCACGGCCTTTGATGGGGTTGATTTATATAATCAATCGCTTTATTGAAACACCACGTTGTTTGGTGATATTCAGTAGGCACCCCCGCCCAGACAATTGAACCATCCGGGGTAAGACCTTGTGGACCAAGCTTTGCCGATACTTCCGGAGAAAAAGGATATACATCCTTCCAAAATTTCCCTTTTTCTTTCAACCATTGAATGTATTCATTTTCAGGCCATTTAGGGAAGGGTCCATGACTCCAATGAAATTCCCCATATCCATCATCGATTCTTTCTTCCATCCGGCCATCGCAAGGAGCTATATGAAGTTTTCCGGCCAAAGCACAATCGTATCCATTATCAGCTAGAATCTTTGTTACCAATACTTCGTCATCAGGAATTTTCTGTCCATTTTGCCTACAACGGGTGGTTCTAGGATAGCGACTCGTCAAAAAACTTGCCCGGCTGGGAGTACATACCGTGGCTTGGCAGAAGGTATTGGCAAAGACTACACCACTAGAAGCCAGCCGGTCTAAATTGGGAGTGTTAATATGAGAATTTCCCAGCGAATGAATGGTATCAAATCGTTGTTGATCTGTGCATATCCAAATAATATTTGGCTTTGTGCAAGACATTACCGAATTACCCCTTTTCTAAGAATAATTAACCCTTTATACCTGTAGTCACAATACCTTCAACAAAATATTTTTGGGCCAGCAAAAACGCAATTACTAACGGAATTGTTAACAAAGTCGTCGCTGCCATCAGTTGATTCCAAATAATCGATGTATCATCCTTAAACATCGTTAATGCTAATTGAACAGTTTTCATATTATCATTGTTAGTGATAATAAGCGGCCAAGTATATTCAGTCCAAGTAGAAGTAGCCTTTAAAGCAGCCAATACCGCAAAAATCGGTTTGCCTAATGGCACATAGATATAATAAAAGGCTCGAATTCTATTTAAGCCGTCAATTGCCGCTGCATCATCCAAAGATTTAGGATAATTTAAATAAAATTGGCGAAATAAGAACACTCCAAACGGTCCGGCAATATAGGGCAAAATCATTCCTAAATAGGAATTGAAAAATCCAATTCCTCCTTGTCCTAAAATATTATTTCCTCCAGCAAGCGGGAAATTTTTTAATAATATAAATAAAGGGATCATTGTAACTTGAGTGGGAACCATCAATGCAATGAGCGAGATGATAAATAATAAATCTCGGCCGTGGAAATTGATTCTGCTAAAAGAATATCCAGCCAATGAATTGATGATTAAACTAACTAAAACAGTAATTATAGTGACAAATATTGAATTGTAAAAATAGCGTAACCAATTGCCCCTATTCATGGCCTCGATATAATTGATCAAGCTTATGTGTTTCGGAATAAAGATAAAACTGGAAGCCTCCACTTCACTCATAGTCTTTACCGAAGTGAGCAGCATCAATACAAACGGAAAAATCACTAGCAAAGAAAAAATCAGCATAATTCCAGAAAGCAGATACGTCGTTTTATGAGAATTATTCATCTTTTAGCACCTCATCCTATATCCAAGTCTTGCCCTTGATTCCCATATTTAAAGTTGACTAAGGTGATCACCGCAATAATTAATAAAAGAATAATAGACATTGCTGCAGCATAACCCATCCGAAAATCGATGAAGCCGCGATTGTAAATCTGATGTACAATCGTGGTGGTTGAATTCATTGGACCACCGGCAGTAAGAATTTGTACTTGTTCAAACACTTTAAAGTTATTGATAAATCCGGTAACAAACAAAAGAAAAGTAACCGGACTCAGCATTGGAAAAGTGATATTAAAAAATTTTTGGACCGAGTTAGCGCCATCAATTGTTGCCGCTTCAGAAAGATAAGCTGGTATACTTTGTAACCCCGCCAGGTAAATAATCATGTTATAACCGATTACTTTCCAGATACTCATGAAAATGATGCTGGCCAGTGAAAAATTCACATCATATAGCCACGCCTTTCCTCTGATTCCAACTAAGCTAAGAAGTTGATTGATGGTTCCATGAGATGGATCATATATCCAGAGCCAAATCATGGATACAGCTACCATTGAGGTTACATGAGGCAAAAAAACACAAGTCCGGTAAAATTTCAAACCCATTAATTTCTGATTTAATATCACGGCCGCTAATAAACCAATCCCCATAGAAAAAATCAATGTAAAAAATGAATATATGAAAGTATTCTTTAAAGAAATCTTAAATGGATCATCCGTTAAAAGATACTTGTAGTTGTTTAACCCGATAAAATTAAGTTGCTGTAAATCAAAATTGGTAAAACTCAAAACAAAATTCGCTATGATTGGAATTAAAACAAAAACGATCAAAAAGATATAAAATGGCGCAATCAATAAATATCCGATATTCTCTTGACCTATGGTCGCTTTTCGTCTAAAAAAAGTCTTTCCCATCACCTTGCTCACTCCCATTTAAGTAAAAATTTGGCTGTCTCAAAAAGAGAAATTTAGATATTCATACACAATTAAAACATTATGCTGAATCTAAATTATTTTTTAAGACAGCCTTACTTTCTTACCTACTTATTTTGCCGGGCATTTAAGTCTTTTTGAAGATTATTCGCAGCATCTCGTAAAGCTTGTGCAACAGTCTTCCTATTGTTATAGACTTCTTCATAAGCCGTTTGAACATATGCAAATGCCGTATTATTCCAAGAAACACATTCGGCACCCTTGCCGTATTTGATATATTCAACTAAAACTTTGTTTAAAGCCGGATTGGCGGCAATGAAACTATTTTCCAGGGAAGTACGGACCACCGGAATATTTAATTGGTTAAATCGCTGCATCATTTGTTCCTTCGACATCATAAACTTAATAAACTCCCAGGCTTCCTTTTTATGCTTCGTTTTACTGCCAATAACGAATAAACGGTAGCCGCAAAACGCCACTTTTTTCTTGTGGGTTAAAACCGGCGCAAAACCTAATTTATCTTTCATGGTCGGGTCGTTACGGATCATGTTGAAAATTTGAACCGTTTGAAGAAATGACATGGCACTATTTCCTTTAACAAAAGGAACATCGTCCCTTTTTTCGTAATCATATGGAATGCTAACATTTTCGTTTTTTAATTTGAAAATAAATTCCCAGCTGTCAATGGAATTTTGATCTGTAAAAGCAGCCCGCTCTTTTTTCTCGTCGATTATAATTGAACCATTCTGGCGCATGAATGGTTTATAAAATGCCGCAGTATTTAAAGCCGGAATATCAAAGCCAGCCCTAACTACACTACCGTTTGCATCACGCTTGGTCAATTTCTTGGCGTAATCCTCCAATTCTTCCCAAGTCGTCGGCGCTTTCTCAGGATCTAAACCGGCTTCTTTAAAATAATCTTTCCGATAGGTTAAAACTTCAGGCGCCGGATAATAACCAAGTCCGAGAATTTTATTCTTATAGACTCCAGTTTCTAGAGCACTTGCATAAATATCGTTTTTATCGGACCAACTATTTACAAAATTATCGAGAGGCATAAAATCTCCTCTTGATCCTCTAGCGGCAATTGAAGAAAGAAATACTGATAATACATCCGGATATGTTCCGCTAAGTAAAGCTGCATTCAATTTTGTATTAATATCCGTTATATTGGATGGCAGAGTTGTAACTTGAACCCTAATATCTGGATATTGTTTATTAAAATCATTTACTGCATTAAAAAAATACTGGTCATTGACTTTGGTGAACCCGGGAAACCAAAATGAAATGGTTGTTGGTGCTTTTGACAAGGCAATAGTGCTCATTCCAATAACCATTCCTAACATTAAAACAATTGAAATAAAAACACTCTTTTTCAAATTAATTCCTCCCTTGTGTTATTTTTAACGGTAACCGAAGTATTGAGTATCCATCACCCCTTTCTTATACTTTATGAAATTAAATTGAAAACGAAAAACCTTAATTTATTTCTGTCATTATTGTTATTAATATATCAATTAAAGCTATCATATTAAAGCAATAAAATTATGCTGTTCTATCGGAATATTTAGAACAGCAATCATTATATTTTTAAAATATATATTAAAATTTAGTTAAAATACAAATATATTTGGATTTTCTCGCTCTCTTATTTACCAATGTTTACAACGAACCCGATAAGGCTTTTTTAATAGAATAATTTAGACAAATATCATCCTCTCTGTTAAAATAAAGTAAAATAAAAAACCATGGTTCTTACTCCAAGTTTAAATCAGAGGCTTTTATGAATATGGAAACTTTTCCGTTCATTTTTAATACCGACATATTTCGAAAGCTTTTTATTCCCTATTTACTGCTTACTTTAATCCCGATAAGTCTGATTAGTATTTTTGCCTTTAAGGCTTCTGAACAAATCATCAATGTCCAAGTAAGTAAATCAAACCGTCATACTCTTACCCAAATTGAAAAGAACATTGACGCTTTACTCGACGACCTTACTGGGGAAGTCAATATCTACAACCAAAATTCCCAATTGGAACCAGCGCTTAAACAAAGCCCTACTCTCTTATTCAACCGCTTAAAAAATATTGAATCCGTCGAATCCCAAATGTTCAAATATTCCTTAACCGCTGATAAATTACAGCAAGAGGCCATTCTGATCGGGACGAATGGAATAGTTTATACCAGTCCTTATGGTACTACATCCATAACTGCAACCAATATTCAGCACCAAGAATGGTATCGACGAATGTTGCATAATCTCGAACAGATTGTCTGGTTAAATACACATCCCAGCTTTTTTATAGATCATCAGGATGAAAAAGTTTTTACTGCAATTAAGGCCTTACAGAATAATAACTTCTCCAATAATTTTTATGGAATATTAATACTGAGTATAAAGGAATCTAGTCTGTATAATATTTATAAAGATTCGTTGGATAGAGGAAATCAAATTTTTATTATCGATGCCGAGGGAAATCTTATTTCGCATTCGGAACGTCCGAAGCTGGAATCTAAGACGGAATTGAAACAATTGATGAATTTAATTAAAAACAAAACTCGGGATTATCAAATTTTATCTTTTAATAAAGCCCAATACCTTTGTAATTATAAAAAAATTGATGAGATAAACTGGTATATCATTAATACTATTCCCCTGTCAGTTCTTTCTCAAGATATCAAAGCATTAGGATTTAAGATTTTACTGATTTTTTTATTATTCGCCATTTTGTCAATCATTGCCACCATTATAATTTCCCGCCGTATTGCCGTTCCTCTGCTCAACCTTTGTAATCATGTAAAATCGATTCATTCCATAAAAACTGATCCGAAAGGAATTCACTTGGATGAAATCTCCCTATTAACCACTGAGTATGATCATATCATCCTAGAATTAGATCAAACCATCAGTAGCCTGGTTAAAGAGCAGGAGGAAAAGCGGAAAGCTGAATTACAAGCATTGCAAATGCAAATCAATCCTCATTTTCTTTATAATACTTTAAATTCCATTAAATGTTTGACTTGGACTGGAAAAACCGAATTAATTGAACCCACCATCAGTGCATTAGTTCGTCTACTGGAACAAACCATCAATAAAGGTTCAGAGTTAATTTCAATTAAAGAAGAAATGGATAATGTCCGTAATTACATTTATATTCAAAATATACGCACTTGCAACTTAATTAGTATTCAATACCAGATTGATAACGAACTTATTCACTATATGATTCCCAAATTATTACTGCAGCCCGTTATCGAAAATGCTATCTTTCATGGAATAGAACCAAAAAATAACCAAGGTAGCATTACTATTTATATATCCACCATTGAAGAGCAGATCCAAATCGAAATCATTGATAACGGAGTCGGAATGGATGATGCTACCATTCATTCGCTTTTTATATCCAATCAAAAGTCCACGAATCGTTTCAGTGGAATCGGAATTCAAAATGTAGCGGAACGGTTAAAATTACACTTTGGTCAGGAATATGGGGTTAAAATTCAGAGTGAAATCGGAATAGGAACATCAGTAACTTTAAATTTGCCTAAAATACCTTAACGGAGGGTCTCGTGTACAAAATATTAATTGTTGATGATGAGAAGCTTTTACGACAAGGATTTATTCATATGACAAATTGGGCAGAACATGGATTTAGCATTGCCGGAGAAGCAGCCAACGGAGAAGAGGCATTGCAACTCATTGAAACCATTGAGCCCGAGATCGTGATTACTGATATTCGGATGCCCGTAATGGATGGTATCGTACTCACCCGTAAAATCAAGGAATTTTATCCGCAAATTCAAGTGATCGTCCTCAGTAGTTATAATGACTTTGAATATGTCCGTGAAACGTTAAAATTAGGGGCGCTCGATTATTTCTTAAAACCAAAAATGGAACCCCAAGAATTACTTGCCCTTCTTGAAAAAACCAAGCAAAAACTGGATGAATTCCGGCTACCGGATTGCAATTTTAAGTATAGTTTCAGCGGAAACAGCCGGGAAAAATTTTTTAAAGATCTGCTCAGTGGGAAATTTGAAGATGGGAAACTTACTAAACAGCAGCTGGATCATATTGAGGTCAATTTAAAGGATACTGATCTTGTTTTAGTGATTATTTTCCCTATCCAAAGCTGCGGTGCGGATCCAATTGAGGCCGAAGAGACTATTCAAAACCAATTTGCTTCATTATTCAATGGTCATACTATATTTTTTAATGGAGCTTATGTTACCTTAATAAATAGTGATCCTTCCCAACTGGGACAAATCGAGAGCATAGGCTCCCAACTTATTGACTTGATTGCCCAAAGAAAAAAAATTGTAACGCGAATCATTATCAGTGATTTCTGTAAGAAACTAACAGCTATTGGTAAAACTTACTGCCAAGCAATACAAAAAAGGCCTTATCTTTTTTACAAGCAGATTATATTGCCCAATCAAATTTTTAACACTACTATCTTGGAATGCGGTCTCGAACCTTTACAATTATTCGTTGAAAAACAAGATTTACAGGGTTTAAATCGTTACGTCGTAGCGCAAATTACCGAACGCATCCGGACTGATCTTTATCCCGAACCGTATGACCTGAAAAAATGGTTGATTGAAATTTGTTTTTTGGTAATACAATCTTTAACCAAATTGGGTTATAATACGACCTCAATCAATAAAAACAAATTCAGTTTCTTCAAAAAAATTGAAGGTGCAAATTCACTGGTAGACGTATTAATAACATTTGATGGAATAATGAGTGATTTCGAAACTTTGTTAGCCGCCGTTCCATATCATCTCTATAATCCGATTATTAAACAAATTATTGATTATTTAGCCGGCCATTATACAGAAAACATTTCCTTAGCCACACTCGCCGATCTTTTTCATGTCAATAAAAGTTATCTTTGTCAGCTTTTCAAGCAGCAAACCGGTCAAAACTTTAATGAGTACCTCACTAAAATTCGCATCGAAAGAGCCAAGGAACTCTTACTTCATCCCGAGAATAATATTAACACGGTAGGGAACCTGGTAGGATTCTCCAATCCAAGTTATTTTGCACAAGTATTTAAAAACTTAGTAAGAATAACTCCTTCTGAATACGTTAAGCTGCGAAAAACAGCCAGATAACTCATAATGCTGGGTATCAAATTTTATTTTGATTCTAAAGGAGAACTCAAAGCTAAAAAAATTATGGTTACGAAGTCTCGCAATAATCCCCCTTTCGACGTCCTAGACAACACCAACCCAAGTTATACGGTTTGTTAGCTACAAAGCCTAAAAACATCAAAACAGTCAAAGCTTTGATCTACTGGCTCAAAATCGATCCCTTCCTTCGATTTCAATGTGGTTTTCCGATTACCGGTTGAGTTCCAAACGAAACAACTTTTTCACGCTTTACCAAGTCAGCTGCTTGATTGATTCCATCAAATATATTCACTGCTGTCCCTTCATCCCGGATTAGGATTAAAACGGAATATGGACGGGAATCCAAGCCGTTGGTTCGGCTGGAAAATTGAACGCAGAAGACTGATTTGAAACTCCTGTAAGCCTATAATATCCATTTTTATTCGGCGACCGTGTAATAACCTATGAGGCGCTATCGGTTTTTTCGCCTTGATGAATCTTGGATATAACTCTATAAATCTTTACATACCGGACCAAGCCGATTACAAATGTA
>JAEXDA010000081.1 GCA_023401925.1 Bacillota bacterium
GATAAGACAACGTTCTCTGAATTGCATTTCTACCGGCTTTAGCCGGTATGATTTCTCCAAGCCGTGGATTTTAATCCGCGGTCTCCATCGAAGCCGGCGTTCAAATTATTTATTTCAACATATATAGATAGATTTACCTACATTATTTTCGATGATTCCGCCGGTATTCGACCGGGGTCTCGCCAAAACGGCGCCGAAAGACATTGTGAAAATAATTTGCACTAGATAAGCCAGCGGTAGTAGCGATTTCGGCAACTGATTTTTCGGTTTGAATTAACATTTCGCCGGCTTTCTGTAAACGATACTCGGCGATGTAGTCTGCTAAAGTTTCTCCAACAGTATCCCGGAACAGTGCTCTCAAGTGACTGGGGGAGAGACAAACGGCCTCAGCTAGTTCCTGAAGAGTCAGATTTGGATCGTTATACTTTTCACCAATTAACGACTTCACTTTTTCAACCAAATCCAGTCGACGTCGGGAACGGTTGAAGTCAAAGATTTCAATGTTCGTTTGGTACCAATCAGTTAAATAATGAGTGATGTCATCAAGGGTTTGTAATTTGTCCAATTCTCTTTTTATTAGTCGTTTATTTGTTGATGAGCTGGATTTATGGGCATCTATCTTTTCATCCATGACTCTAGTTGAAGCAAAAATCAACTGGTTGATAGCAACCATAATTTCTGCATCTGAGTAAGGTATAATCGCTGTAACAAATCGACTTAAAGCTTCTTTAACCTCGCAGAGATTCCCAACCCGCAGTCCATCCAAAATTAATTTTTCATAATCTTTAGGATAACTGGGATCAGCTTGGTCTTGCTTAACCATATCTTGATCGAATACCAAACCTCTTCCTAATTTAAAACGGCAGGAAACCGCATCCAGAGCAGCCTCATAAGATTCGTTCAATTTCTCTATATTAGAAACTACGGACCCTAAACCAATGGTAATTGAATAGTTGGTTTCATTGTGAATCGATTCCTGTATTCCTCGACATAACTGCTTAAACTCCATAACAAAATCTTCCGTAGCAAGTTGAGTATTGGATACCACAACGGTCAATTGATCAAAACCAGTAATGATAGAAAAGTAAGAAAACATGGGACCTATTATTCCCTTGAATTTTTCTTTAGTTAACCCTATTATTTCAGAGGGTTTCATAACTTGGGAGATTGCATATTCATGACTTTGCTGTTGCCAGGACAATGTGTCCAGCGCACAAACAGCAGTAATAATCCGGCCCGAAGACATGGCCCCCAGTTCTTGATAAACAGAGAAATAATTGTTGTCTTCAAATGGAATTCCCATCATCAAGTTTTTAATCAATTCTTCCTGTAGCCGGGTTCGGGATGTTTCCGCCTCTTGCTGTAAAGCTTCTGCCTTGGCTGCAACTGTATTTAAGGCTTGGCTAACTGTTCCGATCTCATCAACAACTGAATCTGGCAGGGCCGGTAAATTCGGCAAAAACATTTTAGCCTGTTGAACCAGGGTGTTCACTGGACGCATAATGCTTCCGGAATAAAATAAGGAAAACCAACAAACCAAACCACAGACGAGTATGCAGATGAGAAGAGATACATTCCTTAACAAAAATACTTCGGAGAGGAGAGATTTATAAGGAATGATGTTGATAATTTTCCAGCCCAGATAGCCAGAAGTAGCAAAGGTGATTAAGCACTTTTTGTGACGGATACTCATGGTAAAACTGCCGGCGGAAACCTTCGATTGTATAATCTTAGCTATATAAGACGATTGACTTATCTTTTGGCCAAATTGACCGGAAAATTCATCAAAAAAAACGGTACCTTTTTTATCAATGATTAGCAATTTCCCCAATCGATTAGTCGAAAGGGTATTCCCGAATAGTTGTTCCATGCTGCTGTCATTTCCATAATCATATTTATGTTGGTTATCGACTGAGATATTGATAATCAGTGCCGAACCAGGCGAATCTGAAGGAATGATCGCCGTTATCACGTTGGTTTTTACCAAACGGTTGGAACGTTTCTCTGTAATTTGGCGGGGGAAAAATAGGCGCTCAGTTAACCGGGAGGATAGAAGTTGTGCCAGTCGTCGATCGGAAATTTTTGACAAGGGTAAAGGACTGGCTTCAGATTGAATGAAGCGATTTTGAACGGCGTTATAGGCATCAATGGACCAGATTAAAGGATTGGACTCTTTAGCCCGCATTAATCTTTGTTGAATTAAGGCTTCAAATATCTTATCCGGCTGAATGCCATCGGAATTAAGCCAACGAATGATATCCGAATCGTTATTTAAAACGTAGACCTGGCTCAGGGTCATGAGCCAGATATAATCCGAAGTATTAGTGACTTGTTGATTGACATCAATGGCGGCTTTACGGGCAGTATATAACATCCGGTTTTGGACGATGGCAAAAATAATTAAAAAGGCAATCATCACACCAAGAGTAGCCGGAAGAATCTGGCCAATGAAAAATTTGCGCCGGAAACTCTGATGCCCCATTAAGCACCGGAAATTTGCATAATTTAAAAATTGGGCGAGTTTACCCAAGCGTTCAAACATCAAATATACCTCTCAATCTTTTTCATCATAATTCTTTTATGAACAAATTGAAAGTGAAACTCCCAATCTTCATTAAAAATTGGAGGATTCGTCATTTTTCATACTGCAATTTTTTTCATAACCTTATTTTTAGTCGAATCTTTCAGTATCGGGTTTTCAATTCTGGTTGTAGTATAAAAGACAACCAGCAGGTTTGATTGGAACAAAAAAGTTTTCCATAAAGTCGACTGCGTTCTTTGATTATACTATTATGCTCAGAAAGGTGCATTGAAGAAAATGTCAAATGAAACTATCTCTCCCTTAACCTCGGTTATTAAGGAAAAATTGGTTTCCAAAAAGCGTTTTCGGGATCGCCTACGGAAACATTTTTGGTTATATTTGCTTGCCGCCCCTGGCATTATTTTCTTTTTGCTTTTTTCCTATTTACCGATGGCGGGAATCATTATTGCCTTTCAAGATTTTACCACGGCCAAAGGTGTTTTTGATGGGCATTTTATCGGACTTAAAAACTTCAATTATTTCTTCGGTTCGGTTGATTTTTTCCGGATTACCGGTAATACTTTGTATTTAAATGTTTTATTCATCGCCTTCAATACTATCACTCAAGTAGGACTGGCGATTCTACTCAATGAAATCCGCTGTAAAGTATTCAAACGGGTCAGTCAATCTTTTGCCTTTTTACCTTATTTTGTATCATGGATTGTGGTGAGTATGATGGCTCAAAGTTTATTCTCTTCGAGCACCGGTTTAATTCCCGCTTGGCAGCGGAGTATGAATCAACAGCCAATTAATTGGTATAACCGGGCTGATCTTTGGCCTTTTATATTGATATTTTTTAATTCCTGGAAATGGGTGGGCTCGGGAGCAGTGATTTATTTGGCTTCGATTGCCAGTATTAATATGGACTTGTATGAGGCGGCAAGAGTGGACGGGGCTAACCGTTGGCAACAGATACGTCATATCACGCTTCCAATGCTTGCACCTACCATCAGTGTCCTGACATTATTAGCGGTTGGCCGGATTTTTGTGGGAGATTTCGGAATGATTTATGGCATGATCGGTGATAATGGTTCGTTGCTGCCGACTACTGATGTAATTGATACCTTTGTTTTTAGGTCATTACGATTACTCAACGATGTGGGAATGGCTTCAGCGGTTGGTTTATACCAGTCAGTTATGGGTTTTGTGATGGTAATGGTTGCAAATCATATTATCCGCAAAGTTCATCCGGAAGGCGCCTTATTTTGAAGTTCGATAATTGTTTTCAATTGAGGAGTGGTATGATATGGAGTCTACTGAATTAAAAATTATTCGGGATAAAATCATTCAGGATACCGGAGAAAACCAAATGAAACCCAAACGGGAAAAATCACTTTGGGTTGATTTCCTGATTTATATTGCCATTACAATGGTGACTTTATTATGCGTAATACCATTTTGGATTGTGGTGATTGGTTCATTGACTGAGGAGAACCAGATCCTTCGCCATGGATATGCCTTATGGACTTCCCACTGGTCAAAATATGCCTATGAAGTTATTTTTGCCGGAAAACAAATTCCAAATGCCTATTTAATCACCATCATCGTTACTGTCCTCGGCACCAGTTTATCATTATTGATTACCACAGCATTGGCGTATGTAGCCTCCAACCGTCAAGTGAAATGGAGCAAGTATATTTCGGTGTATGTTTTGATTACCGTCTTGTTCTCCGGTGGTATGGTCCCATGGTATATGGTCTGTACCCGTTTATTGCATCTGTCGGATACGATTTGGGCTATGGTCATTCCGTATCTTGTCAATCCCTGGTATTTTTTTCTGGTACGCAATTATTTCCGTACCCTGCCGGATTCGTTGATGGAATCGGCCTATATTGACGGAGCTTCCGATATGACCATTCTTTTTCGAATCATTTTACCGCTTTCGAAACCGGTACTAGCGGCGGTTGGCCTGTTTATTGCCTTGATGTACTGGAACGATTGGTGGCTTAGCTTAATGTTAATCGAAAAAGAAGAATTATACCCGCTCCAGCTGTTATTGCGCCGCTTAATTTCGAATATCACGGTAGCTTATCAAATGATGAATAATATTCCTGGCGCCAATCAAGTTCCTCCGGCATTTGGAGTACGGATGGCTACAGTAGTGGTAACGATTGGACCGATTGTATTTTTATATCCCTTTGTCCAAAAGTATTTTATCTCCGGGTTAACTGTGGGATCAATTAAAGAATAATCAATACCAAAAGACTTTATCCGGATTACCGGTGAAGTAAGTAAAAAAGATAAGGGAGGTAATATTGTGAAAGGTTCAAGATTTCTAGGTTTAATACTGCCGTTGGTGCTTTTGGCAGCAGTTTTCAGCGGTTCGCTTTTTGCCGCTGGGAGTAATTTGGTGCCGGTCGATGAGATTACTATTTATTGCCCAGGTGATCCGCCTGCCAAATCCGATCAGGTATTTGATGAATTAAACAAACGGGTCAAACAAGAATTGAATATCAACAAGATTAGTATCATTTTTATTCCTTGGGGTGATTTGGCTTCCAAAACCACAGTCAAATTGACGGCCGGGGATACCGGAGATCTGTTTTTTGATGCGCCCTGGTTGCATATGAATCAAATGATCGCCAAAGATATGTATTTGCCAATGGATGATTTATTGGCTAAATACGGACAAGGTATATTAAAATCCATTCCCGCTAAGATGATGCAATATAACAAGTCTCAAGGCAAGATTTATGGAATTCCCATTGGATTTTGCAACTTGGGCTCCGGTATTGCTTTCCGTACCGACTTGACGAAAAAGTATCATGTAGGCGCCGTGAATAGCTGGGCTTCGTTGGAAAAGTATTTGGCGGCTGTCAAGGCCAAGGATTCTTCGCTTTTAGGTATCTCCTTTAATAACGACACTTCAGTGTTTGATGAATTATACATTAAATCCCTTTCCCGGATGCCGATCGGCAATAATGGATGTATGGCCTTTGAACTGAACAATACCGGAAAGGTAGTTCCCTTCTATCAATTACCTGATTATAAAAACAAATTAAAAATGTTTCAAAAATGGTACCAAAAGGGCTACATTGATCAAGATATTCTTTCCCAGAAGGATTGGAAGGCTTTGTGGAATGCCGGAAGAATCGCGGTTACCCGTAGTGATGCCGGAGTGGCAACGGATACCCAGTTGAAAGCTGCAGTTCGTGGCGCTGAAGTTGGTGAATGGGTGCCGTACTTTGAAAAACAAAAACCATTGACCGACTTTAAACAATGGAACTTCCAATGCTTAAACAAGAAGTCCAAAAATCCCGAACGGGCGATCATGTTCTTGAACTGGATTTATAGCAGTCAAGAAAATTATGATCTGATTGTTCATGGTACAAAAGGCCAAGATTGGATTGATGCCGGTAAAAATTTGTATAAACTACCGGAAGGTTATAATCCGGCAACCGGATATACTTTTCCCTGGTATGTCCTATGCGGCAATCCGGCACAGATCCGTTTGGATGCCGGGATGAATGCCGAAGATATGAAATTAACCAAAATGACAATGGATGAAAAGAATTACACGCCATCAATCTTAGCCGGTTTTACTTTTGATCCCGAGCCGGTCAAAGCTGAGGTAGCCAAATGTACCGCATTGCTTTCCACCAAACTGCTTCCGCTTTGGAATGGCGTAACCACGGATAGTGATGCAGTTACGAAAGCTTACAAAGCAGCCGGTTATGATAAGGTCGTCGCCGAGATGCAGAAGCAAGTCAATGCTTTTTTAGCCAAGAAGAAATAGTAATTCCAACAAGCAAAAAGAGCCCTGGGTCTTCTCAGGGCTCTTTTTTTAAAAAACATTGAATGATACGGAAGTTGTACATAAGACTAATACAAATGGAGGAGTACGATGTCAATTTTTCGATCACCATTCAACCCGATTATTCAACCTAAAGATGTCAAACCATCCCGGCCCGACTTCGAGGTTATCGGTTCATTCAACGCGGGTGTCGCCCGTTATCATGATGAAGTGGTCCTTTTGGTACGGATCGCAGAACGGCCCGTAAATGATCATCCTGGGATTTATTTGGCCCCTGTGTATGATCCCAACAACCATGAATTAAAGATCAAAGAATTTTTAAAAGATAATCCTTTATATAATTTTTCCGATTCGCGTGTGATCCGGACTCCCCAAGGAACGTACCTCACTTCAATGTCTCACTTACGGATTGCCCGGAGTACCGATGGAGTTCACTTTGAAATCCAAGAACAACCGGCACTTTTCCCGGCCAATGAATATGAGACATTCGGGATCGAAGACCCTAGAATCAGTTTGATTGACGATACGTATTACATCAATTATAGCGCCATTTCAAATATTGGCATTACCACTTGTTTGGCTTCGACCAAGGATTTCGAATCGTTTCAACGTTTGGGTGTGATATTGGCTCCGGATAACAAAGATGTGGAGATTTTTCCGGCAAAGGTTCATGGAAAATATTACGCCTTGCATCGTCCCTCCCTATCCCATTTCGGGAATCCCGATATCTGGATCGCCGAATCTCCGGATCTGCTCTGTTGGGGGAATCATCGTTACTTGATGGGGACACGGGAAGGTTATTGGGACAATGGCCGAATCGGCGGAAGTGCGGTACCTTTTCTTATTGAGGAAGGCTGGTTGGAAATCTATCACGGAGCCACTAAAGATGACCGTTATTGTTTGGGAGCGGTTTTATTGGATAGAGACGAACCTTGGAAGGTAATTGCCCGTTCAAAAAAACCGGTGATGGAACCGGAAGTGGACTATGAAGTAAACGGATTTTTCGGCAAGGTGGTATTTTGCTGCGGTGTGCTTTATGAAGAGAATAAAGTCAAGGTGTATTATGGAGCGGCCGATACAGTGACAGCATATGCCGAGATACCGATTGCCGATATTATGGAAAATCTATCCGGTTCAAAAAATTCAGAAAGGAGGGGAAAATCATGTTTAATCGATTGATTTCACGGATTATATTTGCCGTTCTAATTATAACTATATTATCAGCAGTACCAATGAATGTGTCAGCTGCCACAAACCAAGAAATAACCGATATGAGAAATATGAAGAGTAAAATAGTAGCTTTTTGTATTTCTAAAGACATCATGAATGACGGAACAAACGCCAGGGTACAGTGGTGTTACAAGTCACAGGCGGGCACCTATTTGTCCACTCAAAATGTCAATGGAAGTTGGGCGGATGTAAATTATGCCGATACTGGCTCAGCTGCGAACGGAGCGCCATGGCTTCCATACCTGGCATTGGATAGAATGCAAGCTATGGCCCAGGCATTTGCGGATCCAGCTAATCAATATTACCATAGCCCGTCCATGCAAAACGGCATCCAAAAAGCAATTGACTATTGGTTTACAGTGAATCCCACATCGGTCAACTGGTGGGAGAACGGTATCGGCAGACAGGAAAGGCTCATGAAGATAGCTGTGATGTGTGAAGGCTATTTAACTTCAACTGAGGTCACCAATATCGTAAATATTTTAAGCGCAGCTCAAACCACAGACGGGACCAATTCATCATGGTACACACAGGAATGCGGGTACAAAGGGCTTATTCTTGAAGATCCAAACACAGTAAGATCCGCTATCGCCGCATTCAATGTATTGGCCAATATTACGATAACCGTTACTGGTATACAAACCGATATGGGTTTTTTTGAGCACGGGAAAAAAAATTATACGACCGGATATGGAATGTCTTTCGCAAGAGATATGGCCTTTTGGGCCTACTTGACTACCGGAACTGTATTTGCCTTCGATCCGAATGCCATTGTCTGCCTGTCCTCTTATATTTTGGATGGTACCCGGTGGATCCTCAAAGGAAATGTAGCGGATCTGGGTATGGGAATGAACGGGCCGAATTGGCCGGGATATACGAGCAGTGCAAATCGGTTTTATGAGGACCCGTTGAAATGGATGCAAACAGCCAATCCAGTTCGTGCTGGGGATTTTTCGAAAGCATTAACAAATATACAGGGCGGTAGTACTGATAACGGGCTTAAAGGAAACAGAACTTTATGGGATACACTGGTGTCTTCCCATATGAGAACAAATTACGGAATTACGGTAAAAATGGCTTCGAGTACTGTCACGGGTGGAGAATGGCGCACAATGAATCCAAATGGATACAATTTACTGTACTGGACTTGTCAAGGAGCAACAGCTATCCAGCAACATGGCGATGAATATGAGGGTATCTATCCGCTGATGGATTGGGCGCATGTCCCGGGTACAACAGCACCTGATGCGCTTACCAAGGATGGGGGTTTTACAAACCCGAAAACCTTTGTGGGTGGTGTAACCAATGAGAAATACGGAGCGACTGCCTTTGATTTCAACAAACTGAATACCAGCGGCAAAAAAGGGTATTTCTTTTTTGATAATGAAATGGTCGCTCTGGGTGCGGGGATTACATCAACTGCAACAGCTCCGATTCACACAACTTTGAACCAATGCCTTGCCCGGGGCAGTGTCCTGGTAGATGGGAACCTATTTTCTGGGAATGCGATTTCATTTACCGGTAAATGGGTGTATCATGACGGTATTGGTTATGTATTCCCGGATACTACTACCTATAGTGTACAGAACAAATCAATCACCGGAAGTTGGAGTAATGTTATACGGGATAGCGATACAACATCGATAACCCAAAACGTTTTCTCTCTTTGGCTTAACCATGGCACTAATCCTACGAATGCAAGTTATCAATATATCGTCCTCCCAGGGGAGACCTCAGCCCAAGTAAGCAGCTACGCCAATAGCCTTCCGGTAAGCATCATATCCAATACAGCGTCAATACAAGGTGTGCGCCATAACACGCTCGGAATTGCAGAAATATTATTTTATCAGGCTGGTAGAGTAACTGTAAGGAGCGGTTTAGATGTAACGGTAGATCAGCCCTGCATGGTCATAATTGATGAATCTGCTTCTCCGGTAAAAATATCGGTAGCAAATCCTGAAACATCAGGAATTACGGTAAATGTAACATTGAATAGAAATGGGACGCAAACAACGACAAAATTTACTCTGGGTACAGCTACTTTTACAGGTAGGAGTATCACCCAGCCGGAGGGCGGAACAATTGATGACAGCGGTTATGCTCTTGCCTATTATAAGCCAGTGGTCGCCTCCTCAAGTCATGGCAATTCATTGGCTGCTTCCAACGGGGTAGACTGTTTAAGAGCGTCCAGATGGGGGTCGAATTATACCGATAACGAATGGATTTATGTGGACCTCACAAGCCAATATGTTATAAACAAGGTAATATTAAGTTGGGAGACTGCATACGGCAGGAGCTATAAAATCCAGGTGTCCAATGATGCAGCAAACTGGACGGATGTTTATTCTACGACAACCGGGGATGGCGGAACCGACGTGATCAACTTTACGCCGACAAGTGCACGATACGTAAAGATGTTGGGTATACAAAGAGGAACGGGCTATGGGTATTCATTATGGGACTTTGAGGTGTATGAAGCTCCTGGCTTGGCACAGAACAAGGCTGCAACAGCAAGTTCTTCTAAGGATTCTACAGTAGCGGCTTCCTATGCAGTAGATGGGAATATGAGTACAAGATGGGGCTCGAACTATACTGATAATGAATGGATCCATGTAGATCTTGGCTCAACCCAAAGTATCAACCAGGTAGTGCTGAACTGGGAAACAGCGTACGGCAAGAGTTATAAAATCCAGGTGTCCAATGATGCGATAAACTGGACGGATGTTTATTCTACGACAACCGGGGATGGCGGAACCGACATAATCGGCTTCACGGAGACAACTGCACGGTATGTAAAGATGTTGGGCATACAAAGGGGAACCGGCTATGGGTATTCATTATGGGAGTTTAAAGTATATTGATTGTATCAGGTGAAATAACAGAATATAATGGCACACATTAATCATCATAGTAGGAGGTTTTCTATTTTCAAAGTCACTTTCACGCATTATAGGAAGCATTATCCCGCTGCCATCGTGGCGCGGGAGTCCTGGAGACTGGTTGCCTTCATCCTAGAGCCAGCCTCGTATATATTTTTCAAAAGCCGATGGCTTGGAATTGTAATTACAATTCCTTAAAAAATGCCTGCATTTTATATGATTCATTGGAAATCAAAGCCGCGCCGCCGACATCCTGTCGGCGGTTGCCTTATTCTGTATCAATGACTAAGTTGAAAAAGGTATCGACTTCAATGTAGTTAAAGAATGGTTGAAATATTTCAGTATTCAAGTTTTAGAGAACGATATGCCCATTCACAGTCGAAGGGCTTGAAAGAAGCTTTAAAAGTAAAGAGGATCGTAATATTACCCACTATTATCCTAAGTTTAACCCCTATTCATCTAAAACATTGCACGGTAAAATAAATATATCAATTATATCAACCGAGGTATGTTGAAAATGATTCAATTCACCCCCGCACAAACCGCTCACTACCGGAAACAGTTAGAACAAAACGATCTCCTGATTCCATGGCTACAAAAACAAGTGCAACCATTAATAGATCAAGGAGTCAAAGTGCCGGATCAAGGGATAGCGACTTGGTCGCATTATTACTATTGTTCCAAGCATTCCGTACCCTTAACCTTTCATTTTGATGACCCGCAAAAACACATTTGCCCGGTTGATGGTGAAATTTTTAGCGGAGAACCTTATGATGGCGCATGGTGGCGGATTGTGAATGAAGAAAACGCCCGAGCATGTTATTGTTCCGGTTTATTATGGTTTTTTACCCGCGATTTGAAGTATCTACAATTGTCCAAGAAAATATTATCGGAATATGCCCGGTATTATCCAGGATATCAAGTACATGGCGGAATTCCTTATAACGGACCGGGAAAAGCCAATGCCCAGACCCTTTGTGAGGCAATGTGGCTCCGCCTGTTAGCTTTTGGTTATGACTTAATCGTTGACAGTCTAACCCGTGATGAACAGGCGAAGATTGAAACCAACCTCCTGACGCCCGGAGCCGAATTTCTGAAAGAACATCGAACGCCGCAGCTTCATAATCATGAAGTGATCATCAATACCGCCATGGCAATTTTAGGAATTTTACTGCGGCGGGAAGATATTATCGAATATGCTGTTCATACCAAGTACGGGTTGGAGTATCAGGTCGAGAACGGTCTGTTAAAAGACGGATTTTGGTTTGAAGGCTCCATCGGATATCATTTTTTTGCCCTGGAATCATTTTTGGCCTATGAGAAATTCGCTTATCATACCCCTTATCGCCTGAATCACCCAAGATTTCCGGCAATGTTGCAATTTCCGCTGAAACTAATTCAGCCCGACTATCAGTTTCCCTTGTTGAATGATGCAAGTTATGGTGAAAAAAATGAACAGTTGGAGGCAATATATGAATTTGGCTTTCGTGAATATGGTAATCCTGAATTTTGTTGGCTGTTAAACCGGATCTATCAACATCATCCGCGACAAGCAAGTCTGGCGGCATTTCTTTATGGAGTCGATAGTTTACCCGAGGCCCGGGAGATGAAACTTACCCATTATCACGATGCCGCCGGCTCGGGCTTGACGATCTTCCGCGGCTCAAACCGCCAGTATTTACTGGTCAAACATGGCCCGTTCGGCGGTGAGCATGACCATTACGACCGGCTTGGAATTTCTTTTCTGGCATTTGGTGAGCGGATCGCCCCCGATCTAGGAACCACCGGTTATGGCGCCAAACTTCATTACGATTACTATAAAAACACCGGTAGCCATAATACGGTCATGATTAATGAGGAAAACCAACCACCGGCTGATGGAAAGGTAGTAAGGTTTGTTAAAAGGCCGGACTACATTTTATTGGATACCGAAGTCAAATGGGACGGCGGTTATCCGGGTTTGGACTCGCATACTATCGTCCAATGGGATGAACAGAGTTATAGCGGAGTCGCCATGCGCCGGGTCATTCTATGGTGCGACCATTATTTTGTGGAAGTTTTTAAAATAGAGGGTGTTAGAGATACCACTATTGATTGGGTGCTCCATATCCCGGGAAAGTTGGCAGTTGATTCAACCCGGAGTTATCCAGGCATCTTTAGCAAGAAAAAACCTTTTACATATCTTAAAAATATTCGGACCGTAAACCGGTCCGGTGTGGTCAAATCCAGTTGGTTATTGCAGCACTGCCAATTCAACCTTTTTAGCTACAGTGACGCTACCAATCTATTTTTATATGCGGATGGACCGGATAACCCATCGACCGGGGATATTTCCTACTTTATCAACCGGGTCCGGGGTAAACAGGCTCTTTTTGTTAACTTATGGGAAGTTGTTGGCCGGGCAGATTCGGGCGTTCGAAATGTGGACTGCCGGGTTGAACGGGAAGTTGTCACCGTAAGTGTGGTTCAAGAGGGTCGGACAAACCACTACCCAATCCGGCTGGAACGATAGCTAAAAATATGATGAAACTCAAGGGACAAATCCTATCAAGAGATTCAGCCGGTCCGACCGATACATCAATCGATAGTATTTTTGGAAATACGCATAGGATGGGGTAGATTAATGTTTTCATTCCATAATATCCCGAAATGGACCTACAGGTTTCATAACTTAAAGTTACAAAATAAAATGATCATCGCCACTATTTTTTGTGTGCTCTTTTCTACCGTTTTTTTAGGCTATTTTGCATTAAAACTTTCCACGGGTATCATTGAACGAAATGCTTATAAACAAACGAATGAGACTATCCAATCCTCCGCTAAATACCTGGATGAAAAAATAAAAAGCTTATTGATAAATATCAACTATATGTTAATCAATGAAAACTTTAAAGAGGCAGTCATTAAAGTAGTGGTCGATGAGAATTTTAATGAAGGAGTAGAATTCTCAAAGATTGAACCGGTGATTTCCCAAGTACGGGTCACCAGCCCGTTAATTGATTCAGTCTATGTTGTGACTCCCCGGATTATTTTTTATGATACCACAAAACTTCCCATTACACGGGATGGAATCTTGAATACGCCGATTTATAAAAGATTTCTCAAAAACAAATTGATTATCTGGGGACACCCTGGTGAAGCAACCTGGCTGAAAGAAAAAGAAGGTATGATTCCAGTCTTCATTAGTCTAAATCTTGGCCCCGAAAAAGCTCCCAGTATTCAACCGGCTGATGTTTTTATGATGGTTCATCTAAAAGAATACAATATTATTCAGGATCTATCCGAATTCAGAAACCGTTTTGCAGCTGAAAGCTATCTATTAGGCCGGGATGGAGAAATAATCTCCCATAGTCCGGAAGCTAAATATCTCAATATTTTTCAGAAGGAAAAAGTTATTCGCAATATGGCTCAAAAAGATAGCCAATATTTTTACTATATCGTCAACAAGGAAAAACTACTGGTCAATTTTGCAACTTTATCCGTCAATGGCTGGAAATTGGTTACCGTTACTCCGGTCAAACAATTATTGGGAGAGGTTCAGTATATCCAGTGGGTGACTTTGATTGTCGGTGGTTTATGCACGGTTTTTTTAATTTATATCTCAATTATTGTTGCAAAAATGGTAACTAAACCCCTTTATAAGTTGCAAACAGTCATGGGGAGAGTACAAAACCGAGACTTTTCAACCCGGTTTGAACCCAAGTATGATGATGAAGTCGGGGAACTGGCCAATAACTTTAATGTCATGTTGGACGAGATTAACTTATTAATTGGGCAGTTAAAAGATGAACAAGAGAAATTTAAGATCGAACAAAAGTTAAAACAGGTGGCGGAGCTTAATGCGTTACAATCCCAAATCAATCCGCACTTTTTATATAATACGCTGGATTCAATCTATTGGAAAGCCTTAACCGGAGGCAACGAACAGGCAGCAGAGATGGTAATCTCTTTGGCGGAGTTTTTCCGGCTGGGGTTAAACAAAGGCAAGGAAGGGATCTTTATTGAACAAGAAGTAAAGCATGTGGAGCGGTATCTTTTTCTCCAAAAAAATATTTACGAAGGCAAGTTCACCTATGAAATAGTGGTGGAACCGGAAGTATACCACTATATGATCCTGAAATTTGTTTTGCAACCGTTGGCCGAAAATGCTTTAATCCATGGTTTTTCCGAGATGAAACAGGGTGGCAAGATCCAGATTATTGCTAAAAAAGCCGGCCGTCAGATCTGTCTGGAAGTTATCGACAACGGCAAAGGATTTGAAGTGGGGAAAATTCAGCAAGCCCTCCTTGAAGAGCAGCCTAGCCAGAGCGGCTACGCTCTTACCAACATTCACCGGCGTTTAAAACTACATTACGGAGACGATTACCGTATGGAGATGTTTAGTGAGGCTTATCGGCAGACAAGTATCAGGATTTGGATTCCGGCGCTGGAGGAGATTTAATATGTACCGTATGATGATTGTGGATGACAAAGATGATATCATTCAGGGAATCCAATCGATGGGACGATGGCCGGAAATTGGAGTAGAAATAACCGGTTGGGCCAATAACGGGGAAGAGGCTTTGGCGATAATGGAAGAAAGTAAACCGCAGATTGTGATTACGGATATTAAAATGCCGGTTATGGATGGCATCCAATTAACCGAGTCCATCAAAAAGCGGTATCCGGAAATCAAGGTGATTATTCTCAGCGGATATGATGAATTTCAATATGCGCAGCAAGCGTTGAAACTTGGCGCCGAGGAATATTTATTGAAGCCGATCCGGATTCATCAACTCCAAGAGGTTATTTTGCGGGTAATCCACAAATTGAATGATGAAAAATTAAAACAGGAAGAAGAGACAAAGATATTAGAACGTTTAGCGCAGAGTTTACCGCTGTTACGGGATAAATTTCTGCAGCGGCTATTGGAAGAACCCGGCAGTCTATATGAGGAAGAGGTATGCCAACGGTTAAATTTTTTGGAAGTGGATTTATATCCGGAATATTTGGCGGTATTGGCAGTAGAGATCGATCATTATAACGGGGTTATCGACCAAAATAGTTATCGGCAGATGGAATTATTGGGTCAGAACCTTATCCAACTAAAAGCCGAGTTCAACCGGGAAGCAGGTAAAAGTATAATCTTTACCGATAAAAAAGAGCGCTTTGGATGGATCGTCTCGGTACCGGGATTAAACCATTTACCGGAAATAAACCAAACTGTTTTTGCCTTAGCCGAAAATATCAGTATCCTAGCCCAAGAAAAAGCAAAGGTCACTGTCTCTATCGGTATCGGTCGTTTTTACGCCGGTTTTTTACAATTGTTTCATTCTTATCAAGAAGCAGTCGAGGCACTGTCCCATAAATTTTTGTTGGGATCCAATCAGATTATTCACATTGATGATGTATTACCCGACCCCAAGCTGCATTTTCACTACCCGTTGGAATTGGAGAAAGAACTGCTGGTATCGTTAAAAGCCGGAACCAGGCAAGAAGGAATGCATCTGCTGGATTCCTATTTTGAGGTTTTGGACCAATATGCTGTTTGCTCCCCCAAACTCATCAAGAAGTACTTAACCGGATTGGTGGCATCGATATCCAGAATTTTGTTGGAAATGAATATCGACGAAATTCAATTAACAGGAGGGGAGGAGGATTTGCTTATCCAAATTACCCAACTGGATACTTTGGAGAAAACGAAACCATGGCTTGGGAAGTTAATGGAGGGAATTTACTTGGTGTGTTCATGTGAAAAAAAACATAAAACACAAACCAAGATGGAAAAAGCCAAAGGATACATCGGTGAACATATGGCGGATGAAATCTCTTTACATGCGGTAGCGAATTTTATCGATTTAAGTCCCAATTATTTTACCACATTGTTTAAAGAATACACGGGTGAGACTTTCATGGATTATGTCATTCGGGTGCGGATCGATAAAGCGAAAGAACTGTTAACAACCGGGCAATTTAAAGTCTATGAGGTCGCAAATACTGTTGGCTATTCCGATGCCAGATATTTTAGTGAAATCTTCAAAAAATGGGTAGGCATGGCTCCAGCCGAATACATTAAAAAATAAAATTGATCGATGATGGTATGGCGGTTTAAAACGGTCTGTCCCAAAAGGGTTTTCATTGATCAAAAAACGCAATATATTGGCGAGAAGTTACAAATCAGTTCAATATATTGCGTTTTTCATTTTTTGAACAGACCCTGTTTTTTCTTAATTCAGAAATCGGCTGGAAAAATCAGCAAATCAAATCAGAAGAAATACCCCGTATTTCGTAAGGGTACCTCGTTGTGGAAAAATATAAATGACGTTACAATTAAATTACAAATTTTTGAATGGGAGATGACATTCGATGATATTGATTCGAAAAATCATGGGTTTGGTGGCCGTGTTATTCATTATGATAACCGCTGCCAGTTTTGCGGCCCCCAAAACGACCAAAATCGTTTTTTGGACTCATCAAAGACATGACATGGATTTGATGAAGCCAGCAATTGATGAGTTTAACAAAACCAACAAAGACGGGATATTTATTGATTACGTTATCCAAAGCGAAAACTACCAGCAAAATTTGGATATGTCCTTTGCTTCGGGTCAAGCCCCAGATATTTTCAATTGTCAACAGAATGCAATTTATTACGCCCAACGTAATATGGCTTTACCGCTTAATAAATTCATTACTTCCGATATGAAAAAGAGATTCGGCAATACGTTATATCACGATGTGGTGAATTACTATAACGGAAATGTTTACAGTTTACCCAACAGCGGCGGAACATACCGGTTGGTCTATAATAAAGATTTATTCAAAAAGGCTAATTTGCCCGGACCCCCTACCTCGCTGGAACAGATGGTCAAGTATGCCAAAATAATTACCGAAACGGGAAAAGATGAAAAAGCCTACGGCTTCGCCTGCAATTTACGGAATCCAACCAGTGCGCTAGGCCGTTCCGCTAGACAGGTTGCCTATCGAAGCGGGTTATTTTACTATGACTATAAGACCGGCAAGTTTAACTTCGAAGCTTGGAAGCCAGTTATCATGGCCTTCAAAAAGATGGTTGACGATGGTTCGATGTTCCCCGGTTCGGAAGCATTGGACATGGATCCATTGCGCAGCCAATTTGCAGCCGGCAAAATCGGGATGTACATCTCCGCCAACTGGGAGGTTGGTGTTTTAAACAACCAATTCCCGGCAAAATGTGATTGGGGCGCCGCTCCATTACCAACCGTTAATGGAAAGTCGCTCGGAAAATCCGATACGGATGCCGCGGGCCGTTGGTTATGCATCGGTAGCCAAACAAAATACCCCAAATTTGCCTGGAAATTCTTGCAATATATGTATCGCAATGAATTCCTCAAGGAGTATCATGAAAAAGGATACGGGTTTACGGTTGTGCCATCTGTTGCCGAAGTCGCTAAACCGGCAAGTTTAAAAGGCGCTGCTGATTTCAAACTTGATTCGAAGCTGGATGGTATTATTCCGGCCGATCCAACCTGGTATAATATGAATCTTGAAGGCAAAAATTACAATGATGTTCTTTTTGCGGTAATTTACGGTGCTACCAGTTGGGATGACGCTGTTAAGGACTTGAATAATCGTTATAACGACGCTTGTGAAAAAGCAATTAAAAACGGGGATATCAAAAAAATCATCATGAAGAATTTTGACCCTTCAAAATTGTAATCCTCCAGAAAAGGGAGTAGAAGGGGGCATCCTTCTACTCCCTTTTTCTTTCTATGGTAGTAAGACACGATAAAACAACTAAATCCTGGTAGAGCGTATCGTAAATAAACGGTAATTAGAAATGGGCTAGATACGCTCTACTTAAGTAAAACGTTCACAATCATCGAGTAGTTATTTAGAGAACGTTTTACTAGATTATAAGCAAATAAGGATCCAAACGTAACTACTAAATGATGGGTCGTGACGAGAATGCCTAAGGCGAATGGTTTGTTTCGGCAGATTCGCAACAATAAAGATGTATATCTGATGTTATTTCCCAGTGTTCTATTTCTGGCGGTTTTCGCGCTTTATCCGATATTTTGGGCATTTCGATATATGTTTTATGATTATGACGGGTTTCATCAAAGGTTTATTGGGGTTGAAAATTTTATCAGATTATTCTGCCGGGATGTGGATTTTTGGCACTCGGTGTTGAATACGTTGATTTATGCCGGAGGAAAAATATTAATTTCTATTCCGCTAGCGTTATTACTGGCAATTATACTGAATAATAAATTAAAGGGCAGACATTTCTTTCGAGTTACATTTTTCCTGCCGACCATTACCAGTACGGCGGTAATGAGCCTCATCTTTTATCTGCTTTTCAATACCTATAATGGAATTGTAAACCAGCTGCTGTTACAATCGGGATTGATCGGTAAACCCATTGAATGGCTAGGAATGCATTATGCTATGCTAACCGCAATTATCGTGGCCATCTGGGGGGCTATTGGCAATAATATGATCTTGTTTTTAGCCGGCCTGCAGTCAGTTCCGGCAGAGTTGTATGAAAGCGCGTCTATAGACGGGGCTAATAATTTTCAAAAACACATTTATATTACCATTCCGATGATTAGTTCAATTAGCCAGTTGGTGGTGATGTTGGCCATTATTTACGGATTAAACGGTTATGAGAGCATCCTGGTCTTGACTGGCGGAGGACCCAATGACGCCACAAATGTGATGTACTTATATATTTATAAAAAACTCTTCTATATGTCGGAATCAGGCGTTTCGTACGATCTACTTCAGTTGGGGTACGGCTCTGCGGTTGCTTTTGTTTCATCCATCATTGTAGGGTGTATTACCGTATTTTATCTATTATGGAGCAAGAAAAGCGCCGGAAGAGTTACTTTATAAGGCGAATTGAAAACTAATAAAGGAAGTTGAATGCCATGACTACTTCTTCATTGTTGGAACAAAGAAAAAAGATTTTTTTAGAAGAGAAGTCTGCCCGGAAGATCAATTGGGCTGGAGTCTTGGGTAACACAGGCCTCTACATTTTATTAAGTATGCTGGTGATTTTGATTATTTTTCCTGTTTTATACGCATTTTTAGGTTCGTTTAAGACCAATGCCGAAGTTACTTTGGGTGGGACGATATTCCCTCAAAAATGGATGGTTGAAAATTATGTAACTGCTTGGAAACAGGCTAATTTTGCAGTTTATACCATGAACAGCCTGACCATCTGTTTATCTACAGTTGTTTTGGCATTATTCATTTCATCGTCGGCAGGTTATTGCCTGGCCCGGAGAAATTTCCCGGGTAAAAAGATTTTAAATGCAGCCTATTTGAGTACCATTTTTATTTCAGTGGGAGCGTTGATTTATAAACCCTTATTTATGGTAATGGTTCACCTGCATCTCCAAAATTCGTTATTGGCAATCATCCTCATTCAAGTTGGGGGGCAGGCTACCAATGTTTTTCTGATTTCCCGGTTTCTGGCGGAGATTCCCATCGAACTGGATGAATCGGCGCAGATAGACGGATGTACTTTTTTCAGGACTTTCTGGAATATTATACTTCCATTGCTGAAACCGGTTTTAGGAGTGGTGGGATTATTCATGTTCCGGTTATCATGGAACGATTATGTACTGCCTTCAATCTTTACGATGGCCCGACCTGATTTACGTCCATTAACGGTGGGTGTGGTAGCGCTGAAATATGGCGCCAATGCAGCCGCTGAATGGCACTTGATGTTGGCGGGAGCCATGTTTGCGTTATTTCCGATGATCATAATCTACTTAATCGCCAATAAACAATTTCTTAACGGACTCACAGCCGGCGCCGTTAAGGGATAAGGTTAAGGACAAGGCTACTTTTCATTCTGTTATTTTCTTAATGGTTTAAAGTTTCCTCAGCGCCTCCGTGCCTTGGCGGGAGAATGGGTTTTGAATGTATTTCTGAAGTAACACTAAAATTTTTAATACGATAGGGTGAGAAAATGTCAAATGGGGTTCATGGTATTTTAAAATCAAGTCCGGTAATTAAACGCTTCTCCGGCAATCCGGTTTTAGCGGCCAAAGATGTTCCTGGTGATGCCACACTGATATTCAACGCCGGGGTAACGAAGTATCAGGGAAAGTATGTAATGATGTTCCGCAACGACTATAATTATACCAAACAGGGGCCTTTTGGTTTTGAAGGGACCGATATCGGATTGGCGTACAGCAACGACGGAATCCTTTGGGAGGTACATTCCAAGCAGTGTTTCCGGCTTGAGGACAAGGAGATCATCAGGGTGTATGATCCCCGATTAACGGTAATAGATGGTAAATGCTATCTCTGCTTTGCCGTCGATACCCATCACGGATTGCGCGGTGGCATTGCGGTGACCGAGGATTTTGAGGAGTTTGAAGTTTTGAGTATGTCTGTCCCCGATAATCGGAATATGGTACTTTTCCCGGAGCGGATCGACGGGAAATATGTTCGGTTGGAAAGACCATTCCCGGTCTACAGCCGGGGCGGTAAAGACCGCTTTGATATTTGGATCTCCGATTCGCCGGATTTACAATATTGGGGTAACTCGAAACTGTTATTAACCGTGGAAGCTGTACCCTTTGCCAACGATAAAATCGGTCCGGCGGCGCCCCCCATCAAAACCGGCGAGGGCTGGTTAACCACTTTCCATGCGGTCGATCTTGATCCATCCCGAAGGAAAAACGGTTGGGAGGACGTTTGGAAGAAACGCTATACCGCGGGTTTGATGCTGCTGGATCTGGAGGACCCGTCCAAAATCATTGGAATCTATCCAGAACCTTTGATAGCGCCAGAAACCCAATATGAGAAAGACGGATTTCGTAATGATGTTATATTCCCGGGCGGGATGATCCTTGAGGATAATGGAGAAGTGAAAATTTACTATGGCGCCGCTGATACGGTGGAATGCCTGGCGAGTGCGGATGTCAATGACTTGATAAACTTATGCAAACGGGGAAGAGGTTAATTTCAATTTATATTTCAGAAAAAAAGAATAAGGGAGGGATGTTTCATGGGAGTTCAAATTTTTAAAAATACATGCATCACAATTGCAGTCACCGTTTGTAGCATCTTAATGGTTTCCCCAAGCGTACAGGCCGCTACCATCGATACTTACCCAATGCCTGCATGTTATACTTCATCAACCGTGTACTCTCTGAAAGCAGAAGGCGTAAGTGTTCCTGTAATAAGCTATACTGCGGAGTATGATTATGCGGAATTTTCAATGTCCGGCGGTTCAGCTACCATAGAAGTAACAGCAGCCTCTCAGAGCAGTATTTCTTCTTACTGGATTAGTCCCAAAAAATTAAATCTCACGGGTACAACGAACGGCAACAAACTTACTTTTACAATCAGTAAAGATGAATATTTAGTAATCATCCTTAACAAGCAGAAGAAATTAGTTATAGCGGCTGATCCCGGTGAAACCGATCAACCGGCTTCTTCTGGAACCGGTATATATAACGTTACTTCATCGCCTTATTATGCGGATGGTTCGGGAAACCATATGGCAACAACGGCAATTCAATCTGCAATTAATGATGCCAGCGCATATGGCGGAGGTATCGTGTATGTTCCCGCGGGCGTTTATATCGTAGGTAATTTGCAGCTTAAAAATAATATGAAGTTATATCTGGCAGGCGGTGCAGTCTTACGATGTTCTGGAAATCCAGCAGATTATACGACGCACTTCCACAAGGATTCACTGAATAAGGATGGAACCTGGTGGATATATACAGCCAATGGCGCAAACAATGTTAAATTATATGGACGCGGTACCCTTGATGGAAATGGTTATTATCTGAGAAATACCAATAACTATCTCAATAATATACTGATGATTTTGAATTGCAGCAATTTCACATTTGACGGCCTGATCTTAAGGGATGCCGCACTTTGGGGTTTTATTATTGCGAGAAGTGACAATAGTACAATTAAAAACTATAAGCATTTTAACTCCCTTACAATGCTGGAAGATGACTGCATCGATGTTTGCGAATCTCAGAATATCACTGTTCAGAATGGAATTGGAATCGCCAAGGATGATCCGTTTTCCACAAAAACATGGGACTTTGCAACCACGGATATTTGCGCTAATTGGTACGGTAATCCGGAAACGCTCAGCAATGTAACATTTGATGATTGTATAACCTGGACCCAAAGCGCTGGATTTAAAATAGGAATGGGGACCAAACAAGATCAAATAGGAGTTACTTTTAAAAACTCTGTTGTATATGACGCCTCCCGCGCAATTTCAGTACAGCATGCCTATGGCACTGCAATCGTAAAAGATATAACTTTTGATAATATTGATGTGGAATGTGTAAGATCAACCCTATGGGGTGGTCCCAATTGGCTATATTGTCAGATTACCAATTCGAGTTCTTTAGGAACGGGTCCAATCATCAATTTAGTTTTTAATAATATAAAGCTTCGTGAGATGGGAACCAGCTCTTCGGTATTAGCAGGATATAATAGTACCGATGTTGTAAGGAATGTAATATTTAGCAATATTGTTTTGCCTGATGGTACTGTTGCGACTTCTTTACCGCAAATGAATATAAACTCATTATCCTATTTAGATGGTGTTTCGATTGTAGGACAGGCTGAAAATTATAGCAATATGTCCGGTATTGTCACAGAATCATGCTCTGACACAGGCATGGGGCAAAACATAGGCAGCTGTGATAATAATGACTGGGTTTCCTACGATAATGTAGATTTCGGAACCGGAACTTCCAGTATCGATCTGCGGATTGCTTCCAATAATAGCGGCGGAACGATTGAATTACGTCTTGATAGCGCCACAGGCCCATTAATAGGTTCGCTGATGGTTAACTCTACAGGTGGATGGCAGTCATGGATTACCCGAAACGTGCCAATAGCCAACACCAGCGGCACACGGACACTCTATTTAGTCTTTAAAAAGTCAGATACTTATGCAGTGGCCAATGTTAATTGGATGGATACCCATGGAAGATCCAATTTACTAGCCAATAATGGATTTGAAATCAATGATGGCGACCAGGATCAATCACCGAACTACTGGGTAGAATGGACATCCAATGGAACAGAGGCAGCTGGTTATATCGAGGTGAATTCCTCGAAAGCTCATAGTGGTAGTGCATATTTGGTTCACTGGCATGGCAAAGTATCCGGTAGTTATGATGTTGCAACAAATCAGTCGGTCAGTGTTTCCAATGGGATATATAAATTAGAGCTATATGCAAGAGCATGGGGTGCGCCAACCATTAAAAGAGCGGAGATCAGAAATGCCGGTAGCGACATCAATGTTGATATACCTATTTCTGATACCTGGCAATTGGTTACGATTGATAATATCAGTGTAACCACCGGAGTGATTAAAGTCGGCTTCAGGTCCGCGGGTGATGATTGTGGTATTGTTGTTGATGATGTAGTTTTAATTAAAAAGTAATCATTTAGTTTTTCATTGTTTATAACCTCCTCCTGAATTTTATGATTCTTGTACGTTTGCAAGACATACATTAATCATAGCAGGAGTTTTTTTTATTCTCAAAGTTCGCTTTCACGCATTACAGGAAGCTTTATCCCGCCGCCATCGTGGCGCGGAAGTCCTGGAGACTGGTTGTCTCTATTCATCTGGTCACCAATAAAAAACCAACCCGGATCAGAAATATCCGGGTTGGTCCTTAAAAGGATGTTATGAAGGGAAAGATGAAGAAGATGAAAGATTAAAAAGGAGGAACATTCATGGGGTAAAAAAATCAAAAAGAACATCACCCACATACCGCAGAGACTCTTGACAGCAGCTTTCCAAAGTATCCCGGTGGGTGTGCCACTCCGGATAAAAAATGTCCATTAGGATTAATGCCGGTATATTCCTTTGATAAAAGGGCGTGTGGTCGGACTCCAGCTCGATGGAACGGTTGTTAAAAAAAGCCGGATACCCTTTTTTTCGGCCGATATCGAAGATCCGGTTAATGGTCCAGCTGGATACCTCCGACAATAATGAGTTATGATCCAGATTGATCCGCATACCCCGACCGGCGATCATGTCAATGATGATTGCCAGATCCAGCTTCATCACCAGGTGATCCACAAAATGATAGGCTCCTTCTGCAAACCTGAAGCCGTCGATGAAGCCGACATCCTCGGCATCGAACAGGACGCACAAAACATTAAAACTTGGCGGTGACTGTTGAAAGGCGCGCATCAGTTCCAGAATGACGGACACCCCGCTGGTACCGTCATTGACTCCGGGGATGGGCATTGTTTTAAGCGCCGGATCCTTTTCCCGGTCGGCAATCCAACGGGTATCAAAATGCGTCCCCAGTAAAACGGTTTTTCTTCGGTCCCGCCCCGCTACCAAACCGCAAATGTTGGCGCATTCTAAATCCTTTCCCCGGAAATCGGGGAGAATGAATTTCTGCAGGAATACTTTCTCGGAATACTGCCGCATTTTTTCGTGCAAGATGCCGATGGATTCACGGTGCCCAAAGCTGCCAACAGGCCTGATACCCCGGCCGGCCATCTCAACCATCATTTCCCAGGCGCGCCTATCATCAAAGGTTCTCGCGGTTTTATGCTCCCTCAAATACATCCCTCTTTCAAATCCTATTCATTATTTATACCACAGCGCTACCTAAAAAAGACATAACAATTTCATGATATAAATAATTGGAAAAGTCCATATTGCCCTGGATAAAATCCGCCAGGTTTGTGATGAATTCCTTGCTATTTTCGATGTTCCCGCCCTTCGAAAATGAAGTTTTAGTTTTAAAGGGCAGGGAAAATACGGAAATCAGAGAAAAATAAAAGAGGATTTTGTTGAGGGGGAATTTTTTTATTTCGTTTTAGATTTTAAAATATGTATCATAGACGAAATGTTTCGGATTGCCATTTCCATCCAAAAATCAACTATAAATATTGATATGATCCACTTAAATTCAATTAGTAAATCAGACTAAAACCGAAATAAAAATAGCAAATCGACTGCTAAGCATAGGGAATCTTTGTCAGTCACCCTCTTAAAATCCATCAAGCTTCACCTAAAACTCGTCTTCAATGACATCAAAATCATCATCTAGTAGGAGTTTGGTAAAATGTGGAGACTGTTGTAAATAAAAGCAACAACCGAGTTTAGCCGGTATACCTGATTTATGCTTCAGCAAGTTTCAGGTGTGAAAACATCTGAAACAAAAAACCGCCCGCTATGCGGGTGGGATTAAACGCTTAAGCAAAGGAACCTCAGGCATTTGTTAAAATGATGGTGTTCAAGTCATCAACAAAACAAATGAAAGGTGAGGTTCCATGGCCCAAAGTTTAGCACATACGAAACGGATGTGCAAGTATCACATCAGCCTGTGTAAAAACAACAGAGAATAGCGGCAAAAATTGTATGGAGATCTATTTTGGGAAAACGGAAGGACCTTTACCTTTGTAATGCCTCCACCGGTTCCTGCCGCTTTTTATAGAGCGGCATATTTGCCTTGGTATTCCTATCTATTTCATCGGCATGACGTTGAAACGGACGGTCGAATATGCAGCGATAACGGTCAGTCGTACATCGGGATTTTACAAGGCAATTTTTGCAGACAGGTGGATTACAATAGCGTATCCCTAGTGTTTTTGAAGATGGCCTGCGCATTTTTCCATAGAGGGAATGGCCTTGTGGACACACATATGCATCTTGTTCGGCATCATAGTGAAATTGTGCTTTTCCATAGCCTTTACTGGCAGCCGATTTTTCATTATCAGGTTTTGAAACAAGCGGTATAATTCTTTCTTTTTCACATTCCACAAATTCGGAGGCGGAGTAATAACCTTTGTCAGCAACAGAGATCAGCTTATCCACTCCCATTGCTTCTTTTGCCATACCGGATATATGAGAAAGCTGCTGTTTGTCCCCAGGATCGCTTACCACATCCATCGCCACTACCAAGTGATGCATACTGTCCACCGCGATTTGCACATTATAGCATACCCCACAACCGCCGTTATTCATTTTCATTAACCGACTATTAGGATCAGTAAGACTGGCTTCACCATGTTCCTCTACCTGCTGCTCGATTTTCTCCAACTCATCGATCCAGGAGAAAAGATGTTCCAGCTTGCTCCGGCATTCCTCCTCTGTCATATGACCGTTGAAACCACCATCTTCCTCCTTATCGAAGGATTCTAAAAGCTGTATATATTTCTCGGCGGACGCACGGTAATACGCAAGGCTATTTGCTATCTTCTTTTTATTGTACCATGCTCCGCGGCCATTGTTTGCGCGAAACTTACTGCCGTCTACCGCCACCATTTCCTTTCCTACAAGCCCAAGCTCATCACAAATCAGACTGAATCGACGAAATGCTTGCTCAATTGCTTTCTTACTCTCCTTGCGAAAATTGGCGATCGTTTTGAAGTGAGGGGTTAGATTCCCCATCAGCCACATTAGCTCAATATTTCGTGTACATTCTCTTTCCATCTTCCGAGTCCGAGACGAGCGTATCCCGTTGAAATAACTGTAGGGGTACAGTTTGAACATATCTACGGGATTATATGGTTTGCGTCCTGTTGTCTTCGTATCGGTATACAAGGACCCTAGCTTTGGAATATCCCCGTTCTACAATTGCCTTGATCGCACGGACGGGATTTTCCAGAGAAATCATATCGTCCAGACACATTGGCACCAAACTTGTTTGACGTTTATTCGCTCCTTGAATATGTCGCTCCATACAACCATGCTCCTATTTCTACTTTTTCCTTATTATACCATTTGTAAACTACCTTGTCTGTTCAGAAAGCCTTTTTACACAGGCTGACATAGTTTTTACGCCAAAGTATAGAAGGGAAATAATCTATAACAAGCTCAGATCATACAAGATATAATAAAGGACTTGTGTAAGTGGAAAGGAGTCGAAAAAAAAGAAGGGCATATGATGGCAGATCATATCCATCTACTTTTATCAATTCCGCCAAAATATAGTGTATCGGAAATAATGGGATACCTAAAAGGAAAGAGTGCCATGATGATATTTGACCGGCATTCAAACCTAAAATATAAATTTGGGAACCGTCGTTTCTGGGCTGAAGGATATTATGTTAGTACAGTAGGGTTAAATGAAGCAACAATCGCAAAATACATAAGAGAGCAAGAAACACACGACCAAATGATGGATAAGATTACAACCAAGGAGTTAGAAGATCCCTTTAGGGATGTAGTTAAGTAATCAGTGCCCGATGGCTTGAACAAAGTGAAAAGCCAGCGTCATTTAGGCGCTGGCAAGTAGCACGCCCTTATAGGGCTGGTGCAAACCACCCGTTTTACGGGTGGTCCTGATTTAATGCTATTTTTGCAAAAGTATGTTGCAATTAAAAATTGCAGCAGATTTGCAGTATACTATTATAAAGCCACATCAATAGAATAATTTGAAGTGGACATATAGTATTAGTTGGCCTTTTTTGTGTAAGATTAATCGTAAGGAGCCTAACCATAAGTTTGGTAAAACTATTTAGCACTGGTTTTTCAATCTCGATGACCGCAGTTAATTTTCGATGGTTCTTTAAATCGTATATCGTATGTTCTACTTATTCTGCGGATACCAATAGAAAAATCAATCCGGATCGCAAATATGCGGGTTGGTCTTCAGGTTATTTTTTGAAAAATCCCTTGAACTGGCCGTCAAAGAATTTGCAAAGAATTTTTAGGAATTTTGAAGAACTTCCGAACTTAACTTTTACTATTTTATCAGGCATTTTAGAACTTGTAAGAACGTTTTAGAATGGTAAGAAAGAGACTTAAAATCCCTCGGTCCTAAAGACCGTATCGGTTCGATTTTGGTCTTCGACACCAATAAAATCAAAGGGTTGGAAAGTTATTAAAAACTTTCCAACCCTTTGATTTTTATTTAAGAATTTTCTAAGAAACTCCACAAAACATTGATGCTATTGAGCTTAAAATATATCAACTGTTTTTGATAATTAATTCATTTGTGGTATTATACTTATTTTTATAATCTAGCTTCTTTAAATTTTTTATTACAATCTTCATAGCAGGAACTTGGGCTTTTTAGTCAGTGTTAGTACAGAGTTTGGTCATTTCTTGAGCAGTTTATTAAATAGCCAGTAGCGCATGAATGCCTCATTGAATGCATTTTCATTGGAGGCAAAGGATGTTTTTCTATTTAACTTTTTAGATGGCTTCCAGATATTTGTTGAAAGTCTAATAACATATAGAAATTGATTAGGGAAAAATCTATGGATTATTGTTGAATCAATAACATGGTTTTCACAATTAATGATTTTGCAACAGCACTCAAAAATAACTGATAGAGAAACTTATCTTTGGCTGATTTGGCTGGGAATCGGCAAGAGTTTCACTTGTGAAATAGGACCTAATTTTTCAATGGTTTAGAAATATGAAATTTGTTTAGATTTATATAGGTGTATTTCCTTGTGAAATATATCGTTTCATACAACCAACCAGTTAAGAAAAAGTTGCAATTTGTTTATAATTGAATTCGAAAATATAAAAGAAGTAGAATTGACAATTACCAAATGTTCATTTATAATAAAAATAAATTCTATAAAGGGTATATTTTTCCATCAAGAGTGATTTAATAGTTTATAATGAAAGAAAACTGTTATAGATTTTATAAATAAATAGCAAATGTAGCGAATGATTTCTGGTAATGTATTATTTTTATTCATTTTAAAAGCAGAATCATTTTTTTAAAACCATCGTGAAAATATTTTCATATATTTATGCATATCAAGAAAAAAATTGCAATAAAGATGCAGCAGTTCATTATTTCATAAATTGTCTTTCAGACAGAATAGAATCCTATGATTCTATATTTTAATAGCTGCTATGAAAATATTTTCATAGTATAGTAAAATATATTAAAAAATTTTCTTGTGGAGAAGAGGTGAGTTAAATGTGAGATCAAGCGGTTTTTTGGAAAGCTCTTCTTACTGTTGGTAGTAATTTATTTCTAAAAAGGTGGTAAAGTTATGTTTGATATCGTAAAGAAATATCCTAAAGTTGATTTGGAGTTAGTCAAAAAATTTTCTGCGGTGAAGGAAAGCGCTTCAATTAATGAATGTTTAAAGAAGAACGGTTCGTTGAATCATGACTTACGTCCTGTATGGCCGGGTTCTCGTTTTTGTGGGGTCGCTTTTACCGTCAGCGCGCGCGCGGGTGATAATCTTATTCTTCACAAAGCGATTTCGCTTTTAAAGCCAGGAGATGCAATTATAGTAACTTGTGACGGATTTTTAGAATCCGGCGGTATGTGGGGCGGAATCATGAGTTCGGCAGCGCAAAAAATGGGAGCAGTAGCTCTGGTTACTGATGGGTCGGTTAGAGATACAATGCATATGAAAGAAATAGGATTCCCTGTATTTTCTTGCGGTATCAACGTAAAACGTAGCACAAAAGCTGTTGGTGGTACAATTAACCATCCTATTACAATTTGTGGTGTACAGGTGAATCCGGGAGATTTGGTTTTTGGCGATAATGATGCTGTTGTGGTGGTGCCAAGAGAAGAGGCGGCGCAAGTCTATGAGGCAGCGGCAGCAAGAGAGGCCTATGAGGAAAATAGCCTAATTAATGTACAAAAAGACGGTACTTTTACATTTGGTGCAGAGTTTCGCAGAAATTTTGCAGCACTTGGTTTAAGTGAAGAGGAGGACTGATAACAGGCAAACATTAGGTAAGATATTGTCAGCTGTTTTTTGAGGTAAATCGGTAAACTATTTAACAACTAGTCTTTTTTATAGGGAAAAGTTTAAATTATCAAAAGTTGTTTGTAAAAATAATGTACATATACATTTGTACATCCAGAAAACTAATCTATAAATAAACTATCCTAGAATACCAAAGATTGTTCAAAGTAAATCAATTTTTTAATCTTTAATTTATCAATGGATTAGATACCCAGCGTCTCGTCTGAGAGAAACCTCAATTAATTACTTTAAGGGAGATAATGAAATGAGAGTAAATCAGAAAAAGTCAAATTTTTTAATTATGGCTATTACAATTATGGCTATTACAATGATTCTGGTCCCGTTTACAAAAGCTGCCTCCAAACAGAACACTTCAAAAAGCGCTGTTTCTACAAACGGAAAAAAGATTGAGCTTACCTATTGGGCAATTCTTGCCCGTAAGGACTGGACAGAGGCTGCGCTAAAGATTTTTGAAAAAAATAATCCAAATATTAAAATCAATATAGTCTATAATTCCGGTGATAATCAGAAACAAAATATTATTGTTGCTGCTTCGTCTCATACTCTTCCTGATATATGGTATAATTATTCGGGTCCGGGAAGCAACTTCTTTATGGAGAATAAGTTATGCTACGATTTAACGCCATTAGCCAAAAAAGAAAATTGGTTTAAAACAATGCGTAAATCAGCCCTGGATTCATTTACTTACAAGGGGAAAATAAATGCATATCCTTTAGCGATTAATACGACACAAGTCATTTATCGAAAAGATATTTTTGAAAAGTATGGAATTAAAGTACCAACCACTTGGGCGGAGTTCGAAACGGCCTTGGCTACTTTAAAGAAAAACCAAATCACGCCTTTCTGTATCGCAGGTAAAAACGGTTGGTTGTTGAACAGACTTATGGATGAGCTGTTTGAAATGTATACGGGTCCTAAAGTACATGATAAACTTTTTAATTTACAAACTTCCTGGGATACTCCAGCAGTAGTCGAGGTATATTCGAAGTTTAAGGAATGGGTTAATAAGGGCTATTTTCTGGATGGTTTCATGAGTCAAGACCCGAATGATATCAGAATGATGATGTACAGCGGCGTTACCGCTATGACGATTGATGGTTCTACCTTGATTCAAAAAATGCTGGTGACTGACAAACAAGATACACGATTGTATGGCACATTCAATATTCCGACAAACGTAAATAAAGGTGGTACCAGAGTCCCGATTTATCCCAATGGTAATCAGTTTAATGCTAATATTACGGCTGAAAAACTGGCAGCAGCAATTAAATTTACTGACACGTTAGTTTCGGACAATGCATCTTTTGATGGTATCAGGACTTATCCGTCTCCACTGGTGAGTTCGGTGATTCCTAGTTCTATCCCGATGGTTAGTGACATTACTGAAAGCGGCGACAAATATGGAACGTTCGTTGTAAGCGATCAAACGATGGATCCTGGATTTATCAATACTTATTATCTTTCACTTCAAAATATTGTTTCAGGTAAAATGACTCCTGAGGAAGCTGCATCGTTTATGGAAAAGAGCGCTAAACAATATAAGAAGAGCCTTAAATAACATTTATAATCCATGTTGTAATTAAAGCAGGTTTCAATATTAACCTGCTTTAATTACAACAAATTTTCAGGCAAATAGATAATTTCTTATATTTTCGAGAAAAGTAATTTACATAGATTATATAGGTGTACATAGATAATTATGGCTATATGTTTTGATGATGACTATGATTAAGAAACGAGGTGCGCGTATTGGCTTTGCGTAAAGAAGAGAATACTCAATCTGTTGGCGGAGCATCAAGATATCTCTTTCTATTGCCAGCTACGGTTATTTATATCTCGGTTATCTTGGTACCAGCTCTATATACCTTTTATTTGAGTTTTTTTAGATGGAATGGAGTTTCTTCTTTTAAAAAATTTGTAGGCTTTATGAATTATTTCATACTTTTTAAAGATAGTACCTTTTTAGCGGCTTTACAAAACAACGTTGTATTATTAATTCTCGAACTCGTTTTAACTGGTTCCATCGCTTTATTTTTTGCAATTTTTATTAATCGGACTTTTAAAGGGAGAAAACTGGTTCGCGGTGTGTTGTATTTTCCCTATACCTTATCAAGCATTGTCACCGCTTTAGCTTGGGTATGGGTTTATCAACCCCAACTCGGTTTGTTGAAGAACCTGATGCAAATATTTCATTTAGCCCAATTTAATCAGGCTTGGCTTTCCAATGCCAGCACGGCCCTTTTTGCCGTGTTTGTTGCTGAGTTTTGGCACAATATAGGCGCGCCAATGATTTTATTTTTGTCAGGTCTTCAGACGATTCCGAACGAATTAATTGAGGCAGCATGTATTGATGGGGCAACCAAGTTTCATGTATTTCGGCATATTACGATTCCAATGCTCCGTGAAAGCTTCGTAATAGTTTTTGCAACGTTATTTATTCATGCATTAAAAGTCTATGACCTCGTTTATGCTATGACCGGAGGAGGTCCTTCTGATAGTACTCAAACTCTGGCTACTGTGATGGTTACTCAAACATTCAAAAATATTAATTTTGGAATGGGGAGTGCAACCGCGTGCGTCATGGTAGTCCTATTAATGATTGTGATTATTCCATATGTGTCATACATGGCTAGAGAATAGAGGGATAGCGATGAAAGAGGATAATACAAGTAGTATTGTAAGAAACCCTATCTTTTATTTATTTATGGTCATATTGGTCGTAGCGTGGCTGGCCCCAATATTCTTCATTATTATTACATCGCTAAAGAGTATGACCGAATTTTACAGTAAAGCAGTGTTTAGCCTCCCATCGGTGATTAGATGGGAAAACTTCAGCGATGCCTGGCAGTTGGGACATTTAGGCACTTACATTAAAAATAGCAGTATTATTACGGTATGTAAAATTCCATTTAGCATTTTACTTGAATCGATAACGGCTTTTGCCTTAACCAGATTAAAAATAAAATGCAGTAATTCTCTGTTTGTTTTTTTTCTGATCGGAATGATGATTCCTTTACAGGTTCTTCTGGTACCCTTAAACATTGCAATTACTAAGTTACATCTAGTCAACACTTACTTAGGTATTATTATTATTTATACAGCGACTTCGATGCCGTTTGGTATTTTGGTTATGCGTGGTTTCTTTCGGACAATTCCTACCGCTATCGATGAAGCAGCTCGAATTGATGGCTGTAGCAATTTGAGGCTATATTGGAATGTTTTACTCCCGATTGCTCGGCCAGCCGTAGCGACGCTGGTCATTCTAGAGTTTCTAGCCACATGGAACGAATTTTTATTCGCTAGTTTGTTCATTACTGACAACGAAATGAGAACCATTCCGCAAGGGCTTTTGAGTTTTTTTGGAGAGCAAGGTGCTCAGTACCCACTGCTGTCAGCAGGAATATTGTTGTCGGTGATTCCTGTGGCTCTCGTTTATATTTTTTTTCAACGATATTTTGTGGAAGGAATGGCAGGAGCGGTCAAGGGATGATGCTATCTCTAAGCTTGTAATCTATAGATTAATTTTTATGGACGTTAATCAATGCCTGAAACATTAGGTTTGGCAAGCCTAATGAACAATTGAAAGGAGGAATATATAATGTCAAATCAAGAGAATTGCTATTATTCTGAAACCGAAGAATACATCTCACGTATTCAAGCCCACTTCGACTTAATGAGCGATTCCGAAAAAAAGATTGCCGTGTATCTTATGGAGAATACTGACATAAAGAATCAGGATTTTAACATTAACAAACTTGCTAAAGAAAGTAGCACCAGTGTATCGACAGTTGTACGTTTTTGTCGTACCCTCGGATTTAATGGCTTTGCAGAATTTAAGTTTTATGTGCAAAAAGGCATTTTAACCCATATCGGTGAAAACGTGAGAATTAGCGATACGGACAGTTGTAACGCAATTAAACATAAGGTTGCCGAATTTGCTAAAAAGGCGATTGATGATACCATCATGATGATGAACAACGATTCCCTGGAAAATGCCATCTCCGCTATTTCTAATGCAAGACAGCTCCATATTTTCGGTTCGGGTAGTTCTTTCGGCATTGCCCAATCCGCTGCTACTACTTTCATGAAATTAGGCATACCCAGTTATGTGCTTTCAGATCCATTGACGCATGTGCGGGCAATTTCCTTTCTTACTCCTGATGATGTCGTTCTTGGTATTAATAACTGCGGTCACCTTAAGGATGTTGTGGATGCTCTGATGATTGCGCGTAAACAAGGTGTAACCACCATATCCATCACTGGGGTGACTAACTCACTTCTTACCAAGTACTCTGATATTGTTCTTTATACCTCAGTGAGGAACAACGAGCTTCCTATGAATCTTCCCACTATCATTGCCTGTCAAATTATTACTATTCAGACTCTGCAAGTAGGTGTACTTGTCCGCAATCATGACAGGTTGGCTGAAAGAATTGTAGAAATGCGCAACATAGCAGATTTAAAACGTTATGAATTAGATGTTGAGAGTATTGATATTGAACGGGTCTCTCAAAAGCCGCAACCTTAATAGGGTATTTTTGAGGCTAGATGCATTCAAATAAAAATTTAAAGAAAGCGGGAATGGCTATGAGTAGCTATCAATTGGGAAATCTGAAGGTCATTGATCTCACCAAGGTGTTGGATCCGAAAACTGAATCTCGGCGATGCCATATGTATAGGTTTAACACAGGGGGCTCTATTCCGGATTTTCACACGATTATGGATTTGACCAGTCATCTAGGGACCCATTGCGAATGTCCGTACCATCATAATAGTGGCTGGAGTGATGTACAACAATTGCCGATTACCAATTTTTTGGGCCGAGGTATTTATCTTAATTTTAAAGAGCTTGCACCGAATACGCATATCATGCCTGAAGATTTGGAGAAAATTTCTGCAAACAGGGTGAAGGCCGGTGATGTTGTTATTCTGGATTCACCATATCATTTTCCGCCCTTTACCGAAAAGACAAACTCGCCGGAAGACAAACGACTCTTTGTCTGTCGCGAGGCTGCCGAATGGTTCCTGGAGAAGAAAGTTAAATGTGTAGGATTTGGAGACGGCGTCTCTATTGAAAATAATTATGAAGATGTTTGCGCATTCCATGATGTATTGATGGCCAAAAACATTACTTTCTTGGAAGTATTAAAGAATTTGGATGAGCTCACATCAAACATTTTTTTTATTTCCTTTACACCGCTTCCAATTAAGGGATTGGATTCTTGTCCAGTACGAGTGGTTGCAATCGAGGGCTTGCCGGGTTTTACTGAATAATGCTGGAGGAACGGGATGAATTTCCCTAACAAAGTGAAACAAAAATTATAGAACGTCAAGTCACTTTGGGAGGTTGGTCCTTGGCAGGTCAGGCCGACACGGTGGAGATTCCAGCCGTTACAGGTTTTGATTGGGTTTGTGTTGATTCTGAACACTCTTCTGTCAATATGGAGGAGACTGTTTAAAATATGTTTACAATCATTGGGAATCGGGGTATGGAACCTTTCGTTAGGCTAGTTTTAAATGATGAAATTGAATGTAAAAAAATGTTGGATTCTAGAATCAGTGGTGTTGTCAAACCCTTTTAGAAAGATTTTTCAAACAAACAATTGCTGGATTTGGGCGAGAAAAAAGCCATCCTGATCATCTGTGACTATATTATGAAAATGTTGATGAAAAAGGTTATTTGGACTGCAAATAGGTATTTCGGTTGGTTATTTGTTTGCCGATACCTTAGTTAGATGAAAACATGGTGCTTACCAAAACTAAGTAGAACTTATCAAGGCTAAAATACTAGTCAAAATGGTAAATATAACTATTTGGAATCAAGTAGAACGATATTATAGTTGACTCTTAATCCTTGGCCTAAGTTTGATTTGGATTTTATAATTATGAATTCTCAGCTAGATGATTTCTAATAATTTTAGGAATTAAGGATAATCAAAAAATAACTTTTATCAGTTTATCAGGCATTTTAGAACTTGTAAGAATGTCTAGGAACGGCAAAAAAGAGATTGAAATTCCTCGGTCCTAAAGACCGTACCGGTCCGATTCCGGTCTTCGGCACCAATTATATCAAGGGTTTGGAAAGTTATAAAAAAAATCCCAAACCCTTGAATTTTTATTTTTATCTAAGAATTTTCTAAGATACATCACAAAGCATGGATGTTATTGAGTTTAAAACATATTAACTGTTTTTGACCATTAATTCTATTTGTATTATTATACCTCGTACACTTCGTACCCTGGTTAACCAAACGCCAAATTAAATTGTATTCACTAAGCATCGGTAGAGTCAGCGACGTTATAAATTTCAGGGTCGTAACCCATTAGTCTCAATTTTCTTAAAGCTCTGGCATCAATATTTTTTGTAATTTGCGCCGGATTTGACCGGATATATAGATCCGGTAAGCCAAATTTCCATAGCTTTCTCGGCATCGGAACGAAAAATAACCCAAGATGTCTATAAGGCATTAATTGGGTTTTAGATTCCTGTTGATGTCATTATAGAGACTTCTGAATCCTCCAAATCTATCCCTTATTCGCTGATCTTTCTAAGTTCAGTGAAACAATCATTTCCTAAACAATCCTACTTGGTAATATCAAAAAAGGTAAAAAAAAGGTCAAAATGGTATCGTTACAGAAATGTTAATTTTCGATAACATTAAATATAAATATAACCGTAAATAAGAAAAAGTCTTCCGGTCCGATGAAAATTGTTATTAACATCTAAGAGGAGCTACTTATCTTGAAAATCCCTTTCAAAACCGTAACAATCCAAAACAGGTTGTTCATCTCTTATTCACTGGTCATCGCCTTAACTCTAGGACTTGGGGTTACCGCTGTTTATCAATTATCGGTACGGATTATTGAGAAACAGGTGGGGTTATCGCGATTGGAGGCAATCCGGCAGCTCAGTATTAACCTGGGAAATTTATTTACTGAAATTGAAGCGGTATCTAATTTATATTATTTTGATGAAGAGTTGGTGGATATTGTTAAACAGCCGATCCCGGAATCATTATATCAAAAACAGTTGGAAGAGAACAAAGTAAGCTCCAAAATCGCCCAATTTAAATATTCTTTTGAAGCGCAGAGCATTCAATATGATGTCATTCTCTGTTCCTTTAGCGGTAAAGAAATGACCTCCTGGGTTAAAGAATGGTATAATTTTAAATCGATTTTAAAATCGCCCTGGATCAAGGACGTTTATCAAAAAAATGGCCAAGTGCTCTGGGTAGGAACTTATAACGATAAGGCAGGTTATGGGAGCGACTCTTTCGTATTTACCGCGGCTCGGCTAATGAAGAACTTGTATAACGATAAACCAATCGGCCTTCTGATTCTTAATGTTGAAGAGAACGTGTTGAGTCGATATTATGAAAAGGCCCAGGGAATCGGGAATACGATTTATATTGTGGACAATCGTGGAGTAATAATCTCTCATAAGGATAAGACACTACTTGATAAAAAGATGATCCTGCCGGCTCAATTTATGAAAGCCATCGATAACGATAAACAGAACAATTTGATCTTGCGGAAGAACGGTCATCAGATTTTAGTGACTTTTTGCAAACTCCCCAGAACCAACTGGATAATTGTTGAAGAGATCCCTCTAGCGAAGCTGTTGGCTCCAATTTCTGAAATGGCCTTTTTGACCATAGTTGTTTTTCTCGCCTGTATCAGCATGGCATTTGTCATTGCTTACTGGGTAGCTCAGAGAATTTCTTTACCTATCAAATCATTATTCAAATTAACCAAAGAAATCGCCAAAGGGAACCTTATGGTTTCTGCCGCAGTTCAGACTGAAGATGAGATAGGAGAACTTAGTCGGGGGTTTAACCGGATGGTTGTAACCATCAATCAGCTCTTGGAAAGCATCCGCCAGGAAGAAAAGCTAAAACGCTTGGCTGAACTAGATTTTCTCAAGGCGCAAATTAATCCTCACTTTCTCTATAATACGTTAAACTCCATTAAATGTAGCATTTCACTCAATGATAAAGATACTGCTGAAGAAATGATGCTCTCATTTATCCGTCTTCTCAAAAAAATATTCCATCATGAAAATGAATTCGTAACAGTTCGGGAAGAGATTGATATGATTAAGGATTATATTCAAATTATGTCTTTTCGATATGGCGATAAGTTCGATGTGGTCTATCGGATTCCGGAGGAAGTTCAAAATTTAAAGATTTTAAAGATGACATTGCAACCAATTATCGAAAACTCCATCTTTCATGGTATCGAACCCAAAAAAGGGCGCGGGTGTATTGCCGTGGAAGCAAGTGTAGAGAATGATCAGTTAGAATTAGTCATTACCGATGATGGGGTAGGGATGACTTCAGAACAGGCTGCATCGGTATTGTTTCATGATGAGCCTGAATTGGAGCGCACCTTCAATAAAGTCGGGATCAAGAATGTCCATGAGCGGATTACTCTTTATTTTGGCAATCAGTATGGCGTCAAGATCTTCAGTAGTATAGGCATTGGAACCACCGTTGAGGTGAGAATGCCGCTCCAACAATAGAAAGGTGGAATATTAGTGCGTAAAATCCTTATAGTCGACGACGAAGTGCCGGTAAGGAAGTGGTTTATCGCCAGTTTGGAGAAATATCGGGACCGTTACCATGTTATCGAAGCGACCAATGGAGAAGACGCTTTAGAGTTATCGCTCAAAGAACAACCGGATCTGGTTTTCACCGATATTGCGATGCCGGTGATGAATGGGCTGGAGTATTTAAAAGAGCTTCGAAAACATAATCTGGATATTGAGGTAGTGATTTTAACCTGCTATGAACAGTTTGAGTATGCCAGGCAGGCTTTGGAACATGACGCTTATGCTTATCTCCTCAAAGCCGAGCTAAAACAGGACGATTTATTTGATTTCTTGCAACAATTTGAAGTAAATATTGCCCAAAAGAATTATCAAAAGAATGCGGTGCAGTCATTTAATATTCACGAGATTCGTTCGTTTTTGCATGAGGTTTATGAACTGGAAATTATGGATCCAAAACAACTGGAGAGCGTTTTCCGGCGGTTTGGATTATCGCTTGGAAAAAGGCAGCTATTTTGTATCGTGGTGAAGGTTCCGGTAGAACAGCCTAGAAAATTGGCTTTAACTACTTTTTTCGATCTCGCTCTGGTTGAGAATCTTGAAGTCCTTAGTTTTGAGCCTGATTGTTTTATCATAATTGGAAATTTTAAAAACACCCCCAGTCGATTGATTCAACACAATTACCTGCTTCAGGTCGTTCAATCCATTCATTTGGATACCGGTTATTCCATCGGAGTCAGTGGTATTTATCTTGAGACCAAAAATTTTCCGACAATCTTACGGGAAGCGATTGTTAATCTAAAACAAGAGTTTTATGAAGGCAAACCTGGAGTTTATATGGAAGCGCCTCATCCCAGGGATGGCGACTACCGGTTGGAAGCCAAAAGATTATATCAATTCATAATCAAGCGAATAAACGAGAATAAGTTCATCGAAGCGGAGGAATATATCAACAAATTGTTGGGCTTATTCGAACGGGAGCGGATTGTCGATAAAGACTTGCTGGTTGATGTCTGCCAAAAAGTGATGCAGGCATTTCAAAACAAGATTTATTGTCTGAACGAGATTGAAGCTCCAGTAACTACTGATTTCGTTTCAAAAATGGAAGAGTTTCAATATTTTGAGCAATTAAAAGATTTTATTACTGCTAGAACCAAAGTTCTGGTCGACCAATTAACGCAAAATACCCGTTATTCGCCAGCCATCCGTTACACGCTGGATTACATCGCCACTCATTACGCTGAACCGATCTCTCAAACCCAAATCGCTGAACAGGTACATCTTAATCCGGAATATTTTTGCCGGCTTTTTAAAGAAGAAACCGGGGAGAACTTTAGTGTCTATCTAATGATGTACCGGTTAAAAATAGCGGATGAGCTTCTTAAAACCAAAGATTATAAAATCTATGAAGTGGCGGAGAAAGTCGGATATCCTAATGCGAGTTATTTTTCGAGAATATACAGACGGTATAAATAGACTTGTATATCAAAAAGGGTAAAGAACGGGTCAAAATAGTGAATGGTGAATTCATGAGTGATATTTTACAATTTATTAAGAAATAGATTGGAAAGGGGAGTTTTTTATGAGAAAAGTTTTTGTAGGATTCCTTGTTGTAGGATTATTATTCATGATCGTTTTAAGCACTGGATTGGCTGCCCCAAAAACGGTAAACTTAAAGTTTTGGAGAGCGGGAGTAGAGGGAAATGAGCATGATTATTGGGTAAAAGCGGTTGAACGATTTAACAAATCTCAAAAAGCAATTCAAGTTGAATATTCTGATGGCAGTTGGAACGATATGCAAACCAAATTGAACATTGCTTTTGCCTCCGGCTCAGCTCCGGATATTATCGGACATGCTATAAACTCCATCGCCGATAGGGTTAGTAAAGGCCAATATCAAGCAGTGGATGACTTATTCAATAAATGGGAAGGCCGGAATGATGTAATCGATTTTTATCAAAAGGCGCCAATATACAATGGAAAGATGTATGGAATCGGCTGGAAAGTTGGAGCGTATTTATGGGCTTACCGGAAAGATTATTTTAAAGAAGTCGGTTTAGACCCGGAAAAGCCGCCGCAAAACTGGGATGACCTACTTAAATGCGCAGAAAAACTAACCATCCGTGAAGGCGGCAAAGAAAGTCTTGTAAAACGAGCCGGGTTAAGCTTACCCATCGGAGATGACCGCCTGTTTGTGGTGTTATTGAACCAAGCTGGTGGGAGAATAGAAAATCAAAAAGGTGAACCCGCCTGGAATTCACCGGAAGGGGTTCAAGTATTAAAATTTGTAAATGAAGTCGGGAAGAAAAATATTACCATCCCAATCACGCAAGCGAACAATGATGTCCAGGATCAATTTGCCACGGGTAAATCCGCAATGGGAATGGTTTCTTTGCAATGGATCCAGAATATGTTTGAACAAGATCCCTCAATGAAGGAAAAAGTCGGGTTTATGATGATTGGGAATAAAAAGAAAGCAGCGTGGGCCGGTTGCGAAATTTTATTTATCTCGAGCACTACGAAATACCGGAAAGCAGCTTGGAAGTTTGTTGAATCGGTAATGACGAAACAAGAAGTATGGAATCGATATGAAGGGGCCGGCATTTCCGTAGTCCGGAAATCGCTGATGGACAAATTTATTGCTTCCAATCCTTTGATTAATAAAGGATTAATGATGACAGTAGAAAATGGGGTTCAACATGCAAAAGTACCGTGGAGTTCCTTGTTTGCTCGAAATTATGCTCAACGGATGATGGAAGAAGCGCAGTTAACGGATAAACCTCAGGATCAAATATTAAAATCCTATTATGACAAGATGTTACAGGAAATTAAGAAATAGATTCTTCGAAAAACCCTTCTTCAAACATTGTTCAGGTTAAAATGACCTGAACAATGTTATTAAATATTGAGTTATAGTCGGAAAAGAGGGTCATAAATGTATTTAAAAAGACAAACTGCCAAAAACACCAATGGATATTTGGCGATACTACCGGCTTATTCCATTTATGTGTTATTTGTTCTCATACCAGCACTTATCACTGTTTATTTTAGCTTTACCAACTATGATCTTTTTAAGCAAGCAAATTTCATCGGTTGGGCAAATTATACACGATTATTTCACGATGAACTTTTTTTGAAAGCGTTATGGAACACTACATTATATACTTTAATTTCCTTATTGCCGCCAATCATTATCGGATTGGTTATTGCAGCGGTGTTAAATCAAAAAATGGTTGGCCGTTCTTTTTTCCGGACCTGTTTTTATCTACCGTATATCCCATCGATGATCTCCATGGCCATGGTTTGGCTTTGGATATATGAACCCTCTCAAGGAGTTCTTAATATTATTATGAAATGGTTTGGCCTACCGCCCCAAAACTGGTTGATCAATCCAAAGTTGGCTTTGGGAAGCGTCATTTTAATGAGTGTCTGGAAAACCATCGGCTATGCCATGATTATTTACCTCGGCGGTTTACAAGAGATTCCTGGTTATATATATGAGGCGGCGAAAATTGACGGCGCCTCTCCGGTAAAAACGTTTTTCCGGATTACCATTCCCCTCCTTAAGCCGGTAACTTTCTTTCTGGTAGTCACCGGGATGATTAACTGCTTTAATGTTTTTGATCAAGTGAATATAATGACAAACGGCGGGCCGGTAGACACTACCACTACAGTGGTACATCAGATCTACAATCGGGGTTTTTTCACCTTTGAAATGGGGTATGCATCAGCAATGGTTGTCATGCTTTTGGTACTCGTGTTTACTACGACCATGCTGAACTTTCGACTGGGAAACCAAGGTTTTGATCAGGAAACGACCTAACGCAAATGAAGGGGAATAAATCATGAATCGTATTTGCATTGAAAAACAAGCACCGTTTTTATTAGAAAACCGTTTCTGTATTCAACCGGTTATTACGATACTCGTACTTACTTTCGTATCATTATTGATGATTTTTCCGTTTATTATTATGGTATTGACTTCGTTTAAAACACCTCAGGAGATCAATTCGACAGTTTTTACTTTTTGGCCCCATGAAATACAGTTTGCCGGCTATTTGAAAATGTTTGAAAGAGGAAATTGGCCAAGATACTTTTTTAATTCAGTCTTTTTGACTACGGCTATTACCGGAATCAGCCTCTTAATCAACTCTTTGGCTGGCTATGCTTTTGCCAGAATTGATTTTAAAGGGAGAAATTTTCTATTTATACTTCTCTTGGTCGGTTTGATGGTCCCAATTCAGGTGGAGGTACTACCGGTTTTTATTATTATCAAAAACATGCCTTTTTTCGGTGGAAACGATATTTTTGGTCATGGAGGCATGGGACTGGTTGATTCCTACCTTGGGATTATGTTGCCATTGTTATCGGGTGCTTTTGGAGTCTTTTTATGCCGACAGTTTTATATGAGTTTCCCTTCGGCCCTTGATGAGGCTGCGGAAATCGACGGTTGCAGTTACCTGGGAACCTTTTTTAAAATCTATCTTCCCCAAAGCAAATCGTTACTATTAAGTCTCGGGATTATTAAAATAACAGCAATCTGGAATGATTACATGTGGACTTTGGTGGCGGTGCGGTCGGATAATATGAAAACCTTGCAACTGGCATTAGCCGGTTTAAAATCGGAGATTGTTCAATGGGATGTTTTGATGGCCGCAGCAACAGTGGTGGCCCTTCCGGTAATCATCGTATTTTTATTCAATCAAAGGTTATTTACCCAGGGAGTTGCCACCTCAGGTATAAAAAATTAATCATAGGAGAAAAGAAAAAATGAATACTGCAAAAAAACCAAATATACTTTGGATTTGTACAGACCAACAGAGATTCGACTCATTAAATTCAAGCGGTAATAAATTTGTTGAAACACTCAATATCGATAGAATCGCTCAAAATGGTGTCTTCTTTGAAAATGCCTATTGCAACAGTCCGACATGTGCACCCAGCCGGGCAAGCTTTTTGACAAGCCGGTATACTCGAACTTGCAGACTGCGGGAAAACGGGCAGAAGATCCCCCAGGAGGAAAAACTGGTTACGAAAATGCTTCAGGAAAACGGGTATGTTTGTGGTTTATCCGGAAAATTGCACCTTGCCCCTAATAATCCGATGGTCTGCAAAGCTATGGAAGAGCGCGTAGATGACGGATACTCTGTTTTCCACTGGTCACACGGCGCGCATAAAGGATGGCAAAATCAGGAATATTTCCAATGGCTAAGAGAAAAAGGGAAAAGGTTTAAAACCGATCATGTTGAAGGGACCACCGAGGTGGACTATGGTATGGATGAGGAAGACCATCAGACTACCTGGTGTGTACAAAAAGCTATTAACTTTATAGAAGCTACAAAAGAGGACGGGTATCCATGGGAGTTCTCAATTAATTTGTTCGACCCGCACCATCCCTTCGATCCGCCGAAAAAATATTTAGAAAAATATCAAAAAATGTTGGAAAAGATTCCTCTTCCAAATTATAAGCAGGGAGAATTGGAAGATAAACCGATATTCCAAAAGATGGACCATAAGGCAGCATACAATAACCACGATTCGGAAAACGCAAAGTATGATTACGATGGTATGTCCGACTATGAGCACAGGCTGGTAAGAGCAGCGTATTGGGCGATGATAGACCTTATCGACAAACAGGTTGGAAGACTCTTGGAGTGTCTGGAGAGGACAGGGCAACTGGATAATACCATCATCATTTTCATGTCCGATCATGGTGAAATGTTGGGGGATCACGGAATTTACTTGAAAGGGCCTTACTTTTATGAACCTATGGTAAAGGTGCCTTTGATTATATCATGGCCGGGAGGAAATATAAAAAAGGGACTTAGGAGTAAAGCGCTTGTGGAATTACTGGATTTAACTCCGACATTGCTTGAAATGCTTGAGATTCCTAGATATCCCGGGATGCAGGGTAAGTCCTTCTTGAAGATTCTGACTGGCGAGAGTGACCCGGGCTTTCATCGGGACAGTATTTTTTGTGAATATCTCAATTCGATGAACTGGCATAAAGATCCACCAGCCTATGGAAGTATGGTTACCGATGGTAAGTTCAAGCTGGTCAAAATGCATTCCACTGGAGAAGGCGAGCTGTACGATTTGGTGAAAGATCCAACGGAGACAAATAATCTCTGGAAGGATGAAGGCTATAAAGATGTGAAGCTGAAAATGTTGGATTTACTTTGTGACAGAATGTGCTTCACGATGGATCCGCTACCTGTAAGACAAGCTCCCTGGTGAAAATAAGTTTGGTTTTTCCGGTTCTTAGTAACCGCCATTGAATGTTGGGCATATATTATCATTGAAGGTTAGCCGAGAGCAAAACTCTTTGCTCAATAAAATTCTTTGAAGTGAGTGTTGTTTGATGAGTGTTGCCGAATTTTAACCAATCCGACTTTTATTTGGCGAATCGTTTAAGTGAAAATGTTGTCACAGAGAAACTAGTTTCGAAACTGCCTTTTTGATCCCCTCTAAAGTGGTGGAGGGAATCAGGAAAAACTCAAGGGTACTCGGTGGTTTTGAAGTTTAAGGTGTGTGGTAAGCGTGCTGAGCATAAAAAAAATCAATTTACGGATATTACGTATGATGTCGTTGGGGGCATTTTTAGTCCTCTTTATAAAATACCTTGTCATCACTATCCCCTGTCTGGTTGCAACTGCTGTCATTACTCGGTTTTTGTATCCGAAATAATCCAAGGATAAGTTCAAAAGAGCATGACATACCGGAAAGAAGAGTAGTTTGGCGATTTAGAAACGGTTGGAGAAATTAATTCTCCAACCGTTTACTTTTTTGAACTATATTATCCGGTTTTCAGTAACCATCTCTGAATGATGTTCATATATTATCACTGAGGTTAGCCGAGAGCAAAACTCTTGGCGAAAATAAAATTTTTTTGAAGGGAGCACTATTCGATGAGTATCGCCGAATTTGAATTATCTTGCCTTCCGATTGGAAGAATCGCTGAAGTGATGGATGTGAGCGCGGAGGGAGCAACCCGTAACCGCCTTTTGGATTTGGGTTTGGTTCCTTCAACTATTGTAGAAGCGATTCGTAAAAGTCCAATCGGGGACCCGGTAGCCTATAAGATCCGAGGGGCTATTATTGCCTTGCGCTCAGAAGAAAGCCGTCAAATAAAAGTACGTTCAATTTAACGAATAAATTTACTTTGCAACTGCCGGAGTGAGAGCTTGGCTTGGCTAGTTGCGGCAAAATAAAGAAGGAGGTTTTGGGGTGGGACTTACAGCCCAATCGAGTGGCTTAGCCGCTTTTTTAGAGGAACTCAAGCAAAATTCGGGAATTAAGGCTGACGCGGTGATTGCACTCGCCGGCAATCCGAATACCGGCAAAAGTACGGTTTTTAACGGTTTAACCGGACTTAACCAGCATACCGGCAATTGGCCCGGCAAAACCGTAATTTTAGCTAAAGGCAATTATCAGCACCAAAACAAAAATATCACTTTGGTGGATTTGCCGGGAACATATTCGTTACTTGCCAATTCCACCGATGAACAAGTGGCCCGGGACTTTATCTGCTTCGGCAATCCCGATGCCGTCGTGGTGGTGGCCGATGCCACCTGCCTGGAACGGAATTTAAATCTGGTTTTACAGGTCATGGAAATTACACCGCAGACAATCCTCTGTTTAAATTTAATGGATGAGGCCAAACGAAAGAGGCAGGAGATCGATTATTCCAAGTTAGAAAGCATTTTAGGCATACCGGTTGTTCCTACGGCTGCCAGAAATAAAACCGGCTTGAATGAATTGAAAGGCGCCATCCATAAGGTGGTTTTTGAAAAATGGTGTAGCCGGCCAAAACAGCTGGTATATCAAGAAAACATCGAGAAGGCTGTCGCTGAAATCCAAAAAGATCTTGAGCTCTTGTTGCCGGGAAACTTTAACAGCCGCTGGATGGCTTTGCGACTTTTAGACGGAGACGCAACAATTATCCAGGAGATGTCCCGTTATTTGCAAAACCTGCAAAAGCCGACTAACCGTCACGAACCGTTACGGCTTAAAAGCGGGGAGGTGAATTGCTGTGAATAATTTGGCGACCGAATTGAACCAAGTGGAGGCTAAAGCCCAAATTCTTCGCAATCAGTTAGGGCTGGTGCGGGATCAAGTAGTAAAAAATATTTATCAACAAGCCCAGGAGATTGCGGGAAATGTGGTGACCATTCAAAATAAGAAGCGAGATTTGGATCGAAAGATCGATAATATCGTTACCTCGAAAATCATTGGCTACCCTTTGATGATTGCCTTGCTGAGCCTGGTTTTCTGGCTGACTATCAGCGGCGCTAATGTACCCTCGGAAATGATCGCCAATGTTCTTTTCGGATTGCAGGATCGCTTGACCGGGTTTTTCTTATGGGCTGGCGCGCCGGCCTGGTTGCACGGAGTCCTGGTGTTAGGAATGTATCGCGGCTTGGCTTGGGTTGTATCGGTCATGTTGCCGCCGATGGCGATTTTTTTCCCGCTGTTCACCTTCCTCGAAGATTTGGGCTATCTGCCCCGGATTGCTTTTAATCTTGACAAACTTTTTAAAAAGGCCGGAGCCCATGGAAAACAAGTACTCACCATGTGTATGGGATTTGGTTGTAACGCCGCGGGGATTATTGCTTGCCGGATTATCGAGTCGCCCCGGGAACGGTTGATTGCGATATTAACCAACAACTTTGTTCCCTGTAACGGGAGATTTCCCACACTGATTGCTTTGGCGGCGGTGTTCATGGGAGCGTTTGTGAGCGGTTATAACAGTTTTGCCGCTTCGGCTCTAGTGGCCGGAGTCGTTGTAGTTGGGATTCTGGTTACTTTGGCGGTATCTTGGGTTTTATCAAAAACTTTATTGAAAGGGGTTCCGTCCACTTTTACTTTGGAGTTGCCGCCTTACCGCTTGCCTAAGATGGGTTCGCTGCTCATTCGTTCCGTGCTGGATCGTACGCTATTTGTCTTAATGAGGGCCGTGGTCGTGGCAGCGCCAGCCGGAGCGCTGACCTGGGTATTGGCGAATATTTATATCGGAGATCTTAGTATTCTCGGGCATGCGGCGGGATGGCTCCAAGGTTTCGGCCATTTGATCGGATTGGATGGTTTCATTATCCTGGCTTTTTTGTTGGGTTTGCCCGCCAATGAGATTGTGGTGCCAATTCTGATTATGAGTTATCTATCCCAGGGTGCCATGGTGGAATTGGACAGTATTGATGCGCTACGGCAACTCTTTCTCAGTCATGGCTGGACCTGGTTGACGGCTTTCAATATGATCTTGTTTTCGCTGTTGCATTTTCCCTGTGCCACAACGTTGTTAACCATTCGCAAAGAAACCCAAAGCGTCAAATGGACTTTGCTGGCGGCTATCATACCCACCGGTGTCGCTATCCTGGTATGCTTTCTGATTACTCAGTTAGTACGGGCGTTAGGTCTGGTTTAAGTTCTGAATGAAATAATTTTTAGTATAGGCTAAACTGAAATTATCAGGCGGCGGACTTAAACTTAACCGATGGAACGGCTGAAAGCGGTTGGAGAAATTAAATTCCCCAACCTTTGCATTGTATTAAACTTGCTCAGCTCATCAGTTCTGTTTTTACTTGTTGAATTTCGTTGAGACTGGCAGGGGCGGCTGGATTATAGAATCTTTTATGAACCGCGGTTTGATAGATTTGATATTGCCGTTGTTCATCCTGATTTCTCATTTGCTGGATGGTTGACCGCAGTTCTGTGTTGTCGGTTTCGGCAATAACGTTGGCATAGGTAGCCAGGCTGCCTTTGATCATGGCCAGGTAATCATTGATCATGTCTTTTTCGTTCATGATGGGACCTCCTATTGTAAAAATGTCAGCAGTTTTTGTTTTGAATTTCTTGCCGCTGCCGCGTCTTGGTGAAACATTTGCTGGAGTTGCATGTCGTTACAGCTTTGGGCATAGGCTTCAAGTTTGTTGGCCACCGTCGCGTGGGCGCCGATCAGATGGCGGAGATTCTGAAGTTCGACTTGGGTTAATTGAGGCAAAGAACTCACTCCTTTCGAGTTTAGTATGGCGGGAACACATTTTGGTTATGCATTTGATGGATGAATCTGGCGGATAGTTCCAGCTTTTTATCGAGCTAAATCCATTATAGACCAGCGATAAGCTTCCTCTACCCGCCTCTTTAGTAAGCGACTTTGCGATCAAGTAATTCCGGCACCGGATGTTCTGAATCTTGGATCGGTAATCAAGGCCGTTTTTGAATCGATTCTCAATCGTTGGATATCTGGGGGCATGGGAATCATCGCCACTCACCTTGTGCTGAAAAGCGAGAAATTCTTGATTTGAACAAGATCCAACACTTTTTTAATCTCCTTGTCTTTCGCGAGGTGGAACTTGATGGGCGAGAATTTGCGTACACAATTTGGGGATTAGGAACCGTGCATTGCAGCGTCAGAATCTTGTACCAGGAAGGATTGGAAACCACCTGGTTGATAAATGGCCAAATTCGGACTCGCCGTTTTTCAGCAGCCGTTCCCGGGTATCCGAGAGGGAATCATTATCTACCCGAGAGTCGCGTATATATACCGAACCGTTGCGTATATCTACCCGAGAGTCGCGTATATATACCGAACCGTTGCGTATATCTACCCGAGTTTTCAAGCCGCAGTTATGCCACCGAAAGCCTCATATAATTGCCAGTCGAAAGGACATGGATGTCGAAACCCATCTATATGAGTTGAAATAAATAATTTGAGCAAAAGACAAAACAAGTACCTAGGCTGACTGTAGGTCTATACCTCTCTCGCGGGGCTGTCCCAAAAGTAAATTTTAACGATAAAGAAATACAATATATTGAAGTCAAACCATTCGAGGAAGCTATATATTGTATTTCTTATTGATTTTGAATTGCTTTTTAGACAACCTCGAACTCTCCCCCAATGGAGCTTTTTAATGAAGTGGATTCAGCGGGAGAGTAACCCCACGCACTAAGTGCGTGCTGCCTTCGAGGCCAAAAATCTTTTAGAGGTCAGCGGCTTCGAACTTAAGTTCGCGGTTACTCTTCCACTGAAACAACTACTTTGAACAACATCATTGGGGAAGAGCTCGCCTTTAAAAAAGGCGCAAGTTAGGTTAAATAGGCGTTCACTTTCTAACAGTGATTACTACTGACAATAACAAAATTTAATTCAACATATATAGCAACCCTGGATGAATAAAGAGAGGCCCGGACGCCTATCCAAAATTTATTTTCAATGCTCCGTAGTCTGTCCAACAAGGCCTATCAGCCCTCAATTCCAGCCAGTTCCCTTTAAGGGATAGGGTAAATAGACCCACCTTTAGCCGGCTTCCACACTTAAAATCGAATAAAGATTTTCTTCCGATACATCCAGTATAAAAGCACCCACCCGATAAAAAAGGTGACCAGCGAAGAAAATAATCCTCCCCATTGTCCAAGCGCCCGGGAATTCCAGCCGAAAAGCCCTTCGAAAACCTTATTCCAGGGGACTGCATTCACCGCCAAATAAATAAAAATCGAATTCAGCCCAATCACGATAAATGGAAAAGCCCATTTTTGAAAGCCCCTCACATCAATCAGCCAGTAGAACAAAGCCAAGACGATGGTGCTCAATCCGCCGGTCACCAAAGTAAACGAACTGGTCCAAATCAGTTTACTGATGGGCAGGACCAATCCCCACAACAGCCCGGCTCCCAGCATCAATAGACCGGTTAACCCTAAGAAAGCAGTCTTGAAAGACGCACCCTGCGACGAAAAGCCCGTTTTCCGCCAGTCTTTTTTCAGCCAAAATCCGGCAAATACACCGATCTGGCAACTGACAAGGGCCGGGAATGTACTTAATAAGCCCTCCACATCCCAAGTGCCGTAATATTTCCTTCCCGGCAAAAAAAGCTTATCAAAATAATTGGCGAAATTAGCTTCCGGTGGGTACCATACCCCGGCCCCATATCCGGGCACGGCCCCGAATTTTAAGATCAACCAATAGCCCAAAAGAATCATCACCGCAATAAAAACCTGATGTCGTTTCCTCACAAAAAGCGTTAAAGTGGCCGCCCCGCAGTAGCATAGAGCAATTCGCTGTAATATCCCCATCAAACGGACGTTGGTCAACCAACCCTGCAAACTCAAACCGGAATTGCTCAAATACAAACCGCATAAAAAAAGCAAAAAGGTCCGCCGCAAAATGCGCAATAAGATTTGAGCACGTCCCTGGCCCCGCTTCATATGATTCTCAATGGAATACGCGATGGAAACTCCGGTCACAAAAATAAACATCGGATAAATTAAATCATAAAAGGTAAATCCGATCCATTTCGTATGATTCAATTGGGCCGCCAGAATCCGGCTCAGGGGAAAATTAAGGCGGGCAAAGGCGTCGGCGATTTTCTCCCCTCCAATGATCCAAAACATATTCAATCCGCGTAACGCGTCCAAAGAAGCTAAACGCTTTCCGGTAAATTTGGTTGGTTGATTTTTCATCGATTTAAACTACTCAAATAACCCGATTATATTCCACAAAATACCATTTTCAGCTTTTCCACGCTTTTTTCCAGAAACTTTTTTCATGGCAAAGCATTCACCGCTTCTTTCATAATCATAGATCCATATCCGAAAACACCACGGTTAGGTTTGACCCCCGGATATCCTGGCAAACTTATAAAAACGCATCTTCAAATAAACGGCCAACCCAAAGTGAATCGCTAAAGAAACCAAAAAGGTTCCGGCATAATTCCAATGATAATAAACTAACATCCGATTCCAAATCTGAAGAAAATGGACGGCCACAGCCAGCGCAGGGAAAAAAAGAATCATCAGCAGTCGGATGAAAGGATTTTGATATCGGATAAAAAAATGGGCAAAGAAAATCTCTGCCGGGGCCCAGGCGGCTGAAAGAATTATGGGTATCCGCCCCAGATAGAAAAAATCTATTTTGCGAAAAACCCACAAACCCAACCAATTTTGCATCACTAACAAGAGAATAATCGCAATACCCAGCCCGCTTATGAATCCGAAGAGGAGCCATTTTTTGATTTCCTGCCAAGGAACAGTAAGAAGCATCAATATAAATGCTCCAATGAAAGTGATCAACCCCACGAAATGTTCGAAATGCACTCCGGTACCTCTTTCTCGGTAATCTATCTTTTCCGGTTTTTCATAAGATACCCAACCCGCCGCAAAAAATGATCACATTTGAGTTAATTTACAAGCTCGCTTTATTTTCCGCCATTTACCCTTTTTTACGGTAATTTATCGGATCATTGATCAATCGTCAAATTTAGGTTATAATAATGAGTCCAATAAACAATCGTAAGGAGGGATCATTATTGCAAACGATATTCAAGAACAGATTGGTGTACCTCATACTGATTCTGGTCGTTGCGCTATTTATGATCCTGTCGACTTACAACTTGTCTTTTGCCGTTAAAGAACAGCTAAGTCCGATTTCATCCAATATATGGACTCTATCGGTTAAAGACATTTCAAACTCAGCGATTTCCATAAACAAAAATCATTCGGTTTTCATGATATTTTTCCAATGGATCCGGATCCTATTTTCCAGGGTAAGCCTATTCTCCCATTTGGATCTGAGGCCGGATGTGCCGTTGCGATTTGTCTCTACCATTCATATTCAGCTTACGCTTCTATTTTTTACAATCTTTTATCAACTGGCACAGACCAGCTCGGAAACTTCAGCTCCCTATATTTTGGATTGACATCCTCTGGCAGTCCATTTAAATATAGGAGGGTTCATCATGTTATATATCGTAGGTCCCATGGTAGTGCTATGCCTTGGCTTTATGGGCTATATCATTTATTGTTCAGTCTCATTAAAAAAGATGGAAAAGGCTGCGGCTAAAAAAAACGACAAAAAGTCGAATTAATAGAACGAAAACCCCATTACCTAACCAGGCAGTGGGGTTTTTCCAATTACCCAACACGTCTCTCTTCGGATTTTCCATAAAACCATGGCAGTATGCTTCTAAGACCCCCATAGATTATCGCAGCAAACCAGAAAAGCCTGACCTAAAAATCAAAATATCTTCTACAAATCCGTCACCACTTTACATATAGGCTTTTTCAAGTTATAAAATCCATTCAAGGTTCGTATAATGAAACTAAAATTGGATTGCTGCCGGGGAGGGAAGGTTAATAGTGCTTTTGAATAATGGTAAGGAGTCGCTTTATCAGTTAAATCTTGAGCCTGATTCCATTGAAGGGTGGACCGACGGGATTACCCTCAAACACCTTGAAACCGATGATATTGGATTCAAAATGAGCGGCGACTTCCCTATTTTATGGGAAAGTTATGATGATGAGCTTGAAGGCCCGGAGCTTTATGACGACGACCATCAATACAAAGTCGTAAAAGTTGATTATAAAAACACCTTGATTTGGCTGCTTGAAATTTAATCTTCGGAGTTTAGTCCATACCCCGCTATTAGCGAGGTAATTTTATTTTTGAAAAGCCTTCAACAATGCCCCGAATCCCCTTTCAGCGCCCTCCCTTTTATCACAGAATACTTGACGCCAACATTTCTTTCTTCACACCCTAAATGGTATGAAATGCCAGTTGGGAGGCAAACTATTCCAAAGAGGTGGGCTCATTTGCAGGATAAAATCATGGCAGGTTCTTTGGCCGGCATAATCGGGGCCATTTTACAAGATATGTACGGCTTTCTGGTAAAGGTTATCGGTTTAACCGATAGGGGATTTATCGACTTCGCCAGGGCGGTTATTCTGTCCAACGTTAATGGAGGGGCTCTTGAAACGGTATTGGCATTAATCGCCCATTTAATATGGAATTCAATGTTGGCAATTTTATTTACATACTTGATCCCAAACACGTCCGACAGTTACTATTATTTTAAAGCGCTTTTATATGGTTTGGCGTTATGGTTTATCATTCAAGCGATAGGAACCTTATTCCGCCTGCCAATGTTCTTTCATATTCCGGCATCTGCTGCCATGCTGACACTTTTGGGAGCTGTCATCTATAGCCTCGGAATTGCATCCACACTCCGGTTTTTAGAAAAAAGAAAGCACCATCAATAAACCGGATAATCCGATTAATACGACAACGGTTGCCCATCCGATTACGTTGTTAACCCTTTGATTGACATATTTACCCATGATTTCTTTATCATTCACCAATACCATCATGGATATCAAAACCACCGGCAGCATTAAACCGTTAATAATCTGAGTCCAAATGGTAATCTCAATCAACGGGACATTGGGGATTAAAATGATGGCCACCGAAATGGCAATAATTGCCGTGAATAGGCCGTAAAATTGCGGAGCCTCGTTTAATTTTCGATCAATCCCGGCTTCAAAGCCAAAAGCTTCGCAAACATAAAATGCCGTGGCAATCGGTAAGATGGTGGCTGAAAACACCGAGGCTATAAAGAGACCAAAGGCGAAAATTTGGGAAGCAAAAGCTCCGGCCAAAGGTTTTAAAGCCATAGCGGCATCTTTAGCTTCGTTAATTTGAATGTGGTTCTCATGCAAGGTGGAAGCGCAGGCCACTATGATAAAAAATGCCACAGCTACAGTAGCAACGCATCCAATTATCACATCCCACAATGTGTATTTGTAATTTTCCATTTTCAGGCCTTTTTCAATCACCGAAGACTGCATGTAAAACTGCATCCAAGGCGCAATGGTCGTACCGATAATCCCTATCACCATTGAAATGTAGTCGAAATTATAAACCATCGTAGGATGAATGATCGCTGTCCCGATCTCCCCCCAATGCGGTTTGGCCATAATGGCCGATACGACATAGGAGAGAAGAAAAGCGCTGAATATTAAGAAAATCCTCTCCGCCAAACGGTAAGTTCCCTTTACTACCAAAACCCATACCAAGATCGCCACCAGGGGCACGGAAATATATTTACTGATGCCGAAAACCTGCATACTCCCAGCAACACCGGCAAATTCAGTCATCGTGTTTCCGATATCGGCGAGCAGCAAACCGAGAAAAATAAAGAAGGTGACTTTAACCCCGGTGTTTTCCCTGATCAAATCAGCCAGCCCTTTTCCGGTAACCATTCCCATCCGGGCGTTCATTTCTTGAACAACCATCAGTACGATAAACCCCGGAATAAGCGTCCATAGCAATTTATAACCGTAAACGGCCCCGGCCACCGAATAAGTTGTAATCCCAGCGGCGTCGTTATCCACACTTCCGGTTATAATTCCAGGGCCTAAAATGCTTAAAAAGATAACTAAATTAGTCCAGAGAGCCCATTTTTTCTTTACCATTCCGATCATCTCTCCCAAATTTTCTTTTAAAATCGACAGTTGAATTCTTCCATCCAGCCGTATTATAGGCGTCGATGGTTCACGCTATTCCCCTTTGCCAATCGTTTGGCCTACAAAACAAACCCCGCTTGAGCATCAATTTCATCTAATGCCAAAGCGGGGTTCCTTATAAAAACTACGCAAAGCTAACTAACAGGGATAGGACGAAATCAGTTCATTCCCTTGGAATAGCATGAATAAGCTAAGGTACCGGCATCGTTGACAGATATAATGAAATAATTGATAACTGCTATGGTCGCCGTTCATCCGGTACCACCGCCTTTATATTTAACATAAAAAAAGAAAACCAAGGAGTTTCCTTTTATTGCCTATCTTAGGATACGCAAAAAGGACCATTTTGTCAACCCGGTTTTAAAAATTTATTTCGCTTCGGCTTAAACCCGAGGCAAGTATTCTAATTTTCTCAATCCAATAGAGTTCCCGCGATTCCTTGCAAAAAATATTTTTCTTAACCCCGTCCATCCAATCACTCTTTAGGCGGAGAGGGTTTGGGATGCAGCAGATGACTGAGTTTACTTACAATGATTTCCTTTTTCAACAGACCGATCAAAAAGAAAATACAGGCAATTATCGAAACAATAATTACCGGCAGATACTCTTTTTCTCGAATGTTAGCCCCGATATATGAAGAAGCCAGGATGCCGGGAAATCGAGCAATCATGGAGATTATAAAAAAAAGCTTCGGTTTGATAGGCGCGATTCCTGCAATATAAACCAAAGTATCTTTGGGTATTCCCGGGATCAGAAATAATATGAACATCATCATCTCCGATTTTGGGTTATTCATCAGGAAAGAGAATCGGTCCAAATCTTTTTGAGGCAGAAAATCTTTCACGAGGGAAAATCCGAGGATTCGGGAAATATAAAAAGCAATGATGGAGCCCAGAAGAATTCCAATGATAGAATAAACGGTACCAAAAAAAGTTCCATACACGTAACCGCCGGCTACCTGAACCAGTTCGCCGGGAATCACCATGATCACCACCTGCATGATTTGAAAAAAAATAAAGGCGGGAATGCTGATGGGACCGTATGAAGTGAGCAGATCCCTAAAGCGATCCGGCCTTTTCAAAAGATGCGTAATATGTGGAGCAAATTTCACGGAAAGATACGTCATGACTACGATAAATAAAATTAATAACGACACATTGAGTCCAATGACAACCTTTTTTGGTATTTTCATTTTCCACCTCTTTTTAGTTTACCCTACCCTGTCCTGAATACTCTCATGATTGAATATCGGCAAAAAAACACCTAACACGAGCATAAACGTAAAATTCCCCCTTAAGTTGCCTATTTATCTATCATTTAAATATAGTTTTCCAAATTAAGCAATATCAAGACTTATTAAATCATTCCTTCAGAAAAGGGACCGGATCAATCGGTTTTCCGTTAAAGCGGACTTCATAGTGAACATGGGGACCTGTACTCTCACCGGTATTTCCGGAAATACAAATAACCTGCCCTTTTTTTACCGCCTGTCCCGGATAGACCAGTAACTTGGAATTATGACCATAACGGGTCTCATAGCCATACTCGTGGTTAATGATAATCAAAAGACCATAGCCTGCTTGCCAACCGGCAAATTGGACAACTCCGTCCGCACCGGCCTTGACTTTATTACCATATTCAACCGCCAAATCCACACCATCATGCTTGATGTATCTTCGATAAATCGGATGAAAACGCACCCCGAATGGAGAACAAATTTGAGCTTCAACCGGGCGAACGGAAGGCAGGTGGTCAAGACGGCGTTCAGATGCTTTTAAATCATGAAAAACTAGTTTCTGTTGTGCCTCCTCTTTCCCTAAAATACTCTCCAACTGGTCCAGATTATAATCTAATTGTTCCAGTGAAGTTATTGCAGAAGGAGAGGCCGATTTGGGGAAAGAGTTCAAAGTGCTTAATTGGTAATTTTGCCGCTTAAAAATGCCACGACTGGCTATGGGAAAACGATAATCGCCTTTTTGCCGCAACCGGTTCCAGGTATCAACCATCGCTTCACTTTCTTGGCGATATTGCAAAAGTCTATGATCCAATCCGTCACTCCGGTTTAAAACACCCCGGACGTGGGGTTTCTCCGCCTTTAGCTTGGCAATCATCATGTCTTGTCCGGCAATCTTTTGCCGGAAAGATTGAATTTGCCAGACCTGAGTACTATAGGTCAAGAAGACATAGACATTCAATACAATTACGACTAAGCCAACCACCATCAAGGCGAATGGAATTCGAAAATTGCGGATGCTCTGAGCTCCGGAATTGGGGATAACTATCAAAGTGAAATGCCGTTTTCTAATTTTCTTTAATTTTTTAAACCGGCTTTGCTTCATTTTCTTTACCTCGAAATAAAGGTTTGTCTTTATTCTGCTCAATCATTCTCTCTGGAAACGACAATTGGGCAAAGCAAAAATACCACGATGCCATTAGAAAGGAATTGAACAATGATCTATCTGGGAATTAACGGTTTTAGACAATCATGGTGAGTGCAAAAATGAAGATTTCCGGCGGATCCCGGAGGTGGATTGGAAGGTGGGGTAGTATTGGAACCTGAGAAACTTTAATTTGAAGGATACCGGTAATAAAAAGAAACAAAAACAATAATCCATATTGCCCGGTACAAGGAAACCCAATCGTTAAAATCTCGCATAGCAAACAGCGCCCGCGCTCTTTTACCAAACCATGGATCAAGAAATGGCCGCTTAAAAACAATAAAACGACTATGAAGATCAATAATGCAATTTTAACAAGAATTTTTTTCTTCATGTTCCATGGTTCCAATCCATAAAATAAATTGCACCCGAGGTGAGCAGTGTCCGGAAAATTAAAAATGATTTCCTAATTTTAATAGTTAGCTTTTTATAAAAAAAAACCTTTTTTTTAGTCATTTTTAAGGGAATTTTTTCCGGCGGTTTTTTATTCAAAAAGTGAACGGCTCATGAAGCAAAGCCGTTCACTTTTTGATCATTCACGCAGACTTGAGCGATATTTATTCTGCCAACGTTTGCCGGAAACTATCTTTTTTCGCCGTTTTCACCAACAAAATTCCTACCTCCGATATCGGGCCTTTTTTCCTTGATCTCAGCCATGGCGGCCGCGATATCAATGGCCACGTCCATAATCGAGCCGGTTACCAATAGAATTACCGCAGCGTAAAATAATTTATGCAAGTCCAAATGTTCGTAACCGAAGTGGCGCAAGGTGGTTGAAAAACTGGAAGTAGCGATGATTCAAGGTCCGGGCGGGCGACATAAAAAAACGGCCGCGATTGGATTTGCCAATTGGGGCCAACGTATCAGACTTTATTCGTTTTGATTCATTCCTTTTTATGATGGGACATCTTTTTCCGCGAGGATGGAGTAATGTTCTTCCCCGATACTTTGACAATCAACAATCTTCAATCCATGCTTATTAAATATCCCGATCAGTTCATTTTTATCAATTCGATGATGGATGGGGGGCCCCCATTGGCTCTCTTTCTTTTCAAAATCAATCACCGCCAACCGGCCTTTTACCGCCAAAATTCTCTGAAGCTCACCCACATAACGTTCAAGTTCCTCAACTTCATGAAGTACATTACAGACCAAAGCAAAATTTACCGCTCCATTTTTTAATGGCAGATCATCTTCGGCCACTTTGACGGTTTCAATATTCGTTGCCTGATTCCGATCTTTTCCTTCATTGACCTCATTCAGCATTTCATCGGCAACATCCATCGCCAGGACTTTTCCTTCTGACCCCACAATTTGGGCGGCCGGGAAGGTAAAATATCCGATGCCGCATCCGACATCCGCCATGATATCACCTGTTTTTAGACCCAACTTCCTTAATGTCTCTTCGGGGGGCATTATCTTCCGGCGTTCCGGATTATCCAGTTTCCTTTTCTGGCTTATGTCAAATTTATGCATTGAACCGGGCCGATTTCTGATGTCGCCCGCGGCATACACACGACCGGCAACGGAATCCCGAAGCCGAAAAACCAAGTAAATTAGAACCGTCAAACTAAAAATAATGGTTAAAGTCTTTATCATTGAATCCACTCCTTATGGAAAGGGATAATCGGATGAATGGGTTAAACTTAACGATTTAAAAAAATTCCGGCCCTTTCCAATCCTGTCATTTGTCCAGCAGGCCCTCGGGGCTCCAACCTCCGGTTATCCGCATTATCCAACGACTGATAAGGGTCAGATGATCGGTAACCAGCAAAAGTCCCATCACAATCAGCAACCCGCCCGCCACCCATTGCAGATATTTCAGATAGGGTTTCAAGCGGTCCAATTTTCTGGAAACCTTTTCAAATCCCACCGCCAGCAGCAAAAATGGAATGGCAAGTCCTAAAGAATAAACCGTCAGTAAAAGAAATCCTGATCCTACGGTGTTTTGATTTCCCGCCATGGCCAATATCCCGCCTAATATCGGGCCAACGCAGGGAGTCCAACCGAATGCAAAAGCCAGACCGGTTACAAACGCTCCGGCTACCCCAGCGCCGGGAGCCGCCTGGACCCGGCGCTCACGGTACAACCAACTCACCGGGAACAGCCCGGTCTGGTGAAGTCCAAGCAAGATTACAATTACCCCGCCGATTTGGGAAAAAAGCGCTTTATGGCCCCTGAACAATTGGCCAACCAATGAGCTGGCAAATCCCAGCGAGATAAAAACCAAACTAAATCCCAATATAAAGGCGCCAGTGACCGCGAATATTTTCTTTTGGACAATCTTACCCTCCTTGAGTCCCGAAAAGGAAACCCCGGAGATTATTCCCAAATAGCCGGGAGCAAGCGGTAAGACGCAGGGGGATAAAAATGAAAGCAATCCCCCTGCAAATGCCAGCACAACGGTGAACACACTCATGCTATTTCTCCCGAAGAACCGCATTCACTTTCGCGGTCAGCGTTGATTGATTGGTGGCTCCTACAATGATGTCCTGAATCACACCCCGCCGGTCAATAATCAGGGTTGTCGGAAAACCGGTAATCTGGTAAAGCTCGCTGACGGCGTTATTTTGATCAATCAGGATCGGAAAGTTCATCCGGTTCTTTTTGACAAACGACGGTACATCCTTGGGATTGTCACCGACATTGACCGCCAAGACTTCAACCTGGCGTTGGTGATATTGCTGGTAAAACTTCACGAACTCGGGTATTTCCCTGACGCAATACGGGCACCAGATCCCCCAAAAATTAATCACGGTAACCTTGTTCGCGCCGATTATTCGATATAAGTTTACATTCCGCTCCGTCAGGCTATGTAAAGTGAAATCGGGCGCTTGATAGCCCATTCGCGGACTGGCATTTCTCGCTGCGGCTCCACTTGGGACACCAACTTCAACCATTATCACCAAAAAAGTTACCAGAAATAGTCCGAGCCAATGCTTTTTAAAAAATTCCGACATCTTGCCCACCTCGAAGATTATTTTTTAAGAAAATGCCCCCATCGGACAAAACCGGACACATTCTTTACAGTCTATGCATTTGACAGCATCAACACCAGGAGCATGAAAACCATTTTGGGTTAAAGCGCCCGCAGGACAGACCTTGAGAGCGGGACAGGGATGATTTTGCGGGCAAAGATTCAGATCAACAGAAATTGCCATGGTGTTTTTTCCCTTTCATGATGATTTTGGATTGACTTAATTCAGGAAATGATCCAGCGGGCCAATTTACTTTCAATGCCCGGTTTGGGTAAAGCGCCGACAAACTGTTCCACCAATCGTCCATCTTTAAATATATGCAGGTTGGGAATGGTCATTACATTATAATTGGCGGCTAATCCCGGATTTTCATCCACATTGATCTTAACGATTTTGAGCTGATCACCCTTTTCGCGGGCAATCTCTTCCAAAACCGGCCCCACCATCCGGCAAGGTCCGCACCAGGGCGCCCAAAAATCCACCAACACGATTCCTTTGGCGTTTAAAACCTCTTCCTGGAAAGTGCTTTCTGTTACATTCAACATCGAATCCACCTCATCTCATATTTATTTAAGTAATTTAGCAACAACTTAAATTTATAAAGAAAAAATTTTACCTCTTATCCTTGGCCTCCAGGATTCCAATTTGCTGGCGAACAGCCTCAAGTTTCTGCTCCAAATCCTTTTCGCAGTCTTTTAATGTTTCCAAGCTGGCCGATTTTAGGGCTTCCATACCTTTTTTCCCTTCACCATTACAACCGCATAAACAAACTTCGGTTAACAACTCGCGGCATTGTCTGAGCACATCTTCATTGATGGTATAGGGAATGCAAAATCCTTTTCTTTCGCTGCTGACGATCCCAACCTGGCTCATAATCTTTAGATGTTGGGAAACGGCAGCCGTTGTCACTCCTAAAAATTCCGCCATGTCCTTAGCACCGAGCGGTCCTTTGGTTTTTAATAATTTTATAATTTTTAAACGGGTTTCAACCGACAAAACTTTGCAAATTTCCGACGGTTCCAATTTTTGACCACTCCGCAAAACAAATTAAGTATTAAAGCAACTACTTAAATAGTAATTGAAAACTTATGGTTTGTCAAGGTCCTTTCTGAATTTTATTTAAAAATGCCATCGTTTTATTCTAAACTTTCCGAAAAGGAAACATATTATCACCTATCAAGGGTAAAACTATTTTTCATGGGATGCAGCAATATCTTTAGAAATAACTGGGGAAAAGGCATGCTTATGGGCTTTCAATTTATCCTTGCGGTTTGTGTCGGAATTATCATCATCCTGATTTCCGTTATCATCCTTTGGCGGCCGGGTATTGATTTATGGACCGACGCTTTTGTCAAACGCTTAATGAAAGATCCCTATCCGGAGAACATCGGAGAAATGTACAATGTCTTCACCAAAGTGGGGGTCCAGAACATTTTTGAAAGCGATTTACGTTCCACAAGCGGAAAGCCTCTGGAGCGTCCCTTTGGAACCCCCAAACATTTTTCCTCTTGGGATAAATTACTCTTTAACCCGGTTTATTTTACCCGGAAACCGGCTGTTGAATCGGCGGCCATTGACACCAAGGTCACCATAGGTCCTAAAGCCAAAAGACCGCTGGAGATTAACATGCCGATTATGATTGCCGGAATGAATTATGGCGGAGGACTATCCTTAAACGCCAAAATTGCCTTAGCCAAAGGCGCGGATATGATGAAAACCGCCACCGGAACCGGAGCCGGTCCCTTTTTACCGGAAGAACGCAAACATGTTCAAAGATTGATCATCCAGTATCACCGGGGTTTTTGGACAAAAGAAGAAGCCATTTTGCGGCAGGCCAACGCCATTGAAATTAATCTAGGATACGGAGCCCTCGGTCCGGCGCCGCTCATCTGGAGAAACAAAGAATTCAGCCCGGAATTCCGTGATTATATGAAACTCGATACCGGTGAAGATTTAATTGAAGAGACTGGCTTGTCTAATGTGGAAAACGGCACGGAACTTACAAAACTCGTCCAGTATTTGCGCCAGTTGACCAATGGAGCCCCGATCGGGATTAAATTCGGGGCCACACATTATTTGGAACAGGAATTGGAGATCTTCACCAAAGCGGGAGTCGATTTTTTAAGCATCGCCGGAGGGGAGGCCGGAATTCATTATGGGTCGGGAATACTGGAAGATGATGTTGGGCTTCCCACATTACCGGCACTGTGCCGGGCTTCCAATTTTCTAAAGCAAAATGGCTTAAAGAATCAAGTATCCTTAATCATCTCGGGAGGGTTGATTACTCCGGGACATTTTCTAAAAGCCCTGGCCCTAGGTGCTGATGCCGTCGCCATCGGGACAGTCGCCATTGTGGCAATGGTCCATACTCAAATAACAAAAGTCCTTCCCTGGGAACCTTTGACAGAGCTGGTTTTTGAAAACGGCAAGTCCAGGAAAAAGTTATCCATTGATGACGCCGCAATGAATATCGCCAATTTTTTAAAAAGCTGTAATGAGGAGATCATGTTGGCCGTTGGCTGTATGGGATGGACTTCTTTAAAAGAAGTATCATCCGCCGATCTCTCTTCCACATCGGCCGAAATTGCCACCCTGGCCGGAGTGGATCATTGCCTTTATCCTCCAAAAGGATATTCGGTCAAGAAATGAACGTCATATTCTGGATTGCATTGGGAGGAATCCTTCTTGGATCGGGATTGGCAGCCCTCATTTTATTGGTCCTTTTCATCGTAAAGTTCCGCCAAAGCGCTTCCGATTGGCTGCGAAAGTCGGCGCCGGTTGAAACTCTCACCCTTTTCAATAAATTAACCTGGCGTGATTATTTTGAGAGCAATTTGAGAGCCGATACCGGAAAAGCCACCCAACGTCCTTTCGGAACCAATATTCATTTTTTCAAATTGGATCAGATTCAGTTTACTCCGGGCTATCTATCCCGACAACCTTTATCTTCGGACACTCCCGTCCATACCGAGGTAATTATCGGCCCCAAAGCCAAAAAACCGTTAACCTTAAAAGTACCGCTTTTAGTTAGCGCAATGGCCTATGGAAACGCCATCAGTTTCAATGCAAAAATGGCCCTGGCCAAAGCTTCGGTTTTGACAGGAACAGCCGATAATACCGGTGGCGGACCGCTGTTAGAAGAAGCCCGGGCTGTGGCGGATCAATATATTATTCAGTACAATAAGGGATTTTGGTCCAAAACCGCTCCCCTCCTCAGCCAGGCGGAGATGGTGGAAATTGCCATCGGACATGGTGCTTACGATTCTGCCCCGGTTCGGATCTCCGGTCAAAAAGTAATCGGCGGTTTTGCCAGACGCCTGGGAACCCTTCCCGGGCTTGATATTGTGCTTGAATCCCGAGTTCCGGAAGTCGAAGACTTAAACGATTGGAAGAATTTAATCTTGAGGCTGAAGGAGGTAACCGGTGGAGTACCGATTGCCGCTAAATTCGGTGGAACCCACTACCTCGAACAAGAGCTGGATTTCATCACCCAGGGTGGAATCGATGCTATCGTGTTGGATGGCGCCGAGGCCGGGACCCATGCCTGTCCCTCCACACTGCAAGATGATGTGGGGCTACCGACTCTTCCCGCCCTGTGCCGCACGGTGAACTACTTGGAAAACCGGAAATTAAAAGGGCAAATTACTTTAATCGTCGGAGGGGGATTAGCCACTCCCGGAGATTTTTTAAAGTGTCTGGCGCTCGGAGCGGATGCAGTTTATATCGGAACCCTCGCCGCTTTGGTCATGTCCCACACCCAGGTAACCAAAGCCACCCCTTGGGAACCGCCCACCGGGATTCTTTATTACGACGCCAAAGAATCCAAAAAATACAACCCCGATCTAGGCGCCAAACATCTCTATAACTTCTATGAAAGCTGTTTTCTAGAGCTCAAGCAGGTAGCACGTGCTTTGGGAAAAAATGATTTACGGGATATCAACAAAAGCGATCTGGTGGCACTGGACCCGGAATATGCAGAAATGGCAGGAATAGCCTATATGGAAAGAATACCCGCTTACTGATAATGCCAGCATCCATGCAATGAGCAAACCGGAAAATTTTCCGGTTTGCCCGATTTATGAAAGCATTTGTGAATCTTCCTTTTAATGGTCTTATGAAACCAAAATCATGTACATGCAAATATGAGCATTCTTTTAACTACAGGAGATATTTTTCAACTACCATAACGGCGGCTCCCAAGGCAATGGCATCTTCCCCGAAATAACCGCCTTTACTAAAAACAATAGGATTGGATTCTTTATCATATAATCTTTTTAGTGCTGTTTCACTGGCAATGCGATAGTAAAGTTCTGAACAGCTGATTAATGGGCCGCTGAGAATTATCAAGTTCGGATCCAACAGGTTAATATAGTTGGCAAGTCCAACTCCAAAAATAGTAGCGGCATTCGTAATAATTTCCCGAGTCAAGGAATCATGCTCTTCAGCAGCCCTGCAAATATCGGTATAGTCAGTTTCCTGAAGCGGTTTTGCCATGATTGCGGAACGGCCTTGCTTCAATGCAGCCTTATATTTTTTTCCAATCGCATAAATAGAGGAATAACAATCAATGCAACCGTAATTCCCGCAATTGCAAGCTTCCCCGTCCACATTAATGACCATATGCCCGAAAGCGTCCTCCGCATCATTAATTGAACGGACTATGGCACCCGCTGAAATCGCTCCGGTCCTGATTCCGGTACTGCAATTGAAATAAGCAATATTGTGATATCCTTTTCCTGCGCCGAAATTGTACTCAGCCAGAATGGCCGTATTGGCTCCGTTATCCATGATGACCGGCAGATTTAATGCTTCTTCCATTTGTTTTTTCATGGGGAACCCGGTCCAACCCTCACAGGTAAAGAACTTGGGCCTGAGCATGATTCCTGAAAACCGATCCAGCGGTCCTACTGTTCCAACCCCGGCTCCTAAAAATTGTTCTTTTCCAATTCCAAGCTGATTCAAAACTTCTTGAAACAGAGTAGCAATTGTTTGGATGGTTTTTTCAGGGGTGAAAGTATTATCCATCGCAAAAGTCTTATTGCATAAAATATTCATTTTAGCATCAGCGATAATGATTTTTGTATAAAGTCTGGAGATATCCATTCCTAATACATAAAAACAATTTTTGTCCAAATCATATAACAGCGGCTTGCGTCCCCCGGATGACTCACCAATGCCGACTTCAATGATCAACTTTTCACGCTCAAGGGGATCCATAATCCGATTGAGAGCGGTGAAATTAATTTTCAATATTTCCAGTAAGCCGTTTTTGGTTAAAGGACCGCCTTTTTGCAATAAACGTAATACTTGTTTGCCCTCTTTACTGATATGCGTTAATGTTTCTTGAATATCCATCTTTACCCTATCTCAATCCAATCAATTTATCTTTTTGATCCTATCCCATTGATTATTTCTCGACATTCCGTCAGGAAGTATACCCTATAATCTATTTTACCTCTTATCATTTCGTAATATAACTGTGATATTTAAAACTTAAAAATATCTACCGTTAACTCAAAAACAACTGCATCAAAGCTTGCGAGTAACTTTTGGGGTTATGAAGTAAACTAAAGTTTGCGAAACTGAAAATCAGGGTATGCCTTGATTTTCAGTTTCGCACATCTATAAAGGAGGTTTGGGAAAAGCTTTTCATCATCCAAAGTATCCATTGGATGATTTAATATCATTATAATTCTTTTTGACATTTTGTCAATAAGTTCAATGATTTTTCATTTTACTTTATTGGTTTTTGATGCGCCGGAAAAAATTTTTTTTACGATATAAATGAGTTTCCCCGGCTTATTCTCTACAACGACTCCATCAATGCTTTCAAATTCTTTCATGAGTGGTGCACTAATAGATGCGCTTTTGGTTACCCCCAAAAGTTGGCTTGCGTATACGCTGCGGTGACCGGCGGCAATATAACTGACTACACAGGCAACCGCAGCGTAAGATCCGATTTGAGGGCCGAACATTTCGATAGCCATGACTGAAGCGGCAATCGGTGTGTTCGCAGCGCCGGCCAAGAGGGCAACAAGGCCAATGGCTGCAAAAACTGAAGGGTTTAAATGAAAAATATGGGCAAATGTACTACCGGCCGTGGTTCCAATAAAAAATATCGGAGTCAGGATGCCGCCGCTACCGCCCATACTCAGCGTGATTGAAGTAAAAATCGTCTTCCATATAAAAGCCAGGGGTGGAATTTGAGCCCCACTCATTGCAGCTTGGATGGTATCAATTCCCAAACCCAGATAGTGCTTTGACAATAGGAAAGCTAATATTACCATGGCGGTTCCACCGATAAGCCCTTTGAGAGGTTTCCAAATCTTCAGTTTTTTGGATGACCGTTCAAATAACTTCAGTGTTTCAACGAGCAAAATAGCGATTAAACCAAAGTAAAGTCCGCTTAATAATACTTCCAAAAACAATGTCTAGGAAAAATTTCCCAACTGAATCGACTGATGAAAATAGGATAAACCGAAAAACCTGGCAACTTGATAACTGACAATAGCCGCCATGAGCGAAGGAAAAAACATCTCCTGCAATATTTTCCCCAGAACCAAGACCTCCACCGCAAATAAAGCCCCAGCAATCGGCGTGCCGAAAACTGTTGCAAAACCGGCGCTGATGCCACAAACAACCAATTTCTTGCGATCTTCCCTGGTCAATTTTAAGCCATCCGCCAACGCAGAAGCCATCCCGGCTCCGATTTGCGCGCTAGGCCCTTCCTTACCGGCCGAACCGCCTCCGGTTATTGTAATTACAGTGGCTACCAATTTGACCGGAACTACCGCCAATTTAATTTTACCCCACCGTTGGTGGATAGCTTCAATAACTTTTTCCGTTCCATGGCCTTCGGCATCCGGAGCCAGATATTGAATCATCAAACTACTTAAAAACAGAGCCAATGGCAAAAACAAAAAATAATATCCGTAAGACTCGGACCATGCCGTACTCCAACCCAAAATTTTTAAAAACAAGGTACATGAAAGTCCTACAACGATTCCAGTGAGTATCGATAGGACGGCCCACTTAATAATACTGATAAAAAGCACTGTTTCTTCGACAAACTTTTTTTGCAAAATAGTCCACCTTCTCTAATGATTTTGGATTCCGAGATAACGAGTCTTTTGGGTTGGAAACACACATAAGATATAGTAACGACTTTATGACAACACGTCAATAAGTCCCAAACGATATTTTTAAAACTTCACTCTTTTTTAACCCAGCCTGAACCGATACTTTTTTTCAATAAAAAGACCACAATTCTATCGATCGAGATTCATATGAACGAAAAAATTTCTCTAGAATCTTTACTTATTATTTGTATGATTTCTTTCGTGCTGCCACTGATTATCAGTAAGATCAAATCGATTCATTTTCCAGTCGCCATTGCTGAAATAATCTCCGGCATGTTACTGGACAAAAGTTGACTTAACCTGATTCGAATGGAACCGACAGTTGAATTCTTATCTTTGTTGGGATGTGCTTACTTAATGTTCCTAAGTGGCTTAGAACTAGATTCCCTTCTGTTGAATTCCTATCGAAAAAAAATACGGCCTAAACTGGAGGCCATTGGTTACGGATTCCTGATTTCGGTTTTTTTATTTCAATTGGAATCTCAGTTGGAGACAGACATTGAGTACAGGTTTTCTGCTTTCCGCAAGGTTAAGTTTAATTATTGCAATATCTTTTATAGCTATGCGGGAAGGAATCATCAGCCGGGCAATTCATTCACTGTTAATTTTTATAGCTATGATTACATCCCTGTTATCACCGATCCTCTTCATGCTGTTTTTCCCGCATGAATCATAAAAATGTCAAATCTAATTTTCAAAAATCCGGGGCATCTTCGGAAATAACTTCGATAATGAAAAGGATCCGAAAGGCCTCTCCTGTTGAAGCATGTCCGGGCCTTTAATGCGTGAATCTTTCCGGACAAACAATTGGGATCCCGTATAATACACAGGCATTGAAAATTTCGTTTCATGGTTCATCCATTCATCAATTCCCGCCGAAATCCCCCAAATACCATCATACCTTTTCGCCCATAATCCTTCACTCATTTCTTCCCAAGGAATTATTACCGGAACCAACTTTACGCCCAACTGACCACAAATTGCTTCCGCCAGCTCAAGATCAAAGGGGTGATTTCCCTGATCATCCATGGCAATAATAATTGGGTCCTTCCGCTGGATCTTCCGCCACGAATCATCGATTGCCGCCGGATCATCCGCAAGATTACGGTCCAATGGGATAGTATGTAAAATGTTACGTCCAAAATATTTTTGACTGATTCGCCCATAAGTTCCATTGTGACTGATCGTTATCAGCGCATGATCAACCGCCTTCCGTAAGGAATTATCTTCTGGAAGAAACGCGATTGAAACGTTCTCCCGATCCAATAATTTCCCCACAGGCATAATACTATGGTATTCGCTTTTCTTAATCCGCTCGTATCCCGCCAAACGGTCAGTGAGAACTCCATCCACACGACGATTGGCCAATTCATGGAAGATTTGCCGGTTGTCATCATATAACTTGATTTCCGCGACATTTTTAAATTGATGGGCTTCAATCTCATATGGAGTCCCCGCTATAACAGCTATTGTAAAACCCTGAAATTCCCTGATTTTATTACCAAATAAAAGCCAGACTCCAATAATAAGGACGAAGATTATTCCATAACGCAACCCATTCGTAAAGCACATTCTCGTGGCATATCCCTCCCGTCAGTCATAAGATAAATCCGAATGCGTATTTCCCATTCCCGGAGGAAGTTCAGGATACACTGGTGGCACTAAATATTCCGGACTGTTAATTGGCGAGTCTTTACGGACAAATAATTGAACTCCGCTGACCCGATAAGGATTTGAGTAAATTACTTTCGATTCCATTTTGGGATTGATAGTTACTCCCCATACACCGTCAATCTGTTTGTCTTTCAACGCCGATAAAATTTGAGGGTTTTTAATCGCAATCGGTTGAAAATATCGGATTCCTAATTGAATACAAACGGCCCAGGCAATTTCGACATCAAACCCGATTAATTTATGATGTCTGTTAAGATAACTGAAAGGGGGATTATCCACGGGGAATGCCAGCTTCAAATGACTCTTTCGCTGGATTGGTTCCCCCATATCACTACGAATCGCGCTGCCGCTTGAATTCATAGTCTCAAGCACTTCCTCGGCTGTGTTTTTTCCAAAATACTCCTTACTAATCTCCCCAAAGATTTGGTTCGCGATAATTTTTGCCAAACCCTGATTAATGGCCTGACATAAAATACTATCATTTCCTCGGAAAGCAACAGCCTTCAATTGATAATTTAAAACCTCTCCCACCGGCCTAATCCGTGTGAAATTTCCGGCGGATATTGCTGCCAACCCTTGAAGCCTGTCGGCAAGCACTCCATCAATCTGCCGCCTATCTAAAGCTCGCCACATCTTTTTTAGCTCACGGAAAGATTGAACTTCACGAACACGCAAAAAATCTTTGGCTATCCCGGCGTATCCGCTTTCTTGATAAACACCCAAATTAAAGCGTTCTTTATGAATCACCCGGTAAGTCGAAAAATACCAAATCAAAAGTCCAATGACTGAAAAAGAAAACGCCGTAACTATCAGTAGACCTCCTATTTTTTCCTTATATACCATCTTATAATGACCTCTCAGATAACTTTTTTAAATTTAGTTAAGAAGTACTGATTTTATTCTAAGGACGTTTAAAACAAAAAAAGCCATGGCAGGAGGAAAAATCCATGGCAAAACCATTCGGACCATGACTGCCTCTCTATCCACGCATAGAATGGATTAGCGGGCCGGAGAATCATATGTAACTGTTAATTCAGTCTTTCAATATAAAAACCCACTATTTGAATTGAAGCAGAATTCATCATAACTAATGAATTTATTATACTTTCTTTTTGACAAAATGTCAATAAGTGGTATTGTATGATTCGTTTTCTACCTTTATTGTTTGTATTCCGGTTCCTGCTGTTCGATATATTTTTGTCTGTCCTCTAAAGTTTGCAATGCGCCGTCAAAAGTCTGCGCTAATTGTTGAAACATTTGTTTGGCCTCTTTGTCCTGAGTTTCCAAGGCAAAAGTTTTCATGCTGGCCGAAACGCTCTGGACACTGGCAATGGCTTTTTGGACTTGAGTTGCTATCGTCACTTTTTCACCACCTTTCCAAATATATACATTAATTTTTAAGCTCATCCAGCATTCTTTCCAGGTTATCCAATTGCCAGGAAGCACTGCTTGCGGAATTATAAATTTCCTGGAGTACTCCGGCCAAATGATCGGCCCTCTGTGCAAGCTCAGGTACATTTCCGATGTTATTGTTCAAATCTGCCGCCTGTTTGATTTCCTCATGGGCCCATTTTCCGGCTAAATTCGCATTTTGAATCTGAGTTTGCCTTAATTGATGAATGATATTGCGCATTGTAACGATGGAGTCGTATGGATTGGACATTGGATTTCCTCTCTTGTTATTGTATTTTATCCCTATATTCATTTCCTGTTTCAGAAATCAAATCTCCTTACTCTTTAGCGCAATAAATATGGCTTGATTTGCTCAAGTACCCTTTGAAGTTTATCGGCGTAATCTGCATACATATCTTTAGCCTCCTGAACCTGTGTTTCCAAAGAAAACGTTGTTAAATCCGCCTGGATTTTTTGAAGGTTGGCATATAGGAGCTCTTTAACTTTTGGCTGGGGCAGATTGACGGTGTCATCATAAAGATCGACATAAAGATCGCCGGAAGAATCAACCTGTGCCAGAAAAACATTGGCTAAAAGTATTTCCATACGTTCCAGCTGAAGATTTAGCCAGCTACGGTTGAACCCTATATTTCCCAAATTTCCATCCAGGATCTTGCCATCCAGGATCACCGTTTGAGGTTCGGTCAGGGGAGCTACCTTCAGGCCGAGATCATGCGGGGCGAGCGGCTGATATTCCGCCTTAGGTAATACGTTAATCTCGCCGGTTGTTTCCATCACCGCGAACTCTACTTCACTGGCGTTAAAGATGTTTTTGGAACGAAGTTCGCGTAATAGCTCCTCACCGGTCAATCTCACCCGGCTCAGGCCATCCTCCTGGATCTTCCCTTGACGGATCAAAATTGTTTCTTTACCATATAACCAGTCATGCATCCACCGGTTCTTTAATGCCAGAAAATCAAGAGCAACCGGTAATAAACCCCAAACCAGCATGGCAATAAAACCCCAAACCAAATTGGTGAGCAGTCCCACCGAGATGAAGGCGGCCAATATCCCCAGCACTCCAAAAACAATCAAATGAAATGAGTTTAACTGGGAAGAACGCTTTTTACCAATAAGTCGGACCAACAGTAAAGCCGTAAAAAACATCAACAATGAACGAGTCAAAATCATGAACAAGTTTGGCATTTTTTCTCTTATCTATTTGCTTTTATATTGCGGTTCTTGGAATTCAAGCTTCTTTAACCGTTCTTCCATTCCGCGGATGATCTCAGCTGTCGTTGAAGTTGCTTCATTTAATACTTTTTTGCTTTCTTCACTTTGACTTTGGATGGAGTATATTTTTAATGTAGCTTGCGCATTTTTTAAACTGGCGATAGTTTGTATCACCTGAGATCCTACTGTCATTTTTGCTCCCCTTTCCAAAAGTTATTATTATTTTTTTTACTTGATAAAATTCCAAAAGTGAACTCTATTTATTGGGAGGAACAGCAAATTTAGCCAATAGCACCATCTTTTATTCAATATGACCATTCCAAGATCAATCGGTTTTAATAATCTATTATAGAAAAATTTACAGGAGGATTTCGTTTGAATGATTTTCGGCGAAGAACGTCTTTTTATTATCGAATGTCCCGAAATTCCGTCCGGAATGAATGAATTTATTTTAAAATGTATTGGCGAGGACCTGGATGGATTTAAAATGAAAGGAGTTTTCCCGAAAAGCTGGACCACGGAAATGGAAAAAACAACCGGGCCATTACTCTTCGATGAAGACGATATCTATGAAGTTGTGAAAACCGATTATGAAAACAATATACTCTGGTTACGTCATGTTTTAATCCAATCATGAACTTATCCCAAATTGAAAAATAAAATCCCATTCATCATAACGGCTCCATAAATTATTCATAATATCAGAATCCGCCCCCGCCATTTCCAACATTTAAAGATGGTATGTCGTCCATTACAAATTATTTTCTTGATCCATGATTGAGAAGTCACCTCCCGTTTGATAAGGAGACGATTGGAAGAACAAAAAAGCGAGCCGGTTAGACTCGCCATCTATTCTAGAGAGAACAAATATCGTGAGGTCACGTGAAAGGATGAAAATTGCAGATGTCAGTGCAACCCAACCCACACCTTCTTGTAAGGCTGTCCCTTCCCCTAATGAAGCAGCACAAGTAGTTCATTCAAGTGGAAGGATAACCTTAGCCGCTACACTCAAAAAGCTTATGGACTTCAGAGGCGGCCCGCACTTGTGTGGGAGGTTACTCTTCCCGCAAAGAGAAGATCTCGGGGCTGTCCCAAAAGCACCAAGAAATGGCAAGATATGTTAAAACGAAGATATGAACATCTAATTTGTCTTAAGGTTATTAATACTATATTCTATTAAAATATATTGAAACGGTGTTAACCCAAAGGCACAAATATAGTATCGTAAAGCATAAGTTGTTCATCCTCATTTATTTTTATCTGGAACCCTGCGGTTCATCATGGCACAAATGGCTCTATAACGCGCTAGAACACAATTGCGACTCCAAAAATACTTAGACTGTCTTTCCCGCTGCTATTTTCATGATAATCGTAACGATAAGAAAGTCCAACATTTTTCGTTAGAAAAACATTCACCATGCCTGATTTCTTCCAATAACTTTCTCCATTTAGATAGGTAATACCCGGTTTAGCTTCTATCTGGAGAAAATGTTGGAAATTCATTTTAAAATTCATCCCGGCGATCCAGGAATATAGATTATCGTCGATTTCGGATGTTGCTGAACCGGGGCCGGGATAATCTACGAATACTGTTCCCTCAGAGTGGTCCCACTCCCCTCCCATCCAGGGCATTACGGTAAAATTGAACCTTCCTTGTTCAAACTTATAATACCTGCCGATTCGCAAATACAAACTGAGAATATCCTGATCAAGTTGGAATTCACTTAAACCCGGGACGTTAACACTGTCAAGCTTCATTTTTAAATAGTTGGCGCCGATGCCCACTACGTTTTGAACTTTTTGGGTTTTACCAAAGTAACGGTCATAAATAAAATTCAACCCCGATAGGTCGCTGTCGTTAATATTATTGGTGTTATAAAAAAATGCATTCCACTGGTATTCATCGGGATTGATGGATTGAATATAGAGCCCTTTCGTGTTTTGGGAGTCTTTTAATTTTAACCCGTACGAATCGAAAGTATTTTCCTCCGTTCCGAAGTAAGGGGTCACTATCGTTAGACTTTCGGCAAATGCAGCGGTACTGATGAACCATAGGCACAAGATCAATCCCAGAATAGTTATCCTGTTAAAACTCATTCCTTGTTCTCCGTTCAATTTTTGATCCACTCTTTTATTAAATAACCCATCATTTTCGAAATCACGTATATTATGGCAAAAAGCCCATCGGGTTTACGGGGGTTCCCTTGCGCCGCACTTCAAAGTGGACATGCGGCCCGGTGGCCAAACCGGTGCTTCCCGCTAACGCAATGACTTGTCCTTGGGAAACTTTATCCCCTTCTTTCACTAATAACCGGGAATTATGTCCGTAACAAGTGGCCAATCCGTTTCCATGGTCAATGGCAATAAAATTACCATACCCGCCTTGCCAGCCGCTTACGGCTACGACTCCGGCATCGGCGGCCTGAACTGAAGTGCCGAAAGAAACCGCTATATCGATTCCACTATGAAATATCTTTCTTTTCAGGATCGGATGAAGGCGCCATCCAAAGGGTGATGAAATAGGGCCCCGCACCGGCCAAATAAACTTGCCGTTGCCCAAAGCCATCGGATTTGAATTTTGTTTCCGGCGCAGCTCCGCTTCAATCTGCCGTGAAGTCTCCTCAAACTCTTGGAGTGCTTTTTCAAGTTTACGCCGGTTTGATTGAATATTATTTAATTCCCGTTTGGTCATTCCGACCTGGGCCGTTACTTTTTGTTGCTCTTTAGCCAGTTTGTTTTGTAATTCCAGGGTTTGGTTATACTCCGATTCCACTTGGGTCTTTTTATTCTGAATCACCATCGTTTGCTGGCGAACTATGAGCTGGGTTTGCTTGATATTATCAATTCGGCGCATGTTATCACGGATAAAAAAGCTGAGCATATCGAATTTTGCTACAAAATCAGCAAAATTGCTCGAAATAAATATTAAATCCCAATAAGTCTGCGGACCGCTCTTATAAATCGCAACCAAACGCCGGTTTAACAAATCCCGTTGATCTTGCAGATTGGACTCCAGTATCTCAAAGTTACTTTGAAGTTTAAAAAGCTCACGCCGGGTTGCGTTTACTTTATTCTCTGCAGCTCCCAATGCTTGTTGGATTTGTTGGTAATTATCCTCCAATTGGCTCAGCTTTTGTTGTTGGGTCAGTAGATTATTTAATACCGATTTCTCCCGTTTTTTTTGGTTGGATATTTCTTGTCTTGTTTTTTGAATCATTTGTTTTAATGCGCCGGAATCGGTAATCGTGGCACCTTCAACCGTTAAAGAGCGTGTGCACAGAAAAACATTGAACATCATGGAAATCAATACGAGTAAACCTAAACATCGGTGAAATTGTTGCATTAAAATGGGACACCTCTTGCAAGAATCATTCGTGATGAACAGGATATATCCTTCAAAATAAATGGAAATATCGATCCATCCCTATTGTTTGTTTGTGTCCAATAACTTTTTTGACCCTTGCCGAACAATCTTACCGTTTCTTCGCACTCCAAAGGGGATGATAAAAATTATTGCAGAAATAATCAAGGCAATGCATGAAAAAAACCATAAAGACTACGGAAATATTTGCCGAATAATTACATAGTAAGGGCAAGAATAATACTACCAAGATTTTAATCGATCTAAAATTTACAAGGAGGCGTCTATTTTGACCAAAACAGAACTCATCGAAAAGGTAGCCAAAGAAACCAAACTCACCAAAAAGGATTCCAACCAAGCCATTGATGCCATCATCAAAGCCATCAGCGGCGCGCTCGCCAAAGGCGACAAAGTAACTTTAGTTGGTTTCGGCAGTTTTGATGTGAGAAAACGGGCCGCCCGGAAGGGTCGCAACCCTCAAACCGGCAAGGAAATCAGTATTGCCGCCCGCAAAGTACCGGTATTCAAAGCCGGAAAAGCATTAAAAGATGCTGTAGGAAAAAAATGAAAAAATTAACCCGCCCTGGAATGAATCGTAGGGCGGGTAATTTTTTTAGTCCACTCTCAATCTATCTTTCACAATGGAAAAGCCTTCTCAATTTCATCAATCTTAGGTTGGTCGATATTAACGATTTTCCCGATATTCCTTGCGGCCACAATCGTTTTCGCTGTATATTCCGCTACCTCGAGCCGGTCGAAAGCCTTTACCAAACTGTTGCCCGTGACAATTAGGCAATAATTTTCCATCATGGCGACAGGATCTTCTTTCGTCAATACCTTCAAATCCATCTTGGAAATGTCCGATTGAAAGGGTACCCGCTGAACATTCCGTAATACAATATAGCTTTCGGGAATTGTCCTTGGATCAAACCCTTCTTTGGTTACGGCAAAAGCCATGATGCTCGGAGGGGTAGCATCGATAATGGAGAAAACTTCCGGATGGCTATCATAAATCAACTGATGAAGTAAAACTGACAAACCGGGCATTTTCCCTGCTTCTCTTGATCCATCATCCATCCGCACGATCTCATCGACATTTAAATATTTTCTATCAGCACCTAGGGGCGTGATAATGAATGAATTGGCCCCCAGGCGAATTGAAAAATTCCCTTGAGTACCGGCAATGAGTTTTTGATCATAAGCCCGGCGAAGAAAGGTACAAATTTCTTTTCGAGCCTGCCGTTCCTCACTGCTGTGAGTCCGCGGGACAAATTCCGGTAAAACAGCAACTGCTTCCTTCTGAAATTGGATTGCTTTTTCAATTTCCGCTGCTTTTAGTGAAAGCGGCTGGCCGATTTGACGGGCGTTGATTTCCATTTGGGCACAAAATTCCAAATTTTCAAAAACCATAAAGGCTCTGAAAATATCTTCGCCAGCCACGACCACACCATGATTTTCCAGCATTACAATATTGACTCCGCTTTTAAAAGCAGTTGCAATTTTGTTCCCCAGATCGGCACTTCCCGGTAGCCCATATTCAGCCATTTGAATAGGGCCGCAGACAAAATTGACTTCCGGAAGAAGGTTTGTCTGCGGTATTTTGCGAACCATGCTGAATGATACTAATGCCGGCGGATGAGCGTGGACTATCGCTTTAATATCCGGCCGATTCCGATATATTGAGCGATGAAAAGGAAGCTCACACGAAGGCTGGTGTTTGCCAATCATTGTTCCGTCCGGTTTCACTCTCACAATGTCGGAACTGGTTAAGGAACCTTTGTCAATTCCGCCTGGTGTAATCCAAATATCACCGTTACTGTCCAGCATCGATAAATTACCGCCCGAAGTGGTCGTCATACCATAATGATAAATCCGATCCAACATCATCACCAATAGTTCAGCGGGGGGTAACAGCTGAATATTCTTGGAACAAGGGTCAAATTGATAGCACATGTCTTACCTCTGGCTTTATTTATTTTTTGAGTAAATTATTTGCCATATAAAGGCCCGAAATTGGCGCAAGCCCGGAAATCGGCTCCTTGCGGTTCCATTGCTCCGAACATACCCCAAGCGCTGGGTCTGAAAATTCGTTCTTCCGGCACATTATGCATACTTACGGGAATTCTGAGCATGGATGCCAGCGTAATTAAATCTCCCCCGATATGTCCATAACAGATAGCCCCATGATTGGCACCCCAGTTGTTCATGACTGAATATACGTCTTTGAAGGGCCCTTCCCCATTTGTATTTGGAACGAACCAAGTCGTCGGCCAAGTGGGGTCAGTCCGCTTAACCAGCACATTATGGATTTCAGCCGGAAGATCAATCGTGTAACCCTCGGCAATTTGCAATACCGGACCGAGTCCCTTCATCAGACAAATTCGCGACATGGTAACCGGCATGCCGCCCCGGGTGGTAAATTCACTGGAATATCCGCCGCCTCTGAAATATCCCATATTCGCATAACGAAAACTGGTTGCACCGAGACATTTCTCCACCTCATCCGGAGTAATTTCCCAGAATGGTTTCATGGCCGGTTTACCATCCCAAGACTGTTGACCGGTACCGTCCAAACAAGTTGAACCGGAATTAATCAAATGAATGAATCCGTTTTGAGCCATGCCGTTTAATTTTTTACCGGTAACCCGTTCAACCGCATCCGGGCTCCAATAAGTGCGGACATCCGAGAAAATCTGGGCCGTATTGGTCAATAAATGGCCGAAAAGCATCGGGATGCCGTTTAAACAGTCATTCTCCGTTGCAACAATCAATGGCTCCCGAATCCCGTTCCAATCAAAAGAAGAATTGAGGAGCGTTTCCAAAAAATCACCATTGGGAAAATGATCGGTCCATTGTCTTTGTCCTTGGAATCCTCCAGCGATTGCGTTATGTCCCAAAGCTTCCTCACCAAATCCCAGCTCCGCCAATTTGGGATTGCCAATCATTAAATCCCGGGCAATGATGGCCATTTTCACAACAAAGTCCCAGTCCTGAGCCTTCTTTGCCGCACTTGCCTGTTGATTTGAGGAATTGAGATCCGCTCCCTCTTTACAGTTCTCTTGGGTCCATTTTAAAGCCATTTCGTATTCCTTGGGGTCATAAATCTCTTCATCCATCCGGCGGATAAATTCCGACAAATCGATTGATTCTGAACGCATTCCCAAATAGTTTTCCAGAAAACCGGGATCGACAATCGAGCCGGCAATGCCCATGGAGGTTCCTCCCATCGCCAAATAGGATTTACCACGCATGGTAGCTACGGCCAGACCCGCTTTAGTGAATTGCAATAATTTTTCCCGTACATCCTGAGGTATAGTCGTATCGGAGGCTTCTTGAACATCATGTCCATAAATTCCGAAAGCGGGCAACCCTTTTTGGTTATGGGCCGCCAATACCGCCGCTAAGTATACTGCTCCGGGGCGTTCAGTTCCGTTAAAACCCCATACTGCCTTGGGAATCAAAGGATCCATATCCATCGTTTCGGCGCCATAACACCAACAGGGAGTAACCGTTAACGATACGCCCACTCCCTCCCTGGCAAATTTTTCGGCAGTCCGGGCTGCTTCCGCCACTCCACCGATACAAGTATCGGCAATAACGCATTCCACCGGCAAGCCATTACTATGCCTGAGATTGTCACTAATCAGCCTGGCGACAGCTTTCGCCATCCCCATCGTCTGATCCTCCAGGGACTCCCTGACCCCCCGCCTTCTTCCATCGATTACAGGGCGAATTCCCACTTTCGCCATACTACCCTGCATTCTGTTGACAGGCTTTCCCTCTTTCAAATTATTCATTGCCATTTCTCCCTTCCTTTATTTGTTTTGAATAAGATGCAAATATCTTTGATAGGCGGATTCCAAATTGAATTCTCCCGGTGCGTATTCCCGGACCGTAAAAGATCGTTCAATAACCGACCGGGCCTCTTGTCGCCCGTTTATAACACCGATACCAATTGCCTGAATCATTAAATTTCCTAAGGCGGTGGCCTCAACAGGACCGGCATTAACCCGTATTTGTAAAGCATCAGCCGTTAACTGCGCCAAAAATTCATCCTGTGAACCGCCTCCCACAATGTGCATCGCTGGTAAAGGCTTACCGGTTAACCAATGCAACTTTTCTACGACATTCCGATATTCCATCGCCAAACTTTCATAAACACACCGGGCGATTTCGCCGATGGTTCCTGGAACTGTCTGCCCGGTCTCACGGCAATACTGCTGAATCTCAGTGACCATATTTTGCGGAGCAAAGAAACGCTGGTCATTCATATTCACTAACGGACCGGATGATTTCACTCCCCGGGCAGCCTCGGAAATGTTTCCAAAAGTTATATTGGAATCTTGAAGCAGCCAAATCCGCCGGCACTCTTGGAGTAGCCATAAAGCATTGATATTTTTAAACAACAATGCGGCATAATTGGAGCCTCCTTCATTGGTTAAATCCAGTTTGCGGGCGGATATTGTAGTGATCGGTTCCGGGTTTTCCACTCCAAGTAAGGACCAGGTGCCACTGCTTAAAAAACCGGCGTTTGGTGAGGCAAGGGGAGCAGCCGCTATTGCGGATGCCGTATCATGGCCGGCAACCGCTACCACCGGAATAGGCCCGCATCCAAGTTCACTCTGTAAAGACTTGGTCAATACCCCCAAACGTGTTCCCGCAGGAATGATTGGCAGTAATTTTTCCGGGGGAAGTCCGATGGCCTCCATTAATTCCTTATCCCATGAGCGGGTTTTTATATTCATAAGTCCGGTCGTTGAAGCAATCGAAAATTCGGCTGCTTGTTCTCCGGTCAAAAGATAATTCAAAAGATCGGGCATTAACAAAATTTTATCAGCAAGTTTCACCATTTCCGGCTGGCTATGGATATCATCGCCCAGTTGAAAAATGGTATTGAAACTCATAAACTGAACCCCGGAACGTTCATAAAAATAATCTTCGCCATATCGCCGGACAAGGGAATTCATAACCGGTACAGTGCGCTGGTCACGGTAATGGTGTGGATTGGCTAACAGCCTGCCTCCTTTATCCAACAAACCGTAATCGACTCCCCAAGTATCGACTCCAATACTTGATATTTCAATACCTCTGGCAAGGGCTTTCCTAAGTCCATTCTTTACTTCATGCCAAAGTCTTAAGATATCCCAATGGAAATGTTCATTCATCCAGACCGGCTCATTGGCAAAACGGTGAATTTCTTCAAAACGAATCCGTTCACCGTCAAAAGTACCCAAAATCGCCCGCCCGCTGGACGCCCCAAAGTCAAAAGCCAGCAGATGAAGGTGGTTTTTCACTATTTCCCCTCCTTTTTCAAGGCTTAGGCTGAATTAAAAATCAACCCGATACCGTTCCGGTTGACTCCCGGATGATTAATTGCGGTTCCAAAATTACCTTTGCCGCAGGAGCCTTTTTTTGCTTCATTTGACGCAACAAAAGATCAACAGCCATTTGACCCATGGTATAAACCGGTTGAATGATGCTTGTAAAAAAGGGATTGATGATCGCACCGGTATCCGCGGCATCAAAACAAACCACACTGATGTCCCGGGGAACCTCCAATTGCGCCTCACGCAAAGCTTTAACAACACCAATCGCCAGAAAGTTATTGGCCGCAAAAATAGCGGTCGGCCGGGGGCTAAGATCAAGTAGTGTCCTGGTTAATAAAAAACCGCTTTCTTGATCCGGCTTCTCCCCCCAAAGAATCATTTTATCGTCGGTTGAGAGCCCGGCTTTTTGTTGCGCCGCCTTATAGCCCTTTAATCGTTGCCGGTAAACCGAAATTTCGGGAGATCCCGAAATCAGAGCGATCTTCCGGTGGCCCAATTCAATCAAGTAACGGACCAAATCCTCGGCCCCTTTTTCGTTATTGGAGCCGACATAATCAATTTGCAAATCGTCAATTTCCCGGTCTATCAATACTAAAGGAATCTCCCGTTTAATAATGGATTTCAAATTTTTACTCTGCGCAAAAACTGCATCCATAATTAAGCCATCGACCCTGCGTTCCATGAAAGTTTGCAGATAAGTATATTCCTTGACGCTATTTTCATCCGTATTGCCAAAGATTACCGCAAATCCATTTTCGTTGGCTTTATCCTCCACACCCCGTAGGAGCGTGGTAAAAAAATTGTTGGTGATATCCGGTACGATCACCGCCAACGTATTGGTCGTCTTCCTTACCAAATTACTGGCATTGCTATTGGGGATAAAATTGGCTTCTTTCAAAACCTGCTTGACCCGTTGGCGGGTTTCTTCTTGAACATAAGGATAATCATTGATTACTCTTGAAACCGTGGTGATTGAAACTCCCGCTTTTTTTGCCACATCATAGATAGTTATCATCATAACCCCTTATGAAATCCATTTCAGATCTGTTTTCAAATTTATCAGCGAAAATTATTTTATATCTTCATCAAAATCCATTGAAAGCCCTTTCATAAATATTCGTTTCCCTTTCAAAAATTCCTGCCAAATTAAATTCGATTATCCAGTTGATTTTAAAACCACAGCTTCGGTTTAAATCGTTACTAAACTTAAAGACAGCGTACGTTTTACACGGACGCTGCCTTTTTTGCATGGCAATCGTAAGCCTACTGATACAAATTCACTTTAATTTTGGCATCGTCGATATTGCTTTTTTCATACCAATAAAAGCCGGTATCAATGACTTTGGGCAACTTCTGACCTTTAATGGCTTTTACCGCTGCTTGTACAGCTTCATAACCAATGCCGAGCGGGTTTTGGGTGATGGCGCCAGCCATTAATCCGGAACGAATGGCATCAAGTTGTAATTTACCTGAATCAAATCCCACGACCACAATTTTACCCTTCTTATTCATTTCGTTAACCGCATTGATAACGCCAACCGCGGATCCTTCATTGGAGCCAAAGAAACCTTTTAAATTGGGATGAGCCTGCATAATAGCCTTGGCCAAATCGGTCGATTTAAGTTGATCGCCGCCGCCATATTGAAGATCGACGATCTTGATATTGGGGTATTTTCCTTTGATTCGGTTGACAAATCCGTCCCGTCGGTCGATTCCGGTGCGGCTGGTCTGATCGTGAACAATCAACGCAATCTCGCCTTTGTTACCGATTAACTGAGCCATATGATCCGCTGCCAAAGCAGCGGCGGCGATATTATTTGTTGCACAGGTGGTAACAGGAATATTGCTGTCGACTCCGGAGTCAAATCCAATCACCGGAATTTTATTATTTTTAGCTTTTTCCAACAAAGGAATAACCGCTTTACTGTCAAGAGCAGCCAGGCAAAGGGCTTGCGGGTTCTTATTCAGTGCGGTCTGAATCATATCGATTTGTTTGTCAACCATCGATTCGAGTTCAGGACCTTCAAAAGTAATCGTTACATTCAACTCTTTAGCGGCCTTTTCGGCTCCAGATTTAACAGCTTGCCAAAATTGATGCTGAAACCCCTTGGAAACAATCGGAATATAAATCTTGGTGTTTTCTGCTGCCAGTGCCAAACCACTTACCAATCCGATTATCAAAAACATCATAACCATAGAAGCCATTCTTTGAATCTTCGTCAAAACCAATCCCTCCTCTTTTTTGTTGTATTTCAGAGACTGTCCCAAAAGTTCATTTACCGATAATCCATGCAGTCCATAATTGATTTTAAAGCACTTTTGAGATAGTCTCAAAATACCTGACTTAAGCTATTTTCTTGCGGCGGCGAATAATGTCCATATATACAGCCAGAATCACAATGACGCCGATAATTACGGTCTGCCACTCTTGAGGAATGGACAAAATACGCAACCCGTTGGTTAAGACACTCATAATAAAGGCGCCGATGACAGTTCCCAGGATTGTGCCCTCGCCGCCGCTAAGAGAAGCGCCGCCAATCACAGCCGCAGCAATAGCTTGCATTTCATACCCTGTTCCCAATGCCGGCTGAGCGGAATTAATCCGCGAAGACATCAAGATACCGGCTAAACCACTAAATCCACCACAAAGCGTATAGATAGCAACTTTCCAACCATTCACATTCACGCCGGACAGCCGGGTTGCTTCTTCATTGCTGCCCAACGCGAAAGTAAATCTCCCCAGAACCGTTTTGGTCAAAATTAAACCGGCAAGAATAGCGGCGCCAAAAAAGATAAGCACCGCATTGGGAATACCCAAAACCGAACCCATGGCGATTTTGTAATAAACGGGATTATCCACGAAATAAATCGGTTTGGTGCCGGAAATCACCAGGGATAGTCCGGTGGTAACCATCATCATCCCTAAAGTAGCTATGAAAGGAGGCAATTTCATCCTGGAAATCAGCGAACCATTGATAAAGCCGCAAGTCGCTCCGGCCAAAATCCCACCGAACACCCCTATGGGAATGGGTAATTTCCAAAAAGTAATAAACACCCCGGTCATGACGGCTGAAAAGGTCATCGCCATCCCTACCGACAGATCAATCCCACCGGTGATAATGACGAAAGTACTACCTACCGCCAACACGCCATTTACGGCAGTAGAAAGTAAGATCCCCACAAAATTATCGAAATTAAAAAAATTAGGAGATGCCAGCGAAAAGATAATAAACATCAGAATTAAACTTCCAAAAGCTAACAATTTTTGGGTTGCATCCGCACGAAATATGGATTTCTTCGACACTTCTTGACTTTTCACGGTTACAGTCTGGTTTTCCACTCCATGTGCCTCCTCAATATTGATTTCCAAAAAAACTCTCACTTTATTCCTTCAGTTGCGCTCCGTCGCATATTGCATAATGTTTTCCTGAGTGGCCTCGGCAGCACTCAGTTGGCCGGTAACCCGGCCTTCACACATGACCACAATCCGATGGCTCATCCGGAGAATTTCCGGCAACTCCGAAGAAATCATAATAATCGCTTTCCCGTTTTCCGCCAGAGCGTTCAATAATTTATAAATTTCACTCTTCGCACCGACATCAATACCCCGGGTCGGTTCATCAAAAATTAAAACCTCGCTATCCCGGACCAGCCATTTACCGATAACCACCTTTTGCTGATTGCCGCCGGAAAGGTTTTTTACCTTCTGCTTAGAATGGGGTGTTTTAATTTTAAGATTATCAATCATTTCCTGGGTCACCGCCCTGACTTTCGTCTGATTTACCCAGCCAAATCCCCCCAGAAACTTTCGAAAAGCAGCCAGGACCATATTACTTTCCAAATCCATCGCCAGAGCCAAGCCAAAGCGTTTGCGATCTTCCGAAAGATAACCAATGCCATGATTCACTGCGTCACAAGGATCTTTGATACGTACCTTTCGGCCATGAATATATATTTCACCCGATTCAAAAGGATCCGCTCCGAAGATGGCCCGGGCCACCTCGGTGCGTCCGGCTCCCATCAATCCCGCAAAACCCAAAATTTCACCTTTCCTGATATAAAAGCTGACATTTTGAATGGTCCGGCCACGCTTTAAACCCTTCACTTCCAACACGATTTCCTGGCCGGAATTACCGGGACGGGCATGAGAAGTATCATAAATTTCCCGGCCCACCATCATTTTAATAATCTGCTCCACTGCGGTCTCGGTGGTTAACACCGTATCAATATAGCGACCATCCCTCATCACGGTGACCCGATCCGAAATCCGCTTCAATTCCTCCATTCGGTGGGAGATATATACAATTCCGACCCCATTTTCACGGAGTTGACGGATAATCCGAAACAACTCCTCGATCTCCGCCTCAGTCAAAGCTGCGGTCGGCTCATCCATAATCAAAACCTTTGAATTGTAAGAGAGGGCTTTGACAATCTCAACCATCTGTTGTTTAGCGACGGTGAGATCTGCAACTTTCGTGCGGGGATCCAGGCGAAGGTGAACCATTTCCAGAAGCTGTCTGGTCTTTTGGTTGATTTCTTTTTCGTTGAGAACGAAATGAACTCTTTGACGGGGTTCGCGGCCGATGAAAATATTCTGAGCCACCGTGAGATGAGGCATTAAATTTAATTCTTGATGAATAATGCTTACTCCCAAATCCTGTGCCGCTTTCGGACTAAGTACCTCTGTTTCCTTCCCTCTAAAAAGGATCCGGCCCCCATCCTTTTTGTAAACTCCGGTCAATATCTTCATCAAGGTCGATTTGCCCGCCCCATTCTCTCCGACCAAAGCATGGACCTCGCCGGCACGCAGTTCAAATTGACATTGGCTCAAGGCATGGACCCCGGGAAATGTCTTTTCAATTCCGTCCATCATTACAAGCACTTCACTCATGTCTCCACCTCATATTTTTCTGTTGATATATTGGTTTTTGAGGACTCATTCCTGCCACAATGATGATTCAATCATGGAAGCCGGCGGCTGCCTTTCTACTCTTTTTGCGCAAATAAAAAATGCCAATTCACTAATTATCCTGTCGAAAAATAATTAGCCATTGGCATTCATCACCAAAAAATATACCCGTCATGAGTATAATTTTTATTTACTTGTTACAAAAAGCAATTATAGTATAATAGAATTTTTACAGTTTTGCAATACTAAATTAACAAATGGACCTCACTTATCCAATCATCCTTAAACTCAAGTCAACAATTTCTTGGCTTCGATGATCTTTTGAGCAACAGCGATAAGTTTCTGATTTTTATCATTGCTTATCTTCTGCAATTTCTTCATTGCTTCGGCTTCAGTGAGACCACCCGTCTCCATCAGAATCCCCTTTGCTTGTTCAATGATTTTCCGTTCTTGTAACATTTGGCGCAGTTGGTTGGATTCTTCCATCATCTTGCAATAGTTGCTGTGATTCTTAAGAGCGACTTCTACGGCAGGAGCCAGGTTTTGTTTGGTTACCGGTTTGATCAAGTAACTAAACACGCCGGCTTCCGCTGCCTCATTCACTAATTTCTCATCGGAATATCCGCTAACAATCACCACTGGAATCCGGCAACTTTCTTTAATCTGTTTGGCGGCTTCAATCCCATTTAATCTCGGCATATTAATATCCAAAATCGCCAAATCGGGTCGCAGCTCTCTGCATAGTTCGAGAGCTTCCACACCATCGACTGCGTCGCCGACCACTTGATATCCGAGTTCCTTTAATTGTGAAATGATACTGAGAGCCACCAATGTTTCATCTTCAGCCACTACGATTTTTAAATCCTTCATCATCTCACCAACGCTTCTAATTATTCATTTGTTTTTTCGGGAAAGTCACGGTAACCTGAGTCCCCAAGTGATTCACAATCTTGAGGGAACCACGCAAATCCCGGTTCACCAGACTTTTTACCAAAGAAAGTCCCAATGTACCGGATGAACATGTCCCATCAAATCCGATTCCGTTATCGGCAACCTGGAAATATACAAAATTTTGGTCCTGTTCCAACCGTAAGTCGATCCTCCCTCCTCGCCCCCCGGGAAAAGCGTGTTCCAAACAGTTGGCCAACAATTCATTGACGACCAAACCCAGGGATGTTGCCGTCCGATAAGATACATAGAAATCCTCGACTTCCACAACCGTTTCCACCTGGCCGAAACTGGTTTTCTGGTTATAATTGGCAATAATCAATTTGACGAGATTCGCAAAGTTAATCAAACCGATCTCCCGCTCATCTTGAGAAAGGATTTCATGGACACTGGCGATGGTCTTAATGCGATCGATAATCTGCCAGACAATCGCTTCCAGTTTTTTTTCGCTTTCGGTTTGCAGCTGAAGAATTAATAAGCTGATAATGGATTGCAGGTTATTTTTAATCCGGTGATGAGCTTCTTTAAGCAAGGTTGAGCGTCCGAGCAAGCGGGTGTTTTCTACCGCAATCGCTACTTGCGTTGCAAAAGTCTTCAATAATTCCACATCTTCCAGGGTGATATTCTTTTTGGAGGTATAAAATATTTCCATCGCGCCGTTTATTTTATTGCGAATCCGGATGGGGACACACGCCAGCGATTGAACATTCACCGGTTGGAGAAAAAACTCACCAAGCTCTTCTTCCTTGATATGATTGACTATCAAGGGCCTACCACTGATAATGACATTCCGGACAATCTCCTCTTTCAAGTCCAGCCTGGGTAAATCGGAACGCGAATGTTGAAAGCACTCGGTCACAGTGGTTGATTTCTCATCCAGCATCAAAATGCTGCAAGCATTGGCCTTTGTCGCCTCAGTGATCTTTTCCACCAACAAATTAAGCAGATCTTGCAGTTCATATTCGGAGGTCAACAACTCCGTCGTATGAAGCATCGAATCAATCAGACCTTTAAATTCATTATCATCATCTTGCATCTCCCGTCCAAAATAAACACTCAGCACCTTCTCTGGGTTCCGTTTTGCAAAGTCAATGGAAAAACCGGCCAAGGTCCCTCCATCTTTTAAAATGGTTACCCTATCGCCGATTTGCAGAATTTCCTCCAGCTGATTGGATAAATATAAAACTCCGTTTTGGGATTCAGCATACTTCCGGATAATCCGAAATAAATGGTTTTTTTTATTTTCACTCAACCGGGAAGCCGGCTCGTCCAAAACAATAATTCGGGGGTTTTTTGCCAATACTTTCATCAGCGCCAGCAATTGGCATTCTTCAGTGTTTAAATTGAACAACAAGTCGTTGGGTTGGATATTGACCTCATAGACTTGTAATAATTTTTTGGTCTTTTCAAAAAGTCTCTTATCCGAGACTAAAAATCTTTCATTCCAAAGATACAAATACTCCTTGACGGTTAAATGGGGAATATAAGTATAATGGATGTTATCATACAGCACACCCATTCCGAAAGCAAAAGGATCAAAAGAATTTTTAATCTCCACGAATTTACTATCAAGAAAAATCTTTCCCGATTGAGGGATTTCCAAGCCAGCCAAAATACGGGCCAATCCGGTTTTTCCCGCACCGGATTCACCCATAATCCCATGAATCTCTCCCCGCTCCAGGTCCAGATTGATATGATTGGAATCTTTACTGACCCCTTCAAGCCGGATATTTTTCAGCCGTAATAGACATTTACCGTTTTCGATATTTTCAGGAGAATCGAATTGACTCTGAAACATCGCCACACTCCATAATTATGCCGATAAACCTTGTACAAACACCGGGATTTGGTTTTCAGGTAATAAATTTCTGTGGCCAATGTTAAATTCCTGCTAAATTTCAGTTACGGTTTATGTTCGCTTGTTCATGTCATGACGATATAAAAAGTCTGCCTAAAATCCGGATGATGGTCGGAAGATGGCAGACTTCTTTAAAACTTTCTTTTTACTCAACGACAACCCCTTTTTTGAGAATAATATTCGCATAAAGGGCCGATTCACCGGTGGCCAAGATTGCATATGCCTTTTTGGCCCTTTCATAAAAGGCAAAACGTTCGATATTCTCAAACTCAGCCTTCGGCTCGTATTTTTTTACAATCTGGCGGTATTCATCCCAAATTGGGGTTTTGACCGGGTCACCCGGAACAACCTCCATTAAAAAGACGGCACTTTTAACATAGGGATCCAGTGGATATAATTTTAAAATCGCATCCAACAATTCCGGCACATGATGTCCATCGGCCCGCACCAATCTTTGGGCATAGGCGGCGGCTGGAAAATTCCCGTCGCCGATCACGAGCTCGTCACCATGTCCCATTTCCATCAGAATAGCCAGCAACTGCGGAGAGAGAATTTTAGGAATTCCTTTGAGCATTTTAATAACTCCCTTCTTTTTTGATCGATTTCCCATAGTCTTCGTATATCGTCCACGTGTTGCAGAAGTCTTCCGCGCCTAAGCCGGATTCATCCTCGAGTCACTTTCCGGCGGGTCTTACAGCGCGGATTTGGGTCGAAGTACCGGAATTACCCAAATTCGTTACAACCCGGCGCGGAGCCTGCAACACGTTGTTACACGACGCGTGACGCCCTATATTGAAGGCTGCCAGGACGGCAGCCTCTTTCAAACTAATTGCTTAATGCATTATTTGCATTATTCACAGGCAAACTTTCTATATAAAACGTGTCCTGACTTAAATCCGCTCCACATTTCCATCCAATTGTTCCCTTCTATAAAAAAATTATTAAATTCTTTCAAGTCATTTAATGGTTGAAAAACTGGATAATGAAGATATAGTTTCATATCAAAAACTTTTTCCTCATCATTGGTAAATTTTATTAAAAGTTTATGCTCATCTAAAACCTTGGCTTCTTTAATATTGGGACTTTGCATTAAAATTACCTCTTTGCCAGCTCCCCCATTGGATTCTCCTCATCTTTCTTACTTTATCATTATATACATAAAAGCATAAACTAACAACATTATTTTCCAGCGAAACCGTTCGTCATTTCAAAGGGGCAGGAAACCCGGACATTCCTATGCCAAGTGTTGTGTAACGTCTCCGCGTTACTGACGTCGATACAGCTTAGTGGCGAGGCCGACTCGGTTTTGAAAATGTGGGCAAGACTACTTCATGAACAAACATCATTGAAATACATCCTGAATTGACGGCTTCTTCGAGTTAACTTTTTTTGACCATCCGAGCCCCGACTAATCTCTGAAGCATGGCACATCAACCCTGTATTGAAACGGTCATGGAAGGCCGCACCTAAATTAACCGTTTTTCTTTCTGTACCAATACCTATAAATTTCTTCAAACCCCAGTTTTCGATAAAGATTTTCCGCAGGGGCGTTACCTACCACTACTGATAAATATGCATTTTCTATTTTCTCATCCGTTGCGGCGCTCAGAATCCCGTCCATTATGTCTTGACCCCATCCTTTACCCCTATAATTTTTATCAACAATAATATCAAAAATCCCGATATAACCCCTTTCGACTGCGCCATAACCACAACCGACGATTTTATCATCAATTTTTTTCCCTACAACAACAACTTGTCCAAGAATATTTTGCAAAACCGCTTTGGCGGTTCTTTGATATATTTCATTTTTTAAGCTTGAACAATTTACAAAATCCTTAAACCAATCATCACTGAATCCATTTTCGATCAAAATTCCTTCAGGTTTTCGGTATTGATAATGACTCATCTCCAATACTCTTACTGAAGTTTCATCCAATCGAATATAGTTTCTTTTTTCCAACTCATTATCAATTCCCTGCGGATGACTATCATGGGTCAACTTAAAAATTACCGGTAAATTTTGTTTTTGATATTCATTTTCACATTTTTCAATCTTCTCTTGCAATTGCAAGGTGGAATGATAGAGTGGATTTATCGAATTGGATCTTTTAGTATAACCATTGGCAAATCTCAAGAGCCAACCATCATACAGCTTTGTTTGAAGTGCCGGCCATGCATTCAGTGATAGTTCTTCCAATATTTTTATCACTGGTTTCCCTCACTTCCATTATGATTTTTTGCCGGTCACGATGACGGGCAACACTGTGTTATATGAAGTATTTGTCGCAATAGGCAAAGCGTCATTATTACTATCAATTTTATTTTATAAGTTCAATTGTTGATTTTAAAATAGTCCCTTCAATTTTATATATATACCAGTTAGATTTTATTTTCTTTAAGTAATAATTATCAACATTATTAATACTTGAAACAAAATCTAAAAATTTAGTGCTATTTAACTTAGCTTGATTGGAATTCTTTATTTTATAATCTCTAACAAGATTTTTTAAATTATAATCTCCATATTCACTTAAATTAGTTGTTACTTTACTTCGATAAAAAACCTTACATACCGCTTCGTCTAGGCCTTTTTTAACTACTTGCATTTTATCAACTTTTACATCTTGAAAATTAGAAAACAAGATTTGATAATCTTCCGAATACCACGAACATTTTTTTACTAATCCACGGTTAACTGTTAGAAGTTTACCAGTTAATATATTTTCAAATTCCGAAATTACTTTATTTTGTAAGTAAGCATCTGCTTTCTCTATTCCCATGGAAGTTAATTTTTTATAATTCTTCTTTGTAAAAGCCCAAAAATCATTACCCATATTTAAGCAAGTATAAACAGTTCTCTTAATTAAAATATCATCTTTCAAATTAATGCTATTATAAAAATACACACCTATAAATGTTAATAAAAAAACAGTAATAACTCCGACCCCAATAAAAGCTCTTTTTATAACCACAGAACCACACTCCTTTAACCCGCCTGGGCTAGTGGCGACGCCGACTTGGTCTTAAATATGGGCGAGACAACTTCGTGAAAAAACTTCATTGCAATCCATCATGATTTGACATCTTCTTCGAGTAAAATTTCTTTGACTATCCGGGCCCCGAAGCAGGAACGGGCTAATCTCCGACATACAAGCCCTGTATAGCGGTTATTCCCTTTCACGCCGGCCGAACCACGGAAGGTTGGATGGTCGACATCTATGAGAATACCACTATAAAATGTTTACTGCTTTGACACTACATCCAAAATAAACTTACCTTTTCCTGCTGTATATTTTTCACGGGAATCTGGATATTTTTTAGCTAAATCTTCTTTTAACTGTTCATATTCTTTTATTAAAGCCGGATTATTTTTAAGAGCATCACGAAACTTAATGTTATGAATCCAGTTGTTTTTTCCGTATTCTACTACATGGATTAAGTGAGTTGTGATGTCTTTACCTTTTCTAAATGTATAATCATTAGGAATTCCTGCCCAATGCGCATAAATATAGCCTGCTTCTTGCATTTTGCTAATCACTTGATCAATATCGCTAAAAGATTTTAAACCAACCAGAATATCAATAATCGGTTTTGCCTTTAGCCCCGCTATAGACGTACTGCCGAAATGTTGAATATCAATTACCGAATCACCCAAAACACTTTTAATTAATTTCGATTCATCATTAAAGTATAAATGCCATTCGCTATCGTATTCTTCAAGCATTACCTTTTTAGAATCAAGTCCCAACATTTGGCTCACCCCTATCCTCGAATTTGTTTTCAAACTGGACGATCCACGAGGCTCAGTATGTCACCTAACGTCCCCGCACTCAAGATGTCGCCGGACCCCAGTGACACTTCGACTTAAGTCCGTCGATGGGGTCGTGCCTACCTCATGAATCTTCATCTTAGAAATCACTTTGTGATTCAACCTTTTATTTCAAACTATATATGTTGAATTAAATTTTGTTGTTGCCAGAAATCACTGTTAGAAAGTGAACCCTATTTGACCTAACCCTTGCCCTTCCCCTTGTGAAGTAAAACAAGTTGTTGATTCAAGTGGAAGGGTAACCCTAGCCGACGTCCCCTAAATTCTTTAGACCCCAAAGGCAGCACGCACTTTGTGCGTGGGGTTACTCTCCCACTTTAGGGGGAGACATAATGGAAGTGCCAGCACTCCATTCGCTATCACGTAGGTTATAATGAGAATGAAGAGGCTCATTACAGAGCTACAAAACGAAGGAGGCTGACAATATGAAGTATACCACA
>JAEXDA010000006.1 GCA_023401925.1 Bacillota bacterium
TGTGTATAGCGCATAATTTGGCTAAAAAAGCAACTCTGGTAGTTGGTTGATTATTCTTTTTTCAAAGTACAGTTATTTTTAATTTGGTTTCTTTGCAATTTCTTATTTTGCTTTTAGGACAGCCCCATCCCGGTCCGGATAACCGGGGAATCGTCACCATGCCGGTCCTCACCGGCAGTGGAGCAACAGAAAATTACTTTTATATCGAGAATGCAGCCGGGCTTCTTTTTGAAGCCCAGATGGGGACTTTGGAATTTCATCCCTGGGGCAGCCGGGTGGAGGAGCTGGAAAAGCCGGATATGATGGTATTTGATTTGGATCCGGATGAAGGAATGGGCCTGGAAACGATGCGCCAAGGAGTGAAAGATATCAAAAGCCTTCTGGAACAGCTTTCGCTGATCTCGTATCTCAAGACCAGCGGAGGTAAAGGATATCATGTGGTCGTCCCTTTCAAACCAGGGGTAGAGTGGGATATCTTTCACGATTTTGCCAGGCGCATTGCCGAAGTTATGGAACAGCAGTGGCCTGAGCGTTACACCAGCAATGTCAGAAAGAATCAGCGGACTAATAAGATCTTCATCGATTGGATCCGTAACGGCCGGGGCGCTACCAGCATTGCCCCCTATTCCCTCAGAGCGAGAAAAGGAGCCCGGGTCTCGATGCCCATCACCTGGAAAGAACTGGACACGGTGGCTCCCGATGGCGTTAATATGGCGGAGGCGCTAAGGAGGATTGGCGGTGCTGACCCTTGGCAAGATTTTTTCAGTTCAAGCAACCGGCTTCAATAAACAGATACGTATCCACCCCGACTTTGCTCCGTTCATCCAGGATAGCTCCGACTTCATCACTTAAAAACAGGAGGAAATGACATGCGCTCTTGTGGTTATCAGCGATATAAAGCGCGCCACCATTTCCATCCGTCATTCGGAGACACTTCAATCCGTTCAATGAGTGAAGGATCCCAATTGGAGAATGGATTTCTATGATGCAACGATGTCAATTGCTATTGCACCGAAGCTGAACCGGGTTGGAGATCTGCTCGCTTTGACGGACGTGCAGAAAATAAGGAAATGGAGCGATAGCGACATGACGCAACAAAGAGCGCATTGTGTTTCACTTCGGGTAAACTTGGCTCGAAGTGGCGGGGTTTACCGAACCTCCCCAGCAAGTAGTTTTTATGGTTTGACCGAAGGGCAAATTGCGAAAAATGTACAACTATGGCCACAGTACCTTGTTTGCCAGTTAACTTTGAAACATAAGCCATCTCCATAAATAAATAATTTGAAAAGTCAGAAAAGGAATGTTACAATAATATTAGTCCGATTTCGGTCTAATCGAAAGAGGTGGTTAGCATCGCTAAATCAATTAAAGAAGATATAAAGAAATATTACGACCTTTGGTTCGCCGTTAACAATATTTACGAAAAGTGGGCGAAGGTACATGGATTAACAGTAAACACACTTTTTATTTTCTATACAATCCATGAGAATGAAGGGATTTGTACCCAACAATTCATAAGTGAAAGACTTTTACTTCCCAAGCAAACAGTTAATTCTATATTACAGACAATTCAAAAGAATGGTTGCATCCAAATGACATCTGATGAAAAGGACAAACGGAATAAGCTGATTTCTTTGACGCATTATGGAAAGCAATATACAAAAAAATTGTTGGGCGAACTTTATAGCTTTGAAGAGACTGCTTTTATAAGTATGGGCGACCAACAAAGAGCAAATATGTTGGAAGGAACTGAAACACTTATAAAAAATCTACTCCATGTTTATGAAGAAGATGAGAAAAAAGAGAGGTAAAATAATGAGTTATCTATTTTTAGCAGGCGCCATCGCATTGGAATTAACAGGGACTACATGTATGAAATATTCTGATGGGTTTTCCAAGCTTATGCCAGCAATTGGATGTATTGCTTCATACATCATCTGTTTCTTTTTATTGTCGAAGGCATTACAAAATATGAATTTAAGTATCACGTATGCAACATGGTCTGCTGTTGGCTTAATTGCTTCCACAATAATTTCTGTCTTGATTTTTAAAGAAGGAATCAGTGGCTTAGGAATTTTAGGTATTATTTTAATAGTGGGCGGTGTAGTAATATTAAATCTGTTTGGAACGGTATCCGTAGGATAATAACAATTTTATTGCTACCGTTTTTGGCTTCGTTGTTTTTATAAACTATAACCTTTTTCCATCGCAAAATCAGGTAACGCATGAGTCGCTACTATGACTGATATCGCGTACTTATATATCGTTTGCTGTTTACCATCGCTATCCAAAATGATGGTAAAATAGTTTCAAGCACTTTGTTGGACAAAGCAAAAAGGATGCCCTGCCGGATCAATCATGGTAATCCATTTCCCAGCGTCATATTGTATGCTGGCTTTCACCGCCCCGCAGGAAATGGCGTGTTTTACGGCAAGTTCCATCCGTTCCTTATCGCGTACCGTAAAATCCAAGTGGGCCACTGCTGTTGAACGCCCGGTTCATCCGGCCATTCTGGCGGGATATAATCTTCGTTTTAGCTGAAAAGCTATTTTTACACCGCCGCACGGAGAGATAATATCTATCCACTCATCATCTTCTTCATAATTTTTCTTCCATCCGAGCAGTCGGATATAAAAGTCGGATAAAGCTGCAACATCTTTGCACTCCAGTACAATCGCATCAAGTGCGATGGGCAGCAGCCCTTTTCTATCCAATGTATCCATCGTAACACTCCTTACTTTTTAGCTGATTATATCACGAAAATCAACCTGAAAGGAGATTTTCAGCCCATGGCCTATGTGAACTGCGATTATAACGTTCAAAAAACACCTATTCCCAAGAGAGCAAAAGTCGCTTGTCAGGAGATTATGGTTAAAATGCATAACTGCTTGTCCTGCCATAAAAAGCTAACAGTGCTTGGCTAAACCGAATTTATCCATGGCTTCAAATGACAACTAAATAACTACAGAGCTTATTAAACCGGCGATAGCTCCTTGAATAAACTCGTTTTCTATTGCCAGTTTCACTCGGACACTCTTCAATTAAGTTGTTCCTTGGTTATCAATGGATCCTTCCCGACTTGCAGAAATAAACTATTGCGGGTCTATTTCCCCTTTTTCTTTCATTATACGGGGTTTATCTGTCAAGGGAGAACACTTATCCTCCCGGTCAGTGAATTCGAGGAAGAAGCCGGTCCGGTAAGTCTATTCGATGAGGATAAATCCCTTGACAGATCTGGATGACCCCGTTCCCCCCATAAGAAAAAGGGGTGTTCGAAGATGTCCAGAACCAATCAAACTGAAATCATTGAAAAGGCTTGCCGGAGTTTGTTGAGAATGTTTGCATCCGGGGAAATGCCGGAGGCGGTTACCCGGACGTTTATTGAAGCCGGTAAATATGAAAAGCCTTCCAACAAATGGAGCCTGGGCAATAAGTTGTTGATGCTTGCGGCGGAAACTTGCGACGCCAGGGGGTACGATCAGTGGCAGAAGGTTGAGCGCAATGTCCGGAAGGGCGCCAAGGCCTTTTATATCTTTGGACCATCAACCCGGAAGCTGGAAAGAGAAAACGAAGCAACCGGCGAGAGAGAGGAGAAAGTTATCATCACCGGGTTTCATGTCATTCCGGTATTTCGCTATGAGGACACTGAAGGAGAAGAACTGCCGGAAGTGAATTATGCACCAAAGCAACTTCCACCGCTTTACGAAGTTGCAGAACGGTTTGGGTTATCGGTATTGTATTCGCCGAAGCTGGACCGGGCTTGGGGGTATTACAGCCCTGCCCAAAATAAAATTGTGCTGCATACGGGGCAGGAAAAGACATTCTTTCATGAATTGGGCCATGCCGCTCATGCCAAATTTGCAATCTTGAAAACGGGACAAGATGCCGAACAGGAGATTATTGCCGAGTTTGCAGCTTGTGTGCTTTGCAATTTATATGGCATCGAAGGTTTTGAATCCCACGCTTACCGGTATATTTCCGGATATGCTGAAACGGAAAACCCGCCAATGGTGGTGCAAAAGATTATGAAGGTATTGGCGGAGGTGGAGAAATGTTTAAAGCTGATTTTGGAGAATGCCAATGTAGAATCACTGAAAAGGATTATCGCTTAAACGGGGGGCGAATGCTCCTCGTTTTTTGAAACATCTTGCTAAAAGAACGATATTGGAGTTTGATTAATGTACTGGCGACTATTATAAGCCGGTGTTATGAAAAATCAAGAAATTATCTGGGGAGGAAATATATTGCATATTACAGAATAATATTTTAAGTTCATAAATAATTCTAGTTTCTTTGGGAATGAAGAAGTCATAAAAAATGGAGCCGTCAGTGTATTGGATTAAGGTATTATGTAATAATACAAGGATTCCAGAATTTTTCTGCTTTGATACCACTTTGGGTAATATAAATGACTTTTATTTGGGAGGATTAAGTGATGGAATCTAATAATACCATTATTTATGATGTAGATAAAAGTGCCGACCGCATGGATGAGATTCTTGATGCAAGTAACGACAATTATTCTGAAAAAGATTCTGTGCCTTTGCGTAATACACTTACGTATACAAATGGTTATTATGTTTATGTAACCTCTGTTTTTGTTGATATAATCGGCTCTTCAGACATGACAGACGAACATAAAAGACCAACCCTTGCTAAAATGTATCGTAGTTTTATATCTGAATGTGTAGCTGTAATGAATAGTGTAGACATGTCTAGAGAAATTAACATACATGGTGACTGTGTTTGGGGTATATTTGAAACTCCGAAAAAATCTGATATAGATAATGTAGTAAGTTTGATGGCGAAGATTTACAGCATGATAAAGATACTAAACTATAAATTAACTAAAAAAGGGTACTGTACTATAGAGGTTGGCATTGGATGTGATTATGGTAGAGCTTTAATGATAAAAGCAGGATATTCCGGAAGCGGCATTAATGATGTCATTTGGATGGGTGATGTAGTAAATAATGCTTCAAATTTATGCAATATAGCAGGCAGAAATTATAGAAAAACTGTTGTTATTAGTTATGCAATATTTAACAATCTTAATGATAATAATAGAGGGCTTTTTTCAAGCTTCTCTGATGGTACTAATACTCGTTATGAAGGAGATATTGTAAATACGGCTATGGATAATTGGTATAAAGAAAATTGCAAATAGAGAGGTACTTAAGATAATGAATGTGGATATTACAAAAAGTGAATATGAATTTGCTTCTGCAGCCATAGAAAAAATATTATCTCAAACTGTTGAGCAGATTGAGTTATCCGATAGTATTCCCCCAGTATCTGATGTTGCAGATTCCAATAAAGTTTTTAAAGGAAAACTCTCTATACTCTTTATAGATATGCGTAAATCAACTGATTTGACCGATGAACTTAAATCGAAAAAGATGGTAAAAATTTATCGTTCATTTATTAGATTAATCATTCAGGCAATCAGATATTCTGGAGGGTATAGCAGGCAATTTGCAGGTGATGGGATCATGGGAGTATTTCAAGATTCAATTAGTGATGATAGTGATGAGGTTAAAGAAGCATCATCTCAAAAAGCTATAACCGCCGGGAGATACATAATAACTCTTATTGATTATTGTTTAAATCCATTACTTAATAAATACATAAGTGATGTCAGTGTTGCTTGTGGCGTTGGCATTTGTACAGGTACGATCATGATTGCAAAAGCAGGCATGCGGGGTAAAGAAACTGATGATACTAGTGAAAATGAATTAGGTATTGTGTGGGTAGGTTCAACGACTAATTATGCCAGTCGATATTGCAGTCTTGCGGATGCCGGAGAGATTTTTATTGATGGTGTTACTTTTGATGACGCAAAAGGTGATGATGCCAGATGGAAGCACTGTTCAAGAGTTAAAGGACCCAAAATGTTTAAAGGATATTTGGCAAAGGATTATTATTTAGAGCTAGATGAAAGTATAAAAGTTGAACCAATTAAAGCGATAATAGATGCTGATAGTGAAAAAACATTTGTACAAGATATTTTTGAACAAACGGAAAAAGCAGCTTTATCATTATTAGATGAAATTGCAAAAAAATCATCAGAAGTTACATTGAAAATCACTGAGCTAAATAAAAGAGAAGAACAAATAAAAGCCAAAGAAAGTATTAATTCCCAAAACGAAGCTCGCCTTAATCAATGGCAAATAGATTTAAATGCAAAACAATCCTCAGTAGATATTAAAGCTAATCAAAATAAATTGGATGAATACGAATTAAATAAAACCATATTTTCAAAAACTTTTTGCAAAGATCCATTAATTATTCAATTAGGGAAGGATTTTTGGATCGAACTAATAGCTAAAATGTTTTTACTCGGAATGTTGATAGGGAAAACAGAGCTTAATGTCAAGCGCGATTTGGATTGTTACTTGGTAGATATTTATGCTTGTTTTGGAATGTATGAAGAGGCTTATGATGCGCTTTGTTTGCAAGCTGAATATGGAAGTTGGCTTAGCGTTTCAATAGTGGAAGATATCGTAAAAAAGTCTCAACATTGGTCAAGATTAAAGGATATCCTTAAACAAAGAGTCAACCCCGGTTTTGATAAAACCAAAAACGATTATTTAGATGCATTAAAAAAGCTACAAAATATGGGATATTAGGAAGTTATTTATGGATGAAAATAACTCAGCATTTAATAAGGATGCTCTTTGTCAAATTCTTGATCGTATTAATTTTTGGATTGAAAATTGTGATACGAAAACTTCAATTGCAATCAGTGCAATCGGAATTATTTTTGCAGTATTACTTTCAAAAGATTATGCAGTTAAGTTTAAAGCTATAATCGGCTATATGGTAAATAATATTAATTTTTTTTCTTTTTTATATCTTACTTTCACTGTTATTTCTATATCGATTATTAGTTTGGGATGTTATTGTTTGTTCAGAGTTTTAGTGTCTCGGACAGATATTAACTTGTATAAAGAAGCCGGAATACAATTAGTTTCATCAATTTTCTTTTCAGGAGTAGCAAATAGCAAATCTTATAAAGATTACAGGAAGAAGCTTGAAAATTTCTCTGAGAACGATTTAAGGAATGATTTAATATCTCAAATATACATATGCTCAAAAATTTGTGATAAGAAATTCAAGAACTATAAAACTGGAATTACTTTAGTGTTTATAGGCTTCGTATTTTTTTTGTGCTTGATAGTTATAGGGCTGATAATTATTTAGGAGCTACTGAAAAGCCTCTCAAATCTTTGAGAATACTGAGAGAAACCATTAAAAATGGGCAGAGCAAATGCAAGAAAAAAGCGAATAAGTCAGTAAAAGCCTTGCATTTGGAGCCTAAAATCTACCGAAAAAACAAACCAACTGTCCTTCGATTTCTTCATGGCCTTTGACGGAGAGTTTGACCAGACCAACCGGTGGGTGATTTTAGCCGAACTCATTCCATGGGAACAGTTTGAAGAACGATATGTTTTCAGATTTGCTAGCTCTCGTTTTGGACGCATCGCCAAACCGGTCCGGATGGCATTGGGAGCGCTAATTATCCAAGAACGCTTGGGATTTTTCGATGAAGAACTGGTGGAACAAATCAAGGAAAACCCGTATTTGCAATATTTTATCGGATTACCCACGTTTCAAAAAATTGCGTCGTTTGATCCGTTGTTGATGGTCCATTTTCGTAAACGGTTCAACGCAATTGAATAAGGAGGTATGTATATGAATTACTCTCTACCCCGAAAAGACTTGTTTGATTATTTAATAGCGATTATTCCTGCTTGTATAACGGCTGGGGTTGCATTAATAGGATATTGGCAGTTTAGAATCAATAAAAATAAATTGCGTCTGGATTTATATAATAAAAGATTTGAAATATATACCAGAACAATAGATTTTTATCAGATTTTGCTTGGCTATGATGTGGCGAAATCTTCTGAAAACGATTTGGTACATAAGAATTTTATAAAAGCCTGTAGGGAATCACAATTCTTATTTAAAAAGAATTCCGGTATATATGAAATGCTCAATGAAATGCATTCAAAGGCATTCAAGATAATCGGTTTTAAAGAACACGGAAAAGAATTAGTTGATGCTCCTGATGTTTTCATGAAACAAAATCAAGAAATGCAGGATGCTTTAAAATGGCTAATGGATATCATTCCTAAATTGGAAGAGGCATTAGCGCCATATCTTGATTTTCACAAAATTACTGGGTAATTAAAAAACGGATGAATTCTCGTATATAACCCCTCTTAATGCATGGAGTGGCGACGAAATCATAATTGAGAGACGTTGAATGTCAATATAATCCCATTTAGCGAAGATTTCGTGATGACAACATCATCGACTTGCAGGATACAAAACCCAAACTTAACAACAAAACTTAAAGGAAAAACATGCCAGAACATTGAATTTCTTAAAGATTACCATCAGTCATGATAAATTATTTTTTTCATAAACGAATAATGCTTATTTATGTACAAATTCGAATACAACACTAAGAGTTATACGGCATTACGAAAAGCCATTGGAACGTTGGGGGTATTTAACATGTATAACCTCATTGTATGGGGTGCGCTTGATGAACACTGGTGTGAAGATATTCTTGAAATTGGATGTGCGAGGTTTCTTGAATACACAAGTGATGATATTAAGGCTCAATTAAATTGGCTATCAAATGAGGCAATCACTTCGATTAAGTCCTGGCCGTCTTTAGTGATGGAGGAAGGACGCGGAGAAGAATGCGCATATGTAGCGCAGATCCTAGACATTCAAGTTAGAAATTTTGATCTAATTCTTAAAATTTCACGAGTTTGGACTGAGCCTATAATTAAGAATGATAATCTGTGGAGAATTCGCGACCGACTTGACATTGAACAATTTGAGTTCAGTAGGAGCCATTGGGCTGTTAAGGAACGTAATTTACTTGAGGTTCTTAATGAAGTAGGCATTTCTTTGGCTCCAAAAACGGAGAACGGCTTCCATAATTTGCCCTTGCCGTCACCGGAGCGATCAGTACTATTTGAGGCTCGTAATGCTATGAGTTCTTGGGGACAAACGGCGATTGATGATTTTATTTTGGAGGCTGGTGTCTCTAGCCTAAGAATAGGGCGAGAGATTGGGAGCAGTCGTGATCGTGTGAACGCTTTACTTAAGTTTGTTTTGGACAACCCTAGTGCTAAGACTGCGGATAATTCTATGCTTTCTGCTTTCTTTGTCAGGGCCGCTCAAGGAACCGAAAATGCCAGTAAGATAGAAGGTGAGCATTCGGAACGCCACGATGAGGCAATTGCGCGAAAGGCGAAAACACGATCACCCAATAGAGTGTTTATCGTACATGGCCGGGATAATAAGGCTTAAAATAAAGTCGCAAGCTTTCTAAGGCGAGTCGAACTGGAACCTGTTGTTCTTCATGAGCAGCCGAGCATGGGGAGGCACTTGCTTACAAAATTTATTGATGAAGCGGAGCTTGTGACTTTCCTCATCTGAAATAGCTCCTAGGGCTCGACAGAATGTGATTCTTGAATTGGGTTACTTTCTTGCCCATTTAGGGCAGTCTCGTGTATGCGCATTGGTAGCTCCTGGACTGGAGACTCCATCAGATTTTGATGGGATTGTGTATATCAAGATGGATGAAGACTCCAGATGGGAATATGAACTTGAGCGAGAATTGAGAGCTGCGGGAATGCCTTTACACGATGGATGAAGCGTATAAGTGGAAAAGGAAGGGCTAGAACGGCGCATAACATCGCACTCATACTAACGTGGAGAGGTATTCGAAGATTGATATTCAAAATTCCAATTTGAGTAAATGTAAAGAAAACAAATGCTCGCTAAAAGGCGGGCTTTTTTGTTTCCATTTTGAAGGTTCAGAGGGTGAAATTTGAAAAAATCTTAAATTGAAAAGATAGAGATACTTCGCGGGATTTTGGAAGGGTATTTTGTTTATTTATTGAATTTTTTCTGTAATGGAATTTATTGAATAATATCAGATTCAGCAAATGAATTGAAACTTCAAAGGAAAGAAAGAGCATCAACATAAAAGCGCATTGTGGTGAAAACGGAGGAGTTGTTTAAGGCGGTAGAAGTATAAAAAGTATTGATTAAACCTCCAGACAATAAATAAGGCGTTAATCAGAATATGATGGTAATGGAAACTGATAATTGAGAGGAGAATTAACGTGACCGTTCAAGACCTTCCGAGCATAGGCGATAAGATGTATCTCCTGCAAAGGGAGGTCACAGTGACCAAGGTTTATCTGATGTTTCAGCTTATCAAAGTCTATTATACGGAGGATCATGTTGAATTCTTCGCGGATATCTCCGCAGTGACAAGATGTCCAGATACTACAAACTCAATATCGTTAAGACTACTAGGGGGGGATCGCGGTTGAGCATTATGCGCTTTATTGAGGGATATATGACAGGCAACGCGTGGGAAGAATTGTGCGTCCAATGTTATCGAATGAAGTACCAAGACGAGCATTATACTGCGATTCCTGCTGTGCAAGGTGGAGATGCTGGTATTGAGGGATTTACCATGAATGGTATTGTCCATCAGTGTTACTGCCCTGAACGAGAATACTCGGACAATGATTTGTATGAGCATCAACGTGATAAAATGACCGATGATATTAAAAAGCTAATCTCATCTGATTATGCGACTAGACTACGAAGATTAGGGGTGCCACCTATTATGGAGTGGCATTTTGTTGTTCCTGAATATAAAGACTCCAGGATTATTGAGCATGCGGAGACGAAACGAAGCGAAGTTATAGCAGAAAAAGCAAACAGACCAGATGCATTCGAATATATCCGTGAAGACTTTAAAATCATAATCAAGACAGCAGAGGACTTTACTCCCGAAATAAGCCGAATCGTTCGCACCAATCTTACGGACATAAGGTTGAATCTAGCCATTCAACACACTGGAACACCAGATTGGTCACAATGCGATTCGGAAAAAGTCGCGAATATCCGTCGTAAGATAAAAGCTGTCATGCATGTTGATGATGATAAAAATGATGATTTAAATCTGGTCATTAACATGTATATTGAATTTTACATAAGTGGTTTAGAAATCATGAATTCTCTCCATCTCAACGCTCCTGATTTCTATGAAGATATATATAAGCTCGAACAAAGTTACAAGAATGAAGTAAGAATAAAGACTAGAATGCATACCAACAGGGCATTAAATCAAAACCTCTTCGATGATATTCTAAACGAATTTAAATCCAAGCTTGAAAGCGATTTTTCAAGAGTATTGACGCAAACATCCATAGGTGAACTTAAGCAAGATTTGGTCGCAAGTTGGTTAGCTGATTGTTCAATGGAATTCAGGAGCGTGTAAAGTGATGCCAGATAACCCTTTACTACGAGGAGATATTGTTTTTGATGCAAAGCCAGATGCGGTACCTTATAACTATCGTATCAGCTATAAGGTGTCTCAGCTTTGTTTGATAATGCGAATTTGCGGTTGGCAGGACAGCTGTTCCTTAATTAAACTTCACATGATATCATTTGCATTGTATACGCGAGAAAGCATGGACAAACTCTTAAAGTTTGCGAAAAATGAATTAACGAACCCACCGATTGTGAGATTTGACCCGGCAGTTAATAAGGCACTAACTTTTGCTATCGCATACGGGTTTGTAACACAACAGAAATCAGGTAGTTTTAAGCTTACTGACCGAGGACGAAATTTCGCCGATCAAATAAAATTTGCAGGTGATCTTATGGTTTCTGAAATATTGGATTTGTCGGAACTATCAAAGAAACTGACTGAAAGTAAGATCAAAGAGTTGAGTGAGATCTGGGGGGATAAAAATGCTGAAGATTAATAGGCTTTGCGTCGAAATTAATACAGTGAATGGCGTTTACGGTATTGATTCACCCTTTCATAGCGGTTTGAACTTTGTTTCAAGCCCGGACAACACATGTGGGAAAAGTTCTATTTTGGCTGCGATATACTATTGCCTTGGATTTGAGCAGATCATCGGAGGGGTAGGCGGCGTTGGAAGCAAAGTCTTAACGTCTGCCTTTAAATCGAACATTGATGACAACGGTAAGACATGGGTTGTTACCGAGTCTGGAGCATATTTAGAGATTACAAATGGAAACGAAACTATTACTGTTTTTCGAAGCGCAGTGGCGCAAAATCGAGATAATAGACTTATAACCGTTTATCATGGAAATTACGCTTCGATTGCTGATCCTAAGACGCAATCGGAGGATATGTTTGTTAATGCTCAGAATTCTGCTACAAGTAAAAAAGGATTTCATACATATTTAGAGGAGTTTCTGCACCTAGAATTGCCTGAAGTGCGGGCATCTGATGAAAGTGAACGAAAATTATATCTTCAGGTTATCTTCGCAAGTATGTTTATCGAACAAAAACATGGTTGGTCAGATATATTTTCAGGAATGCCTATTTTTGGGATAAGAGAATCTAAAAAAAGAGTAATAGAATTTTTGCTTGGCCTTGACACATTGAAGAACGAAAAAGAACGTGAGCGTTTGAAAACCATAAAGGCAAATATTGAGTGCGAGTGGGAACAAGTCATTGCGGAAATACAACGGATCGCACTGCGAGAGTCATGCGAAGCTAGAAATCTACCAACTCGGCCTCGAGTTTTAGCTGAAAGGGATTTCAGTCAAATTTATTTTACCAGTTCTGATGGAAGTACCATAGATGGAGTGATTACCCGCCTTCAGGAGGAATTTAACTCCTTAAAGCAATTAAAGCCTCGTGTTTCAGATAATTTTGAGGCATTGAACAATGAACTATCAGAAACCGAAAGTACAATAATATCTTTAGAGTTAGATTTAAGGGGTTTTGCCACGCAATTTGCTCGTGAGAATGAGACCATTAGGCGTCTGACTAAGGATTTGGAGATAATCAATTCTGATATTCGGAATAACAATGATGCTGCAAGGTTGCAGAAATTCGGTTCAGAAGCCACAGGAGAATTTTCAGCCGATACTTGTCCTGTCTGCAGGCAGCTAATTCATGATAATTTGCTTTTGACGGAAAGCGATAACCTTTTTATGAATATTGAGGAGAATATTCGACATTTGAAAGAGCAAAAGTCTATGCTTGAGTTCTCTCTTTCAAGTCACAAAAATAATAAAGAAGTATTGCAGCAGCAGAAAGGCGCAATTGAAGCACGGCTTATGACACTAAGGCTATTGGCGCAAAGCTTAAGAACGGATTTGTTTACGACGATAGAAACTGAGGCATCGGAAGCTATATTGCTTAAACGCATCGAAATTAGTCGTCGAATTGAGAGTTTATCGCATTTGAGCGATTCAGCCTCTTCGCAAATTGAGAAATTGAAAGATTTGACATCGCAGTGGAATGATTACCTTAATAGAAAGAATAAGCTGCCTTCAAAAAGTTTCTCGGATTTAGATGTAGAAAAAATTGCTCTGCTTAAAAAGTGCTTTATACAGAATTTGCAAAATTATCATTATAGTAGTCTTTCAAATTTTAATGGAATCCAGATTTCTGAAGAGTCTTTTCTTCCGACTATCGATGGCTTTGATATGAAATTTGACTCCTCTGCAAGTGATGGGGTGAGAGTTATTTGGGCATTTACAATGGCTCTTTTGCAGGTTTCTATCGCTAAAGGGGGTAATCATCCTAATATACTGATCCTTGATGAGCCTGCTCAGCAGAGTATTATTCCTGCGGACATGAAAAGTTTTATTGATTCAGTGGTTACATTAGGGAATGATTGCCAAGTAATCGTTGCTATCACACTCAATAGTAAAGAACTCGTGAACATTATTGAGGGACTCAAAGAAGGGACATATAATCAAGTTTCTATTTCCGGAAAGGCGTTCAAGTTGTTTGGGTTTGGAGCTAAAGAAGATACAGATGATAAACATGAATAGATAAGAGAAAAACTGATCTTTATACTTATCATCAAGTTTGTTCCCAGCCAATATGAGAAAAATAGCCAGTTTTTTATGAGGATACGATTATACTAGGAGTGATATCGAGTAAATGGCTAAAATCACAAGTATCGAAAAGGGGGCTTTCCTCAGTTTATTTAATCGTGGCGGTTATGTACTCAACTTCTCCACTGATGAGTTTGATGTTTTTACACAAAATAGTATCGGCCTTGCTCTGTGCCAACACTATAAATTGTCAAAAGGTAAATCATTGACAACTTATGTAAATAGCGCCAGCGAAAGCGATGTAATAAAACTACTTGGTGATTTACTTGAATACTATGAGTCACACTTTCAATCTGAAATAGAATTTGATGAAAAAAAAGAAGATACTTATTGGGGTGGTTCAAAGAAAGAGTATCAGGCTCATTATAAGAAATGCAGAGCAGTTATGGATAGAATAAAACTGAACTTAACACCATTTACAAGTGCTGGTGAGTTATTAAAGGAAAAGTTTTCAAGCGATTATATCTCTGCTCAAATTGAAATCATGTTAAAAATGCAAAGCGATAATCCAACCGAAGCTATAGGCAAGTCTAAAGAATTCATTGAAAGTTGTTGCAAGACTATACTTGAAGAGAGTGGCAGCAACATTGACAAGGAGTGGAGTGTAGGCCAATTAGTGAAAGAAACAATGAAACTCCTTGAAATTTCGACAGATAATATCGGTGGAGATGCTGATGAAGGTAAGATTGTAAAGGCTATCTTGGGTAACCTCTCTGGGATAGCGGGAAACATTGCTGAACTCAGAAATGCATATGGTAGCGGCCACGGCAAAAGTGCAAGTTATAAAGGATTAACAGTTCGTCACGCAAAGTTGGCGGTTGGCAGTAGTATTACACTTGTGAGTTATTTATGGGATGCCTACGAGTGGAGAAACGGTAAAGCTAATAACTCTAAACCTAATAATGTCCGTGAATAAGGGAAAGCCAGAACCGTGATTGTGCTTCCATCTTTTGGTGATGAACCCGGAATATGAGCTCCGGGTTCTTTAGTCTCAAATTTTCAATGTGCTGTTTTGAAGTGTTCGAATCGATCCAACTCTTTTGCTGGATGTATGTTGATTGTCGCGATACTTTTTCTGTAAACCCCATTTAGACTGTCTAAATTTATCCGAATCATCGATACAAGACACGTTGAGATAGCGGTTCTGAAGATAAGAGTAAATTAAAAATCATAGCGATATTGATGGGAAGAAAAAATAGAAATGGTTAAGGAGAATTCCAATGACTGCTAAAGATGAAAATTATCAAACCTTATATCAGTCCTTACAGGGTTTTATCCAAGACGAAACCGACGCTTTAGCCAATTTAGCCAATAGTGCGGCACTTTTGTTCAATAGTATGAAAGAGATTAATTGGGCAGGTTTTTACCTTTTTAAAGAGAATCAATTGATTCTCGGACCGTTTCAGGGGAAACCGGCCTGCATTAGAATCCCTTTAGGGAAAGGAGTTTGCGGCATGGCCGCTCAAAATAGAGAATCTATCGTGGTACAGGATGTACATCAGTTTCCGGGACACATCGCTTGTGATAAGGCTTCCGCATCAGAAATTGTCATACCGATAATCAAGGATGATCAATTGATTGGCGTCTTGGATATCGACAGCCCCGTTAAAGCCAGATTCGACGAAAGGGATCGGCAGGGCCTGCAAGGCTATATCGATATTTTATCTGCCAATATCCATTGGGAAGATTTGCTTCGTTGATCGATTAAGAAAAATTTGATTTTCCAAGACAGCTATCGATACTAGGGGATACTAGCGTCATACCGTATCCTTATTAAACAAATCTATTTTGACGTTCAATTGACGTTCTAGATTCTCGATTTTGTTCGATTTGATTCGATTAGAAAAAATTTACATATTAATTTTAGCAGGACTTTTTCGATAATTTCGCCTACAAAATATTAGAAAATATCCTCTGCCACCAGGTTTGATTCCTGTCGGGCGCACTATCAAAAAACATTGATTTGGCGGGGTTCGTGACCGTTAAATTTTGTTTTTTTGGAATCTTTTTTCAAAACCGCATTGTTATTGGGTTTAAAGATATGGTACCAATACTCCTAATAGTATATTAATGATAATACTGTTACCCGTAAAGGGATAATCATTGATCAAAAATAAAGGACCTCAGTAAAAGGTCTTTATTTTTAAAGCTTTGGTCATATTAGCACCATCCGCTTTTTAAGTAACCTTGATTATGAGGATCTGGAACTCATAAAGCTATTTCCACCGAACTTAAATAAGATGAGCGGTTACTTTCTTACGTTCATTCTTTCTATCTGTATTTTTTAGAATTCTTAGCCCGAAGCAAATTCGGATGAAATTGAAGCGTCGAATCAATTCGTATATCGCCATAATTACAACGAATGAACTGATGGTAATCAAGGAAAATTTTACGATAATCGGCAGATTCCAATGTACCCCATAAAATCCGATCAACAGGATTACGGTTGGATGCAACATATAAAAAGGCAAAACCGCTTGCTGGGCGTACTGTAAAAACCGGCTTTTAAAATTAAAAAACCGGATGCCCAAATTTAAAATACAAACGACCCAGGCACATGCCGCCAAGGCATGCACAAACATAAAAAAGACATAACCCGATGAAAATTTCGGTTGAACAAATTGATTGGTCAGGAACCCCGCTCCGTAAAGATAGCCGATCATTGCTACACATCCGATGCCGATCATAAGTCCGGCGCTGCCATGTTTCAAAATTGCCTTCGGCAACCGTTGATCGGCCATGATCAAGTAACCGTAAATAAAAAAGACAAACCAAAAGCAAAAGTCAATCCAACTGCAATAGGCGGGATACTTAATCCGTAATGAAATCTGAATCAGCGCCACCGGAACAACTGACCATAAAAGGTTGCTCTTCTTTTCCAGGAAGGCAGCGAGCCGGGAAATGAACCACAAGCCGTTTTTTCTTCGTAGAAATAAGGATAGCGGTAAATCTATCAATGAAAAGAGAAACAAAAAGGCCAGAAACCATAAGTGATGCCCGTAGTTACTGAACACCAGCGGATTGAAATTTATGGGATCTTTGGCAAAAAGATGAGGGTAGTTATAAAAAAAAGAACCTTGGAATCGCGATTGACTTATTCCTTCGACGTAAATTTGCGGCGGAACGAGGACTAAGATGCCGAATACAAATGGTATCGCCAGCCGTTTGAAGCGCTCTTTGAGTATACAGTTCCTTTTTTATAGCTGCGGGCAAACCAGGTACTGGCCCCGGCAAGTAAAAATAATAACGGCATGCTCCAAAAATGAACAAATACCACAAAGGCAGTCGCTACAAAACTATGTTGTTTATTTTTGATGTGCCAATATATTGAATCAAATAAAGGGGCGTTATGAAAAAGAAAAAGCATTACCACTGTTAGAACTCTTAACCAGTCAATATAATAACATCTTAAGGGTTTAACGATTTCCATTTCAATGGGACTGTTATAGTTTTCCGTATGCATTTTCTTCATGATAATTTGTTATAATATTTATTGTTGTTATTGATTGCATTCCCGGTTGTTGGTTCCATTATATCATCATTTTAAATAACTCTACTATAACTGATGGTTAATGATTTGTTATTGGCTTATTAAAGTGATGTGGGGATCATAAGCGGAAAAAATTTCTTTACATTGTTCTCATATTGCGGTATAATAAGTGCGCTGTTATAATTAACAGTTTTTTACAATGCTTTTCAGGCTTAGTGTCTTTAGACTGTTTATCCTTCTCATGAATTGCTTTATGATGGGGAAATTTGAGTCCGCCTTTCCCTGCAGAGCAATTTAATCTTGAGGAGGATTTTTATTTAATGAACAATTTGATTTTTAGCCAGTTGAATCTGTCGAAGGAAGTGCTTAAAGCTGTCTCGGAGATGGGCTTTGAAGAAGCGACCCCGATCCAGTCCCAGGCGATTCCACCTATATTTTCCGGAAAGGATGTTACCGGTCAAGCGCAGACTGGCACTGGTAAGACCTGTGCCTTCGGGATACCGGTCATCGAAAAAACAGATCCCCGGCTGGGATTTATTCAGGCGCTGATTCTTTGCCCGACCCGGGAACTGGCCATCCAAACCGCCGAAGAACTTAAAAATGTAGCCAAATATAAAAAGGGAATACAAATTTTGTCGATTTACGGTGGCCAACCTATTGACCGTCAACTGAGGGCTCTTCAGAGGAACCCGCAGATTATTATCGGAACCCCGGGGCGGGTAATGGACCATTTGCGGCGCAAGACGCTGAAATTATCCAATTTAAAAATGATCGTGCTTGATGAAGCCGATGAGATGTTGAATATGGGTTTTCGCGAAGACATCGATATTATTTTGGAACAAATTCCGGCTGGCCGGCAGACTATTTTTTTCTCTGCCACCATGCCCAAGGCGATTTTTGAGCTGACCGCCAAGTATCAAAAGGATCCGGTATTCATCCAACCGGCCCATAAAGAGCTCACGGTGCCCAGGATTGAACAGTATTATCTGGAGGTTAGGGACTACGCGAAAATGGATGTGCTGACTCGGCTTATCGACGCCAAACAGATAAAATTATCTTTAGTGTTTTGCAACACCAAGAAACGGGTTGATGAAATCGCTTTAAAACTTCAGTCCCTGGGTTATCTGGCCGAAGCACTTCATGGCGATATGCGGCAAGCCCAGCGGGATCAGGTGATGTCCAAGTTCCGGGAAGGGACCATTGAGGTGTTAATCGCCACGGATGTGGCTGCCCGGGGCATTGATGTCGATAATATCGAAGCAGTTTTTAATTATGACCTGCCCAGCGATGAAGAATATTATGTGCACCGGATCGGCAGAACCGGCAGGGCTGGTAAAACTGGTAAGTCCTATACCTTTGTATTTGGACGGGAATTATCCAAACTGAAGGGGCTTGAGCGCTATATTAACTCCAAGATCATGTTCCTAAAACCGCCTACCATGCTTGATATTGAAGAAAACCGGCTCAATAAAATTTATGACGGCATCAAAACCGCGATTACCGAAGGCCGACTGACCAAGCATACCGGCCAAATTGAAAAATGGATCGAGGAGGCTGCATTCCCCAATGAACAGGGAAACTGCCTTACGACCCTTGACATTGCAGCCGCTCTTTTAAAATTAGCGATCGACCCCGGCACCATCCTTGGAAGCAAGGATTCTACAGGCAACCGGAAAGCTCCGGTATCCGATTTTACAGGATTAAGAAAATCGAAAGCGTCTTAAAATTGCCGGGATATCGATCCGGTTAACTTCAATCAGCTTAAACGCCAGTAGATTGGGGTACGGATTCGAAAATTGGACAGTTCCTTAAATAGGGTATTAAACAAGGGCGAACTATATTCTAGTTATTTATAAAGTGACTTTCTTTTCACGGACGTGGATAAGTTAGGTACGGTTCGCCTTTACCATATTAAGACCTCAGTTTTGATGCAATGAAACCCTCTTGATTTCAGCAGATTTAAAGTTCCTAGAAATACCGGTAGAACCGGAAAATTGCTATTAGGGTAAAATAGAATTGGGTATCTTTTGGGAACCATGTACATGTAATTGAACAACTTTATTTTGCCGTTCTGTATTCCCGATTTTTATCGATTTGATTCGATTAGAAAAAATTAACATATCGGTTTTAACAGGGATTTTTCGACGGTTTCGACTAGAAAATATCGTGCGGCCATAGGTTCAAATCCTGTCGCTCCGACCATTAAAAAGTATTGAAATGACGGCCTTTTTGGCCGCCATTTTTCTTTTTTGGTATCCTTTTTGCAAAACTGCGTCATTATTGGGTTTATGAGAAATATACCCACGGGGTATTTAATCAGGCTATCTATACTCTATATAATCTAAAAATCGCTTGACTGCAAGTGACATACTCTTCTTATCCCGCAATGCCAATCCAATTTTTCGGTAAGCCGGTACTTCCAACTCCTTTGCCACAATGCGATACGGAATGCGCCGTAAAATAAGCTGCGGCAATATACTAATGCCCAAACCGCTTTCCACCATAGACATGATGGCATAGTCGTCCCATGTTGTAAAATGAATTTTGGGAGAGAGGTTGCACCGTTCGAATATCTCTGAAACCTCTGCTTTTGCCCCCTTTTCCAACAGCATAAAAGGGTAATCACATAATGCTTTGATTGGGAAATATGCGCAATCAGCAAGAGGGTGAGTTTCCGGCAAAACCACCAGCAGCTTATCCTGTTCCAAAAAAATTGTTTCAAACTCCGGGAGGGTGGGAAGTCGAAGAAAGCCGCAATCCACGCGCCCCTCTAAAATCCAGCTTTCTATTTCCGTGTAGTCGCCCAACAAAAGCTCATAATCAATATTAGGGTAGTCCTTTTGAAACTCCTTGATGATATTCGGAAGCCAATGCGTTGCTACGCTGGAAAAGGTACCGATTCGAATCAGCCCCGATTGCAAGCCGTTCAGTTCGTCTACCTGCGCCTGCAATTTATGATATTCGTTACATACGCTTTGAGCCAACGGCAGCAGCTTTAATCCGTCGGAAGTAAGGCGCACACCGGAGCGTCCACGCTCAAGAAGAGACACGCGCCATTCCTTTTCCAAATCGTTAATCATACGGCTGATGCCGGATTGGGAATAGTTCAATACTTCTGCCGCCTTTGTAAAGCTGCCATATTCGACGGTTTTGGCAAAAGCCATATATTTTTGGATGTTCATATCCATATCACGTTCGCCTCTTTGTTATCCGGTTTCGTCATATTAATTATGATAAACATTCGCTTTTGTTATCCAAAAGTCTATGATACCCTATATATGTTGTCAAATCAAGTGAAACTACATCGGTTTCTATCTGTAGAAAGCAGGAACATATTATGAAGGAAAAACTATATTTTCTGCTGTCGATGATCATTTTCGGCGCAGTTGGAGTATTTGCAAAATATATTAACATGCCTTCCAGTAAGATAGCGTTATTCTTGAGTTTGATCGGAGTCATATTTTTGCTGAGCGTTTTCATATGCAGGAAGCAGAAGGTGTCGTGGGGCATTGTGAAGAAAAATGCCGCCGCTCTGTTGATAGCAGGCATTGCGTTAAGCGGAAACTGGATTTTTCTGTTTCAGGCTTACAAGGAAACAACAATTGCCAATGCCGCACTGAGCTATTACTTTGCGCCGATTCTGGTTATTATGCTCTCACCTTTGGTCTTGAAAGAAAAGCTGTCGCTTAAAAAGGCGATATGTATCGGTGTTGCTTTGTTGGGGTTATTCCTTATATTGCAAAATAGCACGCTGGAATCAACCGGGAATCATTTGCTTGGCATCGGCTGTGGACTGATTGCGGCGAGTTTCTATGCCATTTTGACACTAACCAATAAGTTTATTCGGGGGCTGGATAAGCTGACAAATACGCTTCTGCAACTTGGTTTGTCGGTTATGTTGTTGTTCCCGTTTGTATTGTTCACGAATGGCTTCGCTTTTTCTTCTCTCACGATTAAAGCGGTCCTATTGATGTTTCTGCTGGGTGTCTTTCACGGAGGAGTTGGATTTTATCTGTTTTTTGCCGGAATGAAAGGACTAAAGACCCAAAGTATCGCCGTGTTAAGCTATGTCGACCCTCTTACATCGCTATTGATTTCAGCTTTGGTAGTAAGGGAGAAAATGACCTTGCTACAGCTTATTGGAGCCGCCTTGTTGCTAGGTTCCATTTGGATAGGTGAAACTGGCGCATTAAAGATAAAGAAGAACGTTTCATCATAAGGAAACGTTCTTCTTCAATATATCCGCTTTTTAATCAACGAGAGCGCGATACGCTAAAAACATAAATTTTTCAAGCGAGAGGAAAATGAACAATGTTTTTTGTAAGTGATATTATACAACAGCACCGTCCGGGTTTAAGACGGTACTACAAGAAAAAACATACCGTGCGTTACAAGACCTGTATATTCCATTTGAACGTGTCGATACAGATGAAGCGATTACCATGGAGGACTGCGTTCAGATTGATAAAAAGCTGGCTATGAAGATGGTAAAGACCTTGTTTCTTTGCAATCGACAGCAAACGGCTTCACTACGGCAGGCGATAGGCCTTTTAAGTCAAAGGAGTTCAGCAATGCGTTAGGAGTGGCCCGTGTATCCTTCGTCCGCAGGCGCGGATAATTTCTGACGGCCTACCCGATTCTCATTCCACTTTTTTATAGGCATTGATTTCTACCGGCTTTTCGCAAAGCTCCCTAAGCTGTGGGAATATTTGAGTGAAATGCTTGGCTGCCATATGCTTGTCGAGTGCGTCCTGGTTTTCCCATTCCTCGATGAAGGTCAGTGTCGTGGGATCTTTTGAATCCTGAAACAGGCCGTAACTTATGCATCCCGCGTCTGATCTGTTAGTCTCCTCTACTAGCGTCTTTGCGATAGAGATGAAACTATCGATTTTGTCCTGCTTAACAGTCTGCTTTGCAACGATTTTGATCATATCAACGGCTCCTTTATATTTTAATATTTCTCATAATGGACTTTCTCAGCCCTGTACCGAATGCTTCGCCGGTTAAAGAGTTCTTCCAAATGCTGCGGTCATCTGGTAAGCCGAATTGTATTCGTCCAGCGCGGTCGCTGAGGAAAGATTTATCCTTGCCCGGAAAAAGTCTTCCCCGCGGGGCACTTGGTATGGTCGGTGAACCAGCAGCAGTTTTTACAGCTGCGGCACGGGTTGACTGGCTCACCGCTCAATACATGATTGGCAAACTGGGGATCGGCCAGCATGCCTTTGCCGATGCCAGCAAATTCCACATAGTTGTTCTCGATTAAATAACGGGCTTGTTCTTCCGTCCGTATCTCATTGACGGCGATCACCGGTATATGCACTTCTTTTCTAACCCTGCAGCCACTATATGTCATAGGACTGCAAGAGAACCCCGCCGGAACCGGTTGTGTGGGCGGCTTCATTCCGAAGGATATATTGAGAAGATCGATGCCGGCTTTTTCAAAGAGCTTTGCAGCCGCGATGCCGTCGCTGCTTTCAGGCTGATATTCACCCATGCGTACACCCAGGATGAACTTTTCGTGCGTGTTCTCCCGGATTTTCGGCAGGATCTCCGTGAGGATTCCCGCACGGTGTTCCACGTCTCCTTTATATGCGTCGGTGCGCCGGTTATAGGAAGCGTCAAGAAATTTGCACAGGGTAAAGCCGTGCGCAAAATGGAATTCGGCGCCGTCGAAACCAAGCTTACAGGCGGTGACGGCCGCCTGCGTCATATCCTCCTGCATTGTGTGGATATCCGAAAGCGTCAGCTCATTGATATCCATATCCCCGCAGGCGAGCTGCATCATGACGACCACTCCCCAGGAATGGCAGCCATCCGCAATTTGCCGCAATACACGGGTATTCTCCTTCGACCACTTTTCCGCGGAAGCTGCGGCCCCGAAAACGGCGGTGGCCTGAATGAAGATCAGCCCCGCTCCGCCATTGGCCCGCGCCGTATAATGCGCTAAATGCTGGCTACCGTAAAAGGCGCCGTTGTCTCCATGAAACGAAAAGGTATACATCGGTTCCATGACGATTCTGTTTTTAATCGTATTGCCCCGGATCGTAATGGGGTCCCGCAACTTTGTCATATGTACCCCTCCTGTCGTCAGAAATGATTATAGAACACGGTTTCCCCGATTGGCTTCCTATGATCATGCATCTGCTCATTGGGCGCCGCATCCTTTGCCGGATAGCCCATGGGCAGCAGAGTGACCGGTATAATTTGTTCCGGTATGGAAAATTCTTTTTTGATCGCGGCAGGGTCAAAATGCGCCACCCAGGTGCTCCCAAGTCCAAGCTCGGCGATCTCAAGCAACATATGTGTTGCAACGATGCAGGCGTCGGCGTCGCCTGCATCGTAGTTGTCATAATCGCGCTTGGTGCTTGAGGAGCTGTCAAAGCAGACGAGCAGTGCCAACGGGGCATTAAAATGACAAGGTGTGCACTTCTTCAATTTTTCCAGGGATTCGGCGCTTTCAATCACCAGGATACGCTGCGACTGAAAGTTCGCGGCGGTCGGAGCGAGCCGGCCGGCCTCAAGCACAAGGTCAAGTTTTTCTTTTTCCACCGGTTGGCCGCTGAATTTGCGCACGGAATACCGCTCTTGTGCGAGGTTGATGAATTGCATACAAACGCCCCCATTCTGTGATACAGTCGGCATCATTTAACCTTTACAAATTTTGCATAACTGTTTATACTTAGTATATTAATCAGGGAACAAACATACAAGTACGCACATTTTTGTGCCTTAAATCAGGAGAGATCATGCCAAACGAATGTAAAAAGGCGAAAACAATCCATGCAAAAAAGTGTGCGGTGACACATGCGCTGGAGATCATTGGCGGAAAATGGCGACTGCCGATCATCTGGGAGCTTTCCGCGCAGGAGAGTATGCGATATAACGAGCTCAAGCGGCATTTGGACGGCATCACCAATATCATGTTGACAAGGGCGCTGCATGGGCTTGAGGAGAACGGCCTGGTAAAGCGCATGGAGCTGTGCCAAATTCCTCCCCATGTGGAATATTCACTGACCGAGAGCTGTAAACATCTGTTGCCTGCTCTGGAGATCATCAATGAGTGGGGAAAAGAGAGAATGCTTGACGCTTCCTGTCAGGACGATCCGAATGTTGCCTGCAGGTGATCTGAACGACGGGTTGTGATTGTCAAAATGCGATTTGAGCAATTACATTCAGACGAAGTTCAACCAATTCCGGCCGATAAAAAGGCGGACAAAAATATAGTAGAACAATTCAGGAATATGTTGGATTAATCGAAAGAGGTTTTTCATCGATTGATTTCATAGCACGTAAGAATTATAATATGGTTAGAATTTTACTATGAGGAGCTGATACCATGCAAATTAAACCGTCGGCAAATATCCGGCAGAATTATAACGAAATTGCGGCTTTATGCAAGTCCACCGGAGAACCTGTGTATCTTACCAAAAACGGGGAGGGTGATCTGGTGGTCATGGATATAGAGTCGTTTTCTCGCCGCGAAAAAATGTTGAAGTTAAGGGAAGAATTGTTGGCTGTTGAGGAAGACCGCGTGGCGGGTCGTATAGGATGTACGCCGGAAGAATTGGACCAGTACCTGGAGAGTATTATTGACGGGGTGGAGCATGGAAAAGATACTTCAATATAAGCTCATTGTCTCTGATCGTTCCCGCAGGATGTTGGCGGGTCATGTCCAGTTTATGGCTCAAAAAGGCCCTTCCGCCGCCCGCAAAGTAAAAAATGAATTAATGGACGCTATTCGCTCCCTTCATCAAATGCCGGAGCGTTTTCCGTTTTTGGAGGCCGAATTTATCCCGCCCAACAAATATCATAAGATGTTCGTCGAAAAGTGGTATCTGATTTTATATCAGATTAAGGATCAAACGGTGTATGTTGACTATATCGTTGATTGCAGACAGGATTATGGATGGCTGATAAGCTGAAATAGAATAAAACAGATGAGTGCTTTGATGTCCGGAATTCCTCGCAGCTCTCCCTGGCGTTTACTGTAGAAAATCCCCGAGAGGTAAAGCAAATAGAATCTATCCCAATACGCAACATCCTACTTACGTATTAAAAGTACACCATGAAGAAGAAGTTCGGGAAAAAAAGCGTCGGAGACAAGATGAAAGTAACCCAAAGGAGGCGCGGAAAATGGTATCCAATTTATCGGAGACATTGAAAAAGGCATATGATGATGCGGTGATTGCGGGAAAGATTGAGGTAGCTCAAAATATGCTTGCGAAGGATATGGATGAAAAATTGATATCGGAAGTAAGCGGACTTCCGATGGAACAAATTAATACCTTAAAGAAAAATATTGGAAAGCTTCATTAAGAAAGCAAAAAAGCCCTAACTTTGTAAGGAATGGTTAGGGCTTTGATCAAATTTATTTTGCCGTTCAATTGCCGTTCTAGACTCTCGATTTTTTTCGATTTAATTCGATTAGAAATATTTAACAAATGAGATTTAACAGGACTTTTTCAATAAATTCGACTAGAAAATATTAGAAAATATCGTACGGACACAGGTTCAAATCCTGTCGCCTCGACCATTAAAAAAAGTTAATCCTGATAAGCTTCTTAGCCTTTCAGGATTTTTTGTTTGCGCATCTCTTTGCGTATCCATGGCAGGAAAATCCAATAAAATCAAGGAATAATATTTGCTAATTAGTATCATTACTGAATTTACATTAGAAAAAAACCAGCTTAAATGGTTTTTTCTTAGTATTTATTAGTGCCTTAGCCATATCTCCATTAACATCTCTTTGCATGGCTGGTGTAACATGTCCATAAATGTCGCCGGTTGTCATAATACTTGCATGTGCCGCTCTAGTTTGGGCATGTTTTAGGCTCCAACCACGCTTTAACATGATTGTTATACAGGTCGTAAATCGTGAAAGCGCATTTTGGGGACATCGGCACGGGCAATTAATTGATTATAATGGTTCCTTAAAGTTGTTTCTTTGACTGGATTACCATTGTATGATGCAAAAACCAAATCATTGTTGGAATATTCTTTTCCATAAGCTAATTTCTCTGCTGCTCTCTATTTAAACTCCCTTTCGAAATAGGGAACCATCCAAGGTTCGAGTTCTAAAAGTTGACGATTTTCATTGGTTTTTGTATCTTTAAATTCAGCCGAATAGCCTTATTTTCTGACTGATTGCCGAATGGAGGCCGTTAAGGCTTTTAAATCAACATCTTGCTTACGTAGACCCCCTAATTCCCCTTGACGTTTAGAATAAAATATTGCCAGCAAATACAAAAAATAAAATCTATCGTAGAATGCGACGTCTAAAAATCGTTGGGCTTCTTCCTCGGTCCATGTTGTGCCTTATATTTTGGAACTTTTGGAAAGTTTAAATAGTGGGACCGGTTTAAGTTCTTGGCTATTCCACGATATGATACTTTAGAATAGCCGAATTGTCGCTTAACGATTAAAACTGGATGCTCCACTTTGCAACGTGTTGATGACTTGCGGTTTTCAATCTGTTTGTCCCAATTGGTACCCTTGTAATGAGCGGTGATCTTGTTTTGAGAAGGCCGTTTGTTGATGCGAAAGCCTATTTGCCGGAGATTATTGTCTGACTTGACATCTTCACGCTTTTCAATCCCAAGATAACCGGAATCGCCATAAACCACAACGTCATCTTTCCGGACCAGCTTTGCTGTCTCGATTATATCGTGCGCATTGGCTGAAGTTGCCGTTATGGTGTGGACATAGCCGCTGCCTGCGTCCACACCGGAATGAATTTTCATTCCGAAGTGCCACTCGTTTCCTTTTAATGAAGAGGATATACAAAGTGAAAATCTTTCAGAATAGGTATTCCGGTTTCAATTGGTCGAGTACTCGCTCCTTGCGTTAGAATAATAATTTCATAAATTCAATTTCTATGGATTATTGCTTTGAAATTATAATGAGAATTTAGCAAAGATTGTTTACTCCCCCCAAATACATTATAATAAACTTAGCAGCTAAAAATTAAAATAAAGCTGATGAATGTCTGAAAATAAGGCCCGGAGACAATAATAGCAATATTAACAACCCGCACGATAAAGTTTATAAATACTTGTATCCAGCGAAAAGGTCTTTTTGGAACCTTTACAAAGCTTTGTAAACGTAAAGTGGGTTCAGTTATTCTGCAAGACTTTAACGAGAAAGAAGCGGACCTGGTATAAAATTTATCGGAGGTAAAAGTGATATGAAAACCAAAGATCTGATTGCTGAGGTAATTTCATTGCCGGTTGAGCAGCGAGCGCTGGTTATCGATTCGTTATTAAAGAGCTTGAATCCCCCGGAATCTGAAATTGATAAGAAGTGGGCTGTGATAGCCAAAAGGCGTCTAGAACAATTACATTCGGGCGAAGTTCAATCTATTCCGGGAGAAGACGTATTTGAGCGAATATGGAGTAGGTTTTCGAAATGAAATACTCGTTTCATCCAGAAGCAGAAAAAGAATTTGATGAAGCCATTGATTATTTCCAAGACATAGAAGCGGGTTTGGGTTATGACTTTGCAGTTGAGGTCTACCTGGCCGTTGAGAGAACCACGGCTTTTCCAAAGGCTTGGCCAATATTAGAAGGAAACATCCGCAGATGTTTGGTCAGCAGGTTTCCATATGGGATCTTATATTCCGAGGAGAAAGTATCTTCATTGTGGCCGTTATGCACTTGCATAGGGATCCGGAATATTGGAGCGACAGACTATAGCGTTTATATTGTTTCAATCACGTCCAGAAAAGATTTTCCAGAACTTTAACGTTTCCCACTATTTTTTGGTAAACATGATCAGCTAAATCCATGCGGTCATTCATTTGAGAATTTAATTAGAAAATATGGTACCGGGCCAGGTTCAAATCCTGTCGCCCCGACCATTAAAAAATATTGAATTGACGGTCCTTTTGGCCGTCAATTTTTTTGCGTATTTTAAACCCCCGGCTAAGCCGAGGGTTCCCAAAAGGCTATGCCGATGAGTAGAAAAAAGGAATCCCCTCTTGCTATGGGGTTCGCCAACCGCATAAAAAGCAAAGGGGAGGGGGATATCCAAAGGAAGTTTTGTATATCCTTGTTTTTTCTAAACATAGGGCTCGAGTTTATAAAAAAAGAGCAATTAAGCAGCTTATTGACATCTATCGGATGAAGATTTATTATCTTACTAAAAGAATCGTTTCATTGTTTGCTAAATTAACAAATAAATCCCGTTACCCTTAACGAAAAAGAATAATGAACTTGAAGGGTAAAAATAAATGCAGTGGGAGGATGTTTGATGGAGAAGTACCTAATAAATTTTAATACCCATAAACAGCGACAGGTACTTAAATTATCTTCCACCAGGGTGCGGCGTACATATTTTGGAGGGGCTGCAATAGAAGAATGGCAGGGGATAGATCATCCGGAAGATGGTGAACTGCCTGAAGTGTGGCTTGCGTCAACAGTCCAGGCAAGAAATCCTGGAATGGAAGATATTAAAAACGAGGGATTAAGTAAAGTCTTAATAGATAATGAAGACCAATTGTTGTTAAAAGATGTGATTGAAGAGGATCCCGCGTTTTTTTTAGGCGAGGAGCATTATAAAAAGTACGGATGCAGTCCGGCGGTATTGGCCAAAATAATTGATTCTTTGAACCGTCTGACTCTTCAGGTTCATCCGGATAAGGAATATGCAAAGAAGATCCTACAGTCCGATTACGGGAAAACAGAAGCTTGGTATATTCTTGGAGGCCGGCGAGTCAAGGGGGAAGAACCTTATGTGCTGTTGGGGTTCAAACCGGGAATTACTCGGGAAATCTGGAAGGAGATGTTCGATACTCAGAATATAAAAGCCATGATGGAATCACTCCATAAAATATATGTAAAACCGGGTGAGGTTTATTTTATAGAAGGTGGAATACCTCATGCAATAGGCTCGGGCTGTTTTTTGATAGAAATCCAGGAACCTACAGACTATACCATGAGAGTAGAACGGATGTCCCCGGAAGGAAATGTTATACCTGACCAACTCTGCCATCAGGGAGTAGGCTTTGATAGGATGCTTGACTGTTTTCATTATGACGGGCTGACCTTGGAAGAGACTTTAAGCAAATGGAAAATAGCACCTGAGATCATAATAGAAAATAGTGAAGCAAAGGATATGGTGCTCATTGGTGGGAAAACCACCGATTTGTTTCAGATGCGGAATATTTTAGTAAGTGGAAGTTATGAATGTGGACTGGGAGGTTCCTTTATTATAGCTGTTGTAGTCTCCGGTAAGGGGATATTGGAACATGATGAGGGTAAGGTAGAAATAGAAAAGTCTAACATACTTTTTATACCTGCTGCATTGGTAAAAGTAACATGGAAGGCTGGGAAGGATTCAAACCTGAATATTGTGCTTTGCCATCCTCCAAAATGATTGCTTCTGGAGGAGTCCTGGACAAGGCTGCCGGAATTCCTGCCACAAGAACTAATCTTGGTTTAGTGGAAAAATATTTTGCTATATTCGGAAGGGGTCTTGCCAACGATTTTTTTGAAAACTTTTCCAAAGTAGCTGCAATCAGAATAGCCCACCATGCTGCAGACGATATTAACATTATAGTTCGGGTTCCGCAATAGTTCTTTGGCTTTATTAAGTCGCATCATTTCCAGGTAATCGCTAAAGTTTTGACCGGTATCTTCTTTAAAAAGCTTCGAGAAATAACTTTTATCCAAATGAACTTGATTTGCGACCATGCTGAGCGAAATATTTTGGCTATAATGACAATTGATATATTCGATAGCTTCTAAAATTTGTGAACAGTATTTTTCTTTATAAAGTTTAGTGGTATAGTCATGAATTTCATCTAAAATTTGATTGAATAACCCTGCCAATTCCTTATAAGAGCCTGCATTCTCAATGTCTTTAAAATAATCGAATTTTTTACGGTTAATTTCTTCCGAAAAATAGCCGATTTCGGTTATTTTATGAATGATGAAATAACAGATTTCCACCAGGAGATTTTTCAAAACATAGGGATCGATGAAGGCTTCTTTAGAACATTGAGTGTCCAATAAGAGGTCGATGTTTTGCTGAAGCGTATTAAAGTCCAATTCTTCGATTGCCGGATTTAATTCAGATAAATTGTAGTTTACTGTGATGGACATATTTGGGATTTCTTTTTCCCATAAAACCTGATTGATTTCATAATAAAAACAACAAGTAGTTTTAGTCAATAATTTTCCCCAAGCTTGAATTAAATTATTTACATCACTGCAAGGATCACCAAAGATCAACCATGAATTGACTAACAATTGTTGATTGAGGGTTTTAATTATGAGGGTGCCTAGATTTTTAAGGTATTCGGAATTGGTTTCATGGTCATTGAGAATGCCCACCAACAGAGTATCATTGTAAAAAAAAGTACCACCACAGTCATTGTCGCCAAGTATCTTCTCTATGCTTTTCATAACAGCAGACTTCCATAAATCGTCGTCTTTATCAGCAGTTTTGAAGTGGAAAACCATTGCAAATAGCCTTAAAATCCGGTTGGATAATGCTGTTTTATGTTTGACAAGCTCTTCTGCTATTTCGAGAGGGGAATTCTCTCTTGAGCATAATAAGTTTTTTAGAAATTTTTCATGCTGTTTATAGGCGGACTGCTTATTGAGAGATTGTTTATCAGGAGTATTTAGGGTTATTGCCGAAGCTGCTTTTTTAAGGACATCAAGTAAGATGTCGATATCCATTTTTGGTTTAAGAATATAATCGAAAGCCCCCATTCGTAATGTCTCCCGGACATATTGAAAGTCATCGTAACTGCTGAGAATAACCACTTGAATCCAAGGATAAATTTTTTTGATTACTTTAGTTAACTCGACACCATCCATTACGGGCATTTTAATATCAGTAACGACGAGGTCAGGGTTTAATTCTGCCATTAAATTTAAAATCAGTATTTCGTACGGTTCATGATTGTATTTATTGTAAAAACGGCCCTTAATCATCAAAGATGCAGGGGCATTCTCTATTTTTGGTTTGTCAAGAAATCTGTTCTAGAATTTCAGATTGATAGTTACTTTACTTGATATTGGAACTATGGTGGCTAGAATGTTTCCATATAAATATTTTACTGGCGAAAAAAAGTGCCAACATCTATTTCTAACGCACATTTCGTACCCTCGATCAACCAAAAGCGTTTATTTTTACTGAACCCATAGTCCACCAGAGTTTGGGCCGAATCGTCATAATCGCCGAAAACCACCATGGAGGTGGTATCGGCATGACAACACCGAGAGTGCAACGGATAGACTTGAAGAAGGTTCAGCAAAGTCGTTCCATACAGTGGATGAACTCACTATCTTTCAAGCGTTCTAAAGCTGGTGCCAGGCAATCATCGTTAAAATTGTCGGCGCTCATGCCGATCTTCCGAATAGAAGCCCCAGATCCTGGTGTTTATAGTAGGAGCGCACTTTATACAGGGTGCGACGTTCACAGAAAAAAGAAATGATTAAAGCGGTCACCAGTCCGCTGGGAGAAACTTTCCATTGTTTAGGGTCCCAGTGGACCCGGTCGTCAATGACTTCAATGATTTTAAGCTCGTCGATGAGGGCCCGCATAAGTCGTCCCGGTCCAGGTTGGATGATATCGAAGGCCATGTCCCGCTCCTTGATTTTGATGCATAGACTTTCAACATAAAAATCCCTCAACCATCGTGGTCTCAATGATTTTCATTAGTATGATTCGATCGTTTTGATCAAATTAATGATTTGATGAAAAAATGTTTTGCGATATGGTTTTGAATTATGGGATGGGTTATAAAATCAATGATGGCATGGAGAATTACTTGCGGAATGATAAAGAGGGGATACCCCTTTTTGGAATTACCATGAAGCAATTTATCATGATTTTATGATGTTAACCGGCAAAAATCATCAACGATACTTGCAGGAAAGGATCGTTTGGGCTTGGATCGGGTGCGTATTGAGAGATTAATGGTACTTTATCGATGAGATCTACTTTGGTCAAAATAAATGCTTCTTTTTTTGTTTGGGATAATGAGCAAATCCTTACAGCCTTAATCTTCTCTCTTACCATGTAATTATTCGGAGGGTATTCTAGGGGTCTTTACGGATATTCTTAGCAGCGTTTATCAAAGAGGGATGGTTGAATAATTGCTGAGTTCAGGACCCTTTGAAGCGCTTACGCGGCATCGGAATTTTCCAGGAATTGTTGCAGAATATATTGTAGAAGTCACATTTTGGCTTTATGCAAATATAATGATTTTATAAGTTATATCTTGAAGGGAAGCACGTTCATGCAGTTTTATTATGGAGAGAAAAACCTATCCAGGGTCCTAGACGAGATAGAATTCTGGAAGCGGCAAGAAGCAGAGCATACAATCGTTATTGGCCAAATAGCCAATAATCTGGAATCAGACTTTGTCTGTCAATTACAACAGTTTGAGCAAGTTTTTCAACAAGCGGAAGGAACGGCTGTAAAATATATAGAGATAATTATCAGATCGAAGGGTAATGTAAGCTTTACCATTCAGCAGCAAATTATGCAGTTGATCAGCTTCGCGCTTTGTCAGAGCCAGCAATTCATTATGCTGCTCGATCAAATTTTATCTGAAAGCCAAGCGATACGAAACAATACTGTGGCTCGGGTGGTTATCAATCATATCCGCCGTGAATCGGAATATTTTATTGGAATAGCACAGATAGCCTTGTCGTAGCATGACTTATTAAATAATTTAATCCAACAAAAATATAATAGCATAAGTCCGAATCCACTTGGCGTATGTCCGGTTTTCAAGTAATGTTTTATATTTTGAAACTGTTTCTGCATCTTCAGAATTGCTTATGAAGCCGTAACTTGTTTACGAAGTTGCCGTCGTGCATAGAAAAAGATGATTACCTGACCGATTCCCGCCAACGTCCAGGTGAAAGGATAGGCAGCGAAGAGCACGGACTCCGTAGGATACCAGGAAAAGATCGTAACCAACCACACTATTCGCAGCAGGCAGGCGCCTACCAACGTGCAAAGCATAGGCGATAGGGAATAGCCCATTCCATAGGACAAACCGGGATATACATTCATGATGCCGCAGGTGAAGTAAGCAACTATTATGATATTCAGACGCACCATTCCCAGTTTAATTACATCCGGATCGGTTGTGAAGATGTCGAGCAAAGACCTACTAAACAGCATGGTCGCCCCTCCAAGAAAAATCCAGGTAGCGAAAACCAATACCGTGCATACCTTTGCAATGGTATCGATACGTTCATACTTTTTTGCGCCTACGCTTTGGGCGGTAAAAGTTACAACTGCGCTGTAAAAGGCATTCACGGTAGTACCAATATAGTTTTCAATATTGCTTGAGGCAGCATTGGCCGCAATCATGGCGGAGCCGAAAGAATTAACGGCTGACTGAATCAGTACATTGGAAATGGAGAACAGCAGGCCCTGCAATCCAGCAGGCAATCCAATCCGAACAAGGTCTTTTAACTTCTCTCTATCAATACTCATTTTCCGGGGTATGAAGCGTATGGCTCCGTCGTAGCGAGACAGGGAAATCAGAATCAGCAGCACTGAGAGATATTGGGATATGACCGTGGACCACGCTACGCCTTCAACGCCCAGGTGCAGAACAATCACGAAGAAAAGATTGAAACCCACGTGTAGAATGCCGGTTATAATCAAAGAATACATCGGACGATAGCAGTCACCTGCGGAGCGCATGATAGCCGCAGCGAAGGTGAATACCATGCTGGCGGGCATGCTGATGAGGTAGATTCTTATATACAGGACCGCAAGATTCAATATGTTCTCCGGTGTGCCCATCATAACTAGCAAAGGCTTGCAGAACGCGAGGCCCACGGCCATGAGAATGAGCCCGCCGATTATGCTAAAGACAATAGAAGTATGAACAGACCGGCTCACGTCGTCTGCCTTTCCGGCGCCATAATCCCGTGCCACAACGACGCTCGTCCCTATGGACAATCCCATAAATAAGGTGATGATGAGGTTGATAAGAGCACCTGTAGCGCCTACCGCAGCCAGTGCGTCACTCCCCGAAAAGCGGCCGACGACAATCATGTCAGCGGTATTAAACAGCAACTGTAGAATGTTCATGGCCATGATAGGCAAGGAGAAGAACAATATTTTGCCGAATAGCGGCCCGTCACCGATATCCGTATCGTGGTGTCTCTTTGAGGACAAATAGAAATATGCCTTTTTTGCAATTTTTTCAATCAATAGTGGCATGACATTGTGGTTCCTTGACTATGACTTAAAGCACCCTAAAATCGGAACTTTTCCCAATCATAAGAGATTTGGATTATTTATGTTCGAAGCGCATGGCAGAATTTGAATTCGCGTCATTTTGAGTCAATCCTGACGCGCCATGAGCGTCTATTCTGTTTTAGAGGGGCGCTAGACCGCAGTGGTCGAACTTACTATTTCAACCGGAGGTCAACATAGATAAATGTAGCAGAATTTGCTTGTCTTGTAAAGCAAAGCTCATCATACGCTTTGCTTTTTATATACATCGCATGCTGAGCTCTATTCCGAGCATGTTTATGGCTCCAACCACGTTTTAATATTATTGTTAAATAGGTATGCCTTAAATCACGAAAACAAACGTCGGTGAACTTGCATGCTTTATAATGGATGGCTTTGAGACAAGATACAAGGGGTCTATAGTATGTAAACTCCAAAACAAGTATAATAGAATCACTAGAAAAGGAAAACACATACGCATGGCCAAGCCACATGAGAAATATTATAAACATCGGGACTTAATCAGAGAACTATTAAGCGATTATGAGATCAAAAATGTCGAAAATTTAAGCAACGCCTTGAAAGACGGGGACGATTCACGATATGTTGGAAGCCGAATGGGACGAGCACCTGGTTAAGATAAAAGTGGACGGAAAATCTCAAGAAAGCAGTTTATGCCATCATTGATACAAGACACGTGAGACAGTTATTGAATGATAAGAGTGGATTAAAAATCATAACGATATTGGAAGGAAAAATAAAAATGGGTAAGGAGAAATCCAATGACTGCTAAAGACGAAAATTACCAAACCTTATATCAGGCCTTACAGGGTTTAATCCAAGACGAAACCGACGCTTTAGCCAATTTAGCCAACAGTGCGGCACTTTTGTTCAATATTATGGAAGAGATTAATTGGGCAGGTTTTTATCTTTTTAAAGAAAATCAATTGATTCTCGGACCGTTTCAGGGGAAACCAGCCTGTATCAGAATTGCCTTAGGGAAAGGAGTTTGCGGCACGGCCGCCCAAAATAAAGAATCCATCGTGGTACAGGATGTACATCAGTTTCCTGGACACATCGCTTGTGATAAGGCTTCCGCATCAGAAATTGTCATACCGATAATCAAGGATGATCAATTGATTGGCGTCTTGGATGTCGACAGCCCCGTTAAAGCCAGATTCGGCGAAAGGGAGCGACAAGGCCTGCAAGGCTATATAGATATTTTATCTGCTAATATCCATTGGGAAGACTTGCTTTGTTGATCGGTTAAGAAAAGTTTGATTTTTTTGGACAGCTATCTGACACAAGGGGGATACTAGCGTCATACCGTATCTATTTGTATCTTTAAAGGCATGATGAGAGTATAGTTCTGATGATGGAATGTGGCTTGGAGGGCAAAATAGGTGGATAAATCACTATATGTAGTAGCTTTGAAGTAAAAAAGAGTACAAATCGAGGAAAAAAATGTAAATTTGGCCCGCTTTTTGACCGTTTTTATAGATGGCAAAGAGTTGCTGGAGAGATAGACCTCCAAAATAAAAATTTAATACAATAAAATTCAAAGACATCAGACAGCAAATCTTGACGCCTTTGTTATTATATAGAGGCCAAAAATAAAGTGCCTTTTCGGCGTGGGTAACGACGGAAGAAAGCAGAACATCTTGCTGTGGCAAGGGTCACTATCAAAAAAATAGTGCGGAACATAAAAAGACTATGATAAAGCGCGTACTGACATGCGGAAAACTGAAACAACATCATCAATACCGACGGAAATGAGAATGGACTACTGGAGGAAATCCTATATACAGACAACTTTAACAAAGCTACAAGCGAGTTAAGAGCAACAAAGGAGCACACGGAGTTAATTTATAATTCATATAAGACATATAGGTTTCATATAAATTAAGTGTTGACAGAAATAAGATGTTGTGTTATTTTATTGGAAATATAGAGATTTTGTATAAACCGAATATTTAAGAAAATGGCTAAAATGGTCGTTGAATTAGGAGCGGGTTCAAAATATCTTTTATATGAACTTTGTAACAGTAGTTTAAATAAGTAGTGGGGCCGGAGGAATGCGAAAAAGTTTTGTAATGAGAGGGATGCTATAAATAAAAGTAATGAAAATCAAAATCGGCAGTGAAAATGATGCATAGAGCATATTGATGACATTTTATATGATATTGAAGCGGCTTTTGAGTCATTGAAATAAAAAACGGGATAGTTGACTGAATAGATCAGAGGCTATTTTTAATCCTGCTTTTAGGGGTTGAAAATAGCCTTTTTATAATATAGGAATATATCATAAAAAAGAGGAGTGCAGAGGGGTTTTCACCGATACGGGTGAAGCGTGGTGAATGTTCAAGCTACCAAAAGCTATGAAAAATAGAAAAGAAATAAGAAGAAAGTTTAGCACATAAAAACATATTGAGGGAGGAATTGACATGGGCAAAATTAATTTGGCACCTACCACTGTTGAAAGCCGTGAACAGCGTTTGGGTACGATCATCGGTTGGGACGGCAAAGCTTCAAAATTGGTAGAAGAATCAGGCTATTCTGCACGCCGTTGCAATGGGAAAAAAGGTGAAGGCTGCGAAATTTGTGAAATAAAAGGACCTTTTACACAAGGTTCTGTCTGTAGCGAACAAATGGTGGAATGTCAGGCTGGAAACGTGAGAGATGCCGTATTGATTCAGCATTCTCCAATCGGCTGCGCTGTGAGCCAAACAATTTATAATTCAATTTATCGCAATGGCCTTGCAATAAGAGGTCTTCCTGTAGAAAATCTCAGAATCGTTTCGACAAACTTAAAGGAAGGGGACATGGTTTTCGGTGGGGTTGAAAAGCTTGCGCACACTATACGCGATTCATGGGAGAGATATAAACCGAATACGATTTTTATAGGGACGGCATGTGCTACAGGCATTATCGGAGATGATGTTGACAGTGTTGCCGGCGAATATTCGAAAAAGTTTGGAATCCCTGTTGTTCCGCTTCATTGCGAAGGTTTCCGTTCTAAACATTGGAGTACAGGATTTGACACAACCCAACATGGTATTTTAAGGGATATTGTAAGAAAAAATCCTAAGAAACAGGAGGATTTGGTGAATGTAATCAATCTCTGGGGCTCTGATGTATTTACGCCTATGCTGAAGGAACTTAATTTGCGCGTAAATTATGTTATCGATATGGCAACGGTTGAAGATTTGGCACAAATGTCAGAGGCTGCCGTTACGGTTGGTTTTTGCAATACGCTTTCTTCTTATTTGGCACAAGGTTTGGAACAAAATTTTGGCGTTCCCGAATTGAAAGCTCCCCAGCCTTATGGTTTCGCCGGAACGGATGCTTGGCTCAGAGGTCTTGCAAAAATCACCCATCGGGAAGAACTTTGCGAGACATATATAAAAAGAGAGCGTGAGCGCGTTACGCCTAAAGTTGAAGCGTTAAGAAAAAAATTAAAAGACATCAAGGGATATGTTGCCACAGGCTCTGCTTATTCACATGGCCTGATTGCTGTTTTAAGAGAACTTGGCATTGAAGTGAACGGTTCATTGGTATTTCATCATGATCCGATTTACGACAGTGAAGACCCGATACAGGATTCATTGGCTTTTCTTGTTAATAATTACGGCGATGTGGCAAATTTTAGCGTCAGCAACAGGCAGCCGCATCAGCTGTATGCTTTACTTAGAAAGTCGAAACCGGACTTTCTATTAATAAGGCACAATGGTCTTGCGCCTCTTGCATCTCGTCTTGGCATTCCCGCTGCTCCCCTTGGCGATGAGCATATCGCAATAGGTTATGAAGGCATGGTAAACCTGGGTGAAGCAGTATTGTCGATTTTGCAAAGAAAGAAGTTTCATGAAGATTTGGCACAGCATATTAAGCTACCCTATACCAAATGGTGGCTAAGCCAAGAGGATCCTTATATCCTTGCCAAAAAACCAGATATTATATATCAGGGTTAATCATGGAGGTTAGATAAATATGTCACAGATTGAAATTTCCTATGAAGATCAGAAAACAAATTCGATCAGCAGACCGCGGTATGGCTGTTCCATCGGTGCTATGTATTCTGCAAGTGCAATTCCCGGAGTAGTCCCTATTACTCATTGCGGACCGGGTTGTTCGGATAAGCAATATACGAATCTTGCTTTTTACAACGGCTTTCAGGGGGGCGGCTACAGCGGCGGAGCTGTTCCGCCCAGCGTTAATGCTTCTGAAAAAGAAGTTGTATTTGGCGGCAGTGAACGGCTGGCAGAATTGATACAGTCCTCAATAAAAGTGATTGATGCGGATTTGTTTGTAGTGCTTACGGGTTGCATCGCTGATCTGGTTGGAGATGATGTGCCGTCAGTTGTAACAAAATTTCAAGAAAGAGGTGTTCCGATTGTCTATGCCGAAACAGGCGGATTTAAAGGAAATAATTATACAGGCCACGAATTGGTAACCAAGTCGATTATTGACCAATATGTAGGCGATTACAATGGGGAAAAGAAAAGTGACATGGTGAATGTTTGGTCTGAGCTTCCCTATCAAAATCCATTTTGGAGAGGTGATCTTTCTGAAATTAAACGTGTTCTCGAAGGAATCGGCTTAAAGGTTAATATTTTATTTGGCCACGACTCAAAAGGTGTTAAAGAATGGAAAGAAATTCCTAAAGCGCAGTTTAACCTGGTCATTTCAACTTGGCTGGGGCTTCAGACGGCAGAGCATCTTCAGAAAAAATATAATCAGCCGTTTTTACATATACCGGCAATCCCTATTGGAGCAAAAGCAACTTCTGAGTTTTTGCGAAAGGTATCAGATTTTGCAGGACTGGATTTGAAAAAAAAAGAGAAGTTCATTCGAAAAGAAGAGAATCTTTATTATAAATATTTGGAAGATTTTTCGGATTTTTATGCTGAATATTGGTGGGGTGTTCCATCAAAATTTGCTGTTTTAGGTGAAAGCAGCTATAACCTTGCCATTACAAAATTTCTTGTCAATCAGCTTGGGTTAATTCCGGTTAAGCAAATTATAACAGAAAACCCTCCCGAAGAGTATAAAGACAGCATTAGAAAGGAATTTGCAAATATTGCGGAGGATGTCAGTGTTATTCCTCTTTTTTTGGAAGATGGTTATCTGGTTGAACAAGCCCTCATTACTTCTGAGGAAAAACCTGCTATTATTTTAGGCACAAGTTGGGATAGAGATGCCGCAAAAAAGTTGGGCGGAAAAACTGTTGAAATTGGCTTTCCTGCATCCTATGAAGTCATTTTAGCAAGAACAAATGTTGGGTATAAAGGTGCCTTGTCATTGCTTGAAAAAATATTTACGATTGGGATTAGCGCAAGTGCTTAAAAAAAATTCTGTTAACCGTAAAGTTTACAAGTAATCGTACTGTTTCGATTCCGGTCTTCGGCACCATTATTATTGAAGGTCTGGAAAATTGGCAACTATGTCCAAAGCCTTTAATTTTTTTTATTAAAATTCTGGAACTATTGTTACTTGTATTTAAATCATTTTTTATAATTCAGCATCTTTTTTTCCGGGACCCTGGGGGAATGGATCATAAACGCCCGGCCCGGTATGGTGATTCGACGGTACTTTGAACCGCCGAATTTTTGTTTTTGGGATCCTTTTTACAAAACCGCGGCACTATTGAATCTATAAGAAATATACTTATGGGGGTGTTTGAAGCTTTGAAAGAAAGTTTGAACATTTGGAAGAACGTCTGAACAGTTTTGAAAGAAAATTATTTCAAAAACTAAAGAATATCAATGTCCAGAACCAATTTTAATAATTATTAACGGAGACCCTAGGGATAAATAGTCTATGAAAGTATTTGGTTTTCCTTTTAACAAGAAAAAAATTGAACTTTATATCTATAATGATGTTTTTAATGAAGGTAATTTACGCAATTTTAATATGGAATGTTATTGACAATAAACTTGCTGCATATTAGGATAGGATATAACATAGTAAACCGATCGGAATAATTTATTTATGTATTTGAGCGGTAGAACACCGGATACCGGTGAGGATGCTCGTGTCAATTGGATAACAGGAATTGCTTGATCAGGAAAACCGGAGCCAAAGCTGCTCACATTTAGTTTTTTCCATTTTTGCTTTGGACAATATGCTAATGCTCAAAAATAAAAGGGGGAAAGAATGATGGCTCAAATCAAGGAAAGGCAGATTCTTTACACGATTTGTCCAGTGGGTAACGCCAGTTACATCGCAGTGAACAAGGGATGGGTGGCGGACGGTCTGGCCGCCCATGGTGTCACGGCCACGCGTCTGCAGACTTTGCCGCAAGAGAGGTGGGCCGCTCATTTTACCTACGAGGAAACGGCCTTATTCCGGGAGGGCGGCAATATCCCGCCCACTTGGGCAAAATCGCGCGGCGCGGAACCGGTCCTGCTTGGCCTGACCTTTCTGAATTGGAAGCAATACATCCTGGTGCGGACTGATTCTCCGCTCCAGTCGGTGGAGCAATTGCGCGGACGTAAACTGGGACTGCCGGTCAACCCCGGTTATCCGCCGGTTGATTTTTGGAAAGCCACTTCTGAGCGGGGCTTTGAGACAGCGCTCGCTGCGCGGGGCGTCACCCGTGCCGAGGTCACCCTGGTGGAGCTGAGTGACGATTATCAGGCGCGTCGACGTGAACTGCACCACCGACCGGGCGAGCGAGAGAGCGAAGCGTTGCTCCAAGGCGAGGTGGACGCGATCTTCTATACCGGAACTTGGGTACAGACATTACTGGAAACCGGTAAGGTCCGCCCGCTCTTTGAAATCAGCGCTAATCCCGATTTGATCTGGCCGATCAGTAACGATAATCCGATCGTTCTCACGGTAAGCCGTCCCTTGGCGGAGGAAGCGCCGGAGATTGTGGTCGAGTATCTGAAGCAGGTATTGCGGGCGTCGGAATGGGCCAAGGCCAACCGTAGCGAAGTGGAAACAATCTTCGCCGAGCAGACCTTCGGGACCCCGGCGCAAGTGGCGGCCGCCCGTCCGGTCGACTTTTATCAGCACTTGACGCCGGAACTCACGGAAAAAGGATTCCTGGCCCTTGAAAGCCAGCAGCGTTTTCTGTACGACCATGGCTATATCAGCCAGACATTCGCCGTGGAAAAATGGGCCGACGATCGTTTCTTAAAGGCGGCCGCCGCGGCGCTGGAAAGTTCACTTCCGGCCGCCATTTAGAAGGAGCAATCCCAAAAGTAAATCCCGTGCGTTCACGAACGCGCAATAAAGAAATACAGTATCTTGAAATCACCATATTCAAAGAAGCTATCTATGATTTCTTATTGATTTTCAACTGCTTTTTTAGACAGCCTCATTTCTTCAAAATTCAGAAAGGAAAAGAATTCATGAGCACTGAGCTGCTAAATGGACAACGCCAAATCCTATACAGTATTTGCCCGGTGGGTAACGCTAGTTACATCGCGCTGAAACAAGGTTGGTTGACCGAAGGTTTAGCCGAACTGGGTGTAACTGCCACCAAGTTGCAGATCTTGCCGCAGGAACGGTGGCAGGTACATTTTACTTACGAAGATCCGGCCTTATTTCGCGAGGGTGGCAACATCCCGCCGATTTGGGCCAAATCGCGCGGTGCCCAACCGGTCTTGCTCGGCTGGATGTTTCTCGGCTGGAAGCAGCTTATCCTGGTTCGAGCTGATTCCCCGTTCCAAGCGGTGGAAGAATTGCGACATAGGCGATTGGGCGTGACTCGTAGCGCCGACAGCCGGATCGACTTTTGGCAGGCTACTATCCGGCGTGGCTTTGAGACTGCCTTGGCCGCGCGGGGTTTAACTCCGCGGGATGTCGATTTTGTTGAGATTCTGGCCGAACAGGGACGGGGACACCGCGAGACCTTTGCCCTGGAGGCGCTGGAGAGCGGACGGGTGGACGCGGTATATTACGGCGGCTCTTGGGCACAGTCGTTGCTGGAAACCGGCAAGTTGCGTGCCATCTATGACTTGAGCGCCGACCCTTCGCTGGTCTGGCCGATCAGCAATGAGCACCCCAACATTCTTACGGTTAGCCGTAAACTGGCGGAAAGCGCGCCGGAAATCGTCGTCGCCTATCTGAAACAAGTACTGAAAGCGGCCGAATGGGCCAAAACGCACCGCCTGGAAGTGGAGAACATCTTCGCCGAACAGACCAGCGGCACCCCGGAACAGGTAGCGGCGGCCCGACCGGCTGATTTTCATCTGCAACTGACGCCGGAACTCTCCGAAGCGGGCTTGTTGGCCTTAGAAAGCCAGCAGCGGTTCTTATTGGACCACGGCTATATCGAACGGAGTTTTGCCATAGACCAATGGGTGGACGCCCGGTTTCTGCAGGCGGCCAGGGAGGAAACGGCAAGTCCCGGGCTGGCTGCGTTCTAACAGCACGGGAGCATGGACAGAATTTTTGATACAAATTTATTTTTTAAAAGGAGATCTGAAAACATGAAATCATTGCAACAGAATGTCGCCCAAAAACTTATCTTTTTACTTATCGTCTTGGTGTCCGTGATGACAAGCGGGATCGGATACGGAAAGGAAGTGCTGCCGATCTTTAAGGCGGGCGCTCAGGACTGGCAGTATGTGGCCAGGGAGAAGGGATGGTTGGACAAACCCTTCGCCAGGCTCGGAACCAAATTCGAGATCACTGAGTACGGGGTAGGCAACGAGGGCGTACTCTTCGAACGGGGTAACCTTCATATTGCACAAAGGATGTTATATCCGACCCTGCTCGCCAAAAGCGCCGGTTTTGACATCGTAGTGGTCCAGGCGTCCAGCCATCCGGAAACGAAGATTGCCAGTATTGTCGTTCCAATCGATTCGCCGGTCAAGACTTTCGACGATCTCAAAGGCAAAAAAGTCGCTTCCTGGCGTTACGGTTGCCCCTACATGGTCCTTTTTGAAATACTGGAGCAGCATAATTGGGATCTTTCGGACATTAAGTTCATCAATATCCCCTCAACCGAGTTCAAAACGGTGTTGCTTTCCAAAGAGGTTGATGCAATTGCGGTACATCCGCATATTGAGGCCGCTGCCTTGCTTTTACAGGGCTTGGCCCGTGAGATCGCCTATCCCACCAAGGATTCTAATTACGTCAATGGCGGCGGGATCACGGTGGCTTTCACCCCGCGCATCATCGCCGACAAGTATCCGGATGTGCTCAAACTGTATCTGAAAATCCAGGATCAGACCCGGAAGTGGATCCTGAAAAATCAGGACGAAGCCGCCAAAATTGTTGAGAAATACCGCCGGGTTCCCGCGGACTACTCCAAGTTCTCCTGGGAACGCTCCTCGGCGACCTGGGGCTCGGAGTATTCTTATACCAAAGTGGTCAGTGAAAGCGAGCGGACCCAGGATTGGCTGATCAAGCACGGTGATATTCCGGCCGACAAACGGGTCGATTTGAAGGAACTTATTGACAAAAGTTTTTTTAAATAAGGCGGTTGATAAGCCCGACGCAGGCTCAAACGAAGCTATGAAAGCGTTCGGCCAGCCGTCGGCTTTAATCACGGAGGTAAGCTTTAATGAGTAAGGAGTTAGACCCGAAAAAACCGTTTTTACAAATCCAGTTAATAAAATTGACCGATTTGACCGGATTGGGAACTCGCGTCGCCACGTTGATCATTCCGGTGCTATTAATCGTTTCCTGGCAGATCTGCTCATTGTTGGGACTTTTTCATCCGGCCGCGCTGCCGTCGCCCGCCAAAGTATGGGCCGCTTTTTTGGGATTGATCGCCGACGGCACGCTTTTTAGCGATTTGAGCACTTCAGTGCTGCGGGTGTTGGACGGGTTTATCTGGGGAGTTTCCATTGGACTGGTGATTGGCATTTTGAGCGGGCTTTCCCGTTTTGTGGAGCGTTTGGTCAGTCCGGTAGTCGATGCGTTTCGGCAGATTCCCGTCTTTGCCTGGCTTCCCCTGATCATACTGTGGTTCGGCATCGGCGAATTATCCAAAGGAGTGATTATCGCCAAGTCCGTTTTTGTGCCGGTCTTCGTCAATACGTTACAGGGAATCCGCGGGGTCCCCCAGGAGTATGTGGAAGTGGCCCGGGTGCTGGAGCTTAATCACTGGAAATTCCTGCGCAAGGTGGTCATCCCTTCGGCCCTGCCGTCGATTTTCACTGGAATTCGTTTGGGAGCCGGATTTGCCTGGATGGCGGTGGTCGCTGCGGAGATGCTGGGCGGATTGAGCGGCGTGGGCTACGCCTTGATGCGTTCCAAAGAATTCTTTCAGACTGATAGCCTGATCGCTTTAATGGCCGTGATTGGCGTGGTCGGTCTGACAGTGGACCGTTCGTTAAAATGGCTCGAGACCTCCACTTTAAAGTGGCGGAAAGGTTTTACCGGTAATGGCAAATAGATCGAGTGATTTAAGGAAATACGCCGCGATGTATTGCGGTGGCGTTAGAATTGGCGATGGAAGGGTAATGCAGATGGGTCAGGTGGATAATTCAGTAATGGTTTCAATTCAGAGTGTCTCTAAGACGTTTCGCTCGCATACCAAAAATGTATTGGCGTTGCAGAAAGTATCATTGGGCGTCCGTAAGGGTGAATTTTTGGTGATTCTGGGTCCCAGCGGTTGCGGCAAGACCACTTTGCTGCGGCTGATCGCCGGTCTGGAGACCGATTACGAGGGCAAAATTATAGTCGAGGGCAAACCGATCGTTGGGCCTGGATTGGAACGGGGCATGGCTTTTCAAGAGCACCGCTTGCTTCCATGGCTGACTGTCACTGAGAATGTTTCCTTGGGTTTGAGCGGCAACCAAAGCGGTATCGCGGATAAGGTGGAGCGTTATTTGGAAAAGGTGGGTCTGGAAGGATTTGGTCATGTCTATCCCAGCCAGCTCTCCGGAGGGATGGCCCAACGGGCGGCCATTGCCCGGGCTTTGGTGAACCAGCCCAAAGTGCTGTTATTGGATGAACCCTTTGGCGCGCTGGATGCGATCACCCGGGTGCGGATGCAGTCAGAGATCGAACGGATTTGGCTGGCCGAAAAGACTACGATGATCCTGATCACTCATGATATCGATGAAGCTGTTTACTTGGGCGACCGGGTGGCGGTGATGACCGGCCGGCCGGGCGAGATCAAGGCGGTGTTTGATATCGGCCTGGGCCGGCCACGTGACAGGAATGACGTCACCTATGTGACGATCCGGCGGCAAGTGTTGAATGCGTTGGAGGAGAGTATGGGGACGTTTTCAATCTAAACAGCCGGCGCTGATCATTGTTTGAGCCGACTGCTTATCCAATCTTCCTTAGTGCAATTTACTAAATCCTCTAAGACATTAAAAGATAAATTTATCAAGTTGTTGAGATTCGATTATTCAACTTTGGATAACATCATAGGATGGGGTTACACTTGTTTCGATTATTAAATTAGAAATTTGCTTCCGGCGTTGACAATAGTGGGGAAGAGAAAAAAGATTTAGGAAACGCTATCATCGGGAAAAATACAAAGTTCTTTATAGTTGAATAAATTTATTTTGCCGTTCTATATACCCGATTTTTTTCGATTGAATTTGATTGGGGAATATTAACATATTAACTTTGTCAGGACTTTTCAATAAATTCGACTAGAGAACATTGAAAGTATTGTACGGCCACAGGTACAAATCATGTCGCCCCAACCATTAAAACATTGAACTGACGACGGACCATTTGGCCGTCAATTTTTTTGACGTTCCATATTATTAAGATGTCAGTATTAATCCTGTGGCCTTGAACAGTAGAAAATGTTGATTTGACGGTACTTTGGATCGCTAAAGTTTTGTTTCCGGCGGAGTTGTAACCAACTTATGCAATAAGAACTGGTTGCGGTTTTGAATAAAGCGCTTGATCACAAGCAAATGCCGTTGGATTTAACTTCCTGAAACTCCCGGAAAGATACAATTAAATCATCAGATAATAAATATTAATTCGAAGGTGAATCTCTCCATTATACCTAAACAGTAGGTAATCCAGTGGAAATGGCGATTGGACGATAATTCATTGAAGCTTGCTTAAAGTGAATGACATAGTTAGCCCGTATATCATTGAGGCAATCCAAAGCAAAAATGCGGCTAAAGGCGGCATGTTAGTAAATAAAGCCATTCGATAATAATTCCCTAAACCTACGAATGATATAAAAACCATGGCTCCAAAGAAGACTCCCTTTGTGATTATATATTTTCGAGCAGTTGCACGGATAAAATAGGCAAATATGACCCCTAATGCGCCACCAATTCCCAGATGAACAACCGACCCCATAAAAAAGGCCAAAGCGCCTATGTTCTCTTTCGTTAGAATAAATACTTGAGCTAAGTTGTCAAATGTTCGATCGGTCAAGCCCATCCATCGGAAAATCAGTCCGAGTACCAAACAACATGTTGAGCCTGCTATACCAGACACTATGCCCGCTAAAGTAATATCCATCGATAATTCTGCGTTCCCATAATTAAACGATTTTCCATGTCCTTAAAGTAACCAACTATATAAATTCAATTCATGGATGTCGTATATCGCAAAAATATCTCTTAGATATGGGTATACCGGCAGATTGTACTGGAAAATTAGTCAAACTTGACAAAGAGCATAGTTTACCCTTATCGTTTAATCCGGTTCCAAATCGGAAGATGCTGCACCCGTAATTGTTCTTCGAAGTCGATAATATCCCAATTAAAGCCTTGCAGTTTGCGGATCGCCGCGCGAATCTTTGAGCGGATTGTTTTTTGACGTTGCGTTTAAAATTCCGGATATCTGCCGGGGCGGTCTCCGGGTTGCCCAGCCGACAAATTCATCCATATGCGCAAAGAGATCAATTTTGAGTTCCAAAAAAGGCGGACCATTTTTTATGAATACTTTGATTCGTGATTTACTCATGGCAAGTTTTTGTTTAAACGGCCAAGCCAGGTAAGACTTGTCTGCATATTGTTCAAAGCATCGCTGACCGTGATCCCGGTTAAACTGAGAGTACTGAAGAGTTTCTCCTCGCCTTCGCCTTTGATGCCCGGCGGGAGCATTTTTTGCGGTAGGTGAATTTAAGCGGTGACTACGATTTTGGCAACTTTAATGACACAATTTTGTCTTCGGTGCCGATTGGAATCGATAACCAATTTGACTTTTCAGTAGATAGCTGGGGATGGTATGCTCAAGAAGTTGGCCCCAACCTGGATCTTGTCTATTAACAGCGTACAAAAATACAGAATTGTTTAACGGTTGACTAAAAAGAAGAATGATGGAATGTTTCGTTCTTTAAAGCAACCACATTAAACCGGCACGTGTAAGCGCCAGTTGACCAGCAATCGACTTCTTTGACCAGCAGTTGCCTGCCAGTATACATCTCTAGGATTCCCATCATAAGACCTTCTTCATAATGGCATACCGTGGCGCCGGTGACCGGTAGACCCGAGCAGTCAAGGTCTTCTGAAACGGTCAGGATAAATATCATATTTTTAAAATCGGCATATTCCACCTGCAATATTCCGAACCCTAATTCTTTCATCTTTTGGATCAGCGAGTTAAAAAAGCTGTCTGGTGGCAGATGCATATCTAACGTGTGCCGACAGAATTCCAAGCCGGCTAGCTGGCCGGCTTCCACTAAATGGCGCTTTACTGCCTCGTGGCCATAATTTTTTTCAAGCACTTTGCGCAGGGAATGTTGAAACATCCGATAGACAACCACGTTCATTACCATACCAAGGGTAGAACGGCCTTTTGCAATGTCACCGATATCCGCCCAGGCAAAGTTTTTTAATGAGTCGCTCATTTTTTCCCCTTTTACAATCTTTTATATCAATACCAAACAGACAACATACTTTTTATGGAAGTTATGATTTCCATTTATTGTATCATTTGGTTCTGAACATTTTCTGAACATTCAAAATTATAAAATCTCAGGCGGAGGTTGGCGTAAAACCTGTTAAAATCCGGCGAATTATAGTAGAATAGGCTAAAGAAACAGTGGAGTGGAGGAGATTTTCATTGCCGAAAGTCCAGAAATTCTTCTTTTATGTAATGTTAGCCATAATGGTGGTAAGCATCATAGTTCCGCTGATCCGCCGGGCGTCATCCAAATCGCCCATGGCTGTCAAAGGAATTCTGGATTTGCGGAATTGGCGGGCGGATAAAGACGGAACCGTTAAATTGAACGGGGAATGGGAGTTTTATTTCGGAAAACTGCTTGTGCCTGCTGATTTTAAAAACTCGCGGCCCACGGGGGGCACCATGCAAAAAGTCCCCGCTAAATGGAGCACTTATGAAATCAACGGCAAGAAATTACCCCCGCACGGCGCTGCCACTTATCGTCTGAAAATATTGCTTCCCGCCAAAGGCGGCGGTTATGGCATCAAAATAACTTGCATATCCGCAGCGGTAAAAATTTTTTTCAATGACCGGCAAATCCTGGCCTGCGGCAATCCCGGAAACTCGCCTGAAACCACCGAACACAAATATCACGGAGACGCCGCCTATTTTAATACCAAAAAAAATCAAGTCGAAATACTCATTCAAGTAGCCAATCACATTTACGCCAACAGTGGAATTTATTATGAAATCCATTTCGGTACGCAGCAAATGATTAACGGATTGCGGATGTATAATTTCTTTATTGACACGGCATTAATCGCAGGTATGTTTTTTATCTCCCTGTACTTTTTTGGCTTGAGTCTGCAGCGCAAAAAAAATACGGGGGTAAAGTTCTTTGCCGCGTTTTGCTTATTTTCCGCCATTTATGATAGCACTTGTTCGGAAGCGATTTTAAATTATGCCTTTCCGGGCTTGACATACCATGCTTCCATCAAAATTTTGGTGCTTTCACTGATCATGAGCCAATATTCTTTAATTAAGTATGTATACCATGCTTTTAAGGCGTCTTATACCCGCAGGGCCAATCTGATGATTGACGGAATTGCCGCAGGCTTAATCTTGTTGACTTGTTTTACCCGGTTTTATTTAGGGGATTACGCATATTTAGCTTATATCCCGGGCAATATTTATGTCATCTCTTTAGTAGTGCAAATTATTTTCAGATATGTTCATACCAACATTGAAGGCAGGTACTATCTGTATACCGCGATTATCAGTTCGGCCGTGCTTTTAATCATCAGCCTTTGCAACATCGTACTGCTGATGGAGTCCAATCTTTTTGTCCCGGTTTTTCAGCCGATTTTTGTATTGTCGCTGGCCCTTTATATGTCGGAGAAATATGAAAATTCCTATCAAACCATTGAAAAACTTAGCGCCAGATTATCCGTTATCGATAAGCAGAAGGATGATTTCCTGGCCAAGACCTCTCATGAACTTAAAACGCCGTTAAACGGCATTACAAACATTTCCCAGTCACTTTTGGACGGGGCCGGCGGTAGTTTGAACGCCGGGCAGATGGAAGATATCCGCTTGATTACCAGCCTGGGCAGGCGGCTTTCCACGCTGGTCTATGACATTTTAGATTATTCCAAGTTGAAAACCATGGATATCTCATTGAAAGTAAATAGTATTGACGTTTATCCGGTGGTGGATTCAACCGCCGATATCTTCAGATACCTGATCAAGGGCAAACCGCTTCGGATTGAGAATAAAATAGCGCCGGACGATTGTATCGTGCTGGCGGATGAAAACCGGCTCAAGCAAATCATCACCAATTTATTGGATAATGCCGTAAAGTTCACCCCGCAAGGAACGATAACCATTACGGGCTACTGTAGGGGGGATTTCGGTTACATTGAAGTCAGGGATACCGGAATCGGAATCCTGGCCAGCAAGTTAAAAGATATTTTTATCGCTTATGAACAGCTGGAGCCGTTATCCGCCAATGAGATGGGCGTCGGTTTGGGCTTGTCAATCACCAGGCAGCTAGTTGAGGTTCAACAGGGACAGATCTTCGCCGAATCGGAACCCGGAAAAGGTTCCTGCTTTACTTTTTCCCTGCCGCTGGGAGATAGAAAAAAGATCATGGGAACGACACCAATTCAATTTGATGGGTATGAGCCGCAAAATGTTCCTTTAACTGCGTTCAACCTGCCGTATATAAACGATGTGGGCGGCCAATTCACAATACTGGCGGTTGATGATGAATATTCCAATCTTAAAGCGCTGCTGAATATCTTGACTACCTGCCAATACAATGTGACGTTGGCCGGTGATGCAAAGTCCGCTTTGGAGCTTCTACGGGGAGCTTTACAATATGATCTTTGTATTCTGGATGTCATGATGCCGGGGATGTCCGGCTACGAAGCATGCCGGAAAATCAGGGAAACATACTCTCCGCTTGAGCTTCCGGTGCTGCTGCTCACCGCCAAGGCTCTTCCCGAAGATTTGGAGGCAGGTTTTATGGCGGGGGCCAACGATTTTGTCGCCAAACCCTTCGAGATAAGCGAGCTCAAATGCAGGGTAAAAACGCTGGTGCAGCTAAAAAAGTCAAAGGATTTGCTGCTGGAGAAGGAAACCGCCTTTTTGCAGGCGCAAATCAGGCCGCATTTTTTGTACAATGCCTTAAATACCATTAACTCGTTTTGTCATACCAACCCCGTTAAAGCCGGAGAACTGCTTGCGGAGTTGGGGGTATTTTTGAGAAACAGCTTCGATTTCTCCAGCACCGCTGCGTTGATTCCCATTGAGCAGGAACTCAGGCTGATTAAGGCTTATATCGCAATTGAGAAAGCCAGATTCGGCGACCGGCTTGTAGTGGAGTATCATATTAATCCCGCCGTCTTACCATACGGCATCCTGCCCCTCACCATCCAGCCGATTGTCGAAAATTCCATCCGGCACGGGCTTATGCAAAGAAACCGGGGCGGAAAAGTAATTTTGGAGGTGACATTTTGTGAAGAACGGATTGCCGTCCGGGTCAGCGACAATGGCGTAGGTATTCCCGCCCATATCCTGGAGGGATTGACCCACGCCAAACTTGAAAGACAAGGGGTGGGTTTGACCAACATCGAGCGCAGGATGTTAAAATTTTATGGTGTAGCTCTGGATATTTCAAGCGCCGAAGGATGCGGGACGATGGTATCGTTCTGCATACCGGCGAAACTTCTTTAACCGGCTTTGATTATCAATCGTTGGCGGGATATAATGGATTTATGGATTGGGTAAGGAGCGTGCGTGATGTTAAAAGCGATTATTGTCGATAATGAAGAACCAGCCATCAATATCCTGCGGCTCCTATTGGAAAGAACCGGGCAGGTCAAAGTGACGGCCGGCTTTCTCAACGTGGCGGACGCTTTAGCCGGCCTTAAGTTTTCAGAGCCGGATATCGCCTTCCTGGATATTGAAATGCCGGAAACCAACGGTCTGGAGCTGGCGGAAAAAATACTGGCCCTCAACAGTGATATGGAGATTGTATTTGTCACCGCCTATGATCATTATGCACTGGAGGCTTTCCGGGTCAACGCTTTGGACTATCTATTAAAGCCCCTGTCGGTAGAAGAAGTGGAACGGACTGTCGCCCGCCTCCTGAAGAGAAAAAGGGGCTCGGCCGCTGCCCAGCCTTTTACCAGCGGCCGAATTTATTGCTTCGGCAAATTGTCGGTATATGGGGCCGGTAGCGAGCAGCCTGTTAAATGGCGTACTGCAAAGACGGAAGAGCTTTTTGCTTATTTGCTGCAACATCTGGAACAAGAAGTCCCGAAATGGAAAATCTGTGAAGCGCTCTGGCCGGAATACAATGCCGATAAGGTCGATATTCATTTGCATACCACCATCTATAAGATGAAAAAGGTTTTAGCTTCCGCCAATATCCAGTTTAATATTCAATTCAGCAATGGCTGCTATTGGATGATTCTGCCGCAAATATACATCGACACCGTTGCGTTTGATTCGATAGTCGATTCCGGCTACAGTATGGCGGAAGAAGCGATCGAGAAATATGAAAAAGCGTTTTTACTTTATAAGAATGATTACTTAGAAGAAAATGACTATATCTGGTCCTTGCCCAAACGGGAAGAATATGCGCGAAAATACCATAATTTAGCGGCCTTTCTTGTAAAGTGGCATATGCAGAGAAATGATTACGCTGCAACTGAAAGGGTGATCCAAAGGATATTAGAGAAATTCCCCTTTGACGAGTCCGCCCATGAAGTGCTTTTAAAAATATATTTTGTTAAGAGAGATCGAGCGGCGTTTGTCGCTCATTATCAAGCCATGCAAGAATCATTTCGGGCCGAGCTGGGGATTGAGCCCAACGAAACCATACAGGCGTTGTACAACCGTATGCTGAGCGGCTAAAAAGCCGCGTCTATGACTATCCCTCTGGCAACGGCAATGTCTTGAAAAACTAGAATTGCTGAGGATCTTGATCCAGCGGGATGACCTCTTCCGGAGAAATTACTTGGGTTTTTCTGGCTACCGGTTTCACCCGGGACTGATTTTGTGGAGTTGTTTTTAGGGACCTAGCCGTCTGAATATAAGGGGTGAGGTTGCCTTGAGCTTCGGCGCGTTTCAATTCCGCTTCCAGGGATGCCGTCGTCCCGTTTACCAGCTCCGAAAATTCCAGGACGATTTGGCGCATACTTCCGGCCTGAGCATTCAGCTCCGCCGCCGCCGATGCGCTTTCCTCCGCACCGGCGGCGTTTTGCTGGATTACGGTTTCTACTTGGGTCATAGCTTTATTGACTTGATCGATTCCTTGAACCTGTTCCCGGCTGGCTGCGGCGACCTCATCCATCAATTGGCTGACTTTATTGGAGTGAACAGTGATTTCATCAAGGGCCGCCCGGACTTTTTCAGCCGTTGCCACTCCTTTACCGGATAATTCAATATTGGCCTCGATCATCGCAGTAGTGTCTCTCGCCGCTTGGGCGCTCCTGTCGGCCAAATTTCTTACTTCTTCGGCCACCACCGCAAAACCCATTCCGGCTTCTCCGGCCCTGGCCGCTTCGATGGCGGCGTTGAGGGCCAAAATATTGGTCTGAAAAGCAATATCGTCAATCACTTTAATGATTCTCACGATTTGATCGCTGGAACTCTTAATCTCCTGAATGGACTGCATCATTTCCCGCATCTCAAGACCGCCTTGATCCGCCGATTTTTTGGCCTGCTCCGATAATTGCGCCGCTTGTTCCGTATTGGAAGTATTTTGGGACGCCATCGAGGCCGTCTCTTGAATGGTCGATGAGATTTCTTCGATGGCAGCGGCCTGCTCCGCACTGTCCTGCGATAATTGCTGCGCTGAGGCGGCTAATTGATTGGAGGCTGCGACCACTTGACCCGTGCCTTCTGTGATGCGGGAAGCAATGGAATTCAATGGTTTGTCGATGATAAATCTGGCAAAGGTCAAGGTAATGATGGCGCTGATGATTGAAGCAACCAAGGTGATGATTAGCGCTGAATTCCGTTCCCGACGGACGGGCTCCATGGCGTCATAATAATTCATGCGGGTTGCCACCCCGAATGAAGTTCCGGGAATATTAGTATAGGCTGCAATAACCCTTTGACCGTTAAAATCATAAATCTGGGTACCAGAATGGCCAGCAACCGCCTCTTTGGCCATATTTTGAAGTTCAGGCGCGATTTTAGTTTGATCCTGTTCATCCGGGTGGATCAATTTCAGCAATCCGATGTTTTCTTTGGACGGATGGGCAAAGATCAGGCCGTTTTTACCGTCAAAGGCAAAAGAATAATTGCTTTCGCTCTTTTGAGTCTGAGCAACAATGACTTGGAGATTATCAATATTAATGGAGATGCCCAAATATCTTTCTGGGGCTCCTGGTACTTTGACAGGAGTGGCAATCATGATCGAGGGCTTTTTGTTTGCTTGGGAAATCAGGATTTCACGAGAGACAACGGTTTTCTTCATTTTTTGGGCTTCCTGCATATATTCCCTGTTGGCTAGGGAGGTAGTTTCACCTTTTTCATTAATCCTGCTGAGTGAAGCGTCGCAAAGGAAAACAGTTGAAAAAATGCGGTTTTGCTCTTTAATCGCCAGCAATGCCTTCACCGTTGCGGCCTGATCATTCGATGCAAAGACGGTATTACGAGCCGCTGTCTCCAGCACGGATATAGTCTCAAAAATCTCTGTCTCCAACCGGGACGCTGTCAGTACCGCCACATTGAATCTTTCTTCCCTGACTGTTTTTTCGATTTCGGGCACTCTGACGTTATAATCATATATTTTGGTTGCGGTAATGGATAGAACGATCAGCAGTATAATCAACCAAATCATCTTAGTCCGGATGCTCCAGGAAATCAGGCGTCCGTTTTGTCTTTTGGGGTTCAGCATCATCTTATAACCATCCTTGTTTATGAAGATTCTTTAATTTAGCTGATTATATCAACTCACGCTGGACATTTTCTGAACATTACCCCATACCCTAAAAAATATGTACAGAAAATGTTCAGTGTATTTTGCTAAAATAATCAAATACCCATCCATTGAAATATTGCAAGAGATATCGGGGGTTCCATGGAACAACTGAGTTCCCGTAAAATTTTAAAACAATATATTTTGGTCCTACTGACGGTTTTAATTGCAAACTTCGCTTGGTATCACGCTGTTACAAGCTTTGATAATGATGTGAGCGTTTTAAAGCTAACCCCGGAAAGTTTTTCCGGCCGAAAGGATTATTTAAACGACCGGATGTTAAAACGAGCCGTGCCAGATAACAGTGCTTTCAAGGCCCGGATTGGCGAAAGAGACTTCGCAAGGGCGGGAACCGGGAATTGTGCGGTGTTGGTTTGCCGGCTCAATTGTCTGGCTTACGGTATATATTTCAATGATACTTTTTTAGGTTCCGTGGGAGATATGCAGGCTGACCGCAGCAATATCCGGAACTCAATGAATTGGTTCTTGATCGATAAAAGCGCGATACGGCGTGATAATGAATTAAAAATTATCATCAGCGGTTGGGATGATCCTGGACATTCTTCCGTGTCCGCACATATCCTGAATATGGATAATCTCAACCGTTATCTTGATAAAATGAAGTTTTTGACTCAGGATATTTATTTTGTCAATGTGGGACTGACTATGTTTGGCAGCTTGATGATATTGGTGCTTTTCTTGATAGTAACGCCCTGCAAGATTTCATCCCTCTATTTTTTTTTTTTTTTGGCGCTGCTATTTCGTACCGTTTTTATCTTAGACTGCATCCCATGGTATGCTTTGCCGTTCAGCCGTTTCACCTATCAGAGGCTGATGGTTCTGGCCCTTTATCTTTCGATAACTGCAGTATCAATGGGAATATACCGGCTTTTTGGGAATAAAGGGGATAAGAACATCGCGTTAGTGACCATGGCGGGAATTGTGCTCATTGAGCTTATCTCGAAAGATCGGCTCACTTTTCAAAGTATCAGCAAGGACTATAGCCTGATTATTGTAGTCAACGCTTTGAGTTGGCTGTATACCAGCTATCGCAATTTGAAAAAGAGCGTCGCCGCAAAAATGTTTTTGGCCGGAAGTACTGTGTTTTGTTTGTCTGCAGCTTTTAATGCTTATTGCGCAATAAGAGGCCGCGACGCCGGTCCTACTACTTCGTTTTTGGATGCGTTTATATTTGCGAGTATCGCCATCATCCTCTACTGCAATGAGATTATGGACCGGGAAAGCCAATTGCAATCGGTCAGTTACAATTATCACTCTGTCTATAAAGCGGCAATTACCGATGAAATGACCGGCTTGTACAATCGCGCTTATATGGTGGACAGGCTCCACAAGGCCAAGCCGCCTTATTCCGTCGTAATGTTGGATATCGATGATTTCAAGGAGATTAACGACTCTTGCGGGCATCGTTTTGGGGACATGGTGGTTTGTCATATCGCGCTTAACCTAAAAAAGCATGTGCGCAGCGTTGATTTGGTTTTTCGCTATGGGGGCGATGAATTTTTTATGATTCTTTATGAATGCCCGGCTGAAAGTGCCAAGGAAATCATGACCAGAATCCGACAACGGCTGGAGACGGACTGCTTAAAATGCGGTGAGAAACCAATAACGATTACATTGTCTTGCGGCATCTATTTTGTGGAAAAAGAAGAAAAGTTGGAAAGCATCTTTGACAAAGTGGATGCTGCGCTTTACCACTCCAAGCGAAATGGCAAAAATGAGATCACGATTTATAATCACATGCCAGTACGTCTGAAGGATTGAGCGTTATCCCGCGGAGTATGGCGATACAAGACCGCTAGGGCTCACCGAGTGTCGATGGGGTGAATCTTAGGAATTAAAATTTGCCAGTTTGAGGAATTAAAACATGAGATTGATGTCAATCCAGAATGTTAAGGAGAATATGCAGGTTGCCCGCAATATCTACTCGGCCGACGGCAAGGTGTTGTTGGCCGAAGGGGTGTCCTTGACCGCCAAATATATCGGCAGGTTGCAGGATTTGGGGATCATGTCGCTGTATATCACCGACCAACGGATCGGCAAGGTTGAAGTCGACGATCTGGTGCGCGTTCAAACCAGAGTTGAAGCGATGAAAGAAGTTAAGGAAGTCATGGGGAATATCCGGGATGGCCGGAGTGTCAGCGGGGAAAAAGTGTATCGGGTGATCAGCGAAGTGCTGGATGAAATTTTGAGTAACCGTAGTGTCTCTTTCAGCTTGGTTGATATCCGGGCGATGAACGATTACTTGTTTGGCCATTGCCTGACGGTGTGCATTTTATCATTGATGACTGGAGTGGCTGCGGGTTACAATTTTTCCAGATTGCGGGATTTGGCTATGGGCGCCGTTTTACATGATGTGGGTAAAGTATTGATCGCGGATGACATTCTTAATAAAGCCGGTAAGTTCACTGCCGAAGAATTCGCGGCGATTCAACAACATGCCCAACTGGGCTATGATATCTTGAAGAAATGCAATGATATCAGCAGTGTATCGTCCCATATAGCCTGGCAACATCATGAGAAATTTAATGGAACCGGTTATCCCCGGGGTTTAAAGGGAAAAGAAATCCATGAGTTCTCCCGGATTGCCGCGGTTGCTGATGTGTACGACGCCCTGTCTACCGACCGGATTTATCGGAAGCGCTGGATGCCCCATGAAGTCCTGGAATTTATCAGAGATAAAGATAAAACGGATTTTGATCCGGATTTCAGCAAACTTTTTTTGGATAATATTGCGCCGTTTCCCGTTGGGAGCATGGTTTTATTGAGTAATGGCGAAACAGGGATTGTGATCAAAGTATCCAGGAAATTTGCGGCCCGCCCGCTGGTGCGGGTGTTATTTGAGGCTAACGGCGTGGCCTTGGCTCAGCCTAGAGATAAAAATCTGAAGGAAGACCTTACCTTATTTATTGTGAGGGCCTTGAAAGATGATGAAACCAATCCATCGGCATAAGCGGAACGGTTCTTAAAGGATTTCGATCCAGGAATCACTTGGGACCCAACACCTCCCTGGAGAGGATTTTATGGTTTGCGAATGACTTAAACTCCCTGCTTTTGTCCAAATCCCAAAATGCTTTGGGACAGGCTATTTAATATTACCGCAATCGGCGGGAAGACTTCACCGCTTTTCTGCGAGGGTAAATGGCTGAAATTGAACATGAGGTATATTACTTGTTATAAGGAGATGCTTATTTTGTTAAAGCCAGGCCAAATCAGAAGGTTTTTATTGATTTCAGTAGGTTTTGGAATTATCATCGGTATAATATTTCCATTTTTCGCGTCTATGTTTACAGTATATAAAAGCCCAGAAATGAAAACTTGGTTCATTTTTTCCTGCATTGCAGCGGGTATTGCAGTTGGCGCTTTTTCTTACCTCGTCGCTAATGTTACCTTAATTTCTTCCATCAGAAACTTATATCAGCATTTTGATAATATTATTCATGGAGATTTGACGAAACGCTTACATATTAGAGGTAATGATGATATCAGCAAACTGGCGGATGATTTTAACTTAATGGCGCAATCATTGCAATCAATCATTGAAGAAATTATTCATGAGGCTCGGCAGTTATCTGAATCTGCCAATCATACCACAGCAGACATCGAGCACCTGAATCGGCAGATCGGTGAGGTGACATTGATAACCCGGATTTTATCTGGCAGTATGCAGAAAACTTCTTCATCCACACGTGAATTAAGCGTTACCTCAAGCCAGATTGGAGCTGCCATCGAATCTATTGCTCAAAAAGCGCAAGACGGGTCGCAGACAGCCATGATAGTAAGCATTAAAGCAAATAAGCTGAAGGAAGATTCGATTGCTTCAAAAGTCAATGCAATCAAAATTTACAATAGCACCAGAGAAAATTTAGTCAATGCCATCAAGGGATCGAAGGCGGTCGAAGAAATTGACGTTTTATCAGAATCGATACTGCAGATTACTTCCCAGATCGATTTGCTGGCGTTAAATGCCGCCATTGAGGCTGCACGGGCCGGAGAGGCGGGCAAGGGATTTGCGGTGGTGGCTGAAGAGATTACAAAGTTGGCGGAGGATTCGGAGGCTGTGGTTATTAAAATTAAAGCTGTGACTGATACAGTGATAAGTTCGGTTGAAAATTTGGCTGCAAGTTCGGAAAAAATCTTGGAGTTCGTCAATAATACGGTGATTCGTGACTATGACATGGTAGTTAAAATCGGTGAGCAGTATAACAACGATGCGAACGGAATAAGCGAGATGACTGCGGATTTTTGCGCAACTTCCGAGGAATTACGCGCTTCAACGCAGAGCGTGCTTGAAGCTGTGGGAGGAATTGCAAGTTCCAGCCGTGAAGCAGCATCAGGAACACAGGAAATTGCTGAGAACGCCGCTATTATATCGGAAAAGGCTTCTGATGTCGTTAAGCATGCAGATCGAGTTAAGAATAGCGCTCAAAGGCTTTATGAGATAATGACCAAATTTCAGGTATAAATCCATGAAAGTCGCTACTTCATTAGGCGAACGGTAGAACCCTCGTGAAATCGTTGTTGTATTTTAAGGATTATAAGACTCCAATAACTCAGCAAAGAAGGGAGCTGTTATCTATGCCCAATATTAAACCCATCTCCGACTTGAGGAATTATAATGAAGTCCTGTGAGATATTGCCATGGGTGGGGCAAGTGCTCCTTGTCCAAAACCTTTGCGATATCCTCACCTTTTTAATTCCTTTCCCCAACGGGCGCATGGCGCACGCAGCTCCGATCTTCCTAGTGCAACGGATCGTCTCAACAATTGGGACTCAAATCCCCGGTTTTAGCCAAATACTCTGGCTAAACACCGCCTTCGGTTTTGAATCCGAATGCGACCGGCAAACGCACCTCCGGTACTCGCTTAGTTAAAAAGCCTCCTTCATCCAGAGTGGATAACCCCTGCGGAAGCGGTGGATAATACTTAGAAAGCAGCCGCAGCATGTTCAAAAGGGAAGTAATGGAATGAGCCCAAAATTGGCAGAATACAACCGCAAAAGGAATTTTGCAAAAACGGCCGAGCCGGAAGGCAAACCGGAAAAGCCCGCCGAAAGTCTGAGGTTTGCCGTTCAGCACCATCTGGCCCGTAGGGATCACTTCGATTTGCGTCTGGAATGGGATGGAGCTTTGCTAAGCTGGGCGGTTCCCAAGGGGCCTTCCTATGATACCCGTGACAAGCGGCTTGCCGTACAGGTAGAGGATCATCCCCTGGAATATCGAAACTTTGAGGGGCTTATTCCCAAGGGGGAATATGGCGGCGGTGTGGTGATGCTCTGGGATGAAGGCATCTGGGATCCTCAGATGGATGTGGAGGCAGGACTCCGGGAGGGTTCGCTGAAGTTCCTTCTGAGAGGAAGACGGTTGAAGGGGAAATGGGCTTTGGTTCGGATGAAAGCAAAAGCGGGCGAGGTCGGGAACAACTGGCTTTTGCTCAAAGAAAAAGACGATTACGCCGAAACTGCCACTGGAATTTCCGAGTTTGACACCAGCGTCAGAACCGGACGCACCATGGCGGAAATTGAAGCAGGGGCCGATGAAAAATTTACGCGGAATCCCTTTCACCGGGCCGATGTGCAGCTTGCCAAGCTTATTCGTACGGTTCCCGAGGATGGGGACTGGTTCTATGAACTGAAATACGATGGCTACAGGATTCTTACCTATCTGGAAGGCAACAACGCCCGGCTTATCACCAGAAACGGCAATGACCTTACAAACTTGTTTAAGGATGTCGCTCTTTCCCTCATTCATTGGGCTGCCGGGAGGGCGATGGTCCTGGACGGGGAAATGGTGATCACGGATGCGGAAGGTAAGACCGATTTCCAGGCTTTGCAAAATTATATGCGAAATCCCCAGGGCAAAAATCTTACCTATATCGTCTTTGATCTCCTGGCCTTGGATGGCAGTGACTTGCGAGGACGCCGCCTGATTGACAGAAAAGCAATGCTGGAAGCGCTGATGAAGGACTCCCCTCAAAACCTTCACTACAGCCAGCATATCATGGGCAATGGCAAGGAAAGCTTTCTGGCAGCTTGTAAAGGGAATTTGGAGGGGATCGTCGGGAAAAAAGCTGATTCCAGATACAGTGGAACCAGAAATGGCGATTGGATCAAGCTGAAATGCGCCGGGAGGCAGGAATTCGTCATTGGCGGATATACGCTTTCCGATAAAAGAACCACCGGGGTAAGCTCGTTGCTCCTTGGCGTCTATGAAGGGAAGGAATTGATCTATGCCGGACGGGCCGGAACGGGCTTCACGATGCGTAGCATGAAAGAGCTGGAGGAAAAATTCAAACCGCTCCAGCGGAAAACGGCTCCTTTCAAACAGGCGCCGGGGCCCGGGAAGAATGAAAAAATTACCTGGCTTGAACCTGAGCTGGTTGCGGAAATCCAGTTTGCCCAATGGACCGCAGATCATCTGTTAAGACAGGCGAGCTTCAAGGGCCTGCGGACGGATAAGGAGCCGGGGGATATCCAAAAGGAAAATGCGGATGAGAAAATCCAGTCAGATGAAAAACCGGAAGAAGCGCGCGCGCCATCGCCCGCCGCATATTTGGAGAAGCCGATGAAAGCGAAGGTTGAGAGCATCATCATCGATGGAATCAGGATCACCAGTCCTGACAAGGTGATCTTTGACGATCCCCAAATCACCAAAGCAGACGTGGTCCGGTATTATGCGAAGGTGGCGGAGCGCATGATGCCCTATGTGGGTCACCGTATTCTTAGCATTGTACGCTGTCCCAAGGGAATCGGTCAGTCCTGTTTCTATAAGAAGCATCCCGGTCCCGATAATAAGGGAATCGTCACCATGCCGGTCCTCACCGGCAGCGGAGCAACGGAAGACTACTTCTATATGGAGAACGCAGCCGGTCTCCTATTTGAAGCCCAGATGGGTACTTTGGAATTTCATACCTGGGGCAGCCGGGTGGAAGAACTGGAAAATCCGGACGTCATGGTATTTGACCTGGACCCGGATGAGGGAATGGACCTGGAAACGGTGCGCCGGGGGGTGAAAGACATCAAAAGCCTTTTGGAGCAGCTTTCTTTGAACTCGTATCTCAAAACAAGCGGTGGCAAAGGCTACCATGTGGTGGTCCCTTTCAAACCGGCGATGGAGTGGGAGACCTTTTATGGTTTTGCCAGGCGCGTTGCCGAAGTTATGGAACAGGAGTGGCCTGACCGTTACACCAGCAATGTCAGAAAGAATAAGCGGACCAGCAAAATCTTCATCGATTGGATTCGCAACGGCCGGGGCGCTACCAGCATTGCCCCCTATTCCCTCCGGGCGAGAAAAGGAGCCCGGGTCTCGATGCCGATTACCTGGAAAGAACTGGACACGGTGGCTCCCGACGGTGTCGATATGGCGGAGGCTTTAAGGAGGATAGGCGGGGATGACCCCTGGCAAGATTTTTTTATTTCAAGCAACCGGTTTCGCTAAACAGATTCGGAACAACTTCAGCTTTGTCCTGTCATTGGGGATGGCTGCGGAGATAAAATTGCTAAAGTGATTTTCACGATTGGATGATTGGAAAAAATGATTGCTGAAATGATCCGGATCATTGGATGATCGGAAAAACCGATTAAAAAATGAACCAGGCGATTGGGTGAAGGAAATAAACAATTTCTGAAATGGTTTTGATTATCGGTTGATGGGAAAAAACAATTCAAAAAATGAACCGGACAAGATGGATGAATGAGAAAATAACCGTTAAAATGGTTTTGTCATTACTTGAAATAAAAAACCACGGCGGGTTACTTTATTAGATGCCTAAAATTGTGGTCTACGGATTTTGATGGCTAATTTGGTTGACAGGGCAAAAGTATGGTTGATAATGTTCGGATATCGACAGTTTGAGTAAAATCGGTCAACCCTCCAAATTGCTTCCTCCCTGAATGGAGGAACGAAGGTTTTGGCTTTGAAGTCTTAAAATCAAAGGGCCAGCAGAAGTACAGATGGGTTCTCATACGAGGGATGATACTGTGCCTATCTGAATGAGATGAATGAGGATTGGCCTAAATGCTGGAGTTAACATATTTCCGGTTTAGGGTATTTTATCGCTAATAAATGATTGACGTTTTTGAGGACTACGGTGTTCAGGTAAATTACTATAGGTTATAAATCCGACCGTTGGAACCTATGGATTCTGCGGACTCTTAAAGAGTCCCGCTGGTTGTTGTAGGATAGGTAAGCTTATGTGGTGATTTTATCTGAAAGAATAAAAGAATATGCGAAAAGATTTGATCTGAGTGTTATTCAAAATGACTGTTTGAGAAAAAAGTGCAAAAACAGTCTCTCTCACAGAGATACCAGAATGTGTTTCGGACTCAAAGTCTGAAAGTATATTTCATCTTGTTATTGGAGGTCACTTGAAAAAATTATTAGGTGCTATTCTCAAAAATAAACTTTGTGATGCTTTTTATAAATTTCAAATATTGACAAACGTATGTTCGTGTTGGTATAATAATTTTAGAGTAACCATAGGATTCCATGTAATGTTTACATATTTATAGTTATATAGTTATAGTGGAAAATATAAATGGAATTCATGGGGGAACTTAATAGAGGTAAAAATATAATTGTTAGAGAATAAAAAAGATTAATGCAAAAAAATTTATTTGAGGGAGGGGAGCGAGTTGAAAAAAGACAACAAGAATATGATTCAAACACGCAAACAATTATTTGATTTTCTCCAATCTCAGATGCAGAATTCTTATGATGACCTTAATGAAAGCCAAAAACTTAATAAAGAAAATACATTAGTCAAAAGTTATATTTTAGAAGTCGATTTACCGGAAAATCCAAACAGTGATACTATTAAAGATTTTATTCAGAAGACATTTCAACCTCCTGGGGTAGAAAAATCTGCATTAATCGTTTCTGCAAAAGATGAAGAAGGCCTGTTTGAGCTTTCTTGCAATTACGACGGGTCTCAAACTGGTCTTTTTATTGATACGAGTACGAATCAACGATTTTGGCTTGCATTTTCTTTAAGTGGTGTTCGAAAAGTAGAAGGATGGTTGCATTATTTACTTCAAAGCCAACCACAATTCGATTTTGTTTGGCTTTGGCCTACTATGCTGGAAAAAATTCAAGAAAAGGGGCAACCTAAAGGGTTTGGCCTAGATTATGACTTCCGTAAATTCGTCGATGAGGATGACGACGACGCCACTACTTATTTAAAGATGCAGTTATGGGGAGGTACGGACTCCAAAAAACTATATGATCTTCTCAAGAATTCTCTATTTGGAAACAAAGTTGTACTATCAAAAGTACGCCTCAAAGCTTGGGCAGATCATGACAATAAAGAGCTTTTCGCATTAGAAGATATAAAGTATACTGGCAAATTTACTACCCGTGGAACTGATTTTAACACCCACTTATCGTTATTGACATATGTGAGAGAAGAATATGAAAGAAAAGTAATTAACATTGAGAAAAATTACTCTCTAAAATGGCTTGAAAAAGAAACTAAGAATCTAAGTCTAGAAGGGTTTGCAATTCATTTTATTCCTAATGGATTTGAGATTCCGGTTGAGGATTTTTCTAAAAAAGTTTTGGATGGTACAGAACCTTTTAGATTGGTGGGTTTACCGAGAGTAATTAGCAAAAATATTGTAATTTCCGATGTTGTGGATTTGCATACGGGTGGAGAATTAAGCATGGAGATTTATCCTGATTTGATTTCTGTGTACTTACCGGAAAAAACCTGTGGTAATACGATTATCAGACTTTTTACCAATCTTCAACATTATTTCAATATTGGGTTTAAAGTGGAGGCGGATAATGGAGACCTACTATTTTAGTCAGGTAATTCCCAATTTATTTATTGGTCTTTGTAAAGGTTCTTTCGTTTTACGCCCTTACTCTACGAATTTTGGCATGAATCTGTCTTATAAAGTTCAGCGACTTGAACCCCGAATGGTTATTGATACAGGTGAGACAGTCAATCCCGACGCTATTTGTTCATCTTCTTCTGTAGGGAATACTATTGTTATTGAATGGACTGAAGCGGAGAAACCAAACGAGCGTAAGGAACGCCAGTTGGAAAGATATTCACATGTAACTTCGAAAAATGTAATAGAACTATTGGCTATTCCCGCTAATGAAGCGAAAACAACTGATATTTGTCTCATTGTAACACCTGATGCTGGAAGTAATTTTAATGAATTGTTGACATCGAAGAAATGGTATTTCCCTTTATTGTCGTTCACGAAAACTGAAATGGGTTACACGTTAAAGAGATGTGCGAATGACTTCTGTGAAGAGCAAACAAACCAATTTTTTTCAAATAATATGACATTTGAAAGAATCCCTTTGGGTTACCTTCCATTGCCCTTAGATGAGAATATCAATGAAAAGCTAGTAGCAAGAATCGTTGCAAGACATGCTTTATCGGTACTAATACGAGGAGAAAGAAATAGCTCGATAGAAGAATTTTGTTCGGGTTATATTACGATTTGGGATAAAATTGATAATTTAAAACGTAAATTGATTCGAAGTGCAACAAAAAATACACTAATCCGGTTGTCAAAACATGAATCAATTAAAGAATACCTCCAGCGAGATAGCGCAGATACGGCTTTATGGCACTTTAAAGGGGGACCTGAATTACTAAAAAAAATTCGGTCTGTTCAAAAAGGCATCAATCAAATTTTGGCTATTATCGAAGGGGAGAAATCTCAAATGGAGCTTCCTTTTGATGATGAAAAGCATTAGCAATTTTCCGGTCCATCCTTTAAAGAACCACTATGCAAAATTTTTAAGGTGAGCCCTAAAGCTAGTATTAAGAATGCTAAACGTAATGAGTTTACGAACGCCCAATATCAATGTTTCTATTTTCCGTCCTGATTTTTATTTTTTATTAGCATTGATTCAATCACCTTTTTAATAACTTGCTTATCTTCCTCATTCAATTTATCAACCGCCTCAAAATACTTCTCCAGCTCTCTATCTTTGTAATTAAAATCTTGTGAATCATCATCGGTTACTAAATAATCCAAACTCACATGAAAGAGATTTCTTAATTTTAACAGCACATCTAAGGATGGGTTAGAAAAATTGTTCTCATATCTGCTAATATGTTTGGAGTGAACCCCTAATATGTTAGCCAATTCCTGTTGGGACAGTCCTTTAGCCTTACGGAGTTTTTTGATTTTATCTCCAAAATTCATTTGTTCCAACCTCGCTTATAGATCATCTGTTCTATTTATTAGAAAAATAATTCCATGCATTAACAAAAGGTAACATTTTATGTAGAATAAATACAGACGAATTATTACCATGTTGGATGAATTATTGATTATTTTGCTACTATATTGATAACTGCTTTTGTCGCGTATTGTTAAACCTTATGTAAATTTATTAACTATTCTCCACATTCATAAGGCTTTCCTTTATATTGGATAAAAATAGGCGGAGCCAAACCATGAAATCTTGCGCCCGCACCATCTATTCCATCTTGAGCAACGGCAAAAAAGTCATCCTGCTCCGCCTGTCTGAAAAGGGAGAATGGAAAATGAAAACTCTAGCTGTAAAACGAAAGCCCCAAAGTGCAACCCAATCCCTGGCAGTGATATGCAATCCTTTGAGGGATTTTGTTTAGAGTTCTTAATGCTGTTACTTGCAACGCTTCGCTAGTACCCTTTCAGGGCAACCTGAATTAATTTTTTTATATCGAAAGAAGGCATGTCCTATGAAACCCTTTCTGGAAGAATTATTTTACGGCCGCATCTACCCCTTCGAAGGGATTGTTCCCCAAGATCCCGAGTATCGCCCCTTAAACCAAAAAATATCCGGCATCAAAAAAACATTGCAAGCCAGACTCTCGGTGGAAGATTACAAGGCGCTGGAAGGACTTTTGGATTTGGGTTGCGACTCAGGTGTGATGGAAACTTACGCTTCCTTCGAATATGGTTTTAAGCTCGGCGCGTTGGTCATGCTGGAAGTGCTGGGCGGGAAGGAATAAAAAGGTTGAAGTCCAGGAGCGCAAAGAATCATTTTTTAAAGCGGGAATTGATGATTTATGTCCGGGAAATGAAATCCGGAAGGTAAGATTAATTCTTAAGAGCTAAGATTAATTTCCGGAAGCGGGAATAGATGTTTTTGAAAAAAAGGATATTGGAACGAAAATTGATTGAAATCATCCATTAGGATATTTACGAACTCGATTGAAGGGAAGCGGGCTGTATTTTTTCTGAGGCAACCCATTTTAAGTAGAAGCGGCCGTCTGGTCGCTAATCCCTCGCGGCCTCGATTCGTCTTAGTCTCTCGGTATCCCGCGCCGGGGGTGAGCCGAAGAAGCGGGAATATTCCCGGTTAAACTGTGAGGGACTCTGGTAGCCAACTTGATATGCGGCACTGGCTACTGCATATCCCTCAAATGCCATGAGATTTCTGGCTTCCAAAAGCCTCAATTGTTTTTGAAATTGAATCGGGCTTAAACCGGTTGTCCGTTTAAACTGACGGTGAAAGGTATTGATAGCCATACCCGATTTCGATGCCATCTCACCGACGTCAATTGACTTGGTATAGTTATCCCGAAGCCACTTTACAGTCTGGGAAATCTTTGAAAAATTACTTTCTCGCAGGCCTAGTTGCCTCAGATACCATCCTTGCGGTCCCATCAAAACGCGATACAGGATTTCACGCTCATATACCGGCGCTAGCCCGGGAATATTCCCTGGAGTTTCTACTAATCGCAATAGTCGCAGCCACGCCTCCATCAGTTCGATGTCGATTTCACAAGCGGTGAAATGCTGCTCAGAAGTGGTTGGCATGAGATCTTCAGGAAGATCTCTTAGCAAACTCTGAAGAAGATTTTGATTTAACTCAAGACCGAGCGACATGTAAGGACGGCCATCAGGGTCCGGATGTACACATGCCGTTGCGGGAACATGTACCGGTAACACATAATATGAAGGCCCTTTCAGAGCCGTACTGCGTTCCCCAATGGAAAGAACCTTGGTTCCCTGAACCGTAAAACCAATCGTCGGCTTGTAGAGCGCTGCCAGTTGATGGGCGGGAATGTCCCCCTTAATCATGCTTAGCCCAGGTACTCCGGTTTCCGTGGGTCGGGTGCCTGCTCTTTGCATTCGATCAATAATTTCATCGAAAACTTTATTCATATACTTATTCTATCACATGGATTCCTATTTCCCAACACAATTTCGAACTCGAAGGCTTTTTTAGGCTCTTTTATCGATAAATACAAGGGATAATTCGAGCGGTTTTATGAACTGGTGGTGCTTTTAGGCAATAAAATGGCACCATTGGAGCTAGTTTATTTCAGTAGAAACGGCTAAGATGGAATCAAAATAGAACAACCAAAACAAGGAGGATCTTATGAAAATCGCAATCGTAACGGGTGGAAGTAATGGCATTGGAAAAGCAACCGCGCTTGAGCTTGGCAAGGGCGGAATTAGCGTCATTCTCACCTACAATTCTTATAAAGATAGAGCAGAAGCTGTTGTTAAGGAAATTGAGAAGAATCAAGGAGTTCGGGCTGTAGCACTGAAGTTGGATCTGACTGAAAGATCAACCTTCGAAGGTTTCGTTCAAGAAGTGCAAAAGAACCTCAAAGAAATTTGGAACAAAACGACTTTTGATTACCTGGTCAATAATGGCGGTGTCGGTGGGCCAATGATGTTCATGGAGATGAGCGAAGAATACTTCGACAGGATGCTGAATACGAACTTCAAAGGTCCCGTTTTCTTAACCCAACACCTCGTTCGATGGATGGAGGATGCCGGAGCCATTGTCAATATTTCGAGTACATCGAAGAACCAATCATTTCCGGGTTACTCCGCCTACGGCCCGTTAAAAGCGGCGTTGTCATCTTGGACTCGCTACATCGCCAAAGAACTGGCACCGCGCAAAATTCGGGTCAACGCAGTTTCCCCTGGCCCTACTCACAGCAATTTTGGTGATGGAGCATTCGATAAACATCCTGAATTCATCAAGCCCCTGGCTGAGCAATCTGTATTCGGCAGAATCGGCCAACCCGAAGATCTTGCCAAGGTCATTGTGAACTTATTGTCCGATGATTTTGGCTGGGTCACAGCCCAGGACATTGAAGTGTCCGGCGGACACATGCTTTAAGAATGCTAACATGGGGGTTCCGACACATATTGATCGGTCATTTGCTGCCGCCCATTCCAAAATCATGATTGTAGATAGGACTGATGCTATTACCGGAAGTTTTAATTTCACAAAATCAGCCGAAAATAAGAATGCGAAAAATTGTTTAAAGTTTTGAGGAAATAAGCAATAGGTTGATCTTTTAAGAGAAGAACCGGGAATGGCGATGGAATGAGACGAGAGTTATTATTGGTAAGGGGCTGTCCCAAAAGTAAATTTTAACGATCAAGAAATACAATATATTGAAGTCAAACCATTCGATGAAGCTATATATTGTATTTCTTATTGATTTTGAATTGCTTTTTAGACAGCCTCATATTTTTAAAGAAACGGGCTGAACGAAATAATAAATATCCTCTTGCGGCATGAGTGTATGTTAGAGAGGAAAAAATTATTTTACGATATTTAACCCTTCAAAGACAGGAATGAATTCGTAAGATTTCCGGTTCATTTTATAGGGTTTTATGGCCATTATGAGTATCTATAATGGAACTGAGAAGTCTGAATGGCGGATATATATCACCACCATTGCCTAATAGCTATGGGACTTCTTATGCCGATGCCGCGTATAATTTTGGGCAAAGATGAAGCTGCTATGAACAAAGCCCCACCACCTATCCCGGTAAGTAATGAGACTTTTTATTTATTTCTGTATTAATGATTGAAAGAGCTATTTGTTTAAATACACCCACCGAAACAGCCGCCACATCCAATCACTAATAGTATGAAGATCAAGAACATAAGCCAGCCATTACATCCACAACCACAAAAGCCATCAACCAGTCCCTGTACTAGACCTTTTGAACCGTCTGCCATTACTTTATACCTCTTCTTTATAAGTATAAACCTTTAGCAGGTCTATCTTTTTTCATAATATGAGTTTTATTTGTAAAGGAAACCAGGTAAATGTCATTTCGAAGGTGCCAAAGCCTTTTCATGAAAAAAGCTTTATCTCTCATTAAGCAATAAGGCTTTTTTTCATGGTGCTATATGGACTTAGCATTAAAGGATAAGAGGAATGTAACTGATGAACTGTCTTTTTTATGATATTAATTTTATGGGCAAAAGGTGCAGAAATTTAAAAGCCCCACCACCTGACCGGGTAATGGGACTTTATATGGTAATCAATGACCGATGGAAGTCAATGGCCTAAATACTTCTTAGATGAAACCGCCACCGAAGCAACCGCCGCAACCGATAACCAATAACACGAAGATTAAGAACATGAGCCAGCCGTTACTTCCAAAACCAAAACCATCGCCCAAGCCTTCCAATAATCCTTTTAAACCATCTGCCATGATGTCCTCTCTCCTTTCCGTAATTACAAGCCTTTCGAGAAGGTTTTTATATTATATGAATTCTCTAGGAAAAGGAATTTAGGCAAATATAATTAAAAGTCCCCACTACTTGAGATCAGGTAATGGGGCTTATAAAGGAGGTAAAAAATAAAAAAAGTAAGCTTGCATTGATTGTAACGGCTTCATCATAGGATAGTTCCTACTAAAAATTACCTCCACTTCAACTAGCCATTTCGGATTTGTGTCAACTTCCACCTCACTTATGGCCCTATCGTTAAATATTGATCTGGGTTATGGTGGGAATATATAGGCATATGGGTTGATTTTCTCCTTTTGATTATCCAAGAAAGTTTAAGATTATCCATGTACGCTAAAAAGCATTTATTGTATATTAAAAATACGTTAACGAATTATGGGTGCACCATCTAAACCTTGAGTCAAATTTAGGAGGTAGTCTTATTGAAAAAAGACTTACATTTTTCAGCATGGTTATTGATTCCATTGCTGGCATTGGCGTTGGTTCTTCCTATATGCGGGGCAGCAGGTAAGGTTCAAGGGAAGATTAACTTTTTTTGTTATCGCGATGATTTAATGAATAGTTGGTATCCGGGGGTCATTAAAGAATTTAACAAGATTTATCCGGATATCAAAGTGGAAATGTCAACTTCGAAGAGTTTTCAGAATGATATCCGGGTAAAAATGGCCGCCAATGATCTGCCGGATCTGGTAACCTTCAACTATCCGGATGTTACCGATGAACAACGAAAGGCTTACTTTTTGCCTTTGAATGGGGTATTTCCGTTTATTAAAGACTGGGAAGGAAACGATGCCTATAAAGGATCGGATGGCAGGACTTATGCGTTGACATATGGGTTGGTTGCCGATGGTTTGATTTATAATAAAGCTATTTTTAAATCGTTGGGAATTGATCCCCCTGCCACCCTGGACGCGTTGATCGCAGCAGGAAAGAAAATCAAGGCTTCCGGTAAAATCGGCTTAGTCGGCTGTTCCCAACCGGTTTGGACTTATTGGATGTATGAAGACTTGGCCTGGACTTTCATGAATGACAAAATCGTAACCCAGAAAAAGATGCTGACCCAAGAGGCTCCGTTCACTCCGGATAATGGCTATGTGAAATCAATGTTGGTCCTGAAAAAGATTACGGATGCCAATATTTTTGAAGATGACACCGTTTCTTATGCCTGGGAACCTTTCCGCAACGATTTCCGCGCCGGAAAATCCGGGATGTATTATGGCGGTGTGGTGATGTGCACCCAACTGCAAGGTCCGGGTTGTAAATTGGCCGATATGGGCTTCACTCCATTCCCTTACGACAACAGCGGTGGATCTTATCGTGCCATGTATGCGCCAGACTGGGGTCTGGGAATCAGTAAAAACACCAAAAATTTAGCGGCAGTCAAGCTGTTTTACGCTTTCCTCATGGATAAGAAATATAAGGATTATGCCGGGATTACCGGTGTTATTTCCGCCCGGAAAAGCGTTACCTTGGATCTACCCTTCGTCAAGGAATTTGAGGCCAAAAAGCCGTTTAAAGTATTTATCGGGGGCGATGCTCCGGCCTTCACCGACTTTAAGAACAAGGCTCAAATTGATTTTCAGCGGATGTACCAAGAAATCGGGGTCGGCTTAAAAACCCCCCAGCAGCAAATTGATATGCTGAATCAAAAATGGGCGCGAACTAAAGCGGGCAAGTAACTCTAAAATTAAACTTCCAATAGTCTGTAAGGCAACGGGCTGTTGCAAAAGATATGAGATATACAATATATTGGCGAGTTATCATGATTTGGATCAATATACTGTATATCTCATCATTTTTTACTTATTTTGCAACAGCCCCTTATACTAATCAATACATTTTTAAAGGCTGGTATCCAATGAATTATAAAATCCAGAGAAATATTTTATTATGGACCTTTTTATTTATCCCCATCATTTTAATGATATTATTGGTCATTTATCCTTTTTTCAAGATGGTTTATTTTAGCTTTACAAATTGGGACGGGGTTTTACAGACTTATCAATTTATCGGAATTAAAAATTATAAAAACGCCTTCATGGATCCGGTGTTGTGGGCATCTTTGAAGAATAATGCGATATATGCGCTTACCGGAATCATTCAAAACCTGTTTGCTCTGTTTTGTGCAGTTTTACTCACCACGAAATTGCGAGGCAAGAATTTCTTCAAAACAATATCTTTTATACCCTATGTGGTGAACATTACCGCCGTGGCTTACATGTTCAACTACCTGTATGACTATAGGCAAGGGCCAATCAATATTAGTCTTAGATTATTGGGTTTACTGCCGGTTAAGTTTCTGGGAGACCCTAATTTGGCGATTTTTTCATTGGCCTTTATTTCTTTTTGGCGTTGGTTCGGTTATACCTTAATTATTTACCTGGCGGCATTATTATCGATCGATCCGTCAATCTATGAATCTGCGCAAATCGATAGGGCTAACAGCGTGCAAATATTCCGCCATGTTACTTTCCCCAACATTATCAATATTGTGGAATTGAATCTCTTTATTACCCTGAGCGGTTCATTGCAGGCATTTAATGAGACTTTGATCATGACCAACGGCGGACCGGGAAATGCCACCTATACTTTTTTATATTATTTGATTCAAGTATATACGCGATTTAACAGTTATGGGTTTGCAGCAGCCTTATCCTTACTTCTGGTATTGCTGATTGCCGTATTGACAATATTGCAGCGAAAATTGATATTACGAGGTGAGCGATAATGCAAGCAGAGAAGTTAAAAAAAATACCTGAAAATATAATTACCCCGGCAGGTCCTAAAATAACTCAGTTAAGCCGGAATATGATTTTTCAAATCGTAAAGTATCTGCCATTTGTTTTTATCTCCATCATCGTAATTGCCCCGCTGATCATGATTATTTTCATTTCATTTAAATCAGCGGATGAATATACGATGACGTTACCTTTTATGCCACCAACCAGGGTAATGTTTCAAAACTATTTCCGGGCGTTTAACGAAGGGCATCTTTTAGCGGCTTTGATCAACAGTTTTATTTTAGTTTTTTTGGGGTCCCTGGGGAGTGTTCTGATTGGGACGATGACTGCTTATTGTCTAAACCGGTTCGATTTTTTTTTCAAAAAATATATCAAATTTTTATATGTGGCTTCCTTCATTATTCCAGGCGCTTTGCTGCAAGTGGTGGTTTACCAGTTATTGAAAATGTTTAACCTGACAGGAACCTTTGGAGCGCCAGTCTTGTTATATATCAGCACCGATATTATCCAGGTATGGATTTACCTGCAGTTTATGGAGAACATATCTTATTCCTTGGATGAAAGCGCCATGCTGGACGGCGCTTCTTACTTCCGGATTTTTGGGTCGATTGTTCTTCCTTTACTGACACCGGCGACAGCCACAGTTTTGATTTTAAAGTCCGTCACTATATACAATGACATGTTTACCCAGTATTTATATATGTCCTCAAGTAAACTGATGACGGCTACCACGGCCCTGATGTTCTTCTCCGGCCAATTTGCCAACACCTTCAATATCATGGCCGCCGGAATTATCATCGTGATGATTCCAACGGTAGTAATGTTTTTATTGCTGCAAAAACGTATTTTTGCCGGGATCACCGTAGGAGCGATTAAGGAATGAATCGAAAAGTTGGTTGATATTTTTTTAAGCAGGAGAAATTTATTGAATACCAAAATGTTATAAATAACAGGATTTATTAGTATTTTTGATTGAACAGTTTTTAGCTTATAGTTCTGCCGGGGCTTAATTTTATTTGGGTTTAAGGGAATGATTGATTCGATGACGTTAAAAAATATCTCCCAATATTTTGAAGAAATAACGGCTTATCTTGGTTACAATAATTTGCCGCTGCAACAAAAGATAATCAGCAACTACATTGTGTTGCTGATTATTCCGATTGTAATCTATTATTTGATTTTTAACGTTTATACCTTTAACATCAAGAATAAAGAACTGGCCCTTATCAACCAACTGGATCGCCAGGCGGTAGAGAATGTAGATGGATATATCCGGGACTTAATGCAACTGACAATCCAGCCCTTATACTATCCCCAAATTTTGGATACCTTGAAAGAACCGGTCCGATTGACCTACGATAAAAGTACGATATTAACCGATATGGTCAACCGGATAGCCGTTTCCAAAAAATATATCCATTCGGTGTTTTTATTTGATGTTCATGGGAATATGTTGACCTATTGCATGATCAACGCCCAATTGGTTAAACCGTATAACCCGATCAATGAGAAATGGTTTGATGAATGTCTTTCCTTGAACGGTTCGCCGCTGGTCAGCGGGAGTTCCTGGTTTGAAAACGCCACGGAGCAAATTCCCAAAAATATGTTTGTTTTCTCGGTATCGCGGACCTTAAAGGACTTATACAGCATTCGGAAGGTGGGAATCATCAGCATCTATTCTGAAATTACGGTGCTCAGGGATATTTGTAGTAAAATCCGGTCTGTGAAGGGTGAAAAAATCCTGGTTCTGGATTCCAATGGTTCCATTGTTTACGATGTGGACGAGACCAAAATCGGCAAAACAATTTTCGACCCCAAATGCGGTTTGGTTTTCTTAAATAAGCTGGATCTGAAGCGGCAACATAATTATACTTACGTAAATCGAAAGCGATATTTGATCAATTCATTTGAGATCGGCAGCGCCGGGTGGAAATTGATCCGGATTATCCCGGAAAATGTATTATATACGAATGCCCGGAATATTCGGAGCCGGCTATTCTTTTTGATCATTGGCTTTACGGTGTTATCGCTATTGTTGTCGATTAGCATGGCCTATGGGATTACCAAACCGTTGCAGAAATTAACCTCAACTATGAACCGGGTAGAAAAAGGGGATCTTTCAACCCGGTTTCATGTGAAGTACCATGATGAGGTCGGGCAGTTAGGGCAGAGCTTTAATAATATGGTGGCTGAGATTGATAATTTAATCAATGATGTCTATTTTACCAAGATGCAGGAAAAAGAGACCGAACTCAATGCGCTGCAGTCCCAGATCAACCCGCATTTTATCTATAACACCCTGGAGTCGATCCGAATGATGGCGAAGCTGAATGATGATGCCGAAACGTCGGATATGTTATCGATTTTAGGAAAGCTTTTGCGATACGGCATCAGCAATAAAAGTCAAGTGGTGACGGTCAAACAAGAGATTGAGCATTTACAGAACTACCTGTTTTTACAGAATCAACGCTTTGATAATCAATTTGAACTGGAAATCAGTATTCCGGAATATTTTTACTCCCTGCCGATTATAAAATTAATCTTTCAACCGATTGTAGAGAATGCAATCTATCATGGATTGGAGACCAGTGATCAGAAAGGAAAGATTGATATCAAGGGTTATGAAGTTGAAAAGGGGATCTGTTTTGAAGTTCAGGATAATGGGGTGGGGATGACTCCAGAGCAAGTAGAACAATTAGTGGAAAGGCTTAAGCATTCAATGACCGAAGGGTCCCACGGATTGGGACTCAGGAATGTGAATGAGCGGATTAAGCTATATTACGGGGATCAATATGGGATTCGGGTAGCCAGTGAATTTGGAAAAGGGACATTGATTCGGATTGAATTACCGGATTGCGAAAGATTGAAGAAAACAAGGACTAAAGAAGCACTTAAGGAGTAGCGGCCATGCTCAAAATCGTTGTGGTTGATGATGAAAAATATATCCGCAAAGGAATTATCAAGATGATGGATGATGCCGGAACTGGCTTTCAGGTAGTGGGGGAAGCAGGAGATGGCTTAACTGCGTTAACAGTGATCGAGAGTACTTATCCGGATGTGGTGATTACCGACATTAAAATGCCAAAGTTGGATGGGGTAGAGCTTATCAAGAAATTAAATCTACAATTTCCGGATATGAGGGAAATTGTGTTAAGTGGATTTGATGATTATAGCTATGTGCGGGATTCAATGAAATATGGAGCGATGGATTATTTGTTGAAACCTATAGATGAAGGGCAACTCATTGGGTTACTAAAAAAAACGGATGCTGAATTAATTATGGAGCGTGAGAAAAGGGATACCCAGTTGCATATACAGTCTCAAATTAACGAGAATTTCTCCTTTTTGAAAGAATGTTTTATCCGGGAAATGATCTGTCAGGGATTCTCAAGTCAATATCAATTGTTACAGAAGCTGCAATATTTTCACTTGAGATTAGAATCGGACAGTTACTTTGTTTTAATTGTGAGTATGGATAACAGCCGGTATTTAATGGAGAAGTTGGGGAATGATGAAATAAAAGACCGCTTGTTGAAGTTGAAATTGATTGTTGAACAATCAGTCCAAAAATATATCGAGTTTGCAGTATGCGCCAATGAGCATGACTTGATATTATTAGGGCTTTTATCCTGGGAACATTCGGAGCTGCCTGAAACCGTAGCGGCTGAAATTAACGGAAATCTTCAAGAAAAGGTGGAATTCAAGTTCACTGTTGGTTTGGGGACCCGGGTTACTACCTTCTCCGAGTTGAAGGAAAGTTACCAACAGGCGATGACGGCCCTGAAATGGCGGTTTTATCATGAGAACTCGGAGATTGTCAGATTAGTTGATGCCAAACGGCCGGTAAAAATGGATTTATCAGATCTGGTGAAAACCTTCGAAATCAATCTTGGGAATTGTCTTGAAGTGGCGCACGCTCAACCTGTCCCAATGATTATCCGGGAATTTTGCTTGAAGATAAAAGAGTGGCGTGTCGATTCGGAGGAAGTGGTCCTGGCTTTGGAAGAAATTTTTAATAAAATGCAGTTTAATTATAAACTTTTCAAGGAAACCACCCAGGAACTGTATGGTCCAGGTTTTTCATACAGTAAAACGATAAACCTCTTTGATACCTTGAATGCAATTGAAGAATATACCTCACAACTTTACACTGCGGTTTTTACTCAAATCGGCCTAAACATCCGCAAAAAAGAGAAGCGTTTGATTGAGGTGGTAAAGGATTATATTTTGCAACATTACCATGAGGATGTCACCTTAAATAAAGTGGCTGAAATTGCGTATGTGACACCCAATTATGTTTGTGAACTCTTCAAAAAGCATACCGGCGAAAGCTTTATCGATTTTTTGACCAAAGTCAGGGTTGAGAAAGCTAAGGAATTGCTGAAAGATATTAAAGTTAAGGCATACGAAGTGGGGAGTATGGTAGGGTATGATGATCCGGCCTATTTTAGCAGGGTGTTTAAAAAAGTGGTCGGGATTTCACCCAATGAATACCGGAATGTACAGAAGTTATAAGGTAATATAGGTTGATGTATATTCGCTATCACTCCCAAGCTCACTTTTCCCGATGTTTATCCGCTTGCCAAACGATTGGTCATCCAAGGAACAGCAAATTTTTAAAGTACCGTTACCATTCAGGAAAAAAATTGTAAATTGTCCAATAAAGTGGAGAATAGTCCATGTACAAAAATAGCCGGAAAGATTTAAACTTTAATCAAAATATTAAAGTTTTTTGTTGTTTCACGTATCCAAAGAAAGTCCAAACTAGGAAGGTTCGTTGGGATTAAGAGACTAGGTATTATTAATAAAAATTATTTATCGGAGGTGAGAAATGAATTTTTGACTTGCCTGTATCCAATGAATATTAGAAGGGAGAAGGGTAAAATGTCTAAGAATGCCGGAGAGGGTAGACTGTGGGGTGCTATTGTTTGTGTTTTACTACTTACCATCTGTTGCACTATCGATAGCTTGACAAGCACTACAGTAAATGCCGCCAATATTGTCGCCGATATGTCTCAGGTCAATGTGTGGCTGTTTGGTCAGGCAATGAATAATTCCCGGGAACGTGAATTGATCCGGGTTTTAAAACCGGATATCGTGCACCGTGGAGTTTATGAATGGGTTGGGACCGAACTTCAGGATAGAAATTTTGATGGAGTATCTCAGAGTATTAGTATTTTACAGGGGGATGGAATTGCGGTAGTCGGAGGTGTTTCTGCTCATTGGTGGGCGCCCAAATATGAAACGCTCGCCCCCGGTGTTAATGTCAGTGAGGCAGGTTACGACGCCAATGGCGACTATTGCCATATTGACCCCAATACCAATAGCGGCATGCTACAATTAATATATAAAGCAAAAAAACAAATTGACCTTGGGGTTGACGGCATTGAGTTTGATGAAATGTATAACCAGAATAACGCCCGGGCTATTTTGACCGAGTTGAAAAATTATGCTGCCAGCAAGGGGAAGAAAGTATTCTTGTCATGCAACAACTATGACGGCCCGGCCGGTGTTTCCGATTATAACCTCTCTTATTTATCATGTCCGACATCCAACGGCCGCTTCGATGGCTCGATTAACAATATTCCCGGCTGGCGGAGCAAAACATCGGCGGTACCGGTACCTGTAGTTGTTTTTCAGGATCATTCCGGTAGCTATACAACCGGCCCCAGCAATGCTGCTGATTACCCAGCTTATTTACGGTGTAGTTATGCCCAAGCATTGGCAGGGGGAGCTTTCCCGGGTGAATTCAAGAGCTGGATGAACTCTTACGATATGTATCAGCAAAATTGTTTTTCCATCGTAGCTAATTTGGCAAAATTCATGAGGGAAAACGGGCCGTTATGGCATAACCTTTCGTATATCGGCCCGGCGACTTTGTCAGCGAGTATGTCAAAAGTATACATGAGTGCTTTCGGACAGACCGGGCGCACAATTTTGCATCTAGTAAACGGTAATTTTACAGCTGGCACCCAAACCATGACCGCTCAATCTGATTTTACGGTACAAATCGCACTTTCGGCTTCACCGACCAGGGTATGGATGACCACCCCTGATAAGCTTTCCAACACGCGCAGGCAGATCTTAAATTATTCATTCAGCGGTGGAGTCGCTACGATTAGTATACCTCAGTTGATTTATCATGATGTAGTGGTTATTGAGCAGGGATCGACTTATGATCCAATCTATACCGCTATGCAGATCAAGTTTCCGTTTCCAAATCCAGCCAATATTATTGCAGGGAATAATTTTAGATTTAATGCAGTACAAACCGAAGGCTGGACCTCTTCATTCAACTGGTATGTGAACAATGTGGCTGGAGGCAATTCTACTTATGGAACAATCGACGACAATGGCCTCTATAGGGCACCGGAAAGTCCTGTGGATAGTGTGACTGTGAAAGCTGTTAGCAAAGATGATTTGACAGTCTCGGCATCTTTAACATTCAGTGTAGTGAGATCTCCAAGCATTCCATGGTACGAAACTTTTGCCAGTGATGGGGTTGGGAGCCGTCCGGCAAACTGGCAGGTCGTAGAGGGCAATGGCGATTGGCGGATAGATTCCGACGACGGGGTTAATGTATTACATAACTATAATATGAGTGAAGGCAGAGTGGAACAATTTCAAACAGGTGCTGGCGGAAATCTCAGTGGTGCCCTTCACGAACCGATGATGGCCGGCGGCTGCAACAACTTGAATGATTATACCTATACCGTAGCGGTAAAACCGGTCAAAACTCCATATATTTGGTATGGTATTAACTCCGAGAAAAGTGATACTTATATTGGCTTACTATTCCGTTTTAAGGATTATCAAAATTACTATGTCTACCGCTGGACCTATGATGGTATATTACGGTTATACAAAATGGTTAATGGTGTCGAATCGAGAATTGGCATTGATACTGTCTGTAAATACCCGGTAATTGGTAACTATACCGATTTAAAAGTTGTAGTAAGCGGGAATGGTTTCGCTGCCTATATGGGAGGATCTTTGATCAGGCTGGACAGGGATAGTTCCATTGCCACGGGCGCAATCGGCTGTCTGTCAAATATGTCCGAAAACTACTTCAAGAATATTTCGGTATCGGCGGCTGAACCGCTACCAACACCAACGCCTGTACCGCCGAATTTGGCGTTGAACAAAGTGGCCAGTGCCGACAGTTCAGAAACAGCCAATCCGGCTACTAACGGCAATGATGGTAATACGAATACCAGATGGTGTGCAAACAACAGTAACACCGGCCATTGGTGGATGGTTGATCTTGGAGCTAACCAAAACCTCAGCGGTACGCAAGTCATATGGGAGAAGAGTAATGCTTATCAATATAAAATCGATGTTTCCACTGATAATGCGAACTGGACGACGGTCGTTAATAAGACGGCAAATACTACTGCAATACAAACGATGACCGACAACTTTACCGCTTTCGGCAGGTATGTTCGCATTACAATAACTGGTGGATTATCGTCGACTCTCTGGGCCAGTTTTCAGGAGTTCAGCGTTTTCGGAGCCAATCTGGCATTAAATAAGGCCGCTAGTGCCGATAGTTCAGAAACAGCCAATCCGGCTACTAACGGCAATGATGGTAATACGAATAGCAGATGGTGTGCAAACGATAGTAACACCGGCCATTGGTGGACGGTCGATCTTGGAGCCAATCAAAACCTCACCGGTACGCAAGTCATATGGGAGAAGAGTAATGCTTATCAATATAAAATCGATGTTTCCACTGATAATTCAACCTGGACGACGGTAGTCGATAGGAGTGCAAATAGCACTGCAGACCAAACAATGACCGATAACTTTAGCTCTTCCGGCAGATATGTCCGGATTACCGTGACCGGTGGATTATCGTCCACTATCTGGGCCTGTTTCTATGAGTTCAACGTATTCGGAGCGGCTGGACCAATTCCAAGCTCAATTTATCAAGCAGAAACTGCTACTAAATCTTCAGGTTGGGATGTGCAGACGAGTGGCTTGGGTTGGAGTGGTACAGGATTTGTAGACTGCCACGGAACCGAAGGTTATATTGAATATATTGTGAATGTGAGTACGGCAGGTACATATACCTTGCAATTCAAGTATGCAAGCGCTGATACCGGAGGAAGGCCCCAGGAGTTGAAGATTAATGGAACCATAGTGGAAAGTAGCCTTTCATTCCCGAGTACGGGTAGCTGGAATTCGGTCTGGGGTGCAGTAATTTCCAATCAAACATTGAATGCCGGAAACAATACCATAAGACTTACCACAAAAGGTGGTACTGCACCAAATTGGGACCAACTTCAATTCTAATCGTATGAACTTTGGGAGGGGTCATCATTATGATTAAGAAATTGGTTATGCTGACTTTATTTGTCGTGATGACGGCAGTGAGTTTGTCAGCGGCTTCGTCCAATGCGCCCACGGAATTAAAAACAGAATATGTGGTGAATCCGCTCGGCATCGATACCAGTACTCCCAGATTTAGCTGGATCAATTCGGATTCAGACCGGGGAACGGTGCAGACGGCGTATGAAATTATTGTTGCATCTACACTGGCGAATATTAATAACAGTGTGGGCGATCAATGGGATTCGGGAAAGGTTTCGTCATCCCAGCAAAACGGGGTAAAATATGCCGGAACGGCACTGGTAAGAAGAACCGGTTACTGGTGGAAGGTTCGCGTTTGGGATGAGGATGGTAATGTTTCGTCCTATAGTGCCTGCGCCACCTTTGAAACTGGGATGATCAGCCAATCCGACTGGCAGGCATCCCAATGGATCGGTGGCGATTATAACCTTTTGCGGGATGATTTTGTTTTGGATTCCACAAAAACCATTACCAAAGCCAGGTTGTATGTAACCAGCCTGGGTTATAATGAGGTTTATTTCAATGGACAGAAGGCAGGGAGCGACGTTCTCAATCCAGCCTATACCCAATATGATAAGCGGGTTCTCTACAGCACTTATGATATCACGAGTCTATTGAATCCTTCGAATAACGCCATTGGAATCATGCTGGGAAGCTCCTATTACAAACATTTTGTCTCCAGCAACCTGGCCGTCCGGGCAGAATTTTATGTAACTTATAGCGATGGTACCGTTTATAGTTACGGGACAAACCCGAATTATTTTAAAGCGTTAAAGGGCGGACCTATCACTTACGACGATGTCTATAACGGCGAACGTTATAATGCGACCAGGGAATTACCAGGCTGGTCAAGCTATGGATATAACGATTCCAGCTGGGCCGCTCCCAGTACGATCAGCTATTTGGGAACCATCTCCGCAGCCTATCAGACGATCAGGGTAACCGAAGAAATAACCCAGGTCAGTATTATCCGGAGTAAAAGCAACGGTCCGACAGGATACGCATGGTGCGCCAGTGAAGGGGATACGGTTACATTCAGCCAACCGGTAAATGTGGCTTTCGGAGCTAATGGAAGTTATTATTACCAGAGTAATGTAACCGGGAGTATAACCTTTGATAACGCTTCATTTGGCGATCCCATTTCCGGTGTTCGTAAAGCAGGCTATTATCAATATGCAACCGGAAACACACCTTCAGTTTATGTAGTGGATATGGGCGTGAATATGGCCGGATGGGCCAAGATTACAGTTTCCGGCACTGCCGGCACTTTGATTTCGTTACGATATGCGGAACATTTAAATAACGATGGAACGATCGAAACAGTTGATTTGCGCGGGGCACAGGCAACTGATACCTATATATTAAAGGGTGGCGGTACAGAGGTATGGCAACCTAGATTTACTTATCATGGTTTCCGTTATGTTGAAATAACGGGATTTCCGACTGTACCCACAGTGAACAATATCAAGGGCGAGATTGTTCAAAGCAATTATCCGATGGAAAGCAGCTTTACATGTTCCAATAGCTTGATCAATGACATTTACCAGATGTACCGGCGTTCACAGCGTAGCAATACCATGAGTATTCCCACAGATTGTCCGTCGCGAGACGAGAGAATGGCGGCGGGAGCTGATGCTTATTTAACAGCCGAGTCGGCCTGCCTTTCGTTCGATATGGTTTCATTCTACGAAAAGTGTTTTAATGATGTCGATGACGCCGAGAGTATCGATGGTACCGTACCGGACGTGTTTCCGAATTATTCATTTCCAAACTTTTCAGATACGCCGTGGATGTCGCAAAGGATCTTGATTCCCTGGGAAGTCTATATGGCTACCGGCGATAAGGATATTCTAGCCAAACATTATGACAAAATGAAGTTGGCCATAAGCCATTTACAGGCCCTGGCGGGCAGCGATTACCTGGGAACTCCGGCGGCAAACGGCGATTGGGTCCCGGCAGGTGCTACCGAGAGCAAAGCGTTTTTTGCTGATGCCTATTTTTACCGCAATGCGGTTCTTATGGCTAAGATTGCCGGTGAATTGGGTAATACCAGCGATCAGGCTACTTATAACACGCTTGCCAGGAATATCCAAAATGCTTTCAATGCCAGTTACTTCAAGTCCAACAGTTATTACGGAAACAACACCCAGGCCGGAAACGCGGTGGCCCTCGATTTTGATATTGTGCCCGCCGATTATCGCAACAATGTTTTAAACAGCTTGGTAAACAATATTCAATCGAACAACAATCATGTAACGACCGGGATATTGGGGACCAAGGCCATGATGCAAGTTTTGTGGAGGGAGGACCGTTCCGATGTAGCGTTCGCTCTCATGAACCAGACTACCTATCCCAGCTGGGGGTACATGTTAAACAACGGACCGGGAACACTTTGGGAACGTTGGAACTCGGATCAGGCAATTGGCAGCGGCATGAACTCATTTAATCATGTGATGTTCGGGGGCGGTCCCGGGGCATGGATTTACAAAGGAATCGCCGGTATTTCGCCGATAAAACCCGGATACTCGGAGATATTGATCAAGCCTGAAATTGTGGGGGGGTTAACGAGCGCAAGCGGTTCGGTGAAAACAGTGAAGGGTTTTGTCACAACCAGTTGGACAAAGGTCAGTAATGGTGAATTAAACCTAAATGTCACGCTTCCAGTAAACAGCATCAATAATAAGGTATATATTCCCACGTTAGGCCGATCTGCTTCCACTGTAACCATAAAGGAGGGCGCTACTGAAATATTTAAAAATGGTTCGGCAACAGGTAGCGTGGCGGGAGTAACTTATGATACTACCAGTGGTGATTTCGTTATATTTACAGTGAGTTCCGGCAGTTATATTTTTAATATGACAAGCAACGATCTAGCTCCGGAGAATTTAGCGTTAAACAAAACAGCCATCGCCGACAGCGCTGAATCCGGAAATGGGGTGGCTAACGGCAATGACGGCAATGTCTCTACGAGGTGGTGCGCCGCAGATGGCAATACCGGACATTGGTGGATGGTCGATCTGGGTAGCATTTATAATTTAACCGGTACTCAAGTTATGTGGGAGAAGAATAACGCCTATAAATATAAAATTGATGTCTCAAGCAATAATTCAACCTGGACGACGGTAGTCGATAGGAGTGCAAATAGCACTGCGGCCCAAACAATGACTGATAACTTTACCGCTTCCGGCAGATATGTCCGGATTACTGTAAACGGTGGCTTATCGTCTACTGTCTGGGCTAGTTTCAAGGAGTTCAACGTATTCGGAACGGCTGGTCCAACTCCGGGCACAATTTATCAAGCAGAAACCGCTACCAAGTCTTCGGGTTGGGATGTACAGACTGGCGGCTCTGGTTGGAACGGAACAGGATTTGTAGACTCCCATGGAACCGAGGGTTATATTGAATATACTGTGAACGTAAATACGGCAGGAACATATGCCCTGCACTTCAGGTATGCAAGTTCCGATACCGGAGGAAGACCGCAGGAGTTGAAGATTAATGGAATCGTAGTCGAAAGCAGCCTTTTATTCCCGAGTACGGGTAGCTGGAATTCCGTCTGGGGTGCTGTAACAGCCAATCAGACATTGAATGCCGGAAGTAATACGATAAGGCTTACCACAAAGGGCAGTGTTGCGCCAAATTGGGACCAGCTCCAGTTGTAGCCGGATATTGAAGCTTATTTTGGTCCGGATGCATGACCTTTATGACATGTATGTCATAAAGCCGGATTGTGTCTTTGAAAACCACCGGCTAAGCCGGTGGTTCCAAAAAGGCTAAGCCTATGAGTAGAAAAAAGAATCCTCCCTTGCTAAGATAAATGTGGTTCGCCAACCGCATAAAAAGCAAAGGAGGATATCCAAATGGATAGTGAAAGTTTAGCACATACGACCTGGAATTG
>JAEXDA010000028.1 GCA_023401925.1 Bacillota bacterium
AAGAGTTCACTGGGTTCTATGCCGCCTAGAAACTCGCGAAATAACCTACTCCTTCGACCGAGTTTGGTCTTGCCCATTACTTAGCCTCCCTTCCGGAGTATTGTCTGGCTCATTGACGTGTGTTAAGCAATTTGCTAAGTGGTGGTTTTTTTCCTTTGTCCACTTTTCCACAATTATTCACATCCCCCAGACCCCCTGCTACTACTGCTGGTGATTAATTTGGGGATATAAACAGCATACCAGTCACTCAGCCGGTGAAATCCGTGGACAAGCAAAATCGGCATTCATTTATCAAGAAATTAAAGGCGAAAAAGACTTAAATTTCACACTTCGAACTTAGACCTTCACTCTTCAAAATTACCATAAGGAGGTATCCCATGCTCACCGACAAAGATCGCGGCATCAAAAAATTCATCCTCGACCGGATCATGCAAATCAACGACGAGATCGTCGAATCCGATCCGGAATATAAGAAGCTTGAAGAGCGTCCTAACGAATTGTTGAGACAGATGGCAGCCCAACTGACCCCGGAAGATAAGGAAGGACTGATGAAAGAATATGATAATAGCTACTATGGCCCGATTTGCCGCAGGGAAGAGATAATCTATAGTGAGGCGCTGATGGAGGGTATGATGCGCGATGGGTATTGGGTGGCAATGGTTGGGCAAGGAGTAGATAAAATAAAAGTTTGAAAATCAAACCTGGGAAAATCCTTTTTATTGCATTCCCAGAAGTTGCAAAAAAGAAGAATCATTAGAAATCGACTCCATATTTAAATCGAAAGCATCTACCGGCACTGATCTAAAATCCGTTTAATCCGTTTAATCCTGGTTCAGACAATGTTTTAGGCAATAATAAGAAGCCCCCAAAACAGAGAGGCCAGACTCCCGGGGTACCAACAAGAATGTACTGCTTGATCTATCCTCATTGGAGGAGAGCCTGACTTGGTGTTGAAGGCGAGAGAGGTCTGGGCCCTAAAGCTCTTAATCAACGTTCATCCGGATTGCTTTTACAAATCGTCACACAGTACTCCGGGATGATCTCCATGGTCCGGATCTTGGCAATCTGTTCGCCGTGGAATTGTTGTTGAACCGCCATGGCGGAGTCGTAAGAAACCATTTTGCCCCGGCGTAAAGGGCTAATGTAGAAATACATTTCCTTTTCAGCCAGCTCTTTGGAAAACCGTTTCAATCCGATTTCCCATTTTTGGCCGTTGCAGAAATGATCGTGGACCAACCGGCCGTCAATGAAAGCGTGACCTACGTCCCCTTCGTAATCGATTTCCAGCAACAGCTCGTGAACATCCTGAAAAGAAAGGGGATCTACCTTTAAAACCGCCTTTTGATCGTTGATGGGAGAGATCTTGTATGTAAGCTCCTTAGGCGGCCGCGCGATAACATATTTTGTATACATTCCGCAGGAAACTCCGGTAACTTGACCGTATGAAGTCGTTAAACGATTTCCCGGAGCGGGATAGATGAATAAATCAATCTGCGGGGCCCTATGGAATAATTGCAGAGTGTTCTGTTTAACAACCAGGCCGGCGTCGCAGAAGATAACTCTTTCCGTCCCCCAAAGTGAAACTTTCCAAAAGTCAAGGATTTCCACATGGGATAAAGTACAAATCCTGATTCGTTCACCTTGGCCGGAGAGTAAATCAATCCTACATTCTTTTCCTGGCGCAACCGTAACGAAAGTTAAACCGGATTGCCTTTGTAACTCTCCCTGATTGACCTGGATATCCTGGAAACTGTCATTTTCAAAACAATATTCACCGGAAAATCCTTCCGGCACAAAAAAGAAATAGCAACGGATATTCTCCGCCATAACGCTGGTAACCGGTTGAGCGGTGGCGTATTTTAGTTGGACGCCCCCTATGTCCATATTCAAAGGGAGAATGGCGCTTACTCCGCTTTTTAAGGTTAGTCCTTTTCCCCTGGGCAGAGTGATGGTTTCATCCGGAAGTTCCAGGTTGAGGGAGATATGATCATGGTCGGACAGGGGGACATGATCTTGATAATTATGAAGAAATATAAAGCCGGAATTGCCGTTCACCCGAAGAGCATACCGCAAGGTTGCCGTGTCCTTCGGGGTGATTGTAGTGGCCTCGGGCGGTAAGACGGTTGCCATCGGGCAAAGTTGATCCTGAAATTCATGGAAAAAGTAGAATAGGGGCTTTAAGGTCAGGTAAGATTGCCGTATTTGTCCGAATTCCCCGATGGGCGCCTGGTAGTCATAAGTAATTTTGGGATTGGTATTTTCGTTTAAAAAGCCGTGTTGACCGAGGGGCTGAGACCCGCCATGGAACATATAGTAGCCTATAAAATTGCAGCCCCCTGCTACCTTGGTCAAGGTCATGGCGGTCACGCTCTCCGGTGGAACCACAAAACGGGCCTTGTACCAGGTTTGCATTCCTCCGCCCATTTCACAACAGGCATAAGGATATTTTTCAGGAGGGTAAGGCGGGTTAAACCCCCGGCATGGAGAATGATCATCGTGAAAACTCTGAAAAAGGTACTCGAAGGTCGGTTCCTGCTCCGGTTTGGCTTCATGGATATTCCAGGGGCAGAAGGCATAGCCCCCGTATAAGGGAAGAATTTCTCCCTCCAGCACAGGAGCGCCGCCCCAGCCGGTTGAGGTATAGATGGGGGCTTTTAAACCGGATTCTACGGCGATTTCTTTCAACTGCTTCATATGGGCCACCCCGTCCCGGCCGCCGGGAAGGAATTCATCTTCGTGTTTGCCCGTCAATTCCCAGGGGGCCGCAGCATGCATATATTCGTTTTCCAATTGTACGGCGACAATTGGCCCCCCGTCTTGAAAGAAAAGGCCATGTACCTGGCGGGCAATCTCGGAATATAACCGTTTCACGTAAGTTAAATACCCCGGTTCATTTGAACGGAGTTCAAATGGCCGGCCGTACAACCAGTCGGGAAATCCTCCGTTGCGGCACTCGCCGTGACAAAATGGTCCGACCCGGAGGAAAACATACAGATTTTGCTTGGCGCAGAGCTCTATAAAGTAGCGGAGATTACGGTCTCCATCCCAGCGGAATATGCCCTCGTCCTCTTCATGATGATTCCAAAAGACGTAGGTTGCCAGGCAATTGATACCGGCCATTTTCATTTTGGCAAGCTCTGTTTCCCATTCCAGGCAGGGATAACGGGAATAGTGAAACTCTCCGGAGATGCCGAAAAACGGTTTCCCGTTGCACTCCATATAGTAATTGGTAAAACCGATTGCTTCTCCCCGGGGATTGACGCCTCCCAGGCGAAGACTTTCATGAGTGATTCTTTTGGTCATCTTTTTCAGGCTGATATGATATTGGGCCATGGCGATGCTCCTATTTTCAGATTGGGCGTTGTTTTCAACAAGGATTGATCCTTCTCTGCGTCTCCGCGCCCCTGCGGGAGATATTGTTTTTGACGTTTCATCCTAACCTTTCACAGCACCGGCAGCGAGTCCCTTGATAAAGCTTTTGGATCCGAAACAGAACAAGATCAGGATGGGAACCACCGCAAAAGCCAATCCGGCTCCTCTGGCTCCAAAGTCCACCACATAGGCATTTTGTAGTGACTGAATCCCCAGGGGAATGGTATATAATTCTTTGTTATAAATCGTGATCAATGGTAACAGGAAATTGTTCCATGACCATAAGAAAATCAAGGTTGCCATGGTGGCCAAGGCCGGTTTGGTGAACGGCAGGACAATCCGGGTGAAAATCGAAAATTCGCCGCAACCGTCGAGGCGGGCGCTTTCGATGACTTCATCGGGGACATTTTCCTTGATAAACTGGGTCATAAAGAATACCCCAAAGGCGTTGGAACACCAGACCAAAATCAAGGGCGTCAAAGAATTCATCAGGGACATGGCCTTCATTTCCATTACATAACCAATCATACCGATTTGTCCAGGGACCATCATCGTGGCCAGGATGAAGAAAAAGCAAAATTTCTTGAGTTTGAAATTATATTTGGATAGGGCAAATCCTGTCAAGGCGCTTATCAAAACGCTAATTACAGTGGATACTACCGAGACAATGACGCTATTGAGATAGCAATAGTGAAATTGATTGATGAAGATGGTCTTCATATTTTCCAAAAAATGAGTTCCCGGCATCAGAACCAGTCCGGAAAAAATTTCAGCCGTAGAATGAGTGGCCATCATGATAATCACATAAAAGGGAAGGATCGAAAGTACGGTAAAGAAAAGTAAAGGGATGACGGATATGATTTTTTTCATTTATTTTTCCTCCTTCCCGCTAAAAATCTTTAGACTCAATAAGGAGAAGACCAAGATAACCAGAAATAGGCCGTACGATATGGCGGAACTCAGGCCAAGTTTGGTGGTGCTCCGGAAGGCGGTATCAAAGAAATACCACACCGTAGTCAAACAAGCCCTATCGGGTCCGCCGACGATTTGTAAACCGTTGCTGGCCATCCCGCCGCTAAATAACAGATAGGGTTCATCGAATAATTGAAATCCACCGATGATACTGGTCACCACTAAAAACAGGGTAATCGGCTTCAAGAAAGGAAGCGTGATCGAAAAGAAAATCTGCCGTTTTGAAGCGCCGTCCACAAGGGCGGCCTCGTTGATTTCAGCAGGGATGCCTGTTAAACCGGCCAGGTATATCATGAGATAATAGCCTAAATTGCGCCAGATAATCATCAAAATGACCACGACACGGCTCAAGTCGCCGATACCCAGCCAGTTGACGCCGTCCGGTACCGCGTGAACCGCAAGTAAGAGCCGGTTTAACAACCCGCTGGACCAATCGAAAATAAAGGAGAAAATAATGCCGATGGCCACCGGGGTTGTGATATAAGGCAATAGGTTCAAGGTCTGAAAAATCCGTTTGAATTTGGGAAGATTGAATAAAGTGACCGCCAACAGCAGGCCTAAAATAATAATCAGGGGGATATAGCCGATCATAAATAAGGCGGTATTGCCCAAAGATTTCCAAAAAAAAGGGTTGCTGGTGAATAAATGGGTGTAATTGGCGAGCCCGACGAATTTGCGTTCGGCCAGGTATAGACTGTCCCAATTGGTCAGGCTGATGACAAAGGAAAAAATGACCGGATAAAGATTAAACGTGAAATAGATAAGGAAAAAAGGCAAAACAAATAGATACGGCCAACAATGCCTTCTAAAGCGTGTCTTGAAATCCACGGGCCCTGTTGTCCTGGTCTGTATCGAGTTCATGGACGGGTACCAGCTTTCTTATAGATTGATTGAAAAAAGGGTAAAAGAATGGCAACCATAAGGTAGCGCACTAAAGTGCGGGCTAGAGCCCTTATCGTTGCCATGAGATGACTTTTTGATTTTACTTTACATTCAACTCCGGAGCCCTGTTTTTAATCTCGGTCACCAGTTTTTTCATGGCTTCGGTGGCGGTCATTTTGCTATCGTTGTTTAACGTGGTGACAATTAAATCGAGAGAATCTTTGATGACATTATCATATTTGGACATCGGACGGATTTTAATATTGGGAGCCACATCCGAAATCCAATAATTCCCGATATCTTGGTTGCCGAACCATTGGTTTTTAATCGAAGCGAAATGAGAGTCTTTGTAAGCCGGTAGATAGGAAGTCAAATATCCGACTTCATGGGCGGCCGTAGCGCCTTCAATGCTTAACGTGGCAAATTTTACAAATTCCCAGGCAGCCAACTTGTGTTTGCATTGTTTGGAAATGCCCCAAGTGGTTCCGCCCCAGCTGAAGTTGCCTCCCGGGGTTTTCATCAGGCCCCAGTTCCCTTTGCCGTTGGGGTCGTTGGGCTCGATGACATATTGAGGAGACCAAGCGGCACAACCCGCGAAAATATGTTTTTGCTGTCCGAAAGAAGCATACCAGGCGGGAGTCCAGGCGGCCAATTTATCCAGAACTCTGGCGTCCCGGAACTGAATGACTTCGGCAATGAGAGGTTTGAAGATCTTGGTTGCCTGGACGGTATTGCCGCCGCTCACCCAGGGAGTCGGGTTTTGATCGCGGATAATTTGGTAGATATCGCCGATACCTTGCATCATGAATACTTTGCCATTGCTCCTGGCGACGACTTCTTTTCCTTTGACGATAAAAGCCTCCCAAGTCGGTAACATTTTAGCCAGTTTGGCCGGATCATCGGTTCCGAAATATTCTTTGGCCAAATCCCGTTTATAAGCAAGGGCGGCAGGATTGATGCCTTGTTCAATCCCACAGATGGCACCTTTGGAATTTTTCATGATCGGGAGTAGGTAGGGGAAAACATCCTTGGGGTTCATATCATAGGGAGGTTTGTTTAAGGCTTCCCAGACATCGAGTTCAAAGGCTCTCCCCCGCGAGTCGATAATGGCCAGGGGTAAGTCCGGTATCGGAGTCCCCGCAGCCAGGCTGGTCTGTAATTTTTGGAGATAATCCCCGTTGGCGACCGGAGTAATATCGAATTTGATGTTGGGATAGGTTTTATTGAAGGCCGTAATAACATGTTTATAGTAGTTTTCGTCCCAGCCCCAGATGGTCAGGGTACAACGATAATCCTTGGGAATTCCGGTAGCGCCTTGGACAGCAAACATAGAGCCAAGCAAAATGGCGAGCAAGAAAACACCAAGCAATACCTTCATGCGACTTTTCAATTTCTCTCCTCCTTAGATTTTTTGGGCGTTCGCCTCTCTGTAACCATATTGTAACTTGAATGAAATAAAAAAGAAGTATGACGATTCGATGATTTTGTATAAAATCCTAGGATCAAGAACTCAGGAGTCGGAAGCTTTTTGAAACGGGATCTTGATTGTAATGGTCGTTCCTTGGCTGGGGACACTTTGAATGGAAATACCGTAACCTTCGCCGTAAATAAAACGGATTCGGTCATGGATATTGGCAAGGCCGATGGGACGCAATTTGGTTTCCGGCTCGTCGATTTTTTCACCCTGAAGGAGTTTATCGATCATCTCCTGCTCCATCCCGACTCCGTCGTCGGCGATTTCCAGGAGGATCTCTTCCCCGGTCCGGGCGATGGTCACCCTGATCGTTCCTTTTTCTTCTTTAGGGCAGATGCCATGGAACAAGGCGTTTTCTACCAGCGGCTGAATGATGGTTTTGGGCAGTAAACATTGGAGAGACTGTTCATCCACATTCCAACGGATATCGAAGCGCTCGGGGTAACGGTATTGCTGAATCCCAAGGTAATGCTTGACGACCGCGATTTCTTCCTGGACGGTGGTTAACAATCCCTGGTCGCCGACTTTGATTCCATCCTGCAAAATCCGGATGAAGGAATCGGTCAGGGTGGCGATATCGTAATTTTTATCCCTGCGGGCGAGATAGATGATGGTGTTTAAAACATTATAAATGAAATGGGGATTTACCTGGGAAAGTAAGATTTCAAATTCCATGGCCCGTTTGGTTTTTTCATTTTCAACGGACTGGGCCAAATAGTTTCGCAGATCCCGGGTCATCCGGTTAAAGCTTTTCGCTAAATCTTCAAGCTCATCCCCGCTGGAAATATGGAGCGATATATCCAAATTTCCGGCGGCAACTTCATTGGTGGCCTTGGTAAGCTGGGTGAGGGGCCGGGTAATCCGGAGAATAATCGGCAAGACAATGAAAATAATCAGGCCCAGGCTCACCAAAATGAAGAAAAGAAAAAAGTAGAGAATAAAGCCGATGCGGTGAAAGAGTTTTTGGTTGGATGTAAAGGAAACCAGTTCCCAGCCATTGCTTAGTGAAGGATTGATGATTCCGTAGCCCTTGAATTTCTCCACATAATTGACTCCGGGCTTTTTATGCCCAGGAATAAGGCTCTTTAACCGGACTTTTGAAATAGGACCCCGGTGATACAAGGAGGTGCCTTCGCGGTTCACCCAAAGAAAGCCGTCATAATCCGAGCTGTTGAGTTTGAGATTTTTTTCAAAATAATTTTGATAAACATTCAGTACCAATAAGCCGGCTATCTTTTCGGGTTCTTCAATATTCCGGAACTGAACGATGCAGCTGATCACTGTCGCTGTGGGAGTGCCCCGGGTGACGTTGGAAATTGGATAAGGGTCGGAAAAATAGTACTGGCTGCTATCCTGGCGGTATTTGCAGAACCATGTTTCGTTAAGCTTGCTTCGAAAATAATCATCCAAATTAGGGTTGGTAATGGAGTACCACATGAGTCCGTCGTTATTGACAATCGCCGCGCTATGAATATATTCCCGTAAGAAGAGTTGCTTTTGAATGAAATCCAATTTTAAATTGGCCTGGGACAAGCGTTCGTAGTAGTTCCGATAGTTTTTGTATTTTACAAACGCTTGCACTTGCGGATTGACAATGATGCTTAGTCCCAGCTTTCGAATATCATCGATTTGATATTCCAGTTGCTGGCTGATTTGATTCATCCGGGCGATATCATCTTTAACGGCTTTTTCCTTAAAAATTTTCAAAAAATAATAGTAAGCGAAACTTCCGCTCAAAAGCAAGGAAATGCACACCACCAGAATGGTTGAGGCCAGAATTTTGGTTTTAATCCCGAATCTTTTCATGGCTTGCTTCCCCGCTCCCGGTAGTCAATGGGATAAACACCGGTTACTTTCCGGAAAACCTGGCTAAAGTACTGGCTGGTTTTATAACCCACCATTTCCGCCACTTCATACACTTTGTAGTCCCCATTTTGCAATAAATTTTTGGCGGCTTCGATCCGGTAGTCGGTGAGATATTCCAAAAAATGTCCGGCCGGTTTCCTTTTTAAAAATCTGGCTCAGATAAACGCCGCTGAATCCCAGCTCTTCGGCGACTCTGTCGACGCTTAAATCTTCGGCGTAGTGTTGATGAATGTATTGAAGGGCCAATTTGGTTTTCTTGGAGAATACCTTTGAATTCTGCATATTGACTTGTTCCACAGCGGCGCTAAATTCCTTAAGAAAGCCAGTGCATAATTCGTCGCAGCTATATCCGGATAAAGGATTGGGAGGGCCGCCCGGATATTTTTCGGAAGCAGCGGGAAGATGATTTTGTTTTTGAAAAAGTTCCAGGAGATATAGCAAATGATTCACCGACTTCCTTAGCTCCTCCGGATTTAAAACCGGCTCGGCCGCTTGGTGAAATAAATCCCCAATAAGCCGGCAAATACGGTCCAAATCAAGGTGAGCAAGACTATCCGAAAGTCCGGTAAAAATATCGTCAGCCTGGTTCGGGGGATTTTTCTGCACAATAACCGGGAAATCTTCACTGTAAATGATTTTTCCCCGGTTGAAAAATACCAGATACGGCAGGATAGTAAGGGCTTTTTGATAGAGAGAAGCCAGTCCGGCCCGGTCCGGGCAGGTTTTGGTCAGAATGATGGAGCAGGTTTCCCGGGATTGACTTTGGATAGAGGATTGGATTAACGCGGCGAGGGCCAACATCCGCTCCCGGGTTTCCGATAGGCTGTTAGTCCTTTTAACCGTAAAAATAAGGGCGAGGTGTCCGTTGATATTCAAAAGATCGTACTCCGCCACGAATTCGGGAAAATTTATATTATCAAAATCCGTTGGTTCGATAGGGGAGGGATTGAAAACCCGGAATTGCTCCAAAAAAGGGTGATTGGGGACAACGAGGGACAACGTGTATTCCTTTTCCCCGCAGGAAAGGGCTTTTTTTTGTACCCATCCGGCGGTATCCATTTCCTTGCCTTCCAGGAGATTGCGGAAATAACGCTGGCGGAGAATGCGGTCTCTTTCCGCTTCTTCGGTCAATTCCCGCCGGAGCTTATCCAATTCTTTGATGATGGTGGTTTCATTGATATCGTGTTTGAGGAGATAATTGGAAACACCGATTTCCAAGGCTTTTTTGGCATAATCGAAATCCCGGTAGGCGGTTAACAGAACGATTTTTACGGGGTGTCCCAGGGCGAATATCTGCTGGCTCAATTGTAAGCCGTCCATGATCGGCATTCGGATGTCGATAAAAATAATTTGCGGGTAATGAAGCTGATAGAGTTCCAAGGCTTTGGCGCTGTTGGTAACGGTGGCCGCAATCAGAAAGCCCCGTTCTTCCCAGGGAATCAACCCCACCAGGTCTTTGACGGCCAAAATCTCATCATCGACGATCATTACTTTGAGCGGTTTCATAAAGTCCCCCCTTGGAAGTATTGAAACGGATTGGTTATATCTTTCAATTCGTCAACCTTAAAGGGGTTCCTCTATTTGGGAGAGGAGAGAGAAAATTCCGGCTAAAAAATCACGTTTTTGCGGAAAAACACAAAAACGATGGGAGAAATGATTTTGTAGATCGAAAAAACAATATTGTGAATGGGAGAAACCATTTTGTAGATCGAAAAAACAATATTGTGAATGGGAGAAACCATTTTGTAGATCGAAAAAACAATATTGTGAATGGGAGAAATGATTTTGTAGATCGAAAAAACAATATTGCGAATGGGAGGAATGATTTTGTAGGTCCGCAATGTCGTTTTACAGATATTCCGGAACAACCGGATGGTTATATTTTTATGCCGAGTGCCGAGGGTAGCCCGGGATCGATCCGGTTTAGCACTTTTTCTTTTTTATAGATATTTTTTGCGCCCCCAACAACCTTATCCCACATAGGACCCAGCATAAAATATCGGTGGGGCTTATGGTAGGATATGTAGGCATATGGGAGGATTTTTTGTAAAAGAAAAAGATATGTGAATTAAATATTTTAAAAAAAATTGGCCTCAAAAAAGGTTAACGGAGACAGGGTTAAACAGAGTAAAGTTTACCTGCGGGAAAATGATGTCCCACCGGAACCTTAAAATAAAAATCCGGTAAATCCATAAAATCTTGTTAATCCTATCTCAAAGTTCTTTTAGTTGGGCCTGCAGTACAGTTTAACTATGCTTGGTCTGGCATTGAGAATATTTATTTCATCCTATATATTTATAATGAATTATATTTTTTACTTCACCTGTATCACTAATTTATTTCCGGTACTTATGCAAAATATAATTCTTTACTTCTTCAAATTCTTTCAATGCTTCTTCCGGCAAATCATTACCAATATTAAACTTTGCTAGTATCTTTTCTGCTGGTTCTCGTACTTGAGAGCGTCCAAGTAAAAAATCACTCGAAACATCAAAAAAATCAGCTAATTTGATAATGGCATCGGGAGATAGAGTCCGGTCGCCGTTTTCATATTTACCTACGGAAGATACCGATACATCCAATAAATCTGCTATTTCTTTTTGCCCCATTTTCCGTTCTTCACGTAATAAGCGGAGTCTCTCTCCAAACATTACCATACTTGACACCTCAAGATTATTTTGCCTATTTTACGACTGATTGTCCATATTTTTAAATTATATTATACTTAATGTATAAAAATTTATTGACATCATCACAATAAGTGTATAAAATATATATGGATATGACAAATAGTGTCGAAGCACATTAATGTTATTCCATAATTTTTTGGAGGCATAGTGCAATGTCCTTCACTTCAATCAACATCTACACTCTCAAACAAATCCGCACCCAGCGCCACCGCTATGATCTGGAAGACAACCCAATCACCAGCCCTTTGATCTGCTTCAAAATCCTCCAATACCTCCTGGATCTCAAATCCGAACCCGTCGAAAAATTCGGCATCATTTCTCTAAATACCAGAAATAAACTCATTGGCCTTCATATTATCGGTACCGGCTCCCTGGATCAACTCTATATCGAACCCCGAGAAGTCTTTATCGCTGCCCTGATGAACAACGCTAAATCAATCATCGCTTTCCACAATCATCCGAGTTCTGATCCCACCCCCAGCCGGGATGATGTTTATCTCACCCGCAGACTCCAGGAAGCTGGGAAAATCATGGGTATTGAATTGTTGGATCATGTGATAACGGGGGAGAGGAGTTATTGTAGCTTAAAGGAAAAAGGATTGTTATGAAGTGAAAAGGGAAAAACGGATTAGCAGAGGGTCTAAGGACGAGCTCTTCGTCTCTGCGGGAGATTAGAGGTTTATTGGCTCCATGAACAAGCGTAGATTCTCAAATCCTTCAAACTCCCATGAAGGCTCCCGTCTCTATGGATTACTCAAAGAATCCGGTCTTCCCCGCTACCGTATGTTGGAACATTGAGAAGGATCAGGACTGTAAAAAATTCGGCGCTCGTACTCCCCTCGCCCATAGCGTTTTTTGCGTGATGGGAGAGGGCCGCTACTATGAATGACAGATGGGGTGAGGGGATAGGCCGTTAGAAACGGAGAGGGTATAGACCATTAGAAAAGTTTGAACGTTTTACCTCTTAGGTAATCATAAATCCTTCTCAATAAACGTCTTGACGCCTATTACGGATTGGTATGCCTTCTCTGCTTGAACGGCTGAAATTTCATCAAAAAAATCGCCGGGATATCGGGCCTCAATGGAAAAGAGATTCAGTAATTCAAGATCTTCTTGAAGGATATGAATTTGGGGATTCACCTCAGAGCACTTTTTGGCCAGAAATAAAAGATCGTGGGTTTTGGGCAATTCTTTACCCTTTGCCAAAAGAAAGGCCTTCAGTATCTTTTCTGCTGCCTGTTGCGCTAGATAACAATTGACTGATGCTAGAAATTCCGGATCATCTTTGAAGTTGTTTTCTATGGTCCTCAGATCCTGAGACGCCCTGATCATCCATTTTCCATAATCAGTTGAGTCGACCATAAATAACTCTTCCTTCCTTAACGATTTGTGAGGTAAATGAGTGGGGTTCGGCTAAAGCTTTAGCCAGTTCCGAGGATGTGCAGGTCAAAAGATCAAGAGGTTTTTCAAAATCACCGATTAAGCGCCGTAAAATCAAGCGGCGTTCACGGTTTGACAAGGTGTCTTCTTCATTCCAAACTACCAGGAGATCAATATCCGAATCTTCATGATCCTCCTGTCGGCACATTGAACCAAATAAAATGATGCTTTCCGGATGGATGCCCGCAGTAAGTTTAGCTGTTAATTCTTTGATGAGTTCTTCATTACTCAAAGTAACGATCACCTCCGAAAATGATTGTCCCCAAACGGGGATTCAACCCCTCCGGTTTTAGCCGGCGGTAGTTGAGCCGGAAATAATGTTCTATATTGATAAAACCCACTTTTATAATATCATCCTTTACTTCTTGTTGTCCATATCATAATAAAGTGTCGCCATCCTAAAATTCATTCCCGACCCGGTTTGGCCCATCGACGATGAGATTATGAAAGCCGCCCCCATACACAAAAACGGAGGGAGCGGCTTTAAAAATGAGAACGGAAGAAGGGCTATCTCTAATTCGTCAGCGCCCGCTGGGGAGCGGGAATGTGTCCGCCGCGTTGGATAAACTTGGCGGGGCTGAATTTGCTGACCGCCATGATCGGTGCGGTACCGAAAAGTCCTCCAAACTCCACCATTTCTCCAACCTTTTTGCCGGGAGCCGGAATAATCCGTACGGCCGTGGTTTTGTTATTAATCACTCCGATAGCTAACTCATCGGCGATAATCCCGGCGATGGTTTCGGCTGTGGTATCGCCGGGAACCGCAATCATATCCAGTCCGACCGAACAAATACAGGTCATGGCCTCTAATTTCTCAATCGTAAGGGCGCCTGCGGTAACCGCTTCGATCATTCCGGCATCTTCGCTCACCGGGATGAAAGAACCGCTCAGGCCGCCAATGGCGGAAGATGCCATCGCCCCGCCCTTTTTGACGGCGTCGTTTAAAATGGCAAGAGCTGCAGTTGTTCCAGGACAGCCGCATTTTTCGAGTCCCATGGCTTCCAGGATATTGGCGACGCTGTCGCCGATTGCCGGAGTGGGGGCCAGAGAAAGGTCGACGATACCGAACGGCACTTCAAGCTTTTCCGAAACCTTGCGGCCGATGAGTTCGCCAACCCGGGTGATTTTAAAAGCGACCCGTTTAATTTCTTCGGTAAGGGTGCGGAAATCACAATCCGGCAATCTTTCGACCGCAGCCTTTACCACACCGGGTCCGCTAATTCCGATATTAATGGCGCAATCACCCTCGCCGACTCCATGAAAAGCCCCGGCCATGAATGGGTTATCCTCGGGCGCATTGGCGAAGACCACAAGTTTGGAACAAGCAATGCCGCCCCTTTCTTTGGTCAACTCCGCCGCTTCCTTAATAACCTTGGCCATTTGGTATACGGCATCCATATTGATTCCGGCTTTGGTCGTCGCCAGATTGACGGAGGCACAAACCCGATTGGTTATGGTTAAAGCTTTCGGAATGGAAGCAATCAGTTTCGATTCTCCGAGGGTAGTTCCTTTTTGTACCAAGGCTGAATAGCCACCCACAATATCGATACCCAGTTGAGCGGCCACTTCATCGAGCATGATGGCCAGTTCGAAATATTCATCACTGGAGGAGGACTGGGCGACCAATGAAATTGGAGTCACAGCCAGCCGTTTGTTGATAATCGGCACGCCATAAGTACGTTCCATCAGTTGGACAGTGGGCACCAATTGATCGGCAAGGCGCAGAATTTTTTCAGAAGCTTTCCGGGCTGTCCCTTTCAAATCGGGGCCGGCGCAATCGAGAATATTGATTCCCATGGTGACGGTACGGATATCAAAATGATAATTTTCAATCATTTGGATGGTTTCTAAAATTTCTTGGGAGGTAAAAGGCAAATCAAATCACTCCTTAGTGAGTTAAATCCTGTGCATATAGTGGAAAATGTCCTGATGTTGAAGAACAATTTTAACTCCCAACTGTTCCCCGGCGGTTTTCAATTCATTTTCGATCGCCAGCAGATCTTTGTCGGAGCTCGAAATATCGATGAGCAAAATCATGGCAAAAATATCCTGTAAAACCGTTTGGCTGATATCGACGATATTGGCATTGCAGTTGGCTAAAACTTTGGTAATGCCGGCAACAATACCGACTCTGTCGCTTCCCATAACGGTAACGACTACATGGGCTTTTTCTTTCACCTTTATCACCTCAATCCTCAATGGCTGCACTATTCGTGATAGGGCCGGGTGACTCCTGCAAAAAAAAAGATCCAGCGTCATCTTTTAGAAATTTGTAATACGGCATTTTATCCGAAAAAAATATTTCCACCGGAAATTATCCTTCATTGAATTCGTTATATAGTATAATTTATTTAGTCAGGTTTAAAGCAGGGGGTAATCTTATGAAATATGAATTAATCCAGGAGTTAACTCCACAAACCGTTAGGGTCCGGACGGAGCTGGGAGAGGACCTCATCTTTGACTCCTTGGAATTTCCGGTACCACCCAAGGAAAATTTCCGGGTGGAGTTGCAAAAAGGGTTTAAGGAAGCCATTTCTCAATCCCATGATGTCCAAAGCCCGAGTTTAGTGAAATATCAAGGCCTCGAAAAATTCGAACAGCAATTATATCTGGTTCGGAAAGGTTTTGAAAAAGAAGGGTTCCTATCTTTTGAAGCCAGTGATTTAGAACCTTCGGTTCTTGAACCGCCGGTTCTTGAACAGACAGTGGGCGCTTTGCTGAAAATCTTGGAGATTATGAAGGAGTTTCATAAAAATGAACTCATTTTAGGCGGACTTAGTTTGGGACAACTGAAAATGGACGGTCAAGGGAAATTTTATCTTCAAGACCCCCATGCCATTAACTATTTAAGCAAGTCTTTGACGGATGAATATAGCATTGATCCGCCTCCGGAAGTTATTTCCGGTAAAACCTGGAGCCGGGAATCGGACATCTTTTCCTGGGGTGTTCTAGCCTACCGTTTACTGACAGGTGAGGATCCGTTTAAGGCCCCGACGCCTGCCGAACGACTGGATAAAATTTTGAAATTTGGAGCGCTTTCTCCCAAAGATATTAAACCGGAATTAACCAACCGGCTGAGTCAATTGATTGCCCGCTGTATGAACGGCAACCCCCAAAAAAGGCCTGATTTGGAAGGACTCCACAAAGAACTGTCCAGCTTGTTGGAAAACGGTGAAATCAGCGCCAATGCCGATGAGGTCAGGGAATATCAAGAAAAAGCGAAGGCCAACCGCAGGATTTATCAGACAAAAGAACGTTTCTGGCTTTGGTTCCGCAAGTTCGGGATCGCCTCAATCATCACGGTTGCGGCTATTATCGTGCTCATTGTAACTTGGACGGGCTCTCAAAGCAAGCCGGTGATCACGGAGAAGAATAAACCCAATGAAGTCGTATCCTATTATTTCCAGGGAATTAGAAATTTGGACGTTTCTTTAGTGGATGAAACGGTTCATAAGGCTAAAAATAGTTTTTCGGATATGGTCACCAATTTGTATGTGATCAACAAGACCCAACAAGGAATGACCTACTCTACGAAAGATAACATTAAACTGGAGTTTTTGGATTTGCGGATTCAAACTTTGGGCGGCTCGAAAGGTCTAAAAAAATATCAAGCGGATTATACTTTGAAAATTAGTTTGGCCAGAGAGACCCAATACTTTGAAAGAAAAGAAATATTGGTGCTGCAACCTGTCAAAAAGGTTTGGCGGATTACCCAAATTCAGTTATTGCATGAGAACAGACGGGTGGAGAAAAATAATACCGGAGAAAGTGCGGAGCCTTCGGACGGAACAGCCCCTCCCAAGGCTTTGGAAATCAAAAAGGGTTCATGACGGTTTCCCGGCAGGCTTAAGGCAAAATGATTGGGCGGATACAATAACCGGGTCAAGCTCAGCTACGTCAATACGAGCCTTCGGCCAGGGAAAAAGCATCCAACGGGGAAAAGTGTAACTCCTTGCTCTGCTAAAGAAGGCGCCGGGATGTCATTTGCTTGGAAATAACCCTTTGATGTTTTGATAAAAACGTTCGTATTCCTAGCGCAAGGTGGATAAGTCAATAAACCCATGAATAAGGGTGTCCAGCGCAAGCGCACGGATATCCCGGGTTGAAACCTGCCAAGCCACCCGCCGATCAGAGCAAAAAATCACCCCAATATTTGAAGTCCAAATTTGGATTGAGCCATGGGCGAGAAATAAAAAATCGGCAAGCATGGCGCACCAAGGATACTTCCCAGGGCGCCCCAAGCGAAAATTTTCCCAACGACAGATCCTGAGGGGGACAAAGGGAAAGATGACAAGGAAAATTCGCGGGTTAAAGGTTGGCAAATGTAAAATGAATCTGGGGAGGGGTGGTTTTATTGAAATATTGTGATTGGGGTGTAAGATTTTCGGTCATGGTCCTTCTCCATCTTTAGAATGTGTATTTGATCAATGAGAGTTCATAGAAACGTAAATCAGGATTACCTTATTTAAGGAAAAGCCATACCCAAAATGGTGCTTTCATTCGGCCGACGATGTCGACAATAAGTTTCGAAATCCAAATGTTTTCCCCCTCCTGACCAGGTGATTTTACTCCCAAAGGAACCAGGGCGGCTCTTGGCAGGAATGGGATAAAAATACTGGAATAGGTAGAAGAACGATGTCTAAAGGGGGTGAATCACAATGGCTGAAATTACTTTCACAATTAAAAAACATCTTTTGGTATTATCAACGGGAGTCAAGGGCTGGACCAAAGAAGTGAATATCGTAAGCTGGAATAACCGGAAACCCAAACTGGATATCCGGGAATGGGATGAAAACCATGAAAAGATGGGGAAAGGGATTACCCTCAACCAGGAGGAAGTGATGGAACTCAAAAAAATCTTCAATGAATTGGATTTTGAGGAATTGGGTTTGGAATAAATGAGGTTGCCGCAATTACTATTGGTTATTAGCTCCTGACTCCGGTTTTTTATTTTTCTGATTATAAAGTTAATTCCGCAGATTATTTGGATGTACTGAGCTATCATCTTCTATTGATTTAATATCAAAAGAATATCTCGCGCAGAGGCGCGGAGGCGCAGAGAAATGACTAACTGCGTTTTGGGGTTATGTTTTCTGGCCGAAACGTAGCCCTTTCATGTTACTAAAATATCTTGCAAAGCGCATCTCGCACTCCGCGCCTTGGCGCCTCTGCGGGAGAATAAATAGGCGGCTTGAGTCGGACCAAGCTGATTTATCTTTATAATCATGTTTATTTTTAATAAGCATTCGGCTTGAGATTGGAATGCCATTAACCAATAGGGCACAGGTTAATCAAAAAATTTCTTAAAAAAATTAAATCCTTATGAATATAAAACCACGATATGGGTCATTATATTATCAGGGATTTGTAGTAGCCGAGGCGCAGATTGATAATGGCTCCGTCATTTACGGCCTAAAGGGTCATTATCAGTCGAGCAACTGATCAGTATGGGTTCATGTTTCACTCGCGCGAGGGCGCAAGGATCCATATTGGTCTGAGCAAGATTGTACGGGTTGGGCCAACTTATTACGGCAGTCCAAAAGATTGTCGTGGTAGGGAAACTTAGGCCGTGCAGTCGAGCCTAGATTGTCATTGGAGTGAAAGGGTGTGTTTGCAGCCGAAAGGTTGCAGGCAGATCACTAAGTTTCCATGGCAGTCGGTCAAAGGTTATCGTAGTATGTGTAATGGGTGTTTGTAGCCGAAAGGTTGCAGATATCCACGTAACGTGGTGCGGTAGCCGGAGATAAGGTTACTATAAGTTCCTTTTATTATTTTTGTTATCTAAGTCCCCTCTACGCAAATTTCTGATTTTTCACCCCTTTTACCTTTGAAAAAAACCCTATAGAAAATTTAGAAAAAACCGATGGTATTCTTAGATTTATAAAATGAATGGGGAGCCTGATTCAAATTGAATACCAAAAAAGCCAAAAAAAGTTCTAATTTACGAACGAAATTTTTAATTCTTGTGTTCTTAGGAATTATCATCCCAACCTGCTTTATTTTTGGTGGCTCTTTGTTAGTAATGGTTCAATTCAATGAAGATGCAAAAGTCGAAGCCCAAACACAGGCCATGAAAGAGGCTGGGGAAAGATTAAAGCAGGTCGTCCAATCGGTAGTGACTTCGGCAGAAGCTTTTTATAATGATAAAGCGGTAACCTTACCTGAAGATGAAATATTAACAAGTATTCAAAATCAAATTCGGTCTTCCCAATATGGACAATCTGGCGATTTTTTTATTTATCAGTATGATGGAACCTGTTTGGTCAATTCCAAAGAATCTTCAGCGGAAGGGCAAAATTTTTGGGATTTAAGAGATCAAAATGGTCAAAAGTTAATCCAAAAATATATTAGAGCGGCTAAAAAGGGTGGGGATATTATTCCTTTTGTTTGGTCCAACCCCCAAAACCGTCAATTGGAAAACAAGCTTTCTTATGTAATGCCGATTCAACTTGGAAATTTGGAATTTGCCGTTGGAACAACGACCTCTTCCCCGCCGTTGAAAACCGCCACCCCCAAAATCGATTCAAAAACCCAAATCATGATATCGATTATGGTGATGTGTTGCATTATTTTATTGATTGTTATTCTCGTTTTAATCCGCCACCAATTTTCAAAAACCATTTCCAATCCTCTGAATCATCTGGTGAAGCTTGCTAAAAATATGTCGGATGGTGACTTTAGCGGAGTCGTACCGGATCACATGGGAAATGAATTGGGTGAAATGGCTAAGGAACTAGAGGTCCTAGGGCGTAATTTATCCAATTTATTAACCCAGTTATCCGATATGGCCGGCCGGGTCAGTAGCGCTTCCAAAGAGATTGCCTCCGATAACCAAGATTTATCCAAACGGACCCAAGAGCAAGCAGCCACATTGGAACAAATCGCGGCTACGATAGAAGAAGTTAATTCTTCCGTCATGCAAGCCTCGATAAACTCAGGACAAGCGCAGGAACTTTCAAAATCAACTCTGGATACAGTTAAAGCCGGTGAAAAAACAATCCAGGAAACCCATGCAGCAATGCAACAAATTTCCGCCAGCAGCCGGCAAATTGTTGAAATCATCAAAGTCGTTAATGATATTGCTTTCCAGACCAATTTGCTTGCTCTAAATGCTGCTGTGGAGGCAGCTCGGGCAGGGGAACAAGGGCGGGGGTTTGCTGTAGTGGCCGCGGAAGTGAGGAATTTAGCCCGGAGGGTCGGCGAGTCTTCCAAAGAAATTGAACAATTAATTAAGGAAGATGTTAAACGGGTTGAGCGCGGGAGTTCCTTGGCTGAACAATCAGCAGAAATGTTACAGCAGATTGTAACGAATACCAAACGAACCTCGGATGTAATTGCGGAAGTGGCTGCCACAATGAAGGAACAAACAGCAGCGGCCCAACAAATACAAACCTCTGTGGAACAATTAAATCATGTGACTCAGCAAAACGCAGAAATGGTGGAAGAAATGGCTACGGCTAATCTTCAGTTAAATGGCGAAGCAACAACCCTCAATGAACTGGTAAGCAATTTTAAGATCAATAAAAAGGCCGGTCTGAACGGTTCAAAACCGTTTACTAAGCCGGTACCGGCGGACAGGAATGAAAAAAAGCCAAGCCCGGTGAAAAAAGATGATTTCTTGGGAGATGAGTGGGAGAAATTTTAGGGCTTGAAAAAGAAAATTTGGGATTCTTGGTTTTTTCATAATCAAATGGCAGGATTTTGAAACCGGATGTCAAATTTTATCAAGAAAAGGGCTTGAAATTCAGACTGTTTCATATAGGGAAGGAGGACTCGTTTATGAATTTTCTTGCAAAAAATAGTTGGCTGAATTTGGTTATGGGGTTAACCGGATTTTATTTTGTATTTTCGATCATGCAAATGATCATGGGTAAGTTTGGGGTGAAGATGGTGAGTGTAACGCAGGGAACAGCCAATCTCAACAGCGGCTTTTATTGGATGATTTCCTATACGGTCGCCTTGGTGGTGGTTCTTTTTGCGGTCATCGTATTTTGCAAGCCGAGAGCGCCGCTTTTTGTTTTCCTGGGTATTTTGCTCGGAGGAGCTATCGCTTTATATCATCCGCTTTTGGATACCATCTTGAATCTTGATAAGGATGTCCGGAAGGGCGGATTGGTGGCATTGTACGGATTATTGCCCCATCTGGTGGTGCTGGTTGGATCCTTGATTGGAATGTACGTGGCTTGGCTTAGCAATAAAATGTTGGGTACTACTGAGTAAAATATTCCTAAATGCAGGGGTTGTCTCTAAAGCAAAAGGGACAGCCCTTTTTCTTTGTTTTAAGAGGAAATTTTTGGATAAACTGCTTGTGAGGAGGACTAGTAGAGCGTATCGTAAATAAACGGCAATCGGGAAGATACTAGTTTAGGAATATGGCCAGTAGGTGAAATAATGGAATATCTTATTTTTGATACCGAAACCATTGGTTTGCCGAAGACTTGGAAGGCGCCCCTCACACCCGCTTGGATAATTGGCCAAGAATGGTGCAATTGGCGGAGCTGCATTATAAGTTATTTCAAAGCAATTTCCAGGGAGCCCACCGGGCGGACAGCGATGCGCTGGCATGCGGAAGGTGTTTTTGTGAATTAAAAAAGCGGAAAATCGTCTGAAAATTATTGTTTGCACCACTCCTTTTTTTATTGTACAAGCAGGATTATTGCATTTGCATACCGAACAGATATTCGGTTGAACCGATTCGATAAAACGTTATAATAATGAAGAGGTGTATTCATTGATTCATAAAAAATTTGTGATTCATTCCGAATATCAACCCAGTGGGGATCAGCCCCAGGCTATAGCCGGACTTGTTCAAGGAGTCCGGGAAGGATGCCGGGATCAGATCCTGCTGGGGGTTACCGGCTCCGGAAAGACTTTTACCATGGCCAAAGTAGTCGAAGAGTTGCAAATGCCGACTTTGGTTCTGGCTCATAATAAGACATTGGCGGCTCAGTTATATAGCGAGTTCAAGGAGTTTTTTCCGGAAAATGCAGTGGAATATTTCGTAAGTTATTACGATTATTATCAACCGGAGGCTTATGTGCCTCAGTCGGATTTATATATCGAAAAAGACTCCAGCCGAAATGATGAAATCGACCGTTTGCGGCATGCGGCAACTTCTTCGTTGCTGCAGCGGAAAGATGTGATTATCGTTGCCAGCGTTTCCTGTATTTACGGCTTAGGCGATCCGGAAGATTATGAAGCGATGACGCTTTCGCTGAAATCGGGGGAATTTAAGGATAGGAATCAAATCCTCCGCCGTTTGGTGGGGATTCAATACAGCCGGAACGATACCGGTTTCAGCCGTGGTACTTTCCGGGTCCGGGGCGATGTTATTGAAATCATTCCGGTTTATGGGGAAAACATCATCCGGATCGAACTATTTGGCGACGAAGTCGAGAAGATCATTGAAATTGACCCGATTACCGGCGAAGTATTGCAGAATTTGACGGAATTGATGATTTATCCGGCTACCCATTATATCACCTCCGAAGAGAAAATGAAGCGGGCCGTAAAGACGATTGAGGAAGAATTGGAGGAACGGATTCGCTATTTCCGGGATAAGGATATGCTGATCGAAGCCCAACGGATCGAACAACGGACTCGCTTTGATCTGGAGATGATGGGTGAAGTGAATTTTTGCCAGGGTATTGAAAATTATTCCCGTCATTTAACCGGAAGGGCGCCGGGAGATGCCCCGGCCACACTGATTGATTACTTCCCAAAGAATTTTTTGTTGTTTATCGATGAGTCCCATGTCAGTGTCCCTCAAGTAGGAGCCATGTACGCCGGAGACCGGTCCCGAAAAGAGACGCTGGTGCAATATGGGTTTCGATTGCCGTCGGCCCTTGATAACCGGCCGCTGAAGTTTAATGAGTTTGAGGAACACATCAGTCAGGTGGTTTATGTTTCGGCGACACCGGGGCCGTATGAAACCAAACGCACCGACCGGATTGTAGAGCAGATTATCCGGCCTACCGGCCTGGTGGACCCGGAGATAACAGTCCGGCCGGTAAAAGGGCAAATCGATGATTTACTGGAGGAAATTCGGGTCCGGGCGGATCGCAATGAACGAGTGCTGGTCACGACGCTTACTAAGAAAATGGCTGAGGATTTGACGGAATATCTGGAAGGACTGGCCATTCGAGTCCGTTATCTCCACTCGGAAGTAAATACTTTAGACCGGGTGGCCATCTTACGTGACCTAAGGCTGGGCAAATTCGACGTCCTCGTGGGAATCAATTTGCTCAGGGAAGGCTTGGATTTACCGGAAGTTACTCTGGTGGCCATTTTGGATGCGGATAAAGAAGGATTTCTCCGTTCAACGACCTCTTTGGTTCAGACCATTGGCCGGGCGGCCCGGAATGTCGACGGCCGGGTGATAATGTATGCCGACCGGATTACCGATTCGATGCGGGAAGCCATTGGCGAAACCAACCGGCGTCGTGAGAGACAATTGGCATACAACCGGGAAAACAATATTACGCCGGAGACCGTTAAAAAAGCTGTCCGGGATTTGATTATGGCGGAGCAAGCGGCGGAAGATAAAGTAGAGTATGAGATGCAGAAGAAGCCGAACCTGTCTCAAGCTGAAATTAAAGGAAAGATTGGGGAATTGGAAAAAGAAATGTTAAAAGCCGCTGCCGACTTGGCCTTCGAACGAGCGGCGGAACTCCGGGATGAAATGCGCGGGTGGGAGAAGTTGGTTAAGGAAGATCGGTAGGTAAAATGTATGGGGTATGTTCGATTTCTCCCTTGTTCAAACCGATTTGAAACATATCGTTCTGCTGGTTTTTGTTGGGGAAATCTTCCCGATAATGACAGCCTCTGCTTTCTTTACGCATCAGACTGCTGCCAATAACAGCCAATGCAACTTGGGCCATATTATATAGTTCGTAGAGCTCCCAACTATGAGGGTTTACTGTTAACGGAGGGAGATTTCGGTATAGCTTTGAAATCTCAGTCCAAGCGATATTGAGTGAGGAATCGCTACGGCACACCGAGACATTTTTCCACATAAGCCTGGGTATCATCATTTTTAGGTGGTTCATTTCGTTTAAATCGATGAAAGATGGGGAAATAGAGTCTGGAATCATTTTATTTCCGGTAAAGTCTGTATATTCTTGACTGGCAGCATATTTGGCGGCGTTTGCTCCGGCTCTGGCCCCAAAAACTTGACAGGCCGCATGCATATTACCACCCAAACGGTCGGCTCCGTGAGGCCCGGCAGCTACTTCACCGGCAGCAAATAATCCGGAGATTTGGGTTTGGGCATTTTCATCAATCAGGATGCCCCCGTTGAAAGCATGGGCAAAGATGTTGAGTTCCAAGGGTTGTTTCAGCGGATCATTTGCGCTATCGAACCATTCGTACCACATTTTCCATAATGAAACCTGGGCTAATTTTTCTGGAGTAATTTTGGAAATATCCAAGGAAATGCCCTGGTGATTTTCGCGGAAATGTTTAAAAATGGCAACATCCAAAGGGTAGCTTCCGTCACTGACAGTAAATGGGAAATGCTTTGCCCTCTGCTTTAGGAGAGGAATGAATTCAGGGGGTATTCCTGAGATTTTTGGATTTAAAAATAAAATTCGATCCAGAAACGGTACCTTATTTAAAGGTTTAAGCAATCCCCAACCGAATTGAATGAATTCCAGATTGAGTAATTTACAGCCCGCCCGAAGTGCTAAGGCATAACCATCGCCGGTCATCTCTTGTGTAGCGAAGTTATATTGATAAATTCCCGTACCTCCGCCGGTAGCGATGATGACTGCTTTGGCATGGATTGTATATATTTCACCTGCTTTACTAATGCCGAAGGCCCCACAACACCGGCCATCTTTGACGATTAAGTCCAGTATCATCACATCTTCCAATGTTTTCAGCCCATATTGAAAGATTGATTTTTTCACGGCATTTATGATGTTAGGGACTCCGGTTGCCTGATAACAGCGTTCTTTCTCAGCATAACAACCTCTGACTTGAACATGAGTACCATCATGATTTCGATCGAGCTCCAGGCCGAGTTTGGTTCCTAAATCCATCACCCGCTTCGGAGCATCATCAGCAAGTGCCCGGGCTAATATGGGATTGCACATTCCTTGAGCGGCATTTATGATATCTTGATAATGTTCATCCGGATTGTCAGTCGGATCCTTTTCGGCAGTTGCCGCCTGAATACCCCACCCGTAACTGAGGGGATAATAAGTTGCCCCCCCTTTTCCCAGTTTTGATTTGATGACAATTAAAACATCGGGAATACCGCTCTCCCGGGCGGCAATGGCGGCCCGAATCGCTGCGGCGCCGCCCCCGATAACAAGAACCGAACAAAATAAGGTCTCTTTTTTCATAGCAAACACCTCATCATTAGGAAGTCATTCTTGTTAAAAGTCAACCTTTAATACCGGAAGAGACAATTCCCTGGACAAAATATTTTTGAAGGGCTAAAAACACGATAGCAGTTGGGATTACGGCCATTACGGCTGCGGCAAGTGAGATGCCGTATTGGGGAGCAGAACCGGAAGCTCCTCCGCTCGCCCCCATAAATTGGGCTACCCCGACCGGTAGTGGTTTCAAATTATCGGAGCGTATGGCTACCAATGGCCAAAGGAAATTATTCCAACTTGAAATGAAAGTGATAATGGCCACGGATGATAAAGCCGGTTTCGACAGGGGTAACATAATAGCCCGGAAGATTTTAAAATGACTGCAACCATCGATTAAAGCCGCTTCTTCCAACTCTTTAGGAATATTTTTGAAGAAGGCGGTTAATAAAAATACTCCGGTGACTTGAGCCAGTGTCGGTAAAATAATTGATGTATAGGTATTTAACAGGTGGAGCGCTGAGAAAAGGACATATAGCGGCACAATATAAGCCTGAATTGGGAAAAGTAGCATTGAAACTACGAGTGCAAAAAGGAACTTCTTACCTCTAAACTCCAAACGCCCAAAAGCATAAGCGGCCATTGAATCCAGAAGCAATACCAAAAGGGTTGAAGTTATTGCCAGAAAGATACTATTCAAAACCCAATGAATGAAAGGGAACTTTTGCAATACATCGCTGAAATTGGCAAGTGTAATTTGACTGGGAATCCATTGGGGCGGATAACTTATGATTTGACCCTCAGGTTTTAGCGAACTAATAATCGTCCAGGCTGTCGGAAACAGGAAAATAAGCGTTATTCCAAATAGTAATAAATAAAGGCCCCATTTAATGTTTTTCAATTATGTCACCACCTTAGACTTCGGATTTTATCAATTTTGACTGGATAAATACCAGAAAGATCAAAAATATCAAAATGGTACAGCCGATGGCTGATCCATACCCGAGGTTATAATTTTGAAAGGCCTGACCGTACATGTATTGTACCAGAGTCAAAGTGGCGGTCCCAGGTCCTCCGCTGGTCATTACATAGATTTGATCAAAGACTTGGACGGTATAGATTAGGGTTAGGGTAATGATAATCGATGTTACCGGCCGTAACATTGGAAAAGTAATTCTCGTAAAGATCTGGAAGGTATTGGCCCCGTCGATGCGGGCAGCCTCATAAAATTCATTATCAATTCCCTGGAGTCCGGCGAGATAAAGAATCATATTATAGCCAATCATCGACCAGACAGTAACAATTGCCACGGAGAACAATGCCCAGGTTTCACTGGTTAGCCATTGAATTGGCCGGATATTAATCAAGCTAAAATAGTAATTTATGATTCCAAAATTATTATCGTAAATCCAGTTCCAAATAATACCGATAACGGCCGGCATAATAACGTAAGGTGAGAAAATAATGATTCGAGCGACATTTCGGCCCTTCATTTTTTGGTTGATTAAGATCGCCAGAAAAAGACCAAAAATAACTAACGGAGGCGCCGACCAAAGTAAAAAAAACAGGGTATTCTTTAATGAAACAAGAAAATAAGGATCCATTCCTAATTGTCTAAAATTAGCCAAACCAACAAAATGAGCTCCTCCAATAATGTCCCATTTTGTAAAACCAACGATCAATCCGGCAACACTGGGTCCGAGCCGGAACAATGTAAAAACAAAGAGAAAGGGAAGTAAAAACCAGAATGCGATTTTACCTTGTTTTTTCATTCAACAGCCTTCTTTCACCGGCAGATTCTTTGTAGATTAAAGAGGCTGTTGCAAAAGTGATTAAAATCAATGAGAAATAATATATACCATAAATAATAAGGTTTTACATATATTGTATTTCTCTATCGATAAATCTTAATTTTGCAACAGACCCCTTTTGTCTTAATATCAGGGAGTTGCTAATATTGCATCCATATCTTTCTTTTGCTGAGGCACCACTTGAGCGGCTGGTTTATTATTTAATAATATGTCTTGAGCGGCCGTTAAGATTGGACTGGGTGCAACAGCGGAAAATACCTGAGTCGCCTTGGGTAAAGACGGTAACATGACAAAGTAACTGGACATCGTGAGAAAAGCCTCGCGACCTGCATATTTCTTCACTTCGTCGATAGTTGAAAGTTTGGAAGGGATAGAACCCGATTTTACCCATTCTCCGGAATTATCGCAGAGCCATTTGACAAAAGCAGCTGCGGCTTTTTGTTTTTCGGGTGTGGAATTTCTATTGACCGGGAAGGTAAGGACGGTACCTGCACCCCAAACAGCCTTCTTTTCAAAAATTTGCGGGTACGGGGCGACGCCATATTTCATGCCTGTTTGTTCCAACCCCGGTAATTGCCAGGCTCCATCAATCAACATGGCCACTTTGCCAGCTTTAAAATCATCGATGGGGGCTTTTTCACCTTTGGGTACAATGGAATATTTAAATACCAAATCTTGAAGAAAGCTCCAGGCCTTAATGGCTTTTTCGTTATTGAAGGTTGCTTTTTTCATTTTTTCATTGCAAGGGATTTCACCTTGTTGGGCCATTAAAGCATACCATTGATAAAAGGCATGATGATTTGTAAGCATTCCTAAGCCGTATTGAACGACATTTTGAGGATCAAAACCGGCTTCACTGGCATTTTTGCCATTTTTGTCAATCGTCAGTTTTTGGCCAATCTTTATCAATTCGTCCTTATTGGAGGGAGGATTTGAAATACCGGCTTTTTGGAATAATTCCTTATTGTAAAATAAACCGTGCATATGATAATCAAGGGGTACTGCATATTGAACGTTTTGATAGACGGTTCCCTGCCAAACGGCATCAGGATAATCTGTTTTTTTCAATTTGATATTTTTAACTTGCTTGGGATCCAAAACTTTGAAACTTGCAAATTGACCGATTTCAAACGGGTGCATCGCTAAAATATGGGGTGGATTTCCTCCACGTTCTTCCATCATAAATTTGGAAAACAGAGGGGTCCACTGGAGGGTCATTAGATTGACATTAATGTTTGGATTCGAGCTGTTGAACCTATCAACAAAGGATTTCATTACATCCCTATCGGGACCGGTCCAGCCGCCCCAAAAATCAATTTGAACCGGACCGGCGGCACTTCCAATGCTGGAAAGCGTGATCGCTACGACGGTAATCAATAGCATTGGAAGTAAGTACATTTTTCTTTGTTTCATTCATGTTCCTCCCTTTTTTATTTAAAACAGCCCTAGAGCTATTTTAATCAAATTTTTTCTCTCTTTAAAAACTTATTCATTTATAGAAAATTTCCTGTCTAAACTAGGATTTGGTTATTGAATTTCCAAGGAAACCGTTCTTTGGTAAAAATATTAATTCTTTGGATTTTATTACTTACAACCGTAATGTTCCGAATAGGTCTGGATTAATCGAGAAATATCTTTCCGTACGGCATTGGAAACGGGGATATAAGGCTCTGTCACTTTTTCTCCGCAAATGTCCAACTGGGATAAAGCCACTTTACGCCAGACAATTGCCGACATCCAGGAATTACTATATAAATTGATTTTGTTGATTTCATCAATTTGACCCGCTAATTCTTCGGCAAATTGAAGATCCCCATTTTGAAACGCCTTAAAAAGGGAAACGAAAATTCGTGGGAAAACATTGGCAAGGGAAGGGACGATTCCATGGGCTCCGGCAGTTAGGCCTTGAAGACTTAAGGCCTCATCACCAACAAAAATACGGAAATCGGGATTATTGCCGTATTTTTGGATTATCTCAAGCAAATAGTTTAGATTCCCACTACTATCTTTGATGCCGATAATGTTTTTATTGCCCGTGAAGATCTTGTCCAGGGCGCTCAGGCTAATTCCAGAACCGCATGTAATCGGAATGTTATAAAGAATAACCGGTAAGGATGAATGAGATGCGACTTCAGAATAAAAAGCGACAATTTCATCATCGCTATGAGTAGGATAATAGTAAGGCGGAGAAACAACTACGGCATCACCGCCAATTTCTTCAGTGGTTTTTAAATTTTCGAGAACCCGGTGTAACCCGGTGTCGCTGATGCCAACTAAAACGGGAACTCGCTTTCGGGTTTCATTTACCGTAACCTCAATAATCTTGGAGCGGTCTTTGGGATCCAAACGGGCGAATTCACCGGTGGTTCCCATGGGGAATAAAGCATGAACGCCACCTTCAATTACATAATTAATCAATTTTCTTAAGGCTGGAAAGTCAACCGTTTCATCATTATGTAACGGAGTAATGAGGGGAACTACGATTCCTGCTAGTTCTTGGGGATTCATCATCAAATAAGACTCCTTTCATGGGTGGTAAATTTTAAATCGATGTTCATCATTATTGAACATCGTTCACTTATATGGTCAAAAAATATCGGTTATTATTGAATTAATTCAGGTAATTCCTGGGAAACGTCTAATAACATTTTTGCATATTCTAGGATTTTTGATTCAGTAAAACGTAATGAAGGACCGGAAATGCTCACCGAAGCGACGGTATCTCCCTTTATGTTTTTAATCGGCATGGCAATACATTTAATGCCATACTCGTGTTCCATGTTGTCGACAGCATAACCCTGAATTTTAATTTTAAGGAGTTCTTCCCGCAGCTGCCGGGGCTCAATGATTGTATTCGGGGTATAAGGGATTAATTTCTCTGCTAAAATTGTTTCAATCTTATCTTCGGAAAGATTCGCCAAAATCGCTTTCCCAACCCCGGTACAGTAAAGAGGAGCTTTGATTCCGATTATGGAACGGCCAGGGGTAATTCCAACCGGATAAATCGCATCGATATAAATAATTTCGCCGTCAAAAATTGTAGCCAAATAGACCGATTCCCGGCTGAAACTGCTGAATTTTTCCAAATAAGGGTGAAGGATTCTCCGAACATCATGGGATATATAAAGGTTATTGCTAAGTTGGAGAATTTTGATGCCTAATTTGTATTTGTTGGAGGCTGGATTTTTTTCTAAAAAGCCAGCTTGCTCAAAAGTTGAAACAATGTTATGGACTGTACTCTTTAACATGCCCGACAAATCGCTTAATTCGCTGATACCGCGTTCCGGATGTTCATTGGTGAAGTAGTCCAATAATTTAACGGCTTTATAAAGAGATTTAACCTTTGGCTCTGTGATTTTCATCCCATCTTTCATCAATAATGAACGGCGTTCTAAATTGACTTATTAAAAACATTATAAAATATTCCAAACAGATTGTCAAAGTGTTTCTTAAAAGAAAGTTTATGCCTTGAGAAGAAATATACAGTAAAGAGTGGGTAGAGAATCGCCAAGGTCCTTATTGACAACCGTTTTAAACGGTGGTATATTAATTTTATAATTAGGAGGGTGGAGCTTGATGTCGGCTTTGTCTGTTAGGGTAGCTTTCAACTAAATATCGTTATGAAGGGCACCCAACGAATACAGGATGAGTCCTGTTTGTTGTGTTGCCTTCAAAAACATACCTAACAGATTGCTTATTATAATTTTGAATCGATGGGTGGCAAGGTATGCTTGCCACTTTGTTTGTTATCAAAAACTTTTCGCCCGCGGAGCATTCTGCACTTTTACAGGTGTGGTATGTTTTGCGGGCTTTTTTATTATTTTTCAAAGGAGATGGCAAAATGAACAGTTATAGAGCGTTGGAGTTTGATAAAATACTTGAGCAGCTCGCGGATAAAGCCTTGTCGGATATTGTAAAAGCCCGCTGCCTCTCCCTAATCCCCTCATTAAAGGAGGAGGAAGTAAAGAGGCGGATGGATGAAACAACACAAGCAAAAAGAATTCTTGAAAAGATCGGAACACCGCCGCTTCCGTCAATGGTTGAGTTACAGAAGGTCATTGGCCTGATTGCCGTGGATGCGATGCTGGCGCCCGACCAGATTGCCCACGTCTTATCTTTTCTTGTATCGTGCAGAAGGATGAAGGTTTACCTCAAGAAAGCAGAGGTAACTCAGGCCAGCATCGCCGGGTACGGAGGGTCCATCGACCCATTACCGGAACTTGAAAATGAAGTCGACCGTTGTATCCGTAGCGGGGGGGTCGATGATAAAGCATCAGCCCGGCTTGCCGATATTCGGCGGCAAATCTGTATTACCACGGATCAGATGAAAGCCAAACTTGATACGTTATTGAGAAAAAATAAAGAGTGGTTTTCGGAGAGTTTTGTTTCAATCCGGAACGGCCACTATACTTTACCGGTCAAACGCGAGCATAAAAAAGACGTAATCGGTTCAGTGATTGACCAGTCTCAAACTGGCGCGACGTACTTTATTGAACCTGCTTCCGTTGGCAGACTGCAAGAGGGACTTTCCGCGCTACAAGTGGAGGAAGACAACGAAGTCAGGCGGATCCTTCATTCCTTGACGGCTTTAATCGGGGATCATCTTTCGGCTATCAAGCTTAACATTGAGGCTATGGAAGCCCTGGACTTTGTTTTTGCAAAGGGCAAGCTTAGTTTGGATATGAAAGCTTCGTCCGTCACTGTCAATGCTGGACGAGAAATTCGTATCCTAGGCGCCAGACACCCTTTAATTAATCCCGGTATCGCCGTGCCTTTAAACTTTGAAGCCGGTTGCAAAATCAATGGGATCATCATAACCGGCCCGAATACCGGTGGTAAAACCGTTGCTTTAAAATGTGTGGGGCTTTTGTCCCTTATGGTACAAAGCGGATTGCATGTTCCGGCGGATGAAAACAGCATTTTTTGTATGCGAAATCAGGTGCTGTCGGATATCGGAGACGGGCAAAGCATCACTGAGAATTTGTCTACTTTTTCATCGCACCTAAAGAATATTATTGAAATTTTAAGGCAGGCCAATAATGAATCCCTGGTGCTTCTCGACGAACTGGGTTCCGGAACCGACCCGGTCGAAGGGATGGGGCTGGCAATCGCGATTTTGGATGAACTCTCCGCAAAACAGTGCTTGTTCGTTGTGACTACCCATTATCCGGAAATCAAAGAATATGCGGCAAATCGGCCTGGCCTCATCAATGCCCGTATGGCTTTTGATAAAGAGAGCCTTTTGCCCCTTTACCGACTTGAAATTGGGGAAGCTGGCGAGAGCTGCGCTTTTTATATCGCTGAAAGGCTGGGTATGCCTCAACATCTGCTGAAACGCGCTCACCAAGCCGCCTATGGAAGTTCAATGGAACCGCATCAGGGTGTAAAACAGCCGGACAATGTCGTTCCCGACAAGGCGTGCCCGAACGCCGCCTTTATACCGCAGATTGTCAAAGAAAAGGCCGGGCAACAGCAAACAGCTTCTCGTAGTGAGAAGTTCAATATCGGCGACAGCGTATTGGTTTATCCTCAAAAAGAAATCGGTATCGTCTATGCCCGTTCCAATGAAAAAGGGGAAATTGGTGTTCAAGTCAAGGGAGAGAAAAAGCGGATTAACCACAAACGTTTAAAATTAAAAGTCCCCGCCAGTCAGTTATATCCGGACAATTATGATTTTTCCATCATTTTTGACAGCGTGGCCAACCGGAAAGCCCGCCATCTGATGGAGAAACGGCATGTGGAGGGTAATGTGATTATCATAAAGGAAGAGGATGGAAAATGAATAGCATCATTCTTTGGGAACATCGATTTCCGTGAATGGAGTTATAAGATCGCTCCTTGGTGAGAAACTATTTGGATAAGGGGGAGTGGCAGATTGGCAGAAAAAACATTGGATGCGGTTCAAATTACAGATTTATGCAAGCGGCAATTTTTTAAATCCCCAATCGCCTGGGAGGATCAGGTCTTATATTTTCTATTGCTTGACCGATTTTCCGACGGCAAAGAGGATGGGTGCCGGGATATTCAAGGAAACCCGGTTGCCGGCTCAACACCGATGTTCCGTGGGGAGGACAATGGTAATGCGGTTGGCAACCAGGAAGACGCTAAACGCTGGCGTGAAGCCGGGTCCAAATGGACCGGAGGAACGCTGAAGGGGCTGACCAGTAAGATTGGTTATTTAAAACGCATGGGGGTGACCGCTATTTGGATTAGCCCCATCTTTAAGCAAGTCGCTCATAAAGATACCTATCATGGGTATGGAATTCAAAACTTCATCGAAGTTGATCCCCATTTTGGCACGAAGGAAGATTTGCGGGAACTGGTTCAAACCGCACACCAAAATGGTCTTTATGTGATTCTTGACATTATTCTGAACCATTGCGGCGATGTCTTTGAATACCGGCCGGAAGCTTGCGGTCTCACAGGGGGAGGGTGTTGGCCATACTGGAACGGAAATATTTTTGACGTCCAGGGCTTTAACAATGCCCAGGGCAAACCGGTACTGGAATTTAAGCCGGTTACTCTTGAACATGAAACGGAGGCTTGGCCGGATGGAGCGGTTTGGCCCAGAGAGTTCCAGCAGCCGGAATTTTTTACCCGGAAAGGGGCCATTCGGGATTGGGATCATTACCCGGAATATCTGGAAGGGGATTTCTTTGAACTTAAAGATTTGATGCTGGGGAAGGGTGATGCCGATCATTACCAACCCTTTCCGGCATTGGGGGCGTTGGTGGATGTTTACAAATATTGGATTGCCTATGCTGACTTGGATGGCTTCCGTATTGATACGGTCAAACATATGGATCCCGGCGCTGCCCGCTTTTTTGCCCGGGCGATTCATGAATTTGCCCAAGTTATCGGTAAGGACAATTTCTACTTGATTGGTGAAATTACCGGCGGTCGGCAACATGCCTTCTATATTATGGAGATTACCGGTGTTGATGCGGCTTTGGGCATTGCCGATGTCCCGGATAAATTGGAATATATGGTCAAAGGCTGTAGTAATCCTGATGAATATTTCTGCCTTTTCCGGAATTCATTACTGGTGGATAAGGAGTCTCATACCTGGTTTAATAACAAGGTGGTCACAATGTTTGATGACCATGACCAGATAAGAAGGGGTAATTGTAAAGCACGCTTCTGCGCGGATAAGGATGGCGGAAAACAGGTACTCAATGCTTTGGCCTTAGATGTGACCACGATGGGGATACCTTGTATTTATTATGGAAGTGAGCAAAGTTTTGACGGCCAGGGGGATAGTGACCGTTATATCCGGGAAACAATGTTCGGTGGTGAGTTTGGAGCTTTTCGCAGCAGGAACAGACATTTTTTCAATGAAGAGTATCTTGTTTATCAGGAATTGGCAAAAATTTTGCAAATTCGGAAGGAACGGGTAACCTTGCGGCGAGGTCGCCAGTATATACGACAGATATCCGGGGACGGGATCCATTTCGGACTGCCCTGCATGATTGGGAATCGAATCCGGTCAATTGTTCCCTGGTCCAGAGTATTTGATGGCCAAGAGATTTTGGTGCTCATCAATACGGATTGCCAGAGTCCGGCCTCGGCCTGGGTTACGATTGATAATAGCTTGCACCGGGCGGGGGAGAAAATGAAATGCATCTACTCGTCTCAAGATAAAAGCAAAGTTGGTAGTGAAGTTATTATCGAAGAACGGAATGGCAAAGCAGTAAAGATTACCGCCCCGCCATGTGAGTTCGCGATTTACGAGTAAGATGTATTCTTGGAGAGAGTTCCTAATTTACATTATTTCAAAACAAACGGCCTGTTATCATATGGATAATGGGTTGTTGATTTTATGGGCTGGCTTGCTTTTCCCAATGAGAGACTTGTAGCGGTTTTGTATACTATTATATATCGTGGGATCAAAAAATTTGATGATAATGTTTCTTTCCTCTAAACTTTCCACCAATTACCTTGCAAAAGAACATATGTTCGTGATATAATGGATCGAATTCTAAACGGAGGATTTTCCATGTCTTCAAACAGTATCAGAATTAAAGGAGCACGCGAACATAACCTTAAAAATATTGACTTAGAGATTCCCCGTGACCAGCTGGTGATCATTACCGGCCTGTCCGGAAGCGGGAAGTCTTCCTTGGCGTTCGATACTATCTATGCCGAGGGCCAACGCAGGTATGTGGAGTCTCTTTCCGCTTACGCCCGCCAGTTTTTGGGCCAGATGGACAAGCCCGATGTGGATTATATTGACGGCCTTTCTCCGGCGATTTCCATTGATCAAAAAACCACCAGTCATAATCCCCGTTCGACAGTGGGTACGGTTACCGAGATTTATGATTATTTGCGTCTGCTATATGCCCGGATTGGACAGCCCTATTGCCCCCATTGCCATAAGCCCATCAAGCAACAGGCGGTGGAGCAAATCGTCGACCAGGTGATGACTTTGCCGGAAGGGACCAAGTTTCAGGTATTGGCGCCGGTGGTTCGCCATCGCAAAGGGGAATACGACAAGCTTTTTGAAGATTTCCGCAAGGACGGTTATGTGAGAGTCCGGGTTGATGGTGAGATTAAAGATTTAAGCGAAAAGTTCAGCCTGGAAAAATACAAACAACATACCATCGAAGTTGTGGTTGACCGCTTAATTATGAAACCCGATCTGGGGCAACGGTTGGCCGATTCGATTGAACTTGCTTTAAAGCTTGCCAAGGGTTTGGTCACGATTTTACCGGTAGAGGGAGAAGAACAAATTTATAGTGAGAAATTTGCCTGTCCGGATTGCGGATTTAGCTTTGAAGAATTGACCCCGCGGATGTTCTCATTTAACAGTCCCTACGGCGCTTGTCCGGATTGTGATGGTTTGGGGTTCAAAATGGAGATTGATCCCCAGTTGGTGTTGGATTTGGATAAGTCCCTCAATGAAGGCGGTATTAAGGCTTGGAGTGCCGATCAGGATTCCTGGTCGTTACAATATTTAAAATCGGTAGCCAAAAAATATAAGATTGATCCGGATAAACCTTTGCGGAAAGCAACCAAAGAGCAATTGGAAATTTTGCTGTACGGCACGAAAGGTGAGAAAATCGAAATATCTTACCAGGGTCCAGACAGAGAATTCCGGCATGCAGCATCCTTCGAAGGGGTTGCCCATAATCTGGAACGGCGTTACCGGGAGACACAATCCGATTTTATGCGGCGGGAGATTGAAAAATTCATGACCATTAGGCCCTGTGCAGCCTGCCAGGGTGCCCGTTTAAAACCGGAAAGTCTTTCGGTATATATTGGCGGTCTCAATATCAGTGAGCTCACCCGAAAATCCGTATTGGACGCCAGCACTTTTTTAAGGCAACTGCAGCTTTCGGAGAGAGAAATGACGATTGCCCGGTTGATACTGAAAGAAATTAATGAGCGCTTGGGCTTTTTGGTGAATGTGGGTCTGGATTATTTGACACTGGAACGGGCTGCGGGCACGTTGTCCGGCGGAGAAGCCCAGCGGATTCGGCTGGCAACTCAAATCGGCTCCTCGTTGGTGGGTGTGTTATATATTTTGGATGAGCCCAGCATTGGTTTACATCAGCGGGATAACCGCCGTTTAATCGATACCCTGAAGGATTTACGCAATCTGGGGAATACCGTCATCGTGGTTGAGCATGATGAAGAAATGATGCGCGAAGCGGATTACATCGTGGATATTGGTCCTGGAGCGGGATCCCATGGCGGAAAAGTAGTGGCCGCGGGGACTTTGCGGGAAATTTTGGCGGAGCCATCTTCCATCACCGGCCAGTATTTGTCAGGAAAGCAGCAAATTGTGGTTCCCAAGGAACGCCGGAAACCCAATGGCAAATATTTGCAAATCAAAGGCGCCAAAGAACATAACCTGAAAAATGTCGATGTAAAGATCCCCTTGGGTGTTTTCATCTGTATCACCGGTGTTTCCGGATCGGGGAAAAGTACTTTAATTAACGACATTTTATATCCGGTTGCGGCCACCAAACTAAACAAGGCCACTACTTTACAAGCAGGCGCCTACGATAAGATTTTGGGGTTAGAGCACTTGGATAAAGTAATTGATATTGACCAGTCTCCGATTGGACGGACTCCCCGATCCAACCCGGCGACTTATACCGGTGTATTTGACCCGATTCGGGAACTGTTTGCCGAAACTCCGGAAGCTAAAATGCGCGGATATACGCTGGGACGCTTTTCATTTAATGTAAAAGGCGGACGGTGTGAAGCCTGTGCCGGGGACGGTATTATCAAGATTGAAATGCATTTTTTGCCTGATGTTTATGTGCCTTGCGAAGTATGTAAAGGAAAACGGTATAACCGGGAAACTCTCGATATTAAATATAAAGGGAAAACCATCACGGAAGTACTGAATATGACAGTGGAAGAAGCTCTGGAATTTTTCTATAATATTCCAAAAATTCGCCGCAAACTGCAAACCTTGCAAGACGTGGGTCTTGGTTATATCAAATTGGGCCAACCGGCCACGACTCTTTCCGGAGGAGAAGCGCAGCGGATTAAGTTGGCTACCGAATTGTCAAGACGTTCAAATGGTAAAACCTTATATATTTTGGACGAACCTACTACGGGCCTTCACTTTGCCGACACGCACCGCTTATTGGAGATGCTGCAGCGTTTGGTGGAAGCTGGAGATACGGTTTTAGTGATTGAACATAACCTGGATGTCATTAAAAGTGTGGATTACATGATTGATCTCGGTCCGGAGGGTGGTGACCGGGGCGGGACGATTATTGCAACCGGAACTCCGGAAGAAGTGGCGGAAAATCCATCGTCTTATACAGGGCAATATTTGAAGCCGCTTTTGCCGGTTTCAGCCAAACGGAAAAAACAGACTCTAGCGAAGTCGGTCGCCGAATAAAAAAACGGGCTGCTCCTGAATTTCTTTCATGGCAGCCCGTTTTTTATTGATTGAGTTATTCCACATCCTAATGAAAAGGTGCTTTGCTGCTACACAAGTCATTATTTCTTGGGGTGGTACTTATCCCGCAGCAAACGCCGGAGGACTTTTCCAACGGAACTTCGCGGCAACTCATCTACAATTTCGATTTTATGGGGTACCTTAAACTTTGATAAATGATCGATGCAGAAATGGCGGAGTTCTTTTTCCGAGGCGGCAGCGGCCTCTTTTAACACTACATACGCTTCCGGGACCTCGCCGCGGAGTTCATGGGGAGCGCCAATAACCGCCACTTCTTTGACTGACGGATGGGTAAATAATAAATCTTCAATCTCACGGGGATAAACTTTTTCGCCGCCCACGTTTATCATGTCCTTCAAGCGATCGGTAATAAAGATATATCCGTCTTCATCCATAATACCCAGATCACCTGTATGCAACCAGCCGTTTTTCAATACCATATCCGTTTCTTTGGGATGGCCCCAATAACCTTTCATCACTTGCGGGCCGTTTACAACCAGTTCTCCAACTTCATTAAAGCCGAGCTCTTTGCCGGTTTCAGGGTCAACTATTTTGACTTCGGTATCCGGGACCGGGGTACCGATACTGCCATATTTATTCGTTCCATTGATAGGAGTAGCCGAGACCACTGGGGAACACTCTGAAAGGCCGTAGGCGTCACGTACTTCAGTACCGGTTAAATCTTTAAATTTTTGTTGAATTGCCGGAGGTAGTGGCGCTGAACCGCAAATACAGGCTTTAATTGAAGTTAAATCGTAGTTTTTGGCATTATCTCTCATGGCGATGGCTATATACATGGCCGGTACACCCATGAAAATATTGGGTTTTTGACTTTCAATCAAACGCATTAATTCATTGATATCAAACTTGGACATCAGACATTGAGAGGAACCGCTATATACAGCGTGATTCATTGTGGTGGTAATAGCGTAAATGTGAAACATGGGAAGGACACAAATTAATTTACCTTCCCCATCTTTATAGATGTTTTTAAGCCAAGAACGAAATTGTGCGGCATTGACTACCAAATTTCCATGAGTCAGGGTTGCGCCTTTAAATAAACCTGTTGTACCGCCGGTATATTGTAAGTTGGCAACGGACTCCGGCTTGATATCAATTTCAGGATCGCTTACCGGTTGGCTAAAAAGGACCTTTTCAAGCTTAATACCATCAATGGATAAACTGTAATCATGCTCTGGGGAAAATGGAACCCGGATGTCGGTGGTAATGATTTTTAAATTTCCGAAAGCGCCGATCTTGAGCGCGGGGACCGTTTCCAAGTTGGTAATAAGGATGTCCATCCCGGTATCTTGAATGATATAAGCCAGTTCAACGCCGCTAAAGCTTGGATTGATGGGCACGGTAATGGCGCCGGCCCGCAATATTCCATAATAACATATAACAAACTGCGGTGAATTGGGCAGTTGGATTCCGATACGATCTCCGGGTTTGACTCCATAAGCGATGAATAAATTAGCCATCCGGGAAACCAAATCATCTAATTCTTGATAAGTCCATGGGTGGTCTAAATAAATCATAGCCTTTTGATTTGGAAATTTGGAGGTTGTTTGATGGAGCATGGTTGAGAGCGTTATGGAAGGGTACTCTATATGATGAGGAACCCCGTTCTCGTAAGATTTAAGCCAGACTTGATTCAAAAAGTTCTCCTCTCTTGTTGCGGACGCTTAAGTAATCAAGCTATTTAAACTTAAAAACAGTAAAACCATCCACGCCGGTTTAGCTTGGATTGGGATTACCTGTTCAAGCAATAAACTCGTCAAATGACCTGGACGCACACAATTACAATGAAAGAGTAAAATCAAGGTGAATTTTTGGCGAATTGACAAAAAAAGACCAATACCGTATATATTATAGCAAATTCGGCTAAAAGTCAACCATACTCAGATGCTTGGCCAACCAGGGAGGAATTTGCTGATTATAGTGCAGCTGTATCTATTGATTCATGGAAATTTGGAATGAGGAGCTTTAAAAATTGTCATAGAGATAGAGACCCTGGGTTAAACTAATTGAGCACTCTTGGAATCCTTGATAGCTCTTCCCAATCCCGCAAATATATGGCAAATGGTTATCTTTTTAAGATATTTTACCAGACGGGTCAACTCACATGGACAGTTCAAGAGTGCACACCGATCCATGCATTTTGACAAAATAATTTTCGAGGTGATGGTATGAAAGTATTGATGCTTAGTTGGGAGTTTCCTCCAAAGATAGTAGGAGGGATAGCCCGCCACGTTTATGATTTAGCACTGGCTTTAGTAAAACAGGATGTGGAGGTTTCAGTGATTAGCTGTGGGGTTCAAGATGCAGCCGATTATGAAACCATTCACGGAGTAAAAGTTTACCGGGTAGTTATGAACAATCCGTCAACTCCGGATTTTTTAACCTGGGTGCTGCAATTGAATTTGAATATGACTGAAATGGCTAACCGCCTTGCTTTGCTGGGGGCTACTTTTGATATTATCCATGCCCATGACTGGCTGGCGGCATTCGCAGGTAAGAATTTAAAACACTCTTGGCAGATACCTCTGATCTCAACGATTCATGCAACTGAATATGGGCGCAACAATGGGCTTCATAATGAATTACAGCGATATATCAGTAATGTGGAGTGGTGGCTAGGTTATGAATCGTGGAGGGTTATTTGCTGTAGTAATTATATGAAAGCCGAACTGCAAAGAGTTTTCCAAATGCCTGAAGATAAGATCCGAATCATTCCCAATGGAGTCTATCCCGGTGAATTTGAAAAAACCGCCCTCAACCATGATGAAGTCCGTACACATTACTGCGCTCCGGATGAGAAAATAATCTTTTACGTGGGACGGATTGTCCGGGAGAAAGGGTTGGGAGTTTTACTGGATGCGTATTCAAGAGTGCTGGGAGTTGAACCCAGTGCTAAATTGGTGATTGCCGGGAAAGGCCCTTATCTGGAAGAATTAAAACATCGTGCTTATCAATTAGGTATTTACCATCGCGTATATTTTGCCGGTTATATTGACGACGATACCCGGAATGCGTTGTATAAGGCGGCGACCATAGCTGTTTTCCCCAGTCTTTACGAACCATTTGGTATTGTGGCTTTGGAGGGAATGGCTGCAGGAGCGGCTGTGATCGCCTCCGATGCGGGAGGATTGGGAGAGATCATTCGTCATGGAGAAAATGGTTTGAAGGTCTATTGCAATAATGTAAATTCCTTAGCGGATAATATGATTTGGGCCTTGCAGCATCCCGACCACTGTAACAAAATGAAAGCCTCAGCCCTTAAAGATGTACAACAAATTTACAGCTGGGACAAAATTGCAATCCAAACCCATCAGGTATATCGGGAAATCATTGAGGAAAATCAAAAATCTAATTGGCATGCGGTAATGCATGAAGAGGCAGCCCGGGAAATCATCATGGCGAATATGATCAAAACGATAGAAGCTGAGGAAATGACTCGATATCGCGACGTTCATTAGTTTTTAGGAAGAAGGCCAGAAACAGTATGCAATTTTAAGGAGGATTATAATGAAAGCAGTTATTATGGCCGGAGGAAAAGGGACCCGATTGAGGCCTTTGACATGTTATAAACCAAAACCTATGACGCCGATAGCCAATCGACCGATGATGGAACATATCGTTAATCTGCTTAAAAAACACGATTTCACCGAGGTCATGGCAACTTTGTTTTATTTGCCCCAGGAGATCGAAAACTATTTTGGGAATGGGCAAAAGTTCGGCATCCAGATGCAATATTTTATTGAAGAAACTCCACTAGGAACAGCGGGCAGTGTGCGTAACGGCGCAGAATTTTTAAATGAAACTTTTTTAATCATTAGTGGGGACGCCTTAACAGATATCGACTTAACCGGGGCAGTCGATTTCCACCGGTCCAAGGGGGCTGTTGCGACCATTGTATTGACAAAAGTAAATAATCCTCTCGAATACGGGGTTGTGATTACAGATGAAGAGGGCAGGGTTAAGCGTTTCTTAGAAAAACCCGGTTGGGGTGAAGTTTTTAGTGATACGGTGAATACGGGAATATATATTTTAGAACCGCGCATTTTTGACTCCTTTCAAAAGGGGCAAATCTTTGATTTCAGCAAAGATCTTTTTCCGTTATTACAAGCCAAAAACGAACCCTTATATGGCTATGTGGCTTCAGGTTACTGGTCGGATATAGGCAATCTGGAACAATATCGTCAAGCCCATTATGATGTTTTGACGGGCAAAGTAAGCGTGGAGAAGGCGGGAAAGGAGATAAACCCAGGAGTTTGGGTTGGCGAAGGAGTCGAAATTGATCCGGGGGCAAAGATTACAGCTCCGGCATTGTTGGGTGATTATGTAAAAATTGCCGACCGGGTTAGTATAGGAGAAATGTCGGTCATTGGAGACTATGGGACCCTCCAAAGCGGATCGGAAGTTGAGCATAGTATTTTATGGAGCCATTGTTATATGGGAGGGGACTGTGAAGTAAGTGGGGCTATCATTTGTCAAAATGTCAGTCTAAAAGGAAGAAATATTATCCATGAAGGAGCGGTGCTTGGAGAAAATGTTAATATAGGCACAAGGGCAATTGTAAAACCCTCAGTAAGGGTTTGGCCCCATAAATATATTGATAGCGGCTCGATTTTAAACAACAGTTTAATCTGGTCGCTTAAGGGTTCGAGGAGTCTTTTCGGGAATAGAGGAATCTCCGGTATCATCAATCAGGAAATCAATCCGGAGTTTGTAGCGAAAATAGGCGGTGTTTTGGGAGCCCATTTAAAGCCTGGCGCTAAAATTGTAGTCAGTTCGGATCATTACCGAGCTGCGCAAGTATTAAAAAGAGCGCTGGTTTCGGGAGTTTTAGCGGCAGGCGTTGATGTTTACGACCTGGGCACCATACCCTCGTCGGCGACAAGGTACGCCATTCCATCTTTGGGAGTTAGAGGGGGAGTGCATCTTCGGATGAGTCCTCAGCAAACCGATGGTATGGTGATAGAATTCTTTGATCATTCTGGCTTGTATATCGATAAAAACAACGAGCGGGCTTTAGAAAATGCATATTTTGGTGAGGATTTCTTGAGGGTTGAGGCAGGTGCTATGGGTGAATTGGCATTTGTTCCCCATTTGATCGAACCTTATTTGGACGGATTGTTGAATTCCGAAACGAGAAAATTGATTCAAGCAAGGCATTATAAAATGGTTATTCATTATGATAATAGCAACCTTTCGCTGATTCTGCCCAGTTTATTGGACAAGCTGGGGGGTGAAGTTGTTGTTGCCCAAAATCAACCGGGGGATTCAATTCACCGTGTAAGGCCAATAAAAGAATTCGCCCGGATAATGAGTGCTGTTGGGGAAGAAATCAAATCTTCCGGGGCCGATTTTGGAATTATCACCGGGAATGATGGGGAAAAACTTATTATACTGGATGAACACGGTGAATTGCTAAAGGATGAACAATTAACGGCGCTTCTTGCATTTTGGGTTTTAAAATATAAACCCCAAGCTACCATAGCGGTTCAAGTTACAGCACCCCAATTTATTGAGGAACTAGCACGGCAATTCCATGGTCAAGTCATCCGTACGAAAGCCAATCCACGCTCAATGATGGAAAAGGTAGCTCAGGAAAGGCTATTTCCGTCGGCGGATGGGAGAAACTTGTATCAACCGGAGTATGATTCATTGGTATGTCTGGTGAAAGTAATGGAATTATTGGCCAGAGAGCAATTGTCTTTATCTGAGGCCAAAATGCTGATACCCAATGTTGAAAGAAGCTATCGGGAAGCCGATTGTTCCTGGGAAGATAAAGGGCGGATCATGCGAAATTTGTTTGAAGAAAATAAAAATCTTCCTCTGGAAATGACTGACGGACTCAAAGTATTTCATGAACAGGGTTGGGCGCTGGTTTTACCTGATGCCGAAGAGCCGATTTTTAAAATTTATTCCGAGGCCAATACTTCCGAGGAAGCCGACGCCTTGAGTCAGATTTATTTGACTCGGATTCATCAGTTGCAGACGGAATAATACCAAAATATCGTGAATAGAAAAAGACTTCTTTTCCGAAAGGGAAGAAGTCTTTTATTATGAGTTTGTTTTTCATAAAGAAGAATTACGATATTCAAAAAGAAAATTTATTGGTATGGACAGGAGGAATTTTAAATTTTTACTAGAAATATTATTCACAAACGTTTGTCAAAAAATAAAAATCTTTTTCCTGCGTCCATAGAATTTATCCTATGAAATATGGTAATTTCTTAAAAAATCGGAATAATCCGATGAATAGAGATGCGGACCATTATCAAGGAATCGTGGCATAGATTTTCATAATCTATTTTCATGATAAATAGAGAATATGTCGGCTTTAACTGAATAAATTGATCTTGTAAAAGATGGTCGTTTTAACAAACGTTTGCTGGAGATATCTTCATTCATGAATTTGTACATTATAGAACCGGGAAATGTAATGTTTTCATGAAATCGGGGAAGATCACATTGATCACATGGAGGGTTTCAAATGTCGGTTCAACCTGAGAATTATGATGAAACCTTAAGTTTTGAGGAACGGGCCAAAGATTTGGTATCAAAAATGACTTTGGAAGAAAAAGTCGGTCAGATGATTTATAATGCGCCGGCAATCCCCAGGTTGGGTATTCCTTCCTATAATTGGTGGAATGAAGCATTGCATGGGGTTGCGCGAGCCGGAACCGCTACGGTTTTTCCGCAAGCCATCGGAATGGCGGCGACCTTTGATGAAAACTTAATTTATCGAGTCGCAGATACAATTTCAACGGAAGGCCGGGCCAAATATCATGAGGCCCAACGGAATAACGATCATGGCATCTATAAAGGGTTAACATTTTGGTCACCCAATGTGAATATATTTCGTGATCCGCGGTGGGGCCGGGGCCATGAAACGTATGGTGAAGATCCTTACTTGACCGGTAGGCTCGGGGTAAGATTTATCAAAGGACTTCAGGGAAACGATGGAGTTTACTTAAAAACGGCGGCCTGCGCTAAACATTTCGCCGTTCATAGCGGGCCGGAAGGCGAACGGCATAGCTTCAATGCGGTGGTATCCGAGAAGGATTTGTGGGAAACTTATCTTCCGGCCTTTAAAGAATGCGTGAAAGAAGCCAATGTGGCTGGAGTTATGGGCGCTTATAACCGTACCAACGGTGAACCGTGTTGCGGGAGTGAAACGTTATTGCAAAAAATTCTCCGGGGAGATTGGAGTTTTAACGGATATATAACCTCGGATTGTTGGGCGATTAAAGATTTTCATGAAAACCATATGGTTACCAAAACCGCTCCGGAGTCGGTGGCCCTGGCTGTTAATAATGGTTGTGACTTGAACTGCGGCAATATGTATTTGAATTTGCTTCTGGCCCATCAAGAAGGCTTGATTGATGAAGCGACCATCGATAAGTCTGTAATCCGTTTGATGTTCATTCGCATGAAACTGGGAATGTTTGATCCCCCGGAATGTGTTCCGTATAGTGCAATACCTTACGAAAAGAATGATTGTGACGAACATCGCCAATTTGCCCTGGATGTTTCCAAAAAATCTTTGGTGCTGTTGAAAAATGCCAATCGCTTATTGCCTCTTGATAAATCCAAAATCAAATCGATTGGCGTTATCGGGCCCAACGCCGATAGCCGGGCCGCCCTCATGGGGAATTATTGCGGAACCGCTTCGCGCTATGTGACGGTGCTGGAGGGAATTACTCAGGCTGTTGAAGAACCTGTCCGGGTGTACTATAGCCAGGGATGTCATTTATATAAAGACAAAGTCGAAGGGCTGGGCGAGTCCAAAGACCGTTTTGCCGAGGCAGTCGCTGTTGCCCGGAAAAGTGATATTGTTGTTATGTGTTTGGGCCTCGATGCCACGATTGAGGGAGAACAAGGCGATACTTCCAACGAATATGCCAGTGGCGACAAAAATCATTTGAATTTGCCCGGACTGCAGCAAGAACTCCTTGAAACCGTATTTAAAGTTGGGAAACCCGTTATTGTAGTTCTCCTTTCGGGAAGCGCCTTAGCGGTTACCTGGGCTGACGCTCACATCCCAGCGATCATTCAAGCTTGGTATCCTGGAGCTGAAGGCGGGAAAGCTATTGCTTCCTTGATATTCGGTGATTACAGTCCATCGGCCCGTTTACCGGTGACGTTTTATCGAAGTACCGAGGAATTGCCTGATTTTAGCGATTATTCCATGAATAACCGGACGTACCGTTATATGAAGGGTGAAGCCCTCTATCCATTCGGATACGGTTTGAGCTATACCCGATTTGAATATCGGGAATTGAGACTGGCCGGGACCCAAATCAAGGCTGGTGAGAGTGCTTTTTGCAGTGTTAAAGTAAAAAATGCCGGCCGGTATCCGGCCGAAGAAGCGGTCCAATTATATCTGAAGGATTTGGAGGCCAGCGTGATTGTTCCCAAGTGGCAATTGCGGGGAGTCCGGAAAGTACTTCTTCAACCAGGACAGGAGCAGGAAATTTCCTTTGAGATTCCTCCCCGGTTGATGGCCCTCGTTAACGAGGAAGGAAAATGCATTTTGGAACCGGGCGGATTTGAAGTTTATGTCGGGGGAAATCAACCCGACGCCAGAAGTCAGGAACTGACCGGATCTAAAGTGTTGCAGGCAGGATTTGAAGTTACGGGATCGCCGGTTGAAATTGAGTAGTAATTTCTGATGCGTATTGGAAATAAAAACATATATAGCAAATGAAGGATATGTTCGGGAGGTGAGGAATCCAAGCGAATGATGGTGACATGGGTTTGAATCTGATGAAAGAGAAAAGAATGGAGGAAAAGAAGGATGAAAAAAGTAGTTTTAATTTGTTGCTTGTTTGCTTTGATGGTTGCTTTATTGATTCCGGTGTATGCAGCTCCGAAAGTTACACTTAGCGTTTGGGGTCGTGATCTTACCGATGATGGTGCCGACCATGCTTATATTAAAGCACTGGTTAATAATTTTAAGGCCAAAAATCCGGATATCAATCTAGAGTATATCGCCTTGGGTGATCCCGGTTTGATGGACAAAACAAAAGTTGCTATGGCCAACAACAAAGATCTTCCGGATATTTTCCAGGGTTGGGGCGGTTCCGTTATGGGCGGTTATGCTGACGGCGGTCGGTTGCTCGATATGACCAAAGAGTTGAAAGATATTCCCGGCAGTGCTGCTGCTCAACAAGCCATGTCCTGGAAAGGCAAGATCTATGGTGTAGCACCATTCTTTGCGGTTGCTGGTGTATTTGTCAACGATGGCCTGTTAAAAAAATATAATTTGACTATGCCGTCTACACTTGATGGGCTGGAAAAAGTGGCTGATACTCTAAAGAGTAATGGGATTCAACCTTTTGCTTGCGGCGCTAGAGACAAATGGCCGGCTTTGGCATTATTTATGTATTTGACCGATCGGACTGGCGGTGTTCAAGTATTCAATAATGCTAGCGCCAGGAAGAGCCGTTTTGATAGTGCTGACTTTATCAAAGCCGCTCAGAAATATCAGGAGTGGGTAAAGAAGGGTTATTTTGGCGATAAACCGCTTGGTGAGTCATACAATGATGCTCAACAACTTATGGCTACTGCTAAAGCGGCTATGATTATAACCGGTTCCTGGATGTGCGCTCAGTTCTCCAACAAAGAGTTTACCGATCAAACCATTAGTTTCTATGCTTTTCCGGAATTGAAGGGTGGCAAAGGTAAGATTACCGATGTTATGGGTATGCCCGATATCGCTTTTACCGTTACTAAAGCTGCCGCGAATAAGAAGGATGCGGTTGTGCGCTTCTTGAAGTATGCGATGAGTGTGGAAGTTTGTCAAGCCGAGCCTGGCCGGATTTGTTCCGTACCGGGAGTAAAAGCTCCCTCCCGCTTGACTGGCATGGCTTCGGAGGTATTTAGTAAGTCAAAAGCGGTTCAATTCTGGTGGGATCAGAATTTGCCGCCGATGGTGACCACACCTCTTCTTGACGCAATCCAAAATGTTTTCATCCAGAATGCCGACGTCAAGAAAGCCTTTACCACCTACGAATCATTAGTGGAAGAGAATATGGGACCAGCTAAGAAATAAGCATTCGTCCCATGATAATAGTCGGCGGAGGTGTGGAGCTATTTCTGCCTCCGCCGGCTTATATATTAGGAAAAACATTGGTATCGCAAATTACTTTCATATCCCGGAAACATGATAATTTGAAAGGCATTGAGGTGTTGGGAATGCAAGAAGCCATGAATGTAAGTGGTTCATCCTATGAGAAAAGCAAGAAAAAGCAGAAATGGAATGTTGCTTTCTTTAAAGTTCTGTTTCTTCTGCCAGCCTTATTATTTCTAGGCATTTTTATGTATTATCCGATCGCAGAAACATTTCATCTTTCGTTAATGCGTACCAGTGGCCTTGGTGATAGTGTTTTCACCGGATTTGATAATTATATTAGGTTATTTGCAAATGCAGAGTTCCAGGCCGGTTTGATTAATGTTTTTGCCTGGGCGTTCTGGAGCGTAGTTATTCAGATCCCCTTGGCCTTCTTCATCGCTTTCGCTTTATCGACTTATCCGAATAAGATTACCAGTCCGTTACGCGCTGTCTACTATATGGCATCGATTCTACCGTCGGCCATTGTAGCAATGTTGGGCCGGTTTGTTTTTGCGCCTAATTTCGGTATCATTGCCTCTCTTTCAGCCAAATTCCATTGGGACTGGCTGGGAAGAGTAGATTTTCTAGGTAATCCACAACTCGCTTTCTGGTCGCTGTTTACCGTTGCCACTTGGGCATATTCCGGTTTTAACATCATCTATCTGATGGCGAACATCGAACAGATACCCAAGGAGATTAGCGAAGCATCACAATTGGATGGAGCCAACCGGGGGCAATATGCAAGGTATGTAGTCTTGCCGATGGTTGCCTATCCTCTCCGTATTTGTGCTATTTTGTGTATTGTCGGTAGCCTGAAGCTTTTCGATTTACCGTATCTTCTCACCAAAGGCGGGCCGGGCGACGCAACCAAAACATTGGGAATTATCCTATATCAACAGGGCTTTGTCAATTGGCAGTATGGTAAAGCTGCTGCAGTAGGCGTGGTTATTTTCCTGCTTTCGTTAATTTTTACTGTGGCTCAATTCTCTTGGCAAAGAAAAGAAGGTGATATTTGAGATGAACAACACATCAGTTGAAACAGACCAGCAGGAACAATCCATTAGAACTCGTCCGTCAATTCCAGGCGTGCTAATTACCATTATTTTGGTTTTGCTGGCTTTGACAGTTATCTTACCACTCCTTATGCCATGGCTCTTTGTATTCAAAACCCGGTTGGAATGCTCTTACAATCCATGGAGCTTGCCGACTCAGATGCGTTGGAATAATTTTATTGAAGCGTGGGTAGCCGTACAGATTGACCAAGGGTTAATCAATACTTTAATTGTATGTTTAGGTGCGGTTGTCTGTACAGTACCCTCAGCGGCGATGGCGGGTTATATTTTTGCCCGTTATCGGAGCAAAGTTACAGAAGTCGCGTTTTACTGTATCTTGGCAGGCTATTTCGTACCGATGCAGATGATTTTAATTCCGCTTTACAAACTTTGCTCGCAAATGAACCTGACTGATTCGTTACCTGGACTTTTTTTACCGCTTACCGCTTTTGGGATCCCATTTTGGACAATTATTTATCGTTCCTTTTTTCAGGGTTTGCCTGGGGAACTGGCAGAAGCAGCAAGAATCGATGGCGCTGGACATACAGGTACCTTTTTCCGGATTATGTTGCCGTTGGCTAAGCCGGCGACCGTTTTGGCCACCTTACTGGTTTTTATAAGCGCTTGGAGCGATTATCTATTGAGCTTAATTCTCATTAACAGTCTAAAATTCTTTACTATGCAGCTACGGGTAGCGCAGTTCCTTAGTGCATATGGTGTAGACCATATGCCAAGATATGCTGCTGCAGCAATTATTGCTGCTGCGCCTACCATCTTGTTATATATTTTGGGTCATCGCTGGATTCTTAAAGGAACACTCGCCGGCGCTTTGAAAGGGTAAGAGCGAAATCCGGTTTGGATATACGATGACTTGTAAGGATGAGTCGCTATGGATGTTCCAAATCATAAACAGCTTTTCATCAATCCCATCCTGCCCGGTTTTTACCCGGACCCATCCATTTGTAGAGTGGCTGGAGATTATTATCTGGTGACTTCGTCCTTTTGTTATTTCCCAGGAGTACCGGTTTTTCACAGCCGGGATTTGGTTCATTGGGAGCAGATCGGCTTTGCCTTGAACCGGCCATCGCAACTGGATTTGGATGGAGTTGGCCATTCGGAGGGAATCTATGCCCCTACCATCCGGTATCATCAGGGAACTTTTTATTTGATTACCACCAATATTACCAAGGGTGGCAATTTTCTGGTTACTGCCGGCAATCCGGCGGGTCCGTGGTCCGATCCTTGCTGGTTGCCTGATGCGCCGGGAATCGACCCGTCATTGTTTTTTCAAGAAGATGGAAAAGCTTATTATGTTGGGACAAGACCAATCCCCGAGGGGCCGAAATATTTCGGCAACTGGGAAATTTGGTTGCAGGAACTGGATTTGAATAAGATGAAACTGAGCGGCGGCGTTTACCCTTTATGGCGCGGTGCGATGCGGGATGTAGTGTGGCCGGAAGGTCCTCATTTATATTGTAAAGACGGCTGGTATTATTTAATGATTTCCGAGGGTGGAACGGATTATCATCATTCCATTACGGTTGCCCGCAGCCGGCAAATTACCGGGCCCTATGAAGGCAATCCCGGGAACCCGGTTTTAACCCATCGTCAGTTGGGGAAGGATTATCCAATCCAAAATGTGGGCCATGGGGATCTGGTTCAAACCCAGAATGGTGAGTGGTGGATGGTTGCTTTAGGCTCCAGGCCGTATGGAGGATACTACCGTAATTTAGGCCGGGAAACTTTTTTAATACCGGTGGTTTGGGAAGACAACTGGCCGGTGGTAAGTCCGGGAAACGGGCGGGTCGAACTCACTTATCCTTCGCCGGATCTTTCTTTCTACAATGTAGGATCCGGGGAAATTCGAGATGATTTTGATGGTGAATCACTGAAATTATCCTGGCAGGTATTACGCACTCCCCGGAATCCATTTTGGAGTTTGAAAGAAAGGCCGGGCCATTTACGGCTTTTCACGAAACCGGAAAGACTCACGGAATTGGCGAATCCGAGCTTTATCGGACGGCGTCAACAACATATTCGTTTTGAAGCCGCCACGGTGATGGAATTTCAATTTCATCCGAAGGAGACGGCAGGTTTGGCAGTGATTCAAAGTAATGAGTTCCATTTCCGTTTTGAACTGGCGGCCCCTTTCGAGATGGGGGAACAAAATCTCATCCGTCTGGTAAAATGTGAAAAAGGTGTGGAGACGGTTTTAGCGGAGGATGTTTATCCCTCTGCCCGGATTTATTTGAAAGTAAAGGCTGGCGGACAAGAATATAGTTTCTATTATGGCAACGATGGACAGCGCTATCGGGCGCTGGTTGAAAATATAGATGGCAGAATCCTTAGTACCGATGTTGCCGGAGGATTTGTGGGGACCTTGATTGGATTATTTGCTTCCAGTAATGGCAATCCCCCTGCCGGTTTTGCCGATTTTGACTGGTTTGAGTATGAAGGACAGTAAAGTTTCAGCGAAATTCATTATCAAGAGCGTTGTAGTGTTGGATCTGATCCGGCACTTTTTTTATTTTCTTTTCATTGATCAACCATGAACCGGACGTCGAGACTCATTCCCAGTTGCTTTTGAATAGGGTAAAAAATTTGAAGTAAAAAAAACAAAAAAATGAATGTACAAGAGTCATTTTATCAATATAATTAAGTTTATACATAAATCAAACAACAAAAGAAAAATCGCCAAAATCTTTTCCAAGGGGAGAATCCAATGACCCAATTTATTTTTCCAAAAGAATTTATCTGGGGGGCAGCCACCGCTGCTTATCAAATCGAAGGGGCGGTAAACGAAGATGGCCGCGGCGAGAGCATCTGGGACCGTTTTAGTCATACGCCCGGGAAAGTTTACCGGGGAGATACCGGCGATATCGCTTGCGATCATTATCATCGTTACCGGGAAGATGTTTTGCTGATGAAGGAATTAGGACTGAAATCTTACCGGTTTTCCATTGCCTGGCCTAGAATTTTTCCGGATGGTAAAGGTTCTATAAACACCAGGGGAGTGGATTTTTATAACCGGTTAATCGATGAACTGCTGGAAGCGGGGATAGAACCTGCGGCTACATTGTATCACTGGGATTTGCCCCAGGCATTGCAAGACCAAGGAGGATGGGGAACCCGCTCAACCGTGGAAGCATTTGAGGACTACGCTAAATTGGCGTTTCAGAGGTTTGGGGACCGGGTTGGACGTTGGATTACCTTCAACGAACCGCAGGTGTCCGCCATTTGCGGATATGCGGAGGGGCATCATGCTCCCGGATTGCGGGATATGGCTTTGGGAATACAGGTGGCCCATCATTTGCTGGTAGCGCATGCCGGAACCGTGGAGATATACCGGCAGTTGAACTTCAAAGGGGAAATCGGGATTACCCTTAATCTAAGTCCAACTTATCCGGCGACCAGTTCGGTGGAGGACCAAAAAGCCGCTATATTGGCGGATGGCGAAAAAAACCGCTGGTTTTTGGACCCCGTATTGAAGGGCGTTTACCCTGAAGACATAGGGGAATTATACCAACGGAAATATAATGGGCCGGCTATTGAAAACGGCGATATGGAATTGGTAAAAAGGGCTGCGGTTGACTTTTTAGGAATCAATTATTACTCAAGGGCAGTGATTGGCCATGCGGCTCCCGGTTCTTCAAGTTTATTTCAGAACATTAACCCGAAAGATTCAGCCTATACCGACATGGAGTGGGAAATTTATCCGGCAGGAATTTATGACCTTTTGATCCGTATCCAAAAAGATTACGGCAATCCCCGTATTTTCATCACCGAAAACGGCGCGGTTTTTCAAGATGAGCAAATCGAAAAAGGAATCGTTGCCGATGATGACCGCTTGAATTATTTAAAACAGCACTTGATGGCCCTTCACCGGGCGCTGGGAGAGGGAGTGCGCTTGGATGGCTATTACCTGTGGTCGCTGATGGACAACTTTGAATGGGCCTATGGTTATAGCAAGAAATTCGGGATTGTCAAAATCGATTACTCTACCCAAGGCCGCAGTATCAAAAAAAGCGGCGCCTGGTACCGGGATGTGATCAAAAATAACGGGCTCACAGAGTAAATACTATGATCTTTTCCAAAAAAAGATTATAATTCAAAGTAAAAGTAAGGGATGTTTAGAAGATAGAAAGGTGTATCCCGAATGAAAAAGCGATTACTGATTATGCCGGTTTTGTTGTGGGTACTTTGTTTATGGGGGGGCGCTGTCTGGAGCGAGAACCCTACGCCGGTGAGAGTGACGGCGCTGGCCGGAAATATCGGCCTGTCGATGGCGCGGATGATGGACCAACCCTCAAGCCTGAAGGTACCAACCAGTTTCGAAGTTTTAAAAAGTCCGGATCTGGCGGTGGGCAAATTGATAGCCGGAGAGACCGATATCGCAGGGTTGCCCATCAGCACTGCCGCTATGATTTATAACAAGGGAGTCAAGATCGAAGTAGCGGCCATTATCGGCTGGGGGCTGATGTATATCGTCAGCAGCAATAACACCATCCGTCACTGGAGAGATCTGAAGGGCAAAGAAATTTACGTTTCGGCCAAAGGAGCCATTTCCGATATTTTATTGCGTTATCTGATCAGCAAGAATGGCCTTGACCCGGAGAAGGATGTTCGGATTCAATATATCTCCAGTTCGGTTGAGATTGCGCAACTGGTGGCGGCCGGTAAAATAACTTTGGCGGCTATGCCGGAGCCGTGGGTTACCGAAGTATTGGAAAAAAACAATCATTTGCAAGTAATACTGGACTTTCAAAAAGAATGGCAACGGGTGGAAAAACAGAGTACCGCTTACCCCCAAACCTGTATTGTCGTGCGGCAACAATTTGCCAAAGAACACCCGGAAGCGCTCCGGAGCTTTCTGAAAGGATTGGCTGCTTCCATTGACTGGACAAATCGTAATCCCAAAGAAGCCGGGATCTTGGCGGAAAAATATGTTCAAATTTCAGCGCTATCTGTTGAAAAAGGTTTGAAGCGCACCCATCTGAAATATGACGAGGCTTTCAAATACCGGAAGGTTATTGAAAGTTTTCTGGATCGCTTGGTTGGTTTTGCACCGGATTCCGTGGGAGGAAAAGTGCCGGATGAAGCTTTCTTCTATCAACCGTAATTGGTTTGGCGGTCTAGCCATTGTAGTAATGATTATGGGATGGCAGCTGGCGGCCGCTTTCATCCGTTTACCGCTAATTTTGCCGACACCACTGCAAGCAATAGGGCAGGCTGCCGGATTGGTAGCCGCTTTTGATTTCTGGCATCATCTTGGGGCCACCTTGGGCCGGGGATTTGTGGGGTTTGGAGTTGCTTTATTGTTGGGTCTGATGATTGGGATAGTCGCAGGACAACACCAGGCGATCCACGCTTTTTTCCGGCCAATCATTATTCTGCTCCGCAGCACGCCGGTGATTTCAGTGATTATTCTGGCGCTCATCTGGTTTAAGCGGGATAATGTAGCGATTTTTGTCGCGTTTTTAATGGCCTTCCCGATTGTGGTCCAAAATATCATTGAGGGTATCCGTTCCGTTGACGGGCAGTTGGTCGAAATGGTTCGAACCTATCAGGTCCGTTATAAACACCAGCTGACTAAGTTTTATTTGCCCTCATTAATTCCTTTTTTGACTGCCGGAATCAGTTCCGGTTTGGGTATTACCTGGAAAGTGTTAATCGCAGCGGAAGTCCTGGCTTATCCGGCCTGGGGAATCGGGACGCAAATGGATACCGCCAGGGTTTATTTACAAACCGACAAGGTTTTTGCCTGGACTTTAGTGGTCATCGCATTGGGATTGTTTTTTGATTATTTGTTGGATTATTTGTTAAAATTACCTTTTAGAGCCTGGAAAGAGACTTCCATGAAAGATGCCGCAGCCAATGATTAAAGTTGAGAACATTTTTAAAAGTTATGGCTTTCGTGAGGTATTCGCCGATTTTAGTCTGGAATTTCCCGAGGGAAAGATTACAGCCATTTTAGGGCCTTCCGGTTGTGGGAAAACAACTTTGCTCAATATTTTAGCGGGCCTTGTCAAAGCGGACCGGGGTAACGTACATACCGCCGAACGGGTAAGTTACTTGTTTCAAGAACCCCGGCTGCTTCCCTGGCTGACCATCCGTGAAAATACCGATTTGGTGCTGTATGACAAAATGCCCCAAGAGGATAGGGCGGAAAAGATAAAGGCCAGTCTGTCCGCGACGGGACTTGAGGATTATGCCGAATGTTATCCGGTTCAACTAAGCGGAGGGCTGAAGCAAAGGGCGGCAATGGCCCGGGCTTTTGCGTTTGAGGCGCCTCTTTTGTTAATGGATGAGCCTTTCAAATCGTTGGATTTGAAAACCAGGGCGGATTTGTTTGAGAGTTTCCTTGCGCTGTGGATCAAGAATCCCCGGACTGTGGTAACAGTCACGCATGACCCTAAAGAAGCCGTGACACTTGGCGATTTGATTGTTGTTCTCGGGGGTAAACCCGTTTCCACCGGTGTAAGAAGAGAAATCGGGGTTTTCCAGACCCGGCGGGGCAACAATGCCGGGCTGATAACTTTGGAACAAGATCTTTACCGACAATTACTATCATAGATTTTTACGATTAAGCGTTGGTGGATGGGAATTTCTGGGTTTGTTCCAAAAAGTGTATTCCATTGGGGAGAAAAAATTGGGATATTTACCGATATTATAGTAGTTGATTGAATACGGAAATAATTTAGGGGAGGTTATTTTCATGAAGCAAGCGTGGATTCTTCTCACAGTCATTTTTTTAATGGGCTTCATCGTCCTGCCGGCTCAGGCCGTGGATAGTATTACAGTGAATCCTTTTGCCATATTGAATGATTACTATATTGTTGATTATGAACATACAATCAATGGTGACGGCAGTATCAATCTTGGTTCGGGGATTTACAATTCAGCCACGGACGGCACCATCGGACGTACCTTGAGTCTAGGCTTTAAACAATATTTTGAAAGTGATGCCCAGGGGGGAAGATATTTGGGGTTAAGCGGGACCTATTATGACGTGGAACAAGGCCATGATATCTGGGGGGTCGATGCGGGTCACGCAGTTGCGATTACGTTGGACTACGGCTACCGCTATATTGCTGACAGCGGCTTTACGCTTGAATTCGGTCTAAGCGGCGGGATGTATAAACAAGATGATGACAACCATCTGATCGTAACTGCCCGGGCTCAAGCCGGGTGGGGATGGTAGATTGAATTTGGGTTTTTTATTGGGAGAGTCAGATAACTCATGGAAATATGAACTGAAACGGGAACTGAGAAAATCAGGCCCGTTTTTATTTTGGATACATTTTATTTATATTTTTTGCATCCTCAGTGCCACATATGGTCCCATCGTAAAATCTCCATGGGGGTTATGATAGGATATGGGGGTGATTGTCTCAATAACGGGGATTCAAACCCTCGGCTTTCCAGCCGGTGGTGGTTGGGTTTTTATAAGGAAATAAATTTTATTTCAAATCTCTTGAGATTTTTCCCGGGGAATGGTAATATATTAAGTGAGTGAGCACTCACTTTAAAAAATTTCTGTTTGGAAAGTCCAGCTATAGAAGGTGAAATCATTGGGTAAAGTTGAGGATTCCATGGATAAGATTATCCAGGCGACTATCCGGGTTGCATTTCAAAACGGTCTTGCCAATACCCGGACCGCGGACGTCGCCAAAGAGGCGGGAGTTTCGGAAGGATTGATTTTCAAATATTTCCCGACCAAGAATCATCTATTTACCGTGATTATCAAAGGGGTTTTCCAGCGACTGAAAGCCGGGGCCGACGAAATCATCACCCGACCGGACCAACCGGCGGCCTCCAGGTTAAATGCTTTGATCGATTTTCATTTCGACTTCTTCAGTAAGCAATACAATATTGTTTTTTTGATATTAGGTCACTCCGACCGGAAGATGGTCAACCTGGAACCCGTGATCCAATATGCCTTGCTTCCCTACACGCAACTGCTCTCCGGACTTCTACAGGAAGGCATTGAAAACGGAGAATTCAGAGTGATGAATACCGAAACGGCTGCCATGTCCATTATCGGTACGATGCAATTTAATCTGATAGCCAAATTGCTTCTTAAAATTCCCGGCGAAGAAATGGAAGCGACTAAAAGAGAAGTCAAGGAATATATTTTATCAGGTATTAAGGCAAAGACGGATCATCGACAATAGGAGTGGTATTGATGAAATGGATTATGAAAACCGGCATGGTGATGGTTCTGGGTATAAGTTTCCTATCCATGCTGTTTTTGGTTAGCGGATGCGGTTATAAAAAGACGGATCAGCGGATTAAAGCCACCGGAACCGTTGAAATGACGGAGACCACCATTAACAGTAAATCAAGCGGCAGAATTGTCACGATCTTGGCCGATGAAGGGCAGGCGGTTAAGGCCGGGGATTTATTGGCCGAACTGGATCATGAAGAGCTGGACGCCCAAATTGCCGCCGCCAAGTCCAATCTGGATGTGGCGATTGCCAATTACGACGCTGCCAGGACCGATTTGGCAAGAAACCGGCAATTATATCAGGCCCAACAAATCTCCGCTTCCCAATTTGATCAGGCGGTGACCAAGAATGATGTGACCAAGGCTCAAGTAAGTCAGGCCAAAGCCAATTTGGATCTCCTCAATGTACAGTTAAAAAACGTACAAATCTTCGCTCCCGCCGCCGGCATCCTTTCTGAAAAATTAATCGAAAACGGCGAAGTTATCGCCAGCGGCACCTCCTTGTTTACTCTCCTGGATTATGAAAAACCCTGGGTGAAAGTGTATTTGCCGCTCAAGGAAGTGTCAAAAGTCAGACTGAATGATAAGTCCTACATTACGCTGGATGCTTTTCCCAATCGCAAATTTTGGGGCAGGATTTCATTTATTTCGAATGAGGCCGAATTCACTCCGAAAGATTTCTTAAGCAAAGAAGAGCGGGTTAAGCAAGTTTTTGCCGTTAAGGTACAGCTGGCCAATAAGGATAACATTCTTAAAGCCGGACTTCCGGTAGATGTTACCATTGAAGAAAAATAATGAAAAGCGGGTCAATTTATGAACGCCATTGGCACAGAAAACTTAATCAAGAAATACGGCCAGATAACGGCAATTGATAATGTGTCCATTCAAATCGGACTCCATCAAATTTATGGATTTTTGGGACCGGACGGGGCAGGCAAGACCAGTTTGTTCAGGATTTTATGCGGGATTTTAACGGCCAGCGGGGGAAAAGTTGAGGTCCTTGGAATGGATGTGTGCAAGAATCCCGAAAAATTAAAACAGCACTTAGGGTATATGGCCCAAAAATTCGCTTTGTACGGCGACTTAACCGTTAAAGAAAATTTGGACTTTTTCGGGGATCTCTTTAAAACCCCCCGCCGCGGCATGGAGGAACGGAAAAAGGAGTTGTTGCGGTTTGCCAATTTGCTTCAATTCCAAGATCGGTTGGCAGGCAATCTCTCAGGAGGAATGAAACAGAAATTAGCGCTCTGCTGTACTTTGATTCATACTCCGAAGTTACTCGTTCTCGATGAACCGACCACCGGAGTCGATCCCGTTTCCAGGCAGGAATTTTGGGAGATGCTTCTTCCATTGCCTTCCCGGGGGACTACGGTAATTGTGAGTACGGCTTATATGGATGAAGCCGCCAAATGCGACCGGATTGCCATGATGAATGAGGGCCGGCTTCTAAAGGAGGGCACTCCCACAGAGCTGAAACAACCTTTGGAGGGGAAAGTTTATGAAGTTAGAAGCGAGAGGTTATTCGAGATTCAAACATTATTGAGTCAAAGTGTGAAAGATGTACAACTCTTTGGAGATCGTCTTCATGTACAGCTCAAAAAGGAAATGACCTTTTCGGAAGGCCCGGAAAGGATTTCTGCCGAGGGGTGTACAAGGTTAGCTTCTTCCGAGACGAATGAGGTTGAAAAAGGAAGACATTGGCTGGAAACAATTTTGCAGGAAAATGGCTATCCGGCAAAGGTTGCCATGGTCGAACCTTCCTTGGAAGATGTGTTCGTGGATTTACTGACCGGGCATAATCCTCCAAACGCTCAATTATAAATGGAAGAGGTTTTATGATGGTCGCAGTCACGGTTAAAAATTTATCCCGCAAATTCGGCAAGTTCATTGCAGTGGACAATATTTCTTTTGAAGTTAACCAAGGGGAAATTTTCGGATTCTTGGGCCCCAATGGAGCCGGTAAATCGACCACCATCCGGATGCTTTGCGGTATTTTGGCTCCGACCTCGGGGAAGGCTTCCGTAGCGGGTTATGATATTACCAAAGAACCGGAACTTGTTAAACTACATCTCGGCTATATGTCACAGAAATTTTCGCTGTATGAAGATTTGTCGGTCTATGAGAATATTGAGTTTTACGCCGGGATCTATGGTATCCCCAAATCCAGGCTGCCGGAAGTGAAGAAAAGGATTTTAGATTTAACTCATCTGCAAAGCCAGGAAAAGATGCTGGCCGGCGAATTGCCGACCGGTTTAAAACAGCGTTTGGCGCTGGGTTGTTCCATTGTTCACCAGCCGTCGATACTATTTCTTGACGAACCGACATCAGGGGTTGACCCAATATCAAGGAGGCAGTTTTGGGCTCTGATCCGGGGCTTATCTCAAGCGGGAACCACGATTTTTGTCACCACCCATTTTATGGATGAGGCTGAGTATTGCAACCACATTGCTTTCATCGCTGCCGGTAAGCTGGTGAATCTGGGGACTCCAACCGAGTTGAAACAACAATCAGGGCAAACCAATCTGGAAGGAGCCTTTGTTTATTTTTCAAAGAAAGCATTGGAAATGAAAAAGAATGCTGGTGATGGATGAAATCCGGGCACTTGTTACCCGTAGATTTCAAGTATAGTTGACGGAGATAAACCATGCAACAATTATGGGCCTTAATTAAAAAAGAATTTTTGCAGATCCGCCGCGACCCGCGAACTTTAGGGATGGTTTTGTTTGCTCCGCTGGTGATGTTACTGCTTTACGGTTATGCTGTCAATTTTGATATTCATCATATTGCCATTATGGTGTGCGATCAGGATAATTCACAGGAAAGTCGCAGGTTTATCAAGGGAATCAGTTCTTCCGAATATTTTGACGTGATAGGGTACGATCCAAATCCCGACAAGTTGCTGAGTTATTTGGATTCTGCAAAGGCCAGAGGCGTTTTGTGGATCCCGCATGGATTTGGGCGAAAAATAGCCTCTGCGTCATCAAGCGATTTGTTTTTCGGCCTGGATGGAGCGGATGCCAATACGGCTACGATTTCCCTTGGCTATTTCTCCAAATATGTTCAGGGTTATTCAACCAATATCATCATCAACCGGCTTGAAAAGAGCGGTGGTTCGTCCTTGGTGAACCGCTTAATCCCCTTTCAATCCGAGCAAAGGGTGTGGTACAATCCGGAGCTGAAGAGTTCGCATTTTATCGTTCCCGGATTGATTTCGACTTTGTTGATGATGGTGGTTGCTTTGTTAACCGCGATGGCAGTCACCAATGAAAAGGAACGGAACACTTTTGAGCAGTTGGCTGTAAGCCCGATTAAACCTTGGCAATTAATCTTGGGTAAAATCATTCCCTATGCGCTGGTGTCTTTTTTAGGAGTGCTGCTGATCATTCCGGCCGGTGTTTTTTGGTTTGGTGTGCCACTGAAAGGGAGCCTTCCGGTTTTGATGCTGTTTATTTTGATTTTCCTGGTATCGGTCCTGGGGATTGGGTTGTTTTTTTCAACCATTGCCAAAACGCAACAACAAGCGATGTTTATGGTTTTACCGGTAACTTCCTTACCGGCCATTTTGCTATCGGGATTTGTATTTCCCATTGAAAGTATGCCGCATTTTCTACAGGCGGTGACTTATTTGATTCCAGCCCGGTTTTTTCTGGTTGCTTTACGGGGCATTTTTTTAAAAGGGGTCGGACTGACGGTTTTATGGCCGGAAGCGGTGGTTCTAATCTTTTTTTCGACAGTCTTGATGACTGCTGCGACTTTGAAATTTAAGAAGCGTTTAGACTAAGCCACTGAAAGGGGGCAGTCGATTGAACGGCAGAATATGGGCAATCGCCAAAAAAGAAATGATTCAGCTCCTTCACGAGCCGAGAACTCTGGCTATGGTCTTTGTAGTACCGGTGGTTATGGTGTTGATATTTGGCTATGTTGCGGGTGCCGACATCAAAAATGTCAAATTTGCCGTGGTCGATCGTGATCATACGGCAGTAAGCCGGGAAATGGTCGCCAAAATCGAACATTCCCGTTTTTTTATCAATCAGGGCTTCCTGGCATCTGAGGAGGAAATGGGTCCAAAGCTTGATGCGGGTAAGATAAAAATAGGCCTGGTGATTCCCAAAGGTTTCAGCCGGGATATTGACCGGCATAATCAACCGCGAATACAGGTTTTAACCGATGGAACCGACTCCAATACCGCCACCATCGCCCAAAATTATTTTTTAAGCATTATCAACAGCTTGAGTCGGAATATTTCCAGGGCGGCCATTTTAAAATCAGGAAGCGGCCAATCTTTGGCTACCCCCATCCATTTTATGCATCGGGTCTATTATAATCCGGAGTTAAAGGCGGCTTATTTTATGGTTCCCGGAGTAACGGTCATGGTACTGTTGCTGATTACCACGATGCTAACCGCTCTTTCGATCGTCAAGGAAAAGGAAAGGGGCACCATCGAACAGATTATGGTGACCCCGGTGAAGGCTTGGGAATTTATCCTGGGGAAACTATTGCCCTTTCCCTTTATCGGGATGATGGATGTTTTACTGGTTGGTTTGGTGGCCAGCCTCTGGTTTGGAGTCCCGATTCGCGGCAGTATCTTATTGTTGTTGTTTTGTTCAGCCCTGTTTTTAATGACCACACTGGGGCTGGGTCTGATGATTTCCACCGTTTCCAGCACCCAGCAGCAAGCGATGCTCAGTACGATGTTTCTGCTGATGCCCAATATCCTTTTATCCGGGTTTGTTTCCCCGATAGCCAACATGCCCAAGGTTTTGCAATGGTTGACTTTCATTGTGCCGGCCCGCTACTTTATCGAGATTGTCCGGGGGATTTATCTCAAGGGAATCGGGGTTTCCTATTTGTATCCGCAAATGCTGGCTTTAGCGGTTATCGGCCTCCTGATTTTAGGATATTCGGTGAAGGGGTTTCATAAGCAGTTGGCGTAGGGTTTTGTAATAGAGAATCCTCCGTTTGTTTTTCTTTATCCGTACTCGCAATTTTGCCGGGCGCTTTTAAATACACCGGGAGCAATACGGAAAAATAATACGGACAGCTAAAAAAGCTCTCCAGCGGAAACTGGAGAGGGAAGAACAAAATATTAAATTCAAACAGCTTGTTTATCCATTGTATTTATACCTAGATACGCAAAGTATTTCTTATTGATAGGCAACCCAGTCATAATACGCATAAAGCGGTGTTGCCCCGTTATATGCGCCAAGCCATGAATCTACGGTGATTCCAGGCCATAAGTTCATAAAAATGCGACCCGGAGTAGTCGGTATATTAACAGTTGCTCTGTACACTTCCACTCCATCAACAAGCCAAGCGATATAAGAAGGCTGCCAGTTAAAAGCATAAGTATGGTAAGCTGACGAAGCATCAAACCCCAGGCTATAAAGCTTCTCATGACTACCTACGCCGTTGGTGAAGTAATTGAACTGGACTTTGGTGGTATCTTTGCCTAAAAACTCAATATCAATTTCATCCCAAACCGTGCCGAACGAGGCTCCGGTATAAGTGAAAAAAGAGGAGACGACACCAATATTCTTGGCCGGCTTCATCCGGACTTGATATAATCCATAGCTGTAAGTATTTGTTGTCCGGAGTTCTCCGGATGAGTACGGCTTCCCGGAGGACGATGTATTATCCAGTTTCAAACTCATAACTCCATTGGAAAAAATAACATGATCCGCTTTCCAACCACAGTTAAACATGTTGCCATTGGTCCACCCATCGGATTTGGACCATACAGACGTATTATAAGAATCAAATCCGTCACCAAAATGGGTTGTAATTACCGACTCCACGGATGCTGTATCTGAAGAGCTAGAGGACGAACTGGAGCTGCATACTCCCATTGTTAAAGCCAGTACAGTAGTGATTACTATAGTAAGTACCCATGATTTTCGTAAATTTTTCATTGAGAAATCCTCCTTTTTGGTAATTGTGGTAATTTCGCTGATATCGAAGGTGAATTCGGTTCCGGCGTATCCTGAGTGATTGCCCCATCATTAACGCCATCATAAGATATTCCATGTTATCGATTTTCAATTTCTAAGCAATATTCGCAAAGTCCCCCCTCTCCGTTGCGCCAATGGCATGTAATATAAAATTAATCTTTACGAACCCCTAAGTTTAAAATTATTTTAGCATTGAACGTCCGAACGGTTAATGGAAAAAAATATCAGAAACTAGGACAATTCGATCCAAATAATCCCACTAAAAAATCCCGCAAAATATTCTCGGGTTTTTGTTATATTTATACGGTATACCTGGAAAGGATCGGTTGTTATCATCAAAAACAGATGGACAGGAACATCGGGTGGAAATAGTTTTTAAGATGTGAAAAATTTTTATGTTTTCTTATAATCAGTGGGTTTGACGTTAAAATACCGTCTAAAGACCCGCCCGAAATAGGCCGGGTCGGTGTATCCCACTGCCATTGCGATCTCATAAACTTTTTTCTCCCCGTCATCCAATAAGGAACGGGCCACTTCCATTTTGCGACGGGTAACATATTCCGAAAAACTTTCATTGGTCTGTTCCCGGAAAAGCCGGCTCAGATAGGAAGGACTTAGAAAAACGGAACGGGCAGCTTGAGAGAGAGAGATGGCTTCATCCAGATGACTATCGATGTATTCCTTGACCTGGCGGATACAAGACCGCAGGGAAGTATGGGTCATTTTGCCAATCGCGTGGCCCAGCTGTCCAAATTGGGTTTCCCACCACTTGATTAACTGTTCGGGTTGTCCTCCCGGACCGCCTTTCAGCAATAAAGCATAGTCCGCTTCTTCCAGTACATCCTGGAGGATTAGGCCAGCCCGTTGCGCGGTTCGAACCATCGCAGCCACTAATAGCCATCCGGTTTCCCTCGGACATTCGCTAAATTGACCAGATTCGAACCGGTTTACGGGATATAGTTGTTGCAGTATCAAACGGATTGTTTCTAGTGATTGACCGGTCTCTAGACAAACACTCAAGCGCTCCTCATCATTTGGCGATATTATAGGGGCTTGAATTCTTGTGGAGGAACAGTTGGAATGTTTGGCAATCGCTTCGACCCCAAAACTAGATTGCAACCGTAAGGCTTGTTTGGCTTGGTCAAAAGACCGGCATGTCTGAAAAAGGTTGTCGGCTTGCCCGCCGATACCAATCTGCAAGGTGTAGGGCAATTGCAAACGGGCCTCATCCAAAATCGTTCGCGCAAAATTATCAGCCCTCTTGATTAAGTTTTGGTCGCTTAGGTTGGAGCAGCCGCCAATCAGCACCCCCACAACACCCCGGTCCAAACGAGTCACCAATTTGGTATTATTGAGTGAACGCATGCACGCGGTCACGACCAAATTATAAACCGCCAACCAGATGAATTGGCGTTCTTTTTCATCATAATTCAAATAAAGTCCGGCCTGATCTTCAACTTTACATACCAAGGCAATCACCGGCTCACTAGGATTGATGGACCATTGAAGAAAGCCGAGTCGTTCCCCCAAGTCCTGCTCTTCCAATTCTCCCTGGAATAGCTCCCGAAGAAATTGTTCCTGTAAAAAGGGCAGACTGCTTTCCAATTGCTGGCGTATCCGGGCTTGGGTTTCATCATTGACGCGCCTTCGGTTTAAAAATTGACATTCCTTTAATACGGTTGCCAATATTTCTTCCGGAGGCGAGGGTTTTAAAATATAACCGGAAACCCCGATTTCCAGACAAGCTTTGGCATAAGCAAACTCGTCATAGCCGCTAATCACTAAAATCCGGGTATGAGGAAATTTTTCCATGACGGCTTTTGCCAAATCAATACCGTTCATTCCCGGCATTCGGATATCGGTGAGGATGATTTCCGGCTTCTCTTCCCGAATCATCTGCCAGGCCTCAGTTCCGTCTTCGGCTGGCCCGACAATGCAAATATCGTTATCTTCCCAGGATATCTCCTGCGCCAACCATTCTCTCGATCCGGCTTCATCGTCGGCAATGAGCAATTTAAACATCAAGGACACCACCTTGTTAAGAAATAGCTAAGGCCGGCCAGCGGATATCCACCCGTAAACCTCCGCCGGGATTGGCGGATAAGGTTACTCCCCATTCTTCACCATAAGTCAAAACCAGCCTGCGATGAACATTGAGCAGACCATGGGTACTTTTGATTGATGTGTCCGATAAAGCCGTTTGGGATTTTGCTAATTGCTTGGGATCCATCCCTATACCGTTGTCAATAATCGTGAAATGAATCGTTTTAATTTCAAGTAACCCGATAATAATTAGTTGGCCGGCGCCTTGTTTGGGTTCCAAGCCATGAATAAAGGCGTTTTCTATAATCGGCTGTAACAGCAATTTGAGAATTTGATATTCCATAATGTCCGCAGCAACCTGAATATCAATTTTTATGCGATTGCCATGACGCAATTGCTGTAATTCAATATAATATCCCAACTGCTCCATAGCGGCGGCAATCGTTACAATCGTGGGGCCGCGCCCCAAACTCAACCGAAATAGCCTTGACAAATTTAAAATCGCTTTGCTGCTTTCCGCTTGGTCTCCGCCTAATACCAGCCGATAAATACAATCGAGCGTATTATATAAAAAATGGGGATTAATCTGGGATTGCAAAAATTCCAATTCGGATTGGCGGCGCGCCAGTCGTTGCACATAAACTTCCCGGATTAAAATTTCAAGTTGCTCCGCAGTAGAATTAAATTTTTGAAACAACAGTCCAAACTCATCATTCCGTTGATTATCAATCCGGGTAGTCAACTCACCCGTACCAAGACGGTTCATCGCTTGGGACAGTTCGCGAACCGGATGAACCACACCACGCAGGAGGAACCAAGTTAAGATGAACGCGGCGATGATAGCAATCAACAGACTCATCCAGATAACCAGCGCTACTTCCCGTTTGATAGGTCCATAGATCTCATGTAAGGGAATCTCCTGGGTATAAATATAGCCCATGGATCCACGCCAGTATATTCCTAAAACATGGGTCCCTTTAGAGTTTTTATATATAATTTGACCGCTGGAAATGGAGGGATCATCCGCAAACGCTTTGGCGAGTATCGGATTAGTATGGGAATAATTGTGGAAAAGCCGATATTTATCATTGATAAGATTGATAAATGCACCCGAGGATGGAATGGCCAGCAATAGTCCTTGGGGATCATAAAGCTCGCTGAGATATTTATCATTACGAAACAGGGGTCCAAGGGGGGGTTCAGATAAATCGGCAGTGAAATCGATCCCCACAACATACTTTAAACCGCCGTTGTTATCGGTCATTACCCAGTATATCGGCATTACAGTCGCGAGATCGGCAGTCGTGTGAACGCTACCGATAAAACTTAACCGGAGCCAAATAATATTTGAATCCAATTGGATGCCAAGGGGTTCTTCAGGAGTTTTACCTTGTAAAACCCACTTCCACCACGGCCGGCGTTTTAAATCTTCCAAAGCGGGATTCAATCCTGCATATATCAGTTTGCCGTTTGGATAAACAATATAAGCCGCTAAGAGCTCATTGGGATTATTGGTTGAAACATGGGAGTCGGCCAGAAACTCCGATAAAAAGTTATGGATGATTAGGGAGTTATCCGTTTTTAACAGATTGATTTGGGTGGACAAATTATTGGCCATTTCAGAACGGCGGGCTATCTCGCTAAAAAATTTTTCCTCCGAATGTTGTAAGAAATCCAATCTGTTTTTATAAGTCGCGGCGATAGTTTGTTGGGTGACATAAGAAGAATAAACGAAGGCCGTTAACGAAGCTTGCAACAGGGCAATCAAAATGACGGCCAATATGATTTTAATTTGAATACTTTCCAGCTTAATCCATGCAAGCTTGTTCTTCATTCGGCTCACCCCAATGATCCGGCTTAGCATTGCTTATAGGGTATATTGCTTGGTTTTGGCGCCATTGTGCGTACGAGACTATTTATTGTTTCAACATTATTCGCAATAATCCTGCATTTCATAATTGTAGCGGTAAGTGCCTGTTGGCAATTTACCGCTTAGATAGTGTTGTGGATTCATAATCAACCCTTGACGCCGGTAGTGGATATTCCTCGCACAAAATAGCGTTGCGCGATAAAGAATAATAATATCAAGGGCAGGGTGTACAATACTCCAACCGCCATTTGATAAGGGGTAGGAGGGATCGGAAGGGTATATTTTACATCCGGCATTCTCACGTTCATCATTTGAACCGCTAAGGTTTGATTATCGGAGGTTAAATATAGTAAAGGTGTGAGATAGTCGGCATAAGTCCATTGGAAAGTAAAAATACATGTGGTAATGATCGCCGGAACCGATAAGGGAAAGAAAATCTTCCAAAAGGTTTGAAGGCGCCCGCAACCGTCAATGAGCGCCGCATCCTCCAGTTCTTTGGAAAGGCCGGCATAGAATTGGCGGAATAAAAAGATAAAGATCCCCCATCCGGGAAGGGCATTGATCCAGAAGGGCAGATAACAAAAAGGCCAGGGTTTGTTCAAAATACCGAGCTGAGAAAACATGATATACTGGGGGATCAGAGTGACTAATTGGGGCAACATCATCGTAGCCAATACAATCCCAAAAAAAAAGTTTTTGCCGCGCGCTCTGTACCGGGCAAAACCAAAACCGGCGAAAGCGCTGGATAAAGTGACAATTGCGGTGATACTTAGGCTCACTACAAAAGAATTCCGCAATGAACTGAAAAACTCGAGGACCCCGTTGGAGCAAAGGATTTGTTGAAAATGTTTCCATTGCGGGACGGCCGGAAAAATCGTCACCGGGTAGTAAGTTAGTTCTTCCGGTTTTTTCAAAGCCATAATCATCATCCAAACAAGAGGGAGCAGAAATACCGTGAAATGTTTTTTATGCTTTTTCATTTTGAGCATTTCCTCCTTCTTGGTCGATGGCATAATAAACCCAAAATTGACTGGATTTGCGGATTATGAGGGTAATCGCTAAAGCCAAAAGGAATAAAATCCATATCAGAGATACGCCGTAACCAAATCGTTGGGCGGCCATCATTTGGTTCATGGCATAACCGGGGAACATATACAATGTGTGCTGCGGAGTCCAATAAGTGGTTGCGTCCGACGTTAGACTCATGATATTGGCCGGGACGAACATTTGCAAGGAATTGATGACTCCCAAAACCAATTGAAAATAGGTAATCGGGCTTAAGAGCGGCCAGGTTATGTGTTGAAAAGTTTGCCATTTCCCAGCCCCGTCGATTGCGGCTGCTTCCTCAAGTTCCTGAGGTATCTCCTGTAAGCCGGCAAAGAATACAACCAAGGCAACGCCACAACCCCAAACCCCTATCGCCACCAAAGCATACAGGCCATATTCATTGATCCAATTGATGGCGGTCCCGGGCCGGAAGATGCTGATCAATAGATTTAAAAATCCCGAATTGGAATCTAAAATTGATTTAAAGATCAAGGCGGCGGCGCCTATCGGAATGATTGTCGGTAAATAAAAGGCTGTTCGAAATAGACCTTTGCCCGGTACTTTTTGATTCAATAATAGGGCCAATCCTAAGGCTACTCCTAAACTCAGGGGGATCACCAAAATTGAATATAATAAAGTTTGTCCCATTGTATACCAGGCGTCCGGGCTTTGAAATACTTCAATATAATTGGAAAAACCGGTGAAAATAGTGTCCGGAATCGTAATCCCGTTAAAGTTGGTAAAACTAATGATCACAGCAACAACCACCGGAAATATCAATAAAAAAAAGATGCCAAGCAACCAAAGACTGATAAACCCATAAAAGGCGGCTCCTTCACTTCTTAAAAATATGCGAAACTTGTTGGGCCGGTGTACAGCCATGAGCGAGGTTGATTCGGTTTTTAATGTTGACCGAGTGTTAATTGGCATGGGGGTACTCCTTTCAGAAGTCAAAACGAACATTTTTGCAAGAGGCTGTCGCAAAAGAATTTTAAAATCAATGAGGTATACAAGATATTGCTTGACAAATGGACCCATATGCATGGGTTGTATATCCCTTCGATCCATGTTCTTTGGCGATAGCCCCTTTTTTATCAGAAATTACTTAAATGAGGCCCGACTGTCCTGGATAGCTTTATTGACTTCCGTTTCAACATTGACTAAAAATTGATCCAAGATAATATCACCCCACAGGGCCAGTTCATAATTTTTACTCACGGAATTGTTAAAGACATCCGGTAAAATATACGGGGATGGACTATCAACTTTAACATACTTCATTTCGGCTTCCAAATTGAGTTGCCGTTCTTTGCCGAGCGAAGTGCTGGCGGCAACCAAGCCGAGCAAAGATTTTTGGGCAGGTACTCCCCAACCGCTGACAGCGCGTTCTTTAGCTTGCGGTCCGGCGAAGAACCAGTCGTAAAAGCGGAAAGCAGCTTCAGGATTTTTGGTTTTACTGGAGATAAAACCACCGACCACATTAAAGGACGGACTGACCCGCGGCTGGTTTCAAATCCCAGACCGGAGAAGCCATCACGCCAACCTTGCCCTTGTTCATATCACCTTCACACATGGCGCCGTACCAATAGCCATATACAATCATGGCTACCCGTTCATTTTGAAACATCTGCCCTTCCCAAGACTCAGCCGGAGATATGGGACTTGAGATAATTTTTTCCTTGGCGATATCATAAAAAAATTTAACGATTTCCTTTACTTTGGGATTTTTTGATAATATTATTTTTGTACCGTCTTTGGAATAGAGAGCTTGACCCTGGCTAAGTAGGCCGGCTATGATTTGGTGATAAGGTTCACCGGGCCAAAAGGACAAGCCGCGACGGACCACCCGATCACCCTGGGTTTTTTGGAGCTTACGGGCAATCTCGGTCAATTGCTTATAGGTCATTGGTTCGGTCGCGCTCGGGAAGGGAAGGCCGGCTTCAGTAAATACATTTTTATTATAATAACCGATGGTGGTGGGACTCCAATCCTTGACAATACCGTAGTATTTTCCTTTATACTTAAAAGAGTCGTTGATTGGCAGCAAATCTTCTTTTTTTAGATATTTAGCTTTTTTAAAATACGGAGCTAAATCCAAGGCCATCTTGTGGGTAGCCAGATACGGCACCCATGCGCTGTTACATCGCATGATATCGGGAGGATTACCGGCGGCGTTCATTGCCATATAGCGGGCGGTATCCGTTTCAATTCGGACGATCTTGATATCGGGGTTGGCGTCTTCAAATGCTTTGGCCATTTCGGCCGAAAGTTCCGTATTGTTGTACATAACCGTGACTTTGGTTTGATTGTCCGCAAGTGTCGCCAGGTTAAATCCTACCAAGGCCAATGCCAAAACAAGCAAAAAAAATCCAGGGTTTTTTCACGTGATCCACTCCTTTATGATTTGATATATTTGGAATGAACTCCAGCGAGTAATAAAAAGTAAAGATGAGTTCTTCCATCCATATTCATTAAAATGATACCATGATAGGGTGTTAATGCTTATGGAATATCAATACTATTATGCGGATTATTTTGTCGGTTTTAAATTGTAACTCTTTCATTCTTAATTTCTATTTTTTTGGATAGGAAAAAACTTGGATGCAATTTCCTCATCAATATTCTTCCGCTTAGGGGTTATGGATGGCACATTACTGGGGATTTGCGCATGCTGGCCCAGCAAGGGACCACGGGAGGGATATGAACGGTGATCGAGGTCCTGATTTTAGGGGTATTGGGTGAAAGGGTTTCATAAGCAATTGGCCTAAGGAGCGTCGCCGGTTGTTCTCAAGACCATAAAAAAAGCGGGAGGATGCCCAGGGCATCTCCCGCTTTTCGAGAAAACGGTCTTAGAAATTGGCAATAAAACGCAGTCTGCTGACATTGGCATAGTTAGCGTTAGCGCCGTCAAAAACATAATATTTTGTGGTGTCGGTGCTGATTTGGCGGCAATATTGGGTCTCCAAGCCATTGGCGAATTTATAGCCTACATAGTAACCCATGCTGTGGCCATCGGCAGTGCCGGTGAGGCCTTTGGCGAAGTCGTATTCAAAACGGGCATAAACTCCCTTAGCACCCGGATAAAAGGCCAGGCCGAGAACTTCCGACTTATAGTCCGTCTCGTTTCCGGGGGTCGGTTTGTAGGTGGTAGCGCCGTAATGAAGATAAGCTTTGAGAGCGGGGGTTATTTTGGCATACACGTTTACAGCGGTAACCGGGTCGAAATACCAGTCGCTCTCGGCTGGGGTTACATAATAAGCATCAATCCCGAAAACGTCTCCGGCATAACCCACACTTGCGCCATAGTAACCTTGATTTGTAATAATGTTTGTTTGGCCGGATACTGCTACTGGGCCGGCGATTGTGGAGACAGCGGTTGTGCCGTTGTTAGTGAAGAGAGTGGAATAAGAATTACTGTAAGCCTGGCTCACATAAAGAGAAGCAAAGACTTTGGGGGTAAAATTGTATGTAGCCAGAACCGTGTCTCGGATATCGTCCAGATCGTTACCGCCGAAGATACCGGGTACAATATCAACGCTATCCTTGACATTGTAGTCAAAGGTACCGACTTTGATGGCGGCAGAGCCGGTTTTGTAGAGAAAGAAAGCCGCATCCGTCACCACATTGGAGGCGCCGTTTAGAGTGCCGTCCACAAAAGTGATATTGGCGCTTAAACTATCGCTGATGGCAAGATTGGTGATAAGTTTGTATTTGGCGTCGCTGGCGCCGGTCTCGTTGGATCCAGTGACTGGAGCTACCCAGTCATAGCCGTATCTGGCCCATCCGCCAAAAGTGACTGCGGCAGCGGATGCGACGGTAACGATGGATAAAATCATCATTACGCTTAATGCAAGTACAAGAAACTTTTTCATTATGATATTTCCTCCTATTTTTGCAAGTCTTGGTGTATTGCTAAAACATTTGAAACAGAAACAGTGCATTGACGCTTTTTTATATTCCCCCCTTTCACTCTATCGCAATCCAAGGCCGTCTTGATGGACAATGGAATGACTTCATGGAAAAGATGGATACCGGTAATGCAAAGTGCAGATAACTTTCGAGTGCTTATAATGACTACAAGTTACACCAATCGTCGATAAATTAAAAACATTTAAAAGTAATATACAAATTTACTTTTTTTATGTAGAATTTGTGAAGATTTGGTGAAAAAGAGTTGGATTTAACTTCATTTTAACGGACACATGCAGCATTTGTCAATAAAACTTAACATAATAACCTAAGAAAATATATGAAAATAACATATTTTAGTATATGGCTATCCTATTAACAGGTTTTTTAGAATGGTGAAGAAAAATGAAAGGATGTTTTTTTGCGGTATATCAAGAGGATTTTGTGGGAAATAAATATTCAAGAGGATAATGATGGATTAATTCCTCCGGGAATTGAATCATTTTACCGGAGGCTCTTGTAAATTTGGAACACTTCCCGAAAAAGTACCCAGTTTTGACGGAACCCATAGGGAAGATTTTGGCCGCTCCAAAAGCCGATGCCACCCAGGTTCAAATTCCGGGCGTTTGCGTATTTGGCCCGGACGGAACGGGCATCTTCGAACCAAACCACATGTTCCTTTCCGGTATCATTCTTGTAATTGAAAAAAGGCGATTCGGCAAGGGGATCATATTGGATAGAGGCCCCAAAACGCCGGGCTATCTCATAAACTTTAACCAAGGTAACGGCCCGGGCCGGAGTGTCCGCCGAAAAAGGAAGTTGCCAGTCATACCCGTAAAGGGGGATTCCTTGAATGATTTTAGAATTTGCTATTTTAGAAAGCGCGTAAGTTAGGACCTTTTTGACCTCATTCAAAGGGGCAATGGCCATCGGTGGCCCCGACGGATAGCCCCAATCGTAGGTCATAATGAAGATGGCATCGGCCCATCTGCCAAGGGTTTCATAATCATAAGCCTCATAAGAGGCATCGCTGTTTTTGGGAGGAACAGTCAGTGTTACCTGATAGCCTTCCGGACCAAGGGTTTGCCGGATACTCCGGATGAAGTCGCTAAAAAGATCCCGATCGGCGGCAGCGACATTTTCAAAGTCGATATTAACACCGGAAAAGCCATAGAAGGATAGCACCCGGGATAAATTATGGATGATTTGATTTTTTAGGGTTTCCTCTCCGATGACGGATTTGGCCAATTGGGGATCAAACCCATTGGGGGTCAAGTTGGTAATGACCAGTAACGGCTGAATTTGATGGGATTTTAAAAGACGAACAAACCATTCAATGTGGCTGTTGGGAGGGATGCGAAACACCCCGTCCGTTGTCACCGGCAATTCAAAAAGGGCGCCGAAAGTAATGGACTGCCCGATCTGTTGCAGAGTCCGCGCCAGATCGTCCAGACGGTTCAATTGAAAATAAGCGAAACTGATGATGGTGTTGCGTATCACAGGAATTAGGATCGCTTCTCCAACGACTAGCTGTTGCGAAGGAGCCATATCGTTTAAAAATGACAACGTTTTGACCGGGATTTTTAATTTACCGGCAATCCCCTCAAGGGTATTCGTAGTTTCAATTACCAGAATATCCGTTTCCATTCTTTGACAGCCCACTCTCTTCATTGAATAATTCATCTTATGTGGACTCTTTCCCGGAGTTTCGTAGATTCAAAAACCAAGTTTGGGTTTTAACAATATCACGCCAGCCGGAAATCAATTTGCGTTGCAAGTCACCGGGGAACAGTTTTCCCCCTTGACTTGCATTGTAAAATTGGGTACAATCAAGATGAAAACTGTACCTGTATTACTGGCGGATTCGCGCATGCTGGTGCACGCGCGGCAAAGTGGGTTACCACGGGGGAATACAGGGGATATTGTTTAGCCGGCCGCCTGGGCACCATATGCCTGGGCGGCTTTTTGTCGTGCCCGGGGAGTAAAAAGGGGGAATGAACGGGATGGAACCGTGGCGTGATTTTCAGGGAAAAACATGGCGGGAACGGATTGATGTAGCGGAATTTGTGCGGGAAAATTACCACCCTTATTATGGCACTGAGGATTTTTTAACCACAGAGTCCCTGCGAACCGGCCGTTTATGGAAAAAGTGTTTGCGGCTGATGGATGATGAACGGGCAGCCGGAGGGGTTTTGGATATCGATACCCGGCGCATCGCCGGGATTACGGCTTGGGGCCCCGGATATATCCAGCAAGAAGATGAAGTCATCGTGGGGCTGCAAACGGATAAACCCTTAAAACGGATGGTTAATCCGTGGGGCGGTTGGCGAATGGTTGAAGCGGCATGCCAGGCTAGAAACGTCAAGCCGGATTCGACGATGGAGAAAATTTTCACCCGCTACCGGCGTACCCAAAATGAAGCGATTTTCCGGATTTACACGCCGGCGATGCGGCAGGCCAGAAAACTTGGAATCATCACCGGATTGCCGGATGCCTATGGACGGGGAAGATTGATCGGCGATTACCGCAGGGTGGCTCTTTATGGCACCGGATTTTTAATGCGGGAAAAGCAGAAGGACCTTTACGCCCTGGACAACATCGACGATACCATGATTCACCTTCGGGAGGATATCGCCGATCAAGTGCGGGCCTTGGAACGCATGGCTGAGCTTGGGAATACTTATGGCTGTGACATTTCCCGGCCTGCCGTCAACGCCCGGGAAGCCGTTCAATGGCTGCATTTGGCTTATTTATGCGCCGTCAAGGAGCAAAATGGCGCGGCGATGTCTTTCGGGCATAATAGTCCATTCCTGGATATTTATATCGAACGGGATTTACGGGAAGGAACCCTCACGGAGGAAGAAGCGCAGGAGCTCATCGATCAACTGGTGATCAAGTTACGGTTGGTCCGCCATTTACGGACCCCGGAATATGATCAGCTATTTGCCGGCGATCCGACCTGGATCACTGAGTCATTGGGAGGCATGGCCGAAGATGGACGGCCGTTGGTCACCAAAACCGATTTTCGCTGGCTGCAAACCTTGCGAAATCTTGGCCCGGCGCCGGAACCCAATTTGACCATCCTTTCCAGCCCACGGTTACCGGAAGGGTTTCGCGCTTTTTGCGCCGAACTGGCCATCGAGACTTCGGCCCTCCAGTTTGAAAACGATGAATTGATGCGGCCGATTTACGGCGATAATTATGGGATATCCTGCTGCGTTTCCGCTACCCGGGTGGGTAAGGATATGCAGTTTTTCGGAGCCCGGGTGAATCTGGCCAAAGCATTGTTGCTGGCCATTAACGGAGGGAAAGATGAAGAGACCGGGGAGCAGGTGCTGGATGTGCCCGTTTTATCCGGAGAGTATCTGGAATGGGATCAGGTCTGGAGCAATTATGAGCGGGTCCTTGTCTGGTTGTCGGTTCTTTATAGCCGGACGATGAATTGTATTCATTACATGCATGATAAATACAATTATGAACGGGTTCAAATGGCGCTGATTGATTCACAGCCAAGCCGGCATATGGCCTTCGGGGTAGCGGGCCTATCCGTCGTCGCCGATTCATTAAGCGCGATTCGTTTTGGCAGGGTTAAAGTTGTTCGTGATGAAAAAGGGATTGCCAAAGATTTTCTAGCGGAAGGGGAATTTCCGCACTACGGGAATGACGATGACCGGGTTGACGGCCTGGCGGTCCGGGTGATTCGTTTTTTTTACGGCTCCCTTTCGGAACAGCCGATTTATCGCAACGCCCTCCCCACTCTTTCCATTTTAACCATCACCTCGAATGTGGTTTACGGTAAAAAAACGGGGTCGACGCCTGACGGCAGACCCGGCGGGAAACCTTTTGCACCGGGCGCCAACCCAATGCACGGCCGGGAAAAAAGCGGTGTGGTTGCAGCCATGCGTTCGGTGGCTAAATTACCGTATGATATTTGCCGGGACGGGATTTCGTATACCTTCTCCATGACCCCGCGGGCTCTCGGAAGCCGGATGGAGGACAGGGTTAAGAATTTATTGGCATTAATCGACGGATACTTCGGTGCCTTGGGACATCATATGAATGTCAATGTTTACAGCCGTGAAACGCTCACCGACGCCATGGACCATCCGGAAATGTATCCTAACCTGACGATTCGGGTCTCCGGCTATGCCGTTCACTTTATCAAACTCAGCCGGGAACAGCAACAAGAAGTTGTTGAACGGACCATCTACGAGAGAATGTGATCAAACGTGGGAAGAATTCAATCGATCCAGAGTTTTTCAACATTTGATGGACCGGGCTCACGGTGTGTAATATTTTTGCAAGGATGTCCCATGGGTTGCCTTTTTTGCCATAATCCCGAATCGTGGGATCCTAACGGCGGGGAGGAAGTTGATGGGGGGGACTTACTCCGGCGTTTGGAGCGCTTCCGGCCGTTTTTGAGGAAGCCCGGGCTGACCATTAGCGGCGGAGAGCCGCTTTTTCAACCGGAGTTTACTTTAGAATTAATCAGCCGGGCCAAAGCGTCAGGCTGGCATGTGGCAGTCGATACATCCGGTTGGGGACCGCCGGCGATGTTTTGTAAAGTCAGTGAAGCGGCTGATTTGATGATTTTTTCAGTCAAGCATCCCTTTGATCCCCAAACGTTGGCTCCCGGAGCCGATCCCAAAGGGATTGTCCATAATTTAAAAATGTTGGCCCGCTTACAAAAACCAGTCTGGCTGCGATATGTCTTGATTCCCGGCTGGAGTGACCAAGTGGAGAGTTTGAAAGAAATCGGCACAATGGCCAGGGAAATTCCCACTCTTGAAAAAGTGGAACTGCTTCCTTTCAATAATTTGGCAGGGGAGAAATGGCTAAAGTTAGATAAGACCTGTCCGATATTGGAGGGGGGGCCGTTGAAAGTGACGGAGGAACAAATCATTAGGGGAGAACAAATCATTGGCTGGTGCCAACCGGAAGCCGGGGCAGAATAATCGGGTAAAAGCTATTGGATCATGGAAGATGTCAAGGATGTAAAATATGTATTGCATCGGGAGGGATTCGCTTTCCATTACCGAAGTTTGATGGCAGATTAAAATATGAGGACTTTTTTAATGGATGGCTGTGATGTTTGAAGAGGAAACACATGAAAAAAGAAGACCATGGTTCTGTATACTCAGTTTATTCCTTTTGCTCATTTTGCCCGTGTATGGAACCGGGGAGAACAAGACTTTTCACTTGACGATTTTTCATTCCAATGATTTTCACGGGTATGAGCCGGTCAATTTGGCCCGGCAGGCCACAATCATTAATGCGGCCCGGAGAAAAAATGCCAATGTACTATTTGTGAATGCCGGCGATGTTTTCACCCGGGGGAAATATCACCGCCTGTTTTATGGAGAATTAGAATTTGCCGAGTTAAACGCGATGGGGCTCGATGCTTTAACCCTTGGAAATAATGAATTTAAAGCAACCGGCGAAGCCGAAACCGCCCAACGGTGTTTATATGCTAGAATCCGTCAAGCCAAGTTTCCTGTTTTATGTGCCAATGTCCGTCAGGGAAAAGATCGATCCTATCTACCCGGTGTCAAGCCATTTACCGTGAAGAGGATTGGGGGAGTCCGCATCGGTATTTTCGGGGTTACCGCCAATCGGAGCGGAAGCTATCGGCAAACTCAAGGACTGATCGTGGAAGATCAAATGGAGACGGCTCGGAAAGTATATCCTCAAGTGGCAGCCCAATCCGATATCGTCATTGCTCTTACGCATATTGGTTTCAAGATGGACAGGGAACTGGCAGAGGTTGTGCCGCAGATAGCCGTTATTATCGGCGGGGATAGTCACACGGTCTTAAGAAAACCGGCGATTGTCAATGGAATACCGATTGTACAAGCAGGCGGGGAATTCCGGCAATATCTCGGAAGACTGGATTTGACTTTCAAATTGGTTGAGAATAAATGGAAACTCAAGGATTATAAAGGAATTTTAATTCCGATGCACCGCTTAATGGAGGAAGATCCCGAGATTAAAGCGATCATGGATGGTTTTCTGGCGAGGATTCGCAAACCGGCAGCATAAAATGACGTGTTTATCAACGGAGACAACGATGAAATATTTACGGGTATTATCTTAGGGATTACTTTGTCTGATTACCACGGTGCTGACCATGGTGGTTACCGGTCATACTATCCCAAGGCATTGGAGCTTGGTGAAACCGAGGGCGCCATGAGCGGTCTCGCCATCGGAATTGCCGGGTTGCTTACGGTTCTTTTAGCGCCGATCTTCATCCGCTGGCTGGGGTAAGGGCAGTTATTGGTAATTGGTTATTTGTTATTGGTTGAGAGTAGCTTACGAAAAGCTAAAGGCCAACTTATAAATATTTGTCGATCAGCTCTTCCGTTACAGCCTTCTTTAAACAGATTTCCCCGTAGAACTTTCCGCTTTTGCGGATGGTCCTTTGTTGGGTTTCAAAATCATTGGCCACCAGGCCGAACCGCCCGCTTTCCCCTTCGGCCCATTCGAAATTATCAATCAGACTCCAGTGGTAATAACGTTCCACCGGGATTCCCTCTTGATGGAGGAGGGATACTTGTAGCAGATGGTCGTAAATGAACTTGGCCCTCTGCGAATCATCAGCGTCGCAAATACCGTTTTCGGTGATGAAAATAGGCGCCTGATATTTCTGATAAACCGTTTTGCAGAGCCTATACAGGCCTTCCGGATAAATCTCCCATCCCAAATCGTTACAAGGCGCGTCTTTCTTCACGGTTAACCTGCCGAACATGTTGGCGGGTTCGAAGGCCAGATTGACGATATCCCGGGTATAGTAATTGATGCCGAGAAAATCGTAATATTTCCCCTTACCCAGGGGATGGTTTCCAAGACCCAAGGGAAAACTGAATTTTCCGTATCCCATCCCTTTTAAAAATAAATCCTGAGATAGGTATTGGATTAGCCTTGCCGGTATCGCGTTCCGAAGTTTGTCATGGAGGGGATCGAAAATTCGCAAGTGATAAGCCGCACCAACCAGGGTTTTGCCTGGGAAATTCCGCTCAGCCCGTATCCGGTGGATTTCCCGGTAACTCTGAACATGGGCTAAGATAATATTTCGAAAAGCCTTCAACATGGCGAATATATTTTTTTTGCCCGGCGGCCATATTCCCCGTTCATAACCATTTATTAAAAAAACATTCGGTTCATTGATGGTAACCCACTCATTGACCAAATCTCCCAGTTCATTCACAACAAAACGGGTAAAACGGATAAATAATGACGCTGCGTCAGGACTTTCCCACCCGCCCAAATCTTCGAACCACAGGGGATTGGTAAAATGGTGCAGGGTTATCAGAGGTTTGATATTGTTTTGTAATAACAATGAAATCTCATCCCGGTAATGGCCGATTGCAGCCTGGTCATATTTGCCCTGTTCCGGTTCAATCCGGCTCCATTCAATGCCCATCCGGTAAATATCGGGGTGAAGTTCTTTCATGAGAAGAATGTCTTCCTGATAGCGGTTCCAATGGTCATCGGCGCGGATGCAGCTTGATCCGTCGCGGATATGGCCGGGTTCCCGGCACCAACGGTACCATGAGTTGTTTTGATCGCCGCCTTCAATCTGAGTTGCCGAAGTTGCGCTGCCCATCAGAAAATTTTTCAAAAATTGTAGAGGCTCCATTTTCCGCACCTTTCATTCGTTTGCTCTTATTCAATTATACCAGTTTACTTTCGCAGAAAGAATCATTTTTACCGCGGAAAGCATCCTTTGAATGAGTCAAGCGATTCTTTCCGTTACGGAAATGATCATTTTGGCGACGGAAAGGATTCTTTCAACGAGAGAAAGGATCGTTTTTGTCACGGAAATGATTTTTTTTTGGAGGGAAAAGGACCGATCGGAGGGGAAAAGGAACTTTTTGGAGTCGGATCGACCTTTTCAACGACAAAAAGGACTTTTTATGGGAAGAATGGATCGATTCGTTACGGAAATGATCCTTTTGGGGACCCGATCGGTCCTCCGAAGGACAAAATTGATCCTTTCCGTGACCCGAAGGATCGATTGGGCGAGGAAATTGATTTTTTTCGAAAAGAAAGGATCATTTCCGTAAAAAAAGGATCAATTATGAAAGAAAAAGTTCATAGAGTATGGGGTATGATCAATTTTGGATGGTCGCATTTGGAGTCGCCGTATTTTGGGGCGTATTTGGCCGGTATATCAATAACAATCCGGGCTCACCGCCCATGCCGACGAGGTGAGTCAAAGGGAGTTTACCAAGGAAGTCATCGGCCAAATGACCGCCCTATAGGAAAAAGCGGTGGGACTGGATGCCAAGCGCAAAGCCCTCAAGGCGGCGTAGGCGCGCATATGCATATGCGCGTTAGGCAGCGACGAGTGAAACGGAAAAGACCATGGGCCAGCTGGAGGGTTTGTGCGGCAACGCCAGGCAGATTGTTCGCATGGATTTCCTTGAAGAGACCTGGCCGGAGTTTGGGTTCAGGAAAGGCGAGTGGCGCG
>JAEXDA010000018.1 GCA_023401925.1 Bacillota bacterium
TATTTTCATTGATTCTTATGACAGCCCGTTTGATGGGCTGTCATGCGTGCTACTATGAAAATAAAACTTCGCCGGTCTAGGGCGTATCCTTCGGCTCGTTTTATTTTCATTGATTCTTATGACAACCCGTTTGAAGGGCCGTCATGCGTTTACCTTGAAAAAAGCCGGTCAATTTCAAACGGAATTCATCGATAAAGGTATAAATAATCGGCACCACCACCAGAGTCATAATCATCGAAAAAGTCAAGCCGCCGATTAACGCGCATCCCATTCCCCGTTTGAATTCGGAACCCAGTGAAGTAGCGGTGGCCAAGGGCAACATCCCTAAAATCATGGTTAACGTGGTCATTAAAATCGGACGAATCCGTTCACGTCCTGCCTGTAATAAAGCATCTTTCATATCATGCCCTTCTTCCCGGGCCCGGTTGGTAAAGTCCACCAGCAAAATGGCGTTTTTGCAGACCAAACCGACCTGCATGATAATGCCCAAGATGGAGAAAATGTTCAGGGAATTTCCGGTCAACGCCAAACCCAAAATCGCCCCCACAAAAGCCAACGGAATTGAGAAGAAGACCGAAAGCGGATAGATAAACGAATTATAAAGCGCAGTCATAATAAAGTAAATGAAAATGATCGCCGCCAACAAAGCCAAACCCAAACTGCCAAAAGCGCTGTTTTGATTTTTCAACATCCCGCCCGGCACAATGGAAGCTCCTAAAGGCAGCTTAAGCTTTGGGATTTCTTTTTGGATATCCTGGGCAATACTGCCGCTGGTGCGGCCTACCGCTTGACCATAAACGCTAATGGCGTAACTACGGTCTTGGCGGTCTAATTCATTGGGGCCGTTGCCAATCCCGATGGTGGCGAACTGATTTAACTGGATCAACTGACCGGAATCGTTGACAAATCTGGTAGTGCCGACATCCTGCGTTTTGGAACGTTCGGCCTGGTCATACATGATCCGGATGGTATAATCCTCGCCGTCTTGCGGATCTTTATAATTATTACTGTCATCGCCTTCATATCCGGTATCGAAAACCGACATGACATCCTTGACGCTTAAACCCAATTGAGACATTTTGTCTCTGTCCAGTTGCGCCTGGACTTCCGGCTGTCCCGCTTCGGTCGATAAAAACACGTCCGTTGTGCCTGGAATTTTGGCAACAATATTTTTCAGTTCCTGCGCTAACTGATAAGCGTCATCCCAAGTCGTGGCCAACACGACGTAAGTGATATCATAATTGGTATGGCTACCGCTAAGTCCCTGCGGTACTACGTGGGCATTCATGCCCGGAATCCCGCTCAGGCGTTTTTTGATATCCTGGCAAACTTCGGCTGTTGTCTTGGAGCGTTTATTTTTATCCACCAAACCGACTTCAAGATTCAGTGAATTGCCACCGTTGGTATAAGAAGAACTGGAGGAACCCGCTGTCGTAAATACGCTGTCCACTTCGGGAACGGTCCATAATACCTTCTCGATCCTTTCCGCCATCTGGTCGGTTTGCGTCAGTTTAAAACGGCTCGGCAAGTCGACATCAATATTCAGTTGGCCCTTATCCGCTTGCGCCATCATTTCCGTACCCACAAAGCCCATAGGAATCAACGCGGCCACCAGAATAAAAGTTAATAAAACGCCCAGCAATACCTTGGCCCGGTGTTCAAGAGCCCAGTCTAAAATTTCTATATAAAACCGAACGAATTTCCCGAATTTTTCCTCAAACCATAAACCAAACCTGCCCATGAGCGAATTCTTGGAAAGAACCTCCGCCTTGGAAAAACGGGAAGCAAGCAATGGAATAACCGTAAAGGAAACGAGCAAGCTTACTAAGGTGGACATACAGATGGTAAGGGCGAATTGATGGACGATACCGCCAATCATCCCTGAAACCAAGGCCAACGGCAGATAAACCACCACGTCAACCAAAGTGATGGAAAGGGCGGTAAAACCGATTTCATTCCGGCCTTCCAAGGCCGCTGTTTTCTGGTCTTTCCCTTTTTCCAAATGGTGATGAATATTTTCCAAAACCACGATGGAGTCATCCACCAAAATTCCGATAACCAGTGACATGGCCAGCAACGAAATGATATTAAGGCTACAACCTGTGGCCCACATGCCGATAAAAGTCACCACAATGGAAGTGGGGATGGATACCATGACCACAATGGCATTGCGCAAACTATGCAAAAATACTAACATGACCATGGCGACCAGCAAAACCGCCAGCGCCAAATCCTCTTTCACCGCAGCCGCGGAAGCTAGGGTGTACTCCGAACCGTCCTCCACTATATTAAATTTGAGATCCATCGAACGGTACTGCTGTTCCAGATCCTTGGCCGCTTTCCGGACCAACTGGCAAACCTCAACTTCGTTGGCATCGGACTGTTTATAAATCTCAAGGCCGATGGTGGTCCGGCCATTGACCCGGCTGATGGAAGTTTGTTCTTTCGTCCCGTCATAGACATCGGCAACATCCATCAGCTTCACATCTCCAGCCGCCGAATGACGAATCGTCAAATTTTTGATTTGATCGATGGAAGTAAATTTTCCGCCCAACCGTACCACAAACTGGCTGTCCTGGTCTTTAATTTTACCGGTGGGGTACTCCAGATTGGCGTTTTCAACCGCCGAAGTCACTGAGGAAGTGGAAATCCCGTAACTCTGCAGTTTCTGGCTGTCCACGTTGATCTTAATCTCGCGTTCAACGCCGCCGGACAACGAGATTTGACTGACACCCTTCTGCCGCGATAATTGGGGTTTAATGAAGTTGTCCAGATACGTGTAAAATTTCTTGGGCGCCATATTGCTGCTAACGCCTATCCGCATGACCGGCATATCATCCGTTGAGAACTTCATGATGGACGGATTGCCCGCGTCATCCGGCAAATTGTTCAGAATCTGGTTGATTTTATTCTGCACATCCTGTTGAGCGGCGCTCATGTCGGTATTCTGCATGAATTGAATCTGGACCACCGAGTAATCCTGAACGGATGTAGACTTAAGCGTATCGATATTGTTAACGCCGGAAACCGCTTCTTCTATTTTCCGGGTGACCGACGACTCAATTTCAGAGGCGGAAGCGCCCCCGTATTGGGTTACTACGCTCAATGCCGGAAAATCCATATTCGGCATCGTCTCGTATTTCAATTGACTATATCCATATAATCCGATCAAACTGAGTGCCAGGAAAAAAACAATCACCAGAATAGGACGTTTGATCGAAAGTTCGGTAATCGTCATTAGAATTTCACCTAACTTCTTCTTGAATTTTCACTACAGAAACCAAATCCCATCTTCATTGGGCATTGGTCACGTTCACCATTGCATTATCCTTTAAGTAATCCTGCCCGGCGGTTACAACTTCCTCGTTTTCTTTCAAACCTTGGAGCACTTCCAGCTTGGTGCCGTATTCGGAGCCGAGTACGATATCGCGCAGCTTGGCCACTGCGCCTTCCACTACATATACTTGCGCTTTTTTCATGCTACCTACGATCGCATCCCGCGGCACTGTTAATGCTACACCCGGTGTCCCTAATTGAAAGGCCACTGTGCCAAAAATACCCGATTTAACCGCATATCCTTGTGGAGGGGTAAATTGCACCTCTACGGGAATCGTATGAGCTTCCGATGCTTTACTACTGATCGTTGAAACCCGGCCGTTAAAATTAACTCCCGGATAAACTGCAGCCGTGATCACCACCGGATCGCCCGCTTTGATTTGATATGCTTCTTCTTCCGTCACGTCAACGTCTACCTTAAAGACAGAATTATCAATGACCGTAGCCACCGATGTTCCTGATGATACCGTAGCCCCGATGTTTACGTCCCGGTTGGTTACCAACCCCGAAATCGGCGAAGTAATAACGGCATGATTGTAATTATATTTAGCCGATATGTAATCGGCTTCGGCCGACTGCAGGGCTTCCCGGGACGACTCTAAATCCGAACTGGAAACGACTTGCGTCTTATAGAGTTCTTGTTCCCGTTCCCAGTCTTTTTTGGCTTTTTCATAAGCGACTTGGGCGGATAAGTATTTGGCCTGAAAAGTTTGATCATCAACCTTGGCTAGTGGCGATCCGGCCTTTACATAAGAACCTACCTTCACATACACCGCCACGATTTTTCCTGATGTTTCCGACTTTACGTCAACAACATTATTCGCCACGATGGTTCCGACTTTGGTTACATTAGCTTTCAATACTTCCTTTGTCACTTTCGTGACATAAACCGAGGTCACATTGATCTGAGCGGACCGGACTTTACTGTCAACTTCGGCTTTACGAAAAAATAAGATCACCACCATCAGAACCACAAGCAAAATGATGCTAAACAATAACAATATCTTTTTTTTCACAACAGTCACCTTTCTTCGCCAAATCAGGCAATATGAATGTTTGAATATTATTTATAAACGTTCATTCAATATTAAAAAAATACACCTCCTACCTACCGGAAATGTTAAATATTTCATTCCGATATTCATTGTAAACTTACATTATGTCCAAACTGTGATCGATCCGTGTATTTTAGACAATCAAAGAGCCTGTCAGCTGAGAATAGTTTTTTGTATAGATGAATATTTTGTTCAAATATTCATTCCAATATAAAAAAATTTTTATCCCTGTCTAATTGCCCGTAATAACAAAGCAAACATGCTCTCCGCATCCTGTATAACCTCTTCATACTCCCGCTCCAAGGCCACGGGGCCGGCAAATGCTCCGAGCGCTAAAAATAACATTCTTGCGGTGCATGGGATATCATCCATGACAAAACTGCCTTCCTCAACCCCTTTTTTAAGAATCAGTTCGATCTTATCGGTCACATGATTTTGTAATTCTGTACGGCGGACTTTGATGTTTTTATTAATGTGTTTCACAAAATCTTTCATCATAAATTCTTGAATCGCCTGATTCTGGCGGATTTGCCGGTTGATATATTCGATATTGCCCACCAATAAATCATGTAAGATGGCGGATGCAGGAGCAGACTGATTCATGATTTGGGCTATCTGGGTTTCCGACTGTTGAAACAAATTTTTTTCAAAAGCATCAATCAATTCATCTTTGTTGCGGAATTCCAAATAAATAGTGCCGACACTGATACCGACCTCTTTGGCGACATCTTGCATGGTTGTGTTGTCGAGTCCCTTACGGCTGCATAATTTGATGAACGCATTGACAATTTCATTGCGTCGGTTTACATCCATCAAGAATCACTTCCTTTTAAATTTATGAATATTTCATTTATATATTCATATTAGATTCATTTATGTTTCTTGTCAAGCTTGAAGTTAAAGAGTGCCTGAATCATTTTGATAGTACTCTAATCGGTATCTCCCTGTTCCCATTCTCGCTCTAATTCTTTTATTTGGTTATAAAGTTAATTCAGCAGATTATTTGGATGTAGTGAGCTATCAGATATCTATTGACTTAAATCAAAAGAATATCTCGCGCAGAGAAATGACGAACTGCGCTTTGAGGCTATGTTTTCTGGCCTTTCATGAGTTGACAACCGATACCACTACCACCAAGTACCAAAATATCTTGCAAAGCGCATCTCGCGCTCTGCGTCTTGGCGCCTCTGCGGGAGAATAAATAGGCGGCTTGAGTTGGAACCAAGCTGAGTTATCTTTATAACCATGTTCTTTTATTAATAATTTAAATTCTTTTCCTGTAAATAGAGACACAATACCACTTGGTATTTCTTTATATTGTTTATCAGTTTCACCTTTCAAGACTCAATCAGCCGAAGCTTCATATAATTGCGATAATGCAAAATCGTTCCCAAAACCATTGAATTATTGGAGAAAAAAATAGCCGCCGGCCGCCGCGAGCTCCAGGAAGCTTATGACGCCCGCGGGTGCACCGACGCTGTCGTGTTGGCCTGCAGTATGTAACTGGATAAACTCATTGTAAGGCATCTAAAGATGACCGGGATGATGCGGAGTCCTCGAAGCTAAGAGCGGAGTGAAGCGAAGGGCCCTCGGGAAGTTGAAAATCACACCGTTTCTTTCATTTCTCTATTTTTACGAAGTATCCTTTCCTCATGGCATTCAGCATAATTCCAAACGCCAAACCCCAAAGGATATGGTTAATAAATGCCATATACACCGTAGGACGGTTCATTAATTTCAATAATTCGGGCTCCCATAATTTTGGAATGATACTGACATGAAGAATCCATAATGCGGCACCGGCACCAAGGCATTTCGTCCGGATAAACCGGTAACTGGTCCGTTCAAAAACAAAGACAAGTACAAAACCCAGCGAAGAACCGGCTATGATGTCAGCGATCATCCCAAAAAGATAATCCCCTGGAATAGCTGCATGGGAAACAACTAAGGTCGCCGAATAAATAGGGATTGGATTAACTCCGGATATTAACGAAGAGAGATAATCTACCGTTAAATAGGGAATCGTCATGACCAACCCTAGAATACTCCCGCCAAAATACGGATCGGTATGGAAAATCCGCGCCAGAAACTTAACCAATCTTATCATTCTTGTTAAAAGATCTATTATTAGAATTCCTATGTTTATTTATTCTATTAGTATCAGCCTAACTTTTGTTTTTATCCCCGTTTTGTATAAAACATATCCTCTTCTGGAAATATACTTGTGAAACATGGGCACATAAATTTATTTCGATACCTAGGAGGAGCCCGGGTGGACCAAGATACTTTGGCATTTAAACTGCGAGAATTCTATGTATTGGAAGCATACCAATTGGAACTTTATACCTCGCAACTTCCATCTTTGGAAGAGGAGCATATCATTAAGGCCTATGAACGAATTTCAGAGCTAGAACAAAGACATGTCGATTATTTTGCCGAGAAGCTTTTAGAGTTGGGGCTTGGTAAACCGGAATTGACCGAAAAGACTTTTAAATTGGCCGGATTTATTTCTGCTAAAACCTTAAATCTTTTCTCTCCTGAGGAAAGGTATAAATTGGGTATGGAAGTTGAAACGAAAGCTGCCGAAATGTATGGAGAATTCATTGAAAAAGCCACAGATAAAAATTTAATCCAAATGTTGTGGCATAACAGGATCGATGAAGAATTTCATAAAAACTGGTTCGCTGGGGCTCTAGAATCCTTAAAGAAAGAAAAAAGCAGGTAGCCTGGGCGGTGATATCCGGTTAAAAAGGGAGCCCGAATTTATCCCTGGTGGCAACCAGCTAAATAAAATCCATCCTTGAACTATTTCCCAGATCTACAAACTGACCTGAAGCAAAAGGCGGGTTCCATTCATAGGATCGTTCAACGTTTTTAGAACGAATCCAAAAAGCACCCGCACACAACTACTCTGTGCTTGGTTTTATATTGCCAAAAATCTCAACTGTTTTTATTATAACCAAACCACAAAGTTTCTGAAAATTCAGAGCTTCTTTCAGCCAAAAAACTACAGGTTTCTTTTTATGCTTCATTCCTGCTGATACCCTGGATTGTAATATCGGGGTTTGCCCTTCGATTTGTTCCCATATTCAATAGCTTCCTTGGGACAGGAACAGATACAGGCCATGCAATGGGTGCAATTTTCCTTCCATTGAGGTTTCCCATCGGCAATTTCTATATTGTTTAAGGGACACAACTTGGCGCATTTGCCGCAGCCGTTGCAGGCATCGGTTGGATAAAATCCATTGGCACTTACATATAAAAAATAAAATAAGGGATTTAATATCATCGTTTTAAGTCTGCCGCCCAATGTAATTTTTTCCTCCGGCAGAGGCTGCCCTTTTTTGATGCATTCCGCAATGTCAGCGATTTGCGGAGTGGCTTTATTTATAATTTCAGCCGCCTCCACTTTGTCCGGTACATCAAACATCGCAATATAGTTTTCGGGCATAATGACCGTAGCGAATCCCTGAAAATCAAAACCTTTTTCGTTACAAAGTTTCTTGGTGTAATGTACGGCATTGTTTGTTTCAGTGCCACAAGTTAAGATAAAATACGCTTGATTGTTTCCAGCAAAGCGAACCTTCCGGATATAATTCTCTACTATCCTCGGTATCCTCCAGGCATAGGTGGGACAGACAAATACATACGGTTCATCGGATTTGAGCATTTCCTCGTTTCCATTTTTCAAAAGTTTATTAATGGAAACCATTTTATCGCCAGTTACCTTCTCTATTACCTGTGCCGTATAATAACTATTGCCAGTACCGCTGAAATACAAAATCATAGAAACACCTCTTTTTTGTTTTAGTGTGCATATATGCACTAATAGCATAAACAAAAATGGCATTGCTGCCTTTTTTGTTCATCATTAAGGTTGTAACATTTGCATAAGCCGTTTAAGGTTTTGAGTGGTTTCTTCAAATTTGTCAATGATCAAGTTACAATTGAGCTCATAAAAAATATACCGATTGACTTTGGTTTTGCTAACGATTCCCAAACGATTTAATAACTCTAAGTGCCTTGAAATAACCGACCGATCTTGGGTAAAGTTTTCCGCGATTTCACTGATATTTTTTTTGCCATGACTGGCGAGGAAAACGATGATTTCACTTTTTACCGGATCAAACAATGCTTTATAAAAATCAAAATCAATACTATCTTGAATATAATTATTTGATTCTAAGGGGTTAAATTCATTTCCCATTTTTTCCCTCCTATTATATTATATATGTGCATATATGCATATGTCAATCGTTTTTTTATTGGATCCCGCTTATTTTCTTAGAAAATAAAAAAGAGCTATTGTGCTTTGCTCGCACGATAGCCCTTCAGCTTTATTTAAAGGTTACGAACTTTTTTAACCTCATCAAACGGACAAATTTCAAGGCTACCTCTATCTCACTCCACCGTCACGCTCTTCGCCAAATTTCTCGGCTTATCGACATCGCACCCTCTGGCTTTGGCCGCGTAATAGGCGAACAATTGTAGCGGCACCACCGACAGAATCGGGGTCAACATGGAATGGGTCACCGGGATATGAATCACGTAATCCACCGACTTAGCGATCTCGTGATCGCCGGCCACCGCCAAAGCCACTACCGTTGCCTCTCTGGCCTTAACCTCTTTAATATTGCTGATCATTTTATCATACAGTTCCGGCTGGGTCGCCAGGGCGAAAACCGGTACCCCTTCCACAATCAATGCCAGGGTGCCATGTTTCAGCTCTCCTGCGGCATAAGCCTCGGCATGGATGTATGAAATTTCCTTCAGCTTCAATGCTCCTTCCAGAGATACCGCGTAGTCCAGCCCCCGGCCGATGAAGAAAATATCCTCACACCCCTTGAAGTCCTCGGCGAATTCTTTGATTTTGGTCTCGGTATTTAAGACTTTATCGATTTGTCTGGGCAAATGCACCATCGCTTCCACCATGCCGACCCGCTCGTTTTGGGAAATGGTTCCCCGGTGTTGCGCCAGGTAGATGGCTAATAAATACAACGATAACAACTGGGTCGTATAAGCCTTGGTGGAGGCAACCGCTATTTCCGGACCGGCCATGGTCAGGATCAGGTCATCGGCCTCCCGGGCCACCGAGCTACCCACCACATTGGTGATGGCCAGCACCCGCGAACCCAGCCGTTTGGCTTCCCGCAGACCCGCCAAAGTATCGGCAGTCTCACCGGATTGAGAAATAATAACCGTCAAAGATTTCGGACTGATCATCGGGTCCCGGTAACGGAATTCCGAGGCCACTTCCACCTCCACCGGAATCCTAACCAACTTTTCAATGAGATATTTACCGACCATCCCGGCGTGATAGGCCGTACCGCAGGCCACGATCTGGATTTTCTCCAGATCCACGATTTCCCGGGCTTCCAATTTAACCTCCGGCAACTGAATTTTCATTTCCACTTGATCAACCTTGCCGGCCAAAGTATCCCGTACTGCCTTGGACTGTTCATGAATCTCCTTGATCATGAAGTCCTCGTACCCGCCCTTTTCAGCCGCAGAAATATCCCACTCCACATGATAAACGTCTTTGTGGCGCTCGCCACCATTGAAATCGGAAACCTTTACTTCCTCCGCGGTGATGACCGCCATTTCCCCGTCTTCCAAAATATAAATCTCCCGGGTATAAGAAAGCACTGCCGGAATGTCGGAGGCCACAAAATTCTCCTTCTTTCCAAGACCGATAATCAAAGGGCTGGCCTTCCGGGCCACCACGATTTGATCCGGGTTTTCATCGCAGATCACCACCAGGGCGAAGGAACCTTCCACTTTCGCCAGGGCGTTCCGGACGGCGGTCGCCAAATCTCCCTGGTAATACTCTTCAATTAAATGAGGTAATACTTCGGTATCGGTTTCCGAATTGAAGATATGCCCCTTTTCCTGCAACCATTCCTTGAGGCCCATATAATTCTCAATAATGCCGTTATGAACCACCGAGATCTTTTGATTGCAGTCGTAATGCGGATGGGCATTCCGTTCCGAAGGCCGGCCGTGAGTGGCCCATCTTGTATGGCCGATTCCCAGGGTCCCCATTAATTTGATCTCGGCCAGTTTTTCCTCGATTTTATTCAGCCGCCCCACCGTCTTGCAGGAATTCAATTTTCCCTGATTATAGATGGTAACCCCCGCGGAATCATATCCCCGGTATTCCAAACGTTTCAAACCCGACAATAAAACCGGAACCGCCTCTTGTTCTCCAATATATCCAACAATACCACACATGATAAATTCCTCCTGATCATAAAATAACCGATCTTCCTAAAAATTTCACAGAAGATCGGCTTTCATAAAATATATTTCGTTAAAAATGTTTTGCCCCGCATTAAGGTTAAGGCAAACTTCCAGCATAAGTTGACGTATGGCAATAACATCCCCGCGTATTGTTATAACCACCCGTAGATACCTGCATGGATTTTGTACGCCAAATTCTTTCAAACCTGCAGAAAATCTATACTTTTCAACAAAAGTTTATACTTCGTTATCGAACAACGCGAAAAAATCCAAGCCTATATTGACCTAACGCGCATATTCCACGGAACACGAACCCTTCCTCTCAGAAGCGGGAAAATAGTACATAGAAAAAGCAACCGCGAACTCATAAAGTTCGAAGGCTCTACCGCGCCTGAAAGAATTTTGCCCCCAAAGGCATCGCTTACTCTCCCACTTTAGGTGGAGAACAAACGAAAGGTTTTGCCGCAATTGTTCTCATGAACCGAAGTTAAAAATAATTACACTAATCCCTTCATCAAAGAGACTCGTTTTAAACTCTTCTTTTATGGCCAATCTGCTTGTGAAAGCAGATCAATATTCAATTCACTAAAGCCTTATTGTCCCAAGCATTGCTGCCGGATTTGTCAGGCCTTTAACGATGGTGTTTCACCGGAGGTCACCCGCCGATTCATGAAATGCACGCATTACTTGCGGAAAATACATTCCATTTCCGAGATCCCTCTCCTCGTCTACCCCGAATCCAATGGTTTTCTCAACCGACCGCAAAGATTCAATTCAGGGTCCTGGCGCTAAATCATCATATTTTTGCTATGCCCTTTTACTTCATTCTCATCCCCTTTTAAAATAGTGGTACACCCTACCCTCCTTTTGTTAAATATGAGATCATTGTAGCACAAAACCGCCGAAAAATAAATATTCGAATCGGCCGCAAATTCTTCCCAGTCTGCGATCCCTTGGAGCGGGAACCTGGATATCTGATGAACCGCCGGCTTTGATGGTTCCGTAACAAAAAATTCCCACAATGTTCAATCGGCGGATACAAAAATCAATCCGCCGATAGCTGTGAATTTGTAACTCCGGTTCACCCTTGTTCCTTCTGGATGACGCCGGCAATCCTGCCGACCCATTGTTTCAACTGATCCTCATCAGGACCTTCCGCCATCACCCGGATCAAAGGTTCGGTCCCGGAAGCCCTGACAAACACCCGACCCTCACCTTTCAGTGCCTCTTCAGCCTCACTCACGGCATCCTTAATTTGGGGATTGTTATCCCAGCCCTCTTTTTTGGCTACCCGAATATTTTCAAGGACCTGCGGGAAACGCTCCATTTGCGAGGATAATTCCGATAACTTCTTTTTGGAATGGACCACCACAGCCAGCAATTGCAAGGCGGTTAAAATTCCATCCCCGGTGGTATTTTTCTCCAGGAATATAATATGACCCGATTGCTCTCCACCCAAGACCAATTGGTTTTCCCGGAGAGCTTCCAATACATAACGGTCGCCGTTAGCCGTAATCACCACGTCGGCCTGGTTTTTTCTGAATGCCTGGACCAACCCTAAATTCGAATAAACCGTCACGGCTACTTTCCGGTTGCGGAGCGCGCCGCGTTTCAACAAGTCCAGGCCGCAAACAGTGATAATTTGGTCCCCGTCCACCAGACGCCCTTTCTCATCCACCGCAATCACCCGGTCGGCATCTCCGTCATGGGCGATACCGACATGGGCCCCGCTGGCGATGACTTCTTTCTGGAGAATGCCAGGGTGGGTAGAACCGCACTTCACATTAATGCGGCTGCCGTCGTTAATGGCATGAAGCGGGATAACCTCTGCGCCCAGCCTCTTTAAAACCTTCGGCGCCAGATCATACGAAGCTCCGAATCCGCAGTCAACGACAACCCGCAATCCTTTCAAATCAACATCGATACTGTTTGCCAAAAACTCCTCGTACAGATGGACGCTCTCGTGGGAATCGCTAATCCGTCCCACTCCAACCCCCACCGGCAATTGCAAATTTCTCAACTGGCGCCTGTAGATATCCTCAATCTTATCCTCAACTTCATCGGTTAACTTAAAACCCTGGTGATCGAAAAACTTGATTCCGTTATCCTCCACCGGATTATGGGAAGCTGAAATCATCACACCCGCCTGAGGATTTAGGTTACGGCATAAAAAAGCAACGCCCGGTGTGGGGATAATGCCAAGTTTGATCACATCCACGCCCACTGAGGTAATTCCTGCCGCCAAGGCAGCCTCCAACATATCTCCGGATACCCGGGTATCCTTCCCGATAATGATTTTAGGGCGTTCGTCTGAATCTCCATTCCCTTTAAAGTAAAGCCCTGCTGCTTGTCCAAGCCCAAAAGCTAGTTCAGCAGTCAAGCTTTGATTGGCCACTCCCCGGACTCCATCCGTGCCGAACAATCGCGCCATTTCTATTCCTCCTAAAATGATGTCAAATAACTAATTTTCAAGCTTATTTATAATTACTTCCGCCGTTTTCCAACCATCTAGGGCCGAGCTGATAATGCCCCCGGCATAACCGGCGCCTTCCCCGACCGGGTAAATTCCCGTTATATTTTGGGCTTCCCGGGACTCATCCCGCAGAATCCTTACTGGAGCGGATGTTCTGGTCTCAACTCCCGTTAAGACAGCCTCCGGCCAATCAAATCCCTTGATCTTCCGGCCGAAAAACAAGATTCCGTCGGCGATAGCCTCACAAATATCATGAGGCAACAAATTCCACAAATTAGCCGGAAAATAACCCGGTAAATAGCTGGGTTTTAATTGGGAAAATCCTTGCGAACACGTTTGATGTAAAAAATCGCCTACTTTTTGAACCGGGGCTGAATAATCAGCCCCTCCCAGTTGGAAGGCCTTTCGCTCCAAATTTCGTTGAAAATCAATCCCGGATAAGACCGAGTCTTTTTCGGACAAATAGCCAAAATCCTTCAGGCCGACGGTTACGATAATCGCCGCATTGGCAATGCCACTATCCCGTGCTTGATAGCTCATGCCGTTGGTGACCAGCTCTTCCTTTTCCGAGGCGGCGCCCACCACAACACCGCCAGGACACATGCAAAAGCTATAAACCCCCCGGCCGGTGGAGGGATGCTGATAAGTCACATGATATTCAGCCGGACCCAACCGGGGATGCCCGGCCCACTGACCATACTGGGCTTTATTAATCAAATCCTGGGGGTGTTCGATCCGGAGGCCGACAGCAAAAGGCTTCGGGAGCAAACGGAGGCCTTTTCGAACCAAAAGTTCGTAGGTGTCCCGGGAACTATTCCCAATGGCCAGAAGCGCCTTGTCGGTTTCAATGATAGTTTGATCGTTGATTGTGAGGGATTGCAGACGGTTTCCGCTTAATCGAAAATCCGTCAAACAGCTCCGGAAACGGATTTCTCCTCCATAGTCTATGATTCTCTCTTGTAACTTGGTTACAACTTCCCGCAGCAAATCGGTGCCGATATGAGGATACTGCCAGTAAAGTATCTCCGGAGGCCCTCCACATTTCACCATCCATTGTAATATCTGAGACAAAGCGGGATCCTTAACCCGCGTCATCAATTTGCCATCGGAAAATGTCCCGGCTCCGCCTATCCCATATTGGATATTGGAATTGGGGTCGAGAACCCTTTCTTTCCAAAAAAGATTCACTTTCGCGATTCGTTCGGTCAGTCCATCTCCGCGTTCGATGATAATCGGCCGTAAGCCAAAGGAGGAAAGTTTTAGTCCGGCAAAAAGACCGGCTGGCCCCGCCCCAACAATAACCGGTCTCGATGGACACTGTATTTTCTTCCGGAATGCACCGGGAAGAACATCGGATTCGGGAATGGAAGGCAGTGACAGTGACTGCGCCACAGTCAAATTGGGGTGGCATTTTAATACCGGCTCTAGTTCATACTCGTTATAATCGGTTTCAAAAAGCAGGGTGTAAATGAAGAAAATCTCGTTTTTATGGCGCGCATCCAACGATTTGTGTTGAATCGTAAGATTCTTAATCCTGCCGACCGGAATCTCCAATCGTGATGCTAGCTTGCTATTAAGCTGATCTTCCGGAACCTCAAGACCGATCTTCAGTTGGTTATACTTTAACCACATCGATTAAACCTCGGTTTTCTTCACAGAAACTTTTTTCTCCATGGGGACTTTGGTTTGAGCCGGTTGAATCAACTCTTTTAAACGGTATTTTAGACGCTCGCTGCTATAACCGGGTTCTAAAGTCCCGTTACAAGCCAGAGCAATACTGCCGGTTTCTTCCGATACAATCACCACTAAAGCGTCGGTCTGAGCCGATAAACTCAAGCCTGCCCGGTGCCTGCTGCCAAGTTCCTGAGGAAGGGTCAATTGATTATCCAGCGGCAAAAAACACCCCGCCGACTGAATCCGGCTTCCTTTAATCAATATCGCCCCATCATGTAAAGGGGAGTTGGGATAAAAAATTTGTCTAATCATTATTTTGGTCAATTCCGTATCAATGTATGAGCCTGACTCCTTGACGATAATCAAGGGATTTTCCCGCTCAAAAACGATTAACGCCCCAACCTTCTCGGCAGACAGACTATCTAACGCATCCGCAACAATATCGATGCTTCCAACCGCTATCACCGGGGGCTTGATAAACCATTTAATGATCGGATTCCGGCTGCCTAAAGTTTCTAAAACCTGTTTTAATTCATTTTGGAAAATAATCGGCAACGCAACCATCAAAATTAACATAAGCTGTTCAAGCAGCCAGCTGAACATCACCAAATGAAAATATTTGCTGGAGGCATAAACAACAAAGATGATAATCAGCGCATTTAAAAAAAGAAAACCTTTGGTGCCCCGCATCATTTTAAATAACTGAAAACCAACCATAAGCACCAGAAAGAGGTCGAGTATGGTCAAAAAAATGTGTTGCGTTAACAAAAAATGAAACATCATCAGCCCCCCTGGTCACATATTTCTATGGACATGTATTAGACATCTTTATCTAAAATCCTTTTTACCTATATTATGATTATGCTGCCAATCCAAGCCAATAAAAAAGAACTGCAACCCCTCGAAAGAGCCAGTTCCTCTATTAATTGCGGCTAATCTCACAAATTGCCGTTTTTATTTTTGATAGACTGCTTCTTTTAAAATCCCGATATAGGGAAGATTACGATATTTTCCGGCATAATCCAGCCCATATCCCACCACAAACACATTGGGTATTTCAAAACCGTTATAATCCGGCTGAATATGCATTTTTCTCTGGCTGGGCTTGTCCAGCATCGTGGCCACCTTCAAGCTGCTTGGACGCCGCGAGCGCAAATTTTCCAATAAATAATGAAGAGTCAAACCTGTATCAATAATATCCTCAACAATGATTACATCCCGGTTTTCGATGCCCATATCCAAATCCTTCAAAATCTTCACCGCTCCGCTGGACTTGGTGGAAGCGCCGTAACTGGAAACCGCCATCAAGTCATACTCCAGCGGCATATCGATGGCCCGTATCAGATCGGCCAAAAAAGGGACTCCCCCTTTTAAAATACCCACCAACACCAAATCTTTACCGCTGTAGTCCCGGCAAATCTCCCGGCCTATTTCTTGAACCCTTTTCCCGATAAACTCTTTATCGAAAAGGACTTCTTTGATATCCTCGTTCATCATAACCCTCCCGAAGTTGTATAAATAGATATTACTCTCTCAGACAGGCAGTGTCAAGATGAAGAACCTGATTAAGTTTCGGCCGTTCACCCCTCTCCGTGAACCAACTCCCTGAATCACCTTCTTCCGGAGAGGGGCCGGGGGTGAGGTCGATTTTTGGCCTATCCAACCTCACCCGCGCCTTCGTTGGAAGGCGCACCCTCTCCTTTCGATGACGATCAAAGACGCCGGTTCAAGGAGAGGGTTTGGTAAAGTTTCGCCCGTTCTCCCCTCTCCGTGAATCAACCCCCTGAACTACTTCTTCCGGAGAGGGGCCGGGGGTGAGGTCGGTTTTTGGCCTATCCAACCTCACCCGCGGGGCTGTCCCAAAAGCAGAAACCAGACAATTGTTAAAAGAAAAAAATTGTACTTTGAAAAAAGAATAATCTCATCCAACCACAAGAATTGCTTTTTTGGCCAGATTGTGTGCAATACACAATAAA
>JAEXDA010000045.1 GCA_023401925.1 Bacillota bacterium
GGGTGAAATCGTCTTCCGCCAATTATCTATCGCCCCTTCTGTCCGCCCAGACCTGAAGTTCTGGGCTATGTTTTAAAATCATTCGAAACCCCGGCTTTTGCCGGGGTCGGTTGTTCTTCGGAGCATCTTCAAAACATCTTCGAAGCATTACCCAGCCCTAAAAGGGCTTTCGATTGGTTTTATTCCTTCTAGCCCCACCGTTCACGGTGGAGCGGATGATTGGACGCCCGGGTGAAATCGTCTTCCGCCAATTATCCATCGCTCATTCTGTCCGCCCAGACCTGAAGTTCTGGGCTATGTTTTAAAATCATTCGAAACCCCGGCCTTTGCCGGGCTCGGTTGTTCTTCGGAGCATCTTCAAAACATCTTCGAAGCATTACCCAGCCCTAAAAGGGCTTTCGATTGTTTTTATTCCTTCTAGCCCTACCGTTCACGGTGGAGCGAACTATTGAACGATGACCTGATAATTACGAACTTCAACCATTCCGGCGCCCTGGACCAGATCGTTCCCCAATTCTATACTGGTTATATACTGATTTCGGCTAATAATCCCCCTATCCAAAAGATAATCGGTAAATGGGTCGAGCTCAAGCGGGCCCTTTAAAACCCATTGCCGGGCCACGAACAAGATGTAATTATATCCTGTTGTACTTGATTTATATGTTATATAAACATCATAATCGATACCGTTAACCGTAATTAAGCCTATTTTATCGCCATACGGCGTGACCCCGCGGTTATAAGTCCAGATCGAAATCTGATCGATAATATTCGCAACGGACGCCGGCAATCCTGAAACCACCATCAGTGTCAAGTCCATATTACATTTGCCTGTAGTGAAAAGATCGACATCGAAGTTAACCGTTATACTCTTCGTACCGGCCAGGAAAGGCAGCCCGGCAATTCTTCCGGTCTGGGCATCCCAAGGTTTATCCCCGTAAACAACCTCCGGATATGCGAGAATATTGTTAGAATCGGGCCATATCCACTGCCAACCGAAGACCTTTTCCCCCGCGACCTCTTTTAAAAAGATTCGCTGTCCGCCTTCACCCGCGGCGGCTGCCTTATTCCAGACGTTGTTACTCACAACGCCCCCATTATCGAGTGAAATACTCGCCCAATCAACCGGTGAACTGATAATCATCTGCTCTGCTTTGGCTGGATCCAGTTTTGTCCGGAAGACGTCAATGAGAGGCTGATTGCCGAAAGCCTCATCAGGTAAACCCTCGTTAGAATAAATCCCCATGTAGTATTCGTGATAAGCGTGGTAGGTGAAATTAACCCCATATTTCTTTAGCAAATCCACCATATCCCCGACCCATTGCACACCACCCTTGTTTTCAGCGAAACAGTCCCGGTTTACGCCGAATTCGCCGACAAAAAGCGGTACATTGTTAATCAAACCGAAGGATAAAAACTTCTGCAGACCCGTTTCCAAGAGTGTCTTGTTGCGCCGAGGGGGCATCTGTCCGGAAACGCTTTTTTCGAAGTCGATTCTAAAGCGGCAAACGCTGCCAGGACTGACATTTCTACCCTTTGCCCAACCGCTGACTTTGTAATAATGGCCATCGATGACCGGAAACCGATACCGGTCCGAATAAAGGTTGGCATCCCCTGTAGTCTGTTGGACAAACAAACACCTTGTATGCACCGGATCTAAGCTATCGTATGCGCCTGCAAAATAGCCACTGCCGTCGGCGCTCCATAGATTCCAATCCATCATCGCCATTGAGGGGATTTCAACGACTTTTCGGAGATAATTCATATTCTCATCATACTCTTCAATCACTAAACTATCAAAGCTGACCGTACCCGGCAGGTTCGCCGCCATAAAAGCCGGTTTTCCCGAGAAAATACCGGGGTCCGTTACCTTGTATAAATCTCCGGAATAATAGGTCCAGTCCGTATCGCCTGGGGGTACCGTCGGGCAATTAAATGCCGCTTCGGCCCAAATAAGATCGGAAGGATATGTTATGGCTCCGGTTTCATATCCCGGATATGCGCCGCCCTCCCCTAGTCCAGTCCAAGGAGTATTCTGTAGGGTATAGGGAATCGGCTCATAAAAATGGAACGTATACATGGCGTTATCATCATCGATCAGGAAAAAGTTCACATCGCTGCTCCAGGAATTATAGGTACCGTTCGTGCGTTCCACGATAACCAGATGATTGGAATCAACCGAGCGGATCGCATACACGATCTGATTGGCGAGGTTCTCCCATTGCCATGCCGGTCCTGCCGGAATCGGTTCGTTAAGAATATCGTAACCCGCAATTCTTGTCTCCCCTCGATATCTTTGAGCAATGGCCTTCCAGAGCGCCGCTAACCGCTTTTGGTTCTGCTGCTCAGTCCAAAGCGCAGCGCCGCCTAAATTGGATTGATAACCGCCTTGAGGGACATGCATATTGAGAATAAGATAAACTCCATATTTTTTGGCCCAGGCGATATTCTGATCCAGCCAGTCCCATCCACTTTGCCTATATTGATAGGGTTGGCTATCATCCTCGAACAATTGATAGTTCAGATAAAACCGGATGGCATTCATATTCATATCCTTAACACGCTGGTAATCCAACTCATTATGATGCGCGACCGGAGGCGTTGACGCGTTATTCCAAACCTCGTTGCCGAAAGACACTCCTTGGAGCCTGATGGGTGCATCCTCGGGGCCAATCACCAACTGATCGCCTTTTCTTCGGACAAAGTTTGGATCACATATCGGCATATCGGAGAGAACGTACCATCCCATTGGATTTTGCCCCTTGATCCCAAGCTTAATGTCGGGCTTTTCAAGGCTTTCATCCGTAAATAAACCAATGGCCAGTTTGTATGTACCCAGGTGGTTCGTGAAGGAGAAGGAGAGGTTTTCGGTTATGGATTGGCCAGGTAACCATTGTTGCGGGTTGGACTTCTCCAACCATTTTTTCTCCACCACATCCCCGGTTGTGGGATCAAGCAATGCCACTGCCACGTGGGCGGGGATGAATATCGGCGCAACTCCCTTGTTTCTCCATTGTAACATCAGGTTGGCTGATGAGTTCATGCCTTGTAAGTTATAAATAGCCTTTTCCAGAACAAAATAATATCCCATGCGGTTGCCGGTTTCGACCAAAATATCATGTTTCTCTCGATAAAACTCAGCCGTATCGCCATATTGACCCATACTGACATAGGTTGCACAGGAAGTCGCAATATCTTGGTAGAGATAATCATCCTGCCAGATGCCTTTATCGCGCATTTTAGGATAAGAGGAACAGAATTCCAGGATGGCGGGTAGTTTATTACGATACTTCCATAGTTTACCTGCCCCGCTTCGATCAGCGATGGCGCCGTCGTTACGGCCTGCAATTCCTTGATCAATGCCCCAATAAAAGGCAGAATTAAGATTATCCGTATCCGAATTGGCGGTAACTAATTGAAGATGTTTAAAAAGATTTCGATACATTTGCAGATGAAGGTTTTGATATTCCCATGCGGTGATCGTCTTCATTGTGATAATGTTATTGGGATCAATAAATCCCATGACATGGTTCTCTCCCCAATTGCCATAACTCCGAATATCCATATAGGCGATATCCGGGTTATCATCGTATCTTTCCGCCAATGCCCTCATAAATTTCTCAAGTTTTTGGAGGTAAACGGGATCATTCCAAACCGGGATCTGCTCAAAGTGGCCGGGTACATCGGTGGATTGCATATAATAGCTGGCGGCTCCCGCATCAAATACATATTTCGGCGTCACATACAAACTAGAAGCGAAACCATTGCTGGGCATGACTCCAAACGCCAATTTTTTTCCGTGAGTTTTACAATCGGCTATCGCTTTGTCGATGTATTGCCACTGATAATCACCTTCCATGGGCTCAAGCGTGCTCCAATTGAAACGAACATAACCGATGCCGGCCGCGTTCCATGTATCCTCCGTTTGATTGATAAATGGTTCCATACTGTCATCGTTGCCATAAATAGCCCAACCTTTGCCGGGATTGACAATCAATTCGCTCTTCCAATCGATTCTTTCCGGGAGGACCATCGTTTCGGTCTGTTGAGCCTTTGCACTGACCATGACGGCTGAACATAAAAAGGCCAAAAATACGGCGAAAAAACCTAGCATCACACGAATTACTTTTTCGGTGTTCATTAGCGTTCCTCCTTATTTATCTTTTTTGAGAGAAATAATATAATGAGTGATTCATTCTCAAACAATCATTTTGACAAAGCTCTGCCAATACCTTAGATTGTTATATTTCGGCAAATTTACTGTTGCCCCGCAAATGGGCTGAAGGTGAACCATAGGTAAACATTTTTTGTTAATTCAAGAACTGTACAACGATGTCATAATATTATCATTAATCTTACTTGTTGTAAATATATACCAAGAATAACTAATTGTAATTAGAAAAACCCGCGATTTTTGAATTCCCAAATTTATCGCGGGAAAACAAAAACCGGTTGAGCCTATGAAGGGACACCCGAATCGGAACAAAAATCGATAAATCAATACAATACCCAATATAAAGAGCTTACTCCCCATTCCCCTCCCAGCTGAAAGGCTTCAACCATTTTGAAACGACTTATCCTCTTAAAAAATAGTCTTTACGATTTCTTTACGCTCATCCTCCCCTTCTTTACACCCCTTTGACCCCAAATCGCTTTATAATAAGACCAAAGTTCATGCAAACATCGATATCAGAGGTGGTGCATATGAAGGATTTTTTAGCGGATGTCGGCCTTTATGCTATTTTTGCGGCCGTGTCATTCATGATCAAAATCTATTTTGACTATCATTCCTGATTGCACAAACAACGGCCGGACCCAATAAATTAGAGACGGTAAAAAGTATTGAATCCCGTTTAATCTCTTGATGGAGTGAGAAATCTATCGATAATAAACAAAACCGGGGGGTTAAAAAATGGACTTAATTGCCGGAGCCGTGGTGGCGGTAGGTTTATTAATATATCTGGTTTATGCTCTAGTAAAGGCGGAGGAGTTGTGATTGATAATGGACATCTTACAAATGCTCTTGATTTTAGCGGTTACTCTGATCCTGGCGTGGCCCCTGGGCCGTTATATCGCCAAGATTTTTGGCGGGGAACGGACCTGGATGGATCCCTTGGGGCGTCCGGTGGAGCGCTTACTCTACCGGATGGCCGGCATTGATCCCGGGCAGGAAATGGATTGGAAGCACTATGCTCTGGCATTGTTATCCTTCAACATCCTTGGCATCCTATTTCTTTTCATACTCCAGCGGATTCAAGGGGTCCTGCCTTTTAATCCTCAACACTTCAACTCAGTTCCCGGAGTTTTGGCATTGAATACGGCGGTTAGTTTTGTAACCAACACCAACTGGCAGGCTTATTCCGGCGAAAGTACCCTCAGTTACTTGACCCAGGCTCTTGGCCTGACTGTGCAAAATTTCCTTTCGGCGGCCACCGGAATGGCGGTCGCCATCTCCCTGATCCGGGGGATTACCCGGAAGACCTGCCGTTTTATCGGCAATTTTTGGGTGGATCTGACCCGTTCCGTGGTCTGGATTTTGCTTCCCTTATCCCTGATACTGGCCGTTATCCTGACATCCCAAGGGGTGATTCAAAACTTTTACCATGCTATGGCTGTTCAAACAGTGGAAGGAAAAGTCCAGACCCTTCCAATGGGTCCGGTGGCTTCCCAGGAAGCCATTAAAGAACTGGGAACCAACGGCGGCGGATTTTTCAACGCCAATTCGGCCCATCCCTTTGAAAATCCGTCCCCTTTCACCAACCTTCTGGAAATCATGGCCTTGCTCTTGATTCCAATCGCTTTGACCTTCACTTTCGGCCATATGGCCGGTGAGGGCAGGCAAGGCCATGCCATCCTTGGAGCAATGCTGCTGTTATTTTTGGTGAGTTTAGGAATCGCTTACTGGAGTGAAGCGGTGGGCAATCCCCAAATTGCCGCCTTTGGCCTTAGAGGGTCCAGCGCGATGGAGGGAAAAGAAGTCCGCTTTGGTATCGCCGGTTCCGTACTGTTTGCCGCGGCCACCTCCGCCACCTCATGCGGAGCAGTCAATACCATGCATGACAGTCTCACACCCCTGGGCGGATTCGTCCCCCTGTTTCAAATCATGCTGGGCGAGGTAGTCTTCGGCGGCGTGGGCGCCGGTCTTTATTCCATCCTGATCTTTGTTATTTTGGCGGTCTTTATCGTCGGATTGATGGTGGGCCGGACTCCCGAATACCTTGGTAAAAAAATCGAAAGCGCCGAAATTAAAATGGCCGTGCTGGGGATGGTAATCCCCTCCGCATTAATCCTGGTCGGCAGTGCCATCGCAGCGGTAACCCGCGCCGGTTTGGGGTCGGTTACCAACCCGGGGCCTCACGGCTTAAGCCAGATTTTGTATGCCTTTTCTTCGGCTGCGGGCAATAACGGCAGCGCTTTCGCGGGGTTAAACGCCAACACGTTATTTTACAACCTGATGCTGGCTTCGGCGATGTTCATCGGCCGCTTTGGAGTCATCCTGCCGGTACTAGCCATTGCCGGTTCCATGGCCGGTAAAAAAATCATCCCGTCCGGCCCGGGAACCTTCCAAACCGGAGGATTCCTTTTTACCTGTGTTTTGATTGGAACGATTCTGATTGTCGGTGCATTAACCTTTTTTCCGGCTTTAGCCTTGGGCCCCATCATTGAACACTTGGTGATGAATGCCGGAAAAAGCTTTTAAAAAACATTCCTAACAGTTCTTAAGAATGGGGGAAACAAAATGAACCATGAAAAACAAGCTCCCAAAAGCCTGAACCAGGCCATGGTCTGGCAGGCTGTCAAAGAATCCTTTGTCAAATTGAGTCCCAAAACCCTTTGGAGAAATCCGGTCATGTTCGTAGTGGAAGTTTTAGCGGCTATGCTGTCCTTGTCAATCATCGCTAACCTCTGGACCCACCAGCATGCCGGATTTGGTTTCAACATTCAAGTCACTCTTTGGCTCTGGGTGACCGTGCTGTTCTCCAATTTCGCCGAAGCCCTGGCTGAAGGTCGCGGTAAAGCTCAAGCGGCAGCCTTACGCAAGACTCGCAGTGAAACCATTGCCAAAAAAATTGAAGGTAATAAAACAGTCCACATTTCCGCTGCTGAACTGCGTAAGGGCGACCTGGTTTTGGTGGAACCGGGAGACATCATTCCCGGTGACGGCGAAGTGATTGAAGGCATTGCCTCAGTGGATGAAAGCGCCATCACCGGCGAATCGGCTCCGGTGATCCGTGAGGCCGGAGGTGACCGCAGCTCGGTTACTGGCGGTACCAAAGTGTTGTCGGACTGGATCAAGGTGCGGATCTCCGCCGATCCCGGCGAAACCTTTTTGGATCGGATGATTCATCTTGTCGAGGGTGCCAAACGTCAAAAAACCCCCAATGAAATCGCCCTGACCATTTTGTTGCTGGCCCTGACCATCATCTTTTTACTGGCTGTGGTGACTTTGGAACCTTTGGCCATTTATTCGGGGGCTTCGCCGTCCGTTACCGCCCTGGCGGCTTTGTTAGTGTGCCTGATCCCCACCACCATCGGCGGACTCCTTTCCGCTATCGGCATCGCCGGTATGGACCGGTTGTTGAAAAGGAACGTGATCGCCCTTTCCGGGCGGGCCGCGGAAGCGGCGGGCGATGTCGATGTGTTGCTGCTCGATAAGACGGGAACCATTACCCTGGGGAACCGGATGGCGACCGAATTCATTCCCGCTCCGGGGATCACCGGGGAGGATCTGGCCGATGCCGCCCAAATCGCTTCTTTATCGGATGAGACCCCGGAAGGCCGGAGTATCGTCATCCTTGCAAAAGAAAAATATAACATCCGGCAACGGGATCTAACGAAGCTGGGAGCGGTCTTTGTGCCCTTCAGCGCTCAAACCCGGATGAGCGGAGTCAATTTAAACAACCGGGAAATCCGTAAAGGGGCCACCGAGGCCATTATGGCCTATGTGAAAAGCCAGAGCGGGGAAGTCCCTCCCGAAGTCCAAAAAAGCGCCGACAAGATTGCCAAAGAAGGCGGAACCCCTTTAGTGGTTGCCGAAAATAATAAGGTTCTGGGTGTGATTTATTTAAAAGACGTCGTTAAAGGCGGAATCAAGGAACGCTTTGCCGAGCTGCGCCGAATGGGCATTAAAACCGTAATGATCACCGGCGACAATCCTTTAACTGCTGCCGCTATTGCCGCGGAAGCCGGGGTGGACGATTTTATGGCCGAAGCGACTCCGGAAACGAAACTCAAACGAATTCGGGAATATCAAACCCAAGGGCATCTGGTTGCCATGACCGGCGATGGGACGAATGACGCTCCGGCTTTAGCCCAGGCCGATGTGGGAGTCGCCATGAACAGCGGTACCCAAGCGGCCAAGGAAGCCGGTAACATGGTTGATCTCGACAGCAATCCCACCAAGCTTATTGAAGTCGTCGGTATCGGGAAACAATTGTTGATGACCCGGGGCTCGCTGACCACTTTCAGCATCGCCAATGATGTAGCCAAATATTTCGCGATCATCCCGGCGATGTTCGCCGGGACCCACCCCTTGCTCAATAAAATGAATATCATGGGGCTGAAAAATCCTGAAAGCGCCATCCTGGCTGCCGTGATCTTCAATGCCTTCATTATCATCGCCCTGGTGCCCCTGGCCCTCAAAGGAGTGGCTTACCGCCCCTTGGGAGCCGGTGAGTTGTTGCGGAGAAACATGTTCATCTATGGCTTGGGGGGACTGGTTGTTCCCTTTGTCGGCATTAAGTTGATTGATATGATGATTGGACTCTTTTCATAAAACATGGAAGGGAAAGTGTTTCCGATGTGGAAAATTTTTTACCGGGCTCTCTTATTATTTTTATCGTTGACCCTTTTAACCGGGGTTGCTTATCCCCTGGTTGTAACCGGACTGGCCCAACTTTGTTTTCCAAACCGGTCCAATGGTTCACTCATCCGTAATCAGGATAAAATAATCGGTTCGGCTTTGATCGGCCAGGATTTTCAGAGCGCCAAGTACTTTCACGGCCGCCCTTCAGCCGCTCATTATGACGCCCTGGCCTCCGGCGGTACCAATCTGGCCCCCACCAATCAGCAACTCGTTCAGACCGTTGCCGGGCGTATCCTGAGACTTCGCCAGGAAAATGGCCTGTCCGCTAAATTTCCCGTGCCGGGTGATTTGGTAACCGCTTCAGCCAGCGGGCTGGATCCGGATATCTCGCCTGAAAGCGCTCTGTTGCAAGTTCCCCGGATAGCCAAGGCCAGAAGTCTTCCCGTAGCGGTTATCCGCCGGTTGGTCCGAAGACACACCGAATCCCCTTTGTTAGGATTATTGGGCGCTTCCCGGGTCAATGTACTGAAAATCAATTTGGCGCTGGATGCTTTAAAAAATGGAGGTTGATTGGCAATGGTGCCTTTGGAATCCCGGGCCGATCCCGATGCGTTGTTGGCCAAGGTCCGCCAGTCGGAGCGGGGCAAATTAACCGTTTTTCTCGGTGCTTCGGCCGGAGTCGGCAAGACATACGCCATGTTGTCTGCGGCGAAAGAGCGCTTGTTGGAAGGCAAGCAAGTGGTGATTGGGTGGGTTGAAACCCACGGACGGGCGGACACCCAAAGTTTGGTTCAGGGAATCCCGGCCATCCCCCCCTGTTCTATTGTGTATCAGGGCAAAACCTTCCCGGAAATGAATACGAACGAGATTTTGCGCCTTCATCCCCGGATTGTGCTGGTGGATGAATTGGCCCATACCAATATTCCCGGTTCCCTCCACGCCCGGCGCTATCAGGATGTGGAGGAGTTGCTGGCCTCGGGTATCGATGTTTATACCGCCCTCAACATCCAGCATATTGAAAGCCTCAATGATGTGGTGGCCCGGATTACCGGAGTCGTCATGAAAGAAACCGTGCCCGACCGGGTCCTGGAGGGCTCGGAAATTAAACTGGTCGATATCCCGCCGGAAGCATTACTGCAAAGGCTGGCGGAAGGGAAAGTTTATGTGCCCGCCCAAGTCCAGACCGCCGCCGCTCATTTTTTCCGGCTGGGTAATCTGACAGCGCTCCGGGAATTGGCGCTGCGCTATACAACCCAGCATATCGATACCGACCTCGAAACTTACATGCGGGCCCATGGGATTTCCGGACCCTGGCCCGCCGCGGAGCGGATTATGGTCTGTGTGAGCGAAAGTCCGCTCTCCTCCCAACTGGTGCGGGCGGCCTACCGTCTGGCGGCCAGTTTGAAATCGCCCTGGATCGCGGCATACATTGAAATACCCCGGCTCGAAGTGGCCAGTGAAAGAGAAAAACTTGCTTTAACCAATAATCTCCGCTTGGCAGAAGAATTAGGGGCTGAGCTTGTCACGGTGGTCGGCGATGATATCGCCACCGAAATCTTGCATTTGGCCCGGCGGCGCAATGTCACCCATCTGCTCATCGGTAAACCCGCCCTTTCCAGTGTCCGCCAAATTTTTCGCGGTTCCATCTTCAGCAAAATCTTAAAACAAAGCACCGGTTTGAGTGTTCATATCATCTCCGAGCCCTCGAGAAACCCCTCCCTCCGCTTGGCTCCACGCCGGGCTCCGTCAAAAATCCGACCGCTGCCGGCCATCCTTACCCTGACTATGGTGGCCCTGATTACGGTTCTGGGTAAAGCGGTTGAACCGATTTTCGGGTTGGTCAATATCGGGCTGGGGTTCTTGCTGCCGGTGATGGTGTCGGCCATTTTATGGGGACGGTATACCGCATTATTGGGGGCCTTTCTGGCTACCCTATGTTTTGATTTCCTTTTCATACCCCCGGTTCTTCATTTCACTGTGGAGGATATCCGGTATTTATTTACTTTTATCATGTTTCACGCGGTAGCCTTCGTCACCGGCACATTGGCCGGACGGTTGCGCCATCATGCCCACGAAGCCCGGAAACGGGAAATCCGGATCTCGGCCCTTTACAGCTTAAGTAAAAACATTGCCGGCACCGAAGGCCTGGAAAAAGTGCTGGCCATGGCGGCGCAACGCATCGCGGAATCCGTCGATGCCACAGTAGCCATACTACTCCCGGATGAATCAGGAAATTTGCAAATCAAAGCCTCTTCAAATTCACAGGATAAAATCACTGGGGAATTTCTCAATGAGAACGAATTGGCGGTCGCCACCTGGGTTTACCACCACGGTCAGATTGCCGGATGGGGCACGGAAACCTTAAATGGAGCCAAAGGCCTTTATATGCCCCTCGTCTCCGATGAACAGAGCTTTGGTGTCCTTGCAACCCATTTCAACCATAACCAAAAAATCGTTGATCCCGAAAAGCACCACCTGATTGAGGCCTTCGCCAATCTGATCGTTTTGGCGATGAAACGGATTACTTTAGCGGAAGCCTCCAAGCAAACCTACCTGCTCCGGGAGTCGGAGCGGCTATGGTTAACCATGTTCAACTCTTTGTCCCACGACTTGCGCACTCCTTTGGCTTCGATTATCGGAGCCATTACCGGACTTTTGGAAGAGGGCGAATTATTCGACACGGCCGCCCGCGATGAATTGTTACGTACCATTGAACAGGAAGCTTTGCGAATGAACCGCCTGGTGGGCAATCTTTTTGATATGGCCCGGCTGCAAAAGGGCATGCTCCAATTGAAAAAGGAATGGTGCGATATGGAGGAGATCGTGGGAATCGCGCTTCACGATATCCGCCGTTCCCTGGGCAAACGTCCCGTTCAAATCGATATCGAACCCGCTCTCCCTTTAATTGAAATCGACATGGGGCTGATCGAACAAGTTGTTGTCAATCTGCTGGATAATGCCATCAAATATTCCCCGGTTGATATGGGGCTTACTTTAAAAGTCCGGCGTAGCCAGAGCGAACTTCACGTTTCCATGAACGACCGGGGGGAAGGAATCCCTTCAAACGAAATTGAGGCGATCTTTGACCAGTTCTACCGGGGCAAAACTTCCCAGACCGTCAAAGGGACCGGCCTGGGTTTGACGATCTGCAAAGAAATAATCCAGCTTCATGGAGGAAGAATTTGGGCCGAAAGCGAAATCGGTCATGGCACCACCATTACTTTTGCCTTACCCCTCTCCGCCAACGCTCCCAAGGGGATTCCGGAAGGAAATGAGTTGATGAATCATGGGTAATGACCATTCTGAAGTCCAGGCGCGCATTTTGGTGATCGATGACGAACCGCAAATTCGCCGTTTTTTGAAGGTCGCCTTAACGGCCCACGGGTTTGAAATGCTCGAAGCTTCATCGGGGCAGGAAGGCTTGAGCGAAGCCGTCATGTCAAAACCGGACCTGATTATTCTTGATATGGGGTTACCGGATATGGACGGGTTGGAGGTCCTCAAACAATTACGGGAATGGTCCAAGGCGCCGGTGATTATCCTTTCCGTCCGGGAGCAGGAAGACACCAAGATCGCCATGCTGGATGCGGGAGCCGAAGACTATGTGACCAAACCTTTCGGCATGGGTGAACTTCTGGCCCGGATCCGGGTGGCCTTGCGCCGCTCCTCCAAAGAGGCCGACGAACCTATCCTGGATTTAAACGACCTGCGGATCGATCGGGCCAAACGTATCGTCACCGTCGGCGGCCATCCCATCAAATTGACTCCGACCGAGTATAACCTCTTAAAAACTTTGGGTTCAAGTCCGGGGCGGGTATTTACCAATACCCAATTATTAAAGGACATCTGGGGCCCTGCTTATGAACAGGAAACCCATTACCTGCGGGTGTTCATCGGACAACTGCGCCGGAAAATCGAACAAAATCCATCCCAGCCGGTTCACCTGATCACCGAACCGGGCGTCGGGTACCGGTTGATGTAGACCAGGATTCCGAATTCATTCGATCAGTCTAAAAATGCTTGTCTCTATGACCCTCGTACAATTAAACCACGAAAAACACGAAATTAAATACATTCTCCTTTTTGTAATCCAATGAATTCATTCTGTCACGGAAATCATTCTTTCTGTCGTTCAATGAATCGATTCTGTTCGGAATTATTTTTTTGTCTTTCAGATAAGATTTGAAATTCGCTATCCCGTTTCCGTTTATAAAGTGGTTAAAGTTCAAAGCTGGCCATCTCAGGTATCTTCCTGTCAAGTCTATCGGTATACCATAAAGGGGATTCATATTTTTGATCCCCACATTCCCCCATCGGCCGAGATTGACATCCAATCTATTGGGCCATATGTGGGGATGTGGGGCAAAATAAATATATTGAAAAAATCCAAAGGGATTTGGATAATCATAATCTGGTCATTAGAAAAACCTACAAAAACCGGTTCGCTTTTGTTTCATTTGTATCCCCAGATACTGATTTCCATTTTTGGATATCCTATAATAAACCCGTGAAAGCAAAAACAGAGAAAGCGGCATAATCAGAACCAAATTTCAAACTTAAAAAACAGGAGGACCTGTCTGATGCTTGAACAATTAAAAGAATCCTTAGTCAAAGCGATGTTTGAGACCATACCCTTTGAGATTACCGTCATTGACGCCAATGACGAAGTGGTCGGTTGGAACAAACATGACAACCGCTTATTTCACAGGCCCATGACTTGCATGGGATTAAATTTCCGCAATTGTCATCCACAGCATAGCCTGGCCAAGGTTGAAGCCATTGTGAACGAAATGAAAAGTGGAAGACGCGACAAAGCCCAGTTTTGGATTGATTTACCCATACCCATAGGGTCCCAGGGAAAACCCCATAAGATTTTGATCCAATTTTTTGCCCTCCGGGATGAGCAGGGGAATTATCTTGGATGCATGGAATGCACCCAGGATATTGAAGAAATCAGAGGGTTGGAAGGACAGAAGCGGTTGCTGGACGATAATTGAGGCTTTTTTAAGTTCACGCTCCCAAAATCGCCAATACCTGGACCCTTCGGAGGAATGGCTCAAGACCCAAGAGTGACAATCAGCAATGTGAATCATAGGGGATACGTTGTAATTAGACATGCAAAGTATTCAACTTATATATCAAACAAAAAACCTCCCGTTCACAGGAGGTTTCATCATCATTACTGAACTCCGCCCTTATCACTCCTGGCCAATTGGAGGACGGCCCCAATGGCGATATCGATGGTCTTGCGCTCCGCTTCCTGATAAAGGCGGTCTTTTTCTTCCAGAGTCAGTTGGTTCTTTAAGAAGATGTTGGAGTCAGTGCCCACAATGGCGCCGGTGCGAATACCTCTTACCGCCCCTACTGTAAATACCGTAGCGCACTCCATCTCGGCAACCGCAACTTCGGTATCCTTGAACGCCTCATTTAACTGGGGATTTTGCACATAATAGGCGTCCCGGGTAAAACTGACCCCTACATAAAACGGCTCCGGATTTAGGATCTCTTTAGCCGACTGCATCAGGGCCTGTGTCACCTGGATATTGGGCACCGCCGGATAAATACCCGGTAGATAGGCCAGACTGGTGCCGTCGCCCTTGATCGCCGCATTGACAACGACTACGCTTCCTACGGGGATATTTTCTCTGCGTCCGCCCGCCGAACCGACCCGGACCATGGTATGAACGCCGATCCGCGCCAGTTCTTCCATGGCAATGGCAGCGGAAGGTCCTCCGATTCCGGTGGAACATACGCTGAGCCGAACCCCATCCTTCATCCCGGTGTAGATTACATATTCCCGGTTTTCGGATATTTTCTCAAACGTGTCAAAGCTACGGGCGATCCGCTCCGCCCGGGCCGGATCGCCCGGGATGAACGCGTATTCACCCACATCTCCTTTTTTACAACGGATATGCTTCTGTAAAGTGATATCGTAAGCCATTTTATTCCTCCACAAAAATATCGACAATTTTCTTTTGATCAAAGCGGACTAAGCCGCGATCGGTGATTTTCAAAAGCGGGCTGACCGGCAGGCCATTGGTGGATAGAGACATCACCGGATTGTAATGCTTATATCCCAGTGTTCTCATAGCCGCCGTGACCTCGGCCAGTTCCCGGCCAATGGTATTCATATCTTTATCGGAAAGAATACCGGCGATGGGCAATTCCAAACCGGCCAACACTTTCCCGTTCTCCACGGCAAAATAACCGCCCTGGCTTTCGATGAGCACATTAACCGCCATCACCATATCCGCCGCATTTTTGCCAACTACGATGATGTTATGATGATCATGGCAATAGGAAGCTGCGACCGCACCTCTTTTGATGGTATCGCCGGTTATCAGGCCCAGGCCGATATTACCGTTCCGGCCATACCGCTCCAGGACAGCTATCAGGCAATAAGGCGAACCCTCCCAATCCAGATAGCCATCCCGGACACCAATCTCCGCAATCCGCTCATCCGTGGAGGTGGTTCCGTCCTGGACTGAAATGATCCGGCACTTGACCATTCCCTCCACTACCTTGGCCTTGATTTGAAGATCCTTTGCCGAAATCGGCTGTCTCATAATGCTATGGTAAAATCGTTTCGGAAATTTCTTGACTTTAACCGGCTCCGCACCGGATTTATCAGCGCGATATACCAATGCACCCCGTTTATAAACACTGTTAATGGTAAATAGACTCAAATCATCAAGTATAATCAAGTCCCCGAGTTTACCCGGAGCAAGGCTACCCCGATCCATCAAGCGCATCCGTCTGGCCGGTGTATATGTGGCACAGTAAATGGCATATTCAATGGGCATTCCCAGGGATGCCGCTTTTTTTACCAAATGATTGAGATGGCCTTCACTGATCAGCTTATCGGCCATTACGTCATCGGTTACCAAGGCAATGTCCTCATAAAACTGATTTTCTGCAATACAAGCGATATTCTCCCGGTCCAAAGATTTTTCCTGAATCTCGAGGAACATTCCGGCTCCGATTTTCTCTGCCAGACTAGCCACGGTCTGCTGCGTATGATCGGAGCCCACTCCGGCCCACAGGACTTTGGCCAGGCCCAATCCGCTCACCCGCGAACAATGGCCCTCAATGGGCAAGACGCTGTATTTCTTGCGAAAAAAATCCAGCAGCTGGCTTGTCTTTGTGTCCAGGCCATGAATGATATCATAACAGTTCATCACTTCGCCAAGACAAATCACCCGTTCATTCTGCATCAGTTCATTAAAATCCGCAATTTCAATCTCGGCTCCCGTGGTTTCAAATTCGGCAGAGGTTGACGGCACTGAACTCGGCGCTGCATAATAGATATCCACCGCCGCTCCTGTCCCAGCCTTAATCATCTCCTTAATCCCCGCAAGACCAAAGACATTGGCCATCTCGTGGGGTTCGGAGACGATTGTAGTCACGCCGTTTTTAATCACCGCCGCCGCAAACGCCTCCGGGGTAGCCATGGAGCTTTCGATATGCATGTGAATATCGATCAGTCCGGGGATGATATATCGACCCTCTGCCGCGATGACTTCCTGATAATCAAAATTCAGGGAACTGGCATCACCCACGTAAAAGATCCTTCCCCCGACGATCGCCATATCCGCCACCATAAACTTTTTCAGATAAGTATTGAAAACTTTACCGCCCTTAATGAGCAGGTCCATCTTCTCCAAAGCTACATCGCCTTTCCCCACGCACGCAACACGTGCGTGCGTTCTTTGTCTACACAGCCCCACCGTCCCGGCATCGGGACGGTAGTCTGCTTTTAAGTTAAAGGGGCTGTGGCAAACGTAGATTTTGCGACAGCCTCTTTATGAAACCAATGGAATTTGCAAAACGGCTTAGTCGGCGATTTCTTCATTCCATTGTTGAATCCACTGAGGCATTACACCGTTGATATAGTTGAAATCCAGGATTTTCATCTGTTTGAAGACTTTGGCCCCATAAGTCAGTCCTTCCGCTTGCCCTTCGGTCAGAACCACTTTTTTGTTGACCGGCGAATCCAGTTTATCAAGAGCATTGGCAGTTTGAACCTTCTCGCTCAGCCACCAGTTAATGAACTTATAGGCCAGGTCGACATTTTTGGAACCTTTCACGATATTGATGGTGTTGCGGTTGGCGATGGAGCCCTCTTTCGGGTCCACATAAACTGCACTGGGTATGGCCTGCTTAATTTTAGGGAAGGCAAAATCCAAGCCCACGCCGACCACAACTTCCTTTTGAATGAACATATTGTTCAAGTCCGACGATTTGCTGTAGATCTTGACTACATTGGGCTTTAAGGCAATTAATGCTTTAACAACCTTGGCATCATCAGCCTCCAGAGTTGTCCGGGCCTTAATAGCACCTGCCTGGAACATGGCCGGGCCCGAGGTGATGGTAATATCGGGGATCGTAATCTTCTGTTTCAAATCCGGCCGCCAGAGATCAACCCAGGAACGGATCGGTTTGGTAACTGCTTTGGAATCATAGATGATGCCGGTCCGGTTCATGGTATAAGCCGGTCCATAACCGCCTTTTACCGGTTGTTTGGCTATATCATAAATATCTTTCAGATTGGGAAGCCTTTTGGAGTCGATCTTCTCAAACAACCCCACTTTGGCCGCATCCAGCGCAAAGGATTCTGCCAAGGTAATCACATCGACTTGGTTGTTTTTCATCAGTTTCAACTTGTTGACACGTTCGCCGTTGTTTCCTACTTCCAGAACGATCTTGACATTGTTTTCTTTTTCAAAGGGGGTAAACACATTCTTCCGGAACTGATCCTCATTGTAACCCCAAGTTGATACCACCAGCGTCCGTTCATTATCGGCCCAACCGGTTCCCAACGCCAGACTTAAAATCAACAAACCAAGCAAACCCCAGGTAATTTTGTTCAATTTCACCATGCAACCCCTCTTTACACTAAGATTATTTTTTCTTTGGGCAGATGCAAGCGGATCTTGTCGCCCTGGCTATAGACCACGGCGGCGTCGCTATTGACGTTCAGCTGCCCGAGTGGTGTATCAACAATGTATTGATACTCCTTGCCTAAAAACGTACTGATACCGATGATGCCCTCGATCATGTTGTTTTCCGGAATATCACCTCTGTTCATAATCTCGATTTCATCAGGGCGGATTGCGCCTTTGCAGCGTGTTGACGCCTGGATGGTGTTATGGTTTAGGACCTCAAAACGGCAACCACAGCGGGAAACATAACAGCTTTCAGCCGTTTCACCCACGATAGGCTGCAGTTCAATAAAATTTTCAAAACCGACAAATTTAGCCACAAACTCGGTGGCCGGCTGCTTATAAATATTTTGGGGACTGTCCATCTGCTCAATGACGCCGTGGTTCATGATGGCCACTTTGTCGGAAATGGAAAAACACTCTTCCTGGTCGTGAGTTACATAAATGGAGGTAATCCCCAGCCGTTGCTGGATTTTTTTGATCTCCACCCGCATTTTGACCCGTAACTTGGCGTCCAGATTGCTTAAAGGTTCATCGAATAAAAGCAGGTCCGGTTTGATCACCAGTGCCCTGGCCAAAGCGACTCTTTGTCTTTGGCCGCCGGAAAGTTCCCTGGGAAATCGTTTGGCATAATCTCCCAAATCGATGATATCCAGGATCTCCGCGACCCGCCGCTCCGCTTCCCCATGGGTAATTTTCCGCAATTTCAGTCCGAACCGGATGTTATCAAACACCGTCAAGTGCGGAAAGAGGGCGTAGTTTTGAAACACAAAACCGAAGTTCCGTTTATGCACCGGAATCCTGGTATAATCCCGGCCGCCGAAGATAAATTGCCCGGAACGGGCCTCGATAAACCCGGCGATGGTCCGCAGGGTGGTAGTCTTGCCGCAGCCGCTCGGTCCCAGAAGCGATACCAGCTCCCCCGGTTCAATGGAAAGATTCAAGTTCTCCAAGACCACCTGATGGCCATAGGTCACTTTCAAGTCTTTTAACGTCAATAAACTCATATTCTCAGGCCTCCTGCTTAAGCATCCCGCTTACTTTACGCTAATGTCTAACCCCAGGGTCTTTTCCACGATCACCATCAGTACCACGGTCATGACCATCAGCACCACCGACAATGCGGCGATGGTGGGGTCATAATTATATTCAACATAGCTCATCATCTGGATGGGTAGGGTACTCACTCCCGGTCCGGTCAGGAATACCGATACCGGCACATTGTTGAAGGAATTGATGAAAGCCAGAATGAACGAAGCGATCATCCCGGAAGTAATATTGGGCAGCACCACCAGGAAAAAAGTCTTGACGCGGTTAGCCCCCAATGATACGGCGCATTCCTCGATGGAGTAATCCAGATTATCCAGGCTGGATGAGATCACCCGGATAATATAGGGCAAAATAATAACGGTGTGGCCCAACAGCAAGCTCGGCAGCACCGGCATCCCCCATTGAACAATCAGCAGTTTGATCAGGGAAAACCCAAGGACGATCCCGGGCACCAGCACCGGCGACATAAACAAACCTTTCAGCAGGTTCTTCCCTTTGAATTCATAACGGCTTAACCCATAAGCAGCAGGCAATCCCGCCAAAAAAGCGATTAACGTGCCCAGGGCTGCTACTTCCGAACTGACGATCAAAGTCTTGGTGAACATTTCCACCTTGAAAATATTCGCCACCCAGTGGAGGGAAAAGCCGCTGGGCGGAAACTTCAAATAGGAGTCCTTGCCAAAACTGACAAAGGTGATAATGACCAGTGGAAAAAGAAGAAATGCATACACCAGACCGGAGAATACAGCCAGTCCCTTATTTCTCATGCGAGGCCACCCTTTCTTTGTTGTCCGGCAGTAACTTTATTGATGCCCGCGCTAATCATCAGCGTTGTAACAATCATCACCGTGGCAATCACTGCAGCGGTATTCCAGTCCATCAGAGTCATGGCATCTTGATAGATCAAGGTGGCTAATACCCGGGACTTGTTGCCGCCCAACAATTGCGGGGTGGTATAGGCGGTAAAACTTCCGGTAAACACCAGAATACTGCCGACGATTAATCCCGGAATGCTCAGCGGCAGCACCACCCCAAGAAAGGATTTGAATTTAGAGGCCCCCAAACTTTCCGCAGCTTCCACCAAAGCCTGGTCGATATTTTCCATCACCCCGATCAGGGACATGATCATCAACGGCAAAAATAAGTTGACCAAGCCGATCACCACCGAAATTTCATTATAAAGCAGCTTTAAGGGACTATCGATAATCTTCAAGCCCATTAAAGCATTGTTGATCAATCCAAATTTCCCAAGAACTACGATCCAGCTGAAGCTCCGCACCACCGGGCTGGTCAGCAAAGGAAATACTGCCAGGATGGTATAAATAGCTTTCAGGTTTTTATTGGCCTTGGCCACATAATAAGCAGTGGGAAAACCGAAAATAACCGCAATCATTGTGGTAATCAGGGAGAGCTTCAAAGTCCTCAAGTAAATCTTGAGCAAATATGGAGAGCTAAAAAAATTGAGATACCTTCCCCAGGTAAATCCGCCGCCATCAGCCTGGAACGTCTGAACAATGGTCGAAAATAACGGAATGATTAGAAACAGAATAATCAAAATCAACCCGGGCACCATCAGAAGATAAATTCCTCGATTACGCATTGTATTCCCTCTTTACCTTTTCATTCATAACGCCGCATGCCGGAGCTCTCTCTGATAATCAATTTAGGAAATAACACGACCGCCTCGCCGTTATCCGCCTCATGGTGAATCTGTCTTAAAATAAGGTCGATAACGATTGCGCTCATCCGCTCGATTGGATACTCTACGGTCGTTAACGGTGGCGTGACGGTAGCGGATAATTCGATATTGTCAAATCCGATGAGCGAGATATCCTCGACGACCCGCAGACCCATTTTATTGAAATATTGTAAAGCCCCGATGGCCATCAAATCAGTCGCAGCGATCACCCCGGTTATTTCAGGGTGTTCCTGATAAAGCCGCCCGATACATTCAAACCCGCTCTGCATCTTGTAATCGCCATAAGCGATATATTCTTCTGCTACCGGCAGACCGTTTTCAGCTAAGGCTCGTAGGTAACCTTCCTTCCGCCGCATCGATATTTCCATACCGGCAGCGCCACCCAGATAGGCGATGTGTCTGTGGCCAAGCTTGATTAGGTGTTCCGTGGCGATAAAAGCGCCGTAATTGTTGTTGACTGTAACTGAATTGATACAGGCATTTTTAATCTCCCGATCCAGCACCACGATGGGAATCTTATGAGTTTGGGCCGCCTGAATGACCTCCATACTCCGGTGGGAAGAAGCATAAATAAGACCGTCGACCCGTTGGTGAATTAGGTCAAATAAATGGTCATCATCGTAATGTTCAGGGGAGCCATTGATATTAAAAAGCAGAATGTTATAACCAAAGGCATTGGCAACGTTGCCTAAATGCCGGGCTACTTTTCCAAAGAACGGGTTTTCGATATTGGGAACAATCAAGCCGATGGTTTTGGTGTCTTTATCCCCCTCGATGCGTTCCAAGGGTCTGTAGCCAAGCGTCTTGATGGCTTCCATAATCTTGACACGAGTCTCCTGCTTTACATAACCCTTCTTGTTAATCACCCGGGAAACAGTGGTTATCGAAGAGTTGGCTAATTGCGCCACATCTTTAATGTTTGCCATGGGCTCTCCATTGCGAAAATGTTTTCATATTATAATTCATGGCAGTCCAAATCAGAAGGACAATCTTCCGAAAAACCAAATCAAGTCTTACGGTCAATTGCAGCTGGTTTCTGCACTTGATTTTCAAAAATCTTTAAGGCTTGCCAGGTACAAAAAAACACTTATCAATATGAAAATGTTTTCATATTTTAAATTTCGACGCCGTTTTCGATAGTCCTGTTCGTGAAATATTACATTTTGATGTCAATTTATTGTTATGAAGACGTCATTATATCTTTCGCAATCCTTACAAATTTGATTTTCTTACTCCCGTTAATCCCGATTGGCATCCTGTTGGCCGTTCCCTTCAGCCCAAGGTGGTGCTGGGGTAAAAATACCTCCCCGGCCAACTGGGTTTATCTTTAGTATCACCCTTGGTTTGGGTGTTGGGATGGCACGCAGATAAGTATCAGGACCTCAATCATCCCAGGGTAGCACGATCTCGAGCAACGGAGCGTATTGTTGCGCTCTGAAAGTGTCGATTTCTCCCACGCTCCCCTGAGGATGGTTTAAAGGCCGGGGAATGGTAGCCTTGAAGGCGTTCGCAGCATCGAAAGCCCCAAAAGTAATCATCTTCTCCACTGGTAAATGATAAAGACCGGCAATCCATTCTTTGGTGATCACCCCCGTGGCTTTGGTGCGCCGGTAATCCTGTTCACTATTAAAAATAAGCCGCATCGATCTCATCCTCCCTGAGATTTTCCAATGGTCCGCAGGAGCTTACCTTAGCTGCGCTCTAATTTTATTTTTGATATAATCCGGTCGATATCGGCATCAATGGCGGCAATGTCAAAATGATAGCCTTTGGCTTTGGATATTTCCCTGATAATATCCGAAAACATATGACATGGGCATTGGTCCCGTCACCTCCGGCTGAACTGATAAAAATCGGCTTTTCGTTTCATATCCGGCTTCCAGCACGACTTCCAGGTCATGACAGTAAGCCTCTATCGGACAGGTGGTAGTCCCTGCGCCCAATTTCTGGGGCCCGTCGTCGGTGGTACCGGAATCGGCGGTAATCACATCCGGCCGCTTGGCAAGTCCCTTCCGGACTTCTTCCGGATCGAGTCCATACCCCAGCATCCCGCTGACAGTCAAAACCCTCACTTTTTCTTTTGCCACTTCTTTCATCTCCTAGCTTTTTTAAAGGAACAACCAACCAAACCCTAATATGCTTTAGCCCATAAATTCAGCTTTTGCACTATGGGGTCGAAGCGTAAGTTCCATTTATAATCTACCGCACGGCCGATGAAGAGTCCCATACATCATTATTCATAACAGTTATGACAAAAATAGCATAGGTTCCGTATCTTATGGCTGTATGACTTCCTTCTTTCAAAATACTTCCGGGGTTCCGTTTGAGTACGGGCAAACAATGCGCTGCCATTGCTGGATTCAAATTTTCGTGATATGAAGATTTTAAATCTGAGGGTATTGCATTTTCGAGGGGAATAGATTATAGGAATCGAAAGGCCTTGATAAAATGAGATTTCGCCAGTTGCAATCTATAGTAATGGTAGCCCAGGAAAGAAGTTTTCAAAAGCGGCTGAAAAATTATACGTCTCCCAACCATCGTTAAGCCATTGCATTCAAAGGCCGGAACAACAATTTAGCTTCCAGCTGTTTGACCGAACCAAGAATCCGCTTGAACTCACCTACGCCGGGGAGGTTTATGCTGCTTGCGCCCGTTCCGTCCTGGATCTAGAGCAACAAATGGATTTGCAGATGCAGGATATTGCAGATAGTAAAAAAGGGCGTTTGACCGCGGGGATGTAACGAAGGCGAGGAAATCAGCTCCCATTCATCCAGCGGCGACGCCATGGTGTATATCATGGATGGCAAAGCTGAGATCACCATTGGCGATGAACACTTTCTACTGATAAATCGATAATCTTCTGCCGGCTCCCTAATACTCGTCCAGATTATTCATTCCGATTATACAATTACTGACCTAGTCATTGGATAAGCCCTATCTTCCGTCCATATCGACAGCCACCATCCTTGACCAACCCCCAAGTTGGCCGAAAATACTGAGCATGACAATTGAGACTTTTTTAGTTCACGCTGGCTTCACCGCCAGCGTATCCCTTAAAAAAATTTTGAATTCCCCAACCGTGAAGCAAATTTCATCGGGGTTCAATTCCCTGATTTGTTGGATATCGGCTGAGTTTGCCCAAGCCGCCGAGACCGCCAATACATTGGCATTTCGCGCGGCAATAATATCGCTCGGCGCATCCCCCACATAAATCGCTTCCTCGGGTTTCAAATTCAGTCTCGCCAAAACGTTTCTGATCCCCTCTAGTTTCCTCGGCCCTGAGGGAGAACCTGTTTCAACAACTGCAAATATCGAATCCAATCCATATTGAAAAAGTGTGATCGCAGTACTTTTTGCTCCCTTTCCGGTCACCAGAGCCAAGATAATATCCTTGCTTTGCAGATATTCAAAAATTTCTTGCATCCCCTCAAAGGGTTCCGGACACATATCATGGAGTTCCCGGTAGTATTGAATGTAATCCACCAGCCCTTTCTCATATTGGTGGGGAATAAGCGCCTGGATAGTGCCTTCCTCCGAAGGACCGAAAGTTGCCACGATTTCCTCATCGCTGATGTTTCTTCCCAGCAATGGCTCAATAGCCTTTCTAAAAGCCGCGATACACAAAGGAAGCGTATTTCCTATCGTACCATCCAAATCAAAAATAACTGCCCGAATCATTTTTATAGGTCCTTTCTGAAAGTTTATGTATCTGGATCCATTCAGTCCCCATCAAATCACCGTATAACCGAAGTGATCCGCAAAAATTTTTCTCAAAGTCCTGATATAGTCGCCTTTTCCAATAACTGCGACGGGATCATAATGTTCTTTGAGCAATTTTGAAGCAACTTGGCCTGAGTGTTCCATATAGGCATTGAAAAATAGATTATCCTCCAAAGAGAGCGCCTTGTCCCATTTCAGAAATATACGTTCTACACTGCAAACTATGCTCCCGGAAAATGTTCTCCATACAATAAGGGTCATCGTTATAAGATCGGAACTTTCCGGCAGGTTGCGATATTCTTTGCCATGATTCAAAAGGGCCTCCCAAGAAATTTCATAAACGGTTACTCCATTGGCTGAGGCCAGCAATTCCCGCATCATCAAGCGGTAATCCAGCTGGTTTTCCCCCTGGATGCGCTTCATTTTTTGTAACACACGATACTCGGTATTAAAAACACACTTATCCATTTCCGCTGGAAAACCCTCGCAAAACACTTGGTAATCCATATTTCCGGCGACGCTGTGACCTTCCGGCTGTTTCATATCGGCATCTCACTTCCGAAAGATTCATTGTTTTTCTCCACACATATAAGTATAATAGCAGTAGATGGCTGTTTCTATAATTTTCTTGGCGGATTTAATAACAATATTGCTCAAATTGAGAGGCACAGGGATGGGTAAAAAGAAACTGAATATCGGTAAAAATCTCATGGAAGAAAAGTTGCATGGTGACTATACATTCCCCCTCCACATCGATCATGAAACAATATCCGAATACGAGCAAAATCGTTTTGAATGTCATTGGCATTCGGATCTTGAATTCACGGTCTTCACAGCCGGTAAGATGGAATACCAGGTCAATGATGAACTCTATGAAGTCGAGGCCGGTTGCGGAATGTTCGTCAATAAAAATTGTCTTCACACGGGATGGCTATATAAAAACGTGGACTGTAAATATACTGTACTAACGGTAAATCCGGTGTTTGTTTTCGGCTATGAGCATAGTATGATTGAAACAAAGTATGTATCCCCCCTCATCGAATCCCAACAATTTGCTTCATTATATTTGGATTCCAAAGATAATAATCACCGGTGCATGATTGATTGGCTGCTTGAAATCGATGCCCTTTATACCAAAAAACCTACTTGCTTTGAATTACAAATCAAAAGTAGGCTCTGTGAAATTTGGATGATTCTTTTTCAGGAATTTCAAACCGTTACCAGCGAGAAGGGTGAATATCTTCCCAAAGATATTCCTCGTTTGAAACAAGTCCTTCATTACATTCATCAAAATTACCAGAATAAGCTGACCCTTCAAGAAATGGCATCAGCCGGTAATATCAGCAAAAGTGAATGTTGCCGGTTTTTTAAAAAAGTCATGCGGCAGACCCCTTTTGAGTATTTGCTTAAATACCGCATTCAACAAAGTCTTCCGTTACTGATGAAACAAGAACAAACCATTACCGAGATCGCGGATTCTATCGGATTTATCAGCGCAAGCTATTTTTCGGAAATTTTTCGCAGATTGATGTACTGCTCCCCTTCGGAATACCGCAAACGCATCGTAGCGGGAACTGATTGAAAGGGCCAGGCGTTTATCGAATCCATTTTAGGATTATCAGGGGGATGTGGGCCTAAAAATGAAAGCGCTATCTTTCGATAGTCCCCCTTCTTATGATTTTTTTCCTTTACCAAATTTTCGCCAAAATTGATAAGACAATTAACGTTGCCGGCATCAATAAATCAATCAGTACAATCATCGGCTTCCCTTGTGTAAAGTTCTTATTCTCGATTCCATCAACGATGTGAATCATCGCCGCTCCGATCATCATTGTGCTGAAAACTATGATAATCCCTATCCGAAATGAACCCTTGTACCCTATCGACAAAATACCGCCAAACGCCCAGCCCAATTGTGAAAAACCCAACTCTTTCTCAAAAAGATTTCCCTTGGGCCAGCCATTCTTGGTGGCGGGTCTGTCTGTAAACACATGACCGATAAAACAGATGAACCCGGTTAATGTTATGGTAACGGTCAATTGATAGAACAGCAGATTTTCAGCGATCAATGGTATGGTCCTTAACGACGGATTGGTAATTGTAGTAATGATTCCAACAACAATCCCGATGAGCCAAACCACCCAAAAAATCATTATTAACTCTCCTTTATTTTACCTTAATACTTTAATACTTTTTGGATTAAGTTCTTTCTCTGTGGCTCTGTGGCTAATTCAATAGGCCGCAAACGAAACACTTATTTTCAGTTTCCCCTATTCCCAATAAGGCCTATCATAGCGTCTTTCAAAACTTCCATGTTTTTTGAGTTCCTTGTTAAACATGAAATTGAGTAGACCGGTTACCTGTAACAACCATAATAAAGGCAATAAGTACCACGGGATTGCTTCCATGCCCCGTAATTTTTGCAGGCACTCACCATCCAGTTTCCCGGATTGGCCGTAAATCGATCCCAATTGATAAAATTGGTGAAACAGTTTTTCGGTGGCTTTGGCCGGCATATCTTGGATCCCCTCGGAACCGCCTTTCACTATCACGCCCGGGCAATCATAGTTTAACCGCTTGGCAAGTTTCAGCAGATACCTTGAAATCAGGGCCGAATGTTTGGCCTCCGGAAATCCGGAATGGACTAAAAAGAACAAATGTTTTCGGGGGCCCGTTTCGCTGGAAACGGGGCGATGCGTTTTCAGTTCATCCAAAAACGCTTTCACAATGCCCGGCATGGCGTCGGTATAGAGAGGAAAAGCCAAAAATACGGCATCGGCCTGAAAAAATAATTCTGCATATCGTGGATGTTCGTTTAAATCTTTTAAGTAATAAATTTCAAAAGTCCCGCCGGTTGTTTCAAAACCCTGCAGAAACTTATCCAATAAAATCCGGCTATTCCCTTTTTCCCGGCGGGGAGAGCCATTAAAGACTACTAATTTCATGGAGAACCTCCTCTGGACTTTTTTCGGTGGTTTCGGAGAAAACGAGCCGGGTGCGCATATTCAATGATAAACGTTTCATCATACCATAGGTAAGTTCCAGATCGTCCCCATCCGTATCCGCTTCTTTTTCCACCATAACTCCGAGTAAAGGCATTTTCGGGTAACGCAGAAAATGATGACATTCCTTTTTATAAATCCCGATATAGGGTAAAACCAGCGGAATAGTTCGATCGAGCGTTTTCTTAAGCAGGTGATGGAGAAAACCAAGGCTGAGTGGAGCCGCGTATATCACCAAATCGCTCTTTAGCATTTCCCGTAAAACCAGTTCCATATCATCCTGAAAGACACATCGTCCGGGTGTTTTCAACCAGCAGCTAAAACAACCGGTGCAATAATGAATCTTCAAATCGGCAAGGGACAAACTTTTAACTTCAAATTTTCTTTCACGCAGAGACTCGGTCAACCGGTTCAGATAGTCTCCCAAAGGGCTTGAAATCTCTGAAACGTTTGAGGTACTTACTGGGTTTCCGTTTATAATAAGTACTTTCATCATAGACCTCCGTTCTTTTTAACTCCGCTGTTTTTGTCCGGCAATCTTTGCAAAGTCGGCGCAGGGATGATGGTACCTGCCGCGTTCCGGGGTCTTAGTTCCCCGGATTTGAACGGCTTGGAGGGGACAATAATTCATACAGGCAAAACAAAACAAGCAGCGGATATCTTCCCTCCACACCGGCTTGCCGTTTTCCATCCTGATTTTCTCCGCCAGGCAGACTTTTTGACAAATCCCACAGCCGGCACATTTCGGATCACTGTGGAACTTTTTCTCTTGGCCCATATAACGGGTTTTTTGAACTATCCACTTGATAAAAGGAAATAAAACGTTTTCCCGGAAAAACGCTTTGGGTTCGTCTCTCTGAAAGTTCTTTTGATGATGGCTTATGGTATCCTCAATGGTATCCAGTCTTCGCTCCATATCAGCTTCATACCTGGCTAGTGATTCCTCGGTTTCGGGTTGGTATGCCGGTAATAGCATATAATTACTCGGCATGTCGATGAAAAAGGAAGCATCCAACGCTTTCCCTTTTTTACGAAGCATATTATCCAGTTCTTTAAAAACTCGGCACGGGGAACCGCCCCGGGTAGCGATTGCAAAGATATAGGAAGCCGACTGCAAATCAACCCGTTTCAAAAATTCTTGAACCGGAAAAGGCAAACCGAAAGCATGTAACGGAAAAATCAGACCCATTATCTCAGCGGAACTTGCAATGCGATCCCGCTTCAAAGCGCTGATCATCGGGACCAATGCGGCTTCCGGGAACCGCTTTTGAAGTTCCTCCGCCGCATGAAGGGAATTTCCGGTTCCGGAAAAATAATAAATTTGCATATTCATGTTTCTCTCTGCCATACTTTACCTCCATTCAATTTAGATTTTGAACATTTAAAAAGCCCATCATCTCTTTACCTGATTCCTGGTATTGCAGGAAATGATGTCCATTTATATTTAACGTTATATGTTTGATTTTATTGCCAGGGTTATCTTTTAAGAATGCGCACATTGCCTTGCTGGGCCAAAAATGGTCTGTTTCAGCGGAAAGTAATAATAGGCTTCCCTTAAAATGGTCCAAGTGAATCAAGGCCTGCTGATTTTGATTGCATTGAATGGATTTTTCATAGCAAGGCAAATATTCTTGCCCCCGGATGCCGCTGATTATTTTCCTGTTGTAACGAAATCTTACAAAAGGAAGGTCTTTACCTTTAAAAGTCCAACTGGATCGAGGAAACAAAATACTTTTCAGCCCATCGGGTATTCCTTGCCATACATAACAACTGGGAACACAGGCAATTGCAATACCGGGATGAATGTATTGCGAGATCAGCAATAAAACCAATTCACCCCCTTTAGAACTGCCGATCATAAGTACTTGATCATCACCCAGTCCCAATTTGCTTTTAAAATAATCTACCGCATGAATAAAATATTCCAGGGGAATTCTTTGGAGGTGTTCGGGTAAGTCCCCGATGCCAAAATAGGCAAGCACCAGCACATGGAAATTGGCCTGGAAATATTCCAGCAAAGCTTTTGAAATTGTAGGGATACCGGCAACGCTTCCGCCAATCACTACCAAGAGAGGTTTGTCTTTGTGCTCATTTTCATAAAAATCGCCATACAGTTCCCTGGTTCGATATTCTTTCATTATCGTTCTCCTATCTGCCACAAATTAACATGAGTAATTACTCACATTATAATTGTGCCCGCTCCCAAAGTCAATATAACATGAGCAATTACTCATAAATTTTATTGACAAAGAAAATAACCCTCTATAAAATAAAGACAAGGGGATGATTCAATGGCAAACAATAAACAGGTGCGCGAACCGAAGCAATCCCGCAGCATCGGGATGAAGGAAAAAATATTGGAGGCAGCCTTTACGCTATTTTGTGATCAAGGTTATTACCAAACCACCACCAATGAAATAGCAAAAACCGCTGGCGTGTCCATCGGCAGTTTGTATTCCTACTTCAAAGATAAAGATGCCATTTTTTTGGAAATCCTTCAGCGCTATCATCAACAATTCACCGCACTCCATGATGAATTGCTGGGCCGGCCCGAACTTTACCTGACCGACAAAAAGGCATGGCTTCGCAATTTGATGGAAAGCCTGATCACGCTTCACGAAACCCACAAAGGGCTCTACAAAGAAATGAATGTCCTGTATTACGCCAATCCGAATGTGGCCGCCATTATGGACAAGCATATGGAAGATTCCCGCCAAAGTACCGCCCGGTTTTTTCAGCTTTGGCAGGATGACATCAAAGTTAAAGATCGGGAAGCTGCCTCAATCATTGCATTTGAGCTGATATCATCCATTGTCGACCAAATCGTATTTGGAAAAAATGCGGTTGATAAAGACCGTATGATATCGACTACCGTGGAAGTCTTCATAAAATTTTGGGCGGACTGAACCCATTTTTATAAGTTTCAAGCACTGCCCCTTATCTTTTTTCAGCTTCAAAGTAGAATATCGACCTGCAATTCCCTTTGCGGCGGATCAGATAATGCCTTTCCAACCTTTCCAGAACTTCATCCTCACTCCAAAAGGGCGCTATAAAAGCCCCCTGCCGGGTATAGACTTGGCCAATCATGAAATCGGTAAACGGGCGTTGGCCGCGAATATAAAAGCAACCGATAAATTTGCCGCCTTTCTTCAATACGCGGGTAATTTCATTCCAGGCTGCTTCCTTATGGGGAAAAGCATGAAAACCGTTCATGGAAATTACCAAATCAATGCTGGCGTCTTGTACCGGAAGACCTCCCGCGTCTCCCCGTAGGTATTGGATATTTTCCAGTCCGGCATCCTGAAACCGTTTTTGGGCCTGCAGCAGCATGGCCGGAGAATAATCCAGCGCCAAAATGGTAGCCTGAGGATATTTTCGGTAAAGTCCTGCTGTAAAGACCCCGGTCCCCACCGGTACATCAAGCAGAATCCCGGAAAAATTTGTGGGCATGAAATCCATCAAAGTTCGAATATAATCTTCATCCCTGACGTTCCAAACGATTTTATTATAAAGGCGGCTTAAAAACGAAGCATTGGTTAAAAGGGAGTCATAATGGGTTGCTATGAGGTTATAAGCATCGATGCTTTCACCGGTAGCATCCGGACAAAAATCGATTATTTGATTATGGATAGGATAGCTCACCTCCCCAAGCTCAGTCTTGATCCTGTTGCCTTGTTCCGATAAGATAAGCCTCTTATGGGTTTTGGGGCAAATCAGCAGTTCCATTATTGACATCATCCGTAATATTCTCCCCTTTCATTTTTGATCGATTACCTCATTGTCTTTGCGTCAATGAAGCAAGCAATTGAAAAACTTCATAGGCACTGGGTTTGTTTCTTGCTTCATTTCATTCACGCTCCTAAAATATGAACTCAAGTTCACATTATTATTGTATGGCTCGCCATGAAATTTGTCAATCAAGAATGTGAAATAAATTTCACATTCTTGATTGACAGAATCTTCTTCCAATCATACAATCATAAGGGGCACTGACTCGTCAAAGTCCTAGTATTTTAAAATACAGACATAACTTTAACAAACCGAAAAAACCATTCTCCCGCAAAGGCGCCAAGACACGGAGAAAAACAAGAGCAAGACGTCAATATCTCTCCTAACTCTGCGTCTCTGCGCGAGTAAATGTTTTTAATAACTTTGACGTTGCCCTATCATAAGGGGTGAATGAATGGGAGCAAACCGTAGCAAGTCGAGGATACCGAAGCAACAACGAAGTATCCAAACCAAACGGCAAATCATCGAGGCAGCCATGAAACTCTTCGCGCAAAAGGGGTATCACGGCACCAACTCTAAAGAAATCGCCAGGGAGGCGGGAGTGGCCACCGGTTGTTTTTATGCCTATTTCTCGGATAAAAAAGAGGTTTTTATGGCTGCATTGGAATTATATTTTGATCGATTTCTTAACATTACCCAAACCCACATTGCTACATTAGCCTTTGAAAAGACTACCGTCAAAATTTTTTGTAAAGAATTGATCCAGAGTTTCATCGAAGCCCATGACGTTTTTACCAACTTCAATGCTGAGCTGACCTCCATGTATTATACCGATCCGGATATTCAAAAAATGATCGCCGAGTATGACAAAACCAGCATCGGCCATATTGTGGAATATTTAATGACTGTCCGGGCCGATTTACGGGTCTCCAATCTCGAAGCAGCCGCGAAAATCGTCTATTATTCTTTTCATAGCGTGATGGATCAAATTGTATTTTCGGAAAAGGAAAATGCGGCAATACTCAGTGATGAATTAGCCGATATGGTTGAGAGGTATCTCTTGGGCGATAGCTTCAACCATGGCCTGTCAGTCCATGGAGAACCGCCATTGTAATTGGGACGATGGAGTTGATTATTAACGGAAACCCATGGATGATCGGTTTATTTTCCCTTTTTTGCCGGTAACGGTTTGACAATCCTCGCCTCTATTTTGCGACATCAAAATAATCGATAATCCCTTGATAGATACCCATAGCCGCATTATCCTTAAACTCAGCGGTTTTCATGGTACTCTCTTCCAAAAAATTCGATAAAAATCCTACTTCTACCAAAATACCGGGCATTTGGGCTTCCCGTATCACTACAAAATTGTCTTGTTTGACTCCCAGCCCGAGAAATCCGGTTTGCCGCGTAATTTCACTAAAAACATCTTGCGCTAATAAGCGCGACGATTGATACTGCGGATAATGAAACACCTCGATGCCGTGGACGCTTAGATCGGGATGATTGTTGGTATGGACGCTGATGAAAAGATCGGCGGAAAAATAATTAGCCAGATAAGGACGTTCATATAGGCCAACGAAATAATCGTCGTCCCGGGTTAAAATAACCGCCGCCCCCTCCTCTTCCAGTAAGTTCTTTAACCGCATGGCGATTTCCAAATTCAAGTCTTTTTCCCTCATTTGCCGGCCCACTGCTCCATTATCAATTCCACCGTGCCCCGGATCAATGACAATCGTTTTATGAAGGATGGGAGAGCGCTTAAAGTACACCACCAACCGGTCCCGGTTTTCTGAATATCCTATCTTATAGGTGACAGAGCGGTTTAAATTGATTTCCAATTGAAAAGTCATTGGATTGGGATATGTCACCATGATTTCATCAACAAACTCATCATTTGAGGTCGCCAAATTAACACTGCTTATCACTCTGGCATTATCAAACTTGATGACCAGTTTACGGGGTGATGGCTCCTGCATAATGGCGCCAAACAATTCATCGTTTCCGATAATATGCAATTCACCGCCATCCCTTGTACTTACCCATTTGATTTGTTGAATGGTTTGAGCTTTTCGCACTTCCAGCAAATTAGGGTTGTCCCCATGTCGAAATACATAATAGGCGGATAGATCCGGCCTCTCCAATGTCATTCGCACCGTGTCCTGATTGGTTTGCCATAGTCGAACTTCGGAAGAGCGCTTTTCATCGTTATCAATCAAGTTAACATCTCCCGCTAAAGTGGCTCCAATAAAATCGATAATTAATTGATGATTACTTTTTTGGACTTGATATTGGGCCGGCGCGGAACTGGTTATTACAATTTTATCGTCATCATTCTGGGGCAAAACGTTAACTTTTTTTAGGATGTAATTGAAAACAAGCATGATCCGATGAGGATGATCGGGTTGGGAAATCAATTGGTACCCGATGGTTTGATTCAAATCGAAGGCTATTTTTAAACCCTCCGGATCTTCCTTGGTAAAATGAACTCCCGTAATCATCGTAAAAGGGGAAATATCGACACGTTCATTCATACTAAAATGTGCGGCCACACTGTGTAAAGTAAGAACCAACTGATTGGGGCGACTAAGGCCGGCATCGATTTTTAAATCTTGAGTGCCCTCCAATAAAAACGCCGGGCGACCTTGATACGTTGTGAGCTCAACCCCCAAAAAATAATTTTGGCTCCATTTCAATATGAGTTGTTGTTGATTTTGACTCACGATCCTCAACCCAAGTTTGGATAAAAACTCCACCGGCAACCAAAATTGCCTGTCTTTTTCAAATGGAGCATTACCTAATTGCTGTTTCCGTCCATCCAGATAATAGGTGGAACGATTGGCATAAAATTTAATATTCGTCTTCCCGAATTTTAAAAAAAGATCATGCGCTTCAATATTCCAGGCAACAATGATGTTTAAATACCGGCTTAAAAAAGGGAGGTTGATATAATAATCGCCGTTTTCATAAATAACCATCACTTGAGAATCCAGCGGATGACCCTCAAAAATAACCTCAGATGGATGATTTGAGGCCGCAAAACTCTGTTGGGCCGATATCATCAATAAAATGATTATCAGAAGTATCCAGTTTCGTCGTTGCACTTTAAAAATACCACCTTAACTGTAAATACGTGCCGCTCATAAGGCAAGATCCGGTTCACTCGTGTCCGCCCTTCAACGCCCGGTTATTCCTTCAGAAAAGCTCCAATGGAAACAAACTGCTTACAAATCCGCCGCAATATGTTTAGGGCTGTAGACGACCCGAATATAGTTTTTAAGGTATTTGCAGGCAACTCTTTTGATATCTTCGGTTTTAATTTGTTGTAATTTCGGCCATAGTACTTGGTTATAGACCAATTGGGTCCGCATGTAGTAACTGAAAGCGTTTAAAAATGCCGTATTTTCTCCGGATGCACATTTTGCCTCATCGGCCGCTTTCATAGCCGCGAGTATCTTAGCAATCTCGTCTTGCTCAATTCCTTTTTCCATCAACTTCGTCATTAATTTTACAGTTTCCGTTTCCACCGCTTCCACATGAGCGGGATCGGTCATACTGATCAAAACCAAATGAGGAGCACTGGGTTTTTCAAATTCATCGGAAAATACAACCGGCGTATAGAATAAACCATATTTCAGCCGGAGCTCATTAAAATACTCAAAATAGTCCGATAAATAAAATGCAATCAACTTGAAAACAGGATAATCAGGATCTAAAATGCGGGGAGCTGCGAAGCCGATGCAAATGGATGCAGCTTTGCTATTTTTGTCCTCTTGTTCAATGGATTTCCTTTTTGTTAAATTCACCGGAGGAACAAATATTCGGTGATCCACTGTTTCACTTTTCATATCGGAGAAATATTTTTCAAGATCACCAATGTTTTGACGGATTTTGCCGCTCAGTGACAAAATCGCATTCCCCGGCTGATACGTTTGCCGGTACCAACGATAAACATCCGCTCCGGTTATAGATTCCAAAGTTTCCGGATTAGGCCAGTCATTATAAGGATGGCCTTCACCATAAAAGGCTTTATTAAACTCAATATAAGGTTGAACCAGTCCTATGCGGGACTTGATTCTGCTGCAGGCATATTTCTGTAGATCGGCCACATCATCATAACTATATATGGGTTCACTCAATAAAAACTTGATTTTTGCCAAGACGGGTTTGATATTTCTTGCTAAGGTAGTGATGTTGATAACAGAGTAATCAGGACTCGTTTGAACATCCATCGATCCGATACTATCTTTCGAATCGCTTTGAAGAATCCAGTAAACAATGTTGTTCATGATTTGCGCGATGCCCTTTTTACCTTCTGGTTCAAGACCACTCCCCGATTTCAAAAGCAAGACGATTTGTGCTACTTCCGATTGGTTTTTTTGAAGGATAATATTCATTCCACTGGCGGCAGTCTGTTGAATACCATCAGAACCACCGGCCAAAACCGGGCCGATAGAGCAACAAATCAAAAGAAACACGAAACTCCATAATAAGCATCTTTTTATCATCTTTTAGTTTCCTCCTTCGACCGCATTTTTTACCAGAACGCTGAAAGTCGGAGGCTGCGAAAAACATTTATGGATAACGCTCTGTAAATCTTTATAATTGAGCTTTTTTAAGATGCTTAACGAATCCACGGTTATACTTTCGGGATCTATCAACCGTTGTAATTCATAGTCCAGGGCTTCCGACGGGGAATTATTGCTCTGAGCCTGCTCCATCTCTACCAAGAAAGTCACCATTTTCAATTGCTTTTGAATATCAACCTTTTGAAACTGGCGAATCAATTTCAATAGATTGGCCTTCTCTTCGCTGTATATTTGTTGATTATAGGGCCTGTCCCTTTCCAAATAATACAATCCAAAAAAGTCTTTCGGTCCAATCGAGCGCATCGTTACATAATAATCCTGCAATTCATTTCGTTCATATTGAATACGACGGGTTTGGCCGTAAAGGTATGACAAAACTCGTAAAATCATCCGCTCCGCCGGTGAAAGCCCTTCAAATTCATATGCCAATAAAATCTGAAAATGAAAGGGATTAATATTTCGCTCTTCGGTGATATCTCCCTGGGGCAAATCAAGGTCTTTGATGGTCACATCGGAGATCTGCCGCTGACTGTCGCCGTAGATGTTTTTTAGTTGTTTCAATGCCGCTATAACCATTTCAGGTTGAAAATCTCCGGCAATGATGTAAGTCACGTTGGCAGGCTGATAAAAAGACCGATAATAATCTTTTAAATCTTGAGGAGTGATCCCATAGACAGTCGCAACGGTATCATTATTTTGGGGATAAAAGTAATGCAATATAGGATAAATCTCCAAGCGGGAGGGATAATTCATTTCCGCCTCATGAACTACAATCTTTTGCTCCAAAGCCATATTTTCCTCGGAAAGGCCGGCATTCCAGAGTACGTTGTTGAAAACTTTAAAGGCTTCGTTAAATCCGGATTTCGGGACGATATATTTAAAAAATGTGGCGTCGAAAGAGGTCTGCCCGTCAAAAGCTCCTCCAAGCCGGCTGGTTACATCCAAAATATTGGTAAAAGAATATTGGGAATTCCCCCTAAAAATCATGTGCTCGGTTAAATGGGCCATACTACGCTTGGGGAAATTCATTCCGATGGGGACTGCCGCGCACATCGAAACCATCGGCTGGTCCTTCATCACCCGATACAGCAAAGTAAGCCCATTGGGCAAAAGGATTTTCGTAAAGGTTGCTCTGGGCTTGGCTTGAGCATTCAGCGGTGCCAGAAACATTATCAACCCAAGAATAATCCATATAAAATTCTTTTTTTTCATAACTCCCAGTCTCCATTAGAATAGAATCAGTATTTAAACTGTCGGCAATAATCATCACCAAATTTGAAGGTAAACCAAAAAACCCTCATATTTCATGAAGAAGATGTTTTCATCATCAAAGTTTTTCATTAAAAGTCCCATGCTTCGTTTCGGGAATCATCGTGAGTTTAAATAATTTGAATGGCGAGGCGGGGCGCGCATTTGGATTTGAAGGCATAAAAGAAGTGATAATGAAATCATTTTGATTCGGGGAATACGGATAATCAGGAGGAATAACAGAAGGAATTCATACAGGGTCATCGAAGGGAACCCAACCGTTAAAAGATCGCATAATAAACAATGCTCTTGATCCCTTTCAAAACCATGAATAAAGTAATGGCCGATCAAGAGCAACAAAACTGCTATCAAGATAAATACGGTGATCTTAACGATAGTCTTTTTCTTCATGTTTCCTGCTTCCAAGCCATTGAGGACTCGTCACCAACCGGAATATTTACTTCTAAAATATAACAAATAACTCATTGACTTACTTTTATAATTGGCTTTTTACAAAAAAACTCCTTTTTCTTTAAAACGTTTTTCGAAAGGAAAAAATTCCCCTCTACTAAAAAAACTATTGGCAATCTTCAAGCGCTTGAATTACCATATTGCATAGGGATATGATGACAGCCGTGGCCAAAGCCAACCAAAATCCGGGGATTTGCAGGCCAGAGAGAACTGTATCGGTGAGCATTACCATCCAGGTATTGATCACCAGTGAAAAAAGGCCCAATGTCAGTAGATTAACCGGTAATGTAATTAAAAAAAGCAACGGACGAATCAGCAGATCGACACCGCCCAAAATAAGGCCGGCCCAAACCGCCGTATCGATTCCACTTAGATAAATAGCCGGGAATAATTTCGCCGCGCAATAAAACGCCACCATATTGGCAATGACTTTTAATAGAAGTTTTCGCATTGAGCTACCTCACTTTATATTCAAGTTAAAAGAATTCTACCGATACCGCTTGACGGTGAGAACCCTTTCCAACCTCCACCTCAACCAAGGAATATCTTCCGTATCTGCGCAACTCATTGATCATTTCCCGGCACAGCTCCAATATTTGGCGAAGAGGCGGGACTTCATCCGCTGTTGGATTCCCGTTCCTGTCGCCATAGAGTCCCGTATTCAGATATTGGACATAAACGTGCTTTGGAATGAATTTTTCCGCAATCCAGATCATATCGCCGATTATATCAAAACTCTCATCGATCAAAAAGAGCGCCAGGGGCAATGTCACCCTAAAACCGCCGGAACGAACCCGTATCAACAAAAAAAAGCTGCGGTACATTTTGAACGGTTTGCTAATCCACATAGACTTCCACCTTTACCTGGCCTTCTTTGGGATCGTTGGCATCGATGTCCACGATTTTCCCATTCACCAAACCCTGATTGATTTGTTCAACCAGTTCTTCGAAGTCAATTTGGTCCAAGTCAATTCCTTTCCGGTGCATTTCTTCCCTTGCCGCTTCCGGGATAACCCTGGTACCGAAATTGGCAAACTTGGAAGCCACTTTTAATAAGCCCAATGGCAAATTGACATTGACTTTGGTGTTGTTTTCGGTGTAAACGCGCACCCGTAAAAACCGATTGGCTAAATTAGGAGATACAGTTTCGGCGGCGGATTTATTTAGACCGGCAGGTTCTTCGGTTTCTTCCAATGCTTTTAGTAATTCCAAGCCTTCCGCAGCATTAATCTTTCCTTCCTGAATCATTTGAAGAATCTTCAGTTTTTCTTCACTCATTGTCTTACCCCTTTTCATAATCGTTTTATATTCATTTTCTATTCTTCAGTTACGAAACATTTCGCCGCCTAAGGTTGTCCCGGATACATTGCCGGTCACATTGCGGAATTCCACATCGCCGCCCATGGTATGAACACGGCCGTCAGCATTCGAGTCACGCAGTTGAATATCTCCACCGGCGGTAGTCAGGTTGAGACGGCCGTTAATATGCGAAAGCCGGATATCGCCTCCGAGGGTCTTACCGCTGATTTGACCGGAAACATCAAAGATGCGGATATCGCCCCCCGCGGTATAAATTGTTAGATCCCAATTGTACGGCACTTTGATTTCATAATCGGCACCGCCTAAACAAAAAATCTTGTAACGGTCGTCGAGCCGCTTGTGTTTCTGGAAAACGCGCGACGCTTTGGGTTCATCCATGATGACATCATTGCCATCCCAACCTCCCACACTGATATCGCCACCACCAATGAGAGTAACCTCCAGGTGGTGGCAATCACCATTCCCCGACGGTTTAAAGCCATTGCCTTGACCATGTTCCGGACCTGGTCCATCGGTTGTCTGATTTGCCGTTACATCATTTGTTAAAGTTTCATTTGCTCCCGCAGTTTCATCTAACGCGCCCAACAATTCCAATGTTTCTTCGGCGCTGATCTTCCCTTCCTTGAATAAATCAAGTATCCGCAACTTTTCTTCAGACATTCGTCTGCGAACCTCCTCATGCATTTTAGATTGGAGCTAATATTGATGATCAATTGGATTAACGTACTATTTCGTGGTCAGTTTTTTCAGTTGTTTCGTTGCTTCCTGAGGAGTTATTTCACCGCGTTCCAATGAATCCAGCACGGCTTGCCGAGCCTGCCGTTCTTCCTTCTCTTCGGCGAGTTCCCCCACATCCCGTTCGACCCGGTAACCCAAAGCTTCAATCGCTGCATCCAGCCGGTTGCGTACCGTGGGATAAGAAATTCCCAATTCTTTCTCAACATCTTTGATATTACCGCGACATTTGATGAACACTTCGATAAAATCGCGCTGTTCGGCGGGAAGCCGGCAAAACTTACAGGTTGAGAACTCTCCTTCCAACTTGGTCCCGCATTTGGCGCAGCTTAATTTAGTCACCGTCAATTCATTATTGCAAACCGGACATTGACCCGGCGCTTTATAGCGCATACTCTTCCGTTCCTTTCCACCAAATAACCTTTGCTGTTAAATTATGTTCATAGTCTACTACAATTAATTAATTTCGTCAATCAACATTTTAATAAAATTAATATATTGATTAATTTTATTAATTCCGAGGCATAAAAAAGATTGCCGAAACCCCATCCCAAAGAAAGGATACTAACCGGCAATCAAAGCTTAAGTCCATAAACTGATGAGTTATTGCCACGCTTCTAGAGATCTTCGTGTTCGGGTGAACTCCAAGCACCCCTTTCAATCGGGCAAGGCCTTCTTCAATATTAGCCGGGTTAAGATGGGCATATCCAAGAGGTGTTACAAACGCGAGGGAAGGACGAGGTATTTTTTTAAATGTCTATTATTGAAAAACACGATTATTTCTCAATCACTGCCACTTTACTTTGGAGTGTCAATTATGTGGCGGTAAAGTCGATACTGGCGGAAATTCCGGAGAGCGCATTTCTGGTGATTCGTTTTACTTCAGCTGTGGCAATCCTTTTTTGTATCTCCTCGTTACCAAGGAGGGGATCCGGATCGAACGCTCCGATATTGGAAAAGTATTATTCCTGGGTATTCTTGGAGTCGGCATTTATAATATCTTATGGACCCTGGGCATTCATCTGACGACAACATTCAACGCCGCCTTAATCATTTCAACTTCACCTCTTTTTGCCCAGCTTTATACGGAGTTTATTCATAAAGAAAAGTTCGGATGCAAACGTTGGATATTCACCCTTCTGTCCTTTTATGGAGTTTTTCTAATGATCAGTCAATCACCCGATACGAATTTTAATTTCAATTCACGTTTTTTTGTAGGAAAATCTGATAGTATTCGTAAGCGCTTTACTGTTTGCCGCTTATACGCTTTTTTCCAAACCATTACTCAGCCATTATTCCCCGGTTAAGCTCAATGCCTTGACTATGGCTTCAGGACTGCCATTATTGATTATTTACTGCTCCTTGAAGAGTTCAGGAGTCCCGGTTCAGGTTTCAGGGATGATTTCCTGGAGGATGTTTTATATTATAACCTTCGGTACAGTGGCAGCTTATGTTTGCTGGTATACCGGAATTGAAAAAACAGGCCCGGTGAAAGTGATTCTTTTTCACTATATCGTGCCTGTTTCCAGTATGATCTTAGGGGTCCTGTTCTTACGGGAACCGATGAACCGGTTTCAGGTGTTCGGCGGCATTTTGACGCTTGGTGGTATTATTGCAGCCAAATTAAAATCATCACGTATGAGAACTTAAATGCTTTCAATCCAGAAATATTGATGATGATCGTATTCTTCTTCCGGATTTCCCTCACTAAACCGGTTCAGTTTGTATTCTTTTCCCTCGGAATTGGTGATAACTTTCCCGATTAATTCGCTTTTATCAATTTCCGGTATCTCGGGAATCTTACCGGACCACTTTTCTTCTAACCCCTCCGTTTCCACAAATCTCGCGCCAAATCGAACCGCGCTGTGATCGCTCTCAAGTTTGAATACATCCCGGTGAATACTGTTTGGCATTGCTATTCTCCCTTTCAACAATTTCTTACCATGACCAAAATCATCTCCATAACCTTATCCATAGCATCTGCGAAGTAAAAAAAAATACGCTGGAAAGAAGCGGTTGTCTTTTCCAGCTGGGTCAGTTTTGGATTTAACAAGAAAACATTACCGATATAAAGCTTTTATTGCTCATTTTCTCTCGTCAACCGGAATATATTTTGAAGGCGGTACGATGCTTTTATAAGCAGGCCGAATAATTCTCCCGCAACTGGTAATCTCCTCAATCCGGTGAGCCGACCATCCGACAATCCTCGATATCGCGAAAATCGCCGTATATAACTCCTGGGGAATGTTGAGCATCTGATAAACAAACCCGGAATATAAATCCACATTGGCGCAAATAGCTTTCGCATCTCCCTTCATCTCAGCCATAACATCCGGAGTAAGTCTTTCCACCGCGTCAATCAGCATAAATTCATCCAATACGCCCTTCTCTTCCGCTAGTTTGCGGGCACTCCGTTTCAAAAGAATCGCCCGCGGGTCGGAAAGAGTGTAAATGGCGTGGCCCATGCCGTAAATCAGACCGCTTCGGTCTCCGGCTTCCTTATTTAAAATTTTCATGAGATAAGTCCGGACTTCCTTATCATCATGCCAGTTGTTAACGTGAACTTTAATGTCGGTAAACATCGAAATCACTTTGGAATTAGCGCCGCCGTGCTTAGGTCCTTTTAGGGAGCCAATCGCCGCAGCAATGGCTGAATAGGTATCCGTTCCCGTTGAAGACAGCAGTCGGGAGGCGAAAGCGGAATTATTTCCCCCGCCGTGTTCGGCGTGGAGTATCAGGGCAAGATCCATTAATCTGGCTTCTGCCATCGAATAGCTTTTGGTGGGGCGGATGGTCCGTAAAAAATTTTCGGCAGTCGACAGGTTTTCCTTGGGAAAATGAATATACATGCTTTCCATGTCATAGTAGCGCTTTTTGACTTGAAAGGCATGCGCCACGATGATTGGAAAACGGGCTATTAACTCCATGCTTTGACGCAAAACATTTTCCAGGGATGTATCGTCGGGATTTCCATCGTAGGAATAAAGTGCCAACGTCGCTTGAGCGAGTTTGTTCATAATATCTTTGCTGGGAGCCTTGATCAACATATCTTCGGTAAAGTTTTCCGGTAAATGCCGGAGCTCACCCAATATATCGAGAAACTCATCCAATTGGGACTTCGTCGGCAAACAGCCAAACAACAAAAGAAAGGCCACTTCCTCAAAACCGAACCGGTTTTCATTCTCGCAACTGGTGACGATTTCTTCGACATCAATGCCGCGATAGGTTAATTTTCCTTCCACCGGCATCTTTTCGCCTTCATTCAGCAAATAACCATGAACATTTCCAATCAGGGTAACCCCCGCCACAACTCCCGTACCGTCGGAATTTCGGAGTCCCCGTTTAATCTTATCATTATCAAAACTTTGCGGATTGATTTGATTATGGGCTAAATAGAGTTGACACAAATTACGAATAAAAGTAGGATTACTTTCCATTATTCTTCACCAACCTTATTTTTAAAATATAGTTCATTCGATTGGCAAGGCTTAAATCCTTTTATATCGTATAAAAAAATTACTAAATAAATATCCTGATAACCAAATATTTTTATTTTGAATATCATGGAATGTCTTTCAAGTTTCTATCAGAAAGGCGGTTCATGATGAACGGATCCCAAAAAAACCTGCAAAACGCCTTCCGTTTCCAAAAAAACGGCTGGGTCCAGCTTCACATTGAAGGAGCTCCTTACGAACGCGGTTATCAACATGGGTATTTACTGGCTCCCGAAATCGGAAGCATTTTAAGAACCCTCAAACATATTACACTGCATAATACCGGTAAAGAATGGACTTTCTTCGTTGATGCCGCGGATCAAATATTTACTCCTCATATCGATAGAGAGTTCATTGAGGAAATGCGCGGTATTGCGGATGGAGCTGTTGCTGCCGGCATTGGGACTTCTTTTGAGGAAATCCTGGCCTGGAACGGTTATATGGAATTGGTCAATTACTGGTGGCCGAAAGCCCAAAAAAAGCGGGAAGATACTTCAGAGAAACAGCATTGTAGCGCCTTTATCGCTACCGGTGCAGCCACTTCGACCCATGGTATTGTCATGGCTCATAACTCATGGGATCAATTCGTCATCGGCCAACATATGAATATCGTCCTGGATATTGCGCCTTCCGAAGGATTCCGAATGTTCATGCAGTCGGGACCGGGTTATATTGACAGTTTCACCGACTTTTTTATTACCGGAGCTGGAATCATCGGCACTGAAACCACCATTGCCGGATTCAAACATTATAAGGAAGATGCGGCGCCCGAATTTTTTAGAGTTCGTAGAGCCATGCAATATGGACAGAATATCGACCATTGGGTCAAGTTAATGGAGGAAAACAACAATGGGGGTTATGCCAACAGCTGGTTGTTAGGAGACATTAAAACCAATGAAATTGCCTGTTTCGAACAAGGAGTTGAATATACTAACCTTACCAAAACCAAAAACGGATATTATAGCGGATTCAATGCACCCGAAGATCCCCGCATCCGGAACCTGGAGTGCAGTTCCACCGGATACCTGGATATCCGTAGTACCGGCGCACGAAGAGTGCGGTGGGAAAAGCTAATGAAGGATAACTATGGCAAAATCGATACCACTATTGCCACCGGGATGTTATCCGATCACTACGATGTATATTGGAAATTAACGAACCATCCCAGTATGCGCACAATTTGCGGGCATGCTGATGTAGATCCGGCCGAATTCACAGGGCTGTCCGGAACACCGCCTTTTCGTCCCTCCGGGGCTTTCGATGGCAAAGTGACCTGCAGTGAACTGGCCAGGAATTTTAGTTTTTGGGCCCGCTTCGGCCGGGCCTGTGGCGAGCCGTTCGATGCAGAAGAGTTTTTGGAAAGAAACCCCCAATGGAATTGGTTACGCGGTTATTTGAAAGATCGGCCCTCACAAGCTTGGACTTTATGTAAGGCATAGGTTTAAGGATTATACAATTAACCCAAATCGATCACAGCAGCATTCCGTAAAAATAGAACAGTCAATTTTAAACATAACTAGCCACGTTCAAAAACCAATGGAAATCAGTTTGAAGTCTTCAAAAATACGTTACAATCGTAACGGTAATTCCCTTTGCATTCCAAGAAGGGTTATGTTCCGTGGCCTTGAAATCCGTTTTGAAATCATGCCATTCCCATTGCCCGTTTGAAACATGCATGATTTTGTAACCGATATTCAATACTGTCCGTTCTCCGATTAGGCAACTCAATTTGGGCCCAAATTGCCACATAAAATCATAAAAGTCACCATTGGTAGGAAAATTCTTGTTCCAAAAGATCACGGCTCCACTCATATCCAATGAAAGTTCGATGACATCTCCTCCGCTATAACCCAGAAAGTTCATCCCCATTAACCGCAGACGAATCAGGCCACTCGGCCCAATGCCCCAAGCATCGCAGGTACTATAAACACCCCTGCGGGTCATGTCGCCCCAGGCTCGGGTAACGGTCAATCCGTAATGAACCGATACAAAGTCATCGGCATAATTTACTTTTTGTAGATTGAGGGATACGGTCTTAATATCACGGTCTTTTTCATGAAGAGGAGCAAAATATTCCAGTTCAACCTCGGGTTGGGTATCCCGACTCTCCAGGTAGCCATAAGCGTTTGCCGGAGCGGCGATTGATAAAATTATAACAGTAAAAATAAGTAAACAGATTTTTCCCATTGTCGTTACTCCATTGTAGAAGATAATGTTGCTGATTTTTGTTTTCAAAAACTGGACTCATTCTATCACACCCATATGGTAAATTCGTGATTCATTTCCTATTGTTTACATTTTTTTAACAAAAACAACGGAATACCGCTATGATAGTTTTTCTAGGACTTTACAACGTCTCCAATACCATCTGGGGAAAATAATTGATTATATTTCAAGTAGAATAAAAAATAAACGTGGCGAAGGTGATTCCCTAACCACGTTAAAATTGTAGCGTTTTTTTGGATCCTTTTATCCAATTTATTGGGGTTGGAGAAGGTAACTACCAATCAAACGCTGTATCATATCTTCCATAGCAGCGATAATATCATTTTCGCCATCATGGAGACTCCAGTCAAAGATCACGCCCCGGGCTACCAGAAAAAGTTTTTCAGTGATTTTTTCCGGAGCTTCAACGGCAGCGATTCCCCCCCCTGCCTGACCTTCTCTTAATATTTCAGTCAACAAATCCTGCATCGCCCGGCCATGGGTTAGAAACATCTTATTGGTGGGTACATATAGATTACGAACCATCTCTATCCCATCATCGATAGCGAGTTGCGCATACAGGGCAAAATAAGCTATCACTCTTGCAGAACAAGTTTTATGCTCACCAAGCAACTCCGGGACTTTCATCTTAAAATACTCATCACCATGTCGGTAAATCTCAACAAACAAGTCAAACTTCGACTGAAAGTAATGATAATAGGTGCCGACCGAAACTCCCGCCTTTTTGGCAATTTGATCGACAGTCACATTTTCATATCCATATTTCTCGATAAGTTTGACTCCGTCCTGATAAATCCTTTTTTTTGTACATAAGGCCTGTTTTGACCGGCTTGTCAATCTCTTTGCCATCGGACCTCCTTACGGTGGTCATTATATCAAATAACACCCAGACAGATCAATCGCCGTCATCGTAAAGAATTTTAACCCGGATTCTTTCTCCATTCTATATGCGGCTGGCTACCTCATAAGCATCCCAGATAGCATACATAATGTTGGCAACCCGCCTGGCATCGCCCAACAGATATAGCTCAGAAACCTCGGGACGCAATTTCTCATAAAGCTCATTTTCGGGCAGATAACCGATCGCCGCAATGACGGTATCGGCTTTTACTTTTTGCCTTCCATCGGCTGCTGTTTGGACGTCAACAAACTTACCATCATATCCTGTTATTTTGGCTGAAGCCACGATATCAATGCCCTTAAAGGGGATCATAGCGGCCAGCATGTCGCTATTGGCATGGCATAAAGGCGCATTAACAGCCAGTATTTTCGGCAAAGCTTCAATAATGGTCACATTTTTATCCTGGCCGCGCAGCCACAGCGCCAGTTCACAACCAACCAGTCCGCCGCCGATAATCGCCACATCCCCACCTGTTTGGACATGGCCGAGCAAAACGTCGGCAGCTGAGTAGACAGGGCCGGAACCCAAAGTCAATAATTTCGGTTTTGATCCGGTCGCCACAATGACTGCGTCGGCCCTGGATTGTCGAAGCTTCTCGATATCCATCGGCGAGTTCAAATGGACCTTCACGCCGAGTTCTTTCAATGCATGTTCATACCAGGCAACCAGCGCATGGTCATCTTCTTTAAATGATGGAACACCGCCGGGAATTAAATTACCGCCAAGACGGCCGTTTTTTTCATAAACCACGGGCTCATGGCCGCGTAATGCCAAAACCCGGGCCGCTTCACACCCTGCTACACCGCCGCCGATGATGGCGACATTTTTCTTTTGGCGAGTGGGTACAAGACGTTCCGACCGTTCACGGCAGGCCTGGGGATTCACGGCGCAATTGAGGGCTGAGTATTCCTGAATCCGCCCCATGCAGCCTTCATGGCAGGAAAGACAAGGACGAATGGAAGCTGCCCGGTCGGACTGAAGCTTATTTACATAGTCGGGATCTGCCAGTAGCGGCCTGCCTAACGATACAATATCACAAGCGCCGTCTAAAACCGCTTTTGAAGCCATCTCCGGGTTGTCCATTCTCCCGGCGCAAATAACCGGGACATTGACGGCATCTTTCACCATTTTAGCATAGAGAATGTAAAGCCCTTTTTCCTGATACATCGGCGGATGATTCCACCACCAAGCGTCATAACATCCTACATCCACATCCAAGGCGTCATAACCGTACTGCACCAATAACTTGGCAGCTTCTAGTCCCTCCTCAATATCTTTCCCTTTTTCAGCGAACTCTTCACCTGGCAAACCGCCGACCCGCCAGTCTTTGATGAAACTTTTAACACTATACCGGAGGGTTACCGGAAAATCTTTTCCGCAGACCTTCTTAATTTCATCAACAATTTCACGGGCGAAACGCAACCGGTTTTCAAGACTGCCGCCGTATTCATCGGTTCGCTGATTAAATAATGCAATGGCAAACTGATCGATTAAATATCCCTCATGCACCGCATGGATTTGCACTCCGTCAAAACCGGCTCTCTTAGCGTTAAAAGCGCCCTTGCCAAACTGGGACACGATTTCGCGGATTTCTTCCCTGGTCAGCGCCCGGCATGTCTTATCAAGCCAGCGGTGTGGAATAGGCGATGGCGCAATCGGCGGATGGTCACCCAGATTGGTTGGGATGGTCACCCGGCCAAATCCCCCGGATAATTGCAGAATGACCTTGGAATCATAAGCATGAATTTTTTCAGTCATCTCCCGGGCGGTCCGGATAAAATGAACCGGGTTATAGGTGGAACAAGGACAATTTGCCATGTCATGCTGCTCAATCCGATTATCAACGAAGGTCACACCGGTAATAATCAGCCCGGTACCGCCTTTGGCGCGTTCAACATAATAGTCAATTCCCCGCTGATTGAAACCGCCTTCGGCGTCACCCAGTCCTAATGGACCCATCGGCGCCATAGCGAAACGATTTTTAAGATGACAATTCCCGATTGAAGTCTCTTCAAACAAATTGGCATACTTGTCTTTCATAGCTCAGCCCCCTCTTTAGTATTCTTGTTTAAATAGAACAAATTCACCGAACGTATTCTATGAAATTACTTTATATCGATATTGTGTTCTTGTCAAGGAGACATAATGCACGCCAATCAAACTTGGATAATGTATCCTTTCTATATTGCCGGAATTTCGTATATCCCCCTGAGCACGGTTTCCCTGAAATCTTTCTTTGCTTATTCATTGGATATCTCAATCATACCCCAGATGTTATGCAAAGCCGATCTCACGATTTCATTGCGGATTTTTAAGGTATTTTACCAGATTAAGTTTGCGGTTTAAGGTTCTCTGTGATATAGTAAAAAAGGCGTAAAGGGGAGATACTATGATTAAAGTAGTGAACGAACAAATTGGAATGCTGGCAGCCTTTCAGATGGACGGAACCATCATGCCTCTGCTATTTTCATGGCAAGGCCAAAAATACCGGGGGTTTGAAGTCAAAGCCACACGTACCGCCCCTGAAGGACAATACGTGAAATTTTACTTTGACCTCAAACTGGATGATATGACCTACGAAGTCTATTTTTATACCAAGCAAGCCATTTGGGTACTAAGCAAAGTCCATCAATAACTTCTGGGTTTATTCCGATTTTATATTATTTTCCGTTGTGAGTTTTTCCATGATTTGATCGACTTCTCGGTAAACCTGACGAATGGGAATCTGATTTTCCAGCGCGGCTTTTCGGCAATCCTCATACTCAGCCTTATATTTGATCGGCATCCCTTGATAAAAAGATTTTTTAACCCGAATATTGCCGTAGTGGGTTAGCAGAGTGACAGTTTCCCGCTGCAGCATAATTTTTCCCACCTGGTATTTACGAAGTCCAATGGAAGTGGTTTCCCGGAAAAGAGTGCTCTCAACCGCCTCTGTTTTCTCAGCACTCACCAGTATACTCAGCTTTATGGCAGACCTTCCTTTTTTCATAATAATCGGGGTTCGGAAAACATCCAACGCTCCTGTTTCAAACAACCTCTCCTCAACATAATTATAAAGTTCAGGGTTCATATCATCAATGTTGGTTTCCAGGATATATTGGGTTTCGATCTCTTCCCCTTTTGAAGCCTCCAGGCCCAAATATACCCGCAAGACATTGGGGACTTCCAAGTCCCGATGGCCGATTCCATATCCAATATTGGTGGCGGAAAAATTAATCTGACTCGTGAATTTTTCAACATTGGAAGCCAAAATAGCCGCTCCCGTCGGTGTGGTGGTTTCAAACTGCACCAGTCCCGACTTGATGGGGGCGCCCTGTAAAATTTCCATTGTGGCAGGCGCCGGAACAGGAAATAAACCATGAGCGCACTTTACAAAACCTCCACCAACCTGAACCGGCGAAGCCATAATTTTTTCAACACCTAAATAATCAAGAGCAATGGCGGCTCCAACCATATCAACAATGGAATCGGTAGCGCCGACCTCATGAAAATGAACCTCTTCAATAGATTTGCCGTGAATCTTAGCTTCAGCCCGGGCTATTTTCATAAACATATCCATGCTGGATTCTTTTACTTTAGGACTCAAGCTGCTTCGATTGATGATTGTTTCAATATCATGCAAGTTACGATGATGGTGTTCGTGATGTTCCTCAGCTTCCACAAGGCCGTGGTGTTCTTGATCAAGATGATGATGTTCTGTTTCCCCGTGATTATGATGGTCGTGGCTGTGTTGGGCGACCTTTAAAATGACATCCACCCTGGTCCCGGAAATCCCCATTTTTTGAGCTTTTTGAATCTTGATTTCATACTCGGATGACAGCCCCAATTTGGAAAGTTCGCCGATTAAATATTGGCTATCGACACCCAAATCCACTAATGCGCCTAAATTCATATCCCCACTGATACCACAAAAGCAATCATAATATAATATTTTCATCGTTGTTTTCTCCCTATACCCGTTTGTCTATCCAAATCTTCCCGCTTAAATTAGCTATGTTTCTTCAAGTTCCTGCTTTAAAAAAGGCATATTGATGTAGGAATGCTTTCAATATGCCTCGAATACTAAAAATAGTTTACTCTTCTCGTAATGAATATACTGCAAAAATTTTTGTGAATATCCATCTAATCTTCAAATAACTCTTTGACCCGTTTTAACTCCTCGCGAATCGCAATACCTTGCGGGCAATGACTTTCACAGCGGCCACACTCCACACACTTAGAGACCGGTGCTGCTATTTTCGAAATAACTCCCCGATACCTTTGGGTCGTTGCTTCTTTGGCGTCAAAGATATAGCAGTCGTTATAATTTGCAAAACAGGTCGGAATATTGATACCGACCGGACATGGCATACAATAGGAACAGGCCGTGCATTTCACCTTGATCCTCTCTTCAAAAAGTTTTTTGACCTGGGCAATCAATTCCAATTCTTTAGCGGTTAAGGAATTAGCTTCTGCCTTCCCGGCTATTTTCAAATTTTCCTCCACCTGCTCCATGGTGGTCATTCCACTTAAGACCACCGAAACTTCCGGGTGATTCCACACCCACCGCAACCCCCATTCGGCCGGTGTCCGTTGGACCCCGGCTTGGGCCAAGATCATTTCAGCCGCCCGAGGAAGATTCGCCAGATTACCACCTCGGAGCGGTTCCATAATAACCATGCCTAAACCTTTTTCCGCCGCATACTCCAGCCCCGCCTTGCCGGCTTGAAAATCCTCATCCAGGTAATTGTACTGAATTTGACAGAATGACCAGTCATAATAGTCGACGATCTCATTAAAAAGCCCAGCCTGATCATGGAAAGAAAACCCGGCATATTGAATACGCCCATCCCTGATGGCTTGATCTAAAAACTCACCGATGCCGTTTTCCTTTAAAATAGGCCAAACGCTCTTATTTAATGAGTGCACCAAATAAAAGTCAATGCTCTCCGTTTGTAATCGCTCCAATTGTTCATTCAGATACTTGTCCATATCGGCCCGGCTTTTGATCAACCAACTAGGAAGCTTGGTTGCCAAATGGACCCGCTCACGGTATCCGTCTTTCAAGGCTTTCGCTACTAAAAGTTCACTGGAACCACCGTGATCAAAACCGGTACCATGATAGGGATAAGCCGTGTCCAGATAATTTACGCCCTCATCAATGGCATGCCGAATCATCTTAACAGCCTTTTCCTCGTCAATTTGCGAAGGATCGTTTCCCAGGATCGGCAGCCGCATACAACCAAACCCCAAGATAGAAACCATCTCATTTGTCTTTCCAAACTTCCGATACAACATAATTATTCCTCCTTTGATTGGTAACCAATAAATAGGAACCTTAAGCATTCGAACTGATTTTGAAATTATATTCAGTATATTTCTTAGAGTACACTCTAAGTCAATAGCAATATACAACCCATTTTTAAATAAATCCATGGATTAGAGTGTGCTGTGAGAGAATCAATATGGTAAAATAAAAGTGTGGCTTGAAGAGAAATCCGCAAATGATTGGGAAAAGGGTGCCAAGCGATGAGCTATTCCATTAAAGAGGTATCTGAAAAATTCAATATCTCTCCCTATACTTTACGTTACTATGAAAAAGAAGGGCTGCTGCCTTCGGTTCAACGCAGCCAAAACGGTAATCGACTTTACAATGATACCGACTTGGAATGGCTACAAATCATTTGCTGCATGCGGGCAACAGGTATGTCAATCGCCGATATCAAAGATTATATTGAATTATGCCTTCGGGGATCCGATACCGTACCGGAACGGCGTCAAATCATCCTGCGGCAAAAGGAAATCATTGAAAACCATATTCGGGAATACCGGGAATTGTTAAAAGTGGTCAATAAAAAACTACAACGCTATGATCAAATGACTCAACCCGAATCCGACATGATTACCCTCCAAAACAAAGAGGGCGTATCTTAAATGAGGAAGCGTTTTCATCGCGATGGACTCGTTACTCTATCAAACCAATATTGAAATAAAGGATTTTGTCCTCCTCCGGCATAAAACTCTTTCAGTTGTAACTCGGGATTGAAAAATGCCTGAATTTCCTGGTAGGTTCTGGGTCTGAGGCCTGCCAGACCATGAAGGTAGAAGTCGAACGCGTGGCGCTTTCCGAAATGGACCAAAACATAATTTGAGTTCTCACCCATCCATTGTAAAATTTGCTTTTTATAGAGGAACCGGTTTTGGCCGCTGATACCATGAAGACATCCCGAATCCAAAATCAAATCATATTTTTGATCAGTTTCCCATTCCGTTACATCCGCTAGTTCGAAGTGAATGTCCAATCCGAGCCTTTCGACCCTAATTTTCGCAAATTCCAATGCTGTTGCCACAAAATCGATTCCGGTCACTTGTAAACCCTGTTTAGCCATTAATGCAGCATAAACTCCAGTTCCACAACCGATATCCAAAACCCTTCCTTGGCCATTCAAGGATTGAACCGCTTTCTGGAGTAATAGAGGCATTTTTTCACAATACCATCCCAATTCCGACTCTTGATTGACACGATAATAAAGCATTTCATATAGCCGCCTGCGTGAACCCATTTTTCTTCCTTTCATTTACCCGCAAAAAATTTGCTTTTGCTTATATAACGGATTCAGGATGGCTTTTATTGCACTCTGAAAACTTTTTGGCTATGCTGGTGAATCTAAATTGAAACATAAGGTAATATTCAACCCAACTCAGGCATTGCCTTGTTCTTCTTTTTGAATCCGATTCCGGGTTTCCGCATCAATCATTTCCCGGATTCGGCGAATCACCGGATGATAATTTGTATAGGCTTGTCCATATTGAAGATTGAATTCGTAATCAAAATCGGCAGGGTTATTTCCCTGGTTGTGCTGAATAATCGTTTCCATTTTGTCGAGGGCTTTGGCCATCTTTGCTTCCGGACTCTCCCCCAGATTGTATTCCCGGCATAATGCCAATATTTTTTCACGGTTGGTTTCCGGAAGCGGCGCCAATAATTTCGACAACGCTTCCTCTTCCTTTTTCAGCTTCTCCACAGGGTCAATTGGGATTTTAGCAGAAATATCCCCTTCATAAGCCTCACCCAAGTCATGAACCAGTCCCAGGCGAATGACCCGGTTTACATCAACATCCGGGAAGTCGTTCTCAAGAACGAGAGCGAACATGGATAACCGCCAAGAATGTTCAGCGACACTCTCCGTTCTTCCTCCACTGGTCCAGGCAGTTCTGGTGTTGTTTTTCAACCTCTCCAGCTCTTTGACAAACATCATCACGCCGTTATATTCATCCATTAGGATCCGCCTCCAATTTTTCAGGATTTTCTACCCAAGGGCTATTTCTGCCATTGCAAATAGTCACCAAATTTATAAAATCGGCCTTATCCCTCTTCGGCATTTTCAAACTGGCTGAAATACATATGACGGTAAACTCCATTTTTTTCCAGAAGCTGGCGGTGATTGCCGCGTTCCACAATTCTCCCGCCCTCCACAACCATGATCGTATCCGCATCCCGAATGGTGCTTAAGCGATGGGCTATCAGAAAGCTGGTACGGCCCTCCATCAGCTTGAGCATTGCCTCTTGAATCCGCAGTTCGGTCCGGGTATCGACATTACTGGTGGCTTCATCCAAAATCAATATAGCCGGACTAGCTAGAATCGCCCGGGCAATCGCCAATAATTGCCGCTCACCCTGACTTAAATTGCCGCCACTTTCCGTCAATACCGTTTCATAACCATGGGGCAAGCGCTGGATAAACATATCGGCATTAGCCATCACCGCAGCCCGGCAGATTTCTTCCTCCGAAGCATCCAAACGGCCATAGCGGATATTATCACGAATCGTTCCGCTGAAAAGGTAGGTATCCTGTAAAACAATGCCGAAATTCCGGCGCAAACTGTCCCGGGTATATTCCCGGATATCCCGGCCGTCAATAAGAATCTTTCCGGCGGTAATATCATAAAAGCGCGCCAGCAAGTTGACAACCGTGGTTTTACCGGCGCCGGTTGGACCTACCAAAGCTGTACTGCTTCCGCTGTGTGCTTCAAAGGAAATATCTTTTAAAATAGGTACATCCGGCCGGTAACCAAAACAAACTCCTTCAAATACAACATCTCCCCGGGAGTCTTGCAACACCACCGCTCCTGGTAAATCCGCCGGCTCTTCTGCCTCATCCAAGACTTCAAATACCCGTTCCCCGCCTGCAAGTGCAGTTTGTAAGGTATTGAAGGTATTGGCAATATCATTCAACGGCCTTGCAAATTGCCTGGAGTAACTTAAGAAACTAGCGATAACTCCAACGGTAATCAATCCTTTGACTGCCAAAATACCGCCGACTCCAGCTACTGCCGCGAATCCCACATTATTAATGACATTCATCAAGGGCATAATATAGCCGGACCAAATTTGCGCTTTAATGCCTATTTTGCAAAGTTGTCCATTTAACTCGGCGAATCCCGAGATGACTTCCTCTTCGTGATTGAAGGCTTTCACTACATGGATCCCGGAAATATTCTCTTCGATATGGCCATTCAATTTCCCCAAAACCGCCTGTTGTTCCTTGAAAAGGATCCGGGTCCGGCCGGCAATGGTCCGGGTTAACACAAACACTAACGGAATGGTGACCAGGCTTGCCAAAGTCAACAATGGACTCAAAATCAGCATCATTACAAGAGAACCCGTGATCATTAACACCGCCGCCATCAATTGGGTAGTGGACTGGGAAATAGTCGTACTAATATTATCAATATCATTCGACAGCCTGCTCATCAGATCACCATGGGTCCGCTGGTCAAAAAAGGATATGGGCAATTTCTGAAGCTTTGCAAATAGAGTCCGTCGCAGACTTTGGACTATCCGTTGCGAAACTCCGGCCATCAGCCACCCCTGTACCAAAGTCAGCAGGGCATCTGAAAGGTAAGCGGCAAGTAAAACCAGAGTTACAATGGTTAACAAGCTGAAGTTAACCTGTCCATGGCGGGCCGATAGAGCGTCAATTCCCCGTCCGATTAAAAATGGACCGGTAAGTCCAATTCCGGTATCCACCAGTACCAAAAGAAAAATGAAAGTTAGGCTTTTGCGTTCTTTGCCAAAATGTTGCCACAAACGCTTTAAACTTTGGCCAAACTGCTTCGGTTTGGCGCCGGACATTAACCAGCGGGCCCCGCCCCCCCGGCCTCCAAAACCACTCACGGAACCACCAGGCATATTCCCTGTCCTCCCTATGGCAAAGGAATCGATTTTTCTTGATTCATCTTGCCTACCCATATCAAAAATCCTCCTTGCCAATCTGGGAGCGATAAATATCCTGATATACCGAAGATGATTGCATCAACTGCTCATGAGAACCTATTCCTACGATTTCACCATCATCAAGGACGATGATTTTATCGGTTCCCATAGCGGAGACAATTCTTTGGGTTATAATCAAACAGGTCATTCCCTGGGAATACCTTTTCATACCCATCCGGATTTTGGCTTCCGTCGCCATGTCCACCGCGCTGGTACTATCATCCAAAATCAGAATTTCCGGTTTTTTAATCAATGCTCTGGCAATGGAGATCCGCTGTTTTTGGCCCCCAGAGAGATTAACGCCGCCTTGCCCCAGATAAGTCTGATATCCCTCGGGGAAACTGCTGATAAACTCGTGTGCCTGGGCAACCCAGGCCGCTTTCTCCACCTCATCCAGGTCCGCCTTGCTTTTACCCCAGCGAATGTTGTCCATAATGGTCCCGGTGAACAAAACCGTTTTTTGAGGCACGATAGCGATTTTTCGCCGCAGTTCCACGAGGCTGGCATCTTTTACATTTATCCCGTCGACCTTGATGACTCCGGAGGTGGCATCATGAAAACGGGGTACCAGGTTCACCAAACTACTCTTGCCAGAACCGGTGGAACCGATAAGCGCCACAGTTTCCCCCGGCTGACAGGTAAAGGTAATTTTTTTCAATATGGCTTCTTCTATCTGGCCTGTGTAAGAAAAAAACACATCCCTAAATTCTATTTTCCCACGAGAGTCGTCGAATGGCTCCGGCTGAGGATGCTCACGCATACTATTCTCCTGTACCATCACTTCAGCGATTCGTTCCGTCGATGCCCGGGCTCTCACAAACATATTAAAAACAAAAGAAATGGTCATCAAGGAGGCCAGAATCTGGGTCATGTAATTGACAAAAGCGATGACCTGTCCGACTTGCATATGCTCGCTATGGACCCGGAGCCCACCCAGCCATAAAACAGCAACTATCCCTAAATTTACAGTTAAAGTAATCGTAGGAGTAAAAATGGCCATTATCCGCATGGCTTTTGTAGAAACCGCAGCCAAATCTTGATTGGCCTCCCCGAACCGTTCCATTTCATAATCAAAACGGTTAAAAGCCTTGACCACTCGGACTCCGTTCAAATACTCCCCCATCACGGTATTCAGTCCATCCAATTTTCGCTGCACTTTGCGAAAAAAAGGATAACCAATCCGGACATTGATAAACATCAGAAAAGCAATTACCGGTACAACCGCAATCAAGATTACAGCCAAGTGGGGATTGAGCATAGTGGCCATGATAATACTTCCGATACAAACTAGCGGTGCTTTAACGAAAATCCGCATCAGACCGTTCACAAAGTTTTGAACCTGGGTTACATCATTGGTAAGCCTAGTTACCAACGAACCGGTTTCAAATTGATTGATGTTATCAAAGGAAAAGCCTTGGATCTTCTTAAACAGATCAAAACGGAGTTCCGCCCCAAAACATTGGGAAACGTTATTCGAAATAATATTCCGGCCCACTGCGGCGATGGCTCCCAACGCCGTAACTCCCAACATGACTCCGCCCATCGTTAGAACATACCTTAGTTGATGCCGGGCGACGCCGATATCGATGATCTTGGACATAATCGTCGGCTGAAGCAGATCGCAAAAAGCTTCTGTCATTAAAAAGGCGACCCCAAGGCAAAAAAACTTCCAATATTTGTTGATATATTTCTTCATAAATTCCATCGTGATGTTTCCCTTCGGTATTGTTCACCAAACAGTCCGTAATCTTCGAATGAAGTATCAGGCTTCAAATACTTCAGTCCATTTAAAGGGTTCACCTTTCCGGTGTGAATCATCCCTCATTGTTATCGTTATTCCCCAAATGGAAACATAGTTTTTCAATGATCGTTACCATCTGTTCTTTTTCTTCTTCCGATAGAGTGTTGAAGAGACTGTCTGCAAAATCATCATGGATGGCAATTAATTGTTCGACTTCCCTCCGGCCTGTTACTGTCAAATAGTTTCGCATCATTCTTTGATCTTGCTCATCCTGTTTCCGGGTAATAAATCCGGATTCTTCCAGCTTCATCAACATTTCTGTCATTGAAGATGGTCTTATGTCCATTTGCTCCGCCAAATCCCTTTGATTGGCGCCGTTTTTTTTCGCTATCAAATGTAATAAATAAGCCTGCCGGTGATAAAGGCCACCTTTTTCACGGATGGCCTGATGAGAAGCGCGCCGAATTTGACGGGTGAGCCGTTGCAAAGCATTAAAAAGCATATTCGAAGTTGAGGTAAACATCATAAACCCCCGGGGATATTTTATTTAGGTACCTAAATTAATTTATACTATACCACTTAACCTGACAAAATTCAAAAAAAATTAGGTACCTAATTTTTATTGGCATATTCTCATCCAGTTTTTTTACAAAATAATTATAAAACCGTATTTTCAGGCATGTTAACAAGCCTAATTCCGAATCTCCTTTTCCGGTCACAACTTTGAAGGACAAAGTAGCAGATTCATTCACCCCTTTTACGTTTCATTAATATAATTTATAGATGCTCCGAATCCATTCGGTAAGTCTATCAAAAAAAACTCCATTCAATGTCTATACGCCTGAAGATGCAAAATGCAAGAACCCTAAGGTTCCCACAAATCAAAATTCCTTCGAATGTTTCATTAGAAAACTTGCCGAACCCGAGAAAAAATCATAAAAGTAGAGTGATGCCATTTGAAACGGGCCTTGGTATTATCTGGAGGTAGTGAAAGAGGGGCTTTTGAAGTTGGCGCAATCGATTATCTGGTAAACCATGGGGGCTTTGATTTTCAATGTTTTTTCGGAACCAGTATTGGCGCATTAAACGCCACCATTTTAGGCCAGGCCCGCAATCATGAGGAATTAAGCATCCGGACCCGGCAGTTGATGAAACTTTGGCTTAGTATTCGGGGTTCTCGATCCGTTTACCGCAAAAATCCTTTGGGTTTAATCAATTTAGCTTTCGGTGGTCAGTCCTTATATAATCCGGCCGGATTACGCCAGTTATTGAGAAAAAATATTGATTTAAACTTATTATTCGACCCGGCGACCATGGTTAAAGTTGCAACGGTGGCCTTGGAAACCGGCGAACTATTTTACGCCGATTCCCGCTTCCCTGAGTTACGGAATGATTTCCTACATTACGTTTTGGCAAGTGCCAGTATCCCGTTTTATTTCCCTGGGGTGCCGATTCACGGGAAACACTGGTATGATGGCGGGTTAAGAGACATCACTCCCCTGGGAACTGTTTTTGATGAAGAGCCCGATGAGATCGTCGTTATCACAACTTATCCTGTAAATTCAGAGTTAGAGCCAGTCCTTCCCGCAGTGCCCTATCAAGGGCCATTTAGAAATTTGAATCAAATGATTGCCATTATAATGAATGCCATTGCTGCCAAGGATCTACAATTGGCCAACGCCATCAATCAAGACAGCCGGAACTTTCCGCTTAAAAAAAGGATCCCTTTACGAATTGTTGCTCCGGAAAAACCTTTTCCCCACAACAAAGTGGCTTTTAACCCAACTGCGATCCGCAAATATATCCAATTGGGTTTTAGCGCCGCCCAGAAACCCATTGTCTTGTCAACCTGCGGTTTAAAGTTCTGGTATTAGGGCTAGATCAGATTTAAATCCTGATCGGTTAAAATCGTAATTCCACTGGATTTTAAAATATCCTCGGCTAAAGGAAATTTCTCAACCTCAACAACTATGGCCGCCTCACGGTGGTTTTCAATCACAAAGCCGTAACAATCCTCAATGTTGATCGTATTGGATGACAAAATGTTTAATAAATTATACAAACCACCCGGTTGATCCGGCACTTTGGCAATGAGAATTTTCCGTTTCGATACCGTTATATTATCCTGTTTTAACACCAGATACGCTTTCTCAATGTCACCGACAACCACCTTGACAACCCCGAAATCACCGGCGCTGGCCATGGAAAAAGCTTTTAAATTAATTTGGTTGTCTGCTAAAATCTTGGTGATCTTCTCCAATTGACCCGGTTTATTTTGAACGAAGATTGATAAATGAAAGGCCATCCTGATCCCTCCGCAAATTATTCTTCCCGCAAATCATATACACGTTTAGCTTTTCCTTCCGCCGCAGGCAGACTGCCTGGTTCCACCAATTCCACCACCGGGGATATCACCAGATCGGTTTTCAGTTCTTCCATGATTTTATGCTGGAGCGCTGTCAGTCCTGACAGGGTTCCTTCAAAGAATTCTTTATCGACTTCGATTTTTACCATCAGTTTATCCATATAGTTTTCTTTATGGATCTCGATCAAATAATTACGGCCGACTCCGGGAATTTTCATAATGGTCTGCTCTATTTGGACCGGGAATATGTTGACCCCATTGATAATCAGCATGTCGTCAGCCCGGCCTTTGATTCGGTCGATGCGGCGGTGGGTCCGTCCACACCGGCATGTTCCCGGTAAGATCCGGGTCAAGTCACCGGTCCGGTAACGGATCACCGGCATCGCCTCTCTCCGTAAAGTGGTTAACACCAGCTCACCTTCCTCACCGTCGGGTAAGACTTCGCCGGTTTTGGGATCAATGACTTCCACATAAAAATAATCTTCCCAGATATGCATCCCGGTCTGATAAGGACACTCAAAAGCCACTCCCGGGCCGCAAACTTCCGACAAGCCATAGGAGTTGTAAGCCTTGATTTCGTAAAGCTCTTCAATTTGCTTTCGCAGGCCTTCACTATGGGGTTCGGATCCGATAAAGGCGATCTTGAGTTTGAGATCTTTTTTAGGATCCAGATCGAGCTCGGCAAAATTTGAATAAAGCCGTAGCGCATAACTGGGTAAAATATGGACCGCTGTAGTTCCAAATTTTTGCATAAACCAAATCTGGCGCTTGCTGTTACCCGGTCCGGTAGGAATTGTCAACGCCCCAATCTTCTCAGCCCCGTAGTGAAAGCCCAGGCCTCCGGTAAAAAGCCCGTAACCCATGGTATTTTGAAAAACGTCATCTTTCCGGACTCCGGTCATATACATGCAACGGGCCACCAGGTTGGCCCAAATATCAATGTCTTGCTTGGTATGAAACACTACGGTCGGATTGCCGGTGGTTCCGGAAGAGGAATGCAACCTGACAATGGAATCCAGGCCGACCGTTAGAAATCCGTAGGGAAAACTGTCCCGTAGGTCCTGTTTATGTGTAAAAAGTACGCTGGTAATATCTTTCAAAGACTGAACCGGCTTTAAATTAAAAGCTTTGTAAAACTCCGCATTGCGCGCCCGTTCGATGGACGCATTTACCATTCTCAGTTGAAACTCCTGCAACTGCGCATGTTCAATCGTCTCCCACTCTTTTTCCCAGTACAAAGAAACTCCCCCTTATCTACCGTGCTACAAAATTTGTTTCCAGGATGAATTCGCCAAATTAATTGAAAATCCTACCCAAAGCAGGAGGGAATGCATCAAACACCGGATGGTATCTTATCTTCCATTAAATTTCGAAGATTGATAGTGTTCCCGTCCACCACAAAAGTACCATCGCCATTGGCATGAAAGGTCCGGCGTTCTTTGCGCTCATGATCGATCCAGGCGTGTATCCCATCCAAAATAAAAATCCCCTGGGGCTCCAAATAATCGGTAACCCGGCATTCAATACAGGCAAGACACTCCGAAATCAAGGGCGCCATTACCTTTTTCGCCGGTAATGGAGTTAAATCGAATTTTTCAAACTTGTCCACTTGGGTGCCGGTGCAATCTCCAATGCTGACCACTTTTTCCATCAGATCAACCGTAGGAATCGCCAGAACACATTCGCGGGTATGGATCAGGGCTTTGAAGGAATGATTCCATGGACCGGTTGTCAGAGCCATCCGCGGTGTAAAATCCACCACCATGTGCCATGAGAGTGTCATAATATTATTCCGCCCATTGTCATTGGTTGTCACCAGGATCACCGGTCCCGGCTCAATCAACATAAACGCTTTTCGAATCGGTAATTCGGACATTGGCATACTCATCCACCGCCTTTTTTCCTTTCTAACTTCATTATACTCTTAATCTTTTTCCAAAAACATATTCTCTCCTTTGCTCATTTCCCTATCTTTATATCCATCACTTCCAGCATCATTAACACGGCGAGCTTAAAACCATATCCAAAGGATGCGTAAGCTTCCATCACGCTTATATTGCAATCCACATCCAAAAGCTCTTCCACCGTTTGATAATCTTCAGCCGGCAGTCTGGTTTCCAACATTTTCATGAGGCCGGATTTTTTCTCGTTTACGGAGTGGAATTCCGGATCTTGGGGGACGATTTGTTCCAAGGGGTATAGGTGGCCGAGATATAATTCTTCCAGAAAGGATTTCATGGGACATGCCTTCTTTCTATCTATAATATTTTTTCATTTGATATGTGTGTAATGATAGCCGAATTTAGGGCCGATGGGAGTCTATTTCTTCTTGTCTTGCCACTGGGGTAATTTTAAAATATAAAATGTATGCCAACTATGCTTGTCCACGGCTTCCACCGGCTGGGTCACTGGTATGCTGTTTATATCCCCAATATTAATCTTTAGCAGTAGTAGCAGGGGGTCTGGGAGATGTGAATAATTGTGGAAAAGTGGACAAAGGAAAAACCCATTACTTGGCAAATTGTCTTAGCACA
>JAEXDA010000075.1 GCA_023401925.1 Bacillota bacterium
GCTTCGAAGCATCACGGAGCCCGGTGAAATCGGGCTTTGGAATGATCTTTTAACACTTAGCCGTGAGGCTTTAGCCCGCGGCGGACAAAACAACTATTAATATTTGCTGTTTCATCTTTATAATCAAATTTGTTGATATATTAAAGTACAGTTTCGCCGTTTTCCTCAGTACGAACGCGGATTACTTCATCGATGGTAGAGATAAATATTTTTCCATCGCCGGCAGCGCCGGTTTTGCTGGTTTTGCAAATGATGTCGACCACTTGCTGACAATCCGGGTCTTTGACCACCATGACCACCAGCTTCTTCGGCAGCAAATCGATGCGGTAATCTCCCACCCGCCATTGGAGGGAGATACCTCCTTGAGCGCCGCGCCCTTTGACGTCAAAAACGGTCATTCCGATAAAACCCGCTTCTTCCAATGCCGTTCGGACCTCTTGGAATTTTTCCTCGCGGATGATTGCTTCAATTTTTTTCATATTGCCACCTCATTTTAATAGTAAGCTTCTTCGCCGTGTTGGGAAATATCGAGCCCTACTTGCTCTTCGGCTTCATTTACCGAAAGCCCCCAGATTTTGTCGACCAATTTTGCCAAGATGAATGTTGCTAACATGCTGAAAGCGATGACGACAAGGACGGCTAAAACCTGTACTCCGAGAGGGCCCCAATTACCGTAGATTAAACCGTTCGCCCCTGCCGGATTGATGCTTTTACTGCAAAAAATGCCGGTGGCGATAGCGCCCCAGGCGCCTCCCAATCCGTGACATGCCCATACGTCCAAGGATTCATCAAGTTTCCAGCGGTTGCGCAACCGGATACCAGCGGTGGAAATCCCAGCGGCAACAGCTCCGATAATAATGGCTGAAGCCGGAGAAACAAAGCCGGATGCTGGAGTAATGGCTACCAATCCGACAACAGCTCCGGTGGCCATCCCAAGAGCGCTAGGCCTGCGGTCAATCCAGTTAATGGCCATCCAGGTTAAGGCCGCAGCGGCTGCCGCAGTGTTTGTGGTCACAAAGGCATTGGTAGCTAATTCGTTGGCCCCAAGGGCGCTGCCGGCATTGAAACCGAACCAGCCGAACCAGAGGAAAACGGCACCGAAAACGGTAAAGGGGATGTTGTTGGGTTCCATGCTTACAACGGTAAAACCTTTTCGTTTTTTAATGACTGTAGCGAACACCAGCGCTGAGAAACCGGCAGTGATATGCACAACGGTTCCACCGGCGAAATCCAGCGCACCCAGGTTTCTGAGCCACCCTCCAACCCCCCACACCCAGTGAGCGACCGGATCATATACCAGAGATGCCCATAAAAAGGAAAAGATTAGAAAACTACTGAATTTGATTCTTTCAACGAATGCGCCTGTAATAAGAGCCGGGGTAATAACAGCAAACATCATTTGAAAAACCATAAAAGCCAGATGTGGGATAGTGGATGCATAGTCGGGATTGATTCCTTTTACACCATTGAGCCCCAGCCAGCTCAGATTGCCGACAATTCCTTTTACATCGGGGCCAAAGGCCAGACTGTAGCCGAACAATACCCATTGGATACTAATTAATACCAACATTGCAAAGCTGAACATGATGGTGGACAATAAATTCTTTTTGCGAACCATGCCTCCATAAAAGAAACCCAAAGCCGGGGTCATCAGCATCACCAAAGCCGCTGAAATTAAGACCCATGCCGTATCTCCTGTATTCATGGAACAACCTCCCAGTTAATTTAATGTGAATTATCTTTTTGATTATAGCATATACATAACACGTTATCAACAATGGTATTATAATGAAAATAATATTTTAATATTATACGATGAATACTAACATTAATATCACATTATCAGAAAATTACTAAAACACAGCCGGTAGGCATTTTGCGAGGCTTTGAGCCGCTATAAAGGAAAATGGATATCACTGGCTTGGCGTTTCAATCAAAAAGAAATGCTCGGTTTTGTGGAGAGCGGAAGCTTTGAAGAGGCGAATTTGAAAAGGCATGGCTGCTTTGGAAGCGGATTGCAAAATGTGAATTTAAACCATGCTTTTTGGACTGGAGGCTTAAAATTGGGTGTTTGAAATTAAAGTGAACAATCGGGTGGAGAATTTCGGTTGGAAATTATGTTCCCGAATCGTTTTGATATAAGGCATAGGGCGTCTTGCCCGTATTGGGATAGCCATGGTGACAACGTTCATAGTTGTAATAATGCAACCAATCATCGAAATCGCTTTGCATCTTTTCGAGGGAATCATAGGCTTTCTTGAACAGGGCTTTTTGAATGAATTCTTTGATGACGGTCTGTTTAAAGCGCTCGATGAAGCCGTTATTATGAGCTCCATGAATCATTGCAGTACGGTGCTGAATGTCGTTCAATAAGAGATATAATTCATAATGGTGTTTTTCGCTGCCGCAGTACTGACGCCCGTTGTTGGTGATAATGGCTTTGATTGAAATATTTTGTCCTTTGTAAAAAGGTAAGACATCGTTGTGAAGAATTGCCACGGCACAATCGGGAAGCCGGCCCGGATGTAAGAAACCGAAAGCGAAACTATTATAGGTATCGACAACGGATTGCAGGTATACTTTTCCGAGGCCTTTCAGGGAACCTACCATCATGGTATCCTGGGCCAATAGTTCTGCTGGATGATTGGCGGGATTGTTCCGCTCCCTGAAGCAGGGATTGAATTTTTCAATTCTGATCATTTGTTCCTCGGTAAGCTGTATTTCCCCCTGAAGCACTTTTTCTTCCAATTTCCAGAGCCGGGCGTTTTTATTACCCATTTCATTTTGAATCAGTATTTTTTGGATGGTGGGAGAACTTATCGCCAGTCCCTGGTTTTTCAGATGAGCACTAAGGCGGACGCAGCCCCAGGCGGGGTGCTCGATGCTTAATAACAGGATTTTCTCGGCGATCCAGTCGGGAGTTTTCCGGGGATGATTTTTCCGGACATTGGGTATGGATTGAAAACCTTCGATCCCGGAAAGCTGAAAACGTTTTTTCAGGTTTCTCAAATTTTCGTTGGAGAGTTCGTTTTGATGATAGGCAACGCTGGCATTGTTAAGCAATTGGTTCAATTCAGGGATCGTCATCCTCTGGTGCAAATTATTTTCCGATTGAGACATATTGCAAATCCCTCCTCTTGGGAACTAACCAGGCCGGCGTATAATTTCAAGTACGCGCTTTCTGTTTTGGAGTCAATACATTACATTATATAATATAACATTAACACATATATCACATAAGTCAAGATGATGTGGGTTAAATATTACGATTGAGTTATTTGTGTAACACATATATGACAAAAGGCTGATTTTGCAGAGGGTGCGGGAGTAAAAAAATTATAGGAAAATCAAAAATCGTCCATTCAAAGATAAAAAAACTTTTTCTATACTGTAAACGATGAGTTAAAAAAGAGTTAAATCGTGTTGACCCGCAGGTGACGATGGTTGCTGGACTCTTTTGAATGTTCATCAAAATAAATAAAATCAGGGAGGTTTTTTGAGTGAAAAGAAGTTCGATCGTGGTTGCTTTCGTTGTGCTCTGCTTGGTGCTTGTAATGGCCGTTGGTGTAAACGGTGCTGCGAAGAAAATTGTAGTCGGTTTCTCTCAGATTGGCGCTGAAAGCGGTTGGCGTACTGCCAATACCGAATCAATCCTTTCCGAAGCCAAAAAGTATCCCAATATCGTATTGAAGTTCTCCGATGCCCAACAAAAACCGGAGAACCAAATTAAAGCCATTCGTTCCTTCATTGCGCAAAAAGTAGACGTTATCGGCTTTACCCCGGTTGTTGAAACCGGTTTCGAGCCTGTTCTAAGAGAAGCGAAAAGAGCTAAAATCCCGGTAATCATTATCGACCGTATGGTTGATGTGAAAGACGATTCCCTCTGGGTAACCCACATGGGTTCCGATATGGTGCTGGAAGGCCGTAAAGTCGTTAATTTCATGGTTGAAAAGGGTTGGAAAGGGAATATCGTTGAGATGGTCGGAACCGTTGGTTCTTCCGCGGCTGTCGGCCGTCACAAAGGGTTTACGGAAGAACTTGCAAAACATTCGCAATTCAAAGTTATTAAATCCGAGAGCGGTAACTTCACCCGTTCTGAAGGCAAACAAGTTATGGAAGCTTTCTTAAAAGCCGAGGGCAAGAATATCAATATTCTGTTTGCCCACAATGATGATATGGCCATCGGCGCCATTCAGGCCATTGAGGAATATGGTTTGAAACCCGGCACCGACATCAAAATTATCTCCATCGACGGCGTTCATGATGCTTTTCAAGCCATGATTGAAGGCAAACTCAATTGCACCGTAGAATGCAGCCCCCTGCTTGGGCCTCAATTCTTTGAAGCGGTTATGGCTGTGGTAAACGGTAAGAAACTGCCGAAAGAAACCATCACCAAAGAAGGCGTATTCCCGATGGAAGTCGCCAAAGAAGTTATGCCGACTCGTAAGTACTAAGATTTGATAAGTTCCAATTCAACTGGATTTTTGCTATAAAAGGGGTTGTCGCAAAAAGTATCGATAGAGATATACAATATAGAATGGATTCGCTGGAGCCATCGAAGCAATATATTGTATATCTCGTTGATTTTATAGACTCTTGCAACAGCCTCTACCTTAATTTCAATCGTTGTGGCGGATGAAAGATTAAAATTTCAAATACAGGTTGAATTTTTTGTAACCTTATATCCTCTTATGTGGGGAATGAAGTTGCTGAAAGAAAGCCTAACGTAGAGGTGAATCATATGACTGCATCACCTAAAACCATAGCGTCCAAAGTATCGGGCCAATCCATTCCTTTGCTTCAGATGAAAAATGTAAGCGTGGTGTTTCCAGGGGTTAAGGCTTTATCCAATGTTAACTTTGAAGTAAAACGCGGTGAAGTGCATGCCCTGATGGGTCAAAATGGGGCAGGAAAATCGACCTTAATCAAGGCTTTAACCGGTGTTAACCGGATGAGTACGGGAAAAATTATTTTCGAAGGTTCCGAAATCACTCCTCGTTCAACCAAGGAAGCCCAAGATATGGGGATTAGTACCGTTTATCAAGAAGTTAATCTGATTCCTTATCTTTCAGTGGCAGAGAACATTGGCTTAGGGCGTCAGCCAATGCGGATGGGCCAGATTGACTGGAAAGAAATGAATAAACGCGCTGAAAAGGCGCTTGCACGTTTAAATTTGCAATTGGATGTAACGCAGCAATTGTCGGCTTATTCAATTGCTGTTCAACAGATGGTGGCTATAGCCAGGGCTGTGGATATTTCTGCCCGGCTATTAATCTTTGATGAACCAACTTCAAGCTTGGATGAGAAAGAAGTGGCTCAATTATTCACGGTGATCCGGAAGTTGAAAGCCGAGGGCCTGGGAATTATTTTTATTACTCACTTTTTGGATCAGGTTTATCAGATTTCCGATAGGATTACGGTGCTTCGAAATGGTGAGCTGATTGGGGTATATGAATCGCAATCATTGTCGAGACTCGATTTAATTGCAGCGATGGTGGGTAAGGAATTGGGAGACTTGGAGAACACTTCAAAGACAAAAGCCGCAAGCAGCCAATCAACAAAAAAAGAAGTATTTCTTAAAATCAAAGGTATGGCTAAAGCGAATTCCATCGATACCTTTGATATTGATTTTTGTAGGGGCGAGGTTGTGGGTTTGGCCGGATTGCTTGGTTCCGGACGGACCGAAATGGCCAGATTGATTTTCGGGATTGATCGTCCGGATAAAGGCACGATGAGTTTGAATAATCGGGATGTAGCGATTCATTCTCCGCAACAGGCAATGGAATATGATTTTGGGTTTTGTCCCGAAGACCGAAAGGTTGAAGGAATTATTCCTAACCTGACAGTTCGGGAAAATATTATTTTGGCTTTGCAAGCCAAGCGGGGTTGGTTTAAAAGCTTTTCCCGTAAAAAACAAATCGAAATTGCCGAACGGTATATTCGCGAGTTGAATATTGCCACTCCCGGTAGTGAACAAGCTGTAAAGAACCTGAGCGGCGGGAATCAACAAAAAGTAATTTTAGCACGCTGGCTGGCCTCCAATCCCCGTTTTCTCATTCTGGATGAACCGACCCGTGGTATTGATGTAGGGGCAAAAACAGAGATCCAAAAATTAATCCTGGGACTTTGCCAGGAAGGGATGTCGATTTTATTTATCTCTTCCGAATTAGAAGAGGTTGTCCGTTGCTGCCATCGTGTTACCGTACTGAGAGATCGGCAGAAAATCAGCGAACTAACAGGCGATCAGGTCAACGAGCAAACCATTATCCATACGATCGCGGAAGGGGGCCGGATTTAATGTTAATTTTAAAAAAGATATCTTCAAATCCGACATTTAATAAATTAATTTGGCCAATTTTAGCCCTGATTTTGGTTTTATTGTTTAATCTTTTTTATACCCCGCATTTCTTTGACATCGGAGTGAAGGAGGGTCATTTCTTTGGAAGTCTCATTGATATTATCAACCGGGTTGCACCCGTTTTGGTTATCGCGATTGGAATGACTTTAGTTATCGCCACGGGTGGTATCGATTTGTCGGTGGGTTCAATCGTTGCAATTTCCGGTGCAATAGCTGCATTGATGATTCGCCCGGGTTATCTGCATGGCGATTTATCTTACCCTCCGCCGCCACCCATTATATGGCTGGTGATTGTACCATTGATCGCCTGTGCAATAGCCGGGGCCTGGAATGGATTTTTGGTCAGCGTCTTGAAAATTCCGGCGATGGTCGGCACTTTAATTTTGATGGTCGCCGGCCGTGGTATCGCTCAATTGATTACCCAAGGACAAATTATTACATTTCACGCCAAGCAATTTCAATTTATCGGGACCGGATTTCTGTTTATGTTGCCGTTTCCGGTAACGATTATAGCGGTTATGTTGCTTATAACCTATTTGTTGACCCGTAAGACTGCGATCGGACTTTTCATTGAATCGGTCGGCGATAATCCTAAGGCCAGCCGGTATGGGGGTGTAAATGCTACTTTAATCCAATGGATGGTTTTTGTCTTCTGCGGGATTTGCGCTGGAATTGCAGGTTTTATTGTAAGTGCGGATATCAAGGCTGCTGATGGTAATAATGCCGGTGCGGATATGGAGACGGATGCCATATTGGCGGTTATTATCGGCGGCACACCGATGACCGGCGGTAGGGCATGTTTATCCGGTACGGTGATCGGCGCCCTTGTAATGCAGGCCTTAAAAACTACGATTTTAACACTGGGAGTGCCTCCTCAATACGTAAAGGTAGTAAATTCTATAGTCGTTGTGGCAGTATGCCTGCTACAATCGCCATTGTTCAGAAGTAAATTAACGAATGCATTCGGTAAGATGAGGAGGGTTACGGCATGAGACTTCCGGTTAAGCAAAAACACATTCCAATCATTGCTACCATGGGGGTTTCAATTTTGCTTTATTTTGTAGCGGCCATCCGTTTCCCGGGTATCTTATCCATGAGCGTTTTATTAAACCTGCTTTATGATAACTCATTTTTGGGAATCTGCGCCGTAGGCATGACATTTGTTATTTTAACCGGCGGTATCGACCTTTCGGTCGGGGCTGTGGTCGCCTGTACCAGCGTGGCAATTGCTGTTTTGGTTCGCGATTTTCATATGCATCCTGTGGTGGCATCGCTGATTTTAATGGGAATAGGAGTCATTTACGGCTTTATTATCGGCAGTTTGATACATTTCTTTGATATTCCGCCATTTATGGCGACGATGGCAGGTTTGCTATTTGCCCGGGGGTTCTGTTTCGTATTGAGCATTGATTCGATCCCTATCAACCATCCGTTTTACTTGAAAGTTTCCGATATTTCGATCCCGATTTTGGACGGCAATCTTTCAATCCCCGGAATCATTTTCTTGCTGGTTTTGTTTGCGGGGATTTTTCTGGCTGGGAGAACCCGGTGGGGTCGGAGTGTTTATGCGGTCGGCGGTAATCTTCAGTCCGCTAACTTGATGGGGTTGGAAAGTGGTAAAACTTTGATTAAGGTTTATGCTTTTAGTGGTTTTTGTTCTACTTTGGCTGGCTCTGTTTACGCATTGTATACTTTTTCCGGAAACGGCTGGGCGGCCAATTATATGGAAATGGATACCATTGCCGCAGTGGTCATGGGCGGAACATTGCTTACCGGTGGTGTTGGTAGTGTACTTGGGACCTTATTCGGTGTTTTAATTTATGGAACTATCCAGACTTATATCACTTTTGATGGTACATTAAGCGCTTGGTGGACTAAAATCGTTATCGGGATTTTGTTGTTTACTTTTATATTGCTCCAAAGATTTCTTTCTCAGACTTCAAGATTTACTTCCAGCGCCGCTCAAGTTTCCTTCAATGGACAAGAAGAGAAAGCGCCTGCAGGCACAGGCGGATCAATTTAGTTTGACGGTTGCAAAACTTAAATACCATCCCATTCCATCCTAAAATTCGATACTGAAAAGTGGCCATTTTTGGGATGGAAATTTTAGTTTATGTCTGATTACAGCCTATGGTCCTTCCATATGATAGATATTTCATACCCTGTTCATTCCGAATGACTAAGCGATTTTTTAGCTCTTTTTCCCGTTGATTTCCGGGCTTGAAAGAGGATAAGCTGAACCGTTCCGAACTGTGATTAAGATGTTTTTTTAGTACGAAAAAGATGGGAGGAGGCAATAAAATGAACAGACTTTATGATATGTTTCGACAATTCACGGCCTTGTTTGAAAATATCCGGATATCTCAAAAATTGATTGCCTTTTTTTTGGGGCTTTCATTAATTCCGGTTTGTCTTGTAGGTATCACATCGTATACCAGTTTCCGTGAAGCCGTTAAGCAGAAAATTCAAGTTTATGCACTTGATAATTCATCGCAAATCGCATTGAATATTTTAGCTAAACAAAAGGAATTTCAATCCATTTCCGATTTGTTATTTAATAATCAGGTTTTTTTAGGGGCTATCCATCGATTGGAAGGATCCTCCATGGATGATCCGTTGAATAGAAGTGAAATTGCCTCTTATTTTGGAGATTATATGATTGCCAATCGCGATGTGTTCGGTATATTGTACATTTCGGATGCAGGCCGGGATTATTCAGTGGCGAAGGTTAAAGATTATGAGAATGATTGGCTGGATTATATTGAAAAAATGCAAAAGACAGCATATTATAAAGAAGTGGAGAAATCCGGCGGCAGTGTGCGTTGGTCTCATGCCGTTCCAATGAATACCAGTAATTTTTTGATGTTATCCCGTAGTATTCGAGGCGAGAAATCCGGGTCTTGCGGAGTTTTAGCAATTCTTATTGAAGAAGAGATGGTTGATAAAATTATCAATCAGGCAATTTATTCACAAACAGAGGTTACCCTGGATGACGTTCCTTATTTTTCAGTGATTGTTGATAATGAAGGTAAATTCGTTTCCGGCCCTTACAAAGAGGACATCGGTAAAAATATTCACCAAATCGTCCGGAATTGCAAACCCTTGGAAACACTTTTTAAAAGCAGGGCCTCCGCAAGTGATTATTCTTCCAGTGAAAACCAGGGCAGCTATGATAGTTTTGTCAAAGGACGCTCTGCCTTTGTTACTTATAAATCAATCGGTTTAAATAAAAAAATCGGCGGAGTTGCCGGATGGCATTTGGTCAGCTTCTCTTATCACAGTTTTCTGTTTGGCGAAGTTAATGCCATTGGCTTGATAACCCTCCTGATTGCTGTCATTGCCGGCTTTATTGCAATTTTGATCTCGATATCGGTTTCTTCCGGCATATCGCATCCGCTGAATCAGGTGGTTGCCACGATGAGCCGGGCCGAAAAGGGTGATTTGACGGCTCAGGTATCCAATCGTTCCCGGAATGAACTCGGGGTTCTCAGCAATAGCTACAATCAGATGGTTAAGGAGATCAGCGGGTTATTGATCGAAATGAAACGGGCGATTGGTGCAATACTCATTCGTAGCGCCGATTTGGAGAAAACTTCCGATCAGTCGGCGGCATCTGCAAACATTGTAGCATCCGCAATGATTGAAATTACTCAGGGGACACTGAATCAGACACAGGAAGCTGAGAAATCGGCTCGCCAAATGAGTGAATTGGCAGAGCAAATTGAAACAGTGGTAAATCATACCGGCGATGTGGAACAAATCACTAATACTACCAAAGTTCAGAGCATAAAAGCAAAAAACGTAGTCGGTCAATTGATGGAGAAAACCGGTCTTACGGATTCGATAACGAAAGAAGTCATCCATACTATCGGTGATCTTCGGACCAGTGCTGAAGAGATCAGGAAAGTGACTGACGTTATAACAAACCTGACCGAGCAGACCAATTTATTGGGTCTCAATGCTTCGATCGAAGCGGCCCGGGCCGGAGAGATGGGACATGGGTTCGCTGTAGTCGCAGAAGAAGTCAATAAACTGGCCCTTCAATCCCGGGAAGCCACCAAGATTATCAACAATATATTGTACACGATTGAGCAAAAGGCTACTTTGTCAGCTGTGACTATCCAAAAAGCTCATCAAGCGGTCGAGGAACAAATGGAAGCAGTGATTTGGGCACAGACCTCTTTTGATGAAATTATTGCGGCGATGGACAGCGCATTTGGCAAAATTGATAATATGAATCAAAGAATCAAGAAAATGAATACTTTAAAAGAAGAAACGATGCAAGCGATTTCTAGTATTAGTGCCATTTCTGAAGAAACTGCCGCATCGGCTGAAGAAGTTTCAGCCTCTTCAGAAGAGCAAACCGCAGCCGCCGAACAAGTCAAGATATTAGCCGTGGAATTAAGGAAAATGGCTGAAAAACTGGTTGTGGATATTGCAAAATTTAAGATTCAAAATGATGAGGGATTTTGACAAGACTTTTAAAATATTCATCATGGAGTAACAAAGCCTTATATATTTATGATAATAGAGGGTAACTCAATGATTGTAGACACGCAACCGATAGATGTTCAAAATAAAAAGCGGCACAATGATTTCATACGATATAAAATCATTTTCTTTTTCCTTTTTGTTTCTTTATTACCGATTTGCTTGATTGGATCTTTTTCTTATTTTTGTTTGAAGGCGAATGTTACCCAAACAACAGCTCGGTATTCGTTGGATATGCTGATCCAAACCGTAGCGAACACCCAATTAAAACTGGCTGAATTTGAAAATATCTCAGTCCGGCTGTTTATCAATAAAGACTTTAATGAAGCTTTGTCTAATTATATCAAATCCAGTGACGGCTCCTATGCGATTCGGAAAAGAAATATCGAAGACTACTTTAATGAGTACATGATAAGTAATAAAGACATCTTTGCTTTTCTGTTTATTAGTGATACCGATAATAATCAATCGATCGTTATTACCAAAGATTACTATGAGGATTTTGTCGGTTTAACCAAACATTTTGCGGAAACCAGTTCTTATCAAAATATCATTGTTGCCGGTGGGGGCATTGTCTGGTCCAATACCATCAAGCTCAACCGTAACTATTTTTTAGTCTTGGGCAGACATATTAAAGATGCCGGCAGCGGGGAATCTTTAGGTATTTTGGCTATTGTGGTGGATGAAGAGAAAATTGATCAGTTAGCCAATCTGACTTTATATAATAAACTGAATATATCCGTCGGCAATATGGAACGGTATTCCTTCATCATGAATAACGAGGGAGAAATCATCTCATCCCCCTTAAAAACGGATATTGGAAAAAACATTGCGGCTTTAATGCGGGATATTACACCCTTAAAACCGATTTTAAAGTATACAGGCGACCGGGATTATGGAAATGAAATCAATCAAGGTAGCTATATTACTCAAGTAAACAACCAACCTATGCTGGTAACCTACAAATCAATCGGCAGTAAAATCGGAATCGGCGGTAAAAGCGGATGGCACCTCATTAGTGTGGCCCCGACTTCAACTTTATATGAGGGCTTACGAATGGTAGGACTGATAACCCTGTTGTTAGGTATCGCCTTTGGAGTCATCGCCGTAATCATTTCATTTCATATTGCTTCGCTATTTAATAATCAACGGAGTTAACTCCCAGCAACCTTTCCTGTGTAGCAATTGTTTTAAGAATAACTAGAGGTAGAGGTGATTATTTAATGCCACGGCGGACTCTTCGTTTTCTGATCCTCTGCTTTTTTTTCTGGGTATTATGTTTTGTTGAACTACCTTTTTTAAAAGCTATCCCGGCTGATGCCCAGTCTGATTTACCGGGCACCGAACAATCCCTGTTAGCCCGAAAAAGGCCATTGGTTATCGCCATTGTGCCAAAGTCGCTTGATAATTTGCTTTATATTGATGCTAAAGAAACGGCCGAGCTTGCTGCGGGAAGACACAATGTCCAGTTGGAATGGGTGGCGCCGTTCAAAGTCGATCCGGATCTGCAAGTTAAGATAGTGGAAGGACTGATATGGAGAAAAGTTGACGGTATTGCGATAAGTTGCAGCGACCCTGAAAAACTTAATAAAGTCATCGCCAAAGCGATAGCGGCCAATATCCGGGTAGCAACCATCGATGCGGACTGCCCCGGGAGTAAACGGCTTTTTTATTGCGGTACCGATAACTACAAAGCCGGGAGGGCTTGCGGTGAGGCGATGATAAAGATAGTTACCCAAAGGGGTCTGGCCAATAAACATTTACGGACCGCCATCCTTACGGGAGGCATTGAGGCCCATAATTTGAATGAACGGATTCGAGGATTTAAAGAGGCGGTGGCCGGTAAAATCAAACTGGACTATAAGGCGCTACTGGCTTGTAATGATGATACGAGTACTGCGGCCAAATTAATCGAGTCCTATATTAAAAAACATCCTGAAACCGAAGTGTTCTATTTTTCAGGAGGGTGGGCATTTTTTGGACCGACCGAATCGATGCCTTTTTACCAAAAATGGTGTCAAAACGGAGGTATTGCAGTGTCCATGGATACCAGTTTTCCTGTTCTTCAAGCGGCTCAAAAAGGATTCGCAGAGGCTTTAGTCGGGCAGGATTTTCGTAGAATGGGGGAGTTGACAGTCGATTATCTGGTCCAGGCCATCAAAGGACTACCGGTTCCCAATCATTATATCGATACAGGCCTTGAACTGGCCGATCGATCCAATTTCAGTCAACTTTTAAAACAGAAAAAGCCTTGGGAGATGAAATGAACTCAAACCATTCTGTGCCTTCGCTATTGTCCATGTTAAAAACCGGACATTTTAAACCAAAAAGGCCGGGATCCATCCGCGTCAAATTTATTTTATCCTTTATTCTCCTTTGTATCATTCCCATGATACTGCTGGCATTTTTTTCTTATCGTACCTATCTTGGCATCCTTCAAGGCAATGTCCATTCTTATACCAGTGAAGTCATTGATCGGGTTGACCGGAATTTACAAATTTATATCAGTGATTTGGAAAGAGCACTCGAGCTTCGTGGGGATTATTATAACGTCCAATTCATTAAATTGAGCTCTGCCGGTGACATCGAGGGGAACCGTAAATTTACTTTCCGCATGTGGGAAAACTTGAACAATATCAAAGCCTTAAAAACCGATCTGCGCGATGTTACCATAACAACCCTTGATGGAGTTACAGTGGGCTGCTATGGGGTTTATCATACGGATTTGTCTCAAAATAGGCTTTTTCAGACCTTGGCGAACCGTACAACCAAAGAAGATACCATGGCGATCTGGGGCCCCCACTCCGATTGGCTTGGGGGAAAGGTGTTTACCGTCGGCAAGGCTATCCACGGGGATTATGATAATTTCCTGGGAATGATGAGCATCGATGTGGATGTTGAACTATTGAATCAAATCTGCCGGAATATTACGTTGGGAAAAACCGGTTATGTGATGTTGGTGGATGACGAAGGCCAAATCATTTATCATCCCAAACCGGAATTCATCGGCAAACCCCTGGGTTTTTTATTGGGGAATCCCACTGTCAACCAGTGGAAGTCGGGGTTCTTTACCACCAAAAAAGGTTCGGCCGATCAGGTGATTACTGTTAAAACCTTTACCCTGGCCAATTGGAATATTATCGGTCTGTCCAATAAAGCTGAATTGACGGCTGAAATGCGAAAAATAACCGGACTCACCCTGGGTTTAATTATTGCTACCATTGCTGCTTTAACTTTGGCAGCTATTTTCTTGTCCGGGTTACTCACCAAACCGATCAAAGAACTTCAACACTCTATGCGGCAGGCCTCGGAAGATTTAAACACCAATGCCAATATTAATACCCATGATGAAATCGGCCAACTCGGTGAATCGTTCAATCAAATGCTGGCCCGGATCCGTCAACTGATGGAGCAAAATGTCCAGGAACAGAAAAAGTTGCGCCGTACCGAGATGATCGCCCTTCAAGAACAAATCAAACCTCATTTCATTTATAACACTTTGGATCTGATCATAGGTTTATTGGAAACTCAGCGAAATGAGGAAGTTGTAACCATGGTGGAAGCCTTGGGAGTTTTTTTCCGGACCAGTCTGAGCCATGGCCATGAATACATTTCGATTCGCGAAGAGACGGAGCATGTCCGCAATTACTTATATATTCAGCGGTTCCGGCATGGCGACAAATACGACTACGAAATCGATATTCAGGAAGATATTTTGACCCATAAGACGTTGAAATTAATTCTTCAGCCATTGGTCGAAAATGCTATTTATCATGGAGTACGTGAGAGGGAGCAACCGGGAGGGTTAATAAGGGTTCACGGATACAGTGTTGATGAACAAGTGTATTTTGAAGTTGAGGATAATGGTAAAGGGATTCCGCCGGAACTGCTTGAGGAAATCCGCCAGTGTTTGGAAGGGAATACGACTCCGGAATTAGAAACCAAATTCTTCGGGTTGCGCAACGTCCATGAGCGGCTCTCACTTGCATTTGGAAAAGAATTCGGCCTTACTTTTGAAAGCCAGCTGGAGTGTGGTACCAAAGTAATCGTTCATTTGCCGTTAATCCGTAAACAGGATTAAGAAAAGATCGGATGGGTTATGAGGCGTAAGGTAATTAAAAGGGTAGGCTTTTAGGCAATTTCATATGAGTCCCCCACCCCGGCACGTGAAAGGATGAAAATAGGTTTTATCTCTGGGTCTCCGTGTCTCTGTGGCCAAAAAGCATTTAGGCCACAGAGACACGGAGAAAGAATTGAGGCAAAAGTATTTTCTGAGTAGGAAAAACTAAAGGCTGTTAAAGAGGGTGTTTAATAATGACCAGCTTGTTAATTGTTGAGGATGAGGAAGCGATTAAGCAAAAATTAATGGGCAATGTCTCCTGGCACGAGTATGGGTTCAAGCCGGTCTTAGGCGCTTCCAACGGACTGGAGGCACTGGCTATTTTGGAACAGACCCCCATGGATGTCATGGTAACCGATATTCAAATGCCCAAAATGAATGGTATCGAATTAATTAAAGAAGTTAAAAGGCGCAATTATTCGATGAAAATTATTGTAATATCGGGGTTTGCCGAGTTTGAATATGCGCAGGAGTCGATTAAACTAAATGTAGCCGATTATCTTTTAAAACCATTCGCCAGCCGCAGACTATTGGAGATAGTGCTCAGGCTAAAGGAACAAAGAGAGCAGGAACAGGCCGAAAAGACGGAACTACAAGAATTGCGGGATAATCTTCACAGAAATATGGAGGCCTTACGGGAAAAATTTTTTTTGAATTTATTGAATCATAACATGGCGAGCATGGATATGGCGGCTGAATTAAAGTTCCTGGGATTGGAACGTTTGGCCGATTTGCCGTATCAAGTTGCGGTCATTGAAATTCCGGAAGGGCTTCTCCGTGAGGTAACCGAGGAGGATAAATATCTTTTAAACCTGCAATTTATGAATCAGGCCAAAAGGCTATTAGATGGCGGGGATTATCACTATTTTGCCATGAATCAATTGCGGAATCAAATGACGGTTATTTTTTTCGCACCGGATCAGGAACTTTCGGTTCGTTTGGAAGAATATTTAACCCAATTACGGTTAGCCTTGAAACAATCGGTTACTATCGGTGTGGGGGGGAAATACTGCGGCTTTCAAGATCTCTCCGTCTCGTACCGGGAAGCGAAGCTGGCCTCTCAATATCGCTATATCCATGGGCTCAACCGGGTCTTTGCCATTCGGGATGTAAATCTTGATAATCCCAATTATCATAAATATTATTATTATCTGCGTCAAAATCGTATTTTTGATGATCTGAGAGTTGGCGCGTACTCAACAATCCGTGAAGATATTAAAGCTTTTATTGGGGAAATGCGGACCTCGAATATGAATCCCGAGTCGCTGCGGATCATTGCCAGTAATTTGATTCTGCTAACGTATACTACAATGAATGAACTTGGATATAATTTAAACGAATTATTTGAGACAACCAGCCCCCATGCGCTTTCACCATTACGAGATGTCAATAATACCGAAAGTTTGGATGAGTTAGAAAACTTTTTAGTAATTTTTTATGAAAAGATTAGTGCTTATGCCAGTCAAAAACGGAATTCCTTGAACCAAAATCTGGTAGATGAAGCACGGCGGCTGGTAGATGAGAATTATGCTTCGGATATTACTTTATCGGGAATGGCGGAACGATATAAAATCAGTCCGGGATATTTAAGTTTACTTTTTTCAGAGCGAATGGGGAAAAATTTTATAGACTATCTAACCGAAAGAAGGATTAAAAAGGCTCAGGAATTGTTGAAACACACGGATATGAAAATCTATGAAATAGCATCCGCTGTGGGCTATAACGATTCTTACTATTTCAGCAACTGTTTTAAGAAGGTTGTGGGGGTGGCTCCCAGCGAATTCCGGGGGAATAACTTATAGAGACCGGTAAAGGCTTAAAGGATATTTTACGGAAATCAGCGAATAAATTAAAAATAAGAATGAGCAGCAGTTTCTATGCGAAAGGGTGTTTTTATGCCGAAATATCCGGATATTAAAAAGATTCTAATCATGGGTCCGGGACCGGTGACGATTGGTCAATCCGGAGAATTTGATGATGCAATGTCCCAGGCCAGCATCGCTTTGGAGCGGGAAGGTTTTCAAACCATCATTGTCAACAGTAATCCGGTTACATTATCCAGTGATATTGAGTCGGCTGATAAGGTTTATATTGAGCCAATGACTTTCGATAATCTCAAGAAAATTATTATCCGGGAAAAGCCGGAAGCCATATTGCCGGTATTTGGCGGGCAAAATGCCCTCAATATGGCATTGTTTTTAGCAAAATCCGGCATTCTCGCCCAATATCAAATTCAGTTACTGGGTGTCTCGGAAACTGTTATTGAAAAAACAGAAAACCGTTTGAAATTTAGGGAGTGGATGACTGAATTAGGCCTTAAACTCCCAGCCGGTGATATTGCTACAACTCTGGGCGAAGGAATGGTCATCGGGCAAAAAATCGGATTTCCGGTGGCTCTCCGGGCTTCTTTGGCCGTGGAAGGCTCCGGAGTGATGATTGCCTATAACCAAGAAGAGTTGGAAGAATTTTTGGAGATGACCTTGAGTCTTTCACCCATCCATCAAGTTTTGGTGGAGAAGACTTTGGATGGATTCCGTGAATTTGAGTTTGAACTTCTCCGGGATGGGGATGGCCAAACGATGATCGTCGCTTCTTTGGAAAACATTGATCCGGTAGGCGTTCATACGGGGAATAGCGCAGTTGTTATCCCGGCTCAAGGCTTAAGCTCAGATGATTATCAAAATCTAACCGAAGTTTGTCGGGAGATTGTTCAAGGATTGGGTGTTATCGGCAATGTCAACATTCAAATAGCCGTTAATTTAAATGATAAAACTATCTTCCCCATTGAAATCAATCCCAGGTTTACCAAGAGCACTGCACTGGCGGCCAAAGCAACCGGATATCAAATTCCGGCAATAGCGGCTAGGCTGGCAGCAGGTTTTAGTTTGGCGGATTTGGGATTGGCGGGTACGGTTTCGTCCGGCCGAAGAACAGCAATAACTGCCGGATATACGGCTGTAAAGTTGCCATGCTTTAGCTTTGACAAGTTTTCCGCAGCCGATTTAATATTAGGCACAACCCTAAAAGCCGTTGGGGAAGTTATGGCTTTTGGCTGCGATTTTAAGGAAGCTTTTCAAAAAGCTTTACGTTCGTTGCCGGAGGAACGGTATGGACTTGGAGCTGATGGGAAAGATGTCGACGAATCAAAGTTAACTATCTGGGAGCTCAAAGATAAGCTCAGCAACGCCAATCCGGAGCGGTGGTTTTATACGCGTTATGCTTTAAGGAGAGGCATGGCGAGCGCGGAACTAATCGACATCTCCAAATTGAGTCCTTGGTTTATTCACGAGATTCAAGAGTTGGGAACTCTTGAAAAAAAATTGACGACCTATGCCTTATATAACTTAACAGCGGAAGTATTGTTGCAGGCTAAAAAGTGGGGTTTCTCCGATGTGCAATTAGCTTATCTTTTACGTACCACAGATGATGAGGTAAGGGAGACCAGACGCAAAAAGGAAATTTCATGTCATTACTTTCCCGTTGATTTGATAGGCATCCAGGAAAAAGTCGCACCCTATTATTTTTCTACTTATGACCACGGGCGTCCGGTAGAAGTCCAACAAGGTTCGAAAATCGTACTGTTGGGAACCGGGGCCAACCGTATCACCCAAGGCACGGAGGATGATTATTCCTTGATCCATGCCGCCAAGGCTGTCCGGGAAAAGGGATATGCAAGCATCATGATTAATTGCAACCCAACTTCCATTACCACCGATCCGCTGAATATTGGCGTACTTTATTTTGAACCCCTCGTGAAAGAGGATATTTTGAATATGGTGGATCAAGAAAAGTGCGCAGCGGCCATATTACAATTCAGCGGGAAAATAGCCTCTAAATTATCAGCCCCGCTTCAAAAGGCCGGGCTCCAAATCTTGGGACCCTCGGGGGACAATCAAGAGGGGTTCAGGGAAATTTTGAAAAATAATCTGCCTGATCTGGGGTTATACTTGCCGGAAAGCGGAGCGGCCACTGATATAAAAGAAGGGATGGAGCTCGCGGGTAAGATGGGGTATCCGGTTATCGCCGGCTCGGCCGATAAACGGGTGGAGGTTTGTTTTGATGGTGAAGATTTACGGAGTTTCATGGAATGCCTTAAAGGCCCTCAAAACAACCCCGTATGGATCGAAAAATATATGAATGACGGGATTGGCCTGTTGGTTCACTGTGTGTTTGACGGGAATGACTTTGTGATCTGCGGAATCGCCGAGCAAATCGAGGAAGCCGGGATTCATCCTTCCGATTGCGCTTGCGCCATTCCACCTTATTCCATCAATGAAGCGGTGATTTCCCAAATAAAGTCGCTAACGGGTTCGATCCTCAAAGCTTTGCAAGTGAAGGGATACTTCCATATCCAGTATGCCGTGAAGCATGAGCGGATTTATTTATTAACTGTAAAATCCCAGGCGGATTCGTTGTTGCCCTTTATTAGCAAGGCGACCGGGGTAGACTGGTCCGGTGCAGCCGTTAAAATTCTATTGGGTGATTCTATTAAGGCTCAGGGCTTAAGTGAACGGGTCCTGCACCACACTGCGATTCGGGAGGCTGTTTTCTCCTTCGATAAGTTTCCGGGCGTTGATACCCTGTTGGGCCTATCGATGCGGTCCAGCGGTGAGGTGATGGGGATTGATCCCGATTTTGGAATGGCTTTTATTAAATCTCAATTAGCAGCCGGAGAGAGAATACCTGAAGCCGGAGCGATTTATGTGAGTATCCGTGATGAAGATAAGAGGGCTTTTAGCGCGATTGCCAGGCAGTTTATTGACTTGGGTTTCACGATAATGGCTGGGGAAGAAACGGCGGATTTTTTGAACCGTAACAATTTGCCCTGCCGGCCAGTGAATCGAGTCGGTCAAGGCAGGCCCAATATTATGGATAAAATTAAGAACGGGGAAGTTTGCTGGATTATCAGCATCAATTCCGGACGAAAAACCAGTCCGGCTGAAGCTCAAATTCGCAGCTCCGCTGTGGGACGGGGAATTTCGATCACCACGACGCTATCCGGCGCCCGGGCTCTTGTGCTAGGGTTGCAGCAATATTCCAAAAATCAGCTGAGCGTTAAATCTCTGCCGGAATATTTTAATTAGTTTCCTTATTATTCCTGTACTTGACACCTAAAGAGCGGTGTGTTAAAATGATTCATGCGTTCCGAGAAATTGATTTCGGAATTTGTTCTATGGAGTTTTCTGTAGGAGTGTCCGAGTGGTTTAACCACTTAGAAGCAAGTCTCGGAGGAGTGTCCGAGTGGTTTAAGGAGGCGGTCTTGAAAACCGTTGTACCGCAAGGTACCGGGGGTTCGAATCCCTCCTCCTCCGCCAGATAAAAGCGAAAAGTTAAAAGGGAAAAGAGTAAAACGGGGATAGAAAGAAATTTTATACTTTTCACTTTTAAAGGTTAGAGAGTAAAACAAAATTTCATAGATTGAGAAGTTAAAAGGGTAAGATAAAACTCTAAAAGAATTTTTCGCTTTTCCCTTTAGACTTTACACTTTATTTCACTGGAGAGGTACCCAAGCCGGTTGAAGGGGATGGTTTGCTAAACCATTAGTAGGAGTAATCCTAGCGAGGGTTCGAATCCCTCCCTCTCCGCCAGAAATCAATAGCCGAAAGGCTTTGACATATATTTGCGCCTGTAGCTCAGCGGATAGAGTATTTGACTACGAATCAAAGGGCCGAAGGTTCAAGTCCTTCCAGGCGCACCATTTGAAAATCCACCACTTAAAAAGTGGTTTTTTTATTGTAAATGAAAGTTCATCGGAAGTGGCCAAAATTGTTTCGCAAATATTGGCTAACTTACTCTTTATCACTGGGAACTTCCTGATGGAACGTTACCGCGAAAAGCCCCGAAGGGCTTTGGATCAAATCATAAAAAACCTCCGCATTTGTTGATCAATGGGAGGTTTTTTAAATGTTTATTTTTAATTTTTACGTAGGATGAATGATTATTTTTTTAACTCCAAAGACCGCGCTTTAAACCCCGGAACCGTCTCTTCCAACAATATCCGTTGATAGCGGTTAATCAGCCTGTCCAGCCTGATGCTGGCGGCTAAGACTCTGGAGTCGGTGCAACCGCAGATGTTGTAGGCTTCCTGAAGTTTGCGGCGCCCTTTGGCGATTTTTCGTTCCAAGGATGAGCGGGAGCTTGATTTTTTTCGTTTCATGATCCCCTGCTTTAAAAAGTAATCTTTAAAAAGAGAAAAGTGATTTTTCATGGTGAAAATCAGAAAAACATAATTTTTTTGAAAACCAAAGGGTCGGCGCGGGTCCTTTTTTACCCTTTTCTCTTTTCCCTTTCAGCTTGCGTATAGTATAATGGAAGTAATTGAATTTTTAACCAATTGATGCTTATCAAGGGTCAACTGCTGCCGGGCATTGACAAACCGGGCCTCAAAAAAAGTGAGTGTGGGCCGGTGGTTTTGTTGTACATTTTTGCTGCAATTGGGTGAATTGTTTTAAATTACAAGTTTATTATATTTCTAAAAAGAATAATTGTCAAGGAGAAAATTTTACTAATGAATAATATATCGCTCGGAAAACGGGTCAAATTTTTCAGAGAACGTTTTGGGTTGAATCAAGGCCAACTCAGTGAGGAAATTGGACTGGTTCAGAGCGTTATTTCAAAAATAGAACAAGATAAGCATGAACCCTCCATCCGGTTTCTAAATGCCATGATGCTGCGGTTTGGGGCCAATCCGGACTGGCTAATGACCGGTGAAGGGGAAATGTTTATTACAGCGGAGGAGTATATCGCCAGAGGGATGGAACTTCTGGGCCCTGCTTCAATGAGCCGGGGGTTTGCCAATGTTTTAAAGGATTCCCGGTTTACGGAGTTTCAATCTTTCCTGGATACGGACAAGTTCAATTCGCAAGGCGGAGAAGATGAGCTCGGAGGATTCTTGCAACAGGCGGCCCGGGTATGGCGTGAAGGAGACGGCAGAATCCGCAGGGCTTTGAGCCGGTTCGTGAAGGGATATTTGGAGAAAGATGAATGATTGGCGGAATAAGTTTGTAGGAGTTTGAGAGAGTTTGAGAGTCGACGGCAGGCACGAGGCCTGCCGCGACAGTCCGCGACTGTGGCAACTGGAGATGGAGGAAATCCAGATCAAAGGATGGCGGTAGATGGTGTGGCATCATCACAGGTCAATCAGACTGCAGGGGTATGATTACAGCAAACCGGGAGGGTATTTCATAACACTCTGTACCCAAGACCGGGAACCGATTTTCGGGAAAATCACCGGCGGTGTCTTTATCCCCAGCGAAGCCGGAACAATGGTCACCCGTTATTGGCTGCATATTGAAGCGGAATATGAAAACATAAAACTTGACGAATATATCGTCATGCCCGATCACATGCACATGATCCTCTGGCTCACCGAAGAGATGTCCGATGATATACACCCAAGCAACACTATGCTCGTAAGGGCGGACCTTGTGCCCGCCCCAGCTGATAAGACAGACGAATCCATGATGGCAAAGATAGGTGATAAAGACCTGGTAGAGGAAGTAAAGATGGCTGACAAGACAGGACCCCAGCTCGTAAGGGCGGGCCTTGTTCCCGCCCTAGCGGAGATGGCGACTCTCAGGCCGACGGCAGGCACGAGGCCTGCCGCGACTCCCACAAATGTAGGATCTGTCATCGGCGCCTATAAATCCAGAACCACCTGTGAGTATATCCGGCATGTGAAACAGGATCGGTGGAAGCCTTTTAACAAACGAATCTGGCAGCGGAATTATTACGAACATATCATCCGCAATCGCAATGAGTTAGAGAGGATTAGACAATATATCAAAAATAACCCGCTAAAATGGGAGCAAAGAAATTCATCCTTCACGGGCGAAAAAGGATCTGCGAATTATCCTTAGAACATAAGGGAACACAGATGTTCAAACCTTTATTTTCACCAAAAAGGGTTTGGTTTTGTTAATGATGGGATCCATGACCATGCCGGTGCAGAGAATGGAAATCACGGTGCCGATACCGATTTTGCCGCCAAACACGATTCCTAAGATGCCTAAAAGCGCATCGAAAATGATTTTGGCCGTTTTATATTTTAGTTTGCTGTGCTGATAAATGATAGCCACGATTGCCTCTAGAGGTCCCAGTCCAAAGTCCACCGCGACGTAAATGCCTAATCCCACTCCCATCAGCAAAGTGCCTACCGCAGATACTCCAATTTTATAAGGAAATGCCAGAGAAGCCAGGTTCATAGGACCTATCACGGCGGAGGCCAGGTTGACATACAGGCCCAGCATAAACGTGCAAAGGACCGTACCCACACTGATATGTTTTCGGGCCAGGATCAAAAGTACCAGCAGAAATGCTGCATTGGCAAGGATGTTCGCGTTTCCCTGCGAGATATGGAGCAAATTGTGGAGGCCATCTGCAAATGTCCCCATCGGGGAAGAGCCAAGCTCCACCGAATACAAAAAGGCCAGCCCGATACCATTGATAAAAAGTCCGAAACTAATCACTAGAATGCGAATAATTAGACGTTTGATTTGTTCCCGTGATTTCAAAGTAGGTCTCCTCGCTGTTGGGATCATTCCAGATCCATCAAAAATCAGGTTTATCGTTTTATCTGACCGTTCGATTGAAACGGCACCGGTTTTTTTCTTGCGATAAAACACCATGGACGTTCATTATTTATCTCAATATGCATTTTATCAGGGAGATTTGTATTCGTCAACCATAAAACATTAATTTCCATATCATTTACTTTTTGATGCGGATTGACTAATTTGCAATCTGTGGTGTATACTTTATTCAATAATTGATAAAACGTTAAACTTATTTGACTTGATTTCTCGTTTTGAAATATTGGCCAGTTGCTTTTGAATTTCAGATGCAATCCAGATTGATATATGAAGGTGGAGTGTCATGGGTGCGACAATCAAGGACGTCGCCAAAAAGGCGGGCGTTTCCCCGACCACGGTTTCTCTGGTTTTCAACAACCGGGAATCAAGAGTTTCCGAAGCTACCAGGGAACGGGTAATGGCTGTTGCCAGGGAGCTAAATTATTATCCGAATCATTTTGCAGCCAGTCTGGTCACCAAAAGGTCACATATTATCGGCGTGGTTTCCGACTCGGTCAATATCTTTTCCGCCCAGGTAATAGCCGGTATTGTCAAACAAGCGAAGCAGGAAGGGTATCAGGTTGTTCAGGTCAGCGCCTCCCAGGAAAGTGAAGATGATATCGAATATCTCAATATCTTTTTGAACCAGGGAATCGATGGCGTGATCTTCCCCCATTCCTCCATTGGCAATCTGAAAAACTTGAAAAGCGGGTTTCAATCGGTAATCCGTTCGGGTATTCCGGCGATCGCTATGGACGTCGAAATTGACGGCGCCACTTCCTGTGCGGACGCATGTGACCACGTTTACGGCGGATATTTGGCAACCCGCCATCTGATCGATTACGGGCACCGTAAGATCGGCGCCATATCCGGCCCGAAAGACTACGTCAGTTCCGTAAAACGTTTGGACGGTTACCGTAAGGCGTTGGAAGAGGCGGGAATCTCTTTCGACCCTTCGCTGGTTTACAGCGGCAACTACAAACTGGAAAGCGGTCAAGACGCCCTGCCGTATCTTATGGGCAAAGGGGTAACCGCGATTTTCGCATTTAACGATATGATAGCTCTCGGCCTCTATAAAGCCATTCGCAACTACCGGATGTCCATCCCGAAAGATATTTCCGTCATCGGATATGACGATATCTTTATTTCCGATGTTTTGGAGGTTCCGCTTACCACAGTTCATATTCCCATTGAGGATATTGGGAGACGCGCGGCGCAGGAACTTATCGCGCTGATTGAAAATAAGCAGCCGGCCGCGGAACTAAAAAAGATCGAGCCTGTTCTGATGGTACGCGCCAGTACCGGGAGAATTTAGCTGTCCCGCAGATTTTTTCAATATAAAAGAAAAGACTAAAACCCGTTTCCAGAAAGAAGACGGAGGAAAGGGCCTTCCGGGGTTGAAAGAAACAGGGGCCATTCCATGCTGGAGGAGGTGTTGCCGGCCCAAAAAGCAGACCTAAAACCAAGTTGTTACGGCTTCGACTTTACTTTGATGTTGTAACGCTGGTCTATTGCAACAAAAACATCAATCGGAAACACACAAAGGGAGGGTATTTTACATGAGTGAAAAACCAAAACGTTTAATTCGAGAAGACTTTTCCATGCTGGCTTTACTGACAATACCGATTGCCGTAGCCGTTAACTTTGTCGGGTCACAAATCCACCACGTCCTGTCCCTGCCGCTCTTTTTGGACACCATCGGTACATTTTTCGTGGCAATGCTTTGCGGACCGTGGGTCGGCGCCTTGACGGGCCTCATCGGCAACCTGGTGTTGGGCATCACCAACCCCAGCGCGATTCCGTTCGCGGTGACCAGTGTTGCGGTTGGCCTTACAGCGGGCTTCCTGGCACGTGCCAAAATGTTCGACGGCTGGTGGAAACTGGTGATTACCATCATTGTAACATCGCTGGTATCCACGATTACCTCAGCGCCGATTGCCGTCTTGGTATTCGGCGGGGTAACTAGCTCCGCAGATTCGCTGTTTGCCGCAACCCTGATGGCTTCCGGCGTGAACATCTGGAAAGCTGTCATCGGCACCAGCCTGTTGTTTACCTGTATCGACAGAATCATCGCCATTATTGTCACCTGGTTAATCATTCGGGTGATTCCGGCCAGAACCCTGATCAAATATAGTCTGGGTAAAAATTACATCAAAAACTCCCACTCCAAGGTGGCGTAAGCCGGAAGTAAAAAGGCAGGCGCCGCCTTAGAGACCTGTGAAGGGTGGAAAAGGCGGCGCCTATAAGGAGTCAAACATATGTACAGAGAACGACTGAATATTGTTAAGAAAAATCCCATTGCCGCATTGTATCCATCGGCAAAAGGGTGGATTGTCATCCTGTATTGCATATGCGTAGCCATTCTGGCAACTATTAAGGTAAACGGTTATGCATTTTATCTGATTCCGTTTTTTATAACGGTTCCGGTTCTTTTTGCCGTCAGCGGCATCTGGGAAAAATTCTTTACCTTATATAAAGGCATCTTTATCTTTATCGCCTTCATATTTATCGTGCAGACCCTGGTGATTCGAAGCGATGTGGTCCTGTACCATTTCGGGATCATCAACATCTATCAGGAAGGTCTGCGGCGTGCGATTTTCCTGTGTTTTATCATCCTGAACGTCTCCGGTATCCTTTTATGGTTATTCCAGACCACCGAAACGAAGGAAATGACTTATGCTCTGGAAAGAATGGGCGTCAGTTACAAAGCGTCTTTTGTCTTTTTATCGACCTTTCAGATGATCGAAGTCCTCGGAAAAAGTTCCAAAACTATTATGAATGCGCAAAGAGCGCGAGGCATTGAAACAGAGGGGAATTTATTGGTGCGTTGCAAAGCCTTTTTCCCAATGATTGTCCCTTTGGTGGTAGGCGCGATCATGAATACGGAGGAACGGGTATTAACCCTCGAATGCAAGGGATTCGACACCCAATGCCCCAAAACGCGTTTGCTGGAGCTGAAAAAATCGGGAAATGAATGGAAAGCGATTGGGTTTTCCGCAATCGTAACGGCAGCCATATTGATTGGGAGGATTATGCTGTGGGTAATGTAATTGAATTTAAAAATGTAACATACACCTATCCTCTGTCCGGCAAACCGGCCATTAAAAATATGAATTTTCAAATTGAGGCAGGAAAATTTTACGGTGTAATCGGCGAAAACGGTTCCGGGAAGACCACTCTTTGTTCGCTGATACGCGGTTTCGCACCCAATTTTTATAAGGGCGACATGGAAGGCGAAGTCCTCGTGGACGGGAAGCCAACCATAGAGTATGGTCCGGGGGAGCTCGCCTTGAAGATCGGTTATGTATTTCAGAATCCTTTTAATCAAATCAGCGGAGTCAAAGATACAGTATTTGAAGAAGTGGCCTTTGGGCTCGAAAACTTCGGGGTAGATCCCGACGAGATCGAGCGGCGCGTTGCCGATGTGATGGAAATGACGGATATAACGGCTATCGCATTTAAAAATCCCTTTGAGCTGTCAGGTGGGCAGCAGCAGCGCGTGGCGCTTGCGTCCACTATTGTGCTGAAGCCGGATATCCTGGTCATCGATGAACCCACTTCCCAACTGGACCCGGAAGGGACCGAAAGTGTCTTTAAAATTATCAGCGAGATGAAAAACGAGCGCAAAACCATCCTGTTGGTAGAACACAAAGTGGATCTGATCGCGGAATATGCCGATGAGATTCTGGTTCTCAAAGACGGTGAATTGATAAAAGCAGGACCCAAACAGGGTATTTTATCGGACATATCCCTTCTGGAAAAAAATGTCCAGCTCCCTCAAATGGCAATCCTGGGCCATGCCTTACGGGAACAGGGAATGGTGTTCGATGAGATACCGATCACCGAAAGCCAGGCTGTAGAGGTTGTCAAGAGGCTTCTTGCAAAAGGAGGGAAACTTTAATGGCCCATATCACACTGGATCACGTCAGCTATGAATATCCCGGCGGCTTTTTGGCCGTGGACGATATCAGCATGGAGATTGAAAAGGGTGAAAGCATTGCCATCATCGGCCAGAATGGGGCCGGAAAAACCACAACCGTCAAAATGCTCAACGGCCTTTTACGCCCTACCAAGGGGAATGTGATCATCGGCGATATGAACAGCAAAGATTATACCATTGCCCAGATGAGCCGGGCCGTTGGATATGTATTTCAGAATCCGGATGACCAGATTTTTCATTCGACCATTGATGAAGAAGTCGCTTTCGGTACCAAGGTGCTGAACAAAACAGCGGAAGAGACCAGAAAACTGGTGGACTATGCTCTGGAAATTACCAATCTGACTCAATTCAAAGATGAAAATCCATTTAACCTTCCTTTTTCAATGAGGAAATTTATCTCCATCGCCGCGATTATCGCCATGGACACGCGGGTGATGATTTTTGACGAACCCACGGCCGGCCAGGATAGGTCCGGAAACCTCCGGCTTTCTTCGATACTGGAGCATCTGCATACCCGAGGTAAAACCTTGGTGACGATTTCCCATGACATGGAATTTGTGGTCAAGAACTTTAACCGCGTGGTGGTTATGGCCAACAAAAAGATCGTCACCAGCGGCTCTCCCTCGAAAATATTTTGGAATTTTGAGGCGCTGGAGGAAGCCATGCTCAAACAGCCTTATGTCAGCCGGCTCTGTAGAACGCTGAACCTGGGTGAGGGAATTGTCACCATGGAGGAAACCGTACAGGCGATCCGCAAATCAGTCGATGGAAGGACAATCTAATGATTCAACCAGGAGGAACAGCTAAAATGGCAGAACAATTAACGCACCACTTGAAATGCGCTCAAGGCGACGTTGGCAGATACGTAATCCTTCCCGGAGACCCTGGCCGCGTACCTAAAATTGCGGCTTATCTGGATAACCCCTTACATATCAAAACGTACCGGGAATTTGTCACTTATACCGGCACGCTGGAGGGGGAAAAAGTCAGTGTCACTTCGACGGGGATCGGCGGGCCGTCCGCTTCGATTGCCATGGAGGAATTGGTTCAGCTTGGCGCCGACACTTTTATCCGCGTCGGAACCTGCGGCGGCATCGATAACAGTCTTTTGCCGGGAGACCTGATTATTCCTACCGGCGCCATCCGTAAAGAGGGGACCGGCCGTGAATACGTTCCCATTGAATATCCCGCCGTGGCCAATTATGCCTTGGTGCGTGAACTGGATGATGCGGCCACCCGCCTTGGAAAGCGTCACCATCTCGGCGTCGTGGAATGCAAGGATTCTTATTACGGCCAGCACGACCCCGACCGCATGCCCGTCAGCTACGAACTTCACCAGAAATGGGAAGCATGGAAAAAGGCCGGCGCGTTAGGTTCGGAAATGGAGTCGGCCACCCTGTTCATCGTTGCCACCACACTCCGCGCCCGATGCGCCACCGTGCTTTTACTTTGCCGTAACCGTGAGCGGGAAGCGCTTCTGAAAACCGGGGAAGTCAGCACCTGGGAAACGGCGCCGGCGATCGAAACCGCGATTGACGCGTTGCGCAGCCTGATAATAAAAGAGAAGACCAAAGCGTAAATCTTTAGTTTAGTGGATAACAAAGAGCAGAGGCTGTCGTAAAAGAAACACTTTTGCGACAGCCTCCGCCTTTTTGCTCTTTGGCTTACCGGGTTTCCCGAAGAACTTGCGGCAGGTGGGAAGTTCCATACACCTGGGGCGTGAGACCAAAATATTCAAGGATGGTCGCGGCAATATCACTGAAGGTGGGAAGGGTACCGAGATTGACCCCGGGTTTCACATTGGGCCCTGCGATTACCCACGGCGTGCATTCCCGTGAATGATCGGTTGACGGCGTCGACGGGTCACATCCATGATCGGCGGTGATCATGACCAGGTCATCTTTTCTTAGGCCGGAGAGAATTTCCGAGAGTTTTTCGTCAAACCGGGTCAGGGCTTTGGCATAGCCGTCGACGTCGTTTCTGTGCCCATACAGCATGTCGAAATCGACCAGATTGATGAAGCACAGTCCGTCAAAGTCGCGCTGGGTCAGCCGGATGGTATCTTCGATTCCCTGGGCATTTCCAGATGTCCGCATATGTTCGCTGATGCCACGGCCGGCAAAAATATCGTGAATTTTTCCCACGGCGATCACGTCTTTCCCCGCCGCCAGGAGATGGTCCAACATGGTAGGGGCAGGCGGCTCCAGGGAAAAGTCGTGCCGGTTGGGGGTGCGAAGGAAATTTGGATACCGGCCCGTAAAGGGACGGGCGATTACCCGGCCGACCGCATGAGCTCCTTTTAAGATTTCTCTGGCATCACGGCAATAGCGGTAAAGCTCTTCGGGAGAGACGACCTCTTCGTGGGCGGCGATCTGAAAGACGCTGTCGGCGGAAGTGTATACTATCAACGCCCCGGTTTTAAGGTGTTCTTGGCCATAGTCGCGGATGACGTCGGTGCCCGAGTAGGGTTTGTTGCACAGTACGCCGCGGCCCGTCCGGCGCGAAAATTCTTCCAGCACTTCCCGGGGGAAGCCATTGGGATAGGTCGGCAGCGGACGGGGAGAATCGATACCGGCGATTTCCCAGTGGCCGATGGTTGTATCCTTGCCTTTCGAATGCTCAATCATGCGGGCAAAAGCCCCTTGGGGCGCCTTCTCGGCAGGGCGGCAGCGAACGCCGTCAATATTAAACAGGCCCAGTTTGCTCATATTGGGCATATTGAAGTAAGGACTTTGAGAAGCGGCGGCGAGGGTATCGCTTCCGGCATCCCCATATTCGGCGGCGTCGGGCCCATTGCCGATTCCGCAGCTATCAAGGACAATTAAAAAAATCCTTTTCATGATGGTACCATCCTTTCTTGATCTCCTGTATTATCCCCTATTATAGCTTGGACAGTTGCAGCCGGAAAGGACAAGTGTACCAAAGTTTCGGTTTTTTAGGATATCGCCGGAAATTTTTTTAGAAGTGGACAGTTGACCTTGCCCGAATTTAGCAGATGAATTATCTTGGAGAGGAGAAGTTTCCATGGCTGACATTTTGTCAGATCTGCAGTCCCTGGAGGAACCGGTGCGGGAAAAGCTCTTAAGTCTGTTTCTTACCATGCCGGACACCCTTCGGCAGCGCTGCCCCCTCCGCAACCTGAAAAAGGGCAGCATTCTCGCAGATCCGTTGGACCCCAGCAATTTCGTATATGTGTTGATCCGCGGCTGCATCCGGACGGAGAATCGGGATGCTTCGGGGAACATTTTTGTGGTTGCCGACTTCATGGCCCCCGCACTGTTCGGTGAATTCGAATTGATTGCTGGCTGCCCCTTTTACCGGGGAACGCTGATCGCCACAACCGATTGCCAGATCATAGCCATTGAACGGGAATCCTATCTTGGCTGGGTTCAGGGAAATGGGGAAGTGCTTTTTCAGAGGGCCCGCGCAGTAACTCGCCAGCTACTGGAGCAATGCAGCAAAGAAAGGAATTTTCTGTCGCTGCGTGGAACCGGCAGATTGATGTTCCTGCTTTGCCGGTACTATGAGCGGAATGCAACAGGGGGAACTGTGCGCATCAGCACCACCAGACAGGAAATAGCGGACGAAATCGGTACCAGTGTGAAAACCGTCAGCCGGGGACTTCAGCGTCTTAGCGAACGGGGACTGGTTGACCTTCAGGGCCACGGAATCGCTATTGGCAGCGAAGATTATCAAAGTCTTCGGACGCTGGTGGAAAAAGAGCTTCTTTCCAATCCCCTTGAAAATGAAAATCCGAATTTTTAAATCAATTGAAAAGAGAGAAGGGTACAAAAATGGACCAGGTAATGGATCTGATAACGGCGCAACATCTCACCTACGACCAAAAGCTTCTGCAGCTTGCGCAAGCTGCGGAAAACTCGGTGGACCCGCTGCGTGTCTCGGACAAATTTCAGTACTATTTTAAAAAAGGCGCCCTCTGCGATATGAACGAGGGGAAGGCCCCGTATCGGCCACGCTACATTCTGGTGGATTTCCAGAAATTCGTCCAAAACGGCAGTGAATTTCTGCGTTTAAATCCGCCGCAGGATCTGGACGACCTGCTGAATTCCTTGTGTATCCTGTATGGACACATCCCTTCCGTGACCGGCCGCCCGGTATATGTAGGCAACCTGGACAAACTGATCGACCCGTTTCTGGGAGGTATCTCCGACAAGGAAGCCTCCAAAAAGCTGAAACATTTTCTCAATTTCATTGACCGCACCGTGGCCAACGGATACTGTCACGCCAACCTGGGCCCGGAAGCAACCCGCGCCGGCCGGCTTATCCTGGAAGCGGAACAAGAATTACAAAATGCCGTCCCAAATTTCACTTTGAAATACGATCCCCATATAACACCGGACGATTTTGGCGAACAGGCTATTTTGACCGCGCTTTCCTGCGCGAACCCGGCTTTCTGCAATCACCGCCTTCACAAACAGACTTACAGCGGAGAGTATGGTATCGTCAGCTGCTTCAATATCTTGCCGGTAGGCGGCGGGGGATATTGCCTGTCCCGGGTAGTCCTGCCGAGATTGGCAGACCTTGCTTCCGGTACCGACCAGTTTATGAATGAGCTTCTGCCCGAGGCCCTGCAGGCGCTGGGAGAATATATGAACGAACGGGTCCGTTTTATGGTGGAAGAATCTCATTTTTTTGACACTTCCTTTCTGGTGAAAGAAGGCCTGGTGAATTCGGAGCGGTTCGTCGGCATGTTCGGAGTAGCCGGATTATGTGAATGTGTAAACGCACTGCTCAAGAACAACGGCGGTTTCCGCTATGGCCGTGACGAAGCAGCAAACGATCTCGGTGATCGCATCATGCAGGAAATACAGGATTTTGTGAGCAGTTTTCCGGCTGTATATTCGAAATTGACTGGGAACCGTTATCTACTCCACGCCCAGGCCGGGCTGGCGCCTCAAAAGGGAGTGACTCCCGGCGTTCGCATCGTAGTTGGCGACGAACCGGATAATTTAATGGATCATATTCGCCACAGTGCACGGTTCCACCGCTTCTTCCCCACCGGAGTTTCGGATATTTTTCCGGTCGAATCCACGGCGCGCGACAATCCTGCCGCCATTTTGGACCTGGTGAAAGGGGCCTTTGCCATTGATGATAAATATTTAAGCTTCTATACCGCAGACAGCGACTTGATTCGGATCACCGGCTATCTGGCCAAGCGGAGTGAAATGGAAAAATTCAGTCAAGGCATCCCGGTGTTGCAGGATACTTCCCATGGTGCGGTAAAAAATTATCTCAACAACCATGCTGCCGGCAGAAAGGTACGCTTTTAATGGCCCGCGCCCCGGTGAATAAAATCATTCCCTTCAGTATGGTAGACGGTCCGGGAAGCAGGACTTCCGTTTTTCTGCAGGGCTGCAATATTCACTGCGCCTACTGCCACAATCCGGAGACCCAGCAATTGTGTTGCAATTGCCTAACTTGTGTCACCGGTTGTCCTGCAAAAGCCCTTTCTGTACAAAACAACCAAGTGGTTTGGGACGAGCAAAAATGTGTATGCTGCGACCATTGCCTTAAAATTTGTCCGCACTGCGCTTCGCCGCGCGTTCGGATGCTTGAGGCGCAGGAAGTATTTGAACGTATCCGGAGGAATATCCCCTTTATCCGCGGCATCACGGTTTCCGGAGGGGAATGTATGCTGTACCCGGAATTTTTAGGGGAGCTTTTTACCCGGGTTAAAAGAGCGGGACTGACTGCCTTGATCGACACCAACGGCACGGTGGATTTTCGCTCCTACCCCCTGCTAACCCGTATGTGCGACGGGGTGATGCTGGATGTAAAGAGTTGGGATCCGCAGACTTTTTCCACGCTGACCGGGACAGGCAATGAAGTCGTCAAAGAAAACCTCCGCTATCTGGCGGCTGAAAACCGTCTGGAGGAAATCCGGATCGTCTGCCTGGATGAGTGGGTCGATGCTGAAGCCGTCATTGACGGCGTTGCCAAAACTCTTGGCGGAAAAACCGCCTTGCAAAATCTTCGGCTGATTCCTTTCCGCCCTTTCGGTGTGCGTGGCGTACTCGAAAACACGCCGCCCCCTTCCGAAGGCAGAATGCAGAAACTACGGGAACTGGCCGAAAAGTGCGGCTTCCGAAAAATAAGGATTACCTGATCGAAGCCTACTCATCAAAACAGGTTCAGCCGAGGGGATCCCCCAACTTTCGAGTTTATTTACTGTTGTTGTTTTTCGTTTTTGGCGATTTCCACCAGCCGTATACCGATGTCAAAGGCTTTCCGGCAGTCCTTGGGGAACTCATTCTTCCTTCTTTCGGCTCTTTCTTCGGGATTAAACCTATCTGAGACATATTTGGAATAATCATCAAACTGGTATGTTTCGTTTACTAACAGGGACAGGGATGTCTCTTTGAAAATCTTCGCTAATATCTGTTCATGCCCTGCAGCCGGCCTGTCAAATCCTACACGCTTCATTCTTTCCTCGTTAACCTCCATGGTGTAAATAAAAGCGGTCGGCATTTTTCTTTTAAACAATGAGGACATATTGGCATCATAGACAGTGTATGGGAACATCAGCCTTTCCAAAAAAGATTTTATTTCGCCGCTCACCCAACCGTAGTAGATCGGAGAACCCAAAACAAGCGCATCCGCTGCGGCGATTTTTTCCAAAACCGGAGTCAGATCATCTTGGAACGCGCACCTGCCATAGTTTTTACCATTTTTAACTTTACAGGAGAAACAACTGATACAACCCTTAAAATTTAGATCATAAAGATGAAACAGTTCGGTCTCAAATCCTTGGGAAGCGGCGCCATCCAGTGTCTGTTGCAGCAGTGTTGCAGTATTCCATTTTTTCCTCGGACTACCGTTAATCGCTATTAATTTCATACAAGGCCCCCACTTTCATCTGATTTTACTAAAGTATAAGCCTTGTAGTATGGTACAAAGTCAAGATCTCTTATATAAAAATTTCAAAAGGTTACATTTCGCCAAGTCGGGATTGTTTTTAATATAATCCAGAAGCTCTTTTAAGTCCTTGAGCGCATTAATTTTCTGGTCAAGGTCCTCCATTTTCGATGTGAGCTGATCGTTTAAAATTTGGTTATTGATATTACTATTACTGCTTAGCATTTGTGAAATAGTGGAAATCTCGCGCAAACTGAAACCCAATTCTTTTAATCGGGTAATAAATTTTAACCGGAGCAGATCTTCTTCACTATATACTCTGTAGCCTGATTCTGTACGCTCCGGCACAGGAATAATCCGGATTTTCTCATAATATCTCAGAGTTTCATTTCCTATTTTTAATAGATTGGATATTTCCTTGCGTGTATAACCCTTCATGTTCTTCCTCCAAATGGGCCTTGATTGAAGTAAAAAAAGCTGCCAAAATCGAGTCGGTTAACTTTCAGTATACCATATTCCGTGACATTCAGGGATCGATGCTGAAGCCTGTCATTCACGGCATTGCTAAAACCTTTGGAGAAAAAACCGCCTTCCAAGCCCGGTTGATCCCTTCCGTCCTTTCAGGGTGCATGGCGTTCTCGAAAACACGCCGCCCCCTTCCGAAGGCAGAATGCCGGAACTACGGGAACTGGCCGAAAAGTGCGGCTTCCAGGAAAATAAGGATTACCTGATCAGGAAACTTTCATTCTTTTCAATTGGATTTCTTGGTCAACCAATTGTTTTTGACCATCAACCAATCGTCCGAATCATTTTTTCAATTGGATTTCTTCATCAACCAATTGTTTTTTCAATCAGCCGATTATTTTCGGCCATCATCCAATGGATAAAATCATTTCAGCGGTTTTATATAATCCACAGTATTTTTTACAACTCCCCTTTGCCTCACTGGCCCACAACCCCGGATACCGTCTTGGTTTCAAGCGTCGGCTTGCGAGAAGGATGGTTTGTTTTACATTCATCTAAGAATGAAATGTATGATTTTAGAGTTGGAAAACCGGAGGGACTATTCTGGGAGGAGAAATTTGAAAGAGTGAGGCTTGTGATAAATGTTTTGAAGTTCTAGGGAACCCAATCTTTGACGACCCAATGATTGACCTGGGGAATATGACGGAATACCGTTTGAGGGCCAAGGAAAAATGCAGGGCGAAGGAAGCGTAAGAATGAAATTGAAGCAGGTTGTAGCCGACTTTTTACACAATCCGAAAGTCATTTTTTTCGATGAACCCACCATTGGCCTGGATGTATTGATTAAAAGCAAGATCGGCAATTTGATACGGGATTTGAACCGGAGAAACGGGGCGGCCATTTTGGTGACCACCCATGATATCAGTGATATTGAGGCCCTTTGCAGGCTGATCGTCATTATCGACCAGGGCCGAATCATTTTTGACGGGGATATTGATCATGAAGTAATGGGCTGTTGCAAAAAAAAATTAAAACAGGGAGCTATGCAAAGGGAAGGTTTTTGAACCGTGGCAATTGAAATTTTTAAAAAGATTTGGATTCCCTTATATTACTAAAGGATTTTTGGCTTTCCAATCGAAATCAAAGCAATGAGAAATCAATTCATTTAAATAATTTTCGATTGAGGTGCGCTGATGAATCGTTTGACGGATTTTCAAAAACGAATGATAGTCATAGGAATAGCAGCTTTTATGATATTGCTTGGAGTGGCCCAAGCCCTGATCAAAACGGACTTTTTTACCCAACATAAGCGATTAATCGACGAAGTAACTTTTGTATTAATGTTAATTGCAGCAGTTCTGCTTTTCAGTAAAAAGAAGCCTAAACCTGAAGAGCCGAAACCGGCCGATGGTGAAAACCAGACAATCGATACGGAAAAAACCCTTGAACAGACTCAAACTCAATCAAAGGAATAATGATTTTTAAAAGACTTTCCGTAGAGGGAGTCTTTTTTGATGGTATTTCATATTTTTTTACCGGAAAACCAATAATAAGAGTAGAATTTATTAAGCGACACTTTGGATCTTGGTTGATCTTTTAAAATAGGAGGCCAGTGTGGGGTTTGGAACATTTAACCGTGGAGATGATTATGAATGAAACACCAGGGGTCCGGCTTAACTCTTGGATACACGAAAATATTATGATTACGCCGCCATTATTTGCATATACGGAGAGGGGCGGGGCGGAAATTTCTTATTTTCCCGGAGGACATCATCAAAGAATTGCCGTCAGTGATCGGGCTCTTGCCGAAAAAGTACCGGGATATTCCACTGATATTGCTGAAGCCTGGAAAGTTGTTGAGACGATTAATTCAAGAGGTTGGCAGTTTTGCATTCGTCTGAACCGGGATGGCCGGGTTATTGCGGAGAGTGGGCCTGAAAATTGCAATTCCAGTAATTTTTTTAACGATCATCAATATTTTGAGACGGTTCCGGAGGCCATTTGTAAAGTTGCTTTGCTTGGAATATTAGAAACCCAAATTTAAGAGGCGGGTTCCGGGTAAAGCGTATTTCAACCTAGTTGCCTTAACCCAAAAGAAGGAATTGGCTATAGGTTGTAAAAGGGATTCTAATTTGCTATAATATTAACGTTCTTCGAATGTAGTTTCAATAATGTTTTTTTATACGGCCCTGTAGCTCAGAGGATAGAGCAGCGGTTTCCTAAACCGTGTGTCGGATGTTCGACTCATCTCAGGGCCGCCAAGAAAATTTCCCAGCATAAGTGCTGGTTTTTTTATTTTAATGGCGTACCGGTCGTTTCGTTCTTTGATGATACAATTTGATCCTTAGGCCACCCATAATGCTCAAAAACCCCGGCTAAGTAACCGGGGTTTTTAATGTTGTTAGTCGAATATACTTAAAATAGCCGACTTAATGGGACAAGTTTTAAGGGTACATTCTCCGTCATGTTCACAGGTCATGGAAACCGATTGCTTGCCGTAACCGACAGAATGAACTGTAATTGTTCGGCCTTCATTGTAAACCGGGCAACTTCCTTTAAAAAATTTCGTTGTGGTGTGGGTCATGTTGGTTTCTCCTTTGTGTCCGTCAAGGTCGAGGATATTTTACGCTATAAATTTATCGTCATCTCATGGAAAAGATTAGAAGAAAGTTCCAATAGCAGGGATGATATTTTGAAAAAGCATCGAGAAGATATCATGACATGGGGAACTTTTTGGAGTTGAAAGCGTTAATATAGACATCAACTCCCTTTTTTCATTATGTAAATCCTCCTCTGATTACCCCGCTACCTGTCTGGTAGTGGGGATTTTTTATCTTTGAGCGCCGGTATTATACCGAAATCTCCCGGGTAGACATTATTAAAAAGGATGCCAACCAAAGGGCATCCTTTTTCTTAAGATATTGGATTCAAAGATTAGATGAAACCACCGCCACAGAAACAGCAGAAAAGTAAGAGAATGACTATTATCCAAATAAAGCCGCCACCGCCAAACCATTCAGCATTAACACCAGCGCCATCGGCTCCCATTTCACTACACCTCCTAGGAAAGTTTAATCTATTTTATGCCCTAGCTGAAATGAATGGGATATGGCAAAAGTAATTTATAAGACATTGCTTTGATTAGTATCTGTCGATATAACGTCTGCTTTGAGTATTTAACCAATTGGTGGGGACCATTACGGATTCTTTAGGATAATCCCTTGAATATCCCTATTCGGCATAGACACAAAATCCTTGGTCTCCTGAAAAGTGGCTACCCATCAGCAAAATGGACCGACAACAATGGCAGGATGAATAATATTTGCAGCATCAGCAGCTTCTTTTGAAGGATTGTATCCGGTTTTTAAGATCAGGAATTGAAAAATGGCCTCCATGCGTATGGGTTTCGGTGATTAAGAAAAAAGTCCCTTTGATGCGCTTTCTTCTTTTTCCCCCTTTTGATTCAAAGCGTCACAAATCCGCTGGCCAATTTCAATTTGAATTTGCTGAGCTTCAAGTATGGCTTGTAATCGCTGGTCCAAGTTGGTTTCGATTCGGAGGACTGCCGTTTCGATATTATCGATTCTTTGAAAGAGCTGGTTCGTTGTTTGACGAATTTCGCTATTTTCCTGTTTTAAACCTTCCAATATTTCCAATAAAAGCTCTTGAAACCTTTCATTTTCCATCAGTACTCCTCACTTTCCATTTTTGGTTTCGATTCAAAAGAGCCTTTAGGGGCAGGAAGTTATCTTCCCTAAAAGCCCTTATGTATAAAACAACCGTTTAAGATGATCCTGGAAGAAAATTGTTGAACAATGAATTGACGATAAGGTTAGGATAGTTCCAAAGCTAATTCCATCATCTGTGTAAAGGAAGTTTGCCTTTCCTCGGGGGTGGTGGCCTCATGGGTCACTAAAGAATCGGATACCGTTAGAATGCATAAGGCATTGACTCCGGCATAGGCAGCATTCATATACAAGGCGGCGGCTTCCATCTCAATAGCGAGTACTCCCATCTGAGCCCATTTCTTCCAGGAATCCGGATCGGCATCATAGAAAGTATCGGAGGAAAGAATATTACCTACTTGAATCGGAATATTTTTTTTGGCTGCGATTTCGACAGTTTTTCTTATCAACTCCCAGGAAGCGGTCGGCGCATAAGTACCGGGTAATTGATATTGGGAGCCATAATTGGAATTGGTGGAGGCTGATAAGCCCACTACAATATCCCTGATATGGACTTCGGGGCGTAATGAACCACAGGAGCCGATACGGATCAAGTTCTTCACATCATAAAAATGAATGAGTTCGTAGGAATAAATGCCGATGGACGGCATCCCCATTCCCGTTCCCATTACCGACATTTTTCTACCGTGATAGGTCCCGGTGAAACCGGACATATTTCGAACACCATTGAACTGAACAGGGTTTTCCAAATAGTTTTCAGCAATAAACTTGGCCCGTAAGGGGTCTCCGGGAAGCAAAACCGTACTGGCGATAGTTCCCAGGCTGCCAACTTCAATATGAGGGGTCGGAATCATGGTATCACTCCAATTTATTGGTATCAGGCATTAACATTCTACGAAACGTTTCCAATATCCTGCCTGGCATATCTACCTGTACCAGTTATTCATTTCGCATGCCCACTGTTATCGGCCTGATATTTATCAACCATCGTTTCCCTGAGGGATATATTATTAAAAAAAATATTTTGCGGAAATGGGGGTTTTACCAAATGAAAAATCCTGAAGATGTGGAATATTTAGTTACATCCGAGCTTTTGGATTATTCCACTTTAACTCAAGACAAAACCTTAGATTTACTGAGAAAATATCAATTTGGATTATGCCTTTGCGTGCATGAAGATCAATTAAACAATCAACTGCATCTCATTTGCAGGGCATGCCAAAAATCCGGAATTCCACTCATTCTTTGGCCATTGTTATCGGAAAGCAAAGGCCTTTATCTCAATAAATATTCAGTGAAGGCATATAACCAATATTTGGATAAATTGTTTCAGTGGCTAGATGAACACAAACACATTATTTACGGGCTATTGGTTGATTGTGAGCCCGATTATGAGGCGCCGAAACCGGGGTCCGTTTCACCGGTCCTCGACAATATTTGGGATAATTTGCGGGATTTGGATGAGACGGCTTTTAACGCTGCAATCCAAGAATTCAGGCAAATCATTAAAAAAATCAAATCCCATGACTGTAAAGCTATTGGGGCGGCTATGCCTTTTGTATGCCATGACGTTTTAGAAAAAAGCCAGGCTTGGCAAGATTATTGGGGTGGCCCGGTAGTCGGCCTCGACTGGGATATGCTCGTATTTATGCTGTTTGGAAGCTGGTTTGTCCAAATGGGTATGGATTGGCCCACGGCTCATTATTTAATTTATGATTACACGAAAGCTATCAAAAAGATATGGCGGGGTAAAGCTGTGGTAGCTTTAGGAGTAACCGCTCCCGGAACTGGGGCTGAAAGCGCAATATACCGCACACCGGAAGAGTTGGCCACTGCGGTTTCGGTGGTAAAAGCCGCCACAATGAAGAGAATTGGCATTTATGATCTTAAAGGCATTATTGAGTCGAAAGATCCGGAATCTTGGTTTCGGCAAATCAAGAACGCTCCTCCCCTGAAACCGGAAACCCTTGCCTCGGTTAAGGGACGTAAAATTCAATATTGGAAAATTGGGCTCTATAAATGTTTTGTCAAAATCATCGGCGATATTCTGGAACAAATAAGGTCTTCCAAAACTTTGATGCGGCAGTTTTTCCGGAAATTAAAAAATTGTTATTGACGCCATTTATTTCCATATGGTATTATACCAAAGGACGTAAGTTTTATGGAGGTGCAGCTCATGACCGGTTCTTTATTGCAGCAAGCGGATGGAAAACTTGATCATCTACAAAGGAAGGTTTATCGCTTTTCTAATGACCGGTCTTTTTTGGTGTCGCTGCCGCTGTTGTAGGGCGCATCCACGATATTCCAATCGAAGACAGGAAATCAGATATGGAAACCTTCCAAGTGTAGCGGAAGGTTTTTTATTTTATTTTCTTTGCAGATAAAAAGCCTCTCCCATCATGAATAATAAAAAAAGGATGTTTTAGATTATGTTTATTCAATACCATCAAGACAAACAAAAAATACCGATTAAGGTGTGGCTAAAAAAGCAAGAAGAATTGGAGGCGGAGTGCCAGAGACAGGCCGTAAACTTGGCGAACTTACCTTTTGCATTTCAGCATATCGCTTTAATGCCGGATACCCATGCCGGATATGGAATGCCCATTGGCGGCGTTTTAGCGACGGAGAATGTAATCATCCCCAACGCGGTTGGCGTTGACATTGGTTGTGGTATGGGGTTTATTCATACCAACATTCCCGTGAGCATATTGCGAAATGTGAATACGCCCAACGGAAAATTGGCGCGGCAAATTATCGGCGCGATCATGCGCGAGGTCCCAACCGGTTTTGCCCATCATAAACAACCCCAGGAATGCGTGGCGCTCGATCGTTTTGAACCGGAATCCTTCGGACTCTCTTTCCCTCAAGAGTTATTGGGAGAGCTTGATGAAGGATACTATCAAGTAGGTACTTTGGGAGGCGGGAACCATTTTATCGAGTTGCAGGAGGATGAAGAAGGACATTTGGCGTTGATGTTGCATTCCGGTTCCCGGAACTTCGGTTATAAGATTTGCAACTATTATAATCAATTGGCCAAAACATTGAACCGGGAATGGCGGAGCAGGGGAATGGAAGTGTCGCCTGAGTGGGATTTGGCGTACTTGCCTCTTGATGCCGATGAGGGGAAAGCCTACAGCATTTGGATGAACTTGGCTCTGGAGTTTGCCCGGGAGAACCGGCAATTGATGATGGAACGGATCAAAAATATTGTTTTTAATTGTGTCAAGAAATATGCCGGGTTTAGCGGGATTGAAATCACTATGGAAGTGAACGCCCATCATAATTATGCGGTTTTGGAAGAACATTTCGGCAAACAGGTTTGGGTGCACCGTAAAGGGGCAATCCGGGCTGGAGCGGGAGAACTGGGAATCATCCCCGGGGCCATGGGTTCCTATAGCTACATTGTGGAAGGGCTGGGGAATCCGGATAGCTTTTGTTCTTCTTCTCACGGGGCCGGCCGGAAAATGAGCCGCAAGGAAGCAGAAAGAAAATTCCGTTATCAGGATGTCTTACAAGACTTGGAAAGAATGGACATTGCTTTAGGGACTCCAAGGAGAAGCAAGATCAGCGATGAATGCCGCTGGGCTTATAAAGATATTGAGCGGGTTATTGAGGACGAAAGGGATTTGGTGAGGCCCATCATGAGATTAAAGACAGTGGCGGTGGTGAAAGGGAGTTAATAATCAAAGTATCCAGGGTAAAGGAAAAGAGTACATCGGACTATCTTGAAAATTATTTCTTTGACCGGATCGATTTGTTGGACGAGAGAAAGAATTATTTCCGTTCATAAAAAATTATTATAGAAAAATTATTTTTGGGAAAAAACAATTATTTCTATCGAAGGAAAATATGATAGATCCCGGTCCGTGTTTATTCTCTGATGCCCTTCATATCCCTCTTGATTCAAAATAATAGCCGGATTCTTAAACCTGTGAAAGGATTTGGTGAAAACTTTCATCGAGTTCCAAGGCTTTTCGTTATTTTACAGAGGGATGGAGGGCTGGGAGGGGATGCCAAAAAATAAAGGAAGACGATTTATAGAGTCTAAAGGCTTTTCCCATTTATGGCCTTTTTCCAGCCGCCGATTTGTTTTTGAATGCCCAAAGTCATCAGCAAACATATCAACCCGAAGGTGATAAAAATCAAATTGAGTCCGAGATAGGTGCCGATGATTCCAGATAAAAGCGGGGCGCTGAATAAGCCGAGGGTCCGGGCTGTCTGCTGCATGGCGTAGGCTCGTCCGCGAAAGTCGGAATCGACTTTGGCGGCAATCAAGGCGGCTGAGGAAGGCGAAATGGCTGCCATAAAAGTGCCAAAGATAAAATAAAGCCCGGCAAAAAGCCATAACTGATTGGCAAAACCTAATAAAACACAAACGAATCCGATCCCGAATAATCCTATTAAGATCGTGCGAATATAAGAAATCTTTTCGGCAATGCGGCTCCAGATATAAGCGGTCAGAAAGAGCGCAAAACCGGGAAGGGAATAAGTAAAGCCACTGATTATTTTGGAAGTATCGGGCGCGATTTGGTGGATATATAAGGCTAAAATAGGTATTAAGGCCGACATTACCAGCGCGTTTAAAAATTCTACACTCATGACGGTCACCATCACCGGCATTTTAAAAACTTGTTGACAATCCTGCCATATGGAAGTTTTGACGACGATTTGCGGTTTTTCTCTCTCCTCTACTCCGAATGCGACCATCAAAAAAGCTGACAATACGAGAGCGCCGGAAAGTAACATGGATCCCCGGTAACCGATGAAAGAGGCTAAAAGCCCTCCTAGGGCAGGCCCTAAAATGGTTCCGGCGGACTGAAGCGTATAGGCGACGGAGACATATCTGCCGGATTCCGCTTTGGGGGTGTTTGTAGCAATTAAGGCGATAGAACCCGGAATGAATCCGGTTAGGATACCATTCATGAGCCGTAAAAAAAGTAATTGGCTATAATTTTGACAAAAGCTCATTCCGATATAAACCAGACTTAGGCAAAGTCCGGCCCGCATAACCATAGGTTTTCGTCCGTATTTGTCGGCCATTTTACCCCAAACCGGCCCCATAATGGAAGAACCGGAAAATTGCAAAGTAAAAAGAAGGCCGGACCAAAAGGGTAAATCCTGGGTAATTCCCAATTCTTTTAAGAATAATGGCAGAAAGGGGGCAATTTGTTCCCAACTGAATGCGGCGAGAAAAATGGTAAACGATAAGATGATTAAATTACGGCGGTAATAATTCATGATGTTCCCTGATTTATTTTTTAAGAGTATATATATAATTGGCGGTTTTGATTAATAATCCTTTCTGAAATAAAAAGGGGCTGTTCCAAAAAATAAATTCATGCCTTAGCGTGCTCGCAAAGAAATTCAATATAGTGAATTGACGCCATGGGATAAACCCATAGATTGCATTTCTGTTGATTTTGGATTGTTTTGGACAGCACCTAGAAGAGCAAAAGGAGATTTACATTTGTGGTTCGGGTTCTTTGGTGAACAATAGTGAATAATGGGAGGGAAATAAATAAAGGCAAAAATAGTAAGGTAGATTTGTGGAGCGCCTTTCCAACCATGATCCAGGAATGGGAGATTATCTCCAGGTTAGAACGTGGGGAGGTTTTCTGGTATAAGATGAAGGAATAAATTCCGGGTAACCGGTGATGATGGGAGCGACCGCTGTTAAATTTTCATCGATTCCAAGCTCCGTTTTGAAGTCCGGATCGTCTAAAAGGGCGAATGAAAATCCAATCCAGCATGTTCCCAATCCTTCGGCGTGAGTCGCTAACATTAAATTTTGAGCGGCAAGACAGCAGTCTCCATAAGAAGTCGCTCCTTGGCCACCATAAATGATGATCAGGGTTCCGGCGTTATAAAAAATGTTAAACTCGGGATCGGCCAGGATTTTTCGGTAATCATGGGGATCGGGTTTGCTTTGTAGAGATGCCAGACAAAGTATTTTCGCCCGATCGGAGTATTTTTTTAACAATTCTTGATCTTGGATAATTGCGAACGACCAGGGTTGAGAATTTGAAGCGCTTGGCGCCAAAGTCGCCGCCTCCAGGAGTTTGTTAATCAGTTCTCTCGGTATAGGCGTATTTTTATATTTGCGGATTGAGCGGCGGGTATAAAGGGCGTGAATTAGTTCCATGATGATGCCTCCGTAAAAGGATATTTATCCATTATTATTCCCTGCAAGTTTAGATTATTATCATTAATTAATCAATGGGCTGTGGTATAGGAATAAAGACTCGAAAATTGGGAGCAATATCATTCCAATTGATGAATGATCAATATAAGCGTTCTGTAGATTCGGAATGGAAGGACTACTTAAAAATAGAGATTCATTCCGACATTGAAGCATAATCCATTTCCATCTACGTAACTCGGCAAAGTGCCGCTTGCATCTACACCGGATATGTCGGTAAATTCTGTCGTCCGGTAAATAACCTCTCCTTTGAAGGCGACATTGGAGAATTTAAGCTCCAGTCCATAGCCTAAATTGAGCCCCACACCACTGAAAGTAGCATCTCCACTTCCATAATAGTTATTAACGGAGCCATATTCGACTTCCAATGAAGTGAGGCATAAACCCACCAGGATATATGGCTTAAAATGTTGAGACGGACCGATAAATTTTTTAAAATTCATATCAAAAATACCATAACGGGCATCCATTGGTCCTCCAAGAGAATCAACTCCATCATGGGAAGAAGCGGTCAAACCCAACTCCAACGCGCAACCATGGAATTCCATTCCGAGAGTTAAAGATAGACCGTTTCCCGGATCCAATGCTGGTATAGAATCGAATTCTGTTTCGTAGCCGTTAGAAAAATAAAAATCTTTCGCATCAGTATTAATCGAATTATAAACTTGCGAAACTCCAAGGTAAAATTCAGGTCTGGCATAAGCAAAAGAAGCCAATCCTAATAAAAGGACCATTGCCAATAAACTAGCTGTAAGGCATATATGGATGATGCGTTTCATAGTTTTTCCTCCTTGATTTAAGCAAAAATAACCATTAATATATTTCGGATAAAAATACCTTTTTCCTGCTAATTAAGTTAACGATTTCATGAATGTGAAGATCCAGGAAAATTAATAGTTTTCCTGGATACGGAAAATCTGTCAATGGATTAACAATAACCACTTCTGTTTCCGGTCGCATATCATATACCATTAAAAAGGAGATGGTACATGGTGTGCGGTATCACCGGGTGGATTGATTGGGAAGAGGACCTGACCCAAAAAAGGAGAATTCTTGAGCATATGACGGAGACGTTGGAGGCTAGAGGGCCCGATGCCTATGGATACTGGGTGAGTGCCCGGGCCGCTATTGGACACCGGAGATTGGTCGTTGTTGATCCGGAGGGCGGCAAGCAACCTATGATCCGCCAAATCGGGGACAGGTTTTATGTATTGACTTATAACGGTGAGCTTTACAACACGGATGAAATTCGTAAAGATTTAATCCATAAGGGTTATCGGTTTCAGTCATACTCGGACACCGAGGTGGTCTTGGTCTCGTACTTGGAATGGGGACCCGCCTGTGTGGAAAAGTTTAATGGTATTTTTGCTTTTGGGGTTTGGAGCGAGTCGGATCAAAGCCTGTTTTTAGCGCGGGATCGGATGGGTGTTAAGCCGCTTTTTTATACGCAGAGAGGGGATTCGTTTTTATTTGGTTCGGAGCTTAAGGCATTACTTGCTCATCCCAAAGTGCCGGCTGAGATTGATGAGGAGGGGCTATCCGAAATATTCGGTTTAGGACCGGCGCATACCCCTGGAAACGGAGTTTATCGGGGGATTCAAGAACTCAGGCCGGGTTGTTTTCTATGCTATGATCACAAGGGCATCAGCATTCAGAGATATTGGGGGCTAAAGAGTATGCCTCATACCGATGATCTGGATACAACTACTGCCAAAGTCCGGGAATTGGTTGAGGATTCTATTGAACGTCAGCTGGTTTCCGATGTCCCGGTTTGCACTTTTTTATCGGGAGGACTTGATTCCAGCATAATTTCGGCTGTAGCGGCCGATAGGTATCGTAAGCAGGGAAGAGCATCTTTAATTACCTATTTGGTCGATTATATTGACAATGAAAAATTTTTTACCGCAAGCGATTTCCAACCCAATTCTGATCAATATTGGTCCAATCGGATGGCTGAGTTTTTAAATACGGATCACCGTCGTGTACTAGTTGATACCCCCCAACTGGCCGATGCCTTACACCAAGCAACCACCGCCCGCGATTTGCCCGGGATGGCCGATGTGGATTCTTCTTTATATTTATTCTGCCAAGAGATAAAAAAAGGCGCGACGGTTGCATTATCAGGGGAATGCGCCGACGAAATATTCGGCGGCTATCCTTGGTTTCACCGCCCGGAAACGGTGAATGCGGATACATTCCCATGGTCGTTATCCACCGAGTTTCGTAACGAAATATTAGCTCCGGAACTCAAAAATAAAATTAATATTGATGAGTATATCCGTTTCCGATATAAACAGGCTCTGGATGAGGTGCCGAGACTGGCGGAGGACGATCAGCAGGAAGCGAGAAGGCGGGAACTTTTTTATCTAAATATTCATTGGTTTATGGCATTGTTATTGGAGAGGAAGGACCGGATGAGTATGGCATCAGGCTTGGAAGTCCGGGTACCTTTTTGTGATCACCGGCTTGTGGAATACGTTTGGAATATTCCCTGGGCTATGAAAAGTTGGAATCAAAGGGAGAAAGGCATTTTGCGTCGGGCCATGAGGGGACTGCTGCCAGAAGAAATTATTGCCCGTAAAAAGAGTCCGTATCCTAAAACCCATAACCCATCTTATTTAGAACAAGTCAGTCATAAGTTGTTATCAATTCTAACTGATCCGGATTCTCCAATTTTGAATTTGGTCGACCGGGAGAAAGTCATTCGAATGATTCAATCAAAAGGTCAAGATTTACAGCGTCCCTGGTTTGGACAATTAATGACAATGCCGCAATTATTCGCTTATTTAATTCAAGTCGATACCTGGTTGCGTTCTTATAAAGTTCAGATCGTAATGGAATAAATTCTTTAATCAGGGGATTGAAACTCACGACTTAGCAAGTGTGATGGGCTTTCAATACAAAGTGCGTATAAGGAATTTAACATAGAATACAACTGTTAATTAAGAAGTCAATGACGGATTACGGATATACAATATATAGCACAAAGAATTTTGCTATATATTGTATATCTGCATTTAATTTTATTTCTGCTTGGGACTTCCTGGAGAAACGGAAGGTTTTATGTTTTTCATGGCATCTTTAATACTGCGAACATCTTTAGATACAGCAGTTTTATTTTTTGTTTTCACATCAGCCTGAAGTTTGGTATACATTACGTCAAAGTTGGCAGTATTCCGAAGGCTTTTTCCTTTGGATCCAGTCGGCTGAAATCTCATCATGTCCCCGCCTAATGAATTGGTCTCACTATTGACTTTTGACCAATCGCCTTTACTAAGCGAATCTTCAATTTTGGTCAGCCGGTTGGTGATATCCCTTTCGGTCATACTAGAAACAGCCGGGGTCCGTTTGGTTGGGGAAGTCATTTTGGGTCTTGTGGGGGCAGGCCTCGACTTATTGGAACTGGGAAAAAGGGTACAGCCATTGATTATTATACTAAAAATCAACAACCAAATTGCCAAAAATATTTTCGAAGTATGCATTTTTTCACCTCCTTAGTTAGTTTGTTTGCCAAATGCCGTTTGGTAGTTTGGACATTTTGGTTACAACATTGTGCTTCTAAAAATGTTTATGCAGTCTGTTATTAGATTACCTAAGCGGGCTTTTTTTCAAACCTGTTGGGAGAATATAATTGATGGTAATCCTGGAATTAATTTCGCTCCTCAATAATTTATCCAAAGAACGCAACTGGACCGTTGAATAGATCTTGGTTTCTTATTTATCGTTTTCATCCTGGGTAGCCGATGAGCCTATTCATTGAATGAGGAAAGGTTTATGTTTTTCTAAGTAACTATTCGTAAAGTTGGGTATTCTAATTTTATGGCTTATATTTTGGTTGCAGCTGTGCTTTGGATATCCTTTTTTTGGCTCATACCTGGTTCTGAACGTGCTAGATATTATCCAACCCTACTTTTTAGCGCTTTGCTTGCATTGGTTGCTGATCTTTGTGGTGTGACTCTTGATCAGTGGGCCTACCATGGACCTGTGGTGGGAACTTTAAGTCTTTGGTCGGATCTCGGAATTGCCCCTGCCGAAAGCGGATTATTTATGCGCTTTTATCCTATACAATGCAATAAACTGGCTAAAATATGCTATTTTACAATTTGGTCAATGGGAAATGCCTTGGGTGAATGGATTTTTGTTCGGGAGGGCTGGATAGTTTACGATTGCTGGAATCCAATTCGCGCCACTATTTTTTATTATCTTTATTGGATTGCTGTTTGGGCCCAGGAATATTGGTATAATGCGACCGGTAGATTAAAGATACACTAGTAAAACGTTCTCTAAATAACTACTCAACGATTGTGAACGTTTTACTTAAGTAGAGAGATCTTCCCCATTTCTGGTTACCATTTATTTACGATACGCTCTACTAGTTTTTAATTTAAACATAATTAATTCATGAAATATGCCGATAATTGAGTAGATTGACGGAGTTTTGAAAGTTAGTTCATTGTGATTATTTCAGGGGTAGCTCGCGTGATGGTCCTTCAAACAGGCTGTCATAAGAATCAATGAAAATAAAACGAGCCGAAGGGTACACCCTAAACCGGCGAATTTTTATTTTCATATTAGCTATAGTGACCATTTCGTTAAGGAGACTAAAGGATTTTAATGATCCGTTTCAGAAAATCAACTTTTAATGATCGCCCGGCTTTGCTAAACCTCATTGAGGAAGGCTTTGCGTTTGAAGGAGAGCAACTCGATCCCCAAGAAGGCTCTGAGCATAGAACGTTATTTGCTTATTTATACAGCAAATCCTCATGGAATCCTGATTGGGTTCAGATTGCCGAGGACGAAGGCAGGATAGTGGCTGCAGCGGGTTATTTTCCGCAGACACTATCATTGGAAGAGATATCGATTCCTGCTGGGGCTATTTCTCCTGTGGTTACCCTTCCGGCTTATCGTTCACAGAAATTAGCCAGAAAATGTTTAAATCAAGTGATGGATGATCTTGCTGGAAAGGCTGTGCCCTTAGCTTTTTTGTGGGGGTTGCCTTTTTATTATCCCAAATTGGGCTTTGTTCCTTTATTACCGCGCTATAAAACCCGATTCCTGCCAAAACAGGTACAGGCTCACCGTATTGGACTGAAAGGATCGTCCGGTAATCTCCGACAATGTCGCTTTGAGGATTTGAGCCAAATTGCCGGTTTATATAAGCAAAATCAAGAAAATTATTGGTTACAGCCTGTTCGAAATCTAGATTGGTGGCAAGAAAGATACCGTGAAATTGGAATCGATAGTGCATTTATTAAAGAGGTTCCCTTTCCAAAAAAGGAGAATTTGTTGGTTTGGGAGAATACTCTTGGTGAAATATCAGGGTATTTGAATTATAGCGAGGAGTATTTTAATTACATTCTCCAGCCGAATGATCAAAAAGTTGTAATTAGCGAATCAGCTGCCAAAGATGTTGATTGTGCAATGCTGATGATTGAAAATTTTTTAAAACTGCTGAAACCGCATCAAACCCTTTGTATCCGGGGGACTCCTGATCATTCCGTAAATACAGCACTTTACCGCCTTGGGGGAACTCATCTCGATCCAGCCCCTTTAGCGGGAATGTTTAGAGTGACGGACTGGACATCGCTTTTTACATATTTATCTCCTTTATTATGCCGACGAGTTTCTAGCCTGCAACAAACTTTCCAAAATGAAATTCGTTATCGTTGGAGCGTAAATAGTTTACTTATTGAATTGATTATCAAAAATCAATTGCTAGACATTGTTGTATCGAAAGCTGCGACCGTTCCGAAAATGGACCAGAATATAATGCTTACACGGCTTATTTTTGGTCAATATCGCTATTCTGAACTCGAACCTTTCGAGGATAATCGGGCAGAAATTTTAAAGAGTCTATTTCCACCTAAATATCCTTTTATATGGGATGCAAACTATTTGTATTGAACGGAATTGCTTATACCTTTAAGAATTCAAGGAGGTGGTTTAAATATGAGCCAGCTAGCATTAACGAAAGCGGCTGTTTTAACACCGTTTAATTTAATTGAAGAAGCAACCATCTTAATCGATGGGAAACGGATTGTAGCCGTTGGTCATATAGATTCTGTTGAAATACCTTCAGGATTTCGGGAAGTTTCTCTGGAAGGTTTATTCATTGCTCCAGGTTTTATCGATCAACATTTGCATGGAGGAGGCGGCGCAGAAATCGCTTCCGGGACAACGGAGAGTTTAATTGAAACAGCAAAATTTCATGCAGCTCATGGAACCACCTCATTTCTTGCAACGATAATTTCTGATAGCCGGGAAAAGTTAGAAAAAATGGCTAAGTCTTATGCTGCACTTGAAGAAATGGACTATAAGGGAGCGCAATGTTTGGGTATTCATTTGGAAGGGCCCTATATATCCGATAATTACCCGGGAATTCACTCGGGAACCCATTTGCGGTTGCCATCGGTAGGAGAAGTGTCAACACTGCAAAGACTCAGTAATGGTGGCATTAAAATTGTGACAATGGCTCCGGAACTGCCAGGTGCTTTAGATGTAGCAGAAACTTTAGCAAACGAAGGCATTATTAGCGAAATCGGGCACAGTGCTGCAGATTTTAATCAGACGTTAGAGGCTGTTTCGGCTGGTTTTAAAGGTGTAACCCATTGCTTTAATCAGATGACGCCATTTCATCATCGCGAACCCGGAATCATCGGCGCTGCGCTTACCAGACCTGAATTATGTGTAGAACTTATTGCGGATGGTGTTCATTTGCACAAAGCTACTATTGATATAGTATACCGGGCTAAGGGGTCGGAAGGGATTATTTTGGTTTCAGATGCAATGGCCCCTGCTGGTTTGCTTGATGGGTATTTTCATACTTCGGTTGGAGATCTTACTTCCGCGATGAATGTACTGCGAAATGAAGCAGGTCAACTGGCTGGTAGTGTTATAACTCTGGATAAAGCCATAAAGAATATCATACAATATACGGATTGCACTCTTTCGGAGGCTTTTAGGATGGCTACCTACAATCCGGCAAGGTTTTTAGGAATAAATAAGAGAAAAGGCAGCCTCTATCCAGGAAAAGATGCTGACCTGGTCATTATGACGAACGATCTGGAAGTTATCTCCACGATGGTAAATGGTGAAGTGATTAGCGGGCTAATTTCATTAGATTAAAACTCAAATAAATACTCACTATTATAAAGGATTAGCCTTTGTTTTTAAGATAAGTAAGATAAGAGTGTAACTGATGGATGGATACTGTTAACGCATTATCGATTGGTCTTAATGGCATGCGGCTGATGCCGCTCAAGTAGTTAGGGTAGCCAAGACCTTATCCAAAAGGGTTTCTGGCTGTAATTAAGAAAATGATTTTTTGTAATTTGGTTATTGACATCATATTCATGATATGTTATCCTAACATAGCTGTCGTGAGACAAATGCAATTGAAAAAATTAGAAATTAATTTGTTATTGACAAACGGCAAGCAACTTGATATAATATATAAGCGTCGTCGGACTGATAAAGACAGTATTGTGACACGCGACAATTGAACCTTGAAAACTGAACAGTAGGAAAGAAAAATGACTGGTAAGTCTTTTTTCAAAGTCATTTAAAGAATTTAAGCAATTAAATTAGTTAAATGCAAACTCGTCATGGTAGAGTAAAATA
>JAEXDA010000051.1 GCA_023401925.1 Bacillota bacterium
TTTATTGTGTATTGCACACAATCTGGCCAAAAAAGCAATTCTTGTGGTTGGATGAGATTATTCTTTTTTCAAAGTACAATTTTTTTCTTTTAATAATTGTCTGGTTTTTGCTTTTGGGACAGCCCCGAACCGCGGTGCGCTGGAGCCCTTTTAGGGTTTAAGAAGTTTGACTGCCTTGACAGGGCCTTCGTGAGGCTGTCTAAAAAGCAATTCAAAATCAACAAGAAATACAATATATAGCTTCATCGAATGGTTTGACTTCAACATATTGTATTTCTTGATCGTTAAAATTTACTTTTGGGACAGCCCCAGCAAGAATGAGGGCTTGAACCCCAGGACAACACTTCCATTAAACGTATGAAGTGGTTAACTTTTTTGTATCTATTTTTTTTGAAGCGATAAGATCTGAGATTGTCAAGGTGAGTCGATAGACTTCAAACTCAAGACCCGCTACCTTCAGGCAGCGGGTCTTCTTTGACTTCTTCTTCCGACAAGAACACGATTCACCTTAAGAATACCCCGAATTCTTATTCGGCCTTCAATATCTGCGGCGCATTCAGGAGACCCATTTTAACCGCGGCCGCCAAAGTCGGCGGGTGAGTCAATGCTCCCGGTCCGGGATGAAGCGCGCCGATTTTTTCAATAATCCGGTGCGCCTTATCCAGCAGCTCCTGTTTCCGCTCTTGTACCCGGCGATCTCCGGTCAATTCCGGAAATCCGGTCAACCCATTTTTAATGACCCCTTTGACAATATTGCAACTTTCAATGATTTCCGCCGGAGTCGCCGCATGATCCCCTTCGCAAAAACCGACGACATGGACGATGTGGGGTTTGACTTGCAATGCCAAAAGAGTGGACGCCGCCAATTGCCCCTTGGCCAGAGCGGGATGAGGCGACAAACTGGCCAATCCCGCTCTAACTTCCCGCCAAATCCGGAAATCCTTATCCTTTAACATCTGGACCATGTCCAATTTAGCCAGCATTTTCGCCAAATCCCGCCAGGGCTCAATTTGAGGGGGGGTATTCCACATCATTTGCAAAATAAAATCGCTCACTCCCTGGGCTTTGGCATTAAAGGCCGCTAAATAAGCCGCGGCAACGGCAACCTCATCGGCGGCCCCGCGCAAACTCCAGTGATGGGCCTCGTTGACCTCCACCGGGATACCTTTTCGGCCATACCAGGCCATGGTTTGCTGATTCTCGGTAACAGTCTGCTCGATAGTCCGCTTGGAACGGCCGTCCAGCACGCTGTACCAGTATAACGGAATTGCTCCCCAGGCATTATGGAGTTCTTCCACACTGAGCTCAGCCCATTTCAACAAGTCGTTGGTGCCGCTGTAAATCCGCAGCAGCGGAAAATTGCCGGCGCGTGACGCTTCATAGAGCCGCCGCAAATCCTCCGGTTTCCGCAGGGGAACGCCTCCAGCGCCGTCCTGACCGGGAGCCATTTTTTCCGGATCAAAGAAAAATTCCTGAGCATTCTGGTCCGGCCCGATCGAAATTACGTCGACGGTTTTGGATTCGGCAATGGTGCGAATTCCCGTAATCGTGGCCTTCAAGTCCGGCAGGCCGAAATGATGCCGTAAAAGAGGGTAAGGCTCCTGGTCATGGATTCGCCCAATTAAATCGTGGGTAAAGCCCCTCTCTTTCTCCACCATCCCATCCCCTTTAAGCCAGCGGATCACTTGATCGTCGCTTTCCTCACCATTAAAGACCGCATCAAATATTCCACTGCGGAAAGCCTCGTCACAAACCGGCGGTGTCCCTCCAAACAACCACTTTACACGCCCATCGACCGTATTGAGCTTTTCTTTCAATACCCCAAACATATTTGCGGCTACCTGGGGAGTTAACCGGTAACTGAGGGCGATAAAGTCCGGCTTTTCCTCCTGTAAGGCGGCTAAAATCGTTTCCACCGCCAAACCGGTTCCGGCAAAACGGGTGTCATACCCGCATTTGCTCGCCAGCTGGAAAAAGCGGAAAATTCCGGCCACATGAATGCAATTGCCGATGGTACATCCCCAAATCTTTTTCGGTTGTTTTTCCATTTAAAAGCCCTCCAAGGCAATCCGGCGAATTTGCTTATGGGACAGATCAGATAGCCCCATTTTTTCAACCGTGCGTCCCTCGGCCCAATAATCGCAATTATTCATCAAACCGGCCAGATGGATGAGGTGTTTGATGGTTGGCGTAACCACTCCCAATAAATCTCCCAGCGAAGCGATGGGCACCAGACTCATCGGCACATCTTCCCATAAATAACGGTGATCGATGGTCGGCGGCGCCAAAATTCCCTTATAACCGATATTGTTTTTAATCGCATCATACAATGTTTTTCCATGGGCGTCATAAGCCATATACAACCATTCCCGGGCGGTCATGGCTTTGATCCCCATGGCCGCGGCCACCGATACCCTTTCCCGGTCGAGCGCTTCCAAAACCTGGGCCACCGCTTTGGTGATCCCTTCAAAATAAAACTGAAAATCCCCCCGGGTCGATTCAATCCGGGCGGCATTGAGCACCATCAAGGCCGGGTGAAATATGGCTCCGATATTATCGAGGCTGGTTTTCACCACATTATCGCCGGGTACAAATTGGGGAAAGACCGGATGAATGATTTTTAAAAGCTCCACGGTTTGGTTTCCGGGCAAAGCCGCCAGGGGGACCGAGTTTTTGATTCCGAAAATTTTGACCTGGGCGGGATTGGTATTCCGGCAAGCGTAAATAAGAGTCTGCGCTTCCCCGATAATGACCTCTTTTTCGACCCCGAACTCCTTTAATACTTGTCTAAATTCAAAGGCCCCCCCGGTTCTGCCCGGATTTAAAATGATGAATTGCCCATCCCGCAAGAAAGGCGCCACTTGGGTCGCCATATAACGGTGGGCATTTGCGGGAGCCACAATCATGACTCCATCAACCCCGTCCATTACTTCCGCCATATCCACGGTGGCAGCGTCAACTTTACCAAACCCTTCGATGGCGCCTACCATTTCAATTCCGCCGGCAACTTGAATTGGATGGAGCCGCGTTTCACTGCGATTAAACATTTTCACCGGGTTTCCCATAAGCCCCAAGCATCCTGCCATGGCCATCCCGCCATGGCCCGCTCCCAGAACCGCAAACCGAAGCTGATTCATTGACACCCTCCTTTACGATTTACTGCGTCCCACCAAATGCAAAGCTTGTTCCCTGCCAAAATAGGCTACAAAAATTTGAAAATAATAGTACTCTTCTTTCGAACGCAGCGGGGTCCCCTGGGCCAATTCCCATGAATAGCTTCCGTCGAAAACCTTCTCCTTGGCGATCTCCGCCAGAGCAGCCGCGATTCCCGTTCCTTCCGCGAATTTCTCCTTGGGCCGGTCCAAGATGATTTCGGGCAACAATCCTTCCCCCCTGAACGCCTCCCGCAGGCACCATTTGCCGACTCCCGCCGAATTCCGTTTATATTGCGGCGGGATCCCCATTGCCCAGGAAATCATTTCCTGATCCAAAAAGGGAACCCGGGCTTCCAAACCATGCGCCATTGTCATCCGATCCACCCGTTGCAGGTTGGTGTAATGCAATTCCTGGGTAATGTCCCATAATTCCCTTTGTAACGAATCCCTATTATCAAAACGGTTTAAGTATGCATAACCGGCAAACAGTTCATCCGCGCCCTCGCCGGTCAGGACTACTTTCACTTCAGAGGCGGCCAGTTTCGCCAGGTAATAATTGGCGACCGCGCTGCGGACCAAGGAACGGTCATAAGACTCAAGATAATAAATGACTTCCGGTATGGCATCCCAAAGTTCCCGCGGCGTCACAATGATTTCATGGTGGATAGTGCCCAGATACCTGGAGACTAACTCCGCATATTGCCTATCGCTGCTTTCCGGCAACGAAACACTGAATGTATGGAGTTCTTGCTGATGTTCCTTTATCAAAGCCGTAATCAAGCTGGAGTCCAATCCGCCGCTGAGAAAACTCCCCAGGGGCACATCGGCCATTAACCGTTTCGTTACCGCCTTCTTTAAGCGGGTCCGAAGGCCCGTCAAACATTCATCCCATCCTAAATTGGGGTTGTACTGCGCAGGAACCTCGTAAAAGGCTTGATAACCGGATTTCGAACTATAAATGGTACCCGGAGGAAATTCACAAATGCTGGAATGTTCAACACAGGCTTTGATTTCCGAAGCAAAATAGGTTCGCTGATGATCCTTTTGAAGATATAACGGCTTAATTCCAATGGGATCCCGGGCTAAAACCAATTCTTCGGGAGTGGCGATGGCCAGGGCAAACATGCCATCCAGTCTTTTTAAGCCTTTTAACCCTTCTTCTTCATAAAGATGAAGAATTACTTCCGTATCGCAATCGGTTTTAAACTGATGGTTTTGTTTCAATTCCTCCCGGATTTGACGATGATTATAGATCTCGCCGTTAAATATGATGCATAGGGAACGATCATGATTGGACATGGGTTGTTGTCCATTTGCAACGTCAATAATGGCTAACCGGGTATGTCCAAATTTAAAATTCTCTCCGCTGATGACTCCGGTTCCATCCGGCCCGCGGTGCTTGATCTTGGGAATCGGAAACGGCTGATGAGCAGTCTCCGGACCATAATAGCCGCATATTCCACACAAATGAATTCCTCCTTTGATGTCCATCGTTCTTCCACGCATTTAAAAATGAATAACAAAAAACCATGAGAGAAAAAACTCATGGTTTGATAACACCAAAGTATCCTCTCTAACAACGCTGGCGGAGTTAGCTGCCGGATTCGGGTCGTAGAGTAACCCTAAAATCCACTTTGGAATAAGATATGATTCAATCCATTCCAAAGTGGATTCATTCACCCCCATCAATATTGGGTCCCCCGCTCTCTTTTCTCAAAGAGACTAAGCGTTTTAGGTCATATTCAATTTTGACTTTAGTTTATTTTATTTGATTCGATTTCTTCCTTTATTTGTCCTCTTTTCTTTGGCAATATTATTGGGTTATTTTTCTAATTGAACTTCAAACTACTTTTCCGACAGCTTCTTTTTCCAGATTAATTCCTTTTTCTCACCCTGTCCTGTTATTCCCCTGCCGCGGCAGTCTCTTTCTCGGCATACTCTCCTTTGCGGAATCCAAACTCCGGCCAGCATTCCTTGGGCAACTCGAAGCGGACCAATTTCTTGACGATGGCGCAATTGCTTTCCAGTTCTTCCATCAACTTGTCCTGGGCGACGGTAAGTTGCTGGGTGTTGGCTTTGAGGGCGTTTTTCTTCTGTTCATTTTCACTCGCCTGGTTGTACAGTGCGGTCTGGTTGGTGATAAACTGCTGGGTAATCCCCCATTTCTCCAGCTTATCGGCATTGGCCGTCATTCCGCTGATGATGCCTTTCGCCCGGTCGAGCCGGGCAGCATAGCTATAATCCATTTTGTTCACCTCCTTTCACAAAACCACATAATCATTTGGAAAAATTCACCGATTCAGGCATAAAAAAACGCCCTGAAATTCAGAGCGTGAAAAGTGAAAACAAGTACCTCGGTAGCTTCATTGAATCAGTTGATTTCAAATTGAATCCGGCAAGCAACCACCAAAACCCCAGTCGCAAAAAAATTGGCCGGATCGGGGTTCAATATACCGTATTTCCCGATCCTACCTGCCTTTAGCGGAAAATTTACTTTCGGGACAGCCCGGTGAATGCGGATCAAAAAAATGCCCGGTTTATAAACCGTGGCATTGAATCGGCCTTGATTTCAAAATCGGTGGGATTTCGAAGAAATCCCCCAAACACTTTTTACCCATTACCATATTATCACATTTTTTTGGAAAAAGTGTGTCGATTTTGTACCGATAACTCTGGAGCCCTACAAATCAACAAAAAATTTTCTAAAGCGCAGCTATGTCTGTGAAAGCATCAGGAATTACAGCGCCATTCCTCTTTAAATCCCGTTCATCGGGGTCAAACTTCTAAAAAGATGTGGGGATAAGTGGGGATAAAAATATAAAAAAAATAATATATGTTGAATTTAAATTTTGAAAAAAGTCGGCCTAAAAAAGTTAACGGAGACTGGATTCATCGCCTTTATTAAAGGCGCGGATTTACTGGATTAAGAAAATAGATAATTCATAAGGGTTTTAAAAAAATCCCTGTAAATCCACAAAATCATGTTAATCCTGTTTAAGTTCTTTTCACTTGGGTTTACGTTCAACGTCCAGCATTCAAAAATTTATTTCACCTTATATCGAAGATAAAATCCAATCTTTCGTTCCTGAAATTTTATCTACCGGAGATGAAATCCAATCTCCCGTTCCTAAAATCTCATCTACCGGAGATGAAATCCAATCTCCCGTTCCTAAAATCTCATCTCCCGGAGATAAAATCCAATCTTCCGTTCCTGAAATTTTATCTCCCGGAGACGAAATCCAATTCTCGTTCCTGAAACCTCATCTCCCGGAGATAAAATCCATTCTCCCGTTCCTAAAATTTTATCTCCCGGAGATGAAATCCCCTCTTCCATTCCTAAAATCCCATTGGCAGTTCCGATTCAATGAGACGCCAAAATCCCTTTTTCTCGTAATCTCCGGTTAATCCTTTCGATGATTTCTCCCTCATCTTCCCGATGGGTAAAATATAACGCCTCATTTGGGTCTCCCAAACCATCCTGGTCAATATGAATCCATAATCGATCATATTGATTCCGATTTAAAATTTCCAGCTCGCTCTCGTCGAAACCGGGAACACTCGTAATAAAAATCGTACCGGCATCCAGGAAGAAATGGGCCAACTCACCCAAACGGCGGATCATTTCATCGCGTTCCTCGCCACGAGCTAACGAAACGGCATCCGGACCATTCACAGAATCGGAAAGCCCGAGATAATAAACATTTCTGCCGTCCCCAAACAGTTTTTCTTCCAAAGCTTTGGCCAGCTGTTGCTGAAATGAGACTGAATCCCCTGCGAACAATATCAAAGCCGGTTTTTGGTGAAAACGCCCTGCACGGTTTAAAGGGTTGATATTGCTTTTTTCCCAACGGGTTTCACTTCCGGTTGCATCATTCCCGGTGAAGAGATCTTCCTCCGATATGCTTTCCGTGATGATACCGCCGCCGACAATTTCATAATGATCGACAATGACAAACCGTCCGGTGTTTTCGATTTCACGGGAAATATCATAAGCAATCGGTTTTAAGGTCTGCAGGATGCATTCGGCCACATCGTGCCGGTCAATCTGCTGTTTTTGGCTATTGCTGAGGTCCGAAGCATCCAGTATGTTCTCGATCTGCCGCAAAAAAACAGTCGCCCGGTTGGTGGCAATCTTCATCTTATAATTCTTTCCCGGGAGCATGGGTTGTTTCCCCATCCAAAAGATATTTGCCTTAAATGCAGTCCCTACATTCGGCAATGGCTCCGAAAGCCGGCACATGATTTCCCCGGGTTTAACATAAATTTGGGTTTTCAGTGTAAATCCCGTGGCACAACCGGCCTCAATCTCATTTTTCGAAGGCTCGTTAAACCCTTCAATGCTTTGAATTTGTGATTTCTTTCGGGATGGCAAGAAGATCACTTCTTCACCGTTTTGAATCTTTCCGGTTTCCACCGTCCCGGCAAAAATCCGACGCTCATCGCCATCTTCGGTAAATTTATAAATACTCTGAAGTGGGAAACGAAAAGACTGATGTTCCTTTTGCTTCTCCTTTTGCAAACTGTCAATCAAATCCAATACCGGCAAACCATCATACCATGGCATCCGGGAGGAATGTCCGACCAGATTGTCACCTTCCCGGGCCGATATCGGTATGAATGCCAACGGCTGGACTTTAATTTGTTTCAAAAACTCCAAGTATTCCCCTTTAACCTGTTCATAGATTTCCTGGTGATAATCCACCAAATCCATCTTATTCACCAAAACGACAATCTGGCTGATGCCCAGCAAGGACAACATAAATCCGTGGCGCCTGGAGTTTTCCCGAACTCCTTCTTTGGCGTCAATCACTAACAGAGCGGCCTCAGCCCTGGCTGCTCCGGTAATCATATTCTTTAAAAACTCGATATGCCCGGGAGCGTCAATGATAATATAACGCCTTTTAGCTGTTTTAAAGAAACAGCGGGCCGTATCAATGGTGATACCTTGACTCTGTTCATCCTTTAGGGCATCCAGGAGAAAGGCATATTCAAAAGGTTTGGCGTTTAATTCGCAATTGCGCTTGACCTGTTCCAATTTGCCCTGGGGCAACGATCCGGTATCGGCAAGAAGCCTTCCAATCACGGTGCTCTTACCGTGATCGACATGGCCGACAATGACAATATTCATTTGTTCTTCGTCAAAGTTCATCACATATAACCATCCCGTCTTAAAGTCTCAAGGCTGCCGCCGTCCTCCCGATCCTGCTCCCGGCCGGATCTCTCGGCAATATTGGCAAACTTGCCGCTTCTGAGTTCTTCGATGATTTCCGCCACGTTTGTCGAGGGGGATTCCACCGGCTTGGTGCAAGGATAGCATCCTAAAGAGCGGTACCTAGTGCCGTTACCCTTGTCAAAATAAAGCGATGTAACGGGAATGTTCTCTTTTTGAATATACTCCCAGATATTGAGCTCTGTCCAGTCCAGCAAAGGATGAATCCGGATGTGGGTGCCCGGCGCAAAGTCGGTCTTAAATTGATTCCATAACTCCGGGGGTTGATCGCCCACATCCCATTCATTTTGAAGATCCCGCGGCGAAAAATAACGTTCTTTGGAACGGCTGCCCTCTTCATCGGCCCTCACCCCGACGATAACACCGGTATAAGGCTCTTGATTGGAATCGATCCGGTACTGCCGTTGCTGATGATCGAATCTGTAACGGGGCCACTGGCCGGATAAGGTATTTTTCAATGCTTCCGACTTCAATAACTTGCAACAAGCGATCCGGTCAACCTTGCCATCGGGAAAAGTTTGCTTTTCCGCCAATGCCTGTTTATTGGAACCCACTATCATTTGCAGATTCCATTCATAGGCCATCCGGTCCCGGTAGGCAATCATTTCCGGTATCTTATAGGATGTATCGATATGGACCAAGGGAAAAGGAACGTGCCCGAAAAAAGCCTTTCTGGCCAGCCATAACAATACGGTACTATCTTTACCGATCGACCATAACATGCAGATATTTTTGAACTCCCGGTAAGCCTCTCGTAAAATGAAAACACTTTGACTCTCAAGTTTCTCCAGTTGATTCACGACTCGTTCCTCCGTACCAATTTTCCATCCCGGAAATGCAAACCGCATTCTTTATGTTCGGGCGCTTCCCACCACCAACGGCCCGCCCGGATATCCTCGCCCGGCTGAACCGCCCGGGTGCAAGGGGCGCATCCGATACTGGGATAGCCCTGATCATGAAGGCGATTATAAGGGATCCGGTTATTTCTGATATATTGCCATACTTGCTCGGTGCTCCAATCCATCAAAGGATTGATTTTCAGCAATTGGTTCGTTTCATCCCACTCAATCTTTTGGAGCTCTTGACGGGTTATCGATTGATCGCGGCGCAAACCCGTGATCCAAACATCCAGGGTACTCAAGACCCGCTTTAGCGGTTCGACTTTACGGACTCCACAACACAAATGACGTTTTTCAATACTTTCATAAAACAAATCGGGGCCGTTTTGGCTCACCAAAGATTCCAGCGCCGACGTCCGGGGGAAATATATTTCAAAGTTCCGGCCATACTGGGCCATGGTACTGGTGATGGTTTCATAGGTTTCCTGGGGCAAACGCCCGGTATCCAAGATAAAAATCCTGGCCTTAGGGTCGATTTTTAAAATGAGGTCGGTTAGGACTTGATCCTCTGCGCCCAGACTGGAAGCCAAAGCGATCCGATTTTGATATTTTTCTAAAAAAAAACGGAGCAATTCTTCAATTGTACTGTTTACAAATTGTTGCTGCAACTCCGGAACACACTCTCTCATGATTGTCCCTTTTCAATCAATATTTGAAAGGTTTCGCCCAGAGGAGTCACCTTAATGATTTTATGACCTTCTTCCTTGACACTGCGCGGCACATTCAACATGGCATCACCCTCATCGATAATGATCTCCAGCAGATCGCCGGGTGATAACTCTTCCAAAGCCAGTTTCGTTTTGACAAAATTCAACGGACAAACGACACCGTGTAAATCAAGGCGTTTCTTAGGATCTGGCGCCACTTAAAATCTCCCCTTTCACTTTATCCTCTCCCAAGCGATCAATCATATGGCCGAAACGCTCCCGTTTTTTGCCGTTGGCCCGATAATATTCAATGATCCGCTCCACCAGTTGATTAAGCTCATCCTCGGTTTCAACCAGGACTTTCAGCCGGGTGGCAAGACGGGGAATTTTGCCCATCGTGCCGCCAATCCATAAGGTGTATCCCTTTTTACCGACGATCCAGGAATTGGTGGGACAATTGGCTGTGCAAATACTGCAATAAATACATTTGGATTCATCCAATCGATACTCGCCGGATTTTGCGTAAATGGCCCCGGTTGGGCAAGTGTTGATGCAAAGATCGCAATGGGTGCAATCTTCCTTTTGCCACTGGGGCAAAATCCCGCCCATGATGCCCAAATCGTTTTCAGTGGCTTTGGCGCAATTATGGGGACATCCGGTAACCGCCATTTTAAATTTATGGGGAGTATCCTGGCGAAAATACTTTTCATCCAGGTCCCGGGACAGCGGTTTGGTATCAATAATGCCCCAACGGCAAGTGGCTCCGCCGGGACAGGCAGTCACAACCCTGACTCTAGGTCCGCAAGCTCCCATGGTAATTCCGGCCTTTTCCAATTCCTGGCGGGCTTCTTCCAACTTGGTGTAATGCACAAAATGAATCTCAATTCCCTGCCGGGTCGACAAATGAATTTGACTGCGCCCGTATTTTTCGGCAACTTCGATCACTTTCTTCATCTGTTCGGCGCTAAAATCGCCGCCAACTCCATGCAAACGCATGGCAAAATATTCTTTTTGTTTCTGTTGGATCATCCCGACTTTTTTATAAGCGGCCAAATCAATTTCCTGGACACTGGAGCCCATATCATTCACATCCTTCACTTGATATCATCGGGACCTCGGCAACGACTCCCGAATTGACTTTAAAAGCTTTCAATACCGGTTCTTCCGGATTTTGTAATGATACAATAAGATAGACGATTCGCGGATCATTTGCCAGCCTGAGATCTTCCGCGGATAAACGGGCCGGAGAAGCCGGATGGCTATGATAGACCGCAATTAATTCATGACATTTCGCCCGGGCATCCTTGACGGCCTGAAACTGTTCTTTAGGGTCAAAGGAAAAATGCTCCGCGCTGTGGTCGATATTGGTCAGAGGAATAACTTCTTTGGCAACCTCGCCGCTACCACTGAGATAACCGCAAGTTTCAATAGGGCTATCCCGTCTGGCTAAATCAATCATTTCATTTTGCAGCGCAACTGGTATTTTAAGCATGATTTCCCCCCCGTAGATCACAAGCAGGCAGTTCGTAATCAATTAATTCCGTAATGGAAGGTTTTTCGCCACAGATGGCGCAACGGTCATTCCGATGAATAGGGATGGCCCGGAATTCCATATCCAAGGCGTTGAAAGTCAACAAACGGTTGGTAAGCAATTTTCCTTTGCCGATGATATACCGCAGGGCTTCAGCCGCCTGAATCGTCCCCAGCATACCGGCTACAGCTCCTAAAATTCCCGCCTGACTGCAAGTAGGTACGGCCCCTTTGGGCGGGGGTTCAGGGAAAACGCACCGGTAACAAGCGCTTCCCGGGACATAAGTCATGGTCTGACCGTTAAAACGCAGAATTCCTCCGTGCGAGAAAGGTTTCCCCGCCAGTACACAGGCATCATTGATCAAAAATTTGGTGGGAAAATTATCGGTACCGTCAATAATAAAATCGTAGTCGTGAATGATTTCGGCGATATTTTCAGAATAAACCCGGGTTTGGTAAGGAACCACTTTTACATCCGGATTGAGCGCTTCCATTTTGGCCTGGGCCGATGCTACTTTGGCCCTGCCGACATCGGCTGTAAAATGAATAATTTGGCGTTGCAAATTACTTAAATCAACCGCGTCGGCATCCACGATCCCAATGGTACCGACGCCGGCCGCCGCCAAATAAAGCGCTGCCGGTGCACCCAGGCCCCCAGCCCCGATAATAAGGACTTTAGAGTGTAAAATTTTTGCCTGCCCGCTACCGCCGACATCTTTTAAAATAATGTGACGGCTGTACCGCTCGATTTGACTTTCCGTTAAATCCATCATTTTTAAACCTCCGCTAAGGCTTGATCAAAATCATCGATGATATCATGAATACTTTCAATACCGACCGAAACCCGGATCAAATCCGGATAAACGCCGGCTGCCAGCTGTTCCTCTTCCGAACAAGTACAGTAAATGGTTGAAGCCGGATGGATGACGACCGTTTTGGCGTCACCTAAATTGGCTAGATTTTTGGCCACTCTCAAGCGGCGAATCCAGTCAAAACACCGTTGCTGCGTGCCCAGACGAATGGTCAGCAGACCTCCGAATTTACCGCCAAATTGGTTTTGAGCGATTTCAAAATTGGCATGGTTCCCTAATCCGGGGTAGCAAACCGATTGAATCCGGGGATGTTCGGCTAAGGATCGGGCCAGAGCCAAAGCATTACTGCAATGTTTCTCCATTCGAAGCGCCAAAGTCTCCAGCCCCAAACATTGCAAATAGGCATTAAAAGGTGATTGACAGCTGCCGGTATTTTGCAACACCTGCCGTCTACACCGGGCTAAAAATCCAAAGTCGCCCGCTTTTTTAGCCGATTCCCTAATCAAAGGAGAACGGGCATGGATCCAGTCATAATTGCCTAAATCGACCAAAACGCCGCCAATGGTATGCCCGCTGCCGGAAATATATTTGGAAGCGGAATGAATAACGATATTGGCGCCAAATCGTTTAGCCTCAAAAAGGTAAGGCGTGGTTAAGGAACTGTCGACCACCAAAGGAATGTTATTTTTGTGAGCGATCCCGGCAATTTCGGTAAAGTTGGCCACATCCAATTTAGGATTTCCGATGGTTTCCAAAAAAAACAAAGCAGTCCGGGGTGTAATCTCCTTTTCAAAAGCGTTGCTGTCGGTTGGATCGACATAGGTAACATTGACACCAAAACTATTGAAGATCTCTTTGAATAGTTGCATCGTACCGCCAAACAAACTTTTGCTTGAAACGATTTCATCGCCGGGTTTTACCAGTGCATAAATGACCGTTGCGATTGCCGCCATACCCGATGCGGTTGCAACGGCTCCTCTGCCGTTTTCCAGCGCGGTTACTCGTTGCTCCAGGACAGCCACTGTCGGATTGGTAATCCGGCTGTACAAATATCCGAATTTCCGGTTTTGAAAGGCATCGGCCAATTCTTCCGCCGTGTTATATGCAAAAGATGCTGTTTCATAGATCGGTACGGCCGTAGCGCCATTTTTTTCATCTTGATCAAAACCGCTGTGAATGGAACGGGTTTCAAAATCCCATTGATTTGACATGGTTGCTCTCCAATTGGTGCCGTGATTATCATTGCATTTTTTACACGCAAGGGTGTTTTAAAATGTCTTTTAAATTACAATGAAACGGTTCCACCACCCATAAAATATAAAAACTCCACCTGATCGCCATCTTTGACCAAAGCCGTTCCATATTCGGCCTGGCTTAAAATCTCGCCGTTTAATTCGACCGAAACCATCTCCGGCATTTCAACATTTTTGACTTTAAGCAGTTCTAAGACGGTCTTCTCCTTTAAATTCACTGTTTCCGGTTTACCACTAATCACTAGATTCATAGAAATCCTCCTGTTTTCTCTTCCTTTTGGTTATATTGAATAATCCTCTGCAAACACTTGAGGATTCCGTAGTCCGATAAAAACTTTTTCACCGGATTGAAACGTTTGATCTTGATATTTCTCTTTACTCAGTTCGACATCAATGAAATCACCATTATCCGCGCGCTGCAACTCCAGGCGCACAATCGGACCAATCGCCCGAATATATATGATCACCGCCTCGATATTGGTTAATTCATTGCATTGTTTATCCACTTCAAGCTCATAAGGTCTGGCATAGGCTACCGCGATATCATTGGACTTGGCTTCTCCCCGGGGTACATCAAAGACATTGGTCCCGATATGGATCTGACCATCACTGACCCGGCCCCGGAACAGATTGACATTTCCTAAGAACTTATATACAAATAAATTCGCCGGATGATCGTATACACTTTCCGGAGTGCCGATCTGCTCAATTCTTCCTTGATTCATGATCACCACCTGGTCGGCTACCTCAAGAGCCTCATCCTGATCATGGGTTACAAAAATACTGGTAATATGGATTTGATCATGCAAATGACGCAACCAGCGGCGTAGTTCCTTGCGGACTTTGGCATCCAGAGCTCCAAATGGTTCATCCAGGAGCAACACTTTGGGTTCGACGGCGAGCGCCCGGGCCAAAGCGATTCGTTGGCGTTGCCCGCCGGATAATTGATTCGGATAGCGGTCGGCCAGCCATTCCATTTGCACTAATTGCAGCAGTTCATGAACCTTATCCTTGATGGCTTTTTCCGGTAGCCGTTGATGACGGGGACGAACCCGCAAACCAAAGGCAATGTTTTCAAAAACCGTCATTTGTTTAAAAAGCGCATAATGTTGGAAAACAAAACCGACTTTGCGTTCCTGGATACGTTGGCCGGTGGTATCTTCACCGTGAAAATAAATTCTTCCCGTATCCGGAACTTCCAAACCGGCAATAATCCGCAATAATGTGGTTTTACCCGAACCTGAAGGACCGAGCAACGCCACCAGTTGTCCGGTGGGGACATCCAGATTGATATCCTGCAAAGCTTGAAAGTTACCGAAATTTTTATTCACTTGTTGAACTTCAATTCCCATAAGTATCTCCCGCCAATTCCTTTTTTAATGGGTGGTTTTCCACTCAACCAAACTTTTAACGGCCAAAGTAACCAGTCCCAGTAAAGCTAACAAAGAAGCTACCGCAAACGACGCGGTAAAATTATATTCATTGTAAAGAATCTCCACCTGTAGCGGAATCGTATTGGTCAACCCCCGAATATGGCCGGAAACAACTGAAACCGCGCCAAATTCACCCATGGCCCTGGCATTACAAAGGATAACCCCATATAACAAACCCCATTTGATATTGGGCAACGTAACCCGGAAAAATGTTTGCCAACCGCTGGCGCCTAAGACCAAAGCCGCTTCTTCCTCCTCATCTCCCTGAGCTTGCATTAAGGGAATTAATTCCCTGGCTATGAACGGGAAAGTTACCAGGACCGTTGCCAGCACGATTCCGGGAACTGCGAAAACGATTTTGATATTGTGTTCTGAAAGCCATGGCCATAACCACCCCTGCCTGCCAAAGAGTAACACATAGATTAACCCCGATACAACCGGCGATATGGCGAAAGGCAAGTCGATCAATGTCAATAAAATATTTTTGCCACGAAAATCAAATTTACTGATAGCCCACGAGGCGGCGACTCCAAAGATCAAATTGAGGGGTACCGCAATTGCGGCAGTTACCAAGGTCAAACCAATGGCCGCCAAAGTATCGGGTTGACGGATAGCATCGAAGTAGGCGCTTAAGCCCTTCGAAAAAGCCTGACCAAAGACAGCCACCAGGGGTAAGATTAGAAACAGCCCGATAAAGATGAGGGAAATCCCAATCAATAAACAACGGACCCCGACAGACTCCGTAGTAGAGGTCGGCATCCAGGCAGCGGGTTCTTTTTTTAAATTAATTGCCATCGGCTTTAACATCCTTTGTTACAAAATAGCGTTTGCGATTCCACCACTGGCCTAAATTGATCAATAAAAGTAATAAAAAAGACAACAACAACATGAACACCGCGATAGCAGTAGCACCGCTATATTCGAATTGTTCCAATTTGGTGATGATCAACAGGGGGACAATTTCGGTACGCATCGGCATATTACCGGAGATAAAAACCACCGAACCATATTCTCCCAAAGCACGGGAAAAAGCTAATGTAAAACCTGTAAGCCAGCTGGGGATGATTGCCGGAAAAATAATCCGGAAGAAGGTTTGGCCGCGACTGGCCCCCAAGCTCGCAGCAGCCTCTTCGACTTCCTTTTCAAAGTCTTGTAAAACCGGTTGTACAGTCCTTACGACAAAAGGCAAGCCGATAAAAGTCAAAGCGATAACAACCCCTAGAGGTGCAAAGGCAGCTTTAATACCGAGCGGTTCCAAAAAGCGGCCAACCCAACCATTGCTGGTATAAATGGACGTAAGGGCAATTCCGGCCACTGCGGTCGGCATTGCAAAAGGTAAATCAATCAGGGAATCCATAAATTTTTTTCCGGGAAAACTGTAACGGGTAAGTACCCAAGCAATAATTAATCCAAAGATACTATTGATGAACGCTGCGATCAAAGAAGCGCCTATACTCAAACGAAAAGCCGCCAATATCCGGGGAGTTGTCACAATCCCCCAAAGCTGTTCCCAGCTTAGGGCGGTTGTTTTCAAAAACAATACCACTAAGGGGATGATTAATACAAAACTCATATAAAAAATCGTGTACCCTAAGGTTAAGCCAAACCCCGGCAAAAATTTGTGATGTTTATAATTGGCCATTTCAAAACCTCGACGGTTTATTAATTTAAATCTTTATTACTATAATTCCTACTAATTGAATGGGATTAATGTCATAATATTACTATATATAAAATTTGGTGTCAATATTTCATTCAAAAACTTAACAATTAAAAATATCCTGCACAAATCAATTCAGGCAGGACATTAAAGGCAATCCAAACTTCCAGTATATTGTAAAGTTATTCAATAAAACTAAACAATACCGATATGAATACAATAATATCAATACCGAAAAATCTTCCCCCATACTTTTGTTCCGATTGTTATATTTACTAGATTGTTACAAAAACCATTCTAAATCGTATAACTAAAATATTTCTCCGCCTGCAAGTTAAACTCTTCCAATAATTCTTCCTTCATCTTTAAAAATTCATAACTTGCCCGGTCCCGCGGACGGGCTAGCGGCACAGGAATGATTTTCTTGACACATCCGGGGCGGCTTGACATCACAACAATCTTGGTGCTTAAATATATGGCTTCCTCAATATCATGGGTCACCATGATCATCGTAATTTTCTCTTTTTCCCAAATTTTTTCAAGTTCTTGTTGCATATACATTCTAGTCATCGCATCCAGCGCTCCCAAAGGTTCATCAAGGGCAAGGAGTTCCGGACAATTAACAAGGGACCTGGCAATCGCGGCACGTTGCGCCATCCCGCCAGAAAGTTGATAGGGATAACTTTTTTCAAACCCCTTCAGTCCCACAAGGTCGATATATTCTTGAATAATCTGCTGTTGCTCTTTTTTATTAATCTTTGGATCCAGTCCGAAACCAACGTTTTCCAAAACTTTCAACCACGGAAGAAGCCGATGATCCTGGAAAACAATCCCTCTGTTTAAACTGGGACCATCAATCCGCTCTCCGTTGAACAGGATATTCCCTTCATAGGTACTATCCAATCCAACAACAAGCCTTAAGAGGGTCGTTTTTCCGCAGCCGCTGGTTCCGACGATGCTCACAAATTCGCCTGGCTTAATTTCGAGGTTAATGTCTTTCAAAATGGATATCGTTTTCCCATCAACGTCAAATGTCTTGTTAAGATTTTCGATCACCAATCTTTTACTTGAATTCATTTGTTTTACCCCTTCAATGCTGTTTGTTTCCATTGCAATAAGTAATCTTCAATGAAGGCCAGAATTTGATTCATCACAAAACCGACCCCACCGATGGCCAAAACTCCCATTATGACAATTTCTATATGAAAAAACTCCCTGGCATCGCTCATCATATTTCCGATACCGCCAGTGGATACTCCAAACAATTCGGATGCCACCACTAACATCCAGGATATGCTCAAACTGAATCTGATTCCTGTAAATACAGTCGGCAATGCTGCCGGCAAAATAATTTTATAAAAAAGCTTCAGTCTTTTAAAAGCAAATACTTGACCAACCTCTATAAATTCCACACGGACTCCTTTGATACCCTGAAATGTGTTGAGAACCACCGGATAAAAGGCGCCCACTGCTATAAAAACGACCTGGGATGTTTCACCAAAACCAAACCAGATAATGAATAAAGGAATCCATCCAACCACGGGAACATTCCGGATAGCATGAAAAAACGGAGCCACGATCTTTTCAGTCGTTTTGAAAAGACCCATCCATGTCCCCAAAATAAACCCGCTTAACGCGCCAATTAAGAAACCTTTGATAACCCGTTGGAAACTGATGAGCAAGTTCCGGAACAGGAAACCATTGGCCAAAGATGTCTCAATCGTTTCTAAAACCTTTTCAGGGCTTGAGATGATAAGGGTTTTTCGCGATGTAATATACCATGTCAAAAAAAGCAATAGAGGTAAAAAAAGACCAACCAAAGCGTTTAGAATCCAAAGACTTTTTTTCATGAAAGATCCTCTTTTTTTGTTAACTGGTAATAAATGCTTTACGCCATCGGAGAATGTATCTCTCGAGCCTTCCTATAAAAAGACTCATTAGAAAACCAATTATACCGATGACAACAACACCGGCAAATACGATTTCATACTTAAACATACTGCGTGAATTGGACATCAAAAACCCAATACCCGAACTTGAAGCTATCAGTTCAGCACCAACAACAGACATCCAGGACATACTTACACTTGTCCGAAGACCGATAAATATGGACGGCATTGCCGCAGGAATGACCACCCGGAGAAAGAGTCTCGCTTGACTGTATTCAAAAACTTTGGCAACCTCCAAGTACTCGCAGGAGACATTCCTGATTCCTTCGTATGTATTAAGCACCATCGGATAAAAAGCGCTTAATCCGATAAAGATAACCTTAAATTCCTCGTCAATGCCGAAGAGTAAGATTAAAAAAGGCATCCATCCAAACATTGGAACTTGACGAAACCCGTGAAATAGCGGGCCCACGAAGCGATCAATGATTGGCGATGATCCCATAGCCGTTCCTAGTAATACTCCCGCCACGGTTCCCCAGGAAAACCCCAATAAAACCCGCATCAAGCTTATCCTTACATTCTCCATGAGCGAGCCATCGGCCACCAAATCCCGCAAACTTTGAAAAACTTCTTCCGGGGGGACCAAAAGCTGCCTGGGAGCCATCTCAAAGTAAGTAGTCGCTTTCCAAATGATCAGCACCAAAAAAGGAACCATCAATCCCAATAAGAAATTCTTGCATTTTTCAGTTGACACCATCGCTTATTTTCTCCTCAATAAATGAAACGGCGGGTTATTTTAAAGCCTGCTCAAGAAATTTGGGGTCCACCCAATCCCTAAGGCTGAAATCCTTCTCGATATATCCATTTTCAAGTAAAAACTGTTTTTCTATTTCAAGGCCGGCTAAACTCTTTGCGGATAAATTCGGGACATAGTCATATTTCTGCAAATCTTCGAAAATCGATTCGGCAGAACCTTCGGTTGTCACCTCGGCTAAAATCCGAGCAGCTTCTGCAAAATTCTTTTTGAGCCAATGTCCGGCTTTTATTGAAGCTTTGAGCCACGCCACCACGATCTCCGGATGATTTTCGGCCAGTTCCGTACTGACGGTAATTGTGGTTGGAGTATTCGCGACATGGAGTGTCCAATCAGGATAACGCCCTAAATCTTCAATGGTGGTAACCAGGCCTTGGGATTCAAGCAGTCTGGAACGGCCATGGTTGGCATATACTGCGTCAACTTTGTTTTCTAACAAAGCTTTACCTTCATTCCAGGGAACCGATTTTAATTTGCCGTTACCCCAAAACTCGATCGGAGATTCCGCCGAATTCAAAACCGACCAGGAAGGATCACCGGTCTTTGCTTTAAATTCGGGAATATCCACCCACTGAATATCACGGTGATCAATTCCAGCCAGCTCAAGTGCTAAGATTATCCCCCGGTGCGCAGTTGCTCTTGCAAAATCCACCCGATCCCCGGTTAGTCTTTTTGATATACCGATACGTTTCCCTTTAAGATCGCGAACCGATCGGATTCCGGAACCGGCTTTGACAACAATCTCTCCTCCGGTCCCAACAAAGGTAAGTCCGATCAACTTATTGACCGGCCCCTGAGAGCGGGCCCAAATGGGTGGAATATTTCCGCCATCCCGAAAAAGATCGGTACGGCTATGTGTAAAATGCGGCAACCATTCTTTTTTGGGAAGCGCCCTTAAGAACTTTGCCTTAGCGCCGACTTTGTTCAATTCCTCATCAACCCACCCTTTAGCAACGGCCACATGGGATGCCACTTGTACCGGGCAGATCGTGTAAAATATCTGTAGGGGTTCTTTTTCGGACTGTTGAGACACCGGTGTGTTTTTATCCATCAATAATTCCTCCCTAGAATTCGGTTTGAATTAACGCCATTACTCTACCATGTACTATGTGCTATTTAATCAATTCTTTCCAAATCACTATCCCCATGATTGCCGCAATGCTTGTAATCATCATTGACGGCACTTAGTCCGTATGCCTTTCGAATGTCATGAAGCCCTTTCACCAGACGGACGTAATACTCCAAGGATGGCTGTTTTTGCCCGGCTAATGCAGAACTCTGATGGGGCCGCCAGACTACGCTTAGAAAAATGACGCCATGCTTAGCAAAAAATTCGCAGGCCTGAAAGTTAGACTCCAGAGCTTCATCAATCGTTTTGAATCCATAAGGCTGAGCCATTTCCACGCCACCGATGACTTGGGTATAAACATTGCCCTTCCCGAACACTTCAACTGCATCCAGCGTCCGTTTGATCCACTCATCCCGGCCGGGCCATTTATTTTTTCCCGAACAAATCCAGCCAAAGAGTTCTTTATCCCACACTTCAATACAAGGGCAATAGGAAGTAAGTCCCGTTTCGTTGTATATTCTTTTCAGTTGTGATTTTGAGTAAGCCGGAGCCATAATCTGGCTTGAGAAACGGCCCCGAAAATTCCGGCCAATGGCCTGCAAAATTTTAATATAGCGGTTTACTTCATTTTCAAATAATTCCTCACCGCTGTAGTCCATACCCGCAGTCAAATAGATCTCCGAGATCCGGCCGGGTTCCTTAAGAGCCTCCCGCACCGTTTCATAAATATCTTCGGCATCGACTTCCTTGGTAAATGTTGCATCTGCTGCTGCCTGGCGCGCATGTTTGAGATCTGTAAAAAATGCGCAATATTTGCATTGATTCCCCGTTTCCCAAAGGTGACAAAACCGATAGGCGCAAATAATTAATCGTTGTGCCCGTGCACTGGCGATTGATTCCATAAGTACACCGTGACTAGTCTTTTGGCCATAATACCGGGGCCTTGGTGTAAAGTCGATTTCATCGACGATTTTTTTTTCATCATCTAAAAGAACGAATTTACCGTCAACCTGGTCAATGATATAGGGTTCTTCATAATGTTCATCAAAAGATACGGGGGCTGTGGTACCGTCCCGTAACAGTATTGAGCCTGGAATTGATTTATCGGTTTTCCGGTTTTCTCCCGACTTATAAAAAATTTGCATCGGACCGAAACGATAATCATCGTTTTGAACAGCATCCAGTGCCCTGCTTGTCAAACTAGCCCCCCGGCGGAGAAGATCAAGCTTTAAAATAATAAATCGAGGAATATCGGGATATTTTTCAACCAGTTCACCGAATTCCGAATTAACATATGTCGCCATATTCTGTTCTCCTGCTAATCCAATGCCTTTGGATTGTTTTTTGGCACATCTGAAGGCAAATCATTTTTTATACTGGCCCGATCTAAATGCTGACCGAAATATGGATGAGCCGATTCCAGCTCATGCCGGAGAATCCCTGCGGAGGTATTGCTAATCTTTTCAGGTTGGAGTATCCATACTGTCGAGATATCAGCGTCCTGACCACCAACGGACCTGGTCCGCAATAACATTTCCTGAAATAACTTTCCTGCGATCAGACAAAGATAGGGCCTGGCTTGAATATTAAAACTTGTCCCACCTTGGGTGACATTTACCGATACCGGTTTATCAAACCAAATACTCTGGACCATATTTTTATTACTGGAAGACTTCTCCAGCTCTTCGCTAAAAATCAATGTTTTACTATCCAAGGTGGTCAATGTGTAATTAATGACGACATATGGGGAACCGTCGGCATTCAAGGTTCCAACTGCTTTTATGCTTTCCGGATCTTGCAGGATTTTAACCAGTTCTCCTGGTAGAATGGTCTTCTCAACATCATGAACCATAATTGAATCGATCCTTTCCAAATCAGCGTCAATGCACAGTTCATTAAATGGGCTCCGTGCCGCAGCAAATCCGTCTTTATGATGATTAACCGCGGGATATCAGGATATCTTTCAATCAAGTTATCCCGCTCAATTTCACCAATATTTCCCATCGAGATCTTTTCTACCAACTCATCTTACAGGCGGTATCCATACCAGTTTCTTATATTCATCGACAATCTTCTGAATTCGTTCCTTCGGCCAGGAATCATCCCAACCAAGGCCGAGGTCCGAATTGACAAAAATAATATGAACATTCGTATGTTTGGGTTTACCTTCAATAATTGTAAATACGTTGCAGGTGCGATCTTCACCTTGGCAATCGACGCATTGAGCCGTTTTGGCGCATCCCGTTTTAAATGGACGTCCTCCCAGATCGGTGCTGCGGATTTTTACATGCTGCGGAGAGATTTGGTGACGAATTCGATCAAAAGCAGCATCTAAATCTTTGGTAATCTTATTGCGGCCGATAATCAACACCGAATGTTCGTGGCCATAAAACATTCCCGCCACCCGATTGCCGACTGCATCGACATTTACCAGTCTTCCATCAAGCGTTACTGCATTGGTTCCGGTCAGGAAATATTTGCATTCAGAACTATAAGATAACTCGCTTAATTTATAGGTTTGCGTCCATTCCCTGCCCCGTACATGGGCATCATATATTGTTGTTCCGCGTGCTTCAAGAGCCTTTGCAATCCCTAATTGCGTCGCGGAAGTGGAGTCTCCGGTGCCGACTTTTGAATCCAAGGGAATCAATTCTAGAGCAATTTTCCGTGCACTTTCCCCATCAGGAGCAAAATATGTATTGAAACGCCGGTGTTTAAATGCTTTTAAAACCGTTACAATATCTTGATCCGCAATGGCCGAATAATTTATGTCTTGTGAAAGTAAAGTACTCATCATCAATCATCCTTCCCGAATCCTGTTATCTTATGTTGTTCAACTTGGTGATCATCCCCAAAAAGTGCCCCTATTTCCTGTTTACGATCTTACCTTCCGCATCATACGAAGTCCAAAAACTATTAAGGCGAAGTTCTTTTAGGGCTGCTTCCAGGTAGGTTTTATCTACAAGTTCTTTCACATCAAATCCATCTTTGATTAGTTCCAGGTCTTTGGCTAATGTAATAGTATCTTTATAATGCCCAATCACAAAATCATCCAGCAGAGGGGAATTAGTTTCAACGAGTTTGGACCCTTCCGCATCCTCGCGAAGGTTCTCAATCGGGGTTCCAGTTTTAGAGCCAGCTAAGAAAAACGCTTCACGGTTGTTTTCATTTGAACTCCACTGGGCGGCTTTAAGAAAAACTTTTACAAAACGCTTTGTGACTTGCGGATATGTTTTTGCAAAACTTTCCGTCACAAAAATACCGCTTTGGGATTTCCACTTGTCTGGAAATTGTTCTTTCGTGGAATAGATAATCTTGATCTTTCCGGAATTACGTGGCGCAAAAAGCTGTGTTCCGTATAGTGCGCCATCAATATTATTGGAAGCTAAAGCGGCAACACCATCCGCCGGGCCCAGATTGTAGTATTTGAAGTCTTTTGACGTCAATCCCTTAAATTGAGCAATCCGTTCAAACGCCAATTGAAAATTCGTAGCGTTTGCCGTCGCAAACTTCTTGCCCTTAAGGTCCTCAAATTTGGTAATTGGCGAACCAGCCGGTACTGCAACATAAGAATTACCATTCCGGCTTAAACCGGAAATCAGTTTAATTTTTAGTCCGTTAGCCTTGGCGATGATGGCTCCTAATTCACTGGTTGCACCAATATCGATTGAATTATTGGCAAAAGCCTCATTCAAAGCCGGGCTGACTCCTTTGAAGAAAATCCACTCAACCTTGATACCATCTTTTTTAAACTCATCTTCTAAAAGTCCTTGCTGATGTACAATTCCAATTGTCTGGAGTGAATAGGGATTGCTGCTTCCGGCTGTGAAAGCACTGCCGATACGGATTACAACTGGTTTTTTATCTAAAGCAAAAATAAGAGTATTGCTTAATGTGGCAATTAATAAAACGACCATTATGATAATGCTTAACAGCTTCTTCATTTGTTTTTCCTCCAATTAAGATAGTATTAATTCATAATGAGACCCTGCGGTTAAATTCCAGCCTTTCATGATTTTGATTACTTAATGCATTCTTTTTTGCATAAGAAATTGGCTCCATTTGCTTCCCCCTTTTAGTTTTAATACTTAGCTTTAAAACCGTAGCTCCTATATATCACTTATTGTCACCGTAATTAAAACCCAATGAGTCTAATACTTTTTATTGTTTTTTCTCTGTGTTTTCACGATAAGATTTATATGAATAAGCGATACTCGAATTTATCCATTACGGGCTATTGCAATTGCTTCAATTTCGATTTTAGCCTCTTTGGGAAGCTTAACAGCTTGAATACAAGCCCGGGCAGGGTAAGGTGAATCAAAATATTTGCTGTAAATTTCATTTACTACCGAAAAATCGGCTAGATTTAGAAGATATACTGTTGTTTTTACTACATCATTCATTGTCATTCCAGCATCTTCCAAGATAATTTTAATATTTTCGAGGGTTTGCTGTGTCTGTGCCGCGGTATCCGGAGCCGCCAGAGTGCCAGTTATATCCAATCCTAATTGACAAGTAAATAAAAAGTCCCCGAATTTAACCGCTTGTGAGTAAGAGCCTATCGGCTGAGGTGCCGTTTTGATTTGAATCGCCGTTTTCATGAAAGTAAATCCTCCAATTTAATTTAGCAAACCAATCTATTTAGTATGAATTATTGTTGCAAAAAACCATCTTATACGATGATATATTGGAGTAACACACAAGCAATAATATTTTTGTCGGATTAATCAATAGTATTCCTACCGAATTAATTAGATAGTACTATACTCTATATTTGTTGTCAACATATTTTGTCGACAAAAATCGAATTTTAACGGATTTTAGCAGACAGAAGGCAAGCATACAAGTATCTAAAATCAAAGATTGCATTGATTACAACTACGTGAGCTTTCTCTTTCTATTTCTTTAAGCTCGATTATAATCGAGTAGGAGGTAGATGATTAATTCATCTACCGACCTCTCACACCACCGTACGTACCGTTCGGTATACGGCGGTTCCTTAGTTTACACGTACTTGTCGATAGTAATCAGAGAAAAATAAATAGCCAAGGTTATCCAATTTCTGGTTATTCAGAGAATAACTCAAGATAGGGCTATTGGAGATTCTCCAGTAGCCTTTTCTGGTGTTTGCAAATTGCCAGGCCTTATCCCCGTCTATTCCTAGACGCTTTAGTTCATGGAACCTTGTTTTGACTTTCTTCCATTGCTTCCAGTAAATCATTCGGATGCGCCGTCTTAACCATTCATCGATTGTTTCCATCAATTTCTTCATGTCCGCAATTTTAAAGTAATTTACCCACCCTACGATGTATCTTTTGATACGTTCGGTTCTGAGTTCGTTTCCCCATCCGTTGCTTCGAGATGTCAGCTCTTTCACCTTAGCTTTCATCTTGGCAATTGACTTTGGGTGGATGCGGATTCCGGTCACTCCTTTTACTTTGTAGAAGGTAAACCCAAGAAATTTGACTTTTCCAACGTAGTCTACTACTGTCTTGGTCCGATTTACTCTAAGAAATAATTTTCCCTCAATATAGGGTAAAATGTTTTCCAGTGTGCGATTGGCGCTCTTTCTGCTTTTACAGAAAATGACCATATCATCTGCGTATCGGACGAATCGATGTCCTCGATTTTCCAACTCATGGTCAAGCTCATTCAACATGATATTACTGAGTAGTGGACTTAGAGGTCCCCCTTGCGGTACGCCGATTTCAGTTTCTTCGAAGGTATGCCTTACGACAACTCCAGCCCGTAGGTATTTATGAATCAGTGAGATTACACGCCCGTCTTTTATTGTCCGTGATAATACTTCTACCAGTTTACTTTGGTTGACTGTATCGAAATATTTCTCTAAATCCATATCCACCACATACATATAGCCTTCATCTATATTCTTTTGACATCTTCGGATGGCATCATGCGCACTGCGTCCTGGTCGGAATCCATAACTGTTATCCGAAAATTGCTTTTCGAATATTGGGGTTAATACCTGGGTTATTGCCTGTTGCACGACTCGGTCTACCACTGTTGGGATTCCTAGGTTTCTTACTTTTCCCTTTTCTTCTTTGGGTATTTCTACCCTCCTTACGGGGTTCGGACGGTGTTTTCCGTCCTTGATTGCCTGAGTTAGCTGCTTGCCGTTTTCTTTGAGATATTGTTGAAGTTCATCAACTTTCATCCCATCAATCCCGCCTGCGCCTTTATTGGATTTTACTTTTACGTATGCTTTATTCATGTTGTCACGGTCCAATATTTTCTCCAGCAACCGCTCCGTCGACAAGCCTGTGTCGGTGATGTTGTTTTCAGTTATCTTTGATGAGTCATACGCTTCCCCATATCTTCCCTGTTCCGCAGGTGTTTTCTGAGGATAGCCCTCTTTTCGAGATTGTCTGTATTTAGTTTCATCTTTAGTAACTTTCATTGACTTTCACCTCCTAAAGTTCGTCCTTCCTTCGTATTGTCGACTTTACGAAGTATTATGACTCTGCTGACCTCTCATGATAAATCTTGTTTCAACCGTGCTTCATACATTGTTTCCACACGTCCATGAGCCCTCCCCAGGTAAGAACGCAATCTTTCCTTCCATCTATCTGCCACATTTACACCGTAAGTTCCGGATAGTCTTTGGGCTTTGGTTTGTTTTGCAACCTTACCCTAACTTACATATGCCTTATGTGATTCCTGTTCGTCAGACCGGAAGTTTGCCGCCAGCTTCCTTCAGATTCCCCGTCACCGAGGACACCTGCGCGTCCTGTTGGACGCGAGCTCTTGGCTATGTGTTTGGCACTATCATCCCACACTCGGGACTTTCACCCGTTAGATTGCGCCCATGCTGGGCGCACAAATATGGGGCTGTCTCATTTTGCTTCTGAGACAGCCCCCTTTAAAAAACATAATCTGACTTTTAATTATTGCGGTTGATAGATTTGATCGAAGGATCCACCGTCCTCAAAATGGGTTTTTTGAGCTTTTCGCCATCCACCAAAAGTATCGTCAATTGTAATCAGCTTAATTTTCGGAAATAAATGAACATATTTATCGGCAACCGATTTTAGGCGTGGCCGGTAATAATTTTGGGCCGCGATTTCTTGTCCTTCCGCGCTATAAAGATATTTAAGGTATGCTTCGGCAATTTTCCGGGTACCCTTTTTGGCGACCACCTTGTCAACAACCGCCACTGGAGGCTCGGCCAAAATACTCAATGAAGGCACAACGATTTCGAATTTATCTTTTCCTAGTTCATTGATAGCTAAAAACGCTTCATTTTCCCAAGCCAGTAAAACATCACCAACTCCGCGTTGTACGAAGGTGGTGGTGGCACCCCGGGCTCCCGAATCAAGCACCGGAACATTTTTATATAGTTTCTTCACAAATTCCTTTGCTTTTTCTTGAGAATTTTGGTTATGTTTTAAAGCATATCCCCAAGCGGCCAGATAATTCCAACGGGCACCGCCGGAAGTTTTCGGGTTTGGTGTAATGACTGAAATTCCAGGTTTGACAAGATCGTCCCAATCCCTAATGTTTTTGGGATTACCTTTCCTAACCAAAAACACAATCGTCGAGGTATAAGGAGTACTATTATCGGGCAACCGCTTTTGCCAATTGGTTGGCAGTAGTTTTGTATCGGCGATGGCGTCAATATCATAAGCAAGCGCCAATGTAACCACGTCCGCCTCTAAACCGTCAATTACCGTCCTGGCTTGTGCGCCGGATCCGCCATGGGATTGTTTAATCGCTACGGTTTGACCTGTCTTGGCCTTCCAGTACCTTGCAAAGGCAGCATTATAATTTTGATACAATTCACGGGTGGGATCATAAGAAACATTCAGTAAAGTAATTTCCCCTTCTGCTCCGGCAAAAGACACAACTCCAACCAATAAAACCAAAACGAACAACAATCCTAAAATTATTTTTTTCCTCAAAACCAAAACCCCCTTCATTGTTTGTTTTATAATAAACATATCGGAATGCTATGAAATACAGAAATTTTTTTTTACCGCTTTACGCGGTAAAATTAAGTATTCCTATAAACTTAATTATATTTTTTATACTACTAAATCATTCCTGGTTTGTCAATCATTTTTTTAAAACTTACGATGTCAATGCCTTAGGCAAGGCGTTATCGAAAGGAAAAATTTGCAAAACTATCTTCACTGACGCTTGTTTGCACAAAGTTTTCATCTTCACCACTGCCACCTGTTCCAATTGAAAGTTCCGACTGGATATTGCTCCAAAATAATCCAAATCCCAAACTGGATTCCCGTTTCGGGAGAGCTTCGGCTCAATGTTACGTGGAAAAGAAAAATCAATCAAAAGCTTATTGGAAAGGAACGCTCGGTGTTCCTCTTTAATAAGCAAATGAGGTGCTGATGTGGCAGCGATGATAATATCATTGGCCTCTATCGCCTGGAGTAGATTCTCATAACCATAAACTACGGTCAAATCACCAACAAATTCCGCTGTTTTTTTCACTCTTTTTCTGGTGAGCATCGTTGTTTGTATTCCATTGTAAAGCAAAACTTGAATTGTTTTTTGAGCAATTTCACCATTCCCTAAAACTAAAGCCCGTTGCCCAGCCGGGTTGCCATAATAGTTTTTTAATTCCTTCATAAGCAATGTTGTAAGTGATGTGCTATGCTTACCGATTCCAGACTGTACCCGGATACGCCGGGCGAATTGTAATACCTTTTTAAACAGTATACTTAAGTTCGGCGCTGCTTTCCCCAGTTTTTCCGGTATTTCATAAGCGCCCGCAACCTGCCCCAAAATCTTCGTTTCGCCGATAATCATCGAATGGAACCCCGTAGCGAGTTCCAACAGATGCAATACGACTTCATGTCCACAATAGTGATAAAAAAATTCCCGTTTCACGGATTGTTGATCGTAAAAACCCTTTATGAGCTCCCAACAAAAAGAAACCGACCGGTTGGTATAAAAATAAAACTCCGTCCGGTTACAGGTTGAAAGGATGACAGTTTCAGCCGGAAATATATCTTGCCGGTATATTTCAGTAAGTTGATGAAGAGTCAGATGAAACAATTTACGATATTCAACAGGCGCGGAACGAAAGTCAATCCCAATCACCTGTAAATTTTCACTATCAGCCATCCCGGATACACCTCCCTCCACTCCTATCTGCTTCCTTTCAGACATTAATCCTCCAAGTTGATTCTCATTTTATTGAAACAGTGGGGTCGACAAGTATCGCTCACCCGTATCCGGCAATATCACCACAATTGACTTGCCTTTATTTTCCGGCCTCTTGGCTACTTCTTTTGCAGCAAAGGTCGCAGCACCCGATGATATTCCCACCAACAAGCCTTCCAATTTCGCTAGTTTTCGGGAGGTCTCAAAAGCTTCATCATTTTTTACTTTAAAAATTTCATCGATAATGGAACGGTTTAAAACTTCCGGAATAATATTGGCTCCTATCCCCTGAATCATATGAGGTCCGGACCGGCCCTCCGAAAGCAACGGAGAATCATACGGTTCAACTGCAATGATTTTCACTGCCGGATTCTTTTGTTTTAAGACTTCTCCAACACCGGTAATGGTCCCGCCGGTTCCAACACAGCTGACAAAAATGTCAACCTTGCCGTCGGTATCCCTCCATATTTCTTCGGCAGTAGTACGACGGTGGATTTCGGGATTAGCCGGATTTTCAAATTGTTGGGGAATAAAAGAATGAGGTATGGTTTCCGCCAACTCCTTGGCTTTTTGAATGGCCCCTTTCATCCCGCCTGGTCCAGGTGTTAATACGATTTCCGCACCGAAGGCATTTAATAATTTACGCCGTTCCAAGCTCATGGTCTCGGGCATGGTCAATATCAACCGATACCCCTTGGCGGCGGCTGTTACCGCTAACCCAATACCCGTATTGCCACTAGTAGGTTCGATAATAACCGAATCCTTCCGGAGAATCCCCCGTTCTTCAGCATCCTGTATCATCCCATAACCGATTCGGTCTTTGACACTACCGGCCGGATTGAAATATTCCAGTTTGACGATGATTTTAGCGTGTAAATCGTTGATTTTATCATATCTTGTGAGTTCCAACAGGGGGGTATTGCCAATTAAATCCGTCAGACATTTTACAATTTTGGACATTTAGATTTCACCATTTCTTATCATTACTATTCATATTGATTTAGTATTGATTCTAATCATAGTATTTTAACGATAGTTTGTCAATCCATAAGATATAAAATCAATATCTCAACTTTTACACCTTGAAAACCAAGAAACTTGGTAGATAGAAGTTCTCTTGGATATTTTCATAAAGGGAATAAATCACGGAGGATTTTCTTACCATTGCTTAGCGACGATCGTTTCCAAACCCCCCTGCCATTCGTTCCCGCAAAGATATTTCGTGCACGCTCATTACCGCCTATGACAAAAGAATAGACATCAATATTGGTTAATCCTGTATTAGTCGCGCTCCAGCTTATGCCATTATCAGTGGAAATAAAAACCCCGCCGCCATAGGTTCCGGCAAAAATTGTTGATCCACTCATAGCGAGGGAATTGATTGCTGTGTTTGTCAGACCTGAATTAACCGGACTCCAGCTTGCGCCATTGTTGCTAGAAACAAAAACACCGTCGCCAGGCGTTGCGGCAAAGATACTTTTCTTCTCCACAACAAGTGAGAATACTTGAGTGTTGGTCAATCCTGAATTAACTGCGCTCCAGCTTGTTCCGTTGTTGGTGGAAATAAAAACACCGCCACCAAAAGTTCCGGCAAAAATATTTTTACCGCTCACGACAAGAGAACCGATATTAAAGTTTGTCAGGCCTGAATTAACCGGGATCCAGCTTGTGCCGTTATTCACAGAACGGAAAATACCTCCCCCGAAAGTTCCGGCAAAGATATCCTTTCCGTGGATAACCAGGGAGTAAACATAGTGGTTTGTCAAACCTGAGTTGACCTTTCTCCAGCTTGTGCCATTGTCGCTGGAAAGAAAAATCCCTCCACCATTCGTTCCGGCGAAGACATTTCTCGTACGCGCATCGCCAGTGACGGCAAGTGAGTATACATAAGGGTTAGTCAAACCCGAGTTAATCTCTTTCCAAGCCTTACCGCTATTGTCGGAAAGAAATATGCCTGCACCATTGGTTCCGGCAAAAATGTATGTACCGTTGCTAGCAAGAGATCCGACATAAGTATTCATCAATCCGGAATTGACATTCCTCCAGCTCGTACCATTATTGGTGGAAAGAAAAACACCACCGCCATTGGTTCCGGCGAAAATATTTCGCCCACGCATGCCGCCACTGACGGCAAGTGAGTAGACATAAGTATTGGTCAGACCCGAATTGACCTTCCTCCAGCTTATACCATTGTTGGTGGAAAGAAAAACGCCACCCCCGGTTCCGGCAAAGATATTTCGCCCACGGGCGCTACCATTGACGGCAAGTGAGTATACATGTTTGTCTGTCAAACCAGAGTCAACCGCATTCCAGCTTTTACCATTGTTGACCGAAAGAAAAACGCCGCCGCCATAAGTTCCGGCAAAGATTGCTGTTCCATTCATGACCAGGGAATTGATTACTGTGCTCGTCAGACCTGCGTTAACCGGATTCCAGCTTTTCCCTTTGTCGGTGGAAAGAAAAATGCCGCAGTCCTCAGTTCCGGCAAAAATATTTTCCCCACGGGCGTCGCCGTTTAAAGCCATTGAATTAACATGAATGGATGCCAAACCTAGATTGAATGTACTCCAATTTGCGCCATGGTTGGTAATAAGAAAAACCCCGTTGCTGGTTCCGGCGAAGATATCGGGCTGGTGGGCGCTGCCAATTACGGCAAGGGAATAAACAAACGTATTGGTCAACGATGCATCAATCAACTTCCAACTTGCGCCATGGTTGGTGGAGATAAAAACGCCACTACTGGTTCCGGCAAAGATATTTCGCGCACGCGCGCTACCGCTGATAGCAAGAGAATAGACATTTTTGCTTGTCAAACCCGAATTGACCTCATTCCAGCTTGCACCATTGTCGGTGGAAAGAAAAATCCCACTGCCTTCGGTTCCGGCAAAAATATTCTTTCCCTCGACTGCAAAGCAATGGATGTAGCCTCCATAGGGGCCATTGGTTTGTACCCATTGTGCAGATAGTGCTTTTTTAGAAATAAAAAATAAAGATGCGAAAGACGCGAGCAATAAAAAAGACACCAACAATAAAGAGCGATTAGCCTTTTTCATGTTTTTTCCTCCTTGTTTCCAGCGTTTATGGGAATTTTTTGAATTTCGGGATTACCTATCCAAGATTGTCGCTAAACCAAATTCCTGCCGGCTTCGCTAGGCGTCCGATTTCAAAAAGATCTGTTGCAAAATAATTTAAAAAAGATCAGATATACAATATATTGATCTGATTTACGATTTCCTGCCAATACATTGTATATCTCGATCAATTAAAACTCTTTTCCAATAAAACCGTTTAATCCCGCCCTAGTTTTAATATTGTACGAAACCGAGACCGCGGTTCTTAAGATTCTGAATGATTGTAGGTAAAGCCGCGATAGTATTTGTGGGCCAATCGTGCATCAAGGGGTTACCGCCGGCCTGCAAATTATTGCAGTTAGCGATGATCTGCGCTGAGCTGGCGCTGTTCCAGTCCTGGGAGTCAACGTTAGGACTGACAATCGTCAAACCCAGCGCAGAACAGGCTGACTGGATAGTTGAGTTGCTCTCAAGATAGGGAAGCCGTATCCTCGTGGGCTTGGGTGCTCCGCCGTTCTGGATAGCTTGGTTACATTGATTGAGGTCATTATAGACCTGCTGATAGCTCCAACTGGTCATATGCTGGTGCGTTTGGCTATGGTTCTGGAGGCTAAAGCCCGAAGCTCTGTAGGCGTTCCAACCCGTCTGATTACTAGCGATATTTTGGCCAATGACAAAGAAGGTGGCTGCGTTGCACCCATTGCTTTTCAGAGTGTTTATCAGTGTTTGAGAATTACTATTACTTGGTCCATCATCAAATGCAAGGTAGACGTTACCATTGCCACCGCCGCCCGGAGTCGGGGTCGGAGTTGTGCCACCGCTGCCACCATTCAGGGTGATATAATCAAGATACGCATCCCAAGCTCCGGTATCGCTTTCAAGAACAAGCTTGATCGTTTGTGAACCGCTGGCGTTGAAACTTACCGTGGAAGCAGTTTCATTGGTACCGGTAAAATAGAATGTACCTACTTTACTGCTTCCTATATATAAAGAGACTTGAGCGGTACTGGAATTATTGCTCGCTCCGTAACAAGTAATGCTAGCACTACCATTAAACGTGCCGGTTGTCGAAATAGCGTCATTGTTGGCATAGAGTACTACTCCGCTAAAAGGACTGCTGATACTGCCGGCGTATTGACCGCTCTTGGTCATGTTCTCGCATTGAATGGTCGTGCCGCTGGCCTGCGGGGTCGGAGTTAGGGTTAGGGTAACTCCTCCACCACTTATGGTGTAACGATCAATATAGGCATCCCAAGCTCCGGTGTCGTTTTCCACGACAAACTTGAATGTTTGCGAACCTCTGGCATTGAAACTTACTGTGGAAGTGGTCTCGGATGTGCCGGTGAAAGAGAAAGTGCCCACTTTGCTACTGCCAATATACAAAGAGACTTGAGCAGTACTGGAATTATTGCTCGCTCCGTAAAGAGTTATACTTGAACTGCCGTTGAACGTATAAGTTGCCGATGCGGAGTCGTTATTGGCATAAAGAGCCACGCCATTAAAGGGAGTACTGATTTTAGCAGCGTATTGACCGCTCAAGGACATGTTTTCACATTCACCACTCGAACCGCTGGCAGGAGGGTTATCTCCACCCGAGTTGCCGCCTTCGCTTACTGTTATATTGGAACTCCCACTACTTTGATACCCTTCGGTCGCGACTATCTGATAATTATGTGTCCCCAGATTCCATCCTTTACTCGCCCATGCGTTAAAGTGATTGCTCATCGTTACAGTTCCACTCGATCGCTTCGAGGTCCGGACGCTCCAGTACTGGTAAAAAGTTGCAGTGCCTATAATGGAAGGTTGGTTGACCCTCTGGGTCCGATATAAGTTATATGTACCACCATCACTGGTTATAGTACCTTGAGACGTCGCTCCCGGAGGCGTCCAGCTGCCATAGCTTTCGACAACATAATATTCTACGAGTGGGTTGGTCGTCCATCCATAAACAGCCAAATATCCATTGCTGCCACCATTGAAGCTGCCCGAATAAGAAATAGTTCTAGCTGCCCCGGTGCTCCAGCCTTTACCGCAAACAAAATTTCCGCAATTGCTCCAATTTACACTGTAATTACCATTACCATTCAAATTCATGGCTACTGACCCGCCGCCATCGGTCCAAAATGAATACCATAAGCCATCAGTACCGGTTTGATTGGTAGTGATTGTTGCTGCATACACGTTTGCGAACCCCAATGTAACCAGCATTAGAATTACCAAAATTTTAATCAAATTTTTTCTCAACATTAATCTCTCCTTTTCACTTTTTCGCTGATGTTTAATGTCCTTGTTTCAGCATTTTCTTAGTCTAAAAATCTTTATTAGCCTATCTTCTTTTTGAATTCCCCCCATCACCTCCCTTTCCGGGCCCTTCCGGAAACTCAATTTTCAAGCAACGTATCACAAACGTTTGTTGTTTTAATTAAAATTTCTACTGGTAAAGCAGTCCATCATGGAAAAACAGTGATTCCATCAGAAGTGGCCTGTCTTAAATAAGATTACCGCAAAACTCGGTCTTACCAAGTTCGGGGCCGACTTTTCTTCCAGCCAAACCCCCTACAATAAGAAAACCTCTCCATCAATCCTGTTTAAAGAATGTAACAAACGTTTGTTGTTTTAAAAATTCTTTCTTACCAAAACGCATCCGTGAAAAAGCAACAATTCAACCGACAGGAAACAGTAGCATTGATACTAATGCCTTAATTTTTTTCTTTGCGAGCCGTATCGACTTGCGCCAGCTACATAACAAACCATAAAGTCACCAGCAAATTGTCCTACCGCAAGAGAATTTCTCAGAACCATTTTTTATTGCAAAATTAGCAAACGTTTGTTATTTCATTAAAAATGTTTCCTTCAAAGTAACCAGCCATTTTGGATTAACTTTACCTTCTATGGTTGGATAAGATTTAAATTAAGCCCGAGACATCTTTTCCCATGGGTTATTCGGTAAAAATCTACTATTTAAATGATAAAAAAGCACATTAAAAACCGAGGCTTTTTATATCAAAGACCGAAACTATAGCGATAATCACAATACCAAAATTTGTAATTAATTAAATTTATTTCCATTTGCAATTCTATTATAATATTTGATAACCACAAAATCAATGACTAGTTAAAATATTCTTAAGGATTTATTAAATAAATTCAAACAACCTATACCATCTTGAGTGATTCTTAGGTCTGCTCATTGGTCCAGGGAATATCCACCAAAACAATCCCGTCATGGGTTATTGCCAACAATCCATAAGAAGGTATTCCATTACCTGTAAAAATATAATAGCTTGTATGAACCCAAGTCTGATCGTTTATTTCGTTAGTTCAACCTTACGGGTCCTACTATCTCATAAACCGTCAACCCTCATAGGAAACAAAAGTATTAAGGTTAATAAACATTACTTCATTTTGTTACTCCCTTTGTTTCCCCTTTCGGCCAAAAGGTAAAAGGGATTTATTAATTACACTTGTAATTTGCGATAAGTATTACGCATGTAATGATCAACTGTCAATTCTTTTTTCTTTTTTCCCTTGGCGTCTATATAAAAAAAAGTATCAATGAAGACTCCCCAAAGAGTCCTGATTGATACAAACTGGAGGAAACATTCTTTTTTGAAAAAATTCAAGTCCAAGTTCATTTATTGATAACGGTTTTACCTGTTAATATCTATCCTTATCCGAAACAACAAACTAAGTATCTACCACCACTTGATCAGATCCGTTACTTTATTGCGGAGATCGATAAAAGCCGGATCGGCGATATTACGGGGCATCGGTAGACTATTGTTGATCTCCTCTTTGATCTTGGTCGGTTTATTGGAAAGCACCAGGATCCGTTGTCCCAGGTATACGGCTTCTTCAATATTATGGGTGATAAATATCACCGTGGTTTTGGTTTTCTCCCAAAGGCGAAGCAATTCATCCTCCAACTTAAACCGCAAGTCCAGATCCAGCTGGCCGTATGGTTCATCCATCAACAACAGTTCCGGCTGGACGGCAAAGGCCCGGGCAATCACCACTCGTTGCAGCATGCTGGCTGAAAGCTGTTTCGGGTAATAGCTCCGGAAAGGGCCAAGCCCGACCATGTCGATAACCTCATTTACCCGCTCCTGGATCTCTTTTTCCGGCAAACCTTTGATCTCAAGGCCGAAGCGGACATTCTCCTCCACCTTGAGCCAGGGCATGGTTGAATATTCCTGAAAGATGTAGGCGATATTGTGTTTTTTCAAATCGACCGGCTCGCCATTAACTAGGATTTGGCCGGAGGTAACCTCGTAAAGTTTGGTTAAGCTGTTGAGAAAAGTGGTTTTGCCGCACCCGGTGGGGCCGACGATGCAGAGAAACTCCCCTTCCCTCACGTCAAAAGAAATATTATCCAATACGCATAAATCGCCGAAGCACTTTGTCATGTTACTGACTTTTACTTTCACGCGTGCGTTATCTGGCATGACCATGGTTTTCAACCTCCTGTTCCATCAAAGTGACTTATCCATCGCTGCGGTTATTTCTTGCCTGAGCCGCAAGAACTCCGGATCGACATAACTGCGGGGCCTGGGTAAATTAATTTTATATTCCGTTTTGATGCTGGAGGGGCAATTGGTCAGCATGACAATTCGGTCGGCCAGGTACAATGCTTCCTCAATATTATTGGTCACAAAAACGACCGTCCGCCGCTCCCGTTCCCAGATTTTCTCCAGTTCCTCTTCCATCATATAACGGGTTTGAGCGTCCAGATGGCCAAAGGGTTCATCCATCAACATCACCAAGGGGTCATTGCAATAAGCCCGGGCAATTCCCACCCGTTGTTTCATACCTCCCGAGAGTTTAACCGGATAATGATTTTCAAAGCCTTTCAAACCGACCAGATTGATGAAATACTCGGCTCTTTCCCGCCGTTGTTTTTTTTTCATTCCCCGGACACTCGGCCCGAACTCCACATTTTTCATTACCGTCAACCAGGGAAACAAAGCGGTCTTTTGATAAACCACACCCCGTTCCGCACTGGGTCCTTCAACCTCTTGACCGTTGACAAAAACCTTACCGGAAGTGGGTTTTTCCAGTCCGGCTAAAATATTGATCAAGGTTGTTTTACCGCATTGTCCAGGCCCGAACAAGACCACAAACTCGTTTTCCATCACTTCCAGCTTTACATTTTGAATGACCTGAAATTTGTTGCCATCGGTTTCAAATTCTTTGGCGATATTGTCACAACGGATAATGGTCTTTTTCCCATCCCCTTCCGGTGCTTTTATATCCCTCTGATGTTCCAGGAGCATAATTTTCCTTCAACTCCTCTCATAATCGTTGCCAAAAGTAAACCGATCAACCCGATGGAAATGATTCCCACGATAATTTGAGTCGTGTTTCCGGTATTCTGGCCCATCACGATGATCCAGCCGGCTCCTTCCGATGAGCGCACCATTTCCGCGGCAAGCACTGCCATCCAGCTGGTGGAAAGTCCCAGTTGCAGACCGGCAAATATTTGCGGGACCGAGGAAGGCAGAACGATTCTGGCGAACACTTGGCTTTCCCTGGCGCCCAGCATTCTAGCGGCACCGATCAGAACCGGGTCGACCTGGATGGCTCCCGCATAAGCATTCAAGGTAACTTGGGTGAAAGCGCCTACAAAGATGATAAAATATTTGGTGGACTCGCCGATACCGAACCATAAAATGGCCAAGGGAATCCAGGCCAAGGCGGGTATGGGTCTCAGCCATTCAAATACCGGGCTGATGATGGCCCGGGCCAGTTTCGACCAGCCCATGGATAATCCGGTGATAATGCCAAGAACAGCTGCAATCCCGAAACCCACCAACACCCGGTACAAACTCCAACCAATGTGCCCCAAAATCGTATAACTGCCAATCGGTTTATAGAATGAGCTGAAAAATTCGCTAAAAACTTTATAAGGGCTCGGAATGGTCGCTTTGGCAAATGTGAAACTGACGATGGCCTGCCACAGGATAATGATGGATGCAAAAGCAACAATCGCCCAGAAGATACGTTTCCAATCATCATTAAAGCCATTGATTTTAATGCCTTGCAAGCTAGTTTCCTCCCTTCACATACTTGCGTTCAAATAACCGCAATATATATGCAAGCAATGCGCCAATACTGCCGATGGTTAGCATCCCGACCACGATGATATCGGCTCTTCCTAACATTCTGGTAATCTGGATCATATAACCAAGCCCTCGGTTGGAAGCCAGCAATTCCGCGGCAACCAGCGTCATCCACGCCGTGCCTAGCGATATCCGCAGCCCGGTAAAAATAAGAGGAAGCGCTGTCGGAATGGCAACTTTTCGTAAAATGTATAAATTAGAAGCTCCAAAGGTTTTGGCAACCCACATGTGAATGGCGCTGGTTTGTCTGATCCCCGCTTCAGTATTAATCACACAGGGTATGAAGGCTGAAACAAAGATGATGGCTGCCTTGGCCGGCAAACCGATTCCAAACCACAGGATCATAATGGGGATCCAGGCAATGGGGGGAATCGGTCTGATCAAATCAAAGACCGGTTTGAACAACATGTCGAACCGTTTATACCAAGCCGTGACTATGCCCAAAGGAATTCCCACCAACGCGCCGCACAGGTATCCCGTCAAGGCGATTTTCAAACTGGTCATAATATGTTGCAGGAGGGTGGCGCCATCAGGATTGGGATCATAAAGCTTCGCCAAGAAGGCTATCAGTACCGAATAGGGACTCGGCAGCATAAAGCTTGGAACCAATTTCAACAGATCGGTAACCAATTCCCAGATAAAAATGAATGATACCAAAGAGATTACCGAAATGATTTTATATTTCATTTCTCGCTTCACTTTTCAACCCCCACTATAATTTCGACGGTGAAGGTTTTCCAAAAATGGATCACCCCCACCGCCGAAACGTTTCTTTCATCCCTTATTTCAAAGCCGCTTTCAGAATATCACCAACCACGTTTTTGTCAAAAATCGGAAGCTTTTCGGTTTGTAATTTGCCGATGCTGGCCATGAACTCCGCCGTGGTCTTGATCGAATCTCCCAGCGGTTTCTTTTTGGCATCTTCGGCGGTTAACAACGGTCTGGCTTGGACTTCGGCCTTGACCATTTTGGTCTCAATATTCTGACCGTTTTGTTTATACCAGTCCGAAAGCATTTTAACTTCAAGATCTTGATTTTTCTTTAACTCGGCATTGGCTTGATACATCAGTTTAACAAATTTGGTTAGTAAAGCTTTCTTGGTACCATAAGCATTTTTACTGGCAACCACGTTGTCATACTGGGGTATTTTCAGATCGATGAGGCTTCCTGCATTAATCCAGCCCTTTTCTTCAGCTACAAAACTCAAAGGAGGATTTAAAGCGATGACATCACCTTGTCCCGCCAGAAATGCTTGATAAGCTTGGGCATAATCCATATTCACTGAATTAACTTCTTTATCTTTAACTCCAATTTTTTCAAGCCATTTGAGTTCATGCAACTGAGACATGGTCCCAATCGGCACCAGAATGGTTTTCCCTCTTACGGTTTCAGGGTCGCCTAAAAGCGTCGGGAATGTCGGATTAAAACCCTTCACTTTGCTGATAGGGCTGCCTGGCCGGACGTATAATCCAAATCCACCTGCAGCATTGCTGGTTTCTGCTATCAATTTGGCATCATAGACCGATAATGTGGTAACTGCGGCAGCTCCAATGGTGGCTACATCCCAAAGATTGGCCCCTAGGGCTTCATTCATCGGGGCTCCGGTGGCAAAAAGGATCGGCTCGATTTTAAAACCGTTTTGTTTGTCCCAACCTTTTTCAACGATATAATTAACCGGCAAACTTAATAGAAAAGGCATCACCGCCACTTTCAGCACCGGTAATTGTTTGGGTTTGGGCGCTGCGAATCCTTGGGTACACAATGTACCCAGTAATACAATGATCAAAATGACATACAATGACTTTTTCATAATTCCACCCCTTCATCGTTTTTGATAATAATATCCTTCACCATTTTACAGTTGTTGATGGGAAGCCCCCTTTCCGATAAGCGGAAAATACTCATGGAATAAATCTTCTCAGCTTATTTGGTTACTCCCATCTTAATTCAATGTGTATCCAAAATAAATCCAATATCCTTAGGATTTCTTTTTTAAATTGACGAGTATTCCATTCAAGGATTTCGGCAAGGAAATGCCGTTCACTATTTTGAGATTTCTTTTGAGATTTTGACTTTCGGAGATACCCATTGAGGAACAATAATTCAATGTATACTTGCATTTTAATAAATTCCCCGGAAAATGTATCCGTAGCTTGATGACATTGAGGCAAGGGTTGGGCTGGATATATTATCTATTCAAAGTCTCCATCGTCGATATTTTCACCTCAGTATGTTGATTTCGATAATCAAAAGGACTGACTCCATAATATTTCTTAAAAAGGGTCGAAAAATAACTCAGGTTCGGATAACCGACTATTTCGGCAATTTCCCGGACCTTCAGATCGGTACGTTTTAATAATTCCACTGCCTTATTCAATCGTACACTGGCCAGATAATTGCTGAAATTATTACCAGTTTCTTCTTTGAATAGCCGACAAAAATATTCCGGATTCAAATGGACGTAAGCTGCAACATTGGTTAGATTTATCGGCTGCATATAATATTTGCTGATATAAGCCACAGCTTTGGAGATGGAGTGCGAATATTGATTGGCCTTTTCGAGATGCTCATCGATAGCGCCGTTGATTTTTTGCTTGACATATTCTTGCATGCCCTGAAAAGAAGCTATTTTTTCGATTTCTGTTTTGAGGGTATGAAAAGAATCCAGTCCGATTCCTTGACGAGTCTTTGGATCCGTGCAAATGAAGTCAATTATTTGTAAACATGCATGTTTGACCCCTTCGATATCATGGATTCGGTTATCTTTGATAAAGGTTAAAACGGATTCAAGGGTTTGCTCAGCGTTTTCGAATCCATTTGCTTCGATCTTTTCCTTCCATGCGTTGGTCATGGCGGTTAACTTTTTCAACAATTCCGGGGTATTTTCTTTCGGAGCTTTCATCGGATTGATAGTGCCTTCCCCGGTGTAAAACTCCTGTTTCAACTGGGAAACGGCTTCATCGACTGCCACGCCGATGTATTTTAAGCCATCATGAACATTGCTGACCCCAATCGTGCACCTGTTGCTTTCATGAAGTTTGGAAGCAAAATCGAATGTAGTCTTCATTTGTTCCGCTATACTGGGTTGGGCAAAAACATTGGCCAGCAGGATGAAGATATTTTGGTCGTAAACGAACCCGAAGGTATTCTGGATATTCTGATGTTTGGGAATGATGAAGTTGTTACTATTATTGCTGGGTTGATTTTGGATTTCATATTTTAAAGCCACGGCAAACAAAAAATTGTTCTTCAGATTAATTTTCTGCTCCTGTAGCTCTTTTTCAGATATCAGATATTGATTTCCGGCTTGAAAGATCAGTCTCCGGATAAAAGCTTCCCTTTTTAAATAAACAATGTCCGATAAATTACTGTCTAACTTGGAAGAATTGAGTTTCCGATTGACTTTATCCAGTACATCATGAATCATGGCATCATTAATTTCAGTTTTTAAAATATATTCAAAGGCTCCGTATTTTACAGCCGTTCTAGCATACTCAAAATCGTTATGGGCAGTCAGAACAACGATCTCCGTTGTGGGGTTTAAAAATTTGATTTGTTTCATCAATTCCATACCGTCCATAATCGGCATTTTAATGTCCACAAAAACGATATCCGGCAAAGTGGCATTAAAAATTTTTAAGGCTTCCTCACCGTTGGCAGCCAAACCTACGACTTCATACCCTAAAGGATTTTTGTGGATACAAAACTCAATCCATTCACGAATCGGAGTTTCATCATCCACAATCAATATTTTCAACATCCCTGTGTCCCTCTCTTTAGGTGATAGTAAAGAATTAGCTGATAACCGGTATCTGAATCCTAATTTCAGTTCCTTTCCCGACTTGGCTGAAAATTTTCAAACCATACCCGGTCCCGAAATTCATTTGAATTCTTTGCTGGACGTTGATGATACCCACCATATTGAAGCGTCGATCTTTCTTATTATCCTGATTGTTCCAGATGTCTTTCAAGGTTTTGGCGTCCATACCAACGCCATCGTCAATCACCCGGATGATAATTTCATCCTCTTTTCTCTCGGCTCTAATTTGAATGGTACCCTTTTCCTGTTTGGCCTCGATACCGTGAAATATCGAGTTTTCCACCAAAGGTTGCAAGATTAATTTGGGGATTTTATATTCCAAAATATTATCCGGCAAATCGTAGACGATCTCAAATTTATGGGCATAGCGGTATTGTTGGATTAACGCATATTGTTGCAAACATTGAATTTCCTCTAAAAGGGAAATAAACTCTTCCTTGCTATTAAATATCTTCTCCAGGAGTCCCATAAAAGCGGTAATCATTTGTTCCGCCTGGGCGCCTTTACCCATGGAAATCATGCACTTGATGGAAAGGATTGTATTATATAAAAAATGCGGATTGATTTGGGCTTGCAAAAAATCAAGTTCCGCTTTGCGTTTAAGACGTTCCTCCTGCTTGACGTCTAAAATAAGGTCTTTAATCTTTCCCAGCATCTGATTAAAGCCATCGCTCAACTGCTTTAATTCATTCCATCCTTGGATATCGGAGATAACGTCCAGATCGCCATTCCGCACTTTTTTCATGGACGCGCAGAACTGTTTTAAGGGTTTGGCAGTTTTACGGGCAAATGAAAAAGATAAAATAAGTGAAAAAAACGTCCCCAGACAGAAAATACCTAAAATTGTATACCTTACTTTCTCTAAAGGTGCGAAAAGTGCTGCTACCGGAATCTCTTCCACAATGGTCCAAGCGGTTTCCGGATCATAGTAATTCGACAATAAAAATCGTTCGTTTCCTTTGTTGATAATCTTGAAACTATCCGGCTGGAAAATCTCCTTGAATATCTGCATGTCAAAAAAGTTGATTCCCAGCATGTGCTCGTCACTATGGGAAACGATACTTCCTTTTTCATCTACGATATAAATGAAATTTTTCCCGTTTAAAACATTTTTATAAGTATCATAGAGCTTCCTTTCTTCCATGTTGATCAGCAGTACACCCGAGCGTCTACCGGTCTGCTTATCCTTGATAAGCCGGGCTGCAGAAAATACATATTTATTTTTCTGCAAATCTTCCGAATCGTCATAGCTGCTGACCCAATAAATTTTGCCATTGGTTTTGATGACATTCCGGTACCAAAGCATTTTGGGAATTTTCCCATAGTTATATGGCTGTCCGGTTTGTAAGGAACAAAATTCAAACCCGTTTTCACCGATCAATACAGTATAAAAAGTCACATTCATTTCTTCAAAGGCTTTTTGATATTTGGTCCCGATCTCTGCCAAATTATCGGACAACATCTGAGCGTTACCATATGATGTAATTTTCTTAAAAACCGCGTTGGAAACGTACTGATCCGAGTAATACAGGTTGGAGATGGTTTTGATACTGTTTTTAATAACCCGGGTCCTTTCACCGATCTGCCGGAGCACATCCACCCGGGAATAGCCGATTTCCTGGGTGATGACTCTTTTAAAAACATAGTAGGAGGTGGCGCTGATCAAACCGGCGATCAAAACCATCAGCGTAAAATAAAAAACAAAGAGTTTGGCTTGTAAACTCCCGGTGTTTTTTATAAAAGGAAGTTCCAAAATCTTTGTTGTAGAAAGTCCGATCCATTTTGGTTTAATTTTCAGATCCATCCCTTCCTGCAAGGAATGTTGATGCAACCTCGTTAAAGCTCCCTGTAAATACAGTCTATCGCAATTTGAATTTTGAAACAAGACCTACAAGTTTCCAACCTACCCATCCATACCTCTGGGTTTTCCATAATCATTTTGCTGACTTAAGTCTGCATTGCTACTTCCCAGTGAGCCCTAACCGTTCAAATTGTTCCTGCGGCGCATTGTTCTCTTTCATCAAACGGACCAGATGATCGATCATCATTTTTTCAATATCAGGTTGCTGAATCGGCCCCAGTTGGCCCGGATCTTCTTTTAAATCAAACAGTAGATTTTCTCCTAAATGCTCGGGATATGAATAACCGGACATGGAATAAGGGTCCCGCCGATCCCAGATCCCCGATTTAATCTTCATGACCTTACAGCCCTTGGTAAACAGCAAAGGCCCAACCAACTCTGCAGTCTTCAATTCTTCGACTGTAAACATTCTCCGCATATGGGTTGGCATCAAGGTGTATTGATATAAAGGTTCATTGCTGGGATCGGCTATTCCCCTCATATAGACATATCTTCCATCGGTACAGTTGACATGAGTACCGTAACACCCATATAAAGCAGCCTCTCTTACCGGTTTATCCATTGCAATAGTTTCCTTTAACGGTACCCCTTGCATCGCTTCAGGCAAGCCAATTCCAAAATACTCCAACAATGTTGCCGGCAAGTCAATCGTTTGAACCAGGGAGACACGGTGTTCCCCTTTATTGCCGCAACGCGGATCCCAGATGAAAAGCGGTATGTTAGCCAGTTCATTATAGTAAGGCATCTTGCTTTTTCCCAAACAATCATGTTCCCCCAGGAGAAAGCCGTGATCAGTGTTAACGATCAGCATCGTGTCTTTCCACAAATCATAAGTATCCATCAAATCCAACACTTTCCCCAGATAATTATCACACATACTCAATAAAGCCGCATATTCATACTTGTAGTGCTCAACCTTTTCTTTGGATTCACTGATTGTCCCGTAATCGGGCCAATCGGATTCAGGACCGCTATAGGCATGGGGATATAATTTTTTATATTTCTCATGCGTAAAAAAAGGTTCATGGGGATCAAAGGTTTCAATCTGTAAAAACCAGTTATCGGCAGTATGATTGGTATGAATAAATTCCAAGCCGCCGGCAAAGGTTTGGGCTTGTGGTTGCAATGGCTCCTCCGGCATATATTTCCGGTTGATGATATCGGCCCGGGTGATTAATTTCTTTTGATCCGCCAGATTTTTTGGCAATTGGGGATCTTTGACTTCGCCCTTCCAAGGATCCCCTTCCTGACCCCGGGAGATCTCCCAGGAATTATAGCGGGTATGATAAGTGGCTCCGCCATCCTCCCAATAATGCTGGTGATCACTAACCAGGTGCGTGTAAATGCCATTGGTTTTTAATATTTCCGGTACCGAATCGTCAAATGGCTCAACCGGGCCCCAACTGCGATGTAAAAAATTGTAACGTCCCGTGTGGAGTTCGCGGCGCGCCGGCATACAAGGCATACTACCGATATAACAATTGTCAAAAACCACTGCATGCTCTGCTAATCTTGAAAAATTGGGCGCCTTGATCCAATCACACCCATAGGGAGGCAGCATATGCCTATTTAATGTATCATACATCACCATAATTGCTTTCAATTGTAACACTCCCGATGCTAAAATATTTAGTTCCCAATCATGCAACCATTGCCGTTCTACAAGAAAATATAAAAACCCCTCACAGAATTCATATTCCTTTCAATTTGGTTAAATCGAATCAGGAGAAGTTCAGATACCAATCGTTTATAAATTGTTAATCTAATCTTATCATAAGGCTTTCTATAATAAAAATATATCCATTAAATTTACTATTCTTTTCTTATTTTGACTTTGTTTTAAAAGCAATATGGAAAGATTACGAAAAAGTTAAAGAAGTCCTTGCCAAAATTGCAAGGACTTCTTTAATTTGTACCTACCAGCATTCGATAAACAATAGTTTCTTTCAATCCACTGCTGTTTTGCCGAGATATCGTCCGGTAATAGCCGGAGCATTGATGGTATACGGAGTATCATCAACGTCCAGAACCAGCTTAAATGAATCTCTGGTTGCAGTAACCGTACAGTTACCGCCCACTTTAACTTAACTGTTTTTATCCGCTTCGCAGCTGCGCGCCACCGTAGCATAGGTTATAGTCGCATTCTTCGTTGCCCCAAAACTTGGTACCCACTCCAACAGTGCCGGGATAGGCTTCAACCCATGCCTGGGGATAACCGTTAATGCCCCCAGGGTAATCCGGGTCAACACGCTTCCAGTCGAGAGAATATCTTCCCCATAAAGCCCATTGTATTTTTCCGCAGATACTTCGTCGAATTTTGAACTGCTGGTCAGACCATTATCAAATAAGATGTTTTAAACATCTTATTTGATCGGATAAAGGTTTCAAAACAGCTGGTTGAATTGATGACTGTCAGTCTAAAATGTAATCGTCCATATAATTCAATATTTTACCGATATGACCGGCCGGGAACTTAAGTCTAAACTGCCGGTGACCGCATTCGAGTTTGATGCCAAAACTTTAATTATTAACCAATGCCCCCATCAGGCGGTCCCACTCTATGGGGTTGTTAAAGACGGTCAAACAATCGCTCATTTTCCGCTTAATGCTTGCCGGAACTGCCTGTTGGTTGGCCAATGCCATGTCAAAGAACGGAAAAAAGACTTCGTGGTCAGGGTTGACAAAAAAGCGATAGAAGCAGCCGAACAACTTCAAAAAATTCATCGTGAATACCGCCAAAACATTAGTACCCGGGCTGCTATTGAAGGAACAAATTCCGCCTTAAAACGAGCCCATGGTTTGGGAAAACTGCGGGTACGCGGCCGGGCCAAATGTACTATAGTGGTTGGATATAAAGTAATTGCTCATAACTTCAAGATTTTTGTCCGTTATATGATTGCGCGGGCCAAGAGTCAATTAAAGCCCGATATTGAAGGATCACTTATGCCCAACATAGGTTAAAAACGGGATTTAGAACTAAAACATGAAAGTTTTAGTTTTTATCTGGTTCATTAATGTAATTTCCCGATTCTTGTAAATAATTTGCTGATGAGTCATTTTTCAATCGAGTTTCTGCAATGGAATCATATATAACAAGCCTAAAATACTCCAGCGTATTTCTTAGGAATATCAAGATCCAGGGCTGGGTTGTGCTTTAAAGCTGTGATAAAAACACAACACCGAGGCCTGGAAGGCCTTTAGAACGTTTTTTAATATATCGAACCCCATCGTTCATGTGGGATGGAGATGAAATCAAACATCATTTCCCGATTTTTTTACAACACAGCTTGATGACATTGGGTTGCTCTTATCGACCAGTCCTCCGCGCTTATCGGTACCACATACACTCCAATCTAAGCAAGATTTGATACAATTAATATAAATCACGCAAATAATGTACATTTTTATATGATATTATTATTCGTGACAATTCAATTTCTTAGGAGGCTTGAAATGATCTCACAACATACAGGATCAACTGCAAACAACAAAAAAATCCCTTCCACCCCAATAGACTGGGCGGAAATAGCCTGTTCTTCTCTTATGGAAAATTATAAACCGGAAGCGCTCCCGCCCGTGGGAAGGTTCCATTACCACCAGGGAGTATTTCTTTCCGGTATGGAGAGATGCTGGAAGGTAACCCAAAAGGAAAAATATTATGAATACCTTAAGCTTTGGGTTGATAGTTTGATTCTTCCTGACGGCGGCATCAAGAATTATGATCCAACCCAATTGGATGACATTCAACCGGGAATCCTTCTTTATAACCTTTATCAAAAGACTGGAGATAAACGCTACCAAAAAGCACTCGCCACATTGGTCTCCCATTTGCGTACCTGGAATAAAAATAAAGAAGGCGGTTTCTGGCATAAAAATATGTATCCAAATCAAATGTGGCTGGATGGGCTCTATATGGCCGGTCCTATCGCCGTACAGTATGACAGCACCTTCGGTGAAAAAGGCTTCTTTGACACGGTAACATTTCAGGCTTTCCTCATGGAAAAGCATATGAAAGATGAAAAAACCGGATTGCTTTATCACGCCTGGGATGAGAGTAAAAAGGCAGAATGGTCCAACCCCGAAACTGGAAGGTCCAGTGAATTCTGGGGCAGAGCCATCGGTTGGTACACCACTGCGATTGTCGATATCCTGGATTTTCTCCCCCAAACCCATCAAGATAAAAATGAACTGATTAAAATACTGAAAGACCTACTGCTTTCATTGATTAAATACCAGGACAAAGTGAGCGGACGATGGTATCAGGTCGTGGATAAAGGCACTTTCCCGGATAATTGGCTTGAAAATTCCTGTACTTCCCTGTATGTTTATTCGATAGCCAAAGCTATTCGAAAGGGGTATCTGGAACATCATTATCTTCAATACGCCTGGAAGGGATATCAAGGAGTCATTGATTCACTAAAGTTGGATGAAAATGGAGGTGCACTAATAGGAGATATTTGTATCGGCACCGGAGTCGGGGATTATGCCCATTATATCGCCCGCCCCACCAGTATCAATGATCTTCATGGCGCAGGCGCTTTCATTCTGATGTGTGTAGAAATGAATCAAGCCGGTTAAAATTATTTTTGAATCATACATACCATTATGCTTATTCTTTTCTCCCAAGGACGCATTGACTTTAAAGCGCCAATTAAGCATCATTGGCGCTTTCGAGTCCACCCTATCCTTATTTAGGATATTAATTCCTTAGATATTCGTCAATCGCCTTGGCCGCCTTTTTACCCGCTCCCATGGCCAATATAACGGTTGCCGCACCCGTCACGGCATCGCCACCAGCAAATACCCCCGGTCTGCTGGTGGCCTCCGTCTCTTCTTCCACAATGATGCCTCCCCAGGAATGAGTCTCCAGTCCCGGAGTGGTGGATTTGATTAACGGGTTAGGGCTTTGACCGATGGCTACGATGACCGTCTCGACATCTACGATATGTTCGGAACCTTTCTTGGCCATGGGCTTCCTTCTTCCGGAGGCATCCGGTTCTCCCAGTTCCATTTCAATACATTCTACGCCTTTGACCCAGCCGTCTTCAGTTCCCAATATCCGGGTTGGATTGGTCAATAACTTGAGTAAAATACCTTCTTCTTTAGCATGGTGCACTTCCTCGGCCCGGGCCGGCATTTCCGCCTCTGATCTTCGATAAATGATATATACCTGTTCGGCTCCGAGCCTTTTAGCACTTCGGGCTGCATCCATCGCAACATTTCCGCCGCCGAATACCGCCACTTTTCTTCCCACTTTAACCGGAGTATCGCTTTTAGGAAATTGATAGGCTTTCATCAGATTAATCCGGGTAAGAAATTCGTTGGCCGAATAAACTCCGTTCAAATTTTCACCCGGTATGCCCATAAAACTAGGTAATCCGGCCCCGGAACCGATAAATATGGCCTGATACCCTTCGGCCATCAGCTCATCCAGGGAAAATACTTTGCCAATAACCATATTGGTTTGAATGGATACACCCAATTGCCTTACGTTATCAATTTCCCTTTGAACCAATGCTTTCGGCAACCGGAACTCCGGTATGCCGTACATCAGCACTCCTCCGGGTATGTGGAAGGCCTCAAATATGGTGACTTGATAGCCCATTTTAGCCAAATCCCCCGCGCAAGTCAGTCCGGCAGGCCCCGAACCAATCACAGCCACTTTCCGGCCATTCTTTGGAATGGTTTCTGCTTCGGCTTCTGCCACGGCAGAAGCCAAGTTCTCCATTGCCCAATCGGCTACAAAACGTTCCAGCCGTCCAATTCCAACCGGTTCACCCTTTTTTCCCCTGACACAATACTTTTCACATTGTGACTCCTGAGGACATACTCTGCCGCAGATGGCGGGCAGACTATTGGTCTCTTTGATCTTTTGATAGGCGGCGCTGAAGTCCCCCTCCGCCAATCGTTTGATAAATTCGGGAATCTGAACATTAACAGGGCACCCTTGGGTACAAGGCTTATTTTTGCACTGTAAACAGCGCTGGGCCTCTTCTTTAGCCATCTCCTCGGTGTATCCCAAAGACACCTCTAGGAAGTTTTGATTTCTGACCGCCGAATCTTGTTCCGGCATCTTTACTTTGCTTAGTGACATATTAGGCATTTTTAAGACCCTCCAGTTTACACTCGTGGTCGGAGAGAGCATGTTTTTCTTCACTTTTATACATCATCTGCCTGCGCATGGCTTCGTCAAAATCGACTTCATGTCCGTCAAAATCAGGGCCGTCAACACAAGCGAATTTTATTTGACCGCCCACCGTTACCCGGCAGCCGCCGCACATTCCCGTCCCATCCACCATCACCGGATTCATGCTAACCACGGTTTTAATGCCGTAAGCTTTTGTCAAATTGCTGACCATTTTCATCATGATCAAAGGTCCAATAGCGATAACCATGTCATAACGGTTACCCTCTTCGATCAATTTCTTTAAGATATCGGTTACAAAACCTTTCGTGCCGTTAGAACCGTCATCCGTCGCTACGAACAGACGGTTGCTCACTTCCTGCATTCTTTGTTCCAGGATAATTAGATCCTTGTTGCGAAATCCGACAATGACATCAACTTCGGCGCCCATATGATGAAGCTTTTTGGCCTGGGGATAGGCAATGGCAGTCCCAAGACCGCCGCCGATCACCGCTACTTTTTTCAATCCTTCAAAGTGGGAAGCCACCCCAAGCGGACCTACGAAATCAAGCAAGAAGTCCCCTTCATTCATGCTACCCAGGAGTTTGGTGGATTTGCCCACCTCCTGAAAAATGATGGTGACCGTTCCTGTTTCCCGGTTGTAATCGGCAATGGTTAATGGGACCCGCTCCCCGTCTTCATGGATCCGGAAAATGATAAACTGGCCCGGTTCAGCTTTTTTAGCGATCAATGGGGCTTCAATCTCCATTAATTTGACTGTGGGATTCAATACTTCCTTTTTGATAATTTTATACACTCATAAACCTCCCCAAGATTCCAACGGCGAACTCTATTTTTTAAACGATTCAAGCTTAATTCCATTAATAATTCCATTAAGAAGGCTTATTCCCTTCAATAGATATTCTCATTTTCACGGTAATTTCGCCAAACGTTTTCAAAAAAATCGTCACCAGCGGGGATTTCACGAATCTTGCGCCAGGTAAAATCGCATTTTTGAGCCCGGTACCATACTTCTTGAATGAAATGACGCCGTGAGCCATCGTCCAACATATAACGAAAAACCTCCGGTAAATTTGCAGCAGGCAACTTACCTTGCTGATTGGAATACAAAGCAGAACCGCGACTTTTTCCACTGTTTTCGATATAATCGGCTATGGCGCTTAAATAGACATACTGGCTGATCAGCATATCATAAAGCCGGAATACCTTGTTCAAATCCTGAACATCCTTAATCTTAACCTTTGTTTCAAAATTAGTAAGCATTTCCCTATCTTTAGCCAAGCATTCCCGGATGCCTATGGTGTCGCGAATTGCGGCGCCATAGCGGCTCATGTCCCTAGTCGCCTGGTCCCAAAGCTGCCGGACATTTTCGGATTCTCCAATTACTCCTTCACTGGTGGCGATGGTACTTGCCAATAAATGACGGCATTGATTGAAAAAATCCTCCAATACCGGCCCTTCCCCTTGGCGATGTCGGGCAATATATTGGGCCGCCCGGGTGGAACCGACTTGTCCCGCATTCAATGCACTGCCGCCTGGCCGGTACACACCATGAGTCCCGCTGACCTCGCCGACAGCAAAAAAGCCTTGAAGATTGGTATGCCACCACATATCAATACTAAGTCCGCCGTTATTATGTTGGGCGCATAAGGCAATTTCCAGCGGCGTAGTTGATAAATCAACGCCTTTATCTTGATAGAATGTGATGGCCGGGGTGTTCATATGGCGCAGACGATCAAGCGGCTTTCCAAAAGTGGCCCCGGCCTTCTTCAAATAATCTACGGCCTCTTTGGAGAGAGCCGTATAGTCGATCTCAACATTACCGGGGTTTTCCCGGAAATCAAGAAAAACACGCCGCCCTTTGAGATTGCTTTCAATATGAACCAGGAGATCGATAACGGAAGAGCCGCCGTCAATCTTCCGTACATCAAAAGGCCATTGATACCCTTTGAGAAATATCATGTTCAACATTTCGGTTCGACTCGGAAAAAAATCCAACAGAAACTCCCGTTGATTCCTACCGTTTGGGTCGGTAGAGATAAATTTGGGTAAAACCTGCATATAAGTGCCGGAAACATTCCATCTGGGCTTTATCGACGCCAGGCCGTATTGCCACTCGGTTAAGTTTTTCCCGGCCACTCCGGCTTCAAAGGCTAGTCCGCTGGCACCATAATGGCCGAGAGGGTAGACCGAGTCCGCGTACATACCGGCGGGACCACCGGTGGCATAAATAACATTTTTGCAACAAAAGGCCACAAATCTTTGAGCTTTATCAGCGATGTTCTGAAGATTTAGACATAACAAGCCATATAATTTCCCATCCCCGGCCAGGATTTTAATAACTTGCATTTTGTCATAAATTCGGATCCCTTTTTCTTGAACCGAACGTTCCAGACATTCCGTCATTATTTTCGAAGTATACGGTCCAACCGAAGTGGCCCTTCTGCCAGGATCATGATCTGTCTTATACCCTACAAATTCGCCATAACGGTTTTGGGGAAACGGCACTCCGAGTTCCACTAAATTCAAAAAACATTTCGTCGATAAAGCGGCTTCAGTCAAAGCGATATCTCCATCGACACATTCACCGTCAAAAAGGGCTTTGGCAAGTTCAGCAACGGAATCCGCTGCATCGCCGGACAAGGTAAGTTTATAATAGGTTTGTTTATCCGAACCCGTATTGCGGGAAGTTCCAGCCAGGACATGATCGGTAACCATGGCGATATCGCGCTGACCGCAACTGTAAAGCCGGTTTGCCGCATTAAACCCGGCAGCCCCCGTTCCCACGATGATCGTGTTATAAGAAAACACCGAGATTTCATACCCGCTGACATTGATTATACCGCTGGACAATCTTTTATCCCCCTCAAGGCATCCGTCTTCACAACCGCTGAATGTGAAAACCGCCGTCAACATCGATATAATTGCCGGTTGTATAAAGAAAACGATCCGAACAAAATGCGGATACAGCAGCTCCAATATCCTCCGGCTGTCCCCAGCGCTTGATCGGAAATGCGCCCTCATTTAAAAGTTTATTGTACTTTTCTTTTACTCCGGTTGTCATATCGGTAAAAATAACACCCGGTCGTACCTCATATACATAAATGCCATCGCCGGCCAGACGGTCGGCATAGAGTTTGGTCAACATCGAGACGCCCGCTTTGGAAATGCAATATTCCCCCCGGGATGTGGATGAGACCACGGCGGAACACGAAGAGATGTTGACAATAACCCCGCGCTTTTTTTCTTTGATTTCCTGCTTTAACATTTGTTTGACAACCAGTTGGGTCATGAACATGGTGCCTTTGGTATTAATGCCGATCACCCGGTCAAAGCTTTCTTCGGACATTTCCAGTAAATCGGTCCTTACCAGCGGGGCCACACCCGCATTGTTGACCAGCACATCGATGCTTCCAAAGCAAGAAATTGCCTGGTTAACACATTTCTCCCGGTCGCCGCTTTGGGAAACATCGCCCTGGACATAAAGATAATCGATTCCTAGTTGTTTTAATTCCTCTAACCGTTCTTGGTTTTTTTCCAACGGGCTTACCGCCATAATGACAATCTGATAGCCATCCATTCCTAGTTGTTTTGAAATTGCAAAACCTATTCCACGGCTTCCTCCGGTTACAATTGCTGTCTTCGACATGCTTTCCTCCTTGATGTTAAGGCTTTAGGATCACTTTAACGGAGCCTGAGTTTTTATCCAAAGATGTTTCCAAGGCCTGCTGAAGTTCGGCGAGTTTAAATGTGTGGGTAATCAACTTTTCAATAGGAATCTCTTCCGACATTTTTAAAGCCGCCGGAAAATCCCAACAATAACCCTGAGAACCCTGAACCTTGATCTCATGCGTTATGAAACGGGTAACCGGAATTTGAATTTCTTTTTCTTCAAAAATTCCGACAATGGTTGCCAAGCCATTTTTTTTCAATGCCATCATCGCTTGGCGAAAAGTTGATTCCCTACCGACACATTCAAAGGTTTTATCCATCCCCCTACCGTCAGTGAGCATATGAACTTTCTCCAACACATCCTGTTCTTCGGGATGAATCACCGTTGTAGCGCCCAATTCCAACGCTAATTTTAATCTTGCAGCCGAAAAGTCGACAATTGCCACTTCACTAGCGCCTGTCCTGCGGCATAACGCCGCCGTCAACAATCCTATCGCTCCCGCGCCGATAACGAGAAGTTTTTCACCCAATTGAATTCCGGCTCTCCGTACAGCATGGGTGGCGACAGCCAAAGGCTCTATTAACGCACCGCCATCATAAGAAAGATGACCCGGCAATTTATAAACATAGGGCTCAAAAACGGTGATATAATCAGCCATCGCTCCGTCCCCATTCCGGTATGTGAAACTTATATTTTCGCAATAGCCATACTCTCCATGACGGCAGGCTTCACATTTTCCACAGACGATGACTGGCTCTACCGTGACCCGATCTCCAACGGTGACAGTTTGAACATCCTTGCCCACAGCGATGACATCACCGGCAAATTCATGGCCAATGGTTGCGGGAAGAGAAACAGCCGGGTGTTTTCCTTTAAATATATGAAGATCGCTCCCGCAAATACTGCTGGAAATAATCTTGATTAAAACCTGGCCCGGACCGGGATCGTTTACATTGCTTGTTATAAAATCGGTTTTTCCGGGCGCAACAACCCGCCCTTTCCGATTGATAAGTTTTTGTTGCTCAGCCATTTCAAACCCTCCATTAATGATTATTTTCTGCAGCATTTCTAGCTTCATTGTAAAGGGGCATATAAACTAAGCCGTCTTTGATGACACAACCGGTACGTCCATGGTCGCGCATAATCTGGGTGCACTTGCTGCAGGCAATACAACATTTGTTGGGTATCATCGCGCCCTTTGTTAAAATATCTTTGGGTGCATCCGGATAAGCAAAAGCTTCGCGCCCGATTCCCACCATTTTGCAGCCGTTTTCCATTAAGTTTGCGGCGCCGGCGTTGGCTAAAAACTGGCGCAGCCAACTATAGCCGTTGCCGACGACGGGAATCTCCCCTGCCAGTTGTTGAATTTTACGGCTGAACCCAAACAGTCTAGCGACACTTTCCAAGGGGTGTTCGCTCGGAGTTTCGCCACCGAGGGTCGGTTGATCAAAAGGCCTTGTAACTTGTGGAAAACGGAAATAAGGATTCCCCGAAGAATTGCTTAGCAGGTCAACCCCATTTTTTACTAATAATTCAGTCAAACGGACCGGTTCGGTTAAATCTGGCTGCCAGCAATCGGTTTTATCGACACCCCAACCATAAGGATAGGGATGGGCATCAAACACATTGAACCGTGAAGCAATAATGAAATCATTGCCGACGGCTTGACGGACTTCCTTAATAATCGTAAGCAAAAGACGAGTCCGGTTTTCAAAACTTCCGCCATATTTACCTTCACGGGTATGGCTTGCAAGGATTTCCGAAAGCAGATAGCGGTGACAGGATTTGATGTCAACCCCGTCAAATCCGGCTTCTTTTGCTAGGACAGCCGATTGGACATATTTTTCAACCAAACCGTCCAAATAATCATCGGAAAGGACCGGTGCATCAGGGTTCAAGGAAACCCGCGGATCAAGCAACGGATCATGTTGCGGTACCAAAGGCGCCGGTTTATCATCCGGTCGGGAATAGCGCCCCGAATGGGTAAGCTGCAAGATACTGACCGGCTGATGACTGCTGCCGCAAGAGTTAGCTGCCGCCGCATTGGCCTTTTTGAGCATTTCCGTAAAGGCCGATACATTGCTCCGAGTTAAATACATTTGCAAGGGATTGGCTCTTCCTTCATGCACCACTGCGCAGGCTTCATACCAAATAAGCCCCGCCCCGCCCGATGCAAAACGTTCATATCTTCTTCTTACCAGTTCGGATGGACTGCCGTCCCGTTCACTATCACAGCCCTCCATCGGCAAAATGGCTATTGAGTTCGGTGTGGTATATTTATTGATTTTTACCTGCTTTGACAAGGGGGATAAATCTTCGCTGAAACGGATTTCAGCCCCTAATTGAAGTACTTTTTCCCGGATTTCATCTAAATTTTTAAAATTAAATTTTTCAAATGCCGCCATAGCTCACCGCTCCCTTGTTTTATAAATGCAATCGTTTTCAAAATCAAAAATAAAAAAAACTCTTACATTGTCAATAAATTCTTCAGATTGTGAATCCCTTTTTGAGCCAATTGATCCGGACTCGTATCCAGTTGACGCCAAGCGCCATCCATTCCACCCGCCGGAAAACTTTCGATGGTTATATGTCCCGTATAGTTGTACTTTTTTAAAATTTTTACCAACTCAAGCCATGGCAAATGTCCAAGGCCCGGCGCTGCCCTATTGGAGCCACAAGCATGAAAATGAACTAGTTTACCGGCCTTACACACCAGCCGAAGCGCATCCATTATATCATCTTCCTCGATGCCGGCCTGATAAGTATCGAAAAGAATACCCACATTGGGGCTTCCAATATCTGAAACCATTTTCAAAGCCTGTTCAACCGTATTAACAACACTGGTACGGTAACGGTTTATCGGTTCCAGTGCAATCATCACCCCATAATTCTTTGCGAGGCAGGACATTTCTGCAAGACCCTTCACCGCATAATCCCATTCCCGCTTTTGATCACCGGGGCTCAAGAGATGCGTTTTGCCGCCACCGGCATATACCGGACCCCCGAAAATTTTTGCCCCCGCCTTTTCTGCCGCCTCAAAGCAATCGGAGAAATACCGTTTCGTGTTTTGCCGAATCTGCTCATCAAAACTGGAAATATCTCTTCCCTTAATGAATGCCCCGCAAAGCGTTAACTCCATCTGGAGTTCGTCAACAATTTTTCTGACGGCGGCATAGTCAAAATCAGTGTTCACCATGCCTATTTCACAAGAATCAAATCCAAACTGTTTGGCTTTTTCAAACAGATACAGTTCCTTATCACTAAACGCATCGATCCAATTCCAAAAATTAATCCCCAGCCGGTTTCTCATGGCGATCTCCTCCTTTAAAACTTACCGGGTCGATTTTCGAATAATTAAATCAGTTTTCAAAAAATCGATGGAAGGTTTGACGGTTCCTTTACCTTTAATCATTTGAATCACCTTTTTGGCTGCAAGGGCTCCTATTTCATATAAAGGCTGCGATACAGTAGAAAGAGGCGGTTCAACCAGCGCACTGATTTCAATGTTGTCAAATCCCAAGACCGAAATATCCTCAGGAATATGGAAACCCATATCTTGGATAGCACGCATAATCACGATGGCCTTGGGATCGCTGCTGGCAAAAATGGCGTCAATCCTCGGGGTTTTTTTTAAAATTTCCTGGGTCAAATAATAAAAACTATTGGTGCCATTCGTTTCATGAATAACAAGCTCTGGATCGATTTCAAAACCATGATCCCGAAGTGCATCGATATAACCCTGATACCGCTGCTGATAAATAGAAAGTTCCATCCTTCCGAGAGCTAGAGCAATTCGTTGATGATGCGTTTTAATCAAATAACAAACCGCGTCATAAGCGGCATGATAATTATCAATTGCAACGGTACTGATGGTGTCATCATAATAACGGCCCGTTAGAACCACTGGAAAATCTTCAGCGCACAACGCCCGAATATGGTCACTACCCGGCAGCATGGACGCTACAATAAAACCATCGATCAACCTGGTTTTCAATTTATCGATATAGTCCCTTTCAACTTTCATATCTTCATCAGTATTGCAAAGAACAACCGTAAATCCATTTTTCCGGGCAACATCTTCAACTCCCCGCGTAATCACGGGAAAAATCTGATTTTCAATACTGGGCAGCATCAACGCAATCGTGTTGGTGTAACCCAGTTTGAGTCCTTTTGCCAGGATATTGGGCTGATAATGAAGACGGCTCACTGCTTCAAGAACTCTTGTCTTGGTTTTTTCCTTGACGAGGTCACTCCCGCTAAGAACACGGGACACAGTGCTAATGGACACTCCGGCGTCTTTGGCAACTTTCTTCATATTAATCATTTGAGACTCCATCCACAAATTGAATAATTTAACATTTCAATGATAGCCGTTCAATGATGGAAAGTCAATCATTCGAACCGTTTCATCAAAATACTGGTCATTCCCAATAAATCGTCCCGCCCTTATCTGCAGATGAAGTACACTTCTTATAAAGTTTCAACCATCCTGCGGCCGGTTTTTCAATTTTGTTCCAGTGCCGTTTGCGGTTTGCAAATTCTTCATCCGAAACATTAACCGTTAATTTTCTGGCTTCAATATCAATATGAATGACATCCCCGTTTTTCAATAAGGCAATATTTCCACCCTCATACGCTTCGGGAGACACATGACCGATTGCCAATCCCCCTGTAGCCCCTGAAAAGCGGCCATCGGAAACCAGTGCGATCTTGGTTCCAAGCCCTTTCCCCAATACGGCGGCCATAAAAGTCTCCATATGAGGCATTCCGGGAGAACCTTTCGGGCCTTCATAACGAATAACGACTACATCCCCGGCAACAATTTCATCTTTGAGAATCGCTTGCCAGGCATCGTCCTGAGAATCGTAAACTTTGGCGGGTCCGCTAAAGTTTAAAGCTTCTTTATCAACCGCCGAAAACTTAACAATCGCACTTTCTGTAGCAATGTTGCCTTTTAATACGGCCAGGCCTCCCTGAACGCTAATGGGATGGCCTACTTCATGAATCACGTCTTGATTCTTGTTTTGCGATTTGGCAATCTTATCCTCAATGGTCCCGAACATGCCCTTGGCGGAAGTTTTGATCTTACCGGCTGCGGCAAGTTCCTTAAGTACAGCGCCCAATCCGCCCGCTTCAGAGAATTCAGCCATCGTATAGCTTTTGTGGTTTGGATAAATTGCACTAATCACCGGAACATCCCGGCTGATCTCATCAAAGAACTCGGGTGTAATCTCAATGCCCGCCTGCCGGGCGATAGCCGGAATATGCAGGATAGAATTGGTCGACCCCCCTGTAGCCATCATGTAACGGACCAGATTTTCAAAATTATCGGCGTTGATTACATCAAGAGGCCGGGTTTCGTTTTTTACAAGCTGAACAATTTTCCGGGCTGCTTCTAAAGCCATCTCGCGCCACTCAGAGCTTTGCGCTCTTATACTGGCATTTCCGTCGGGTGAGAATCCTAAAATCTCTGCCGTAGCGCACATGGTGTTGGCTGTCCCCATGAAAGGACAGGCTCCCGGTGTCGGACAGGCATTGCGGACGATATCCTTATATTCTTCCTTACTCATATCCCCGGCAATGTAAGCGGCATAAGCCTGTTTGGTATGGGTCAAAGTTATCATTTTTTGGTTATGAAAACCCGGGGCCATAAAACCGCCGGTAAACATGACCGCTGGAATATTGACCCGCATGATGCCCATTAACATACCCGGTACGACCTTATCGCAACTTGCCAGCAAAATCATGCCGTCAAGCATATTAAGCTCGGCCACAGTCTCCACTTCGGACGAGACTAAATCACGAGTCGGCAGTGTATATCGATCTCCCGGCGTATTGGAACAAATACCGTCGCATATACCCAAAACCGGTAACTCGCGAGCCAGTGCACCAGCTTTGTTAATTTCATCCTTAATCCCTTCAATCACTTCTTTGAAATGAAAATGCCCCGGGTTCATCTCGTTCCATGAATTGACGATGCCGATCACGGGACGTTTCGCTTCCTCAGGCGATACTCCCATCGCATAAAGCAACGCATTACGATGGTCGAGAGATTCTTCGTTCCAATTGCGAATCATTTTGCTATTCTCCTTTGTGACATTTTTATCTTTGCAGTAAATGCACGGCAAAACCGGCAATTTCATCCTTGAAATAAATTACGATCAAATTTCCCTCCGCATCATACTTGGCGGATTCATCCTGAAAGGTACAGCCTTTTCCTTCCAAATAGGCTTTGGCCTCATGAATATCGTTTACCGCAACCGCGATATGACCATGGGTACCCCGGCCGCCGCCTTTCATAATCTCAAGTTTGGGTCCGGCATAAATCGATTGGGTTCCTTCTTCCACCGGCCACCCGAAAAACGTTTCAAACCATTGAGCAGTAGCCAATGCCGTTTTTGGATCGCTTGCATTGATCCCCAGGTGGACAACTTTAAAACCGATTTTTTCGAGAATATCATTTTTTTGTTCCATCTTTATCCAGTTCTCCGTTGGAATATTATTTACAGGTACATTAAAGATTTACTCTCCAAGATAGGCCTTCTTAACCGCCGGCGAGCAAAGAAGCTCTTTTCCGGTACCGGCTAAAGTAATTCGCCCATTTTCAAGAACATAAGCTTTATCACATAGGCTCAGCGCTTTTTTGGCATTTTGTTCCACCAGCAATACCGTTATCCCGCTATCTCGAATCGCCGAAATAAGCTGATATACTTGATTGACGATCAGCGGAGCTAATCCCAGCGAAGGTTCGTCTAGTAAAATAATCTTCGGATTTGCCATCAGTCCCCGTCCGATAGCCAGCATTTGCTGTTCACCGCCGGATAAGGTTCCGGCAAACTGATGGGATCTTTCCTTTAAAATTGGAAAGAGGTGATAGATCTTTTGAATATTTTCATGAAGTACTTTTCCGGAAAAAAGATACCCGCCAACCAGGAGATTGTCATTGACAGTAAGACCGGAAAAAGTATGTCGTCCTTCCGGAACATGAACGATTCCGATTTTTACGATTTCATGGACTTTATTGGGCACTTTTTTTCCTAAAAATTCAATGTTTCCCTCTGTCGGCCTGACCAAACCGGAAATACAACGTAACAAGGTGGATTTTCCAGCGCCGTTGGACCCGATGATACTAACGATTTGACCCTTTTCGGTCTCGATGGAAACGGATTTAAGCGCCTTAACATAGCCGTAACTGGCACTCAGGTTCGATATTTTCAGCATCCGCAACCCTCCTCTTCACCGAGATATGCTTTAATAACCTCAGTATTGGCACGGATTTCACTCGGTGTTCCGGCAGCAATGGTATTTCCAAAGTTCTGCACGTAAATTCGATGGGAAAGTCCCATAACCAACTCCAAACGATGCTCGATCAATAGAATGGCAAACCCGAATTTTTGGCTTAAACCGGCTATAAGCTCGGTTAATTCTCCAACTTCGGTCGGATTCAAACCCGCTGCGGGTTCATCCAGCAAAAAAACCTTTGGGTTACATACAAGTCCACGGGCTATTTCAAGCCGCCTTTGCAAACCATAAGCCAAATTTTCCGGGCGCTCGTTTCTATAATTAATTAAATCCACGACCTCCAGAAGATGCTCACATAGTTCGCGTCCGCGTTTTTCTTCTCTTAATCTTCTGGGTGAGGGGAAAAAGCTTTCGAAAACCGAATAGTGCGAAAACGCATCAAATGCACACATCACATTTTCCAAGACCGTTAAACCCTTGAATAATCTGATGTTCTGAAAAGTTCGTGAAATACCGAGCTTAGCAATTTTATATTGTTCCATTCTGGTAATATTGAGATCATTCAAAAATACTTCACCGGAACTTGCAGGGTACACGCCGGAAATCACATTAAATATCGTTGTCTTGCCAGCGCCATTGGGACCAATGATACCCGTAATATCGCCCTTGTCGGCCGTGAGGGAAAAATCAATAATGGCATTGACACCACCAAAATTTTTACTGACATTTTTCAGCTCAAGTAACATTTCTTTTTTCTTCCCTTCTTTTACCCGTGAAAATTTTTTTGATGTTTTGATAAGACAATTCCCATTCACCAAATAATCCGGCCGGCTTGTAATTGATGATCAGTAATACTAATATGGCATAAAACACCATTCTATATTGGGAGGCAAACCGTAAAGTTTCAGGAAGTACGGTGAGTATCAGCGTAGAAAAAACAGATCCCGTCAAACTGTTAACACCGCCGAAAAACACCATAATCACCCATTCGGCGCTTTTTTTCCACCCGAATAACCCGGGCTCGACATAGGTTGTATAAAAAGCATATAAAACACCGGCATAGGCTGTTAACCCAACCGAGAACAGAAAAACGATCATCTTGATACGGGGTACGTTGATACCCATTGCCTTCGCCGCAAGCTCATCACTTCTTAGGGCGATACATTGTCTTCCAAATTTCGATTTTTTGAAATAAGCCACCATCGCCATACAAACGATAATTGAAATCAAAGTCAATAAAAAAGTCGTCTTTTTGGGGATTCCCGAAAAACCATTGGCTCCGCCGGTAATCGATACCATCTGATTGAGCAAAGCAGTGATTGCTTCTCCAAATCCCAATGTAACTAAGGAAATATAATCCCGTCTTAAACGGATGATTGGCAAGCCCACGATAAAACCGACCAGAACACTGACGGCTATGGCTAATATTGCGGCAATTCCAAAGGGTAATCCCGCTTTTACCACCAATGACGCCGAAACATACGCGCCAATTGCCATAAAGGCGCCCTGTCCCAAAGAAAACATACCTGTCAAACCAGTAAGCACATAGACCCCGACCACTGAAATAATGGATATAAAAGCAAAAGTAAGAATCGAAAGATAAAATTCCATTGAATTTCTCCTAACTTTTAGGCCATTTCTTTCTTTATGCCTTTTCTTGAATATTTGAACCTGCAATACCCCGGGGACGAACAATCAAAAACATCAACATAATCAGGAAGGTAAATACAGGTGTATAAGCTGTACCAATAAATGCAATCAGCGAAGTTTCCACTAAGCCAAGTAAAAAAGCGCCGATTACTGCGCCTGAAATACTGCCGAGTCCGCCGATAACTGAAGCAATAAAACCCTTAACCACTAAATTGCCAAGTTGAGGATACAAAGTATAATTAATCCCTAAAAATACGCCGGCTAGTCCTCCCAAAGCGCCGGAGAGCAAAAAAGCAAATTGGATAATCCGGATGGAATCGATTCCCATAAGACCGGCTGTTTCCCTCTCAAACGAAACCGCACGCAGTCCCCTTCCCAATCTGGTCTTCTGAATCAATAAAACTAGCAAAATTAATGCCAAAGTTGAAATAAGGAACATAATAAAATCAGAGGTTGAAATTATTATATCTCCCAATTTAATGACAGGGTTTTTAAAAAAACGCGGGTAGTTATAAAAATTGGGACCGACACAAATGGTAACGATTGCTTCATATAAAGTACCCAAAGTAATCGATGATACAAAATAGTAGATGGGTGATGTATTTCGCAGAGTTATTTTTCTAAAAGCAACCCGCTCACCTAGAAGCGCAACCAGTCCCCCTGCCAGCATGGAGACGATGATCACCGGAAAAAGCGACCAACCAGTTTTGGCAGACACATAATAACCGATAAAAGCGCTCAACATCATTAAAGCGCCGTGTGAGAAATTGGAAAACTTCAAAACATTGAATATCAAAGCGAATCCCACTGATATCAGCGCGTAGACGGATCCAAGCGCTAACCCGTTAATCAGTATTTGCAGCGACATGTCTTCTCCTTTATCCATATCAAACTATTCTAAAAGAAAACGAACTGTTATGAAACGTTCATCTTTGTCAGAGTGCCTGTTCAAATGATTTTATCGATTGCATATCCGATATTGAATATCGGATATGCAATCCCTTACGATTTCCGATTCCTCTTAGAAACAGCTTTTCAGGATCGATTAGCTTTTTTATAATCGAGTAGCTTTTATGCTCGAGTAATCTTTGTTTATTTCTCGGGAACTGAATATTTTTTGATAAAGGTGTTCTTTTGATCTTTGATTTCATGCATATACATGGATAGACCCTTGGTCTGATGCGTTTTGGGGTTGATGGTAATATCGCCGGTAACGCCGGGATATGCTTTAAGATTTTCAACTGCTTTTTGGATTTTAATCGGATTGTCGCCAACTTTACCGATAATCTGAGTCAAAGCACCAATAACATCATATCCTAAGAAAAATTTATTCGTAGGATTATTCCGATTCTTTTCCTTATATTCTCTTGAGATCTCTTGAACCTTGGGGTCATTGTCCGTAATATTGTTGATATAGACAACGCCATTGGCTTCCGGACCCGTCAGATCGAGAAACGGAGGCGCCGCATCCAGGCCGCAGATGATTGGGCCATCATATCCGATCGCCCTTGCCTGCTGTACAATAAGCACCAATTCCTGGGTATAGTTGGGAGCATAGATTACGTCAACTTTTGCAGAATTAATCTTGCTGAGCAAGGTTTTAAAATCTTTATCATTGGCTTGGTAAGGAACTTCCGCTTTGATTGAAGCGCCATTGAGCCCTTTAAGGGTCCTCTTGAATGCCTCGACCAGCGATAATGAATAAGCATTAGATTGATTGTAAATAATGCCGAAATTCTTGAATTGTTTTTCCTGGACAGCATAATGGGCCATGATATCACCCTGCTGATCGGAGGAAGGTTGAAGCAAAAACATATTCTTATAGGGTTGACCATTGCCTTTGATGGTTGCCCGGTTGTCCATGGCAAATCCCAGGACCGGAACATTGTACTGTTCCGAAATCGGAGCGATGGCAATTCCAATATTCGCTACCGGCGGGCCAATAATCGCACTGACCTTGTCTTTCGTAACCATACGGGTAAAAGCACTAATTGCTTCCTGAACTTCACCTTTGGTGTCATAGGAGACCAACTTGACTTTTCGTCCCTTAATTCCTCCCTGGCTGTTGATTTCATCAACCGCCCATTTTGCGCCGGACTCGATCATTTTACCAAGGATAGAGGTCACTCCAGTCGTATCCTGCAAACACCCAATTAAAATTTCACCCTTGTTGGCAGCAGAAGCCATCCCTAATGGACCAAGATAAGAAATGAAAACGATTGCAACAAGAACTAAAATTGTAGTCCCCAATAAATGACTCTTTTTCACGCTTACACCCCTTGTTCATATATTTGATTGTTCATCTGTTAACTAAAACCCTTGGTGATTCAAATTTGCGAAAAACCTCCTTTCCAAATTGTGTTGAGAAGTCAAGCGATAAGAATTCAATAACTTAGACATTATCGCTATAACGAAATATTGAATGTCAGACATCAAATATTTTTGAAATCGATTGCAAAATTGAAAATTAGAAATATCACCTTTCATGCTTATTATAATAAGTTAAAAAGTCCATCTATCATGATTTCCCAATGCTAATCAAAATAATCAGCCCGGGTTCTACCGTAAAACTCATTTGTAAAATCCATCGAAATGGTAAGGTTTGCAAAAAAGCCCGTTTAAACCCGACTTAATTTCCAAAAACACGACCTAAAAAACTCTATCCAACTGCTGACTCTTTTGGAAAAATAACAAATACCTTTTCAGCCAATCCAAAATTGATTGTAAGGCAAACTAATTGCAATCGTTTTCAATCTTACCAAAATAAAAAGAGACTCATCATGTTGCAAAATATTTTCAATCCCCATACTTCTTTCTGATTCGTCCCCAATATATTATCCAGATGTCTATGAAAAATAAATGCTAAATGAAACATTTATTAGCAGTATAACATATTGTCTCCAAAATGCAATATAAAGTTCATATAAACTGAAAGTTCAAACGCTGGAATTTAAAGGCTACAACCGGATTTGATGTCCATAATGTTAACAAAGGTATAGGGCATCTACTACGTCACCGTATCGTTCAAGGTTTCTTTGCTGCCGTTCAACATTTTATTAGCCCGTACATGGGAAGATGAGCGATTTTCAGGCTCTCATGGCGCCGGCCTTCTCGCTGAACATTTCAGAACAACACCCCCCTATTAGAAAATTTCCCAATGCAGACCTTTATTTGAGAACGATTCCTATGCTTTGCAGCCATTGAGTGACCTTGGACTGGGCATTGCCTCCCCCGCTTCCGTAGATTTCAAAACTATCAAGAACTGTAGATTGAGAGCACAATGTCGCAATGTCCTTTTCGGCTCTTCCCAGTCCGCCTCCGCCGTGGGTACAGAACGGCACAACAGTTTTGCCCAATAAATCGCTTTCTGATAAAAAAGTAGCAACGGGAGGCGCTATGGTACTCCACCAATTTGGAGAACCTACAAATATAGTGTCATAAGATCCAAGAGCATCGACTTTAGATTTTAATACAGGTTTGTAGCCCTGCCGGATTTCTCTTTTTGCCTGTTCCACCACTGTATTATAGGAATCCGGATACGGATTCACCGGTTGAATCTCGAACAATTCGCCTCCAACATTCTCACGAATCAGTTTTGCGATTTCGCCTGTATTTCCGGAATGCGTAAAATACGCAATTAAAACACGATTCGCCATGTGGATCACCCTTTCTTTTTGATTTATTGATAAACTTAATGGTAACTGTAAAATCCCAGCCAAGGATTACGGGATTTTCCATTCGCTTAATTACCAAATACTTCAACTGTCTGTCTCATCTATTTGCGATATCCACACGAAAAAGACAGTTTTTCATACAAACATTTGACCGGGATCAGCGCTTTTTTAAAAGGCGATTCTTATCACTGAGAAGCATTCCGGCAGCATAGGCCTTCATAACAGTTAAGGAAACCCCCGCGTTCTGACAAGTTCGGTACAAACTTCCCCATTTTGGATCAACGCCTCTATAAAACCAACTATATATGTTGAAATAAGTAATTTGAATGCCTAACTGCGACTCACCTCCTGAGATCTATTTTGCTTATTGTTACTCTTGAGCCATCCCCCTCTCTTCCGAAAAGCTATTCATTACCCATAAGTTAGTGACGAGGGGTACAATTCGATCAAATTGATCAAATTTGTCAATTTGATCGAATCGAAATAATAAAAAATCAAGTAATGACAAGGTTTTTATGATATTTTTGTTGAATATTTTTTAGCAAAAATATCAGGAGAAATCACACATAAATGGACCAACCCGTCAAAAATTCTGTTGGTGACGAATTTAGAAATGCGCCGCTCTCCGACCAAAGATTAATTCATCGATTAATGTATATCGCAACGATTTTGGGAGAAAATCCCGAAAAATCAATTCCAGACGCTTGCCCGAATTGGGCAACAACAAAAGCGACATACGATTTTTTTAAAAATGATAAGGTATCACCTCAAGCCATTATCGCACCGCATCGTTTTAATACAATTGAGCGAATGAAACAATTTTCGCTGGTCTTGTGTATTCAAGACTCAAGCGCGTTAGATTTTACTAGTCATAAAAGCACCAGGGGATTAGGCCCATATACAACAGATCAACAGACACTTGGATTACTCATGCACTCCGTTTTAGCTATTAGCCCAGAAGGAATACCGCTTGGACTACTTTACCAAAATATTTGGTCTCGCGAAAACTATCCGACTCAAAAAAGGGTCCAACGACGTAACCTTCCGATCGAAGCTAAAGAAAGCTTCAAGTGGTTAAAGGCGCATGCGGAGAGTCTGCAAGACATTCCTAATTCAATCCAAACAGTAACCATCTGTGACCGAGAAGCTGACATCTATGAATTTTTCGAACAAGCCATTCAAAGAAAGGACCATCTTTTAATCCGGGCAGTCCATAATCGTCGGATTATTGGGGAATATCACCTTCTTTTGGAGCAAATCATTCATCTCCCAAAATGGGACAATGCATGGTTGATATCCCCCGGAAGCCGGAGCAGAACCTTCCGCCGCGTCAAGCAAAGTTGAGTATTCAATACTGTCCGGTCAATGTTTGTGCCGCACATACTAAATCTAAAAACCCAGAGAGTGTTGCGCTTTATGCGGTATATGCCCGAGAAGTTGAGACTCCCGAAGGGGAAGATCCAATTGAATGGTTACTCTTAACCACGGTGCCGGTAACCAATCAGTCAGAAGCAATCCAAAAAATCCAATGGTATCGGGAACGTTGGAAAATCGAACGGTTTCATTTCGCATTAAAAAGCGGTTGTCGTATTGAGGAACTACAACTGGAAATGAGTGACCGTTTAATCAATGCAATTACACTGTATTCAGTGATCGCCTGGCGTTTAATTTGGTTAACCTAACAAGCAAGGGTAACTCCAAATCAATCCTGTGAAATAATTCTAGAGACCCAGGAATGGCAAACGTTATATTGCGTGGTCAATAAAACTAAAATTCCTCCTGATCATCCATTAACGCTTCAAGAAGCCGTTTTACTAATAGCAAAGTTGGGTGGGTTTCTTGGGCGTAAATGTGATGGTAATCCTGGTGTAAAAGTATTGTGGCGTGGCCTCCAAAAACTTAACCAGGGTATGTTATTCTTTGAGTTAGCCCGCTCCCTACCATTTAATCCCAAAGATATGGGTAATGAATAGCACTTTAGGGGGAGACATAATGGAAGTGCCAGCACTCCATTCGCTATCACGTAGGTTATAATGAGAATGAAGAGGCTCATTACAGAGCTACAAAACGAAGGAGGCTGACAATATGAAGTATACCACA
>JAEXDA010000080.1 GCA_023401925.1 Bacillota bacterium
AAGGAGATACGCCGCTCATAGTCATGGCGGCCGAAGCGGAGAGTGAAGAGATGATGGAGGCGCTTCTCGAAGCGGGCGCTGATGTGAATGCCAGGAATAACTATGGTCAGTCCGCTTATGATATTGCTGAATCAAGAGAAGAGACCGATAAATTGAAGCTATTGAAGCGATATAGACCTCAATGAATTGGATAGATAAAATGTCGGCCCGGCTTTGGGCATGATCAGCGATAGTAAAGCCAGACCCTATTTGGAAGCAATCAAAAATGATACCTCAACCGGAGTTCGAAACGCGGTTGAAGGGCCACTCAGTATGATATAAAACAATAAATAAAAATGTCCGGTATCAGATTGGGGGTCAATGTGATGGGGGGAACTTTTGATATGGAGGACTGGAAGACCCGGTTTAATAAAGTGATTGAGCTTGTAGAAAGTTTTATTGGCAAACAAGATCCAGTTGAGAATCAGGAGAGCGGTCAAAAGCTTCCGGAACCGTTGGCCTTGTTTTATCGGTACTTCGGAGACCGGATCAACGATATTGCTACCTATAACAATTTTATCCCGTCCGGTGATTTAAATTATACGAATGAACATGTGACTTTTTATGTTCATGAAGGAGAAACTTGCAGCTGGGCTACATATAGGGAACGTAACGATTTCAGAGTCATCAAAATTAATGAGAATCAACATGTTATTCAGGAGGAAAATGATCTCACCGACTTTTTGTTTCAAATATGTATCTATGAATTATGTCTGCGCTTAACATACAATATGATGTACTTTGGCAAGCCATCGATATCAAGGTACCAATCTTTAAACTTTGTATCGGCAGTATTTTGAAGACTTACGATATCATTACCCTGATTATTTAGCTTCCAAAAACCACCACTTGCGAGATGGTCCCATAATATCACATCACCGGTATGACCATCAATATCAAGATACCAATCTTTGAACTTTGTATTGGCAGTATTTTGAAGACTTATGGTACTATTACTTTGATGGGTTAACAGAAGCCACCACTTGCTAAATGATTCCATAAAACGACACTGTTTTGGACAGCAGTTGCAAGCATAATGTTCAATCTAACCTTCCTTCGTTTTTAATGAAAACCATTATTTAGTATACCTTAGTCAATGTTTTTTATACCAAATCTTATATTAGTTATCTCGGTTGTTAGGTACTTGCCGAAAAGAGAGAAAGTTTGTTTATTCACACGCTTGTATGTATTAATCCAGTGGAATTCCAAATCTTGATTTAAGGAAAATTAATATAAGGATTAAAATTTGAACGAGAGAAGTCCATGAAATGGGGCTGTTAATCAATTCCGGGGCTAGAAGTTTGGAATTTAAGAGAATGTACAATAATACCAGGGTTAATCAGGATTGACCGACTTTAAAAAGATCGAGGATTAAAAAGCCCAAAATATCAGTTTTTCGGTTTCCATTCAATTTCAAACCCAATGATATCGGCAATTTCAACTGCTTCCCGGTATTGAAGCGAACCTCGGGATAATTTATTGCTCAAATTTTGAACAGTATATTTGGTGTTATGCCGTTTATTAAGTTCATCATTCACCGCGCTTAAGGACCATCCGGCCTTAGCAATTGCTGCTTTAACATCCTCTTTAACCGCCATTTTTTCACCTCACCATGATTATACTTGTGAGTTTAATATGTGTCAAAAAGGTTTACATTTTAACCGTAAGGTTTAAAATTAAACTTGACGGTTGTTGTTGATTGTGTTATTTTTGAAGAGGAAGAAATATGTTCCAGAGTATTGGTTAATGTTTCATCTAAAATAAGGAGGTCCTCCACATGCTCGACTCTACCAGCGGTGGCATTTATCAATTCATCTTCGAGCGCTTAATCCAGATTCATGACGAAATCGTCTTCCATGACCCGGAATACCGGAAGCTCGGGGAAGAGCCGCAACAAATCATGAAACAATTGAATGAAGAGTTAACTCCGGCAGGTCAAGAAAGATTGGATCGCTTCGATTGCTCCCGGACGGAACAGAGAAGGGCCAGGATGAGTTGATATACAGCCAGGCATTGATGGACGGGATTCTGTGCGCGCATATGCGCGAGGGTATTGGGTGGCCTTGATTGGGCGGGGAGTGGAGAAGATCAAAGTGTGATCGACTCACCCCATCAGCAACCTGATCGGCATGAGTCCATTAACTGCTATGCCTCTCCCTTTGACCGTCGGTACTGTATGAACGTGAAAGGGAGGGGCAGGTCGGAGGATGCAGCATAAAGTGAAGCTTTTTTAATTGAGCGGATTCAAGATTGTTGTTTGATGGTTTTCTTGTAGCAAAAGCCTTAATAAAAATACCTTCCCCTCCCTTTCACGAATTTAGCATGGTCTTCCCCCGGTTGATTAGACACCGAATTAAGCGTATTTTCTTTGATTTTCATAAAATTCCGGGATCATATAACCGATTGCGGAATGAAGCCGTTTCCGGTTGTAGTAAACCTCTATATATTCGAAAATCGCGCACTGGGCTTGATCTCTAGTCAGATAGATTTTTCCGGCAATACATTCAGCCTTTAAGGTACTGAAAAAGCTTTCCATAGGAGCATTATCCCAGCAGTTACCTTTACGGCTCATAGAGCATACCATTCCATGTTTCTTCAATAGTTCTTGATATTCTTTACTAGCATACTATACTCCGCGATCGGAGTGATGTAAGAGCCCTTTTAAAGGATGGCGACGATAAATAGCCATTTCCAGTGCGGTTGTAGCCAATGTAGCCGTCATCGTTTTTGACATGGCCCAACCAACTATTTTGCGAGAATATAAGTCCATGACGGCGGCTAAATACATCCATCCTTCAAAAGTGCGAATATATGTTATATCAGTTAGCCATTTCTGATTAGGCCCGTTAGATTGGAAATTACGGCTTAGAATATTTTGAGCTACCGGATAATTATGGTCCGATTTAGTAGTAACTTTAAACTGTCGCTTATGGATTGCCTTAATACCCATTGCTCTCATCAACCGTTCAACACGTTTGCGACTGCACCGAATTCCTTGCGACCGTAAGCTCCTATGAATACGAGGGCTGCCATATCGTTTTTGATTTTGCTCATAAATGGCTTTAATTTTTATCTTTAGTTCAAGATCTTGCCTCTTGTGACGGCTATCGCCACGATTGCACCATTGATAATAGCCGCTATGCGAGACTTTAAGTATTTGGCACATCTTCTGGATGCTATAGTCCTTATGTTCTTTAGCTGTCTGGCTGATATCCCAATATTTCATTGCTGGGGTTTTGAGAAGGCGCGTCCTTTGGACGCGAGGTCACACGCTTTTTTTAAGATGTCACGCTCCATTTTAACAGTAAGGAGTTCTTCTTTAAGCCGACGATTTTCTTCTTCAAGCTCGGTCCCTGGCTTCGATGACCTTGCCCTGGAAAACTACAATCTTTAAATTCTTTTAACTCATCACGCCATCGTCGAAGCATATTGGCGTTGAGCCCCAGATCTTTAGCGATTTTGCTAACAGGTTGATCGCTAGTTTTTATTAACTGTACAGCTTGTTCTTTAAATTCTTTTGTATAAATCTTTCGGTTTACCACTAGTTCACTCAGCTCCTTAATGTCTATATTTTATACTCTTAACTGAGTGTCTGGCAAATCGGGGGAAAAGCAGGGGGAAAAGCATGGAGGGGAGAGTCGAAGTTGGGCAGATTGAAAATTTTGTTTTAAACCAACCCCGGAAGAACTGTTATCCGGGGCTTGGTCGTATACCCAGTTGCACTGGGTATAACATCATAAAAAATTGGGGTGATTGAATGGACTTGCTAAAGTGTTTTTGCCTTTAGATGATGATTTCCAC
>JAEXDA010000005.1 GCA_023401925.1 Bacillota bacterium
TGTGTATAGCGCATAATTTGGCTAAAAAAGCAACTCTGGTAGTTGGTTGATTATTCTTTTTTCAAAGTACAGTTATTTTTAATTTGGTTTCTTTGCAATTTCTTATTTTGCTTTTAGGACAGCCCCAGATAGTATGAGGGCGGACTTCCGTACATACTAATGCATAATATTCACGTAAACGGCTGGGATCTTCATCTTTCGCGGCTTCAGGGCCAAAAAGAGCTTGTATTTCCTGTTCTGAAAATTTAATGTATTTAATCTTCTTAAAACACATTGGTATCATCAAAACATATATATAATTTCTATCAATTTGCAAAAAAACCTTTATAGAAGATATGAAGCGATAAAAATGTTTATTTTTGAATGCCGTTTATTGGATGCAAACTAATAGGAGGAATATACAATTAGGAAAACGATAATATTGGATTTGTAAATAGCTTGCATAATAAAGTTTTTGAGATAAAAGAAAAAAGGATACCATCATAAACGATATCCTTTAATTATTTCTTTTGCTTATTTGCCTCATAACTTAGAATATCTCCAGGCTGACATTTAAAGACCTCGCACAACTTTTCAATGTGCTCAATCTCAATTCTTTTAATTGTTTCATGATATAGCGCAGAAACGGTTGCTGGACGAATGCCAGTCCGATCCGATAATTCTTTTTGAGTCATTTTATATTTTCCCAATAAATCCGAGACTTTAATTTTAATCGCCATGAAATCCCTCCACAGGAGTATTATAACATCCGGAATCTTTGAATTATATGGAATTGACGAATTATTACTTCTTGAGTATTGAAATTATATCTTAGAAGTAATATAATTACTCCAGAAGTAAAAAATCCAACTTGCAATTTGAATTTAGTTTTTTCCATTTTCACTTTTAAACCGGAGGTACCCTCCCATGTCTTTATCATCTATCAACATCTACACCCTAAAACAAATCCGCATCAAGCGCCATCGTTATGATCTGGAAGACCATCCAATCACCAGCCCTTCGATCTGTTATAAAGTCCTCCAATATCTGCTTGATCTCAAATCCGAACCGGTAGAGAAGTTCGGCATCATTTCATTAAACACCCGAAACAAAATCATTGGCCTTCATATAATCGGCACCGGTTCACTTAATCAACTCTATATTGAACCCCGCGAAGTATTTATGGCCGCCCTGATGAAGCGCATGCTAGCATGCGACGCTAAATCAATCATCGCATTTCATAATCATCCGAGTGGAAGTCCCGAACCAAGCCAGGATGATATTTTTCTTACCCGTAAACTCCGGGACGCCGGGAAAATCATGTGTATCGAACTGTTGGATCATGTGATAACGGGAGAGCAGAGTTATGTAAGTTTGAAGGAAAAAGGCTTTATCACCTAACCCCCGGCTCCAATGTCATAAGGCTATGCTGTAAAAAACCGGAAAATGATGTTTGATTCCATCTCCACCCCAACGTGAACGTTGGGGCTAGGTATATTAAAAATCGTTCTAAAGGCCTTCCAGGCCTCGGTGTCGTGTTTTTGTACATACAGCTTCAAAGCATAACCCACCCCGGCTTGTCCGGGGTTTAGAATGATTTTTAAGGCCTAGCCCAGAACTTCAGGTCTGGGTGGACAGAGGGAAAAATGGATGAAGCTCTAGCTTTGAAGTAAAGTGGTAACTTTGAATAAGCAATTATATAGGCCGTAATTACATTCAATATAAGCCTTCAAGGAGGAAGGCGTTTCCCGCACCGAGTCTATTCAGGATGAATATCTCGGTTGCCATCGGAAGACCACGCTAAGTTGCCAGTCGAAAGGCCATGGAAGGCGAAGACCCGCTAAAAACCGGGATGAATGAGGGAGGTTCGGAATCCGTAGGTGCCGAGCGGCGGATTCCAAAGGGTCGCCGCCTCGACCCTTTGGTCCTGGTGGGTGTGGGAGGTAGGAACAGCCTTCCATCGGCCCTATATTAGTCCGAAAGAAGTTTTGGTACCTTTCTGGCCGCTCAAAAGATGTCATCCGGTGAAAGCCGTGGACAAGCATAGTCGGCATTCATTTTTATGTATTAACATTTACACTCAAATCAGCACCAGCGAAAAATTCGGCATTATTTCATTGAACTTAAAAATAAAATAGAAAGAAGGCATGTCCCATGAAATCCATTCTGGAAGAATTATATCTCGGCCGCCTATACCCTTTAGAACAAATCGTCCCCCAAGATCCGGAATTCCACTCCGTAAATGAGAAAAAATCCGGCCTCATAAAAATATAGGAAACCAGACTGCCGGCTGAAGATTTTCAAACGGTGGAAGAGCTTTTGGATGTGGATTGCAATATAAGCGTGATGGAAGCTTACGCTTCCTTTGCATATGGCTTTAAGCTCGGTGCTCTGGTCATTCTGGAGGTGCTCGGCAATAACGGAGAGCTCAAGTAAGGCCCCTATCTCTAGGGCTTACTCCAAGAAACCGCCCTTCCCCCGTTACCGTATGCTGGAGCATGGGAAGGATCAGAAGTAACCGTCAAGCCGACGGTCACCCCCTCCAGGGCATGAGATTTTCGACATGCACGCCGTTTGGAGCCTGGGTGAAAACTTTTGTCAGGTATTCAAAAGGAACAAGCCCATTTTCCTTGGCGGAAACAATAAGGCTGTAATAGACCGCGTTAGCCCTGGCGCCGCCCGGCGTGTTGGAAAACAACCAGTTCTTACGACCCATAACAAAGGGATGAATTGAGTTTTCCGCGCGGTTATTGCTGATTCCGAGCCGTCCGTCCAGCAGGTAACGTACAAGATATCCAATCCGTTTTATTTGTCCTAAGCGTGAAGTGAAAAAAACTCCCCGGTCAATTATGTTTTATCATATTGACACGTGTAAATATTATTGTTAAAATGGAGTTACTAAAAATTTAATAAATATTACCTTTTAAGTTGCTGTTTGTTAACTAATCCATTCTTCTCTTGGGTTGAGCGGATATGAAAAAGTCATAAAAATTTGATGGTTGAGGTATTTGATGGTCACGAGGAAAGACGTTGCAAATTTAGCCGGGGTTTCTCCCGCTTCGGTTTCATATTTTATCAACAAAAGCGGATATGTCAGCAAGGAAAAAGAGGAGAAAATCGCCAAAGCGATTGAGACGCTCAATTACCGCCCGAATCTGATCGCCAAAAGTCTCCGGATTAAAACATCCAACCAGTTGGTAATGGTTTGTAATGAAATTCGTAATTCGTTTCATTCGGAACTGGTATACCGGACAACAAAATTGGCATACCAAAAAGGCTATACGATGCTCTTCTGCAATGTAATCGATGACTTCGACTATATCGAAAAAATATGCAGTTATCAGGTGAACGGGGTATTCATTGTAACCAATAAGATCGCTCCGGAACAAATCAATCGAATTGCAAGTAGGAATATACCAACCGTGACTTTGACCAATATGGAATGGAACAACTTAGATGAAAGTATTTCGGAAATAAAGATTGACGTCTATACCGCAATGAGAAAATTGGTAAAATATATTATTGCCAAGGGACATACTAAAATCGCCTACGTATCCAACTGCCCGGCAGCGAAATATAAATATATCGATCAAAGAGCCCATGGGTTTCTCGATGAAACGAAAGCCAATCATTTGGATTCAAAGCACATTCAGATTATTTACAATATCACCAATGCCAGCATGGCCTGTGAAGCCGTTAAGGAAAGTTTTAGTCTTGACGACCACCCTACGGCGTATTTATGCGGCAATGATACAGCTGCCGTAGGGGTATTAAGAGCGATTCACGAATTAGGATTGAAGGTCCCTGATGACGTTATGGTAACTGGGTTTGACAATAGTGAAATTTCGAGGATCTCCATACCGAGCTTGACAACTATCGATATGTTCGTCAATCAACTGGGTGAAATCATGCTCAGTGTAATGCTGGACAAAATAAACGGCCAAAAAACCACCAATATTCTCCTTGAGCCGCAATTGATTTTGAGAGAATCCACTGAAAAATAGTAGGAATTCGGGTTTAGTTTACCTATGGTGAAAGTGTTTAATCAACTCACTACGGTTGGTTAACGAGCTTAAAAAGACGGGGATAATGTTTTCTGTTGTTGACACGAGTCAACATTGCGATGGATCTTGCAGGAACTTCCTGTACAGATAAAATTAATTGAGGAGGAAGAAGATGGAGAGTTTAGTGAAAAAGGGCGCAATGAAAAGGTGGGCATTATTGGTGATTTTTATGACGGCCATGGCTGTCTTTGCGGGAGGATTCAATTATACTATCGCTGCCGCTAAACCTACTAAAATCCGTGTGGGAGCAATGCCCTATTATTTAAGCGTTCCTTTGCAAGTCATTAAAGATGAAAAGTTAGATGAAAAGTACGGGTTTGATTTGGAAGTTATCGGATTTCCTTCAGGCGGGCCCATGGCCGAGGCGCTTGGCGCGGGGCAATGGGATATCGGGCCGATTGGAGCCGGCGGAATGATTGCTATCCCGACTTATAATGCCAAACTTATTGGCGATGTTGAATTGGATATGGATGGCGCTTGGATTATGGCCCGTCCAAACAGCGATATTGTAAAAGCCGGTTCCCATTTTGCCAAATATCCGGAAGTTATTGGCAGCAAAGCCGCGATTAAAGGCAAGACAATTCTCGGAACCATCGGAAACATCAGCCATTATATGGCGCTGGATTACATTAAACTGTTTGGTTTGGGAATGAAGGATGTTAAATTCGTGCATATGGAAACATCCCAGGTATATACGGCCTTTGTAGCCGGTAATGGTGATCTGGCTTGTATTGGTTCTCCGGCTGCCGGGGTAAAACTAAGAGACCAAGGTTATAAAATTGTCGGCGGGTTGAAACAGCAAGGCAAAAGCCAACAAGATGCCCTTTTGGTAAGCGATAAGTTTTATAAGCAAAATTATAAGGATTGCATCAACTTCATGAAAGCATGGTATAGGGCTACCGACAAGTTAAACGGTAATCCGGAATATGAAGTTGAAATGACCAAAAAGTTCTACAAACTTAGCGGCAGAACCGATTTTACCGATGCCGGAGTGCGGGAAGAGTGTAGCTGGAATACTTATATTGACAGTAAAAATGTGTTTCAGAAAAAAACCGGAGTGTGGATGACCGGCTTGGTCAAGTTCATGGTCGATAACAAAACCATGGATAAACAAGTAGTGAATGCCATGCGCACCAATATTAAACTAGATATTGTCAAGGATGCAATCGAACAGTTGAAAGCGGAAAAATAAATGGAATGCCGGGTCTAAGTTCCGGATAGGCGAACTTAGACCCCGGTTTCATAGGTATTGTAAAGAATATCCCTGTGTTCACCCGACGATTTGATAAATTTTTTGGAGGGTTTATCTTGAAAGGCCAATTTAAATATCGAGCAATATCAGTCCTTTCCATTAGCGTATTCGTATTTATCTGGTACTTGGCAACCGCGGTTTTCAACCTTTTTCCCAGAACCATGCTGCCCAATCCATTCACTATCGTGCTAAGCTTTATCAACAAACTTTTTTCAACGGTTCCCGACGGAGGAACGTTATTCGAGCATATCTGGGCCAGTTTAATTGTTGCTTCAACCGGTTATGGAGTGGGAGTACTGGTTGGACTGCCGGCTGGGATCGCCATGGCCTGGTTTAATAAGATTGATTATATTATCAGACCGGTGTTTGACTTTTTAAGAACGATTCCCGGAATTGCCTGGATCCCTATTTTTACGGTCTGGTTGGGGATTGGGTTAACCGCTAAGGCCGCTATTATCTTTGTAGGCGTTTTTGTAGGGACCGTGGTTAATGTATACACAGGCATTAAACAAACCAATGAAGTGCATATCTGGGTTGCCAAAATATTTGGCGCGAACAGTTTTGAAATATTATGGAAAGTCGCCATTCCGTCCGCCCTGCCTTATATTTTCACCGGTCTGCGGGTTTCCTTCGGCATGGCTTGGTTAGGCCTTATTGCCGCTGAATTAATCGCCGCCGAACGCGGTCTCGGTTATATGATTCAAGTCGCGCGGAACTTCGGACGCCCCGATTTGGTGATCGTCGGTATGATTACCATTGGCGGGATCGGCGCCATATTGACAATCGGACTTGAAATGCTGGAAAAGAAATTTGTGAAAGGAAAATGAAGATGGAAAATCAAAGTCGCGCGAAAATCATTTGGGGTGCCGCCAGTTTGGTCATACTTTTGATGATCTGGTATTTTGCCTCCCGGTTAAAAGACATGAGTCTTCTTTTACCGAATCCTGTGAATGTCTTCAAATTTCTTTACCGCGGCACCTATGAACCGATTGGCAGTTATTCGATTTGGGGGCACATTCTCTGGAGCATGTCGCGAGTCATGGTGGGTTATGTTTTGGCGGCAGTATTTGGGATTATCTTTGGGATTGCCATGGCCTGGACCAAAACCGGCGAAGCGATCCTCAAACCGTTTTATTTAATGCTCAGGCCGATTCCTTCCATTGCCTGGATCCCTCTGGCGATACTGTGGTTTGGAATTGCTGAACAATCGAAGTATTTTATCATCTTTATCGGGACCCTGTTGATCATTATGACCAATGTTGCCGATGGAGTCCGCAGTGTGGATAAAAATTTATTGGGAGCCGCCCGAATGCTCGGCGCGAAAGAAAATCAATTGTTTTTTAAAGTCGTTTTGCCAAGCGCCGTGCCTCAAATCTTCGCCGGGCTTCAAGTGGGCTTGGGCGCTTCATGGGCCACCATGATCGCAGCCGAACTGGTTCGCTCATCGGAAGGGTTGGGCTGGATTATTATTATGGGACAGGATTCGGTCAACATGACCCAGGTGTATGGCGGAATACTACTGATTGGGATCGTAGGGTTAATTATAGTAACGTTGATGAGAGGAGTTGAATCCAGCCTATGCAAGTGGAATGTACGGGGCAGATAAGAACCATGGTGCGCACCCAGTCGCTTTCCAAGGAATTTCCCTCCGATAAAGGGGTGGCGCAGGTTCTTCGGGATATTAATCTCACGATTGAAGAAAATGAGTTTGTAGTATTGTTTGGGCCCGGCCAATGCGGCAAAACAACTTTGTTGAAGATTATTGCGGGACTTGAAACTTCAACCAAGGGACAGGTTATCGTCAATGATGCGGGGGTTTCCAAACCCGGACCCGAACGTGGTGTTGTCTATCAAAATATCTTGCTTTTCCCGTGGCTTACGGTTTTGGGGAATGTTGAATTCGGGCCGAAAGCCCGGGGCGTTCCTAAAAAAGAACGCCAGGAAAAAGCCAGATATTATATTGAACTGGTTGGATTAAAAGGCTTTGAAGATGCATATCCGGTCAAGTTGTCCGGCGGCATGAAACAGCGCGTGGGTATTGCCAGGGCCTATTGCAATGAACCGAAAGTGATGCTGATGGATGAACCCTTTGGAGCTCTCGATGCGCAGACCCGTTATTTAATGCAGGATGAAGTGGTTCGAATCAGCAATACCGAAAAAAGAACGATCCTTTTTGTAACTAATAATATTGAGGAAGCTATTTATTTGGCGGATCGGATTATTGTATTGACCGAATGCCCCTCTACGATTTGCGCCGAATATAAAATTAACCTGCCCAGGCCGAGAAGTTACGTGGATCCGCAATTTTTAGATTTAAGACAAGAAATTAGCAGTATTGTTCATAAATTAAGGTGAGGGGCGAAGGATATGGGAGCGAAAATAAAAGTTCAAGCGAAGAATCTGACCAAGTCTTTCGGGGATTTATTGGTATTGGATGATATCTCTTTTGATGTAATGGAAGGCGAGTTTCTATGTATCGTGGGCCCCACGGGCTGCGGTAAAACCACCTTTCTCAATTGTTTAACGAAGATTTTCGATATTACCTCCGGGGATATCCTTTTTGACGGGGAGTCGATTGATTGTAAAAAGAATAATATCTCCTATATTATCCAAGAAACCTCGGCCATGCCCTGGCTGACAGTAGAACAAAATATCCGGTTCGGCCTGGATTTTAAAAAAGTCCCTGAAAAAATCAAAAAAGAGCGGGTCGAAGAAATGTTGGAAGTGGTTGGTTTAACGGAATATCGAAATTACTATCCCAAACAATTATCCATTAGCATGTTGCAAAGAAACGTTATTGCAAGAGCTTTTGCAACTTACCCCGAACTTCTTTTAATGGACGAGCCTTATGGGCAGCTTGATTTGGATTTGCGCTTTAAGCTTGAGGACGAACTAGTGAAGCTCTGGAAGAAAATCGGAACTACCGTTATCTTTATTACTCACAATGTGGAGGAAGCGGTTTATCTTGCCGAGCGGGTCATGGTTCTGACCAATAAACCGACCAAAGTGAAAACGATTTTAAATTGTGGCTTGGCAAGACCGCGGAATGTTGCTTCACCGGATTTTATCAAATTAAGAAATGAAGTAACCGATTTAATCCGCTGGTGGTAAAAATTAATACCTTTCTGAACAGGAGAATTTTGGGATGAAGAACAGACCTAATATCCTTGTTTTTATGACCGATCAACAAAACGCCGCAACGATAAACCCTGATCATCCGGCCAAGACTCCAAATATTGAGGGGTTTTTAAAAAAAGCCGTTCATTTTACGGAGAGTTATTGTCCAGCCCCTCATTGTTGCCCGAGCAGAGCCACTTTTTTCACCGGGTTGTACCCTTCCCAGCATGGGGTGTGGAATAACGTGGAAATTGATAATGCTCTTTCCAGAGGCGTATTTGATAATATAGTGATGTTTCCGCAAGAATTGCAAAAGGCGGGATACAATACATATTTTTCGGGAAAGTGGCATGTAAGCGCATATGAAGGACCGCTTGACAGGGGATTTGATGTGGTGCTCCGGGAATATATATCAAACTATGGCCGGATAGCCAAGGAAAACTTGCAGAAGGCGAATGATTGGGAACATGTTTATTCAGGAAAAGTAAAAATCGATGGCCCCAATGAATCCAAAGATTTCGGGCGGATCATTAAAGAAGGATATCCGACTTATTACCAATTCGGTAGTGCTCAAAATCCTTTCGGGGATACGGACAGCGTCGATTTAGCCTGTGGAGTTATAGAAAACTATAGTGATAGCAGGCCATTCTTTATGTACGTTGGGGCTACCGGGCCTCACGATCCCTATTATCCGCCCCAAGAATTTATTGATATGTATGGTCTCAACGATATCCATCTGCCGGAAAACTTCGCTGATGAAATGGAAGATAAACCGGAATTATATCGCCGAACCCGAGAAAGATTTGCTTTAACCCAAGAGGAACATTTGGAATCTATCCGCCGTTATTTAGCTTTTTGTTCCTATGAAGACTCTCTGTTTGGGAAATTACTTGATGCGGTGAATAAAAAAGGGATTGCGGACCATACCATTATCATTTATCTGACCGATCACGGCGATTATCTTGGCGCGCACGGCCTTTGGGCCAAGGGGCTTCCTTGTTTCCGGGAAGCTTATAATATTTGCGCCGCTATCGGGGGGGCGGATATCCATGGCGGGGGTCGAAATGAAGAATTGGTTTCGCTGGCCGACTTTGCACCCACCATTATGGAGCTTGCAGGGATAAAATCGGAAGTGAACTATTTGGGACGCTCGCTGGCACCTTTGCTATACAACCAAAAAGCTGAAAATTGGCGGACGGAAATATACACCCAGACCAACGGCAATGAACTCTATGGTATTCAGCGGGCAGTTTGGAATAAAAAATGGAAATATGTTTATAACGGGTTTGCCTATGATGAACTTTATGACTTGGAAAATGATCCATTGGAATTAAAGAATTTAATCCATGAAAAATCATTACAGCCTGTAGTTAAAGAGATGTGCAAAAAAATATGGGCCTTTGCCAAACAGACCAAGGATAATTGCACCTGTCCCTATATCATGGTTTCTCTGGCGCCTTATGGCCCGGGAATTATCTTAGAGCAATAAAGCCGGGAGATAAAAAATGCCGCCGTTAACGCCATTGACTAAATCTTTTGGACTCTATATCCCCCACCGTCCGGCTTGTGGATGTTGGGGTTTATAAAGGGATAGGAATCTAGCCCTCGCTTTTTGAGGGCCTTACAATGCTTTGACCAGCCTATCCAGCTCTTTTCTTACCTCGTCCTCAATCTGTTTCAACGACTCCGGGGAATCTCCTTCAAACCGAAGCACCAGAACAGGCTGGGTGTTGGAAGCCCTCACCAGACCCCAGCCGTGTTCAAAGAGGATGCGGGCGCCGTCGATGGCGATGACTTGATTCCTTTCACTGAATGTTTTGACCAGTTTTTCAACCAAGGGAAACTTTTGATCATCCGGGCATTCAAAACGGATCTCGGGTGTGGCGTAAGTTTTCGGCAGTTCGTCGACCATTTGGGCCAAAGTAAGCCCGGAATGGGATAAAATTTCGATTAAGCGTGCCCCGGCATAGACCGCATCGTCGTAACCGTAATAACGGTCGGCGAAAAAGAGATGGCCGCTCATCTCTCCCGCCAGCAGGGCGTTTTCTTCCTTCATCTTGGCTTTAATCATGGAATGCCCGACTTTCCACATGATGGGTTCTCCGCCCATTTCGCGGATTTTATCGAACATCGTCTGAGAGCATTTGACTTCGCCGATGATTTTGGCCTGGGGATGCTGGCTGAGGATTTGTTTCGCGTATAGGATCATTAACTGATCGCCCCAAAGAATCCGTCCCTGGGTGTCGACGACTCCGATCCGGTCGGCGTCGCCGTCAAAGGCGATGCCCAAATCCGCTTCATTGGATTTCACCTCCGCCGCTAAAGCGTTGATATTTTCCGGAAGGGTCGGGTCCGGGTGGTGATTGGGGAAACGGCCGTCTGGTTCGGAGAAAATGTCGACGACCTCCCACCCGAGTCTCTTGTATAAATCAACCGCCACTAAATTACCGGTGCCGTTGCCCGCGTCAACCACGATTTTCATTTTACGGGGGCCGGGATGGATAACGCTCTGAAGGTACTGGACATAATCCCCGGACAGAGGGTGAAAGGTTAATTTGGCGTTAGCGTAATGGTAATTCTTTTTTTCCATCAACCGGCCAATTTCTTGAATCTGTTCACCAAAAGCTGTACTTTTACCGAGACAGACTTTAAAACCATTTTCATTGGCCGGGTTGTGGCTGCCGGTGATCATCACTCCGCCGCCCACGGGTAAATGGAACAGTGAGAAATAAACCAGCGGAGTGGGTCCCATTCCGATATCGACGACGTTGATTCCGGATTCCACCAATCCCTTGGTCAACCTGTTTTTAAAACCGGGAGAGCTTAATCGGCAATCGTAGCCGAGACTGATGGTATCCACTTGATTTTTATGATAAAAAGAGGCCATCGCCCGGCCTAGTTCCTCCACAAATTCATCGGTCAGATCCTTGCCGGCCACTCCCCGAATATCATTTTGACGAAACACGTGAAGCATAGTATCCCTCCATTAACTAGATTTTGGTGAAATTCGGCATTTAATCCGAAAACCCTTTCCCAAATATTTGCCTTATTGCCAAAATTCATTTATAATTTAACGAAAGATGGTTTTGTTTAGGACATTACGAGTAGGAAAGGCAATCCAATGATTCGTTTTCTAACAGCCGGCGAGTCTCATGGGCCGGCCTTAAGCACTATTATAGAAGGATTTCCGGCGGGACTTGGACTTGATGTGCAAGATTTGCAGACTGATTTGACAAGACGACGCGGGGGCTACGGCCGGGGTGGCCGGATGAAAATTGAGGGAGATGCGGTTTCCATATTATCCGGGGTCCGGCATGGTCTGACTTTGGGATCGCCCATCACGCTTCAAATTATCAATCAGGATTGGCCGCGTTGGGAGGAAGTAATGGCGATAGGGGCTGCTCCAGGAAGCGCATCCGGGAAAGTAAAAATCGCCGCCGATGATAGGCTGGCGGAGCTTTCCGCCCGGGTTACGGCGCCTAGGCCCGGCCATGCGGATTTGGCGGGGGTCCTCAAATATCATCAGGATGATATTCGGAATATTCTGGAAAGGGCGAGCGCCAGGGAGACTGCAGCCAGGGTGGCGGTAGGCGCTGTAGCCCGTAAATTATTAACCGAATTTGGAATAGCGGTTTTCAGCGGTGTACTCCGAATCGGCCGGGCTGCGGTGGAGTTTCCTCCGACCGATTTGACGGTTTACCGTGAAAAGGTTCTTCAATCATCCGTATCTGCTCCGGATGAGCGGGTATCCAAGGAAATGATGGCTGAAATCGATCAGGCCAAAGCGGACGGGAATTCCCTGGGCGGAATCATCGAAGTAATCATTCAGGGGGCGCCGGTGGGTCTGGGAAGTCATGTGCAATGGGACCGCCGTTTGGATGCTAGGTTGGCGGCGGCGATGATGAGTATTCCGGCCATCAAAGGCGTTGAAATCGGGATGGGATTTAAAACTTCCTCTTTAAAAGGCTCGGAAGTCCATGATCCAATCGGTTATGATCCGGTAAAAGGTTTTTACCGTCAAACCAATAACGCCGGGGGAATTGAGGGCGGACTCAGTAATGGCGAAATGATTCGGATGAAAATTGCTATGAAACCGATTCCTACCCTGTATCAACCTTTACAAACCGTGGATATCGACACCAAGGAAGTCAAACAGGCGAGTGTGGAACGTTCCGACACCTGCGCCGTTCCGGCGGCAGCTGTGGTGGCCGAAGCTATGGCTTGCTGGACCATAGCGGAAGCTTTTTTGGAGAAATTCGGCGGGGATCATTTACAGGAAACAGGGAGCAATTATCAGCATTATCTGCAGAAAATCAAGGAGATTTAAGGGGTTTGGAATGAATATTGTGTTAATCGGTTTTATGGGAACCGGTAAATCAACGATTGGAAAATTATTGGCCCGAAAATTGGGTTTCGAATTTGTGGATGTGGATGCCCGGATTGAGCAACAAGCGGGAAAAGCGATTACTCAAATTTTCCAGTCCGAGGGGGAAGGATATTTCAGAAAATTAGAGAGAGAATTTGCTGAAGAATTATCGGCCGGAGAGGGTCAAATCATCGCTACCGGCGGCGGTTTCGTTCTCAACCCTCAAAATATTGCGGTATTGAGACCCAAAGGGTTTATTGTTTCATTAAAAGCCTCACCCCGGGTTATTTATGAACGGATTCGAAATGAAAAGCACCGGCCTTTATTGGCTGTGCCTGATCCTCTTGCCCAAATTGGCCAACTGTTATTGGAAAGATCCGAGCGTTACCGGGATGCCGATTTGCTCATTGATACGGACGGCAAATCATCGGCCGAAATCGTGGATGAAATCGGGGCAGAATTAGCGAAAAGGGGAATTTCCAATGGAAGAAATCAGGCTTAATTTAGCCGAGAGAAGTTATTCGATTTTAATTGCTGAGGGGCTCTTGAAAAAACTGGGGGAGATCCTGTGCGAACGGCATTTTAAGGGGCGGATTTTGATTGTTACCAATCCTACCGTCGCCCGCTGGTATTTGGGGCCGGTTACCGATTCTCTTGAGAATGCCGGCTTTGAATATCAAGTCGCCGAGGTTCCGGATGGCGAAAGTTATAAATCCCTGGACCAAGCCGGCCTGTTGTATAATAAGCTAGTCGACGGCGCTTTTGACCGGAAATCAATATTGATTGCCCTGGGTGGAGGAGTGATCGGCGATTTAACTGGTTTTGTCGCCTCCACCTATATGCGTGGAGTCCGCTTCATTCAGATTCCCACGACTCTTTTAGCACAGGTTGATTCCAGTATTGGCGGTAAAGTGGCTGTAAACCACCTGAAAGGGAAAAACTTGATCGGCGCCTTTTATCAGCCTTCTTTGGTTATTTCCGATGTCGGCACATTAAAAACCCTTCCCGAAGCGGAGTTTAACTCAGGAATGGCCGAAGTGATCAAACATGGGATTATTTTGGATGAAAACTATTTACGGCTGGTTGAAGGAGAGCACCAATTAATCAGCAGTCTTGATCCGGGTTTATTAAGCTTTGTGGTGAGCGGATCCTGCCGGATTAAAGGTCAAGTTGTGGAGCAAGATGAGAAGGAGTCGGGTTTGCGGGCCATTTTGAACTTTGGCCATACCGTCGGCCATGCCATCGAAGCAGTTACCAATTATACCCGTTATAAGCATGGTGAAGGGGTAGCTATTGGAATGGCTGCTGCCACCAAGATTGCCGCTGAGATAGGTTTGTTAAACCAGCAGGATTTAGCGAACCGGATTTTGGAAATTTGCGGGCGGTTTCAATTGCCCACAGAATTATCAGGCCTTGCAATTTCCGACATCTTAGAGGTTATTCAACTTGATAAAAAAGTGGAGTATTCCAAATTGCGCTGGGTTTTACCGGAAAGAGCGGGCTCCATGAAGATAACCAGTGAAGTTCCAGTGGAGGCGGTTGCTTCAGTTCTGGCGGAGATGGGAGGCATAAGATGAACAAGATTTTGGTGTTGCACGGCCCAAATTTGAATTGGCTGGGAAAACGGGAACCGGCCGTATACGGCTATCAGACTTTGGATGATTTAAACCGTTTATTGACAGAGTATGCTGAAAAATCCGGCCTGCAATTAAAAATTTTTCAAAGTAATGGTGAGGGCGCGTTGATTGACAAAATTCAGGAAGAATCAGCGTGGGCTCAAGCGATCCTCATTAATCCGGGAGCCTATACCCATTATAGCTATGCCTTGCGGGATGCCTTATCCGGAGCGGGTTTGCCTGTAGTAGAAGTCCATTTAAGCAATATCCATAGCCGGGAAGAGTTCCGGCACACTTCAGTGATCGCTCCGATTGCGGTGGGCCAAATCTGCGGTTTTGGTTTTGAGGGTTATATTCTAGGATTGACGGCCCTTCACAATCTCTCTGGGAAGCAAATAGCCGGCTAATCATCGAATCGTGAATCATTAACGGTGAACCTTTTTGAGGAATTTCTGAAACTTCGACTGCTTTGCTTTGGCTGGAGCCGCCTTTAGTGGCTTTGGTTGAACAAGGGGCTGGATCGGATCGGGATAATCTTCTTGCACCACCGGATGGGGAATAGGTAGTCCATCGGCGGCTAATCCTTTTAAATGCATATCAATAGTAATTTTCATGGCTTCTTTGGCTTCGGAAGCCGTTTTCCCCGATGCCACACATCCTGGCAGATCCGGAACAAAAGCCACATAATTTTGGTCTACTTTTCTTAAAACATAAATATATTTCATGATTGGATTGTTCCATCCTTTCCAGCAAAACATTTCTCAATAGGGATGAATGAAAATTGGAAAAAACGTTTCATTTAAGTCGACTTTTTCCCGGCCGTGTTTCGGTTTATTTTGACAGGCATTTTGCCTGCAAATCGTTCCAGTAGACCCGCTTGGAGCAGGATACTGTTGATGGAGTCCTTTTCCAAGTCATAGTTCAGGTTTGCAGCTATAGTAATGCGGCCTTTTTTGTGAGGATGTTTGTATTGACGGTAACTACCCCGTTGCTCAATAATATACCAGCCGTCATTTTGAAGAATTTCTAAAATTTCTTGAACTTGCATCCGAAAGCTCCTTTTGATATAAAAGGATTTTATTTCCACTTATTTATTATTATACCATAAGAATTTCTAGTTTTTAAATGATTTTTAAGGAGAAGATGAAGATGACTCGTTTATTCAAATTAAGAGAAAAACTTAAGAAGCTTGATGTGGATGGCGTTTTAATTACTAATCCCCAAAATCGCCGTTATCTCAGTAATTTCAGCGGTTCATCCGGAGCGTTGCTGATATCTTCCGATAAAGCGGTAATTATAACCGATTTTCGCTACTGGGAACAGGTGGATCAGGAAGTTTCCAATTTTGAGCTGCATAAACAGGGACCGCTTTTTTGGCCAAGCGTCACGGAATTACTTGAGAAATTCAACTGGAAGAAAATCGGTTTTGAGGCCGCTTCTCTTACCTTCGGGGAGTATCAAAACCTGATTGATAGGGCTCACGGTTCCATACAGTTTGTGCCGCTAAATGATTTGGTTGAGAAACTGCGCTGGATTAAGGATGAACAGGAAATCAGTATTCTTGCCAAAGCGGAACAAATTACCGAAGCGGCCCTTGCCAAGACCTTACAGATTATTCGGCCCGGGTTAAAGGAAATAGAATTGGCTTTGGAATTTGATCATCAACTTCGTTTACAGGGCGCCGAGGGCAATTCTTTTACGACCATTGCCCTCTCCGGAGAAAGATCATCATTGCCTCACGGGGTCGCCTCCGATCGAGAAATCAAGCGGGGCGATCTGGTTTTAATCGATTGCGGCGCTCTTTACCAAGGATATTGCGCCGATCTTACCCGGACAATGGTGGTGGGTCCGGCTTCCCCGGAACAAAAAAGAATCTATCAAATTGTTCTCAAGGCTCAGGAATTGGCTTTAAATTTTCTAAAGGCTGGATTGATAGGCTCCGAAGTTGATCAAGTGGCCCGCCAATTTTTGGCCGAGCAAGGGTATGGAAAAAATTTCGGTCACGGACTGGGGCATTGTGTTGGTTTGAATATCCATGAATCTCCCCGTCTATCCGTCACCGAACAAAACCCCATCCCGTCCGGAGCCGTAATCACGGTTGAGCCTGGTGTCTATATTCCCGGATGGGGCGGAATACGAATTGAGGATTTGGTTGTCGTGGAAGAAACAGGAATCCGCAATCTTTCGGGCAGCCCCAAACAAGATCTGATGGAGCTTTAATCATTCATTAAGAGCCATACGATTCCGGGTAAACAATCTGCTCGACAAAGCCCGCTTTTTTGTGATAAAATATGTAAGGTTATTGGGGACAAGTAAAAATGCCCTATAAATAGTGTTTAATGGTTGAGCGGATATAGATTTCGAACCAGAAAATACTATATATGTTTCAATCCATACGGAACTTGCTATACATTTAAGGAGGATACCAATGATTTCAGTTACCGATTTTAAAACGGGACTAACCATCGAAATTGATGGGCAGCTCTATACTGTGGTTGAGTTTATGCATGTTAAGCCTGGCAAAGGCGCAGCCTTCGTAAGAAGTAAACTGAAAAATATTAAAACCGGTTTCACGGTTGAGCGGACATTCAACTCAAACGAAAAAGTCGAACAAGCACGCATCGAATTCCGGGAAATGCAGTTTTTATATAAATCCGATGATGAATACACCTTCATGGATACTAAAAATTACGAGCAGATTAACATTCCTTCTTCTAAAATGGGTGATGCTCCTAAATATTTAAAAGAAAATATGGTTGTGGAAATTAATTTTTACCAAAATGAAATTTTGGGGATCGACTTGCCCAATACTGTTGAGCTGGAAGTTGTTGAAACTGATCCCGGTTTTAAGGGCGATACTGCGACCGGTGGTTCAAAACCGGCTACTCTGGAGACCGGAACCATCGTCAATGTACCGTTTTTTGTCTCCAAGGGAGATATTCTCCAAATCGACACCCGAACCAATCAATATTTAAAACGGGTTACCAAATAACGGTTTTTAAGATATTTGAAACAAGCCCCTAAAGAAATCGATCCATTTGACGGTAATGATACCGGATGGTTAGAGTTTGGGTCTGGAATGAATTGATTTCGAGGAGGTTATGGAGTTGGATTTCTCTAAGAGTTTGAGTTTGGGTTGGCAAGTCGTGATCCTGGTTTTTATTGCGATTGCTTGTCAAGCTTTCTATGGCTTCCTATTTTAAAGAATTCAATGACGCCACTTATATGCTCTTATGCCCTGTTTAAGATTGACTGTCCCCGTTCAACGAGGGACAGTTTTTTTATTGAAAATTTGGCTGCCCAGTCGGGCTGATTTTTATTTGGACAAAACCCAAGGGATACCATTTTTATTTGATGATGGATATATACGGAAACCCGCTATTAAATTTGTTAAGGCTTCCCTTAGTATGAAGAATTAATTTGCAAGAGATAATAAGCTCAAGGGAGGGTTAATGAATGCACGATTTAAAAGAGAGAACTGCTTACTTAAGAGGCCTGATTGAAGGGGCTGCTTTTCCGAAGGATGAGAAAGAAAAATTGATTTGGGATGGTATACTTGATTTTTGTGATGAGGCTGCACAGGAACTGCATGAGTTGTCCGACTCCCAGAATGAATTTGAGGAGTATATCGAAGCCATTGATGAAGATTTAGGGACTTTGGAAAAGTATTTTTATAATGAAGGAGAAGCAGACGATGACGTCGATGTCGTTTTCTCCAGTGATGAAAAAGCTGATGTCATGGAATTAACGTGCCCGTTCTGTAATGAGGAAATTTACTTTGAGGACCAAAATGGTGATTATGAGGTTATTTGTCCGGAATGCGGGAAGGTGGTATGGAATTCTTCAGATCTTAACAATACTCCCGCGGCTAATGCAGATGTTATTTAACATGAATCCTGCAAGTAACTCTCAGAATCCCATCCATTAAGAACATGCCGGACCGAGGGTTAAAAGCTGTCAAATCAAACTGTCATAAAGTAGAGCCCGTCTCCATATATATCTATGGACGGGCTATTTTTTTTACAGGGGAACCAGTGACAAATATGAAACAGGGCGAGTATGGGCACGTTCCGGAAAATTTCAGTGAAAAATCTAACACGCCGGGAAAATGGGAGGAAGTCATTCAATTCTTTCCGCCGGAACTCCGGAAAATTTTGTCCCGGATACCTACTTCTTTGCAAGATAGGATTATTGAAATCCGTTTGCGGGTCAATCAACCCTTAGAAATCAATGTGAATCAATTTTCAACTTTTATCGGGATGGAAGGCCTTCCGGTTTCAGAACCATCCTTGGCTAGTATTATCAGCCCTGAGGAAATTCAGAAATTCCTCCATTCAATTACATCCGGTTCTTGGTATAGCCTAGAAGAAGAGCTGGTTCAAGGTTATTTGACCTTACCCGGAGGACATCGAGTGGGTTTTACAGGTCATGCTTTGCAGGAGAAAGGAAAAATCCGTCTTATCCGCAATATTGGAAGCATTAATTTCCGAATCGCCAAGACCTTTACGGGGATCGCCAGGCCGATTCTGCCTTTGTTGTGGAAGGATCAACATTTTTTAAAAACACTGATCATCTCCCCGCCTGCGGCTGGGAAAACTACATTGCTTCGGGAAATTATCCGGGTAATCAGTTGGGGAGAGCCTATCATGAAGTTACCGGCTTTACACGTGGGACTGGTGGATGAACGTTCGGAAATCGCGGGGAGTTTTCAAGGTGCTCCACAGCTCGATATAGGTCCGTGTACGGACCTATTGGATGGAGCGCCCAAAAGAGAAGGCATTTATTTATTATTAAGGGCAATGAATCCCGATGTGATCGCTACGGATGAAATTGGAACGGAAGAAGACGCTATGGTCATAGGGGATGTTATCAACGCCGGAGTCAGTTTTTTAGTGACAGCCCATGCCCGCAATCTTACCGAAGCGATTATGAGGCCGGGCTTAAAAAAACTTTTGGAAACCGGATCGGTTGAGCGCTTGATCACTTTAAGCAAACGGCTTGGCAGTGGAACCATTGAAAGCGTAAAAGGGGGTATTCATGCTCCGGAGTTGCTAAGAGAAGCGATTGCTCCAGGAGAAGTCAATGGGTAAAATGATTGGAGCTTTTTTGATTATTGGTATTAGTACCGCGACAGGATTCGTTTATGGTCAGAAATTCATCACCCGTTGTTATATCCTTAAACTATGGTTACGGATTATCGATATCTTTCAAACCGAAATTTATTATGAAGCCCGCAGATTGCCTGATGTATTTCAGCGGGCGGGTTTCCTGATTAAAGACCGATGTTTTGAGAAGGCCTTTTCCAAACTCGCCAAATCATTACAATTTGGGACCAGTGAAGATTTTCAGACAAACTGGCATCTTTTTTTGAGAGAAACGGGCGAGGGGGTTTTCGCAAAAGAGGATTATCTGGTCCTAACGGAACTTGGCAACTATTTGGGGAGTACCAACCGAGAGGACCAGCTGGCAAAATTAAAAACCTGTCAGTCCAGTCTGATGGTGAACTTACAATCTGCAGAGAGCGAACAAAGAAAAAGGACCCGTTTGTATCGCTATTTGGGTTTTGCAATAGGGGCCATCGTAGTACTTTGGCTGATATAAGTTAGCGCGGATAGAGCCGCAACGGAGCGCTTTTTGGGAGGAATCTTGAGATGGACATCAATCTCATTTTTCGTATCGCCGGAATTGGCATATTAATATCCGTGTTAAGCATGGTTTTAAAAGAGGCGGGTAAAGAAGAACAAGCTCATATGTTAACTTTGGCGGGTTTGGTTATTGTTTTATTTATGGTAATTCAATTGATTCAGCGTCTCTTTAGCGATGTCCGCGCGGTTTTCGGATTATAAGGAGGCGACGATGAACTTTTTTGCGATATTAGGTTTTGCACTGATCGTTACAGTGTTGCTTATCATTATCCGGAAAGAGAAACCGGAAATGGCTGTTATTCTTGCCATTGGCGCAGCAGCCGTAGTTTTCTCGGTATTATTGAAAAATATTTTTCAGATTATTATTGTCTTTGAATCGTTGGCTTTAAAATCACAATTTAATTTGGATTACTTGAAACTGATGATTAAAATTCTCGGACTGGCTTATTTAGCCGGTTTTGGGGCTCAAATATGTAAAGATGCCGGGGAAGGCAGTATGGCAGCTAAAATCGAACTTGCCGGTAAAATCGTTATTTTATCCTTGGGAATTCCAGTCATGGTTGGGTTATTGAATACGATTCTCAAAATTTTATAACCAAGTGAGAGGTTGGGCTTAGATGAAATTCTCCGGGATTTTGATCATTGCCTTTATACTGGTCTTACGACTAATTTGTCCGGCTTTTGCGGAAGACATCCGATTAAATACCACAGAAACGGCCATGAGTGCGGCCGCTAACGCTGTTGATTTGAATGAATTGAACAGTTTCATTGCCTCGCTGGATCGGGAAACTCAAGATCTGTTACCAAGGCTGGATTTAAAATCCTGGGGAGTAACCGGCCCCGATTGGAATTTTGCAAGGATCGGGAAACAGGTCCTTCGCTATTTTCTCCGGGAAATTGTTTTTAATTTTCGGTTATTGGGAGAATTGGTGCTGCTGGCTATGGCTTTGGCATTGCTGCAAAATATGCAGCATGCTTTTGAAAGCGAAAATGTCAACAAGATAGCATTTAGTATTTGCTTTCTTGTGGTGATGGGCCTGGTGATTCATAGTTTTACAATAACTTTTCAAATCGCCCGGGAAGCTATCAAGCAGATGAGTAATTTCATGTACGCCATTATTCCATTATTATTTTCACTGATTGCCGCAGGCGGGGGAGTTACCACCACCGCGATTGTTCACCCGATTCTTATATCCAGTATCGGTTTAATGGGCGGATTGATGAGCGATTTGATTTTTCCTTTGATACTCTTTGCTGGGATTTTGGGTACGGTTCACTTTCTAGTGGAAGGTTTTCCCGTCGATAAGCTGGCAAATTTTTTAAAATCGACAGCATTAGGATTGATGGGGCTTGCCATGGCGGTTTTTATCGGTATCATCACCATACGCGGTTTTGCCGGTTCGATAGCCGATAGTACGGCTCTCCGAACCGCCAAATACCTGACCAGCACGTTTTTGCCGGTAGTAGGCGGTTCGCTGTCCGATACAATGGAAATGGCTGTCGGTTGTTCAATGGTTCTTAAAGGCGGACTCGGAATTTTCGGCCTGGGTTTAATCATTCTGATTATCGTATTTCCATTAATGAAAATTTTGGCGGTGGCTGTAATTTATCAGTTAACCGGCGCGGTGATTCAACCCTTTGGAGGGAATAACAGGTTGGCAGATGCTCTTCAAACGGTTGGAAGCACTTTTTTAAACCTTTTTGCAGCGGTTGTCATTGTGGCCTTGATGTTTTTTATTGCGTTAGCAATTTTAGTCGGCATTGCCGGAATGGGAATTAGTATTGGCTGAAACCAATTGAAAGCGAAGTGAAGGGATGCCGCAGATCGCAGAATGGCTGAGGAACATTGTGGTTGCTATTATATTGGCAGGTTTTTTAGAGATGCTGCTTCCAAATAACGATCTCAAGAATGTTACCAGAATGATGATGGGTCTGGTGGTTTTGAGCCTTTTACTTCAACCTTTGATCCGATTTTTTGATTTACCCGGGCAAATCAGTGTGTCATTGCCGTCGATTTCAAGCCCGGATTCTTCAAAAACGCAACAGCTCATTGTGAGGGGGTTGAAAATACGGGATGAGTGGACTCATCAGTTAAAAGAACAATATAAGGAGAATCTGGAGTCGAAATTAAGAAATATCCTCGGTTTGATTGATGAAATCCAATTGGACCACCTGTATTTACAATATCAGGGAGAACAGCTTGAAAGGGCTTTTGTAAAGATAAAGTTTGCCAGACTCGGAACGAGTGTAAGCCAAATCAGCGACATGAAACGGAAAGTCATTGATTCAGTCCGGTTCTTAACGGATTTGCGGGAAGATCAGATCGAGGTGAACTTAGATGGGCGATGATCAAAAAAGTTTTTCTTTTACCTATCAGGAAATATTTAAAAAGTTTCAAAGCAAACCGGTGTTTTTATGGACTGTCATTGGCTTTGCCGGACTTGGCTTTGTTTTATTATTAAGCAATCCCGACAAGGGAAATTCCAATATTCAAAATATCAAAGCCAGCAATGGGCAAAACCAGGACGTCTTAGAAAGTTCAGCGGGCTCCACGAGGAGGCAAATGGAAACGGAACTGGCGCAAACTTTAAGCCTGATCGCCGGAGTCGGGCATGTAAAAGTGGAATTGAATCTGAAATCCAGTAATCGAAAAGTATGGGAGCGGCAACAAAACGCCAGTAAAAGAGTAACCCAGGAGCAGGGCGTATTGAATACCGAAGAGACAAATAACGATCAAATCGTGATAGCCAAGGGATTGGACGGCCGGGACAATCCTATATTAAAAGAGGAGCTGGCTCCGGAAATTCAAGGAGTCATCGTTGTAGCAACAGGCGCCAGAGATGCCCGGATTAGGGAAGTGTTAATGAGTACAGTGATGACGATTCTAAATTTACCGGCTCACCGCGTGATGGTGATCGCAGGTAAGAATGAGGGGGAGTAAAATCAATGAAAGGATATTTAGACATTGTTTTCAGGAATAAATTGGGAATTATCCTAACGGCACTTTTTATGCTGGGGCTTTTTGCATATGGATATTATCGGGTTATACCGGTCCAGACACCTAAACTGCCGCCGGTAAAAGAGCCGTTGCCTTTAAATATACCCAGAGAATATAGTCCCAGCGATAGTTTATTGGATTTAAAGATCGAACGGGATCGCGAAAGAAGCCAGGAGGTTGAAAAAGTTCAAGACCTCTTAGATAAAGTCGGCCTTTCGGATGAAGTCAGGAAACAAGCCGAACAGGAACTATGGCGCTTGACTCAGGTAACCGCTAAGGAACATGAGCTCGAAAATTTATTGAAGGCCAGAGGCTTCAGTAATGCTTTGGTTTCCATCAGTCAGAAATTGGTATCCGTCATTATCGACAAAAAACTTAATGTTGACGATGTTAGAGATATTGGGCAACTTGCGGCGGTAGTGACCGCATTTAACTTGGAACAAATCCAAATTGTAGAAAAATAATATACTGTTATAATTTACTGGGTTGTATTTAACACAGTAAAACTTGAATGAAAGTCGGAATTTGATAAAATGTAATTTTAATTTTTACGGATTAGCGATCAGGTAGGCCGCTGGTTTGTATTATCTGGTACCCTAAGTATATTTGCCTACTTTAAAGATTAAATTAATTAAAAGAAGGAATAATTACCTTATTGGTGAATTAGTATTTTTGAATATTTTTCCCTAATCCCTCAAAGGAGGACTTTTGATGAATATTAAGGAAATTAAGGAACTTGTAAAGATGTTGGATGGGACGGATATCACCGAATTTTCCATGGAAAATGAAGGAAGCAAGGTGGTCATCAAAAAAGGAATGAGCGGACAGGTGGCGATGATTCCGCAAGTAGCTCAGGCATTTCAATATCCAGCGCCCAATCAAGTCCCAATACCCAATCCGGTAAACCCGCAAGCTGAAGATAAAAATGAAGGACTTGGGCCAAACCAAGTCTTAATTGTTGCTCCCATGGTTGGAACTTTTTACCGTTCACCAAGTCCGGATGCGGAATCTTATGTACAACTCGATCAGGTTGTAGAAGCCGGACAAGTCGTATGTATCATTGAAGCCATGAAATTAATGAATGAAATTGAGAGCGAATGGAAAGGAAAAATTGTCGAGATTTTAGTTGAGAATGCTCATCCGGTTGAGTATGGCCAGCCATTAATGGTTTTAGAAAAACTATAATTCTAGAGAACCAAAAGATGTAAACCAGCAGAGGAAATGAATAAGCAGTTGACGAGTTCGTAACTTTGCCCCACAACCGGAGGATAAAATATGTTCAAGAAAATTTTAATCGCCAATCGTGGCGAAATTGCACTGCGCATTATTCGTGCTTGTAAAGAGATGGGAATTGGCACGGTCGCTATTTATTCCGAGGCGGATCGGGATTCTTTGCATGTTCATCACGCCGATGAGGCTTTTTGTGTAGGACCGGCTCCCGGAAACCGCAGTTATTTAAACATTCCCAATATTATCAGCACCGCTACAATTGCTGAAGTCGACGCAATTCATCCAGGATATGGGTTTTTGGCTGAAAACGCCCGCTTTGCCGAAATATGTGAGACCCATCATATCAAATTTATTGGTCCCCCTGCTGTTGCTATTGAAAAAATGGGAGATAAAGCTATCGCCAAAGAAACCATGCGGGATTCGGGAGTTCCGGTGGTTCCCGGCTCGCAGGGCATTATTAAGGACGACCAAGAACTCATGGAAAAAGCCGAGGAAATAGGCTTTCCGGTCATTATTAAAGCTTCCGCGGGGGGCGGTGGCCGAGGTATGCGTGTTGTCAACAGTTTTGATGAATTAGTGAACGCTTATCATACCGCACAGAGCGAAGCCGATGCTTGCTTCGGCAATCCTGAAGTGTACATGGAAAAATATATCGAGGAACCGAAGCATATTGAGATTCAACTGCTTCTTGATGAACATGGTAACGGCGTTTACTTGGGAGAACGGGATTGCTCGGTGCAACGCCGCCATCAGAAAGTTGTTGAAGAAGCTCCTTCGCCGGTAGTAACCCCTGAAATACGCCGCAGAATCGGCGAAGCCGCCTTACAAGGGGCTAAATCGGTGGGATATACCAATGCCGGAACTGTGGAGTTCTTGCTGGATAAAAATAATAAGTTTTATTTTATGGAAATGAATACCCGGATTCAGGTGGAGCATCCTGTGACGGAACTGGTTACCGGAGTCGATTTGATTCGCGAACAAATAAAAATTGCCGCCGGCGAAAAACTTTCTTTTACCCAAGCTGATATTGAAATTAAGGGACATGCTATTGAGTGCCGGGTTAATGCGGAAGATCCCAGCAAGAATTTTATGCCTTCGCCGGGACGGATCACTGTATACCGTGCGCCTGGCGGACCTGGAATCCGGGTTGACAGTTGCGCCTATGAAGGTTTTGTCATTCCGCCCTATTATGATTCCATGATCGCTAAATTGATTGCCTGGGATGATACCCGTGAGAAAGCGATCGCCAGAATGATTCGGGCATTAGAAGAATTTGAAATCCAAGGTGTAAAGACAACGATTCCTTTTCAGCTCGAAGTACTTAAAAATGAATACTTCCAAAAAGGCGAAGTCTATACCAATTTTATTCAAACCAGAATATTTAACCATTCTGACATATCTAATGACCACTCCGATTAAAATGATAGAGAAGGAAAGGGTGGTGTTCTTAGTTTGGAAAGCATCGAAAAATATGAAACGGGTAGTATCCGGATTGCTAATGAAGTTGTCCGGATTATTGCCGGACTTGCAGCTTCCGAAGTAAAAGGAGTCGTTGGGATGAGCGGCGGAGTCGTCGATGGTTTCGCTGAGCTCGTTAAAAAGAAGAACCTTGCCAAGGGAGTAAAAGTAGAAGTTGGAGAAAAACAAGCCGCTGTCGATCTGTTTGTAATTATTGAATATGGATCGAAGATTCCCGATATTGCATATATGATACAAGAAAATGTAAAGCGGGCTATCGAAAGCATGACCGGTTTGGAAGTTATTGAAGTCAATGTGCACATCCAAGGAGTTGAATTTAGGCAGGACGATTCATATGAGGTGAAAGTCCTTTAGTATTGTACTTTATCGTGATGTAAAAAATGAAGTGCTGTACTAGCATTGAATGAAAGGGGTCCAGTTATCGATGAAAGTCTGGGAACGACTCGTAAGTTTATTAGCAGGAATCATTTTGGCCATCGTCGGTATTATCTTTTTTTTAATGGCCATTAGACAAGCTTCGCTGATTCTCGAACATGTAAGTAATTTAACCGTGAAGGAACAGCTGTGGGCGTTGATTGTGGCCGCCATTACCTTCGCTTTAGCCTTTTTGTCCATAAAAATGGCTTTGCGTATGCGAAGAGAAGAAAAAACCATTATTAACCAGACTCAATTCGGGGAAATTCGAATTGCTGTATCCGCAGTTGAAAGTTTAGCGCTAAGAGCCGCCAAGAAAACCAAAGGAGTTAAGGATGCTCATGTCGGAGTGCGCGCTGACCTTACGGGGCTCGATATTTTTATTGAGATCGCCGTCCATCCTGATTTGAATATTCCCCAAACAACCGAAGAAATTAGACTTAAGGTTGATGAGTATATTTTTGAAACCGTGGGAATCCGTGTCAATTCAGTAAAGGTTCTAGTTACAAAAGTTGCCGGCGAAAGCCGTACCCGGGTTGAATGATTTTGACTGTCCACTTTTTGGACAAACTAACGTTCTTAGATGATTGAACAAAAAGCAATAAAATGAAATGATGGAACGAGTTTCCTTAGAGCCACCAATGTAAAGCATTGGTTTTAGAAAGGAGTACCGGCAGTGGAGGAATTTTTACGAGATCTCTTACCCAAACTGATTATTTATAAAGGGAGAATTATAGGGAGTCTGGTCGGATTAATAGCCGGTCTGCTATGGGCTTTCCTGGGTTTTTGGAGAGCTGTCGCTTTCCTTTTATGCGTTATTTTAGGATTCTTTTTAGGTAAGAAAATCGATGAGCGTGGGTCGATTCGAAATATTCTGGAGCGGATTATTCCGCCGAATGACTGAAGGGTAATTGAATGAGCCGTCATATTGCCAGAGAACTGGCATTTAAAATTTTATTCCAAACGGATATCGGCAGAAATCCGTGGCAGGAAGTATTGTCGCGAACGCTTGAAGAAAACGAGCTGCCGGAAAAGTCCCGGGCATTTCTCGAACAATTGGTAAAGGGGACCGTCCAGGAGCTAAAGTCCATCGATGCAGAAATTATGAAATATGCACAGGACTGGAAACTGGATCGGATGGCCAATACCGATCGGAACATACTCCGAATGGCAATTTTCGAAATCAAGTTTTTTGAAGAGATTCCGCCGGGAGTTAGTGTTAACGAAGCGGTAGAATTAGCCAAACTTTACGGTGATGACGAATCCGGCAAATTTGTCAACGGAATTTTAGGGAATGTCGTCAGGAATATCGGACCCCAAAAGGAAACCAGTGAGGGTGCGCAGGCGCCAATGACTACAATGGAGGATTAACCTCTATTTTTTTTGCTGAAGATATTTTTATTTCAGGATAACGGAGCCCCTATGTTAGTCGGAATCGATACCAGTTGTTATACTACTTCCCTAAGCGTCATAGATCCCATCTCCGGAGTCATTCTATATGACTTGCGCCGTTTGCTTCAGGTAAAGTTGGGGCAAAGAGGGTTAAGGCAATCGGAGGCTGTCTTTCAACATCTGCAAAACCTACCCGAACTATTGGATGGAGGCTTTTCGGGTATTTCAATAACCGCTGTGGTTGCTTCAACCAAACCTCGGCCCGCCCCTGGGTCATATCTGCCTGTTTTCAAAGCCGGCGCCTCCTTTGGGATGACCATAGCCAAAATCCTCGGCGCTCCATTTTTGGAAACATCCCACCAGGAGGGTCACATCCGCGCAGGTCTGGTTGGACAAACTAAAGTTGACCAAACTTTTTTAGCCTGGCACATCTCCGGGGGTACCACTGAGCTGTTATTGGTTCAGGCCGGAGAAATAGGCTACCAAATTCAAAAAATCGGCGGTTCCAGTGACCTTCAAGTCGGACAATTCGTTGATCGGGTGGGTGTTGCTTTAGGAAACCCCTTTCCGGCCGGTCCGAATTTGGAAAAAATGGCTATGCTGTCCGATACGGACAAAAGTTTGCCTGTGGTTACCCAAGGGTTAACCACCAGTTTTTCCGGACCGGACTCGGCAGCAGAAAGATTAATACAATCGGGGATCAACGGCAATGATTTGGCGAGGATGGTCTTTCATTGTATCATTCATTCGCTACTTAAGGTAACATTGGAGGCCGTCAAGGAATATAAGACCTACCAAGTGTTAATGGTAGGAGGAGTAGCCTCAAACCGGATCATCCGGGATCAGTTGTATCAGGAAGGTTTGAAATCAGGAATTGAGTTTTTATTTGCCAAAAGCGAACTATCCAGCGATAATGCTGTAGGTGTGGGTTTCATTGGGTATGATTTGTTAAGAAATATTAAGTAAAAGCGAGGCCCTCCGCTCATGAAGAAATTGATGTTATTAGATGGCTTTAGTCTGGCCAACCGGGCATTTTTTGCTTTACCGCCCTTAGCCACATCGGCAGGCCAGCCTACCAATGCAGTCTACGGAATGACCATGATGTTACTTAAATTACTGGAAGAATCGAAGCCGGATTATATTATCATGGCTTTTGATGTAGCAGCGCCCACTTTTCGGCACCAAGAATTTAAGGATTACAAAGGCCAGCGTCTGAAGATGGAAGATACTCTGAAAACGCAATTTCCGCTGATCCGGGAACTATTGGCTATTTTAAACATCCCCGTTGTGGAACTTGCGGGATTTGAAGCAGATGATATCATTGGGACGCTGGCCAAAAGGGCCGCCGGCCAAGGCCTCTCAGTGGAAATTATCACCGGAGACCGGGACGCCTTTCAGTTGGTAGAGTCTCAAATATCAGTACTATATACTCGTAGAGGCATTACGGAAGTTGATCGGGTGGATGAAAAGTATATTGATGATAAATATCAATTAAAACCGTTACAATTAATCGAATTAAAGGCCCTGATGGGCGATGCCTCCGATAATATACCCGGAGTGCCCGGGTTTGGTGAAAAAACAGCTTTGAAATACCTGCATCAATATCATACTTTGAACGGGATTTATGAGCATATCGAGGAGATTTCCAAAGAGAGAGATAAAAATCTGCTAAATACCTACCGTGAACAGGCATTTTTAAGCCGGCATCTGGCGGAGATTGTGACCGATGTTCAATTGGATATTGATCCCACAGATTGTTGTCATCATCGGGATTTTTCGAAACAACAATTGGGAGATTTTTGCAGCAAGTATGAATTTCACTCGTTAGCCCGGAAACTTTTCGAGGGAAACGATGTTCCCGAGACCCTTCAATTGCCGGAGCTGGTATCCGAATGTAAAATCATCCAAGGATCAGACTTGGGTGAAATTTTATCCGTCCTTAAACAAGAAAAAGTTTGCTATTTACAGTTCTTTACTTCGGTAGCCAATTGGGTCCAAGTGGATTTCGTCGGGGTTGGCCTGGGCAGCTCCAGTGAAAATTGGTATTTGCCTTTAAACGCGAGTGCACAGATACCCGTTGAAGTGAAGGAACTATTCGGTGATTCATCCATAAAGAAAATCGGGCATGATCTAAAAAAGCAGTTGCAAATTGTTAGCAACCGGGATGTCCTCTGCAGTGGCGAAATGGAAGATTTGCTCATCGCCGGTTATTTGGTCAATGCAGGTTTAGGTGATTTGGAACTGGAGGATCTCGGAAGAGCTTATCTTGGAAAAATCCTTCCAATATGGAGAAATGAAAAGGGTAAAGCCTTTTCAGTCTTCAATTTGCCCCAAGCCTTACCGCAGGATATGATGACCAAAATCTGCGGGGCCAGGTTGGAGGCAATGCGGCTGTTGGTACCCAAATTACATTCAATGATGACGGATTTGGATCTGGATGTCCTTTACAGTAAAGTTGAGTCGCCATTAATCCAAGTTCTTTTCAGAATGGAACACCAAGGAATCAAGGTAGAGCCGGAAAGGCTCCGTGAATTCGGGCAGACTTTGAGAAAGCGCCAATCCCAGCTTGAATCGAATATCTATTCTCTGGTTCAGGAAGAGTTTAATATCGGTTCCCCCAAACAATTGGGAGTTATCTTGTTTGAGAAGTTAGGGCTGAGAGCGCCCAAGAAAACCAAAACGGGCTATTCCACGGATGCCGAAGTTTTAGAAAACCTTTACGACGAACACCCGGTGATTCCAAAAATATTGGAATACCGGCAGAATGTGAAATTACAAAGCACGTATATTGATTCATTAATTACACTGATTCATCCCCGAAGCGGCCGGGTGCATCCCACCTTTAATCAGGCAGTCACTACCACGGGGCGGCTTAGTTGTACAGAGCCCAATCTCCAGAATATTCCGGTTCGTTCCGAAGAAGGCCGATTGATTCGTTGTGCTTTTATACCTCCTGATTCGGAGCATTGCCTGCTTTCGGCGGATTATTCCCAAATCGAATTGCGAGTAATGGCTCATTTTTCCCAAGATCAAGCCTTTAAGGAGGCTTTTATCAAAGGTGAAGACATTCATCGCTTCACCGGGGCGGCGGTCCATGGTGTTCCCGTTTCAGAAGTCACCCATGAGATGCGGGACAGAGCCAAGGCTGTCAATTTTGGCATTATTTATGGAATTAGCGGCTTTGGTTTGGCCCGCAATATCGGGGTTAGTCGGAAAGAAGCCGATGCCTTTATTGAAGCATATTTTGCCAAGTATCCCGGAGTAAAACAATATGTGGAAGAATTGATTGTAAAGGCCAAACAAACAGGAGAAGCCCGGACCCTTTTGGGAAGAATCCGGAAACTGCCGGAGCTTTCATCCCGCAATTTTACGTTACGCTCATTTGCGGAACGGATGGCCCGGAACACTCCGATTCAAGGAACTGCGGCCGATATCATTAAAAAAGCGATGGTTTCCATCGATAAACAGCTTATCGCCAATCCTGCTTTGGGAAAGTTATTGCTTCAAGTCCACGACGAGTTAATTTTTGAGGTAAGGGAATCCAACTGGCCTCTCCTAGCTAAAATGGTGAAAATAGAGATGGAGAATGCGGTTACGTTAGATGTTCCCTTGGTAGTGGATTTTAAAATGGGGCATAATTGGGGCGAGATGAAACCGGTGCAATTGGAGGAATGAAGTATGCCGGAATTACCGGAAGTTGAGACAATCCGTTTGACCCTTCAGTCCAAGGTAGTCGGGAGAACGATTGTCAGCGGCCAGGTCCTATTGACGAAGTTGATACAAAATCAAACCCCGGAAGAGTTTTTAGCGGAGATTGGCGGCAAGAAAATTATTAAGCTTGACCGCCGTGGCAAATATCTGTTATTCTATCTTGAAGGAGCCGAAAGCGCGGGTCTGATCCTGGCGATCCATTTAAGGATGACCGGCCAATTGAAAGTGGACCTTATGGGCACTCCTTTGGAAAAAGCCGTTTATCTGCAACTTCGGCTTGATAATGACAGTGAGTTGCGTTACCGGGATCAGCGAAAGTTTGGGAGAGTCACGTTATTTCCAGCCGATCACCCACCGAAAGCTTTGGAAAAATTGGGACCTGAACCTTTATCGGCTGATTTTACCGTCCAGGCGTTAAAGATTCAACTTGGGAAACGGCGGATTGCTATTAAAAAAGCCTTGCTCGATCAGGAAGTTATAGCAGGAATTGGAAATATTTATGCGGACGAGTCGCTATTTTTGGCAGGCATTCACCCGGCCAGGCTGGTTTCTTCTCTGAATGATCAAGAAATTACGGGGCTTTTCTCGGCAATCCAAACCGTACTATCCGGCGCCATCCAAAATCATGGTACGACTAAACGCGATTACCGGGATGGAAATGGAAATTCCGGTTCCCATCAGGATTATTTACGGATTTATGATCGGAAAGGATTAGCCTGCTATCGTTGTGGCAATATGATTGTAAAAATGAATTTAGGTGGCAGAGGAACCCATTTTTGTCCAATCTGTCAACGATAAAAAATGGAAGTGAACCGCGATTCAAACGATCGGTCTTACCGGTGGCATAGCATGTGGAAAGTCAACTGTGGCCAAAATTTTGGCTGAGAAAGGGTTTTTGGTGGTTAGCGCCGACGAACTAGCCCGTAGGGTCATCGAACCGGGTGGAGCGGCTTATTTGGATGTTATCCATCATTTCGGGAATGGAATTCTGAAGGATGATGGCCGAATCGATCGCGGAAAATTGGGGGCAATCGTTTTTTCGGATGACAAAGCCAGGAAAGATCTGGAGAGCATTGTTCATCCCAAGGTGTTCATGTTGATTCATCACCGGATAGTCCAAAGCCGGAAAGAAGGTTTGTCCCATTTGGTAGTGGAAATCCCCTTGCTCTTCGAAGTGAATGGTGGGTATTTATTCGATAAAATTTGGGTTGTAAGTTGTTCGCCGGAAGTACAGCTAGGAAGAGTCCAGAGTCGGGACCACTTGACCGAAGCGGAAGCCAGGCAAAGAATTAACGCTCAATTACCGTTGCCGTATAAAGAAGCCAAAGCAGATGCGGTTATTTATAATAATCAAGGCTACTTGGAGCTTCTAGCCCAGGTTGAACAAATGATTAAATCATTAGATTAAATCTTTGGAGTGAAATTTTTGGCGAAAACACGGGAATTAAAAATTCGCGGTTTGCTATTGTTGATTGTACTGTTTATAGTAATATGGCATAAACCGATTTTAAAAATCTATTTTGTTTTACATTATACCGATAAAATAATCGCTTATAGCAGAGCCAATGAAATCGATTCGGCTACTGTCAGTGCGATTGTCTTTACGGAAAGCCGTTTTAATCCCTTGGCGTGTTCCAGCAAAGGCGCCATGGGTCTGATGCAAATCATGCCCAGCACCGGGGAGTGGGTCGCCGGACGATTGGGATGGAATCATTTTTCCAAACAAGATTTGCTCAATCCTACGAAGAACCTGGAAGTAGGTATTTGGTATTTAGCCTATTTGAAACGAAACTTTAAGCATAACGAATATTTGGCCTTAGCCTCTTATAATGCGGGCTCGAGATATGTATATGAATGGGTGCGAGAAGGAATTTGGGACGGCAATAAGGTAAAAATCGAGCAAATCCCTTTTCCGGAGACTAAAAAATATTTGATCCGAATTTTGGTGTTACGGAGAATTTATTATTATTTATATCAAGATGTGTTGACAATTTGAGTCCGAAAATTTCCGTTTTTTTATTTTTGGAGGTTGTATGTCTACATTAGCTGTGGTATCTTTAGGATGCGCCAAAAATTTGGTTGATACTGAAATTATGTTAGGTCAGTTAACGGGCAACGGTTGGCAGGTCATTGACGATTTTTCCAAAGCTGAATTGATATTGATTAATACCTGCGGTTTCATTGAAACGGCCAAATCCGAATCGATCGAACAAATTTTGGAGTTGGCTGAGTATAAAAGACCCGGACGGGGAATTTGCAAACAATTAATTGTTGCCGGTTGTCTGGTGCAGCGATATTTGACGGAATTGAAATCTGAAATTCCGGAAGTCGATCTTTGGCTGGGTTTAGCCGATATCGGCAAAATTTTAGAACATCTTAATCATAAGTCCTGCCAAGCGACGAACGTAAACCAAACGGAAGCTCCATTTTTAAACAATCAGAATATGCCCCGTTTTCAGGCGACTTTACCGCACACTTCTTTCGTAAAGATTGCCGAAGGCTGTAATCATAAGTGTTCTTATTGTGCGATTCCGATCATCAAGGGAGAATTCCATAGCCGGCTTTTAAATTCTATCGTCAAAGAAACTCGGGAACTCGTTGAAAAAGGAGTTCAGGAAATTAATTTAATTGCTCAGGATATTACCCGGTATGGTTTTGACTTGGAGCCAAGGGAAAGTTTGCAGAGTTTATTGAAGCAAATGATTGTCAGTTCAAAACCGGTATGGATTCGATTGTTGTATGCCTATCCGCTTGGCATCAATGAGTCATTGTTGGAATTGATGGCTAAAGAGTCCAGCATTTGCAAGTATCTTGACCTTCCAATTCAACATATTAATTCCCGTATTTTAAAGAAAATGGGCCGGCCGGAAACTCCGGAATTGATTAAAGAAAAAATAGCCTTGATCCGGAAATTGGTTCCTGGAATTACTTTACGCACCACTTTTATTGTGGGCTTTCCCTCGGAGACCGAAAAAGAATTCGAGGAATTGTTGGCATTTGTTAAGGAAGGGAATTTCGAACATATTGGGGTTTTTAGTTATAGTCGTGAGGAAGGTACAGCGGCTTACTCTATGGAACCCCAAATAGAAGCAGCGGTGAAGGAAGAACGTAAAGGGCGGTTATTGGAGCTGCAACAGAAGATTTCAAAACATTTACTCGCCAAGCAAATGAATCACAGGCAAACCATACTCATTGACAAATTGTTGGATAACGGTTTGGCAGTGGGCCGGACCCAGGGTTTGGCGCCGGATGTGGATGGAGTAGTTTATGTGCAAAATTATCAAGGCCCTGCAGGCCGTTTTATACAGGGCGTTATGGTTGGAAATGATGAATATAATCTAATTGCTCAAGAAATATTACCGAGTTCAACAGGAATTTAATAAAAAGTGCCGAATGGTTGGATTATATTTGGAGGAAGGTTGTTATGAACCTTGCAAATTGGATTACCACACTACGAATAGTTTTAGCCATGGTCTGCGTTTTTATCCTATTCTGGGACATCCCGGGGCGGGATACTTTAGCCGCGATAATTTTTATCATTGCCGGTATTACCGATGGAGTCGATGGTTATGCCGCCCGGACCCGTAAAGAAATCACCCCCTTTGGTAAATGGTTTGATCCATTTGCGGACAAGGTGTTGATCATTATGACCTTGGTTGTCCTAGCCCATTTAAACCGGGGTGTTCCTTGGGTCGCGGTATGGATCATCAGCGGCCGGGAGGTTTTAATTACCATTTTACGGTATTTCGCCGGAAAAAAGGGATTAATGAATGCTGCGAGCCGCTGGGGCAAGCTGAAAACATTTTCGCAAATCATTGCCATTTCATTAATTATGTTGGCTAAACCGTGGCATATTGAGACTTTAAGCGTATGGGTCTTATGGTTGGCCGTTATTTTGACGATTTGGTCGGGATTTGATTATCTCTGGCGTTGGCGCAGTGTTTATTTGAGCGCTAAATCAAAGGATGTCATTGTCAAATCATAATCCCATAATCCGAGACATAGCCGCAAAATTCTTCTAAGGCTTTGACCAGATATTCTACATCTTTAAGGTTGTTGTAACAACCGAAACTAATTCGAACCATACCAGGGACCCAATTTTCGATTCCCTGGTTTAGTTTTTCTTGGAGCGCCGTCACCTGGGAAAAATTAAGCTGCAAAAGGCATTGGACATATCCTCTGGCGCAAAAGCAACCACTTCGTACCCCAATTCCTTTCTTTTGTGCTAAATATTTAGCCACAACCGTGTGATCGACCCCCCGAATGTTAAAACTAATGACTCCGATCTGCTGTTCAACGGGAACTTCATAAAGGATAATTCCGGGTATTTTTTTAAGCTGGGCCAAGGCATAGGTTAATAAGGAAGATTCGTGCTTAATTAGGGAATTCCAGCCAATATTTTGTAAAATTTGTGAAGCTTTTGCCAATGCCAGAGATCCCAACACATTGGGGGAACCCGCTTCTTCCGTTTCGGGGATGTCCGCCCAGATGATTCCCCCCGGTCCAATGCCTTTCACGGTTCCGCCTCCCACCTGGCTGGGAGGTTTCTGATTGAAGATTTCCCGTGGCCCTACTAATACTCCCGCTCCGAACGGCGCATACATCTTATGGCCGGAAAAGGCTAAAAAATCGATGTGGCGAGGATCGTTAAATGGATAGAGCTTAACGGGCCGGTGAGGCACTAATTGCGCGCCATCCACCACGATTTTCGCTCCGGCCTGGTGAGCCATTTCCGCCAGGGTATAAATCGGCGGCGTATAACCTGTCACATTGGAAGCTCCGCTTACCGCTAAGAATTTAATTCGTCCCCGGTTGGTACGGAGAATACATTCCAACTCACCAAGGTCGAGAATACTGTTTTTTAATCCCACGCAAATCGTTTTGGCTTTTTGCCAGGGAAGCTCATTGGAATGGTGTTCTAATTTGGTAAACACTATCAAATCTCCGGATAGAGCGGACAAATAATGACTCAGTTTATTCATGGAATCGGTGGTGTTTTTGGTAAAAATGACGATGTCGTGGGATAAATCGGCTTCAATGAAGTCGGCGATGATTTCCCGGGCGGATTCGTATTGCTGGGTTGAATAAAGCGACTTAAATCCACTTCCCCGGTGAATACTGGAATACCATAGCGCCTCCTCGGCAAGGTGATCCATGACACCCTTAAAAGGCGGAGTACTGGCCGCATTATCTAGATTAATATATCTTTTTAAACCGCTTTCCGTGGGCACTTTTTTTTCATAACCATAGATTAGGTTGCTATAATCCATACTATTCCTCTCACCTCTCTCCATTTTATGTAAGTTTGGGACTAATGGCTACTTTGAACTGGTATCGCTGGGTAGTAATTTGAAATATTGCCATACTTTTTGAGGTGTTATCCTTATGTAGCTGGGTAAATTATAGTCAGACTCTGATGAAGGGAGGGAAAAAAAGATGGGTACCGGACAAAGGAGTAATAACTACATTGTGAAAGAGGCATCGAAAGCACTTCATAATATGAAGTACGAAATGGCCAAGGATTTAAGCGCCGCCAATATCATCGATACATCACCGATTCAAGGCGATTATTGGGGATATATGACTGCCAGAGATTGCGGACATGTTGGCGGTCAAATGGTAAAGAACATGATCGATGCAGCTGAACGTTCTCTTGCCGAGCAGGCATTAGCCAACGTGCAAACTGGATTTCAGGCTGGGTTAAGCTCTAAGAACGACACCGTTCAAAACATTCAGAGCTTTAACTTGAATGGATTAAATCAAAAGTACTAATTTGAAGCTGCCTTTTAAAATCTAATTTTTAAAGGCATACCGTTCAAAAAAACCGATTTCTTACTTATAAGGGTTGTCTAAAAGGAATATACTCTTCATAAGATCTACGAATGATTGACGATCATTTTTTAAGAACGATCTTATGGGGTAACCTTTTGGACACCCTTTCAATTTGTCCGATTGGAATAGAAAATTTTTCCTGGGGGCAGGAATTTGTATAGAGTAAAGCGAAAATTTAGGAAAAAAGAGGTGGCATTTTGGATGAAAGAAACCAATGCGCATGTTGGAGTTTTTGGCGGTTCAGGCTTTTATTCTCTATTTGATAAAGTCGAAGAAATTGCAATCGATACTCCATACGGCGAACCGAGTGATCGAATTGCCATTGCCGAAATGGCCGGGAAGAAAGTGGCATTTTTGCCTCGTCACGGTAAGAATCACCAAATTCCTCCCCATAAAATCAATTACCGCGCTAACCTGTGGGCCATGAAATCGTTGGGAGTTGAGCAAATTATTGGCCCTTGCGCTGCAGGAAGTTTACAACCCCATATCAAACCGGGTGAATTTGTCATTGTCGATCAATTTGTAAACCGGACCTGGGGTCGAAGTGATAGCTTCGTTGAAGGACCCAATGTTTTTCATATTTCAGCAGCGGACCCTTACTGCGAAAGACTACGGCAAAATGCCATCAGCCATTCGAAAAAAATCGGTGTGCCTACCCATGAACAGGGAACGGTAGTGATCATTCAAGGACCGCGATTTTCGACTCGGGCTGAGAGCAGGGAATTTAGTAAAAACGGTTGGGAAGTCATTAATATGACCCAGTATCCTGAAGGAATTCTTGCCAAAGAACTGGGAATCTGTTACGTTAATATCGCCCTAATTACTGATTATGATGCCGGTTTGGAAGGAAACGCCGATATCAAGCCGGTTACTCATGAAGAGGTATTAAAAGTTTTTAATAATAATAATGACAAATTGAAACAACTATTATTTTCAATGATTGAGGATCTGCAGGCTTCACCCAAGTGTAGCTGCAGGAAACAAGGTATAACCGGAATTTGAAATCTTGACGAAAATCGGCAGATAGCCGATTTTTTTTAAGTCGTTTTATCCAACGATTGTCTCACTGCCGGGAATTAACCCCGGGATTCGTAAGCGAGGATTCTAATGGCTAAAAAACAAAAAATAAGTTATGTATGTGAGAATTGCGGGCATCAAGAATTAAAATGGGTTGGAAAATGCCCGGCCTGTAATGAATGGGGAACTTTACAGGAAGAGGTCGGGGATGAAACCGGCAAGGAATTGGCCCCCTTAAGCAGTTTCCAGCAGCCCCTGGTTTTGAATCAGGTCAAGGTGGATGTTTCTATCCGGACTAGCACCGGCATTCAGGAGTTTGATCAGTTACTGGGAGGTGGAATCGTAACCGGTTCGGTTTCACTGTTAGTGGGAGACCCTGGGATTGGTAAAAGTACGTTAAGCTTGATTATAGCCGGAAATATAGCCAAATCCAGGACTGTATTGTATGTAAGCGGTGAAGAGTCCTCCGAACAAACCAAAATTAGGGCGGACCGTTTGGGAAAATTTCCGGATAACCTTTATGTGGTTTCAGAAACCAATTTAGAACTCATAGAGCGGCACATTGAAGAATTACATCCGGGTTTCATCATCGTAGACTCCATTCAGGCCGTTTTTTTGAGCAGAATCCGTTCCACTCCCGGGTCCCCTTCCCAGATTAAGGAAAGTACGCTTTTTTTAACCAAGATTGCCAAACAAGCTGGCATCCCGGTTGTTTTAATTGGTCAAGTCACCAAGGAATCGGTCTTGGCCGGCCCTAGAGTGTTGGAACATTTGGTTGATACCGTAATTTATTTGGAAGGAAACCGCAATCACAGTTTAAGAGTGGCTAGGGTGGTCAAGAATAGATATGGTTCCACTGAAGAGGTTGCTCTGTTTGAAATGACAGCCCGCGGCTTGGAAGAAGTCAGTAATCCGTCCGAGTATTTATTGGAAAACCGGAGCGAAATGGTTCCGGGATCGATTATTGTGGGAACAGCCAGAGGCACCAGGCCGATCTTTACTGAGATTCAGGCTCTGGTCACCGAGGCGCCCGAGGGGATACCCCCTCGTCAAATTGCCATAGGGGTCGACCGGAACCGTCTATTACTGGTAACTGCGGTTTTACAGCGGTGGATTGGCGAACGTTTAAGCAATAAAAACATATTTGTCTCCATTGCCGGAGGGATTGAGTCGGATGATCCGGCTTTGGATTTGGGAATAGCGGCTTCCTTGCTTTCTTCCATCCGGGGGCTGACGTTTCATTCCAAGGTATTTTGGGTTGGAGAGTTGACCCTTTCCGGAGAAGTCAGGCCTACACCGGATTTGCCGAGGTTACTTACAGAGGGAGGGCGTTTGGGTTTTACCGAATGCGTTCTTTCAGGAAAAGGAATGAAAAAAATTAAGTCCGTGCCGGATATGAAATTGTATAATATTGATCACCTGCGAAGTATCTTAAAATTATTACCGGATATCAGCAAGCAGGAATAATTGGGGTTGGTGGTAATCGGTGGCGCAAGAGGAACAAAATAACCTAATGGACCAGATTTTAAAAATGGTGGCCCCGGGGACAACTTTGTATGAAGGTTTGGAAAATATTCTTCGTGCAAAAACGGGAGCATTAATTACGGTTTCGGACTCCGATGCGGTCATGAAACTTGTCGATGGGGGCTTCCGGATCAATGCCGATTTGGAGCCGGCAAACCTTTATGAATTGGCGAAAATGGACGGCGCCATCGTCTTATCGTCGGATGCCAAAAAAATATTGGTTGCCAATGCTCATTTGACTCCCGATCATTTGATTCCAACCTCGGAAACTGGAACCAGGCATCGTACCGCGGAAAGAATGGCGATTCAAACCGGTGAATTAGTCATTGCGATTTCACAACGGCGGAATGTAATTACCCTCTATAAAGGCAATCGCCGTTACGTGATTCGTGATATCGGGACGATATTGGCGAAGGCCAATCAAGCATTGCAAACCCTGCAAAAGTATAAAAGCGTCTTGGAACAGGCTCTTTTGAATTTATCGGCTTTGGAATTCGAAAACTTGGTGACTTTGTCGGATGTTTGTTCCGTCACGCAACGGGCTGAAATGGTTGAACGGATTGCGGCAGAAATACGCCAATACATCAACGAGCTTGGCACCGAAGGCCGTTTAGTCAATATGCAGCTTGAAGAATTGATGGTTGATGTCGAAGATGAAGGCTACTTAATTATTTGTGATTATCTCAAGGACGACAATGCAAAGGCCGAAGCGGTTAAAACCGATATATCCACGTGGGACGATGAAGAATTGCTGGAATCCATGGCCATTGCCAAGGTTCTTGGTTATCCCGGTACGGTGACACTCGATCTTTCGGTTTCTTCCCGGGGTTCCCGGATACTGCGGAAAATTCCCCGATTGCCTTTTCCGGTTGTTGAAAATTTGGTTAAGGTGTTTGGAAATTTGCAAAGAGTTTTAAATGCTTCAACCGATGAACTTGATGAAGTGGAAGGTATCGGTGAAGTAAGGGCCAGAACCATTAAAGACGGATTAAGGAGACTGCGGGAACAAATTTTGTTGGATCGACGTTTTTAACGTCGATCCGGCTCTTGCCCGAAGGCTTCCGGATGCTTGATTCCCCGATTTCCCTGAAAATACGAAAATTAAAAATCCCCCAATATTATTCTTTTAAAAGAAATCCTCTTTATTAATAATTATTAATTAAAGAATCATTCCCAAATTAACAGAATTATTATATAATTAATTATAGAAAAAAATTCCAATCGTAGAAAATAATCACAAAATAACAAATTTGATTCAATTCGGTAGGGATTGGAGTTGAAACCAATGATTTCATTCTTTCGTACCCTGTGGAGGAGTGACAAAGGGTTTTCCTTATTGGAGATTTTGATTGCGCTGATTATTTTGACTGCGGCCGGTAGTATGATTATGCTGGCCTATAGTCAGGCTATCATCTCGACCCGGCTGGTGAACGAACAAAATACCGCCACCAACCTGGCCCGGCAACAGATTGAGTTTTTAAAACAGTATGAAAGTGCTACTCCACAAAGGCAGTGGAAGGATGCAGTATGGAAAACAGATATTGTAAAGCCTCCATATAGAATACAATCGACGGGATTTGATGATCCAAGCAAGCTAATCAAGGTACAGGTCGCCGTTTCCAAAAATGGCCGCACAATCGTGCAGATGATAGCTTATTATAAGCCGTGATTTAACGAGGTGGAATATGATCAGGATCAAAATCCGATATTCGGAAAAAGGATTTACTCTGGTTGAGTTATTATTAAGTTTAGCGATTTTAGGGGTGGTGGTTTTTGCTTTGACAGCGATATTGCATACTGCCTCCCAATCCAATCAAACCGTGATGACCGATATCAATCAGATAAAACAGGCCCGGAAGGCTATCGATACCATTATGGATGAAATTCATTATTCACGGGCAATAACAAGCTTTACAAGCAGAACGATAACTTATATTGATTCCAATAATATCGCCAATACCGTTTTATCCTATAACCCTGTTACCAGAATATTAACCGTTACCCGGGGGGCTGCCGGAACTCCCGTCCCAATCGTCAGCGGAAATATTCTGAGAGAGTTCACGATTGAGCGGGCAACATTCGACCCCAATACTTACAATTTTACAATGACTTTCCGCTATAATCCCAATGATGTCACGAAAGATCTTAACGTCACCACAACCGTAAAACCGTTTACATATTAATAATTTATAGGGGGTGTTCCGATTGTTTGACTTTAGAACTGAACGAGGGGCAGCGCTGGAAATGGCTTTATTCCTATTAGTCCTGGCTATAGTTTTGGGTATGGCGGTGCTCCCCGCAGTAAGGCAGGAACTAAACTTTTCACCCATGGACACCAAAAGAGTCAGCGCTGAATATCTGGCCCAACAAGGAGTACAAAGCAGTGTTAAAAAAATTACCGAGCAGGTTCGATCTTTGAACACCAAAAATGCAGGGGGACTTGGAACACCAGCATATCTTACTGACTATATTCAAGTAATGAGGAATACTGACAATGCGGCCGCTCCCTACAATCCATCGTTTGGATCGGGTTATACAACTCCTGTTCTACCGACAACGGTAACCGATTCTTCCGGTGGCGCTTACGGTACTTATCGGGCGGTTTATTTTCTAAACAACATAACGAATCCGACTCAGATCAACATTGTGTCTACGGGTGAGGTAGGAAATTATAGTGAAACGATTAATGCATCGATGCCTGTTGGGACTCAGACCATAGGAGGTTCGGGGGTGGTAAATTTAATTAACGACAATAATATTGATAAAACGGATTTCACTTATGGCGGTCTATGGAGCATTAGAACGGATTCCGCAACGGGACAACAGTTTGCAAATCCACCGAATACAGGGTATTGTCAAATGCTTTTTAAAAACAATCCCGGCGGTTTAGGGACGGCAGACGGCATCCAGGTTAGTTACTTTGCAAAGTTAGGGCCGAAGTTAGGAACGAGTTCACTAACGGGTTACGGAATCTATTATGGATGCCAAACAAACTCTAAAGCCAATAACCCAACTTCTTATGTATTTCAATATGATCCGGGCGCCTCTATCGATGGTGACGGTGGAGCTTTTTTCGTGAAGAAAGTGAGGGCGGACCTTAACTCGAACCCTAGTTCACCCCAAGGAAATGAAACCGGCAGCAACTATCGAAAAGCTTTTCAAGAAAATGACGGATCAACGGGTGATGCGACCCATAACGGGACAGTTCGGGTTTCTTTGAATGATTTGGCAAAAATAATGAACAATCATTATAAATCAACCTCCTCGGATTTTTTACCTGCTTATCTTGAAAAGAATGCTAATGGTTCACTGAAGGATTTTACGATATTAAACCAAACCCATTATATTACGATTGACGTGCAACTGGAAGAGAGCCCCGACGGCAAGAAATATTATCACCATAGAGTATTATGCGATGGCTATGCCGTTCTCGATTTTGTCGACCATGATAGCCAAAATCCTATTCTAAGCAATAATAGTTTTGCCAGTACTTGTACAGGTCTTAGAACCTGGAATGCGCAATCTTTTGATTTCTACAACAATTCAGGTTATCTACGGGCTGATTGGGGTTGGGTAACAGCTAAGAAACAATAAATAATTTAAGTTTAAGAAATGAGAAAAGATTGGCGCGATCAGTGCTGAAAACGCTTCGGCTAATTTTTTAAATTACGGTCAAAAATTCGCGTTTTTATAGAAAAACATCAAAATGGTAGCAGAAATGATTTTGTAGACCGACAAACAACACTGCGGATGGCAGACCTAGACGGGCTGTCCTTTTTTACTTTCAGGGCAGACCCGTTTTTTGAAATTCTTGAGCCGTTAGTATTTCCGATTGGCCACCTTATCCCCAGCGACCGGCAGGATAATGATTTGACCGGCTTCAACTTTGGAAATGTCGCCGATACGGTTGATTTCCATCAATAAATTCACGGTGGTGCCGTAGCGCATCGCCAGTCGCCAGAGGGTTTCCTTGGGTTTCAGGACATAGAGGTGGCTGGAAGGAATCAAAATCAGCAACGGTTGGCCCGGTTTCAGATCCGCCGCCGTATGCAAATCATTTTCCTTCAGGATACTGGCCGGAGTTACGCCGTATTTTTGGGCGATTTGGGAGAGGGTCTCACCGGGTTTCAGCGTAACGGTTAGTTCCATCCCCACCGTAACTTTGGAGTGACCCGCCTGGGGTGTGGAGGATGGCTCAATGATCAGCTTTTTGGACATCGGGTTATCCGGATTGGCATTAACACTGAGCTCCGAACTCTGGCCCGGGGATTGCGATGGTTCTGAGGTGGAACCTTGCTGGGGACTTTTGGTGTTGCTTGCCGTTTCGGCGGTTTTGGCTCCTGTTTCCGTGACTTTGACACTGTTATCCGTGGTTGATATGTTTTGAACTGCCTTCATCGGAGTTTCATTCGTAACGGCCGGGGATTGAGTTTGGACAGCCGAATCTAGACTGGGAGCCGGGATAGGCAGCGACGTTGGTGTTTGTTTGGGTTGGTTGTTGGTATCCGGCCCAATCTTTACGGAGTTGGCTTCCGCAACCCCGGTATGAATGATTTTGGGAGTGATGAAAATGCAAATTTCAGTACTGTCATTGGGATCGGTTATTTTTTGTTTAAAGAGCCAGCCGATTAAAGGCAGGGAACCTAAACCCTTGATTTTGTCTGTGGTAGTGACCGAATTTATTTCATTCAATCCCGATAGTACGAAAGTTTCGCCGTCGCGCAACCGGATAACCGAGCTGATATCACGGTTCCGGACAACCGGAATCTGGTTTTCACCGGCCGACACATATTCGGTAAGACTGCTGACATTGGCTTTGACATTAACGGTGACGATATTGTCGGAATTGATTCGGGGTGTGACCGATAACTTGGTGCCGATATCAATATACTGAATACTATAGGTCGTACCAGTTGTTTCTGAGTTGGTGACGACCATCGGGTAGCGATCGCCGATAAAAACCGTGCCTTCCTGGCTGTCGGTAGTGGAAATCATGGGATTGGACAGCAGCTTGGCTTCGCTTCTTTCTTCCCACAACTGCAGGAGATGGGATGCGGTTCCGGAAATAGTTAGATCGGTGAAATTAATATTAAAATCACTTGCAGCCCAGTTAACTCCCGCCTTATCCAGGGCCGACTTTTTGATCTCCTCCACCCGGACATCGATGGTAATCTGGGCCATTTCCCGGTCCAGACTTTTGATGATCTCAGCGATGTTTTGCTGGGTTAAGATGTTGGCCCGGATGGTCAACTGGTTGGTCCGGGCATCGACCCCCATTTGATCGGCGGGCACCAGCACTTTGAGGGTATTGACGATCTGATCGGGTTTGGCATAAGTGAGCCGGTAGACTCGAGTCTCCCTGGATTCAAAATTGGTAAAGGTTTTTTCATTGCCAATCAGGACGGTGCGGCTGGCTGTGATCCAGCGGGTCGAAAAGCCGTTGGTTTGGGCCAGCATTTCAATGGCCTCCTTTACCGTCAATCCGGCTTTGATTTTAATGTTGACCAGGCCCTTGACACCGGGGTCCATCAACACATTCAGTTCATCCAATTCGCCCAGGCTACGGAAAACTTCCCGGATATCGGCGTCAAAAACGTCAAATTTGGAAATCGGCGTATCCCCAAGCTCGGCACTGAAGACAGGGAGTGAAAAGATACCCATCATCAAAAGAATACCTATCCAGACCGTTTTTTTAAAGAGATTTGGTTTTGTCAAGGGGAGCCTCCTTTCTGAGGTAGAGACGGAGATTTTTTTTGGAAGAATTCAACATGATGAAATTATTGTCAATTTCGGCTATTAGATAATCGGTACCGGGTATCGGGTCGCCCAGGTGCAAGATGTAAGGCTTGCCCCGGAAATTGATCAATACCACCTGATCTCCGGCAATTCCAATAGTACCGTTCCATACGGGTTTGAGGCGATCATCCTTGGCTACGGGCGCTTTGGTGTTTGCCCCTGAAAACAGCGGCCGTGCGGGAGCTGTTTTTGGGTTGGATATATTTTTGGCCTCGGCCTTCGTTATCCCCGGTAAAAAAGGATCCCGGTTGGTTCCATCAGGTTGGCCCGCCGTTTGTGCCATGGCTGCGCTAGCCGGCGAGGGCGGCGAAGCGGGCGGAGTTGCCGACGGGGGTATAACGGAAGTTGGTTTGCCAAGACCGGAAAGGCCTGTTTCCGATGTCCCATTGGCGGTATTGTTTTGCGGCGGGGCTGAAGCCGGAGGCTGGGAAGAAAACAAAAGATAAACACAGGCGATCAGACCCGCGCCGGAGATGATCAAGGTAAACGGACTGATTTTTGGTTTGGGTTTGGCGGATACTTCTTTCATGGTCTATCTCCCCGCAACTTGATTTTTCATCGAAATCAAATCCAACGTCATTTGAATATTTAAAATATAAGGAAGTTTGGAGTCGTCACCGGATCCCGACTGGTTGGCCTTCAAGCTCAGATCGGCTGCTTTGACGGCTCTTTTGGATCCAGGCAAGGCTTTTAAAAAGAGAATGACGCCCGGATAAGAGCCGCTCAGCTCGATCCGCCATTGGAATACCTGAAAGGCCGGGTTGTCCTGATAAAATTGGGGCTTGTTATTCACCTGGCAACTGGTGATTTTAATGCCGCTCTGACTGGCTAAACCGTCCAGTTCTTTGACAAAGTCATCTTGATTTTCCTTGGATGGAATGAAGAAACCCATTTTTTGACTGTCGATTTCCAACTGTTTGATTTCTCTGGTCAGCTCGGGCAGTTCTTTCAATTTGCCTTTAGCTGCCTGGATTTCCGCTTCTTTTTGTTGTCTGGATGCGGTTATTTGGGCGGTTTGGTTATAAAAATAATAAATACCGGCGATATCGCCCAGGAAAAGAATGGCTGCCGCCAGGACCGGGAGCAGGCTATGGATTTTGGTCTTTGGCATAGTTCAGCAGTCCTCCCCCGGTAGTAATTTGAATAGAAAAGTCGTAACAAGTCACTTTATCCTGAACATTTTTACGAATCTGGCTCAACTGAACCGTTTGAAAAGGGGCGGCTGTCTTCAGGCGGGTTAAAAAATCACCCACCAACGAAAAGTTAAGGCTGCGGCCGTTAATGGCAATCATCCCACCCGGAGCAGGGAAATTGGTTTCAGTTAGCCAGACTTTATCCGGAGTGGCGGTGGCCAGTTGATTCAGCAAGTCCGGATATGAGGTATAGTAAGAATTCAGCTTGACAAATTTGGCCCTTTCGTCCGCCAACTGCTGCCTTTTTTGGGCTGCGTTCTGTACTTCCAGCAATAGGGATTGGTAGGATAGCGCTTGCTGGGTCGCTTGTTGCAAAGCACTTTGGGCGGTGGTGAATTGAAAATATTCATAAACCACTCCGCCGAAGGCAGCCACGATCAGTATAACGGCTATGATGACCCTGGTAATCCGGGCGGGGTTCATCACGGGTTGGACCCGGTGTTCCCTGGGCAGTAAATCGATTCTCATCCGGGAATCACCTCGCGTAAGGCCAACCCAAAAGCGACCATCATTTCCGGGATGGCTTGGTTAAAAACAGCGCCGATTTTTTTATTGACCGATTTATATTTCACGGCAGGCTGGGCCAGACTCACCGGGTATCCCAACTCCTGACTGAGGAAAGGCAGCAGGTTTTTTAACTGGGCGACGCCGCCGGTTAATTCCAGCCGGGAGATTTCATCGTTACGTTGCTGAACATGATAGTAATCAAAGGAACGCTTGATCTCCAAGACCAGTTCCCGGAGGCCCCCCAACATGGTAAAATTCACTTGATACATCTCGCTGCCGGGCACCGCCTGGGCCAGATTATACTGGGCATCACTGTACTGCAGCTTTAGTTGTTCAGCTTTATCCAGGGAAACCCCCAGGCTTTTGGAAATACTTTCGGTGAGTGGCTTGCCCGCCATTGGGATGACGCGGGTGAAGCGGGGGATGCCCTCCTTGACGATGGTCAAATCGGTGGCGGCGGCGCCGATGTTCAGTAAGGCGATGCTGGCATTATCGATGGAATTTTCCAAACCCAGGCTGCGGGCCAAAGCTAATGCCTGGATATCGATGGCCAAAGGATGAATGCCTGCCTGACGGAGGATCTCCATTTGCTGGGTAACAATATCTTTATGGACCGCGGCCAAAAAAATTTCCGATTCATTCTGCTCGCGGTTTTGACCGATAATCTGAAAGTCGAGCGATACTTCATCCAGGGGGAAGGGGACGTATTTTTCGGCTTCCCACTGCAGGGCGTTACGGATCTCCTCTTTATCCAGCAACGGCACTTTTACCGTACGCACAATGGTGGATTGGCCGCTGATGGCGATGACGGCGCGGCGGCTGTGGGTTTTTTTGAATAAATTTTGCAGAACCGGCACGATGGGTGGAGTGTTTTTAAACATGTCTTTGCTGAAGGCGTCTTCCGGCAAGGGTTCGCTCCTGGCCAACCGGACCCGGAACGGATGGCCGTTTTCGATCTCCACCAGCTTGACCGCGCTCGTTCCGATATCCAGTCCAATTCCGCTTTTCGCCAAATCACATCCCAACTTTCGTTAAATATTTGAAATTTTGGATTATTTATCCTTGGAAATATGATAAATAGAAAATTATACAAAGTTTTCCTTTTTATATTGTCGGCAGAGAAAAGATTTTGTTTATAGTTTTTTTGGAAAAGTCTTCTTTGATCACCAATGGGGCAAGTTTATATTGATATACATCACCAGCAGCGTTCCCAGGGCCAAAAATGGTCCGAAGGCGATGGGAGTCTTGCGGTCGATTTTTTTCTGTATGAACAAAGGCAAGGTTGCGATAACCCCTAAAACGCTCCCCAGGAACAAGCTGATCAGCACTGGGTACCAGCCCAGAAAGATGCCGGTCATCGCCAGCAGCTTCACATCGCCAAAGCCCATTCCCTTGGGATAAAGGAGGGCGAGGATCAAGAGAATTCCCCCTCCGGCTAAAGAGCCGACCAAAGCCTGGACTAATGAGCCCTCCAAAGCTTTCAGGGTTAATCCCAGAACGATCAGGGGCAACGTCAGCCGGTTGGGGATGATCTGCAGGTCCCAATCGATGAAGGCGATGGCGATCAACCCATAGGTCAGGATTAAAAAGGCAAAGTTATCCCAGTTTAGCCCGTAAGTCCCGTAGCGAAACCACCACAGCAAGGTTAAGCCCCCACTGAGCAGCTCGGTCAAGGGGTAGCGCCAGCTGATCTTGGTCCGGCAATGACGGCAACGGCCCTGCAAAAAAATAAAACTGAACACCGGAAACAAGTCCAGCCAGGTGAGGCTGTGCTCACAATGGGGACAATGGGAGGGGGGGAGGACAATGGACTCCCCCCGGGGTAAACGGTAAATGATCACATTGAGAAAACTTCCAATAATTAGGCCAATTAAAAAAATCAGGAAGTAAAGAATTAACATGAGACCTCACTTGGGTAGGTTGTTAATGTAATGGCGCTAAACAGAGCTTTCCTCATCGAATTATCCAATCAGGTTCCAGGAGAGGTAGAAGGATGTTTATTGCAACTTACCTTGCCATCTTTGTCTGCTTCATAAGCTCCACCGCTTCCACATGTTGGATAAGTTTTCATGATAGGGCCGAAGCTGGTATCAGTACCGGTTGATGGCGTATAGGCTATTGCTGTTGTTAAATCTGTCTTAAGAGTAGTAACGTCAGTTGGAGTTGTTCCACCACCAATAGTTGCTATAGCAGTACTTGAAGTGTTTTGTGACGCATAGTAATTGTACTGTTCGATCGCGGTTTCTAGAGATGCCCGGTTGGATAGGCAAGCTTTGGCGGCGGCATCCGCTTGCATGTTAATGAATCTGGGGACTGCCAGCACGGCTAAAACGGCCAGGATGGCGATGACAATCAACAATTCCACCAGGGTAAAACCTTTTTCCTCTTTGACTTTGAAAAATAATTGCATTGAAATTCAACTCCTTTTGTTTTGTTTATTTTATTTCAAAGTCGCGCCGGAGCTGATATCCAGCATCGGGAGAGCGACCGAAATAACGATTAGGCCCACCACGGCCCCCATGACCACAATGATGACCGGTTCGATCATGGTGGTTAAAGATTCCATGGCATAGCCGGCTTCCTTCTCATAAAAGTCGGCTAATTCGGTTAACATGTTCGGCAACTCGCCGGTTTCCTCCCCGACAGCCACCATCTGGGTGACCATGGGCGGAAAGACGCCGGTGTCGCCCAGAGGGCCCGCCAGACCTCCACCCTGGGTCAGATTGATTCGGGCTGTTTTCAAGGCCCTGGCGATCACGGCATTGGTGACCACCCGTTCAACAATTTCCATGCTGGTGGTAATTAAAATACCACTGTTCAACAAGGTAGCCATGGTCCGCGCAAACTGGGCCACCACGATCTTGCGTATTGCCGGGCCGACGAACCTGATATTCAATAACATGTTGTCCGTGGCGTAACGGCCTAGCGGAGTTTGGCGGTACTGAATAAAGCCAAAAGCTACCGCGCCCAGAGCGGGTAACAGGATAAACCAGTAATGGCCCAGAAAAGAACTGACGCTCATCATGGCTACGGTGATGCCGGGCAACTTCATCCCGGAGTCGGTGAACATCTTCAAGAAAGTGGGCATCACAGCAACCATTAAGAAAATAACCACCCCAATGGCCACACAGGATAGAATGATCGGGTACATCAGGGAACCGGTAATCTTTTTGCGCAGTTCATAGCTGCGTTCAAAATTCTCCGCCAACCTCTCCAGGACGGTATCCAGCATGCCCCCGGCCTCGCCAGCCTCCACCATGTGAATATAGATGGGAGGGAAGATCTTCGGGTACTTGGCCAGAGTCGTATGCAAGGGATGGCCGGACTCCACATCCTGGCGCACCTGGGTGGCAACCAGGGCCAGTTGGGTACTTTCGGTCTGTTTGGCGAGAAGATTCAGACTGGTGACGATATTTAAACCGGCTTTCATGACCACCGCAAACTGGCGGGTAAAAAGCACCAAATCCCGCAGCTTGATCCGGCCGCCGGCCCCCTTTTTCTGTTCGGTCTGGCTCTTGCCCTCTGAGACCGGTTTCAGGGAAATAATAAATGAACCTTCACTGCGGATCTTAGCGGCGGCCTCGCGGATATCGTCCGCCTCCACCTGGCCTTTCTGGAGATTGCCGCCGCGATCGCGCTGCTGATATTCAAAGGTCGGCATGAGCTCCTCCTTGCCTTACAGGACTCCCAACGATTTTTTAAACTCCTCCTGATCACTGGCCCGCAGTAGCGCTTCTTGCAAACTGATGATTCCCCGCTGATAGAGGGATTTTAAGGAAGAATCCATGGTCTGCATGCCGGCGCGGCCGCCGGTCAGCATCACAGTTGGCAATTGATGGGTCTTGCCTTCCCGGATCAGGTTGCGGACTGCGCCGTTGGTAATCATGATTTCCACCGCCACCGCCCGCCCGGCCTGGTTGACTTTGGGAATTAAGGTTTGGGCCACAATCCCCTGCAAAGCCATTGACAATTGGATCCGGATCTGGGATTGCTGATGGGGCGGGAACACGTCGATGATCCGGTCCAGGGTCTGGGTGGCGTCGTTGGTATGCAGGGTGGCAAAAACCAAGTGCCCGGTTTCGGCGGCGGTCAGTGCGATTTGAATCGTCTCTTGATCCCGCATCTCCCCCACCAGGATCACATCCGGGTCTTCCCGGAGGGCGGCCCGCAAGCCGTTGGCGAAAGAGTCGGTGTCCGTGCTGACCTCCCGCTGGTTGACAATGGCTCTTTGATGATGGTGCATATATTCGATGGGGTCTTCCAGCGTGATAATATGACAATTCCGGGTATTATTGATAATGTCGATCAAAGAGGCCAGGGTGGTACTTTTGCCGCTGCCGGTGGGACCGGTCACCAGCACCAAGCCACGGGCCTTTTCGGTGAAGGATCGCACCGCGTCCGGTATGCCCAAAGTGTCCAGGGCCGGAATTTCATTGGAAATCAGCCGCATCACCGCAGCCAACGTGTTGCGCTGGCGGAACACGTTCACCCGAAAACGTCCCAGCTCCGGAATGAAATAGGAAAAATCCACCTGCCCCGAGATATTCAACTGTTGCTGCTGTTTTTCGTTGAGGAGCGGGTGCAGCAACCCCTCCATCGTTTCCGGGCTGATCTCGGGATAGTTGGGGATGGGCAACAGTTCGCCGTAAACCCGGATCATCGGCGGACGATTGACTGTAAGATGTAAGTCGGATGCCTTGCGCTGTACCGCCACTGTTAGTAAATCAGCTATTTGCATGCCTGTCTCCTTTCGATTTTATGTTAATTCGCCGAAGTATAAGCGACTTTAACGACTTCCTCGATGGTTGTTCTGCCTTCCGAAGCCTTGATTAATCCATCCTGCAATAGGGTCAGCATCCCAGCCCGTAGGGCTGCCTCCCTTAATTCGCCGAAAGAGGCGCTGCGGCTTACGATCGAGCGGACTTCCTGATTCAGCAACAAAATTTCATGAATTGCCAGGCGGCGGGCATATCCCGTGCTGTTACACTGGCGGCAACCGGTTCCTTTGTAAAAGATCAGTTTATCCGGGTCCCGATCCGGCAGATTGTCCTGGACGATTTTGAAATAAACATCGGAAGGTTCCAAGTGATATTGGGTTTTACATCCCGGGCAGATTCCCCGTACCAGCCGTTGAGCCAAAACTCCGATTAAAGTGGAAGCCACTAAAAAAGGTTCAACGCCCATATCAATCAAACGGGTGATGGTGCTGGGAGCATCATTGGTATGGAGAGTGGAAAGGACCAAATGCCCTGTAAGGGCTGCCTGAATCGCGATCTGGGCCGTCTCCTGGTCACGGATCTCTCCCACCATGATAATGTCGGGGTCTTGCCGCAAAAAGGACCGCAAAGCGGAAGCGAAAGTCAAGCCGGCCTTGTTATTGACCTGGACTTGATTGACACCGGGGATTTGATATTCCACCGGATCTTCCACCGTCAGGATGTTGTCTTCCCGGGAATTCAATTCATTCAAAACCGAGCTGAGGGTGGTGGATTTTCCGCTGCCGGTGGGCCCGGTTACCAGAATGATCCCATAGGGTTGTTTGTAAATAGCGCGGAATTTCTCCAGGGAGTCCGGGAGAAAGCCCAGGCTCTCCAAACGCGCCAAAATATTATTTTTAAAAAGAAGGCGCATCACGATTTTTTCGCCGAAGATGGTGGGAATAGAGGAAACCCGAATATCGATGGGGGTGTTCTCAACCTTGGTTTGGATCCGACCGTCCTGGGGGATGCGTTTTTCAGCGATGTTCATCCCGGAAATGATTTTAATGCGGGAGATGATGGTGGATTGGGTGTTTTTGGGCGATGTCATAAACTGTTTCAGCTTGCCGTCAACCCGGAAACGAATCGACAACTCACCGTCCGTGGGTTCGATATGGATGTCGCTGACATGTTCCTTGACCGCCTGGGTGATGATTAAATTGACCAAGCGGACAATGGGCGCTTCGTCAACCGCTTGAGAAGTATCGCTTTCCGCCTCGGGAGCCTGCTCATTCATTTCGATATCCAGATCTTTAAAAACTTCTTGAAATGAACTGCTGACGCCGTAATACTGGTTGATGGCCCGGTTCAAATCCTCCTCAACCACGATGAAAGGAGTAAGATCGATTTTTAAAGTGAGCCGAAGCTGATCGAAAGCTGTAACATCGGTTGGGTCCAACATCGCCAGTGCCAGGTGATTACCCTGCTTTTCAATGGGAAACACATGATATTTTCTGGCTATTTGTTCAGGAACCAGTTTTAGAACTTCCGGATCAATTTTCCGCTTCGCTAAGATGACATGGGGAATCCCCAGTTGGAATTCGAGGACTTCAATTAAGACACTTTCGGAGAGAAAGCCTTTTTTGACCAAAATTTCTCCCAAGGGACGTTTGGTCCTGCGATGCTCTGCCAAACCTTCTTCAAGTTGATTGGGAGTAATATAGCCGTTATTGATCAAGATATCGCCGAGCCGTTGCCTTTGTTTATTCATCATCACGTTTTTTCCTTTCGTATGATTTAAAAAGACTGACTACAAAAAACGTGAACAACGAGCAATGTGTTATTTGGATTTAATTTTTAAATAATATCAAAAATGGGATATCTGATAATTTTTACCATCCTTATTTTACCAAATGAGTCCTAATCTGTCAAATCGTTTCATGAAAATTTTGATATTTATTTTATTCATCATATTTTAGATTATTAATGTGCAGTGAGAAAGTATTTAATAATATCTCTTTTTAATTATATTGTGATATAATTATTAGGTAATATTTTGAAATTATGTAAAAGAAACTCTTTATTGGCAAGGAGGGATAAAATGTATGGATAAGGTGATTGAATGTTATCAGCTGAAAAAAAACTACGGATCCAAAAAAGTTTTAAAAGGAATCGATTTAGAAGTTCCGGCCGGGACAATTTATACGCTGCTGGGAACGAACGGCGCCGGTAAAACCACTTTTATCAGAACGCTACTGGGGCTTATTCCAAAATCAGGCGGTGATGTAAGAGTCCTCGGCGAGGATCCTTATAAATTGGGATCCAGGTTAAGGCAAAAAATCGGATATGTCTCGGAAGAACAGGGACTTTATCATTGGATGAGAGTAGAGGAAATCATCGGGTTTTGTAAATCACTCTATTCGCAGTGGAATGACGGTTTGATCGAGCGGTACCTGGCCCAATTTAATCTGGACCGGCGAGCGAGGATCGGGACGTTGTCGAAGGGGCAAACGGTTAAATTGGCCCTCCTGCTTACCATAGCCCCCGAACCGGAACTCTTAATACTGGATGAACCGATGAGCGGTTTGGATCCTTTGGCGCAGTATGAGTTCCTGCAAGTCATCATCCGTGAAATTAACTTGGAGGGCCGAACCGTTTTCTTCTCCACCCATAATTTGGCGGATGCCGAATCGGTTGCGAAAAAGATAGCCATTGTCAACGAAGGAGTGATCCGGGCCGCAGGCGAGATCGGCGAAGTCTGCAGCCGGATAAAAAAAATAAGGGTAAGCAATGAACTCCCTGAGGAGTTTCGGGAATTACAAAAAAAAGCCGTGGTGGTCACCGATAATTGGGGAAAAGCTTTGCTGGTCCCGGCGGATGCCTTCGACCGGATAGCGGCCGCCGGGGAAAATATACCGGAAACCGTGAGTGTTCCGAATCATCGGGTTTCGCTTCAAGAAGCCTTTCTCTATTATTGTGCGGGAGGTAACCTGTAATGGGTAGTACTGCTCGATCCTTGTTGCAAAAGGAATTAAAGCAAAACTACATAATTTATGGCTTATCCGCTATTTTTCTGGCGGTAGGGATCATCCATCGGCAATACGCAGAATTTGTTCCGAAAAATTGGCTGCAAATCCTGGCTTTTTGCATACCGGTAGCTTTTGCCGGGGCTTATGGTTTCCAAGGGTTTGATTTGGAAGAAAATTATCGTACCCGGGATTTTTTATTATCCAGGCCATTAACGGTATCCAGCATCATCCTGGCTAAATATCTTTGCGGGTTGCTTATTTTAAGCATATTTACGATAGCCTGGATTTTGGTTTTATTGCCGGGGATGATTAGATTTCCGGCTTTTGACGATTTTCAATCATTTTGGGGCAGTGCGTTTTTGGTGATGGTGATTTTAATATATTCAACCAGTTTCAGTACGGGAGCATTCGTCAAAGGAGCGAAAAAGTTGTTGCTTGGAATCGTACTGAGTGGGGGGGTTTTAGCTTGGTTTTTCTTTTGCTGGCTCAAACTTATGAGTTTATTCTATTTCTATCCGGCGATGACTGATTATCCGTTTCCGGCTTATATGGCAATATTTTTAGCGGCCCTGGGATTGTTGCTGCTTATCCTCAGCTTTCAGAAGATGTTGGTTACATTGTTTTTACAGAACACCCTTTGGGAAACGGGAAGAAAACCGATCATCATTCATGGGGCTGTTCTCATTTTACTGCCTTTGGTTTGTTGGTCCGCCGCTGCAATTTCGCAACCGGCGATTTATCCTTTTCAATCTTTATGGTCGAGCTTTTTTTCCGAAGAATGGTTTATAGCTTCCCAAGGCGTCCCCCAACCTCTGGGAGACCTGTACGCTCTGGTTGATACCCGAGGCAGGATCGGACTGGCCCGCAAAAATGAAAAACCCCGGATCATTTATCAAGGAGAGCGGCAGGGGGTTAACCAATTATCTCAAATCGTCTGGGCGCCGGACGGGAAAAAGATTGCTTTTTCCGAGAATGGCCGGATCAAAGTGCTGTCCCTTGCCAACCGGCAAATATGGCAGAGGCTTACGGATGGCATTCCGTTTTGGTCGGCCGATGCTCACCAAATGATGATTATTAAAAAAGGGCTCAGGGAAACGCGGGGGACAGCAGCTAACTTTCAAATTTTTTTGGCTGATTTTCCACAGGGAACGGTTACCCCAATGGGAAATTTAGCCTCCTTCATTGATCCTCTGGCTTGGGATTCGGTTCACCGGAATATTCTGTTTGTTGATGAAGATTGGCAACTGATTTCAATGAATATCCGGACTCGTCAAATACAAGTATATAATTTGCCCATCGGCCGGTTTCCGGAAAAGATTTTTTTCAAGGAGATCATTCCGCCTCCGGCGGGCCGGTCGGTTTTCCGGGTAGCAGTTTTTAGCTTCAATCCCGCTTTCAAAAAACCATGGCCTTACAATGTCTATTTGTATGATTTTGATTCCAGGCGCAATAAAGTTTCGTACCTTTCGGCTTTAAAAGGTTTACGTTACTTAGATTTGATGATTTCCCCGACTGGCAACGATGTCTCAGCCGGGTTAGGAAACGGCATTTACCGGATGATCCCAATTCCGGCAAGGGAGGGTCGATAATGCTTGGGGCTTTCAATTTACCCTTGAAAACGAAAACCGTTGCTCAAGGTTTTCTTCTATTCGCCAAGGAGTTAAAAAAGAATCGTTTTACATTTTTAGCTCCTTTGCCGTTATGGATGTTCCTGATTGGTTTCTTAACAATTCATCATCAATTCCAGTTTGAATTGGGAGTATCCGGGACCTGGTCTTTCGTTGCGGCGTCAATCATCCTAGCCATCGTTTACGGCTTGCAATGTTTTAGCGATGAAACGGAACGTAACACCCTTGATTTTATTTTGACCCGCCCGGTTTCGCCCTATGGGATGATCATGGTAAAGTACGGCTTGAGTTTGCTGGTATTGTTCGGCTGGTTGGTTCTGTTTCGGACTTTCTTGGCGCTTCGTTTATCTATAATCCCTTTGCCGGAAGGGATCGGTATCGAATGGCTTTATGGAACTCTGGCGATCGTTCATGGAATGAGTTTTTTGGCGGGTTTAATCAAGAAGAGTCTGGAACGCTTGTTTATGATCAGTGTAATGACTCTTTTCGTCGCCGGCCTGAGCTACTATTTATGGAGAAAAGTTTTTGAATTGGTGGCGGCAAATTATTTCTGGCCGGACATTCCCCGATATTTAGAAGACTTTTTGGCGAAAACGTTACCGCTCTATTTAACCATGTTGAGTTTGGCAACTCCGCTTGTGGGGGTCATTTGGTATTTACGCAGCCGGATCAGGCTATGGAGCTTCAAGCCTGCCTGGTGTTTAGCAGGAATCTGGCTGGGAACTTTTCTTTTGATTTTGGGCGCTCAAAAGATATTGGCTCCGCCACTTTGGCCGGATCAAGGCGTCCAGTCGGGAGACTGGTGCGCCCAAAGCGGGATTGTTTTGGCCGGGCCGGATGAGAGGAGACAGCAATCTTTATTTAAAACCCATCCGATGCTTTACCGGTTAACCCTTACCCGGCTGGGGAAGAAACCAAGGACGATTTATAAGGGTATTAATCTCAGTAGACCCAGTTTTTCGCCGGACGGGAAAACCGTTGTTTTTTCGGAAAACGGCCGGTTGCGGTTATATGATATCAGGACCCGAAAAACGAAGAAATTGGGTGGGGGAGATCTTCCAACCTGGTCTGAAGATGGTAAGAAAATCATTTATGCCCATATAATCGGAAAAAACGGCTGGGGTCAATTATTTTTATTAAACCTTGGTAATGGCAAAAAAACCCAATTGCTGACATCTCCTCGTTTTTTGACCGGCTTAGCCTGGGATTCATCACGAAACCGGCTCTATATGTTGAACTATAGTCGGGAGCTGGAATTCCTGGATTTAAAAACTAAAAAAATAGAAAGTTGTTTATTTGAGAATAATGCCCAACCCCAACTTTTTGGGATTGTTCATCCTTCTTTGAAACTGAGCCGAAAGGCTGATTTGTTGGTAATCGGTCAAGTTTTTAATCAGTCTTTACGCATTTTTGCCCTTGATTTAAAGAACCAAAAGATAGTCTTAATCCAGGAAAAAGACGATTTCCGGTTGAAATCGAATGGTCCGATTCTCATGAATGATGATTTTAGTGCCTTAATCTATCAGAGATTCGACGGATCTTTCGGTTATGAAGCGACTTATCGAAAGGTGGAAGAAAACCACCATCATCATGATGGCGAAAATGAAGAGGACGAGTAGAGCGTATCGTAAATAAACGGCAATCAGAAGGGGCTAGATACGCTCTGCTTGAGTAAAACGTTCACATTCACTGAATAGTTATATAGAGAACGTTTTACTAGTCAAGCATTATTTATGTTACTGAAATGAAAAAATATTGACATAAATTTTAAAACCTGTTAAAATAGTATACCTTGACATTATCGGACCAGAGAGGTACAATAAAGATGTAATTTTTTTTGGGAGGAAAATAATGTTTAACATCGGTGATAAAGTAGTTTACCCAATGCATGGGGCTGGAGTCATTGAAGATATTGAGGAAAAAGAAATATCTGGTGAAAAACTACAGTATTATATAATAAAGTTACCGATGGGTGAAATGAAAGCAATGGTGCCGATGAATAAGGTCAAAGAAGTTGGTCTAAGGCAGGTTATCGAAGAGGACGATGTTTCCAAGGTCTTTGAAGTCTTAAAAGGTGAATCTTCGAATATGCCGATGAATTGGAATCATCGTTACCGGGCCAATCTGGAGAAAATAAAGAGCGGGAGCATTTTTGAAGTGGCCGAGGTTGTCCGTAATTTATCAACCAGGGACCGGCAAAAGGGACTTTCAACCGGCGAAAAGAAGATGCTCGAAAATGCCAGAAGGATCCTTTTAAGTGAACTAGTTTTAGCCAAAAATGTAGCTGAAAATAACATGGTAGAGATTCTGGAAGGTTATTTAAGCTGATTGAATAGAATACAAGATTTTTTAGAGAGTTGCCCTCCAAAGCGGGGTAGCTCTTTTTTATTTTTTGTAAAGGAATGAGGATAACTTTACCATAATTCGGCAATAATACTGAGAAAAGGTGTTGCAGGATTGACGCGGCGATAATGTCTGAAAAAGGAGGCGCGGGAATTGCTGAAGGCAATAATATTAAAAGGGGAGGTACAGGATTGCCAAAACGCGGGTGGATTTTATTTTGGGTGACGATTGGAATTTTATTGAGTTATACAATTATTCAATTCCTTTTTCCTTACTTAAAATGGTGGAATTTTTTGCTGGTTTTACTTTTTGGAGGAGCGTTCGGTTGCTTGTTTCAGTTCATGCTTTCCAACCGTATCGTGAACGCAGTAAAAAAAATTAATACTCAAGTTTTATTGATCCAAGGTTTGGGAAGTATATGCGGACTGCTGATCATCACATTAGTAACCATCATTGCCAGGCCATTTTTGGACTTTATGTCGATGAAAGAGCGCTTTACCGTTATTTCATTATTTTCCTTGATACTTCTTTGCGGTATCTTATGGATTATTTCAATAAAAATGAAGGAATTGAATTATCTCTTTTTTAATATCACAGCTCAATCCGGTTTAAAAACCGGCTCCACTAAAAATCAGTTTAAAATTTTAGATACAAGTGCAATCATTGACGGTCGGATTGCGGATTTATGCCAAACCGGCTTCTTAGAGGGAGTATTAATCATCCCGAATTTTGTTTTAAACGAACTCCAGAAAATAGCCGATTCTCCCGATTCCTTGCGTAGAAATCGGGGGCGTCGCGGACTTGACCTCCTAAACAAAATTCAAAAGGAAAATTATATTTCGATTCGTATTTTTGATCGGGATTATGAAGAACTCACCGAGGTAGATACCAAATTGTTGAGGCTGGCAAAGGAAATCGAAGCGAAAGTAGTCACCAATGATTTTAATCTCAACAAAGTAGCTGAATTATATGGAGTTCAAGTACTGAATATTAATGATTTATCCAATGCCATCAAGCCGGCGGTCCTTCCGGGTGAAGAAATGTACGTGAGAATTTTGAGGGACGGCAAAGAATCCGGGCAAGGCATCGCTTATTTAGAGGATGGGACCATGATTGTGGTTGAGGGAGGAAAAAATTTTATTGGGATTGATTTGGAGGTTTTAGTCACCAGTGTCCTGCAAACTTCCGCCGGCAGGATGATTTTTGCAAAGCCCAAATATTTAGCAGTAAAAGAAAGCTCATAAAAGTGCCGAAAGGCACTTTTTTTATGGAATTTTGCAGGATTGTTGTTATCAAACTGGAATTTAATAAAGGGTGAAAAAATGGAAAACTATCAAGTTATCGCTATTATTCCTGCGGCAGGTACCGGTCAAAGGATGCATGCCGGAAAAAATAAAATCTGGTTGGATTTGGACGGTCAAAGCCTCCTGGAGCATATTGCACGGTTGTTTCAAGAGGTTCAGGCGATAAGTCACGTCATATTTGCTGTTAACCCGGATGAAGTTGAAAAAATCAGTCATTTCATCCGGAATATTGAACCGGATTCCACCAAATTTTCTTTGGTGACAGGTGGAACGGAGCGTAAAGATTCTGTTGAAAACTGTCTTGCCTTTTTAGAGCATTGGCCTTGGCGGCCAGACTCCAAACCGTTGGTATTAGTCCATGATGCCGCTAGAGCCCTTGTTACTTCCGAAGTAATCCATATTGCTATTGAACAATGTTTGATCTATAATTCTGTAGGAATAGCTGTCCCGGTCAAGGATACTATTAAACAGATTAACTCTGAAGGTTTTGTTGTTCAAACTTTAGACCGTTCAACTTTATTTGCGGTTCAGACACCCCAGGTGTTTGATTTCAATTTATTGAGCGCATGCTATAAACAAGTTTCAAAACTCAATCGTAAATTTACGGATGATTGTTCGATCGTCGAATATTGTGGGTATCCGGTTAAGCTGGTTGAAGGATCCTATGAAAATTTTAAAATAACAACCCCGGAAGATTTAATAATGGCTGAAACAATTCTCAGGAGGCGTAAACGTGCGAATCGGTCAGGGATTTGATGTTCATAGGCTCGTTCCCAATCGGAGGCTGGTCTTGGGAGGAGTTACTATACCTTATGAATTCGGGTTATTGGGACATTCCGATGCTGATGTACTGATTCATGCTATTATGGATGCCTTGTTGGGGGCTATTGGAGCAGGCGATATCGGGCAGCATTTTCCGGATACCGATCCGAGCTTTAAGGATGCCGATAGTGTAAAACTATTACAATCTGTTCTGGAAATGGTCGGAAAAGCCGGATACCGAATCATGAATATTGATGCTACGATTATTGCTCAAAAACCGAAATTAGCAGGTTATATTCCTTTGATACGGGAAAAGTTATGTAAAGTCCTGGGGTTCTCGGAGGTTTCGGCAGTGAATGTTAAGGCTACTACGACAGAGGGCCTGGGGTTTACAGGTAGCGGCGAAGGGATTGCGGCCATGGCGGTCGTATTGCTTTTGGGAAAATAGCGTCAAGTATTTCATCAAAGGTTCCAAATCAGATAGGAGTATCAAAGGGTGTCAAAAAGCAAATCGAAATTCCGAATGAGGCTTGAAAAAATCTTTTTTAGAAGCATTCTCATATTTATTCAAATTATACCATTATCATGGAATCGTTGGCTTTGGAAAAATTTCTGTGTCCTGGCGTTTAAATTATTAAAATCGAGGCGTCTTTTAACAATTGAAAATATCCGGAATGCCAGGGAACGAGGTTTTTTGCCTAATCTCGGTGACGATTATCTTCTGGCAAAACAAGCATGGGGAAACTTAGGGGTCATTGGAAGCGAGTTTTTGTATTATTCAACAAGAACCGCCGATCAATTAAAAAAACTGGTCACGATTGAAGGGGAAGAAAATTTAAATAAAATTTTGGCTAAGAAAAAGGGCGCTGTTATGGTAACCGGTCATCTGGGAAATTGGGAACTTCTAGGAATGGCTTTGTCAGTGCATGGTTACCCTTTGTCACCGTTGGTCAAAACTCAGGCCAATTCGTCGTTTGATGAAATTATTAACGAAAAGCGTCATGCAATCGGTATGAAAACGATTCCTAATAAAGGCTTTTTGCGACCTATTTTGGACGCGTTTAAAAGGAATGAAATTGTTCCTTTTTTGATCGATCAGGATTCCAAGCGGCACGGAGTCGGAGTAAAGGTAGAATTTTTTGGTCGGGAGGCTTCCATTCCTCGGGGTGCGGCAGAATTTGCATTAAAGACCGGGACTCCCGCCTTTTTTGGTTATATCTATCGGAAAGGGCCCAATCATTATGTAAGTGTCATATCGGAAGAAATTCAATTAAAAAATTCCGGAGACTATCATAAGGACTTACACCACAATATTGCGTTATTTATGAGTTTGATTCAGGATGCCGTACAAGAACACCCGACTGAATGGTTATGGATGCATTCATTGTGGCCCACGGATATAAAGATATGAAGAAAGACTAAACGAATGGCAACATGTTTGGGGAGTTTTTTTTATGTCAGTTTAAGATATTATTGATCACCACCTTAAGATAATACAGGAAACAGCGGTTAACAACAGTCCGGATATAGAAAAATTCGCTGCTATTTGTATAAAGGCTTTAAAGGAAGGACATGTCATCTATTTTGCGGGCAATGGCGGCAGTGCGGCAGATTCCCAACATCTTGCGGCCGAGCTTATTGAAGAAGAATATTAAAGTACTCCGGCTTGCTTTTGTCTGGATGAGTATGAGAGGAGCCATTTTGAAACACAACGGATTATCAGAAAAGCCAGCCGTTTTTTTTGACCGGGACGGCGTTTTGAATGTGGATAATGGTTATACTTTTCAGAAAGAAGATTTTGTTTGGGTTGATGGAGTGAAAGAAGCCATCAAGTTATTGAATGATTTGGATTATTATGTTTTTGTTATAACCAATCAAAGTGGAGTGGCGCGTGGTTATTATACAGAAGACGATGTAATCAAGTTGCATGCTTGGATGAATGAAGAACTGAAAAAAAGCGGAGCGATGATAGACGGTTTTTATTATTGCCCGCATCTGCCCGAAGCTTTTATAGAAAAATATAGGATTGATTGTCAATGCCGTAAACCTTCTCCGGGTATGATTTTGCGGGCAATGAATGAATGGCCTATTGATAAGGGAAAATCTTTTTTAATAGGGGATAGTGTAAGAGATGTGGAAGCTGCTGAGAAAGCGGGGATTAAAGGGCATCTATTTCAAGGAGATAATCTCTTATCTTCTATAAAACAATTATTAAAAACGAAATAATTTACATTGGTTGCTTAAAAAAGGGGTTTTAAAAAAATATGAACATATCTTAGAATCTATATGATTTCCAGGCACAAACTTATTTCCACGGTTACTAAACCCATTTTAAACCTAAACTCAGTTCACACCCGAACAATCTACGAAGAACTTCTGCATTTAATAATATTCCGTACCTTGTTTTGAAATTCAATAATTAGAATAAATGTCAAGAAAACTTAAACTCCATAGAATAATATCTCAGGAAATATATCTTAGCAAGAATTGACATTTTTTCTGGGAATTAAAGAAAAGGGTTCCTTTATTTAGTGTCGAAATTGACATAGATATTAAAATATCAGGAGGCCGGAAAAATGTGGCATTTTTTGATCAAAGGCGGAATTATCATGATTCCCCTGGTGTTTTGTTCAATTTTAGGATTAGTCATCGTGATCGAAAGAATTCTTTATTACAGTTTCCGGAATCAAACATCCGAACGGGATTTCAACCGTTTAAAACATAGTTTGAATCAAGGAAAATTGGATGAAGCCAAGATTTTAGCGGCTAGTTGGCGGACGCCGCTTGGTCGGATCATCGAGAGCGTGATCGAACAATGGCGGATTGACAACGTCTTGGCCGATAAAATTGCTCAGAACGCCGGAGAGCAGGAATTAAGGAGCTTGCAACGGGGTCTAACCCTATTGGATACCGTAGTCACGGCAAGTCCTTTATTGGGTTTGCTTGGAACAGTGGCTGGTATTATTAAATCTTTTACCGCTTTATCCATGGCTTCCGGTGGACAGGCCACCCAATTAAGCGCAGGCGTGGCCGAAGCCCTTTATAATACGGCTTTTGGCTTAGGGATTGCAATACCGGCGCTTTTTTTTGTAAATATTTTTTATAATATCGCCGAGAAAAGAGCCAGGGAACTAACCTGTTACACCGAAGAAATCCTGGCAATTTTAAATAAGGCCAGGTGATCCCGATGAATTTGCAAATCAAGCGAAGACGTCCCCGGATTGAATTGGTGCCGATGATCGATGTACTTTTCTTTATGTTGGTATTTTTTATGCTTTTTTCCACCATCAATGGTTCCGAGGCCGGTGTCCCCATCCAACTGCCCAAAGTTCTTCATATGGGGGATGCGGCCAATAATTCCTTAGTCGTTACAATTACTGCCGATTCTCAAGTTTATCTCGGGAAACGGCAGATCGAAATCAATCAATTAAAACAACTGGTGGGGTTGGAATTGCAAAAGGATCCGGCCGCCCAGGTTATCGTTAGGCCCGATGCGGCCGTTACTTATGAAAGAATCGTCAAAGTAATGGACGTTCTGGCTGATACCGGAGTAGAAAAACCGCTACTGGGAGTGGACCGGCAGCAGATTCCCAATGCAGCCAAATTCGACATCAAATAACCCATTGTAAAAGTGGGGAGTGAAAAATGAAACTGAATGAACGGAATAATTATATCATCGCACTTATGTTTTCCCTGGCATTTCATGCCCTCCTATTGGTATTGTTTGTATCAGGCTATCTTACATCACAGGTAAACGAGCTGGAAACTTTTCCCGTGGGAATGGTAGAAATTGCCAAAGGTTCCCCCGATGGCGGACTTGGGATGGCAGGCTTATCCCCGGAAGAAAGCGGGAATACTCCTGTTATTCCGGATGCTCCTGCTCAAAAAAATCAGGAAAAAGATAAAAGTGCGGTTAAGCCGCAAATTCTACCGAAGGCATCAGCGGAGAATACGGTGCTCATTCCCAAGAAAGAGAAAAGTGAACCCCTTGCTGTTCCGGGTGAAAATGGAAATCCTGCAGGATCGGGAAGTACCGGAGATCAGGGAACAGGCGGTAGTGGAGGGGGAGCAGGAAAACCGTTGGGTTTTGGTTCCGGAGAAGGAATGGTGACCGTATTGGGACCCAAGCCGTCTTATCCCAAAAGTGCCATGAATGAAGGAATAGAGGGAAATGTGGCGCTTCGGATTTGGGTAAAAGCCGACGGCAATTTGGAAGATATTCAGGCAAGCCCGTCAGCTACTGATTCACGGCTGGTCAATGCTGCAGTCCTATCCATTAAACGCGCCTGGAAATTTAAGCCGGTGACCCAAAATTATTATATTGATTTGGTATTTTCCTTTCATGATTCCGAGGTTACCATGAAGTTTGTAAATGCGGAAAGCAGACCCTGAAATACAGTTTTCGTTATTTTTTTTAAGGAGGCCGAAATGAGACGAAGGATTATCGTTGGAATAACCTTTCTGGGTTTATTCCTGGTGACGGTTATTGCATCAGCGGCGTCCGATGACTTGTTATCGATCGAGAATAAATACATCAAAATCTATGTGAATAATACCAATGATGATACGGGACGTTTTGCAGTTGATGTAACCGGCGGCGATCCAAGCCGCAGTGATGATGATGGTAAAACATTGATTTATGGTCATCCCAAGCCCTGGACTTCGTTTACCACGTTACGGATTAATGGCAAAGACTACTGCTTCGGCAAGGCCACTCGAAAACGGTCCGGGGCCGGATTGCCGGGTGGGCAAATCCTTTCGCCGCCCGTGCAAGAAGAAAACCGTTTAACCATGAAGTGTCAATATGGGTCGGTCGAAGTGGAGCAACTGCTGGATATCGCCAGAAGTCCGAGTACGGGAGCTCTTGATACGGCCCGGATTCGCTATATCATTGTCAATACCGGAACGGACCCGGTGGAAGTGGGCCTGAGGACATTGTTCGACACCATGGTGGGAGATAATGACGGGGCGCCCTTTAGGATTGGGGCTAAAGCGGTGACTCAAGATTATAGTTGCAGCAGCAAAGAAATTCCCGATTTTTGGCAGGCATTTGATTCTCTCGCCAAACCGGCAGTCATCGCTCAAGGCACATTAAAAGGCGGAGATGTTACCCCTCCCGACCGGCTGACTTTTACCAACTGGGGCAAGGCTGCGGACAATCCCTGGGATTTTCGAGTTGATGCCAATGCCGATTTCACGCGACTTGGTGAAGATGAGCTGGACAGTGCGGTGGCAATGTATTGGGACCCCCAGATTTTAAATCCGGGCGAGCGACGGATGATTACCAGTTACTATGGGATAGGCGGCATTACATTCTCGCCTGGGAAAACCTTCTTGGGAATCTCCGCTCCGGCCGAAGTTCAATATAGCGAAGATGCTCCCCGCAGTTATACCATTGTGATGTATCTGGAACATCACGGGGAAGTCAAGGCTGAAAACGTAAAGATCAACTTGAGCTTACCGCAGGGCCTGGTATGTTCCTCCGGGGTGACTTCCTTGAACATTCCCGAGCTGGTTCCGGGTTTGACCCAACAATACAGCTGGGAAATACGGCCCAATGGTAAATATCAGGGGGATACCACTTTTCAAATCAAAGTCACCGGAGAGCATTTAGAATCGAACGTGGTGACCAGGAAAATCCGGATCATCGGACCGCCTGAAATTAAGGGAACGGTTAGTTTTCCTCCCTTGAAAGTAATCAACAACAGTTGGGATCCTTACCCGGCGGCAGTTACCGTCAATATTCAGAATATGGGCGAATCGGCAACGGACGATTTGAAGGCGACTTTCGTGGGAGGAAACGGAATAACCCTGGCGCCTGGGGAACGGAATGAGAAATATTTGTTAACGCTGGAAGGAAATGCAGAAACCACGGTAATGTGGCGGCTGGTTCCTACAGGAGATATGAAAGACGGCAGCTTTAAAGTCATTTTGGCCGGAACGGGTTTTAAACCGGTTACGCTGGATGCCCGGATGGATATCCCGCTGTTAACCGCGAAATTGAGTTTTAACACGACCGATCAATGGAAAGTGGGAAATGTTGTCGGACTTAATTTATATGCTTATAACCTGAAAAATCCCGGTCAATTTAATGCAAACATTCATTACAATCCGGCGCAACTGAAACTGGTTTATATTTCACGCGGTACTTTCTTGGTGGAGGAAGGCAATTTATCGGAATGGCATAGTGGAGTGATTGATAATCAAAACGGGCGGGTTACCGGTATTGGCGGTACCAGAACCAGTACTCTTCAAAACAATGAGGTTACTTTATTCCGGCTCAATTTTATTGTAGTCGGAACCGGAACCGGCGAGGTGGATATGGAAAACCTTAAGGTCCTTAACTCCAACGGCAATGAGCTTCATTGCGAATTTACCCCATTACAGTATAGAATTGAGGAGGAGCGAAAATGAAAGCGAATCGGTTTTATTCTTTGCTTAGGGTGATTGTTTTCGTCAGTTTACTTCTCGGGATAGCTGTACCGGTTATGGCGGCAGACAGCAATCCCAGCGATGTTCCGTCTTCCCATTGGGCGTATAGGGCGGTTAAAACACTCATTGATAAAGGCTATTTACAATTATATCAGGATCAGACATTTCAAGGAGATAAACCGGTTGATCGGTACACCCTGGCCGTTATTGTGTCAAAAATTTTAAATGAAATCGCCGGCGGCCAAGTGGGTACGAATAAGGAAGACATGGCCTTGATCAAAAGTTTGACCAATGAATTTCGGGATGAGTTTGTAGGTGTAAACTCAAAGAACAATATTTATATGAAAAAGCTTGATAACCTAAGTAAAGAACAGACAGTTATGCAAGATGATATTACCCGTCTCACCTATGAACAGGTGCAACTTCAAAAAGAGGCTCAGCAAATGTTGGCTGATATTCAAAACATCAAAGAAGAAAATATGAAGCTGAAAGCGGATATGGAACGACTTCGGATCGAGCTGGATACAACCAGAAAATATATGTGGGCGGCTATTATCTTAGGGTTACTGGGTATTGCCCGATAATAAGTTCATAACGTAAATTACATAATCTGCCAAGGGCATTTTCTTGCACTCCTCCTTCATTGGGTGTATGATTAACCTATATTTTTAAAAAAGGAAGAGGTCAATGATTGAAATCGATGATGCGGGCGGCGGGTGTTTTATTGGGCCCGAAATCCTGGTAATTCACAGGTTGGAGACCGGGAATGTATGGTATCTGGATATACCGCCCCAGGTAGAAGAAAGAATAAAGTATGCATCCAAGATTTTAAAAGCAGCCTTCCGGGAACTAGCAGTATCGAAAGATGAACCTATCAGACTTTGCCGGGGAGAGATATTCGACTCGTTTCAGGAATATCTATCTTCGAAAGGATATCAAGTGGTTCGGGAAAAGGTTTCCGATGCCACCGACGAGCTAGCCGAAACCCGTTTTATGGATATATTATATTCTTATGGCTTTCCACGAAATCTGGTCCTAAAAGATCGCAACTATCAGCAATTTTATCAATGGGTCAGTTGTTGGTATTATTATTGTAAGGATGATACCTACGCGCGCCATCACTTGCGCGGCATCAGAAAAACCCGGTTGCAACCTTCTTTCTTCGGACGAAAGATTGCCCGGAAATATCCTAATTTAATTAGGATGCTGCTGGAAGAGGAAGAGGCTATCAGTTAACAACAGTTGGTCAAGAGTGTTTTGAATCGTTTAATGGATTATGCCAGCTGGAATATCATTCTTTGCTTTCTCATAAGATCCCCCGAAAGGGGGTTTTTTATTTTGTCTCCAAATCATCCTTGTGGAGTCTACGAGCTACGATTTTGGCTGCAAATTTTAGGTGATCATGCCAGGTTTATCAAGTATTCCCTGGATCCCGATCAAACCAACTTGTCGATGATTGCTGCCAATTTTATTGAGCTTTTGGATAGATTACTCGAAAAAACCTGTGAATCGAAAATCACCAAAGAGCCGATAATGAAAAGCCATCTTGGGGAAATTCTGCAGACAACACTGAGTTTTCGGGATTTTAAAAGAGAACTGTTGGCGGAGAGGTTAAAAAATAAATTAGTCACTGCCCTTCCACCCGTCTTTTATAACCATATGTTAAATGAGCTCGAAAATTTTCTCAAAGTGTTGACGGATATCGATTGTGGACAAGAAAGAGCGGAAAATATCCTGGGCCAGCATTTACTGTGGAGCCTGGACGCTGCCGCCCATGCAGCTATCATTGGCAGTGATCTTGATAAAGTGGAATACCGTTTGCGGGAAATGAGTATCAAATTTGAAACGGCATTTGATCATGATTATGTCAAAGCAGTTGAACTCGCAGGCTATTTTCGCAGTAGTCCGCCCTCGGCAGCGCCGCTTTTGAAAGCATATAACCGGGATATGGCTTTTCAAATCAAAGAATTCATGGCTTTCCTGGAAGAAATAAAGATTGGTTTGAAAGAACAGCGGATTTCAGGGAGGTTATGGCCATTGGCCCTTGACCATATGTACCGTGAGGAATGTTATTATTTGTTGAAAATAGCTGTTATCGAGCCGGACCTTTCGATTCTGGACTGTGATCCGGGACGGCCTAGGGTAGAAAGTTAACCACTCAATTTTGGATTGAAAATCGTTTATAAAATGGAGAGGGGTTTCGATCGCGGTAAATCAAAAGGAGTCAGTTTTGTCGGACTCATCCGGACTTTGCCGAATATTACGCCGACATTGCTGACTCCTTTAAACGGACTACCAACCGGTAGGATTATAAATCTTGCAGTTCCTGAATGAGCTTTTGTTGTTCGCCCACCAACTCATCCAAACGCTTGATAATTTCATCCTTGCGCCTATCATTCACACCCCGGATGGCATTCAAATCGATCGCGGTGTCTGATTTGGATCTGGGATTGAGCGATATCTTCCGTAAAGCCTCAGTCACCGTGTCCCCGATTAACACTTGATTGTTGTATACCATCACGATTTTTTTCAATTCCGCTTGTTTGGCAAGGGAAGATTCAAGGAACAGCGGCTTAGCATAAAGGATCGAATCCTCAATCGGGACAATCAGCAAGTTACCCCAAACCACTTTGGTTTGTTGCTGGTTCCAGAGAGTGATCAATTGAGAAATCGTTTGGTCTTGATTGATGCGGCTGTCAATTTGCGCCGGACCGTAAATATTTATGTCTTTGGGCAGATTATAGAGAATAAGTTTTCCGTAATTGGTTCCGTCGCAACGGGCAACCAGCCAGGAAACCAGGTTTTGCTTAGCTCTCGGGGAAAATGGCTGCATCATCACGAATTCCGCATTTTTCTCTTGGGGAAGCTTCAAGGTTACATAGTAAGGAGCAACCGTTTCGTCCTGGTTGTGCACGGGAACATCCCAGTAATCTTCTTTTTCATAAAAAGTTTTTACATTGGTCATATGATATTGCAATAAGATATCCCGTTGAATGGTCAAAAGAAATTCCGGATAACGGAAATGCCGGATTAAATCCGGAGCAAGCGACGTTAGCGGTTTGAACAAATGGGGGAATACCTTTTGCCATACTTTAATAATCGGATCCGTATTATCAATTACATAAAATCCGACTTCGCCGCTATAAGCATTCACCACGGCTTTAACGGGATTGCGGACATAATTCACGCCCGTTTCATGATACTTCGCATAGGGATAAAAACTGCTGGAGGTATAGGCATCAATAATCCAGTATAATTTACCTCCGGACACGACCAAATAGGGATCTTTGTCAAAACTCAAAAACGGCGCCAGTTTTTGAATGCGCTCCTTAATATTGCGGTACAGTAAAATACTGCTTTCTGGCGTTAACTGACTGGAAAGCAGAAAGTTCGTTTCTTTAAAATTGATGGTCATTAAAAGTTTACGGAACGGCGAGTCCAGGGAAATCCCTTTCGGGCCTTTATAAAAGGTGGAATTGTTTTGATCCCCTTCCGGGAAATCGAATTCCGGGGTTTTGGTGTTGACAATGACATAGTTGTTAGTGGATTCACCGTAATAAATTCCGGGAGTGGTTACTTTCAAAGAGGGGAAGTTTGGATCCGCCTCCGGTGGCAAATCCCGGGCGATGAAAATCGGTTGCCCTTGGGATGAAAATTGGTTAACTTGATTGGCTGATACACCATAACCGTGAGTGTATGTCAAATGCAAATTAATCCAGGTCTTAGCCTGGTCAGCCAGTTTTTCGGTATTAAGCTCACGCGCTGAAATCATCACTTGATTTAGGCCGGTGCGTGAGGGATAACGATCAATATCGATATCATTAAAGTTATAGTAGGGCCGAATTGCTTGTAATTGATTATACGAAGGTTTCAAAGGAGTGTGATCCCATAAGCGTAAATCTTTCAAACCCGGATCATTGTTATTAATAAAAGCTTTGTTATCTCTGGGGGTATAAGACTTAACCTCGATCTTATCCAAATCGTAAGCCTGACGGGTAAAGGCGATATGATTTTTTAAATAAGCGCTTTCCAATTCATATTCATTGGGGGCAACCACGAAAGATTGGATCATTCCGGGGTATACCGTACCCAATAATATGGAACACGCTATCCAGACGATGAAACTTCCAATGAGAACTCTGGTGCCCCGGCGGCTGATATTGATAATCACCAGGACAATCATAGCAATTAGCAAAACAGTCAAAATATTATAAGCAAGCATTCGGGCATGATCAGCCGAATAGTTAATTCCGGTCATCCTGGCGGATTCCCGGAACAATAGGCCAAACTTTCCAAGATGATAACCCCAAATCTTGGAAAGTAGAAATAAAATAGTCAGGATGGATAGATGGACTTTGGCCGGAAGCCACAACTCCCAGGAATTGCCTTGCCGCCAAAACGCTTTGGCCAGAAAATAAACAATGGCGATACCTGCCAATGAAAGGAAGGTAATCGTTTGAAGCAATATATTGATTTGTTGGTAAAATGGAAAGGAGAACAGGTAAAAACCGATATCCTGGTTAAAGACTGGATCCTTGATCCCCACCGCGACCTGGTTGAAAAATTGCTGAATCACCGGCCAATCCAAGCTGAGGCCGAAAGAAAGCAGTACAGCCAGAAGCGCCGATATGACCAGACCGGGAACCATGATCGCTGATTCCGGGACATTGGCCCAGTAACTGTCCACTGCTTTAATACGCTTAAAAGCACGGACCGCAATTAAAAAATTGGCGATAAAAAATCCAAAAACCAAGAGACCCACGATTAATTTAATGAGCGGCCCCGTGATCAAAGTGACCCAGAAAACCGAAGTGGAACCCATGGTTTTAAACCATAGCCAATCCACATACTTCCCGGTGAACGCGAATAAGCCAAAAAAAGCGATAACCACGATGGTAAGTACAATTTGCCGAAAACGCATTTTTCTTCACTCCTTTATCGCTAAGCTACAGAACCTTTAGTATTTCGCTTCGAAAAATCACCCAATAATGTAGCTTCATTTCAATACTTTCACTCACTTCGCTTTTCAGGGAAAAAAATCCTTCTTTGAACGAGACGTTTCCTAAGAATAGCCAATTTAAACCATTTCGACTTTTTTGATCGCGATTGGCTGATGTTTTGGGGTTAAGGGGTATTTTAAAGGATTGTTCATTTTAAAAGATTGTGATTCCTTTGGGGATTGATTATAATTAAAAATACAAAGATCGGTTTAGGACATGCTTTACGGCTTATTAAAAGAACAATTTAAAATTTAAAGCTCTTGAAAAAAGTTAAAGGAGTTATCGAAAATGGCATCTTTCAACCAATTACTGGAATCCCGGTGGAGTGACGGGCATTTTATTTCCATCGGATTGGACGCCGATTATCAGAAATTGCCGGCTTGTATTAAAACCTCATCGGTGGCGGAATCTATCTTTCATTTTAATAAAGCAATCATCGAAGCAACGGCTGAATACTGCTGTGTGTTCAAACCCAACAGCGCGTTTTACGAAGGTTACGGCTTAGAAGGCTTGAAAGCGCTAATCGATACCAACCGCTATATCCGGGAGCATCATCCGGAGATCCCCATTATATTGGATGCCAAAAGGGCTGATATTGGCAATACCAACGCCGGATACGTTAAAGCCGCATTTGAGATTTATTCGGCTCATGCGATAACGGTTCACCCATATTTGGGGCTGGAGGCCATGAGGCCCTTTTTGGATGACCGGGAAAAGGGTGTGATCGTTCTATGCCACACCTCCAATCCGGGTGCGGGTGAGTTTCAGGAATTACAAAGCGGTGGCCGGGATATATATAAAATTGTAGCCAGCCGGGTGAGTGAGGCCTGGAACTATAATCATAATTGCAGTTTGGTGATGGGCGCCACTTATCCGGAACAATTGGGAGAAGTCCGGCGGATAGCGCCGGAATTGCCGATTTTAATCCCGGGAATCGGAGCCCAAGGCGGAGATTTGGCCCAAACAGTAAAATATGGCCAAAATTCGCGAGGCACGGGGATTATTATCAATTCTTCCCGGAATATCATTTACGCCTCCGGCAATCCTGATTTTGCCGATGCTGCCGGGGAGGAAGCATTAAAGCTTTCGCAAGCCATCTTAGCGTTAATGGGCAAATGATTTTCCCGGTAAAAGAAATTGGAAGGCAAGCTCTTTCCAAGACATGAGATAAACGTTTCACTAAAATATTGTATCTCAATACGAATGAATGAAACATCCGGCGATTTACGGCGGCGAAAAAAATATTGCAATATTATGGAATGTAAGTCATAATAATTATTTAACTACGCAATATTTTGGTGAAAAGAGGTGTTGATATTTGACCGAAAAACATATCGAAGAGAAATTAAATAGGCTTTTGGAACATATCGACGACCAGGAATGTCAGGCCCATTACTTCCGGCTGATTTCGACCCTTTTAGAAAAGGGCTATTTCCCGGGGCTGTCTGAAGTACCGGTGGTAAAGTCTTCGATTAGTCATATTGATGGAGAACGCGGCATCTTGATGTATCGCGGTTACCCCGTGGAGGAACTCGCCGAAAACTGCAGCTTCGAGGGAGTATGTTATTTGATTTTAAACGGCGATTTGCCTCTGGACAGTGAAGAGGAAGAACTGCGCCAAAAATTACTGGCTCAAGTTTATTTACCGGATGATGTGAAACAATCGATTGTTCATTTTAACCCGGATTTGCATCCCATGAATATGTTAAGCGCCGCGGTGCTTCTTTTGGAGGCTGTCGATAAAGAATCCATTAATGTGGAAAACCACCGGGAGAATTTGGAACGCTCCATTTGCTTGATTGCCAAGTTTCCAACGATTATCGGCACTTTCTTGACGAAAAATCCCGATTTTAATGCGAACCGGAAATTCCGTACTTTTTCGGAGTATTGCCTGTTTTGTTTTAATCCGGGTTTGTCCGGGGAGGCCCAATTTGTCAAAATGTTCGAGGAGTCCTTGATATTACATATGGACCATACCATGAATAACAGCACCTTTTCCGCCCGGGCCGTCGGTTCTTCCCATGCCGGGATTTATGCCCTGATCTCTTCGGCGATTAATTCACTTTCCGGGCCCTTACACGGCGGAGCCAATGAACGGGTGGTGAAAACGCTCGAACAAATCGGTTCAGCCGCGGCTGTTCCCTTTCATGTGGAGAATTCACTGGATCATCACCAAAGGATTATGGGTATCGGCCACCGGATTTATAAAACCTATGACCCGCGGGCTAAATATTTTAAAGATAAAATCCTGCCGCAAATTTTCGGCAACCGCCAAAAATTACAGGCGGAAGATCCCTATTTATGGAACTTATACGAAACTGCGATTACCATGGAGAAATTTGTCCAAGATAAATTAGGGAAGAAAAATCTTTATCCCAATGTTGATTTTTGGTCGGGACTTTTTTATAAAGCGGCCCGTGTGCCAACGGAGTATTTCACTACAATCTTTGCAATCGCGCGGGTGGTTGGCTGGACCGCTCATTGGATTGAGCAACAACAGTTGCTGGGTGGCAAGATTTATCGTCCTTTTCAATTGTACGTCGGTTTTGACACCCGCCATATCGCAAAATAACAAAAAGCAAGATGAAATCTTGATGGAATCGAAAAGGAGTGTAAACAAAGTGCGTGTATTGTCAGGCATTCAACCTTCGGGGAGCTTGCATATTGGTAATTATTTTGGAATGATGAAGCGAATGATCGATTACCAGGAAAATCATGAGCTGTTCTGTTTTGTGGTGAATTTACATGCCCTTACTTCGACTTTTGATGCGGAGCGGCTCCGTAAACAGACCTATGATGCGCTGTGCGACTTTTTAGCTTTAGGACTTGATCCGAATCGTTCCATATTTTGGGTGCAGTCGGATGTGCCGGAAGTTGTGGAGTTAACCTGGTATCTGAGCAATATTACCGGAATGGGGTTGCTGGAACGGTGCCATTCCTACAAAGACAAGTTGGCCAAAGGAATTCCCGCCAGTCATGGACTCTTTTCCTATCCGGTATTAATGGCAGCCGACATTTTACTCTATGGGGCCAATATCGTTCCGGTCGGCAAGGATCAAAAGCAGCACGTGGAAGTGGCCAGAGATGTGGCCCTCCGTTTCAACAACACCTATGGCGAAACTTTTGTTATCCCTGAACCGGATATTGAGGATCAGTTGGCGACAGTTCCCGGACTTGACGGCCAGAAGATGTCCAAATCCTATGGCAATACTATTGAAATTTTCGCGGATGAAGCCACATTGAAAAGCAAGATTATGTCGATTAAAACTGACTCCACCCCGGTGAATGAGCCCAAACCCATTGAAGGAAACATCTTATTCGATCTGTACGCGTTATTTCTGGACGAACAGGGTAAGGCGGAGTTAAAAGAACGTTTTCTGGCGCCGGGTTTGAAATATGGCGATATTAAAAAAGAGTTGGTCACGACGATTGGGAATTATTTTGCACCTTACCGGGAAAAAAGAGCCGCTATTCAAAGAGATTACGTCCTTGATGTCTTAAAATCCGGTGCCGCCAAAGCCCGCAAAGTAGCGACCGAGTATATGGATAAAGCCCGTCACCATGTTGGAGTCGACTATTACAATTCATAAGCATTAGCCGGCAGCTAAAGTCAGAAGCCAAAGGGGAGAATAATGTGACGCCTGATTTTGGGGAACTGGGGATCGGGATTCCCGAAGTTTTATTGCCTGCTCCCAATGTAGATTTAAAAAAATGGGCCGTTGTGGCCTGTGATCAATATACGGCGCAAAGGGACTATTGGGAACAAGTATCCGGCCTGGTAGGAGAGGCGCCCTCAACTTTAAAGATTATTTATCCCGAAGTTTTTTTGGGAAAAGAAGACCCTCAAACCAGAATTGGGAATATTCACCGGACGATGCGGGAATATCTTGAAAATAACGTTCTTGTCTCCAAAGGGCCCGGCTTCATTTATGTTGAACGGCAAATTTCCGTCGCCAAGTCCAGAAAAGGCTTAATGACCGCTCTTGATTTGGAATGCTATGACTACCGGAAGGGCTCCCGGACTTTGGTCAGGGCGACCGAAGGAACGGTGTTGGAAAGGATTCCTCCCCGGGTGAGAATCCGGGAGGAAGCTCCCATTGAACTGCCTCATATCATGGTATTGATTGACGATCCCGAAGGGGAAGTTATCCAATCGCTGGCCAGTGCTAAAAATGAAATGGAACTGGCCTATCAAACCGAGCTGATGATGAACGGCGGGGAAATAAAGGGATACCAAATCCGGGATTCCCGGTTGATGAACGGGATTTTCCAAAGCCTAAAAAAGTTGGCGGACGGGGAACGTTTCAAAAAGAGATATGGAACGGCTGATGATAATGTTTTATTATACGCAGTGGGGGATGGCAATCACTCCCTGGCAACCGCCAAAGCTGTCTGGGAGCAGCTCAAAAGGGATAATCCCGCCGCCGCCCTTTCCAATCACCCGGCCAGATTTGCAATGGTTGAATTGGTAAACGTTTATGATCCGGGTTTGTGTTTTGAGCCCATTCACCGGGTGGTATTCCAAGTAAACACGGAGGATATCCTCAACAGCATGACTGAGTACTACCGCGGCTTGGGGAGGGATTTGGTCCGGCGGAAGTTTTCCAGCCGGGAATTATTGTTAGAAGCCCTACCGGAAATGCGCCTTCATTTCGGGGGATCTCATATCATTGAATATGTAACCGAAGAAGATAATGGGATTGTGGAAATCAAAAATCCGTTACAAAACTTGGAGGTTGGCTCTTTACAAACTTTTTTGGATGTTTATGCCGATTCTCACCGGGAGGTTGAAATCGATTATATTCATGGCGATGAGGTTGTAAAACGGCTTGGCTGCGAGCCCGGCAATATCGGATTTTATTTACCGGCCATGGATAAACGGGAGTTGTTCAAAACGGTCATCACCGATGGGGCTCTGCCGCGAAAAACGTTTTCTATGGGAGAAGCGGAAGAAAAACGGTTTTATATGGAATGCCGTAAAATCAATTAGTCGGAGCCGGTGTGTAGAAGAGTATCCGATACTTTAAAGGGGTTGTCTCTAAGTTTCAGTTGAGACAGCCTTTTTTTATTATTTGGTTGATAGATGGGCTCAAAATAGTAACGGGCCTGCCCGGAAAGTAACAGATAATTTTTGTGACCAAATATCATTTTGCGACAAAGTTAAAGGACAACTTTGGGTATAATCTACAAAGAAGTTGATTATTGCAAAGGGCCATGGACCTTTGCAATAATCATGATAAAACAAAGGGATTATACCAACCTGTTTTGGTGCTTTCACGAGTGCATATTCCAAGTCAGGCGTGGAAAAGCTGGAAATTGCATGATGGAGGGATGGCGATGGGTTTATTCAAAAAGCTAATCTCGGAATTCAAAATTAAAAAAACCGGATATGAGATTTCTTTCAACCCCAACGGCACTATCGGGTTGAAGAAACTAAAATGACGTCGGCTAAAACATTTTGAAGGGGGGGAATTCAATTGAGCATAAGCCTGGAAAGGTTTGAAGAACAGATTCAAGAAATGATTGATTCGCGAATCACCAATATTGGTAAAGCAATTCGTCTGATTATCCCTGAATACAATCAGAATATTTGTAAAAACCCTCCTTTGCAGAATACTTACGAAGGTTGGGCAATGCTCCATCAGGCGATGGAACAACTCTGGGATGAAGTCAAAAAGGATAAAGATATTCACTCCACGGAGCAAATGCGAAAACAAGCAATTTTAGTCGGTGCTACCACGATAAGGTTTATTATTGATTTATGTATGGAGGAAAAACCTAAAAATCACCGGAATTGATTCAAATGGCATTATAAATAAATATCTTATGCGGATGGAATCAGGGCAGGTCGAATTTGACCTGTTTTTATTTTGGATTCAGGCACTGATGTCTATACTCCTCACTTTTCGGGCCGTTTCAAAGCGGTGACCTTTCCCCATGGGTCGCCTAAATTCCGCTAGGAGGAAGAGAAAGAACGTCGAAACAGGTTTGCGTTTTTGACAGAAAAGGCAGATTATCGACCACGAAACCCGCAAAGGGAAGGAAAAGAGGGGAGCCGATCAGTGAAGTATTAATTTTTCGTGTAATTTCGTGCCTTTTGTGGTTCAAAAGGTTTTAGGTTTTAATGACAAAAGGCAGAAAAAGACAATCAACCACGAAACACACGAAAGGGCACGAAAAGAGGAATGACGGCCAGTATGCGCGCGAGGTATTAAACCCGGCAGATTGTTCTCCTGAAATATAAAAACTGTATCTCTGTGTTTCCGTGTTCCTGTGGCCGAAGTGTTTTTTTTACTCTAAAGGGAGCTGTTTCTATATCAAACGAAGGAATTCGAAGGGAATAACAAGCTTTTTCTATCTCGGAAGGAGCTTTTTCTCGATCAGAGGGAGAAAATTGAAGCAAATAACAAGGAATTTGTATATCAAAGGGAGGAATTCGAAGCAAATAACAAGGATTTTCTATCCCGGAGGGAGCTTTTTCTCGATCAAAGGGAGGAATTCGAAGCAAATAACAAGGATTTTCTATCCCGGAGGGAGCTTTTTCTCGATCAAAGGGAGGAATTCGAAGCAAATAACAAGGATTTTCTATCTCAGAAGGAGCTTTACAACGACGGAGCCGAGGGCGGTGAAAGGTATATTATTTAATAGAGGACAGTTTAGTTCTCAAAGTGGGAAATACGTCGATCGGCGAAGAGATTCTGGAAATGTTCCGCAGAAAGCATTAAAATAGAAATGTGGCTTGTACTCAGGCTTGTCTAATCCGGGGATCTTACGTTATCACCAACAACCTTGGATAAAAAATAGCGGAAATAAGGAGCGAACCTTATGAGTGAAAAGATTCAAGCCGTTTTATTCGATATGGACGGCGTATTGGTCGATTCGGAACCTGTAATTTTGGCTGCGGCCATGGCTTGTTTGAAGGAATACGGCCTTCAGCCGAAAGCTGAAGATTTTATTCCCTATATTGGCGCGGGGGAGGACCGGTTTATCGGTGGAGTGGCGGAAAAGTACGGCCTTATTTACCGGAAAGAGATGAAAGAAAGAGTTTATCAGATCTACCGGGAAATCGCGCCGAAAAAATTGGGAATTTATGAAGGAGCAGCCGAATTGCTGATTCAGCTGAAACAATACGGTATCCATTGTGTATTGGCAAGCAGCGCTGATAGGATCAAGATTCAAACCAATCTGAATGTGGCCGGGATTCATGAAAATTTATTTTCCGCCATCATCAGCGGAGAGGATGTGGACCGGAAAAAACCGGCGCCTGATATCTACTTAACGGCTGCCCAAAAAGTAAATATCCCTCCCATCAATTGTGTGGTGGTGGAAGATGCCCTCAATGGTATCAAAGCCGCAAAGGCAGCCGGAATGAAGTGCATTGCCGTGGCGACTACTTTTGACCGTCAAAGGCTGCAAGAGGAAAATCCCGATTTTATATGCGGCCAAATCATTGAGGTCGGAGATAAAGTCAAGGCATTAATATTAATCCATGAAAGGCGCAACCAAGACTAATATCTTTTTTCCCAAGTTCCAGCTGGGTTCAATCGGGTACAAATAACTAACAGAGCGTATCGTAAATAAATGGTAGTCAGAAATGTGGAAGATACGTTCTACTTAAGTAAAGCGTTCACAATCATTGAGTAGTTATTTAGAGAACGTTTTACTAGGGCTCAGTAAGGACGGAATTATCATAGTCTGCCAACCGCATGGAAAACCAGGCTGTATGAGTGTCTTCATCCACTAAATTGTGTTGCAGGATTTTTTTTAATTCGGCGCCGTAATCATCTTGAATAGTATTGATCAGTTCCGTATAATCACTCATGGCCTTTTGTTCCAGTAGAATATCTGCTTTGAGGACATTTTCGATCCCGGATATGGAAACTAAACTTCCGGCTACCTTACCCAAAATCGGAGAAATAATATCCCCCAGTTTCGTTGGAATCCCATCCAGTTTCCGGATTTGATAGGCGATTTTATCAACATGTTCTTGCTCGATTTCGGCAGTTCGCTCTAAAATGATACTTTCATAACTGCCGATGAAATTCACGGACTGAGCCCGGTACCAGTCAACCTGATTGAGTTCCAGACTGTAAAACCAGTTGAGTTTGGCGATTAAATCTTCCCGGTTCATGATGGCCTCCTGCTTTTTTGGTTATATAGTCAGCGGATGAAAATATTTCAACCGACTTATCCTGACTATTATGACCCGATCGGAGCCTGGAGAAACATTGCCTTGGAATGCTCCTGGGATTCTTTTAGAAATCGGTTGTAAGGATAGCTTTAAGAAATGGCAGGAAATGAAGAGGATTTTATCGAAAAAATACGGGTAAGGTTTTAGTCTGCCGTAAACCGTAAAGGAAATCAACAGGGTTTTTTCGGTTCATGATAGTGAAATAATAGGTTTTAAGTAATCTTCAAAAGCTTTTTAGGAAAAAAAGCTTTTATTCGGTATGAGTTATTTTAGGGGTCATATATTTTAAGGAAGATTTGGATATGCCTTTATGAAACTTGACTCCGACAATCGCTCTTGGGTAAAAAAGATAAGTCAATTTTTCTTTATGGACCGAAACAAATCTGTAAACGATCGTTAAATGTATTTAGGTATAATAAAAATCAGTTTGAAGGATGGCAGAGAAAATACTATCTCCAATTAGAACTGATTATCGCGCGCTTACGCGGGAAAGCAGGATTCATTGATGACAAAACCACGGTTATTGGTACTTTCAGCTTCAATCGGAGCAGGACATGTAAAAGCAGGAGAGGGATTATGTCAAGCTTATACGGAAGCTTTTAAGGCCGAGGCCCGTCATGTGGATTTTTTACGCTATGCTTCGCCCATTTTCAGCCATTGGGTAGAAGAGGCATATTATCTGATGACCAAACATACCCCTTCTGTTTATAAATTATTATATCAAATGGCGGATAATCGTTTTTCTCCGGTCAAAAAATCCGAGGTCCTCATCGGACTTCAAAAGTATCGCGATTTAGTCCGGGAATTCCGGCCCCATGCCATTATTTCCACTCATTTTTTTCCGGCTGCCATCGTTTCTTATATGTATCCTCATTTCTCCGTTCCGAACGGGGTCGTATTAACCGATTACGTTTCCCACCATGTCTGGGTCAACCCCAATACGCAACTGTTTTTTGTCGCCCACGAGGGCATGGTTGATGAATTGAAGCAATTAGGAGTTGAAGAAGAGAAGATCAGGGTAACCGGCATTCCCATTCGTCCGGTGTTCAACCAAGAATTCAACCGCAGTGAGCTGCAGCGAAAACTGGGTCTTAATTCCAATCGCCTGACACTTCTTGTGATGAGCGGTGGCAATGCCATTGGCCCGTTGGCCGAGGTCATGAAAACATTGGAACAATTCAAGGAACACTTTCAAATTTTTGTGGTTACCGGGCATAATCAAAAATCTTTTTTACAACTGACCGAATTGTTTCAGGAGCTGAATATTAACGGCCAAGTGCTGGGGTACGTGGATAATATCCATGAGTACATGGCCGCGGCCGATTTATTAATCTCCAAAGCCGGGGGATTGACAGTTACCGAGGCGATTACCATCGGTTTACCAATGGCGATTATTCAACCCACTCCCGGACAGGAAGACGGCAACACGGCTTTTTTGACCAAGGCCGGCTCGGGAGTTTATTTAAAGAGCAGCAAGGAGTTGGAGAACTTTATGATTGGATTGTTGGCCAATCCTTCCCTGATTGAACAGATGCGGCAAAACGCCTTGAAACTTTCGAAACATAATGCAACCCATTCTATTTTGACGGAAATCGATAAGTTGATCGAGGAAAAACGGAGATAGGGAGAGCGATGTTATATGTTATTACGAATGAGTATGGAATAGGGATATTTTTTGATATTGTCAAAACTGTTTTCATCTGTAATGGATTTAAAATGCCAAAATCATTCGCAAACCAATAGATAAAAAAAGATGCCTTAAAATATGAGGGCGTCTTTTTTTATCTGATTCAAACGAGCAGATTATTAGCTCAAATCGGGGAGAGAGAGTATCTTTGAAATATTTTAGTAATTCCGATATTTTTAGTTCTATTTTCATGATTTTTAAAATTCGTTTCTTTTTATTTTACTTATTTTTGTTATAATAGACAAAAAGCATTTTTCGGATTAAAAGTATTCCTTATTGTTATAGGGGATGGATTGTTAAAAATTAATGTTATAAAGATAATGCGTTCTTATTTTTAAAAGAGTAATCAATCAACCGGGAGAAACAGTTTGATTGATTACAGGAAGAGGGAAAGTCAATTTGAAAAATCATACAATTGCAGGATGGATTCTAAGTGGTGTATTTCTGATGTTTCTTCCAACTTATGCTGTCGGCTATAACCAACCGGATGAAGGCTTCGGGAAAAGCTATATTGTATTCCCGATTGTTTCATCAAATTCAGATACAGGTACGGCTTATGGACTTTTCTATCTTAGCAGGCAATTGAGTACAAGCGTGCTTTATAACAACGACGGAAATTCAATGTTTTTTATCAACACCCAAAGTTATTTGGATGATGGCCGATTCTTATTGTCGTCCTCAGCTATTTGGAGAAATTGGTCCAGTACTTTTTATGGGATTGGCAATGAAAATTTTGCCGCGCCGGGCGAAGATTATACGGGGGAAACATCGCAATTGGCGTGCAGTCTTTTAGTGAAGTTCGCTGAAGGTGTCTATCTTGGGCCGACTGTGATCGCTGCCCGGTATTCCGTCTCTGATAAGGAAATCGACGGGCAGCTGGCTGGGGGTACTATTATTGGTTGCGATGGCGCTGAAACTGTAGGAATCGGCTTGCGCCTTATGAGTGACCAACGGGATGATCCCGGTTTTCCGACGGAAGGGTCGTTGCTGGATATGAAGACGGTATTTTATGATCCGGATTACGGCAGCGATCAAAAATTTTCGCAAAGTTCCGCCACGTATAGCAAATTCATTCCCGTCGCTGTAGGGGGAGTATTGGTTTTGCAAGGCCGCATCATTTATACTCATGGCGAGGATATCCCCTTTCAATTGTTGCCCTCTCTGGGAGACATGGGAATTATGCGGGGAATTGAAGCTAACAAGGATATCAATCGTAATTTAGCAGCCGTTTCAGGCGACTACCGGTTTCATATTGCCCAGCCTTTGACTGCGGGAATTTTTGTGGCCGTGGGCGATGTGGCTCATTCTTTTCCTGAAATTCAGATGGACAAGTTCGCCGGAGGGTTTGAAATCCGCTATAACTTTATGGGGCCGTTCAAGATCTATTTTATCAGAGGATACAGCGAAAACGACGCAGTCTCTTATCTCGGATTGAACGCTGGGTTTTGATGGAGTCATTCCATAGGCGGAAACGCAATTTTTTAATGGAACGGTAACTTCCTTATTTTATGGAATTGGGTTTAGCTTTTCCTTTTCGATATTCGCTCGGGGTTACCCCCAGATGTTTTTTAAAGCAGGTATTAAAGTTGGATAAACTTTCAAAACCACAAGAAAAGGCGATCTCCGATATTTTCAGTTCGGGGTTTGCCAGGAGTTCGAGGGCTTTATGGATCTGTAATTTTTGAAGGTACTGGACGGGAGTCAGCTTAAATTCCTGGTGAAACAGGCGTATTAAATGATTTTTACTCATGGGCAACTGCTTGATTTTGGATGATAGTTTGCCATGATCGTCAAAGCAGGCATCATAAAGGTTTTTTGCTTGTTCAATCAATTCTCCCTGAGGTTTAAATTCCGGCCGATCGGGCCGGCACCGTTTACAGGGCCGCAATCCCAAAGTATAGGCGTTTTCAATGGTGTCAAAGAACAATACATTTTTTCTTAAGGGTGGTTTCGACTTGCAGGACGGCCGGCAAAAAACGCCGGTCGTTTTGAGGCCATAATAAAACCGGCCATCATAGCTTTGGTCGCCTTCAAGAACGGCATTCCATTTTTGATCATCCGTCAAGTCCATATTCTTTCCCCTTAAAACTTACTTTTCTTTTGCTAAAGCCCACAGGTACAACGAAGCGACGGACCCATAGGGTGAATAGCGTTTGCGGTACCGCTTAAACTGTTCCTTGGTCAATGTTTTCAAACTGTAAAGGTTCATCATACCCCGTTGGATAGCCAAGTCGCCCCAACTGACGACATCGGGACGTTCCATGGAAAAAATCAGAAGCATCTCCGCTGTCCATTCCCCAATACCGTTCAAGGAAATCAATCTTTTAACGATTTCCCCGTCGGAAAGGGAAGGCAACTCCGATAAATTTAAGCCACCCCGGGCGACTGTTTCAGCGATTTCCTTGATATATCCGGCCTTTCGGAATGACAAGCCGCAGGGTTGGATTTCAGCGATGTCGGCAGCGGCAACTGAGGAAGGTCTGATCACCCCAAAATATTCATTGAAGCGTTTCCAGACTGTGGCGGCGGCTTTAGCGGAAATCTGCTGGCCGATAATGCTGAAAATCAAGGCGCTAAAAAGGTCGGGAATGACTTCCCGTTCGATCGTGCCGATGCGGTCTATCGCCAAGCCGAGTTTTGAGTCCCGCCGTTTTAAATAAGCCAATTCGGTTTGACCGTATTTAAATATTTCCATGGGATTGTTCCAGCTCCAAAAGATAGGCTTTGAGTTCAAGGCCGCCCCGGTATCCCGTTAAATGTCCCTTCGTTCCAACCACACGGTGGCAGGGGATGAAAATAGGGACCGGATTGCGGTTGTTGGCAAGGCCGACCGCTCTTGAAGCCTTGGGATTTCCGACGCTTTGGGCGATGGACTGATAACTTCTCGTTTGGCCATAGGGAATCGCTTGTAATTGTTGCCAGACCCGCAGAAAGAAATTGCTGCCGGACGGGGAGAGCGGCAGGTTAAAATTGTTTTGTTTTCCTGCCAGATAGTTTTGCAGCTGTTCAGCGGCGTCTTTCAAGATTGCTGTCTCCTGGAGTCTGACCTCTCCCGGGATATTTTCCTCAGGAAAGTAGAGATTGGTGATTGCGTCATGGGTTTCACAGATCCCGATTTTGCCGATAGCGGTTTGATAGAAAAATAAATTTTTCATGGTTGGTATGCTCCAAATAATCTGCTGAATTGGCTTTATAATCAAAAAAATTAAATTTGCTATAAAATTAGTTCAGCAGATTTGGACGTACTGAGCTATCACTATCTGCTGATTTAAAATCAAAAGAATATCTCGCGCAGAGGCGCAAAGGCGCAGAGTTTAACGACAAAACCAATAATAGATTTGTTCTTTTCTCCGCGCCTCGGCGCCTCTGCGGGTGATAAAGCCCTTAGACTGAAAGCTACTCACTTGAAAAAGCCCTCACCAACAACGATTCTCTCAGCGCCTCCTGCGCTTTATTCTGAACAAAATTTATAATCAATAAAATTAATATTCCTACCACGAAGAGCACGAAGGTCACGAAGGAAAACAAAAAAAGTCTTTTAAATCTTCGTGTTCTTTGTGACCTTCGTGGTTAATTCGTTTTGTCTCTTTATTTTCATTCTTTCATGTGCCCGTGGCTTGGCTGCTAGCCGGGGGTGGGGGACTATGTAAAAAGTACTTCGATGCTTATACCCTATCCCTCGTTGAGTGGATGACTCCTTAAGAAATAACGCAGGAACGAATTTACATTTTCAGTATACCAAAGATGTTCCCGGTTTGTCTTTCTGAATTTCACCTTGTAATTTTATTTCTAACAGGATTCAGGCGCGCGAATCAATGATTATCGGAAGCGGGACTTTCTTTGATTGGTTTGAAATCACTCATTATTCCGCCAATCGCCTCCCCATTTCATAGGCTTTTTGACAATCGACCGGGAACACTTCCTGCCGTCTTTTTTCTTTCGCATCCGCATCGATCCCGGAGGTATCATATTTGGAATAATCGTCAAATTGATAGGTATCGTTGACCAGCAAGGATTCCGACTCTCCAAAAATAAACTTCAAAAGCCATTCATTGGTTTGGGATGGTTGGTCAAAGTCCATTTGTTTCATGCGTTCCTCGGGTGCGCCCAGAGTATAAATGAATCCGGTTTTGATCTTCTTCTGAAACAGGGAGGAATGATCGGCGTTATAGGCCAGGTATTGAAATATCAGCCGTTCTAAAAAAGCATGCATCACTCCGGTAACTGCCCCCAGATAAATCGGGGAACCCAATAGAATGGCGTCCCCTTCGGCCGCTTTTTGAAGGATTGGTTTTAAATCATCCTTCAGGGCGCATTGACCATAACTTTTGCCTCCCAGCCTTTTGCATTCGAAACAACTGATACAACCTTTGAATTGCAAGTCATAAAGATGAAGCAGTTCGGTCTCTGCGCCTTGGGAAGCGGCTCCTTCCAACGCCTTATTCAGCAAAATCGCTGTGTTCCAAGATTTTCTGGGACTCCCGTTCAATGCTAATATTTTCATAAGAATACCTCCGTTTTTTGTCATGCGTTTGCCTGGTTTGATTGTATTCTATATTGGCAAATAATTGAAGAATGCACTTTTTTGTTATATACTAAACAAAAAGTAAGTGGGTAATTGAAGAGGGTTTTTTAATGAAAAGCAATGAACTCGAAGAGTTGCGCTGCCCGGTGACTTATACCCTGTCGGTTGTCGGGGGCAAGTGGAAATGGATCATCCTTTACATGATATATCTTGAGGAAATCGTGCGCTATAATCAATTGAAGAAAAGACTGCCCTCAATCGCCCATAAAACCCTAAGCCAGCAATTGGATGAATTGGAACAAAGAGATATCATCCGCAGGAAACAGTATGACGAGATCCCGCCCAGGGTGGAATATTCGCTGACGGAGAAGGGAAAGTCGCTGATTCCCATTTTATTGCAAATGGCTCAGTGGGGGAAAGAACACCAGGGTTGATTTCCTTTCAAAAAGATTTTTAAAAGGATGCTTTTTCTAGCTCAGAGGGAGCTTTTTCTGGGTCCTATCAAGATCAAGAGTTTTATGAAAAGAAACATATATATGTTTAATACAACCCCCATTTGCCCCACTGCCCCACAACCCCTTATGCCGTCTTGGTTTTTACCGTTGACTTGCCGGGGGGGAAGGTCTTTCATTCCAATGATTTGTTTTTTTCGCGGCGGCGATCATCATTCAAACTTGTGGACTTTTGTTCTTTTTTATCAGGGGACCATAATCGCCGCCTCCTTTGAAAAAGCAACCGGGATTGACCGGATTGGAATGCCGGGATGTCGATGGAGGGGAAAAACGGTTGGCTCGATGAGAGCGCAGGACCGGGACGACGATAGTAGACCCTTTCTGGAGAAAGGTGCTTGGCAACGGAATATATAGTTTTACGCTTGGGTTGTGGACGGGAGAAGGTTGGCCTAAATAAAGGCTGACGGAGACAGGATGAACAGGATTAAAAATTATGGATGGTGGTTTATCGGCTAGGTATATTAAAAAACGTTCTAAAGGCCTTCCAGGCCTCGGTGTTCGTGCTTTTATACACGCAGCTTTATCTCCGCAGAACTCCGGGAGAATATAAAACCGGCTTTTATTGTTACACCCTCATGACCCTCTTACCCCTCATGATTATAACGGGCTGCAAAAAACAGATAATTCAAAGGGCTTTTAAAAAAATCCAGTTAATCCATAAAATCCTGTGAATCCCGTTTAAGTTCCTTTCGTTAGGCAAGCGGTACAGTTTAATAAATTGGCCTAAAAGAAGGTAACGGAGACAGGATTTACGGGATTCACAGGATTATGTGACCTGTATTTATTTTCTAAACGCCTCGCCCAAGGAGGTCCCAATGGCTTAAAGCCTGGCGGAGATTGAATTTAGGGGCGATGTGGGGCAGAGGGGGTGTTGTAGAAAGATATGGATATTTCTTTGCAATAATTGTTTCCGGATTTTTCAATATCATCAGGAATAATATTTTGAGGGGCACGGATTGCGGCGGCGTTTGGCCACAAAGACATCGGTTACTCTCCCACTGAGTTGGCTTCTTAGATTTAACATCGTTGGGGGGAGAGCGAGAGTGAGGGCCACGCCAAAGCATTTCCTTTCAATAGTTTTCCCGTCTTCAGGACGAAGACGGTACGATGACTATTTTCTCGGATGAAAATCGTCGGTCGTCATCGAAAGCCTCATAAAATTGGCAAACAGAATGCCATGGATGGCGTCGCGCATCAAAATGCGAGCGGAGGTGACATTTTGGGCCGCTCCAGTCACTCAGCCGGTGAAATCCGTGGACAAGCAAAATCGGCATTCATCGAATTGTTTTAAGAAGAAAATTAAAGATTAGAGAGGGAGGTATCCCTCATGCTCACCGACAAAGACCTTAGCATCCAAAAATTCATTCCCGCCATTTTTAAATCCAAATGATCTACCGGCACTGATTTAAAATCCGTTTCATCAGTTTAATCCGTTAAATCCTGGTTTAGATGATGTTTTAGGCGATCATTAAAAGCCCCCTGAAATAGACCCGAATTTCTGATGTCGGGTAAGGGTAGGGGGCAGAAAGAAGGCCTGCCTTAGAAATCGATTCTGGAAGAATTATTTTACCATCTCTTCCCCTTCGAACGGATCGTTCCCCAAGATCCCGGGTATCGTCCCATGAACCAAAAAAACCGCCTTTCCCCCGTTACCGTATGCCGGAGCATGGGAAGATCAAACACTCAACATAGGCGCTCATAATCCCTCGCCATGAAACGTGAGAGGGCATAGACAGACTCATGAAATTACGGGATAAGCACTCATGGAAAATCGCTTGACTTGGTGTTTGTTTTTCCGGGGGAAGCCCAGCGTCGCGGATAACATAATGTATGGCTTTTGAAGGTTGAATCCGTTACATTTTTTTCCCCGGGATTTGTTTTAATTTCATAAAAATAACAACCAGTAACAAAAACCAAACCGCCGGGCTGACCATCGCAACCCGGCTGTTGACATTTTGGGCGATAACCCCCATCGATGCGGGGATAAGGGTAGCCCCCAAACCGCCGCATCCGATCAATAAGGCATAAACTGTTCCGGAATTTTCGGGATGATAAGCGCTGCCAAAAGTGATAATCAATGGCCATATGCTTGAATATGCAAACCCCATGGCGGCTATTACCAAAAAAATCGCCGCTTCATTTTGAATGAAACCTGCTAATGCAGTGATTGCCGTCGAACAGGAGGCGAGAAACAGGATAATGCTGCGGGTTTTGAAACGCAATGAAAGACGGCCGCAAATTAACCGTCCAATAGTCATGGCGCTCCAAAAGACGGCTACGGCTATACTGGATTGAGTCGCTGTGAATTTAAGATTCTGCTTGCAGAAAGTGGCTATCCAACCCCATCCGCCAACTTCGGAGCCGGTATATAAAATCATGCAGAGACAAATAGTCAGAAATGTCGGGTCACTGATGAGCTTGGTAAAACCATTCCAGGAAATTTTGTCGGATGGTTTAAAAGAGGGGAATTTAGCATAGCAAAATGCGATGGTAATCAGTAAAAATGCCCCTGCTAAAATAAAATAACAAAGTTGCCAGGGGAAACCGTTATTTGCCAAAATCCCGGCGCCAATCGGACCCACAATAGCGCCCAAGCCGAAAAATACTTGCATCAGGTTGACGTAGAAAGCGGACCTTTCGGGATTGATTTCGGCAATGAGAGAATTGATGGTTCCTTCGACGACTCCTCCAAAACCGCCAAGAAATATTATTGCGATGAAGGCCAACGGATAATTGGGGGCCAGTGGAAAAAGAAACAAAGTTACGGTGAATCCGATCAGCGATAGTGCCAATACTTTCTTTTTACCCCAAAGGTCTGCCAATACTCCTCCGATAATTAGGAAAATCGTAAATCCTAAAAAATTGGCGGTAAAAATCGTTCCGGTCTGAGCCAAAGTCAGGGAAAAAGTTTTTGATATTTCGGTTAACAAGGGACTCATTACGGTTAAAACCATAGCAAAGAACACACTGATAATAAAGAGCAAATGGGTGATAAAGTTCCGATGTTCCAAGGCAAGCTCACTCCAATGAATGAAAATTAAACTCTATCATTATATCATGTTTAGTGAATTTTGGCATGAATGGTAATATTTTATTCATCGTAATTTATTAGTTTTAGTGATAGCTTTTCATCACTCTCCACTCTTTCGGAATAGTCGGCACCAATTTTGGATATTGCAATGATTCTTGTGGCTGGTTATACTTATCATAGACGAAATTTTGTGCAAACATCGATATGTATTGGGACAATTCGTTTATAACGGCTTGAAAGGATGACTTGGATGAAAGATATCAAGGTAGAGATATGCGTAGGAACTCATTGCACCATGATGGGAGCATTGAACATCATTGAGTCGGTTGAAGATTTACGGCGGGAGTATCAAAATATTTCATTGGAGATTATCAAGTGTATCAAGGATTGTTTAGGAGAAAAGGTGGCTCCGATTGTCTTTATCAACGGTCAGAAAATTCAAAACGCCACCAATGAAGAAGTCCTGGCCAGAATTATGGAAGGTATGAACGCATGAGGGGAATATATACGTCGATTACCCAGATTCGCCGCCAAGTTTTTACCGAGGTGGCCCGTTTCGCTTTTGGAAACCTAGAGTATCAAAAAATTGAGGAGATCCCCTATAGGATTCTCCCGGGCGAAGTGCCCCAATACCGGGAAAGTATCTTTAAGGAACGGGCCATCGTCGGTGAACGGCTCAGACTTGCCATGGGCCTTCCCCTCCGTAAAGTTGACGAACATTCAGCATTAGCGGTAGGGGTTACGGATGTGGCAGTGCCTCATAGAGTGCTGAAGGCTCCTCTGGTCAATGTGATTCCTTTTGCGTGCGAAGCTTGTCCCACCACGGCTTTTTTGGTTACCGACAATTGTCGAAAGTGTTTAGCCCATCCCTGTGTACACGTTTGTCCGGTAAAAGCAATTACCATCGGAGAAGACAGGGCTCAAATTGATGGCGAGAAGTGTATTCGTTGCGGCAAATGCCGCGAAGTCTGCCCTTATAGCGCCATTGTAAAATATGATCGGCCATGCGCAGCGGCTTGTGGCGTTGATGCCATCGAAAGCGATTATTTGGGGCGGGCTAAAATTAACCAAGATAAGTGTGTAGCCTGTGGAATGTGCATTGTAAGTTGTCCGTTCGGTGCAATTGCCGATAAATCGGAAATTTTTCAACTCATTTTAGCCTTGAAGGAGAATCAAAAAATTTATGTAGCCATTGCCCCTTCGTTTGTAGGCCAATTCGGTCCCTTGGCCACACCGGAAATTATCTTTCAAGGAATCAGGAGCCTGGGTTTTACTGATGTAGTGGAAGTAGGGCTGGGAGCCGATGTAGCTTCGATTCACGAGGCGAAAGTTTTCCATGAGAATGTTCCGACAAGGCAACCTTATTTGGGAACTTCCTGTTGTCCGTCTTGGGCAATGATGGTTGAAAAAAGATTTCCAGAACAGTTTCCTTATATATCCTCTTCCCATACTCCGATGGTGGCCACGGCCAAATACATCAAAGAGCGGGACCCCCAAGCCAAAGTGGTGTTTGTTGGCCCGTGCATTTCGAAAAAGATTGAAGCCCTCGAAGTTGAGGTAAAAGACTATATTGATTTTGTAATTACCTTTGAAGAGCTAATGGGAATCCTGGTGGCGGCCGGAGTGAACTTGGCGGAGTTTGAACAAAAAGAAACGATCGAAGATGCCTCAAGCTGCGGACGAAGTTATGCCTATTCAAGCGGAGTGACCCATGCCATTTTGCAAAATATTCACCATTTTTATCCGGAACAAGAGATACAGGTTGATAAAGCCGATAGTTTGAAAAACTGTATCAAAATGATGAATTTAGCCAAAGCTGGTCAAAGAAACGGTTATTTACTGGAAGGTATGGCATGTCCGGGCGGTTGCGTGGGGGGACCCGGGACTTTACTTCCTACCATCAAAGCGGAAAGCAAAGTCAAGGCCTTTTCCGACCAGTCTCCCTATAAAACAGCGCTTGATAATCCCAAAGCAAATTCCTAACGTTTACTGCTCGGCTGATAGAGAGGGAAATGCTTCCTGTGGATAAATGATGGTCGCCTTTAACTTTAATCTATATTGAGGAAAGAAGATCATTGAAGGGGAGAAGCCAAGTTACTAAAGGATTATTCTTAAAATTTTTATTACCCGCTTCTTGGAAAAAAATAAAGAAAGTATATTATATGTCCACAAGTTATCAATATGTCAACAAAAATTATCAACATTGTGGATAACTTATAGGGTAAATTACAGCGGTTGTGTAAAAGTTGAAATCGATAAGAGATGAACTATTTTGATAAAGTATTGAAAATTGAGAAGGTGGAGACATTGGGTAAGCGGATTTTTTTACTTGTCATGGTGAGCGTTTTATTGTTTTTGGTCGGGGTTCCGGCATGGGCTGCCAGTGAAAATGATTTTTGGTTCGCCTGCAGTCAGGGAAATTACAGTAATGCCGGAAGGATTGCCAGGGAATTGAGTGCCAATAATCCGGCCTATTATGCATTAGGGGCAATTTGTTATCAAAATGCTTCGGACTATGAACAATTTCGAATCTATGATCATAAATTTAAAAAATCGGGCAGTTTCGATAGCTTAAAAACTTTTTTTGGCGGGGAACAAACCACTGCCCCTGATGATCCACAACGATTGCTGTTTCAAGGCTTGACAGCAATGATTTATCCGGAAGCCCAGCTGGGAGATGCCGGCGCGTTCTTGAGGAAAGCGGCGGTCAAATTGGGGGACAATCCATATCTTAACAATTATCTGGCTGTGAGTGAAATGAACAAACATAATGATTCGCTCACCATACAAAAGTACTTACAAAAAGCCATTGTTTCAAAAAAAGACTATCCTGAACCCTATCTGAATCTGGCTGAGGTTTTAGTGCAAAATAAAGAGACTGATAAAGCCATTGGGGTACTCCTGGATTGTTTTATCAACTGTCCTGTGGTCCCGGCTAAGGCCTATTTGAATTTGATCAATTTGACCAGTACCTCTGTTACGAATACGATTGGACCTTATGGGCAGCAGATGACGGTTTCAGTGCCTACGATGAAGGAAATATACCGGGTAAAAGTTAAAACTTCCCTGAGTAAAATTCCCGCACATTTAAACACTTTAGCTGAAATTCTTGCTATGAAAGGGAATACCTCATTAGCCCATTATTTCCTAACGGATACCATGTCCTCTGATCATGGTATTCAAACTTATGTACAGATGCAAATCGCCAATTATGAAGGTGATTTTGGACAAGCCGTTCAGCTCAGCGAGGCCTTGCTCAATCAAAGCGTTCTTGATTATCAGAGATTTTATGAAACCGGTAATGTGTTATTTTATGGAAAAGAGTTTAAACCGGCAATTACCTTTTATGAGGAAGCTCTAAAAAAGATGAACCCCGACGATGATGAATTCTTAATCAAGATCTATACCAACTTGGGGATTTGTTTATATTTATCCCAAGAATATCAAAATGCTTTAGGCTATTTTGAAAAGATTTTGGTCATGAGCCCTTATGATGTAAGTTCCCTGATTTATTCGGGACTATCCTTCAGGGATTTGGGGGATAAGGATAAAGCGTTGGAAAATCTGACAAAAGCGCTGGAATATATTCCGGATGCCGATTGGCGGCAGGAGATTACCGATATTATCACTCAGTTGAAACCAAAAGATGAAATGAATCAGGAATAACGGTTATGTTTGGTGGCCTTATTTGACGAGGAAAGCAACTTGAGAGGTAACAAAAACACCGGGACTTGATCATCCCGGTGTTTTTGTTGAAGAATTATTTTTTTATCGGATAATGAAAGTCCAAGGTCTTGAGAAATTAACTTCGGGGGGGAATGCTGGTTTCAATATCAAAAAATCACTTAAAACGGCCGGATTGATATTAAAATCGATCGAAATCCTTTTCCAGGGGAATTACATCTTCAGGACTAATTACTTTGGTTTTCCGATCCGTTTTATTCCCCTTATCCGCTAAAAGTTCATTTTGATGCCAATGCTCCGCATGGGTCTGGGTTCGATGATTTGTGCCGATTGCTGAGACCGGTGGATTCATATGGCTTAGATGATGGCTAGGATGCCCTGTATTCTCAAATTGTAGCTTAAGTGACGCCGCTGTGCCATTTACCAACTCGGAGAGCTCCGATACAATTTTTTTCATACTTTCCGCCTGGGCGCTTAATTCTTCGGCTGCCGAGGCGCTTTCTTCCGCATTGGCGGCATTTTGTTGGGTAACAGTTTCCACTTGGGTCATGGCTTTATTAACCTGCTCAACCCCTTGAGCCTGTTCCTGGCTGGCTGCGGCGATTTCGTCCATCAGTTCACTGACTTTTTTGGTTTGGACGGTTATTTCTTCTAAAGCTTCGTGAACTTTTACGGCAACGGATACACCCTTATTCGAAAGCTCGATATTGGATTCAATAATTGCAGTAGTATCTTTAGCGGCTTGGGCGCTCCTTTGCGCCAGGTTTCGTACTTCTTCGGCCACAACTGCAAATCCCATACCGGCTTCTCCGGCCCGGGCAGCCTCAATAGCTGCGTTTAAAGCCAGAATATTGGTTTGAAACGCAATATCGTCAATGACTTTAATGATTTTAGCTATTTTGTCGCTGGAATCCTTAATTTCCCGGATAGATTCCATCATCTCCTGCATCTGGGCGCTGCCGTTATCAGCCGAGAGTTTGGCCTGTTCCGACAGTTGGGCGGCTTGTTGGGTATTGGATGTACTTTGCGACATCATGGAAGCGGATTCCTGCAGGGTGGATGAAGTTTCTTCAATGGCGGCGGCTTGTTCGGTGCTTCCTTGGGATAACTGCTGCGCTGAGGCAGATAACTGGTTGGAAGCTGCGGCGACTTGCCCGGCCCCTTCCCCGATACGGGTGGCGATGGAGTTCATCGGTCCCGTAATACTGCGGGTAATTACATAGGAGAGTAATGTTGCTATTGCAATACATATTCCCACCAAAATAATCAAAGTCGTTAATAAAACATCGAAAGTTCGCTTGGCTCCGTTCATTACCTCCTGATTTTTTAAGTTCTCAAATTGCGACAATGAGGAAAGTTGATTGATCCATTCAGCTACTTCCGCAGTCAAATGGCCTGAGAGTATGGCCACCCCCTCGGTATTTTTGTTGCTTAAACTTAACTGCAAAACTTGCTCTATGACTGGCCGAGTAGTATCATTTATTTCTTTTATTTTAACCAGGAAGTTCTTTCCTTCTTGCGAGAGATTTTGACCATTCAGTGCAGCAAATGCCGTATCATATTCTTTATAAGCATTATCGATGGCTTGCTTTTCATTTTGCACAACAGTCAGATCTTCAAACAATAGCGCTCCCCGAACATTTCTACTAATTAACAAGATGGCCTTTTGCATTGTATTGCTTAATTCCACCCGCTCCTTATATGTATTGACTTCTTTCAACTGGTTGTTGACAACGTTCATACTATAAATTGCGAAAATTGACATGAAAATAAACAAAATCACAAGAATACCGAAACCGAGCATGATTTTTGCGCTTAATTTCATTTTTTGTTTCATGATGATTCTCCTATTCTAGTTGTTGTTTAACTCACCTTAAAAAGTTAAAATGTACCGCTTTGAATCTCCATAAAATAACTTTCTTTGAAGTTTTGACTTTTCATTGCGCATTTATTGGCCGATTTTGGTCACCACCCTATTTCTTAATATATTAGAGAGATCGATGTATAAAAATACCCGCGGACTTTTTGTTATAGCCGCAGGCTTAAAAGACTCTTTCGGCAACTCGGCCATCATGATCTCGTAGGAGATTTTAGACCCGTAGTTTTGCGTCCGCTGTTTTCACAGGCGTTTGCCATTCGTCGCTGATTCTAAAAAATTAAAAAATTAATTATTATGCTATACTTAATAATAAAATGGATTAATTTAGATCTTTATTACTTTAGTATAACTCTATTATCAGAGGGGGTCAAGAAAATTATTTGGATATCAGAGTTGATTTATCCGGAATTAGTTTGAGATTAAAGCAAATACGTTCAATTCACAATCTCACTCCAAAGCAGGTATTCTTGAAGACCGGCATATCGACGGGTAATTTAAGTGAATTGGAAAACGGCAAATACCCTCCTTCGACAAAAACTTTAATTCTGCTATCAGAGCTTTATCGGGTATCCGTCGATTGGATTTTAAAAGGATTTACCAAGGACAGTGAAGTTGCTTCAGCCTATGAGGATACATCCCAGTTATTCCCCAATGAGGAAATGAGGAGTTTTGTTGAAAAGTTATCCGTTTTATGGGCCAATGGCGACCGGGATGTTCAGGGATGGATTGTCGTCCAATTACGGCAGGCTTTTCCACAAATAGCTCTAGAAATACAAAAAGAACGGGGACCCCTTCAAAAAACTAATACAACTCGCTCATAACAATCGGGACGATCTTTGAATCGGCAACTACGATTCTGGGGATTAATTTCCAGGGGAGTCTTACCGCTTGAAAAGTTTTCAAGGTAAGTCATCGATAGCTCTTAAGCCGGTATGACTTAAAAGCTTTTCCAACTCTTCAGGCAATGGCGCTGTGAATTGAAGCCTGGTATGAAAACGGGGATGGATGAAGGTTAGACGGACTGCGTGTAATGCCGGCCGGAGGTTTTCGGAACCGCTCTCATCATAAACAGCATCTCCGTATAGGGGGATCCCCAAATAAGCAAAATGGGCTCTGATTTGGTGGGACCTCCCGGTAAGCAATTTGACCGCGATCAATGAAGCGCCCGGAGTTAGTTGAAGGACCCGGTAACGGGTGAGAGCTGGTTTTCCGTCACTGGCAGCTTCCCAACGGAAACCTTGCCCGGCTAGTTTTAAAGGGGTGCTGATTTTAGCGCTCTTTTGTGGAGGCGCCCCCTGGCAGATTGCCAGGTATAGACGGTGAAAATGACCGGCATCGACCTGGAGGGATAATTGTTGATGAGCCCAGGGGTTTTTGGCAATCACGATGACGCCGGAAGTGAAGCGATCGAGACGATGGACCGGATGAAACGAGGCTGTTTGGTGGGTGTTTAGCCAGTGATGAACGAGGGCGTTTGCCATTGTCCCGTTTTTATGGACTCCTACCGGATGGACTACCATGCCGGCCGCTTTATTAATGACAACCACATCGTCATCTTCGTAGATGATAGCCAGAGGAAGCGCTTCGGGAACAATAGCTTGCTCCAGCGGGATAAGCTTAAGCGCTAACTTTTCACCACCCTGTAGACGGTGAGTTACCCAGACTGGTTGGGAGTTCAGCTCAATTGCGAGGGATTTCTTCAAAACCCGGATATACCCTCGCGAAAGATGGAGTTCGTTTCGGAGAAAAGACTCCAAAGTCCGGCCGGCCCAGACAGCGGGGATAATATATTCTAATTCATTAACTTTTTTGGCCATTGTTTTTCCACTTCGTTTTGATTAATGAAGCAAATTATATAATAGTTTACCGGCGGCAGCCAGAGACATGATGATAAAAATAGGTTTAACCAGTTTGATACCTTTATGCAAAGCCATTCTGCTACCGAGGGCGGCGCCGCAAATCATGGCAAGCAGGAAAGGGAAGCCAATCCTGTAATTCACCTGCCGTTGAAGGACAAAGGTTGCCAGAGCCGCAATATTACTGGCGAAATTGAGGACCCGGGCGTTCCCGCTGGCATGGATGAAGTCCATACCATAAATGGCAATAAGGCCAAACATTAGAAAAGATCCTGTGCCGGGTCCAAAAAAACCATCATAAAAACCAAGCCCCAAGGCGAGAAAAATTCCGCCGCCGATTCTCCTAATTGTTATTGGATAGGGCTTTTCTTTGTGGCCGATTTGTTTGGAAAAAAGGCTGTAGATTCCTACCCCGAGAATTAAAATTAAAACCATCGCATTTAACATACGTTGGTCAATTTCCAATACGGTGTGGGCTCCCCAAAAAGCGCCGATTAAAGTGAACGGGATCAAGTATTTTAATAATCCAAAGTCAACTTTAGCAGAGCGAGCGTATTGAATTGAACTGGTTAAAGAAGCTGCGGTTGAGGCAAATTTATTCGTTCCCAGGGCTAAATGGGGTGGTACCCCGGCAATTAAAAGCGCCGGCAAACTAATAATACCGCCCCCACCGGCAATGGAGTCGACAAAAGCAGCGGCAAAACCGGCTATAATTAAAAATAAAGTCTGGTATATCAAATCTGCACCTTCTATTGTTTTTGAATGTACAGTATATTCGAAGCAAACTCTGGTTTTCCTGCTATCAAAAATTAATCAGAATGTCGGTGTAAAATGATGAGAGTTTGTTGATATTTGCTTAAAATTATTTTAATATGGATTTTGGACAACAACTATTGAAAAAGAAGGAGACAGTATGCTATATCCTCTTAAATTTAATCCGGTTTTTAAAGATTATATCTGGGGCGGGCGTAACTTGGAGGAATTCGGGAAACATCTCCCCGGCGGGAAGGTCGCTGAAAGCTGGGAAATTTCTTGTCACCCCAATGGCGAAAGTGTGGTTGGCAATGGTGAATTTGCAGGCGTAAGTTTACCGGATTTGGTGAAAAAATACGGCCGAAAACTTATTGGAACGGCCCTGCCGGATAAGGATGTGGCCAAATTTCCGTTATTAGTTAAATTGATTGATGCCAACGATAAACTTTCGGTTCAGGTCCATCCCGACGATGATTATGCGTTTAGCCATGAAAACGGTGAACTTGGGAAGAATGAGATGTGGCACATTCTTTCGGCCAAACCGGGTGCGAAATTGATTTATGGTGTGCGTCCCGGGACCACTCGGGAGTCTTTTGAGCAGGCTGTGAAAGAAAACCGGATAGAGGATTGCCTGAATTCAGTTGAAGTAGCGCCGGGTGATACCTTTAATATCCCGGCCGGCCTTATTCATGCCATTGGTGAAGGGATCGTTCTGGCTGAAATTCAACAAAACTCCGATACAACCTACCGGGTTTTTGATTATAATCGGTTGGATAAGGACGGTCAGCCTAGAGTGCTACATATTGAAAAGGCACAAGAAGTCATTAATTTTAACAGCGCGGAGCGTCCGGAAAAAGCGGTGGGTCTCGCAGTCAAAATTGATGCTCATTCTCTTAAGAAATATTTAATAGTCAATCAGTATTTTGCGGTAGAATTATTGGAAATAAAAGGATCGGTACTGGAAAATGCCGATGATCGTAAGTTTTATATTTATTTAGTGACGGAAGGAGAAGGAATTATCAAATATGAGGGCGGCACGATTCAAATAGCCCGGGGTGAATCAATATTAATACCGGCTTCAATGGGTTTCTATAGCCTGGAAGGATCTTTTAAAGCTTTAAAAGCTTATGTGCCCGACTTAGAGCAAGATGTGTTGGTTCCTTTAAAAAAAGCCGGTTTTAAAGAAAAGGAAATACGCGCAAAACTATAATAGGGTGAAACTGAGAGGAATCCAAATTCCTCTCAGTTTGTAAGTATTGATTTCAATTCATTTTTATCCCAATCAGCTGCTATAACCGGTATTGTTGAATTTAAATTGGGACTGTTGTTGGTTATATTGATTGTATTGACCGGAGCCCTGTGTACTTAGACCGGATTGGAAACCAGCCTTAACATCAGCGATGGTTTGTTCGGCTAAAGACCTTTCGGCAGCCTCGATCATCCTGCGCACCATATTTCCTCCGATAGCGCCGGTATCCCGGGTCATCATATAACCCCAGTAACCTCCCTGGACTTTTGAGGTATCCACATTCAATTCATTGGCAATCTCATATTTAAATTTGTCCAGAGCGGCGGAAGCTTGTTTAACAAGGATATTATTGCTGCGTTGACCACTACCCATTTAATTCTCACCTCCTCGATATTTAGGATTTCCAACGAAACACAAGCTATGTTGAATTTATTTTGGAAGTTTCGGAAAAAACCTGTTAAGAAGGATTTTGTTTTTGCTTTTGATTCTGGGTTAATTTCGATTGAAACTCTTCTCGGATGGCGGCTAAACTCTTTTGGTAAATATAATTTTGGGCGGCATCGGCCATAACCTGGAAGAGTTCTCCGGAAAATTTAGAGATTTCATAGGGACTCAACTGCCAAATTGAATGGAGCACCGGGGGCGTAAAATGCCATTGCGGATCGATGTTTTTTAGTTGATGATGCGGATAATGGCGAATCATAATTTCACCTCTTTATATTGAAAGCGTGTTTTCAGTTTATCCCGGAAGCTGTCATTTTAGTAGTGATTTGTCTCGAGGTGAGCTTCAAAAAAATGTTTTCGGATGGATCATTTCAGAAACACTGAAAATAAATGTAAAAAGAAATTAAAACTTCCAACCTTGGCTAATTGCCAAATATTTTGGCAAAGATGTATTTGGTCTGATTTATTACTTAAATAACTTACTCCCATAGCAAAAGATTGACTTTTGGAAAATTAACTTATATAATAATCGGAGGTGATTTTGGTGAAGGTAAATATTGGTCCTGTCCGTGAGCTTCCGGGTGGTATGGTCGATTTTCGGGGTGAGCAAGAAGTTCCTGATTTTAAGCTGGCCCTTACTTTCACAGAGCCTATTAAAGTCGAAGGAACCATCACCAATACAGGTGAAGGTTTCTTAATGAAAGCAAATCTTTGTTTTCACTATTTGGTCAATTGTGATCGTTGTTTAAAAGAGTTTCAAAGGGAACAACAAACTGAGGTCGTTGCGGAATTTTCACAGAGCCCTACCCGTGACGGGGAAGATGATCTCGCTTTTCATTTTACTGGAGATATAGTTGATTTAAAAGATTGTATTTCTGAGCAAGTATTGTTTACGTTACCGATGAACTTCATTTGTAAGCCGGATTGCCGGGGAATATGCCCGGTATGCGGTAATGATCGCAACATTGATCCATGTAATTGCGTGATTGAGCAATTTAATCCTCAATTTGAGAAATTACGTAATTTGTTATCCACAGAAGGAGGTGGACCTGATGGCAAATCCAAAAAATAGAACCTCTCGGACTCGTAAAAGACTAAGACGTGCTAATTATAAAACCACTGCGCCGACTACTAGCGCTTGCCCGCAATGTCATGAACCCAAGTTACCCCATGTTGTTTGTGGAAACTGCGGTTTTTATAACGGGCGGGAAGTTATCGCGAAGGCCGAAAATGCTTAACAAAGCATTTTGACGCGTATTCGCGTGTCGATCATTTACAAATGGTAAGGTCAACTTTGACCTTATTTTTTTCTTGAATACTTATCGATTGATCATGATGCTATTCCGGCAGGCCTGAGTTTGTCCTGCCGGAATGGAAATTTTAGTAGCGGTAATCGCTCTAATCGTATCCGTTTTCAATTTGAAAGTAAAATATATACTGAATCGATTTTCGGTAAGGAGCGTTGGTTATCTTGAAAATTGCTCTTGATGCCATGGGTGGGGATTTTGCTCCACGGGAAATTGTATTGGGAGCTATCCAGGCCTGTCGTGAGTTCGATGCTGAGGTTATTTTAGTGGGCATTGAAAAGGAGATTTGGCCGGTTCTAGACCAGCAACAAATTGCCGGACTAAAATTAGAAATTTATCCTGCTTCCGAAATCATAGCGATGGACGAGCATCCAGCCAATGCCGTGAAACGTAAGAAAGATTCTTCGTTGGTTGTTGCCAACTGTTTGGTCAAAGAAGGTAAGGCGGATGCCGTGATTTCAATGGGTAATACTGGGGCCGCCATGGCTGCTTCTTTATTTACGCTGGGAAGGATAAGTGGAATTAAAAGACCGGCCATCGCATCGGTTATGCCTACCAAGACCGGTATCGGCATTATTTTGGATGCCGGAGCCAACGCGGACTGCGAACCTGAAAATCTATTGGAATTTGCTTACATGGGTTCCGCATATGTTGAACATATTTTAGGAATTTCCAATCCAAGAGTGGGTTTATTGAGTATCGGTGAAGAAGAGAGCAAGGGGAATAAGTTAACCGTAGATGCTCATCAGTTGTTAAAAAACAGCAATTTGAATTTTATCGGAAACATCGAGGGACGCGATGTTCATCGCGGAGTCTGTGATGTTATCGTCTGTGATGGTTTTGTGGGTAATGTTGTATTAAAGTTATCGGAAGGTTTGGCTTCGGTTTTGTTGGGATGGATCAAGGAAGCTATTGGCGCTAATGCCTTTTCTATGATGGGTGGTCTTTTGCTAAAAGCTTCACTCAAAAAAATACTGACTCCGATGGACCCGGCCGAATACGGCGGGATGCCGTTATTGGGCCTTAATGGTATTAGTATGATTGGTCATGGAAGTTCAAAGGCGAAAGCAGTGAAAAATGCTATTAAAGCTGCAACCAAAGCAGTAAAGCAAGATATTGTAGGAGCTATCGGTCAAGCCATTGAAAAAGCCAGTATGAATCCAACCAATCATTGACTTTTTAGTCCATGTAAAATAGACTTCAAATTCTACATTGAGATCTTTTTGTGAATGGTATTTATTTTTATTCTATTGAATGAATTAGGGGAGAACCATGAGAAGAACCGCTTTTATTTTTCCGGGACAAGGCGCTCAATATGTGGGGATGGGGAAAGATATTTATGATAACCATCCGGTGGCCAAGGGAGTGTTTGAAGAGGCCGACCGGATCCTTGGACGTAGTATTTCCAATTTATGCTTCGAGGGACCGGAAGACCAGCTTAAAGATACTCGTAATGCCCAACCGGCCATTGTAACCACCAGCATAGCGTTACACAAGGTTTTAGCGGAGGAAGGAATTGAACCTGATTTTACAGCAGGTCATAGCTTGGGTGAATATAGTGCCTTAATTGCTTCCAAAGCTGTTTCCTTAGAAGATGGTTTGCGTTTGGTGAATTCCCGTTCCCGTTTAATGGCGGAGGCCGATCCGGATCACCAAGGAATGATGGCGGCAATTTTAGGGATAGATCGGAATACATTGTCGGTTCTCCTTCAAGAAGCATCGGAAATTGGTTTGGTAGAAGCCGCTAATTTTAATTGCCCGGGGCAGATCGTCGCATCAGGTGATAAAAAAGGGATTGCCAAACTTCAAGAGTTAGTAGTGGCAAAAGGTGGAAAAATAATACCGTTAGCGGTTAGCGGAGCTTTTCATTCCAGCTTTATGAAAAACGCTGCCGAGGCATTCCGTCCGGAACTTGAAAAAATTGTTTGGTTGGACCCCAAACCGCCTGTGGTTGCCAATGTATGGGCCAAACCGGTACCGAAGGAACAACTGACGGACAGTTTGTATCGTCAAATTTTTTCATCGGTATTGTGGGAAGATAGTCTCAATTACTTAAGGGCACAGGGCGTAGAAGTCTTTGTGGAGGTTGGTCCCGGAAAAGTGTTATCGGGGCTAGTTAAAAAGACATTAAAGGATGCTACATTCGTTAATTGTGAGGATATGGGTTCTATCAAAAAAGCTCTTGCAATTTTAAAGGAGGTCTAGTAATATGAAATTAGTGCGTGAGGTCGCTATCGTAACAGGTGCCGCTAGAGGTATTGGCAGAGCGATTGCTTTGGCTTTGAGCGCTGAAGGAGCTTTGGTTCTTCTTTCTGATGTCAGCGAAGCAGTTCACGAAACTGCAGCAGAAATTCGCGGTTTAGGTCGGCAGGCAAGTTCTATCGTGGGGAATGTTACCAATGAAGCCGACTGTGAGGCGATGGTCAATGAGGCCATCAAGGAGTTTGGAAAACTTGATATCTTGGTGAATAATGCCGGTATTACGAAAGACAATTTATTGTTGCGCATGAGTGAAACCGATTGGGATGCTGTTTTGACGATTAATTTAAAAGGAACTTTCTTATGTACTAAAGCGGCGATTAAACCCATGATGAAGCAGCGCTCCGGTAAGATCATCAATATTGCTTCCGTCATTGGGCAAATGGGTAATGCTGGTCAAGCCAATTATGCTGCCTCTAAAGGCGGAGTCATTGCTTTTACCAAAACCATGGCCAAGGAGCTTGGTTCGCGTAATATCCGTGTTAACGCTATCGCGCCCGGTTTTATCGAATCGAAAATGACCGAAGTTTTAACCGATGATGCCAAAGAAAAGTTGACCAAAGCAATTCCCTTGGGCTTTCTTGGAAAACCCGAATATGTAGCAAATGCTGTTGTATTTCTAGCATCTCCCGATTCTTGTTATACCACCGGCCATGTTTTAAATGTCGATGGCGGGATGGTAATGTAAATTAAATAAAAAGGTTATCTGGAAATATCATTTGGCCAACCTTGTTTGGAAGGAGGTGAAATGGTTGGATATCTTCAGTAAAGTTAAGGACATAGTTGTTGAGCAATTAGGTGTTGATGAAGAAGAAGTTACAGAACAAGCTTCTTTTGTAGATGACTTAGGCGCTGACTCACTGGATATCGTTGAACTCGTAATGGCTTTAGAAGAGGAGTTCGACCTGGAAATTCCGGATGAGGATGCTGAAAAAATCGCTACCGTCGGTGATGCAGTAAATTACATTAAAGAGAATGGTCAATAAGTTTTTTGAAGAGAGTCCCGTACATCTGCGGGGCTCTTTTAAAAAATATGATGAGTTCCGGGGAAAAAGGGTGAAATTATGAAACATCGAGTCGTCATAACCGGTTTGGGTGTATTAACCCCCGTAGGAATCGGTATCTCAAAGTTTTGGGACTCACTTACCAATGGGGTTAGCGGTGTTGATTATGTAACTGCCTTTGATACCAGTAATTTTGAGGTAAAGATCGGCGCAGAAGTGAAAGATTTTGATCCCAGTGAATACCTTGACCGAAAAGAAGTTCGGCGAATGGATCGGGTGTCACAGTTTGCCGTGGCGGCTTCCAAAATGGCGGTGACGGATGCCAAATTAACCATTGATACTGAGAATGCCGAAGATATTGGTGTTATAATCGGTTCCGGAATTGGCGGCATGAAGACCTTTGAGGAACAAACCAAAACATTTTTGGAAAAAGGACCGGGACGGGTAAGTCCCTTTTTTATCCCGATGATGATACCGGATATGAATGCCGGATTAGTTTCCATTGCCACCGGAGCGAAAGGACCCAACCACGCAGTGGTGACGGCTTGTGCTTCGGCGACCCATTCGATTGGAGATTCTTTACGGATCATTCAAAATGGAGATGCTAAAGCGATGATTACCGGAGGGACTGAAGCGGCAATTACCGGGTTGGCATATGCCGGTTTTACTTCTTCCGGTGCTTTATCCAAAAAAAATGATAACCCCAAAAGTGCTTCTCGGCCGTTCGATCTTCACCGGGACGGTTTTGTAATGGGTGAAGGGTGTGGTGTATTGATATTGGAGGAATTGGAGTGGGCCTTAAAACGCAATGCTTCAATTTATGCCGAATTAGTTGGCTTTGGGGAGACCGCCGATGCTTATCATATGACAGCCCCGGATCCGGAGGGCGATGGCGCAGCACGGGCTATGGCTCGGGCTTTGAAAGATGCGGGTATTGGTCCTGAGCAAATCTCTTACATTAACGCCCATGGCACATCGACTCCAGCGAACGATAAAGCTGAGACCCTAGCGATTCGAAAACTATTTGGCGAGTTTGCCAAATCTGTGGCCATTAGTTCGACCAAATCGATGACCGGTCATCTTCTCGGAGCAGCGGGCGGAATTGAAGCCGTTGCCTCGATTCTAGCGATCCAAAACAGTTTAATACCTCCGACCATCAATTATCAGACACCCGATCCGGAATGCGATTTGGATTATGTTCCGAATAGCGCAAGAAAAGCGGAGTTAGAATATGTAATGTCCAATTCATTAGGATTTGGTGGACATAATGCTTGCCTTATATTTAGGAAATATCATGATTAAGAAACAACGAGAATCTATAAAAGACAATACTAGACTGAAAGAACTACTGGGGCCGTCGATGAAGGAGTTGACGGCCCGGTTTCATTTCGATGCTAAACATGAGGAGTTGTTTATTGAAGCCTTTACCCATTCGTCCTTCGCTAATGAACACCATCTTCCCAGTAATGAACGGTTGGAATTTTTAGGGGACAGTGTTTTAGGATTGATAGTCTGCGAATATTTGTATAACCATTACCGTTCCTATGACGAAGGACAATTGGCGAAAGTCAAAGCGATTTTGGTGAGTGCTTCTTTTCTTGCCGGATTTACCCGGCAAATGGGACTTGACAAATATATTCTATTAGGAGCAGGTGAAATCCGTACAGGCGGATATAATAAGCCTAATATCCTTGCGGATCTTTTCGAAGCCTTTATTGGCGCTTATTATCTCAGTTTTGGCATAAAAGCAACCGAAGAGATGCTTACCCCGTTCATCGAAAAAGCTTTGCCGGAAATATTTGCCGATTCCGAAAAAATTGACGCCAAAACTCATTTGCAGGAATTGGTGCAATCTCAAGGTTTAAAACCCGAATACCATCTTGTGGCTGAAGAAGGCCCACCCCATAATAAGACTTTTACCGTGGAAGTAGTTGTCAATGGTCAAGTCTACGGGAGAGGTACAGGCAAAAGTTTAAAGGAAGCACAAAACCGAGCTGCATCGGCTGCTACTTTCCAAATTAAACAATGATTTTGGCATTGTTAAGGATTTTTTTTGCCGATTATTGAATATGATAGGGAATGAAAGCGACATTTTTTCGGTGGGGGGCTTTTCGAATGGATGTATTAAAAGTTTCAGCAAATTCCAGTCCAAAATCGGTTGCCGGAGCTTTAGCCGCAGTTTTACGGGAGAAAGGCAGCGCAGAGATTCAGGCGGTGGGAGCAGGTGCAGTCAATCAGGCCGTTAAGGCAATCGCTATTACCAGAGGATATGTGGCTCCAAACGGCATCAATTTGGTATGCACTCCCGGATTTTCTGAAATCAACATTGAAGGCCAAGTAAGAACTGCAATAAAGTTCATTGTAGAACCGCGATAGAGTTTGAATTCCAAACCGCCCAAAGCGGTTTTTTTATTACGGGAATTGGCAATTCTCATTAAAAGTAATGTTGCATGAAACAGACAACCCAGCCATATACTTGATAAAAAGAGTTGCGCACGCGCGTTGGATGGGGGTACTGGAATGAATCAAGAGAAGGATTTATTTTTCATCGAAAGGATTCGTTCACATAATGACCCTGCCGCCAAGGATGAATTAGTCCGCAAATATTTGCCGATGGTCCGGCATATTGTGAAAAATCAGAGTATTTATAACATTGATTATGAAGATTATATTCAGGAGGGCACCATAGGGCTCCTCAAAGCAATCGAAGAATATGATGCTGAAAATTATCAGATTAAATTCAGTACTTTTGCCTACATCTGCATATTACGGCGAATTTATAATGTTGTGAAGCAATCGTTTACCAAGAAAGCTTTATTTGCCAGCCGGACGATATCGTTGAATGCGAGTTTTAATGAAGACGATTCCCGTACGGTGTTGGACCTGGTTGCTGATAACAGCTATGAACCTTTAGCAAGGATTGAGAATGAATGGATTGTTGGTAAGATTGATATGGTATTAAAAGCATATCTTTCGCCAATTGAGTATGAGGTAGTAAAATTAATTATCCAGGATTACAGTTATCAAGAAATCCAAAAAAAAATGGGGTTTCCTCCGAAGGTGATTGACAATGCCCGGACGCGCGCAAAGATTAAATTGAAGAAATTGCTGATCGAGTATGGTTCTTTCTTAAATCCTGAGATTCCGTTAAAATCCCGGAAAAGGGACGACCTATCGATGCGGCTTGAGGTTGGTTAATATTTATGGTTGTTGATCACGTGCCTAGGTAATTTACTCACCCTAAAACATTATCATAAAGTTCATTCCCAGATCGACGCATTTTGCGTTGCCGTTTTTCAGGTACTCTTTTTTTACAAAAGGGTGCTAAACTATGCTCATACGATAATTGATTCGGCTCTTTTAATGCCCGCGCCTCTGGTGCGGGTATTTCTGTGTCTTTGAAAACCACCGGCTAAGCCGGTGGTTCCAAAAAGGCTATGCCTATGAGTAGAAAAAAGAATCCTCCCTTGCTAAGATAAATGTGGTTCGCCAACCGCATAAAAAGCAAAGGAGGATATCCAAATGGATAGTGAAAGTTTAGCACATACGACCTGGAATTGCAAATACCATATAGTTTTTGCACCCAAGTATAGGAGACAGATTATTTATGGAAAAATCAAAAAGGATATCGGAATAATACTTAGGAAACTCTGTGACTACAAGGGTGTAAAAATAATTGAAGCCAATGCATGTACGGACCATATTCACATGTTGGTAAGTATACCGCCGAAATTGAGCGTATCACAATTTATGGGGTATTTGAAAGGGAAAAGCTCGCTACAAATCTTTGATCGGCATGCAAACCTAAAATACAAATATGGAAATCGGCAATTTTGGTGTCGAGGATATTATGTAGATACAGTAGGACGTAATAAAGAAGCGATTGAGAAATATATAAGAAATCAACTACAAGAAGATATAATTTCAGATCAGCTAAGTTTGAAAGAACTATTTGACCCGTTTACGGGTGAACCAGTAAAAGCAAGCAAGGAAAAATAAGCCCCTTTGAGGGGCAGCTTGTAAAAGAAACGCGGTTGGCGGGCTTTATTTCGAAAAGTCTTAAGACTTCGCTAGTAACGTGCCCTTATAGGGCGGTGCAAGCCACCCGTTTGACGGGTGGTCT
>JAEXDA010000040.1 GCA_023401925.1 Bacillota bacterium
CGTATATATACCGAACCGTTGCGTATATCTACCCGAGAGTCGCGTATATATACCGAACCGTTGCGTATATCTACCCGAGAGTCGCGCATATATACCGAACCATTGCGTATATCTACCCGAGTTTTCAGAAAATCCTGGTATATTTTAGGCAACCCCCATTTGCCCCACAACCCCGGATGCCGTCTTGGTTTTAAGAGTTGGCTTGCCGGGGGGAAGGTCTTTCATTCAACTGTGAATCCTTAAATCCCGTTAGTCGGCCGGAAAATTCCGGTCATTGAGTCGTAACTTATTTTTGCGGCAGAAAGCATCCCTAAAATCGTTTCGGCAAGGAATCGTTTATTTTCTAAACGCCTCACCCAAGGGTGTCCCAACGGCTTAAAGACCGGTAGGGATTGGGCTTATGGGTGATGTGGGGCAGAGGGGGTGTTGTACGGGAAGCAATGGAATGGGGATTGATTGGAATGGTGATTGATGCGGGGAGATACCGGTTTTAAAATGGAGGTGCGTCAAAACAAACATTTTATAGTTGAACTTTCAACTATAAAAGAGTATACTGGATATAGTTGAAGTTTCAACTAAATATCCAATGAATCCGGCGCTATAATTTAGCTTGAGAGGCCCTTAAATTCCAGCAAATTCAGCCATTTCATGATTATCCAATCCATGCAAAGTAACAGAGGAGGCGGTAAAAATCCGGAAACTCAATAATCCTATCTTACGAGAAATCGGTACTCTTTCCCGGGTCATCCATTGGAAAAGCGATTTGAAATTCAAAAAATATCATTTACAAAAGGGGCAATTTATTTTTTTAACCCGAATCTGCGAAAGCCCCGGGCTTAATTACATTCAACTCTCCAATCTCTTAAGAGTGGATAAAACGACAACCACCAAAGCCGTACAGAAATTAATCACCGGGGGGTATCTCCGAAAGGAGCAGGACGAATCCGACAGCAGGGCCTATAAGTTATATCCAACTCCCAGGGCATTGGAAGTTTATGACTCGGCGATCGAAGAAGAGAATATCAATATTGGGTTATGCTTGAAGGATTTTACTCCGGAGGAGATCACGATGGTTTGGGAGTTGGTGGGAAGAATGAGCCGGAATATGGAATCTGTATGGCATGACCTGAAAAAGGGATGAGGAGAAATCGTTATGACACACCAAGCGGATTTAAACAGGCAAGATGATATAATCAGGCCAGCTGATTTAATCAGACAAGCTGATTTGGGCGATATCGAAGAAATTATGCGGATTATTACGACCGTATGCCGGGAAATGCGCCTTGAGGGCAACCTTCAATGGGACGAAACCTACCCGCAGGCGGTTGATTTTGAAAAGGATATTCGAAAAAAGGAGCTTTTTATCAACGAGATCGACGGGAGGGTGGGCGGTTTTTTGTGTATCAACCATCATGAACCGGAAGAATATGCCCAGATCCATTGGTCCAGTCATCAAAAACCACTGGTTCTCCATAGGATGGCTGTTGCCTCCGAGTTTCGGGGACGCGGAATCGGTGCTGTGTTATTGCGGTTTGCGGAAGAATTGGCCCGGAAAAACGGAGTGGCCTATTTGCGGTCCGATACCAATTCGTTAAACCCCAAAATGAATGCCCTGTTTCAAAAAATGGGATATACCTTTGTTGGACACATGGATGCCTTTGGGAAGAAAGTGCCTTTTAATTTTTATGATAAATTATTGTAATCATGTCAAGTTGAAAGATCCGACATCCATGAAGCATTGGGATTTATGGATCCGGCCCGCGCTGTGGCAGTTACCAGGTATATTACACGTACTTTCTTTGACGGTAATCTGAAATACTATAACCCCTGTGAAAGGGAACAGTTGGACGAGAAATTTACTGAAGTATGGGTATAAACTAAAAAATGAACAACTGGTTGATTAATGATTTGGCGGGAGTTGCTTTCTGGCGTAAGTGTGTGATATAAAATGATTTTAGCTATATGAGTTGAAATAAGTAATTTGAATGCTTAACTGCGACTCACCCCCGGAGATCTATTTTGGGGATCGGCTAATCTTTGCCACTCATATTGCTTCGAAGCATCACGGAGCCCGGTAAATGCGGGCTTTAAAACGCTTTTTGCTACTTAGCCGTGGGGTTTACCCCGCGGTGGACGAAATCGGCTACAACCATATCCAGTTTGGCGATATTCATTAATATAATGTATTGATTGTCCAACGATGTGGGTAATGAGTAGTCCGAAAAGAGAGGGGACCAAGAGGTGAGTTGCTTTTTAGACATCTTGAAACTATGGAAGCAAAATTTTTTATCAAAATTTATTTCACCCTATATAGAAGCTGGTTTTGAGGTGAGCAAGAATGAAATCGCTGCTTTGCGTTACCGTTGGTCAGGGTGGAAAGGAGGATTGACTTTTTCGGCAAAGCGTGATATTTTATAGCCAATGTAATATTTTAAAATTGAATAACTCTTCAGGGACAGGTGCAATTCCTTACCGGCGGTAGATTGATATGAAAGCATAAGCTTCATAAACAATAAGCCCGCGAGCGAAAGCAGATCCGGTCAGATTCCGGAGCCGACAGTACAGTCTGGATGAAAGAAGAACCATATTTTTTTGGCGTTTTGATTCGAAATCCCTAGGAGTATTTTACTTCCGGGGATTTTTTTGTATATCTGAAACAAAATAGAACGTAGGCAAGGGGGTTTTTATGAGCGATCACCAATTTTATATGAAGAGAGTCTTGGAGCTTGCTCAAGCCGGTTGGGGCAGGACCAATCCCAATCCGCTGGTGGGGGCGGTTATTGTCCAAAACGGGCAAATCATTTCCGAAGGATATCATGAAGCATTGGGAAAGGCCCATGCCGAGGTGGCCGCCATCCAAAAAGCCCGGCAGGATGTTAGGGGCAGTACCTTATATGTAAATATGGAGCCCTGTTCTCATTACGGCAGGACTCCCCCGTGCGCCAAAGCCATCATTGAGGCTGGTATTGCCAAAGTCGTCGTCGCGATGGTCGATCCCAATCCCAAAGTGTCGGGTCAGGGGATTGAAATGTTGAGAACGGCGGGAATCGAGGTTGTTGTCGGTATCCTGCAAGCCGAAGCCGCAAGGCTGAATGAAATATTTTGTAAATATATCACCTGCAAAAGCCCTTTTGTAATTTTAAAAGCCGCCGTCACTCTGGACGGAAAAATCGCTTCCCGCTGCGGCGATTCCAAATGGATATCGGCCGAGAGTTCCAGGCGTCATGTCCATCGGATCAGGCAAAGAGTGGCCGGGATCATGGTGGGGATTCATACGGTCTTGCGGGACGATCCCTTATTAACCGCCCGCTGTGAAGGAGAAGAACCTCAAAACCCGGTTCGGATTATTGTGGACAGCCGGGGCAGAATCCCGGAGGAGAGCAAGGTGATATCCCGGGCAGCAGTTTCCGGCTCCAAGACAATCTTGGCAACCACTTCCCAAATAGCGCCGGCCAAGGAAAGGGCACTGAGGGCCAAAGGGGTATCCATCATCCAAGCGGAAGGGAACGACGGCAGAGTGGATCTGGGCCGGCTCATGAAAGAACTCGCCGAAATGGAGATCGACAGTGTACTGTTGGAAGGAGGAGGTACCCTGAATGCAGCCGCCTTGGAAGCGGGAATCGTGGATAAAGTAATGTTTTTTGTGGCCCCCAAAATCATGGGGGGAGCATCGGCCTTAACCGCTGTAGAAGGTCACGGCCGGGAACTTGTGAAAGATTCGCTGGTATTAAAAGAAGTTACGGTGGAACCATTGGCGGAAGACATCCTCATTCAAGGATATTTGTGAACAGGGCTTCAACCGTATCAAAAGAATAAGGAGTAGGATCATGTTTACCGGAATTATTGAAGAACTGGGCAGGATGAGGGGGATGGTATCCGGCGGGAATTCCTATCGGCTTTCGATCGAATGCCAAAATATCCTAACGGATCTGAAAGTGGGCGATAGTGTGGCGGTGGATGGTATTTGCCTGACAGTCAACGATTTTGACAGGGATGGGTTTACCGTGGATGTGATGCCGGAAACGATCCGTAAATCCTCCCTCCATTCATTGGCCGCCGGCCAAAAAGTAAACTTGGAGCGGGCGCTGAAGCTTTCCGACCGTTTGGGGGGGCACATGGTTTCCGGACATATTGACGGCGCCGGAAACATCTTCCGGAAATGGATTGAAAATAATGCGGTTTGGCTCACCCTGAAAGCGTCCCCGGCCATTTTAAAATATCTTGTGCCCCAAGGGTCGGTGGCCATCAATGGCGTCAGTCTGACCGTAGCATCCATCGGTTCAAGTGATTTCCGGGTTTCATTGATTCCGCTTACCCGCCAAATAACCAATCTCAATCTCAAAAAAGAAGGAGATCCGGTGAATATCGAGTGCGATGTGATTGGCAAATATGTACATGGACTGATAAACGGGATTTCAAACCATCCTGAGAGCAGCAACAAACTTACTGTCGATTTTTTAAAAGAAAATGGCTTTATGCGATAAGGAGGAGCCCTATGGAGTTCAATTCCATTCCAGAAGTACTGGAAGACCTGAAACTGGGAAAAATGATCGTCGTCGTCGATGACGAAGACCGGGAAAACGAAGGCGACCTTTTGATGGCTGCCGAAAAAGTTACTCCGGGAAGTGTTAATTTCATGGCCACCTATGGCAAAGGAATGCTCTGCGCCCCGTTAACGGAGGAGCGAGCCAAAGATTTGGGCTTATCGATGATGGTGGAACGGAATCAAGAGCATATGGGGACCGCTTTTACGGTTACGGTTGACTATAAGGATTCTACCACGGGAATTTCCGCCCATGAACGGGCCCGTACGGTCAATGAATTGGCCAATCCATCGGCTAAAGCCGAAGACTTCAATAAACCCGGGCATATTTTTCCGCTAATCGCTAAAAACGGCGGAGTTTTAAGGCGGGCCGGCCATACCGAAGCCGCCGTCGATTTGACCCGAATGGCCGGCCTCTTGCCGGCGGGCTTGATTTGTGAAATCATGAATGATGATGGGACGATGGCCCGGTTACCCCAGTTAACGGATTTTGTCCAAAGACACGGCCTGAAAATCATCACTGTGGCCGCCTTGATTCAATACCGCCGGGAAAACGAAAAATTGGTCAAAAAAGTCGCCGCAGCCAAGCTACCTACGGTTTACGGCGAATTCAAAATGATTGCCTATGAAAACATGATCAATGGCGAACACCATCTCGCTTTGGTCAAAGGGGAGATAAGCGATGGGACTAAACCGGTTTTGGTAAGGGTCCATTCGGAGTGCCTTACCGGAGAAGTATTTCATTCGACCCGTTGTGACTGTGGCGAGCAGCTTGAGGCATCATTAAAAGAAATCACCCTGGAAGGGAAAGGGGTTTTATTGTATATGCGTCAGGAAGGGCGGGGGATTGGACTGGTTAATAAAATCCGCGCTTATGAGCTTCAGGATGAAGGCTTTGACACCGTGGACGCCAATATCCGGCTGGGTTTCCCCGCCGATATGAGGGATTACGGTATCGGAGCTCAAATATTGGCCGATTTGGGGTTGAAACGGATCCGGCTTTTGACCAATAATCCGCGGAAGATAGCGGGATTGAACGGTCATGGGCTGGAGATTGTGGAAAGAGTGCCACTTTATGCCCAAGTCAATGCCACCAATATTGGCTATTTGAACACCAAAAAAGAGCGGATGGGTCATCTTTTCGAAGGATTAACGATGGTTAATCCGCAAAAACCGTTGGAGGAGGCGCGCGTCTGCGCGGAGAACCAAAATGCCGATTAAAATGAATGAAGGAAAATTGATTGCCACCGGTTTAAAATTTGGAATTGTCATTGGGCGGTTTAATGAATTGATCAGCAATAAACTTTTAAGCGGGGCGATCGACGCTCTTGTCCGGCATGGCGCGGCGGAATCCGATATCGAGGTTTCATGGGTTCCGGGAGCATTCGAAATCCCGCTGGTGGTTCAAAAAATGGCCGGATTCAAAAAATTCGATGCCTTGATTTGCTTGGGCGCGGTAATCCGGGGGGCTACTCCTCATTTTGATTATGTGGCGGCGGAGATGTCGAAAGGCATCGCCAAAGTTTCCCTGGATACGGGGTTGCCGATAGCTTTTGGGGTATTAACCACCGACAATCTCGAACAGGCCATCGAACGCGCCGGGGTCAAGGCCGGCAATAAAGGGTATGATGCCGCGGTAACCGCTATCGAAATGGCCAATCTATTGAAAACCATGGAATACCCAAAATGAAACGAAACCCGATGTTCCCCTGATATGAAAGGGTAACCCTGATCCGGCAAGAGACCTTCAAAGCCCATCATGACAGCCTTTGGTTGCAAACTCATGCCGGATCATTCCTCTATTTTATGAAAAATCTCCAATTCAGCCTCAAACATCGACTAGCCGAAGATTATCCAAAATTTTATAAATAATTTGCAATTGCATTGATAATATTTAAGATTTAAGATTTATAATGAAAGAAGCTAAATTACTGCCGGAGATCTTAAAGTAGGTAAGATCGGAATGAGAAGGGGGTAAAGATGAGAAAACTCTTTGCATTGATCGTATTTGCAGCCTTTTTTTGCTGCCTAACGTTTGCGGATAATATTCTCACACCGCAGCCTTATAATATCGACGGCATCGGCACAGTACAACAGTACCAAACCGGGAAAAATACTTTTGTCGGGATTAACCTGAATCTGGAAATGTTGTATATCGCCACCGAGACCGGCAGCGGCTTTACGCATCCGGCTTATACGGCCGCCAATGAAATCGCGGAAATCGTTAAATCCTATTATTATCCGTATCAAAATGATGAATACGCCAAAAAGTTCAACAGACTCTCCCTAAAATTCGCAGATATTCCCGACAATAATTTCCCCACTCCAATTACTACCGAAGTCTTAAGTTACGGGCAAATCCTTACTTCCGACAGAGTATTCAGAAATACTCCCGCATCTTTGACCATGAATATCCAAAAGGATTTGCGGCACTTTTACGATGAAACGGATTCCCAACAATTTTGGGCCCTAAATCTGCCGAAATACAATGAACTGACGGCAAATTTTGTTACTAAATATGGATTTGACTATGTAGCCGAGTTGGAGGATTTTTTTGGAGTGACGGCGTCCAAAGATAAGTTTGAAATATTGTTGTCGCCATTATACAAGGGCGGTTCGGCGCTGCCGGTTGAAAATCCGGATAAGACCGTGACTTATATCACTATCATCAATCCATTTATAGGCGAGTTTTCGATGCCAAGTATCATCATCCATGAAAACGCCCACCATTTTTTGGGACCGATTTTAGATAAAAACCGGGCTTTCATTCACCGCTATCAAAAATATTTAAAGCAGTCATTCGGCAATGCTCAAGGCTTTATGAAGAATGATTGCCGAAGTTTTCTCAATGAACTTTTGGCCAGAGCGGTCACTCTGGCAACTCTCGATAAATATCACAGTCCGGATTTGGCCTACGAAAGCTGGGTAAATGAGAAAGCGGTCGGCTGGGACGACCTTGATCAGGTTTATGCCTTAATCAAAAATAAATGCCTGGCCCAGCGGGATAAATATCCGCGATTTGAAGATTTTTTACCGGTAATCCTGGAATATTTCAAAGCCAAAAGTAGCGGTCAAATCTATGATGTCGGGCCCAAAGCATTGGTTGAACCCCAAGAGATCAAAGCCGCCCGGGTCGATCATGCCTATTGGGAAGAAGACTCCAGGATTCCGGGACTCAAGGCCAAAAAGCCCCATAGCCTTTTGCTGGAGGTTGAATTCTCTCCTTTACGGAATTCACCGGGAAAGCTTGTCGGTGATTTTTTGAATAAGGCCGGCGGCGAATTTGAGCTTTTGGCCGGAGGAAATCAGGTAGCCACCGCCCGGCTTTATGAAGGGACTGTTTATATGGTAAAAGGAATCACCTTTTGGGGCTTATGGGCGGAGATTCAAGAAGAGGAGTTTAATAAGCTGGAACCCGGAGTGAGTTATAAGCTGGTTCCCAAGAAACCAAATCCGGATTACCCGTGGATGATCGATGAAAATGCAACGCTGGGACCGGAAAAAGATACTTGATTATAAAATTAATTCAGCAGATTATTTGGATGACTGAGCTATCAGCTATCTATTGATTTAAAATCAAAAGAATATCTCGCGCAGAGACGCGGAGTTTAAAGACAAAACAAAAAATAGATTTGATCTTTTCTCCGCGCCTGCAGCACCAAAAGGTGCTGACGTCTCTGCGCGAGAACATAAATGGGTGTATGGATTATTGAAATGAGCCTTTGAAGATTAATCGACTAAGCTGGCGGGTAGAATCAAAACCTTATGAATGGGTGATTTTATATACCAGCCCGGTAGATGGATACTCCCGGGTTAATGTCATCAGGCTATCAGGGAGAAATTTCCCAAAACTCTCGGGTCTAAATGCCGACCTCTCTCCCGGCCTCTCCCCGGGCGAAGTTTCAAAGACGGCTATTCGACGGGGAGAGGTGTATCGAATGAAATTCGCGCCAATCTTTTAGGCTTCAAATTTTTGGCTTTTAAAAAGGCCCAAGTTTACTGCTTAGCATCCCTCGCCGTGAATTTGCTTCTCTGAGCTGCATCGCCGGAGAGAGCGGGGTGAGGTCAAAATAGGCAATTGGAATCCTTGCAAAATATGGAATTATCGCCTGATGACATTGACTCCCGGGTCTGGTGTTGTTCGAAAAGCGTGTCATTATGGATATAATGGCGCTTAATTCTTTTTGACATTGACAGCTTCCTGGATTTGTAGCACTTTCGTTGCCAGCTCCTCCAGGGAAGCGCCCAGGACCAAAATGAGTTTTTCCAAATTCAGGCGATCCGGAATTTCAACGATATCCGGTAGGTGATTGCAACTTTGTAATACTTTCTCCAAATCATGGTGAAAATCTTCATCGGACTGGCGATAGTCTTTAGGGACCGGCATTTTCACGGTTTTAAAATCAGCCAGGTCGCAGGCCCGGAGGATTGCTTCATTGCTTCGTAGGTTCATGAGGCAGCGGGCTGCGGGGAAATATTTTCTGACGGTCAACAGGGTGCTCCCCATATAGGTGCTGGCGCCCATTTCCACTTTACCCAGGGGCAGGCACTGTTCTTTGACCCTGATGATCCGGCCCGGAACAGCGGCTATTTTTTCAAGCGTTTCACTCTCCGGGGCGGCATAGGCGATGTTGGCTCCGATCTCCGGGATCAGTGGGTAGATATTGGCCTGGCATAAGATGTCGACGGTATTTTGAAGCTCTTCACACAGCTTGAAATCGTTTTTTTCATCAGAAAGGGGGGGATTTCCGTTAATGAATGCCGTGGGATTGAAGAAGACCTCCCAGAATTGATCTTTGGCGGGCGGAACTATGGGCGTAGCTCGGCCGTTTTTAACCAAGATACAGCCTTTTCCGGGGGAAGTTACCTTGCCGATCGCTTTCGCTTCAATTCCGGCCTTCCGATAGGAGAGTAACAATTCCGCGGTTTTTTCCGGAGAGCAGGTGAGAATCAGTGTTCCCTCGCTAATGATTTCACAGGGATTTAGGTGAAAATAGCCGCAAATGCTTTGGATATCTTCCGGAATGAAGATATCATCCCCGTTGATTTGAATTCCCTTTTCCGAAGCCTTGGCGATTTCCCAAACCCCTCTTGTCAGGCCGCCTTCCGTTGCATCGTGCATGGCGTGAACACCGTCGTTTTGGGCAGCGATGAGAGCATCCTTGACCACGGTTATTTCCCGCATTCTGGCGATGGCCCGTTCAATGGCATCCGCCGGAAGATGCCGGAGAAGGGGTTCTTTGAATTCATAAGCCAGAAGGGCTGCCGCTTCGATGCCCGCGCCTTTGGTGATGATGATATTATCATTTTCCCGGGCATTTTTAGGTGAAATATAGTCGGCGCCGTTGCCCCAGACTGTGATGCCGCCGATGGTGGGAACGGTGACCGCCCCGTAGAAACCGGTATGGCCGCCCGCGATGGAAATATCCAATTCGGCTGCATATCGACTGATACTCCCAATCAGGGCCTGGATATAGTTTTCCGGGGTTCCGGGAGGGAGCAGCAGCGAATAGGTCATAAACCGCGGCTTAATCCCCATGACGGCCACATCGCTGGCTCCAATGTGGACCGTCAGAAAAGCAAAATCATCCGGAGTCATGCTCATACTGGGAAAAATCGGATCCTCGGCAATGGCCATATAGCCGTCTGGAATTTTAATGATGGCCGAATCCACTCCCATGCTGGGACCGATAATTAAATCCCGGTCTTCGCGGCCGGTATGGGTAAGGATGTTTTTTTGAAAGAAATCGTCATTTACTTTTCCAATCATCTTCAGGATTCTCCTTTTTTTAGTTCCAACTTTTGAAATGAAAAATAAAAAAGCTATACGCAGCAAAGGCGTATAGCTCAAGAAACTTTCTTCACTCCCTTCGCAGGCATTACCCAGATCAGGTTTATGGGTCGGAACAATGCGCACGCGCGTGTATCGTAGTTCCCTCTCAGCCGGATTGATCCAGCTCCCCAGTAAATATTCAATTAAATAACAAATTTTATTTTATTACAAGAATCTTTGGATGTCAATATATAGGATTGGTTTTGAATTGATATTTTTTGATAAAAATAATTTTTTAAAAAAAGGTTAAAAAATTTCCGGAAAAGCCGATAAAAAAAGTAGGGATTGATATAATTTTGTATTTTCCTTGATGATTTGCTCAAATTAAACCTTTGTTATTTTGGATATTCCAAAATTTAAAAAAAAGAGGCGTTGACTATGAAGACAGTGTTGATTGCTGATGATGCGGCTTTTATGAGAGCAAAGCTAAAAGCGATTGTTGAAAAAAATGGCTACCAAGTCGTTGGGGAAGCTGAAAACGGAAAAGAAGCGATTGTAAAATATTTTGAACTGAAACCGGACTTGGTGACCATGGATATAACCATGCCGAGTATGGATGGTTTAAGCGCCTTGAAGGAAATCAGAAAACGGGATCCGAAGAGCAATATCGTCATCATATCGGCAATGGGGCAGGAAGCAACCATTCGGGAAGCGATCATGGCGGGTGCGAGAAATTTTATTGTAAAACCATTTAATGAAAGCCAGATCCTGGATACTTTCGCTAAAAGTATTAAATAAGTAAATTTTCTATAGTTGCCAAGTAGCTATATATGTTGAATTAAATTTTGTTGTTGTCAGAAATCACTGTTAGAAAGTGAACGCCTATTTGACCTAACTCGTGCCTTTCTCCAAAGGCGAGCTCTTCCCCAACGATGTTGTTCAAAGTAGTTGTTTCAGTGGAAGAGTAACCGCGAACTTAAGTTCG
>JAEXDA010000057.1 GCA_023401925.1 Bacillota bacterium
TATCCTCCTTTGCTTTTTATGCGGTTGGCGAACCACATTTATCTTAGCAAGGGAGGATTCTTTTTTCTACTCATAGGCATAGCCTTTTTGGAACCACCGGCTTAGCCGGTGGTTTTCAAAGACACAATAAAAGTCTATGAACCGATTTCTTTACGCATACAAACACTCATATCCATGCCAACATATGGCCCATAATTTTCAGTCATTTGATAACCCAAATAATTTGTTTATTTATTTCGAGTTTCTTGACCTCATTCCTTGCAGTAAAATTTTTATATTTTTAAAAATACCAGACTAAAGCCTGATGCAGTTTATCTCCCACAGAAGGCATTTCATTCCGGAATATTTGCAAATTAAAATAACAAAGATTGTTATTTATATGACAAAGTTTAAAATAGAATGTAGATAAAAAATCGGGGAGGTGCTTCCATGCTTGATGGAATGAATGACCGGATGGTGCGTGCGATGTATGAAAATTTGCCGGTCGAGATCTTAATAATTGATGCGAATGATGAAATTATCGGTTGGAATAAACACGAAACTCGGTTATTCAAGCGTCCGCTGTCTGCCATGGGAACTGATTTCCGCCTTTTCCATCCAGCCGACAGTTGCGCAAAAGCTGAACAAGTCATTCAGGAAATGAAACAAGGGCTCCGGGATAAGGCAAGTTTTTGGTTTGATATCAAGTCGGATATCACCAGGAAAAACCACAAAATTATGGTTGAAATGATTGCTTTACGGGATTATGATGGTACCTATCTCGGATGTATGGAATGTACCCAAGATGTTGAAACTTATCAACACCTACAGGGTGAACGGCGCTTATCGGATGATCCCCGGTATGAATTTATCCAACAGACATGGGCGCCTTTACCTGTCGCCAAAATCAGCGGTTAATTCTCCAGGGTAGACCTTACTAAAAAAGTCTGCCGGCCAGTAGTTGAACAAACCATTGTAGGAAGCTGGACTCTCCGCCTAATTGAGTTCCGGCTTCTTTAATTGTTGCAGTTTAAAAGATAATAACAAAAGGCTCTCGCTAATATGAACATTTTCCAGGATAATCCCTTCCGGAATTTTCAGGCTTACCGGAGCAAAGTTCCAGATACCTTTGACCCCTTCCTCGATTAACAGGTTTGCCATATCCTGGGCAAACTGTGCTGGAGTGGTTATGATCCCGACATCAACCGGATGAGAATGCAGATAGGTGCGAAGTTCTTTAGTATTTTGAATGAAAATGCCGCTGAGATTATTCCCAATAATCTCCGGATTGGTATCAAATATTGCTGTAATGATAAACCCCCGGCGGCTAAAACTCTCATAGTTAGCCAGTGCCGTTCCTAAATTTCCGGCCCCGAGCAATACCATCTTCAATTGTTGATTTAATCCAAGAATCTTGCCGATTTCATGCAAAAGGTCATTCACCCGGTAACCGTAACCTTGTTGGCCGAAAGATCCGAAATAACTTAAATCCTGCCGCAACTGGGATGGGTTTATTCCCATTTTAACCGCAAGTTCTCTCGAAGATACTCTTTCAACTTCTTTGTTAGCCAAATCGGTAAGAAAACGGTGATAAACAGGCAACCGTTTAATAGTGGCATAGGGAATTCCATCTTTTACCCCTTCTCGCCCTGTCCTTTTCGAAAAAAGAATTGAATCGTCATCCACTTTTTTACAACTCCTTTAATCCAAAATAAAACTTCTTGACGAATTCCTTATTACTATAAGCCCGATGGCCAACTTATTCAATAGTCTTTTTCAAGCCAGTGATGATCCTTAGGCGGGACTCTCGTTAGTTTCAGTAAATGGCAACGATCCGTCTAAAAAATCTCCAGAAATGTTTCTTTTCCCAACTCCGAAAGGATGTTTTCAATGTTTTGTATCGCTTCAAAACGGCTCTTTAATTGCAAAGAGCGCATAATTTCTTCATGAGCCGGATTAAATGCCGTGCCCATCAGAAAAGCGATTTCATCCGCCTTCAATAATTCCTTAGCGAGAAGGGTTGCTCCATCGGAGCCTTTAGCGATTTGACTGGTGATTCGATAATCCTCAAGCTTTTCCAAGCACTTGTTTAAGGTCAAGACCCCCTCGGTCACCAAATCCACACCTTCGATAGTGGCGATTGGGGGTACGCTTGGGTCTTCATATTGCAAACTAGTTTGCAGCTTTTTCCCGGTCACTCGGGCCACCAAATTTCCCGAGGCGCCCCCACAAATAATCTTGAGGCTATCGCTGGCCAAAAATCTTTGCACGATAGCAGAATCTTGATCTTTGTCTCTGGGCGGCCCGGTAAATACCAAGGCATGTTTTTTAGGTCGGGCTTTGATCACAATCGCGGTTGAATCATCGCAGGGTTTGCAAAGATAGCAGCATTCAGCCAGCTCTGCTATTTTACTGGCAATGACCTCCACTTCTTCTCGAAGTAAGGATCTTGATTTTAAATTATCAATCAAACCCGCCTCGCCGAGGCCCAGTTTATAAATACCGCCGACACCGGCATTAATGACCCCATCACTGTTGAGCAATAGCATATCCCCAATCCCAACCTCAAAATAAGCTTCATTCACATCTTTACCGGCGATGTTTCTTTTCCGACGTTCTATTCCGAGAAATTCGCCATCCCGTAAGACAATGAGACCGGGATTATCATACTCAATCAAGTGAGCCCGACCATTATCCTGAATTTTCAAGATCGATAAAGTTGCGTAAGCCAAGTTCCGGACCTTACAAGTGGGCAAAGTATCGGCTATTGTAGCAAAAACCTGTTCCAGCCCAATGTTACGCCGTATCAAACCGGCTGCTATTTTTGTCGTAAGAATAGACAAGATACTGGCTTTGATACCGCTGCCCAAACCATCCGAGAGTATTATGGTGATTGAATCTTTTGCCTTAATCACTTCAGGGGTGTCTCCAGTTACTTCCTCCCGATATTTGGCAATCCCGGAAATTCCGACATCAAATTTCATCACTGGAAGCCTCACTTTCATCCATGATGGCGATCAATTCCAAGAGTGTAGCCTTGGTTTCGGCGGTACTCTCTCCCAATAATCCGGCTACATTCTGCACAACCCGCATTTGTTCCCGGATTACCCGGGAAGCCCTAGTCAACGCTTCCTGGCGCATATTATCATGCTTTTTCTTTCGTTCTTCCTCAACCGTAATATCCGTAATGATACCGATTACAATTCCATATTTCGGCAAGGGATAAATAATTTGCCGGGTTACCAGCTCATACTGTTCATATGATTTCAGATGGTCAACTAGAAAGTCTTGAGCCTTCCATACCTTAACAAAGTCACTGGGGTCAATAAAAGCACTCAAATGTTCTCCTTTTGGAGAAATATTTCTCCGGTTGAACATTCGATAGGCAGCCGGATTAAATTCCTGAATGATCATCTCCTTGTTCACTACAATCACCGCGTTGAAAGTAGTATCAATAACCGTATTTGAAAAGGATTCGGCTTTTTCTTTCATATATGGAATACACATTTCCGGTTCAGCCATTCCCTGGATTACTGCGATAGCTTTATCACGGCAGCTGGAATAACCGCACCCTCCACAATTGGTCTCATCCTCCGGGCCATTTTTCCCAGTAAGTTTCAAGACTTCACGGATTTCGGATTCACTTGGCATGGTGGCTTTTGGGGTAATTGGAAAATAATTCTTCACAAGCCCGTTGTTGTTAACCTTAAGTGATTCCCCCTGTTTTCTCCGGGTTTGAGAAAAATCAAACAGGCGTTGCCGCCGGGCTTGAATTCCCAAACTATTCCCTATAGCCGGCCCTCCGATACATCCCCCTTTGCAGGCCAGGGCTTCAATAAATTTCGGCACAATCAGACCCTTTTCCAAATCATTGAAAGCATCCAGGCATTCTTCGATTCCCGAAACTGAAACAATTTCCGACTCCAGCCCATCCCGGATGCCGGCTGTCTTAAGAATCCCTTGCTTTAATGGAAAAATCGCCGCCAAATTGGAGGCAAGGTCCGGTAACTCATCCGGCAAATGTTCCGGTTCAATACCTTTTTCCCGGAGCCACGGTACCAGCTCCTCGAAAGTTAGTACGGCATCCATTGGATTTTCGGGACTATTCCAGTCCGGTTCTGCTTTCTTTGCAAAACAGGGACCGACAAATACTACTTTTGTACTCCGGCCCCGTTCTTCTTTAATTGCCATCCCATGGGCAATCATAGGTGATATTAAACCTGATAAATTAGGAATTAATGCCGGGTGATTTTTTTCAACGACATTGACTACCACCGGACAGCAACTGGAAATTATCGTTCCCCTCTTGCCTTCGTGACAAATCCGGCCATACTCTTTGGCGATAAGTTCCGCCCCCAATGCCGTTTCCTCAAAACTTACCTTTCCTAATCTTTTTAGAGCTGCTACCAATTTCCACGGGGATGACAAAGTTGTGCCCGCCAGATATGATGGAGCCACTGAGAAAACGATAGAATCTCCGTTTGCCAAAAAGCTCTCCAGTCCCGCTAGGTTCGAAACCATGCTTTTGGCCTTTTGGGGACACGCGCCGATACAACGGCCGCATAAAATGCACTTTTCTTTATCAACCCAAGCTTGACCATCATTGAGGCCGATGGCCTTTACCGGGCAATACCGGATACACTTATAACAGTCCCGGCATTGCGCTTTACTGGTTGTGATTGTGTTCATGGACTAATTCCTCCAGAATTTTTTGATGAAAGATTTCCGTAATATTGTCTTTCGATACTCCGGTCACCATGTCATCGCCTATTTTCATCACAACCCCTTCATTACATCGTTCCTGGCAAAAACAGGCTTCAAGCTCTATCTGGGCATCCAAATGATATTTTTGAATGAATTCTTGTACAATCGTAATAATCTGGCGTGAACCTTTGACATGACATCCACTGCCTATGCAAATCGTTATCGTCATGAAATCCTCCAATAATGTCATACAAATAACAAAGTTTGTGAAAAAAATAACTAACTTTATTAAAAGAATAACATACCAAAATCTTGCTGTAAAGACCATTTTTATTGGATACTGCCGCTATGCTTTTTAACTCTTTGTTTCGGTATTTCATTGCTTAATCTTTGCAACCTGTTCCAACAAAGATTGTCATTTTTTTAACAAAGTTTATAATATAAACATCCGGTTTCCAATAGTATGGAAAACAATAGATATGAAATGCTATTCTCGTACCCGAACGAAACTTTTAGTGAGGTGGTTCAAATGGCTCGATTTACGCTCCCGCGCGATCTTTATTTCGGAAAGAACGCTATGGATGAATTAAAAAATTTAAAAGGCCATCAGCGGGCGATGATTGTTACCGGCGGTACTTCCATGCAAAAATTTGGTTTTTTAGCTCGCTTGGAAGAAATCTTAAGTAAAAGCGGCATGCAGGTTAAAACCTTTGCCGGAGTCGAACCGGATCCTTCTGTGGAAACTGTAATGGCAGGAGCTAAAGCCATGCAGGAATTTCAGCCTGATGTCATTGTATCCATCGGTGGCGGCTCCCCAATTGATGCTGCCAAAGCGATGTGGGTATTTTATGAATACCCCCATTTAACTTTTGAAGATATTAAAACTCCCTTCTCAATGCCGGTATTACGGAAAAAAGCCATTTTTGTGGCAATCCCCTCCACCAGCGGAACTGCTACCGAAGTAACCGCTTTTTCTGTCATTACCGATTACTCGACCAAAATTAAATATCCCTTGGCGGACTTTGAAATTACACCGGACATCGCCATTTTGGATACCAGCATCCCCATTACGATGCCGCCGAAGCTGGTCGCTCACACCGGGATGGATGCTTTAACTCATGCCATTGAAGCTTATGTGGCCTCCGCCCGTTCGCCTTTTTCCGATCCTTTGGCATTAGAGGCCATCTCGATGTGTTTTGACTATTTAATTGATTCTTTTAACGGAGAAGAAGAAGCCCGCGGTAAAATGCATATTGCCCAGTGTCTAGCTGGAATGGCTTTCAGTAATGCCTTGCTTGGAATTACCCATAGCCTGGCCCATAAAATCGGAGCTCAGTTTGAAATTCCCCATGGTTGTTGTAATGCCATTTTATTGCCCTATGTCATCCGTTATAATTCGAAAAGCAGTATGAAAGAGTATGCTCAAATTGCCAAGAGAGTTGGTTTATCCGGAGCAACCGACAAACAATTGGTTGATTCATTGATCGAGGCTGTTTCCGGATTGAACCGAAAACTGAATATAGCCGCTACCCTCAAGGAACATGGAGTTTCTGAAGATTTGTTTAAAAAGACCGTCGACTTTATTGCTGAAAACGCCGCTCTTGATCCTTGTACGGGAAGCAATCCCAGACCAAGCAATAAGGTAGAACTAAAAAAGGTTTTGGAATGCGCATATTACGGAAATCCGATTACCTTTTAATCGGAGCATATTATAAAAAAGCGGCTGTCTACAAAACTTCAATCATGAAAACCACCAATATATAACTCCCCTTCCAACTGCCATAGGTTATATATTGTTTAGCAACTCATGAAAGATGATTTTCAGACAGTCCTTTTTTTCTTAAGGAGGACTTTAAGGATGTATAAAATAGTTACCAAGCGCAGGTTAAATTCGGTTGTGGTGTTAATTGAAGTTGAAGCCCCCTATATTGCCCGCAAATGTGAACCCGGCCAATTCGTGGTCGTCCGGGTTGATACAAACGGGGAAAGAATCCCTCTTACCATAGCCGATTTCAACCGGGCAGAAAACAAAATAACCTTAATATATCAGGAACTTGGTTTTTCTACCAAACTTCTCAGCACCAAAAATGTAGGGGATTCCCTGCAAGATGTTGCCGGTCCATTGGGCATGCCCGCAGAATTAGAGAATTGTGACAAAGTTTTGGGAATCGGAGGTGGTGTCGGGGCAGCTCCGCTCTTTCCGCAGTTAAAAAGTTTAGCCGAAAAAGGCACCGAGGTTGATGCTATTTTGGGGGGCCGTACCGCTGAACTAGTAATTTTGGAAAATGAATTTAAAGTTTTTACCCATAGACTTACTGTTGCCACTGATGATGGCAGCTATGGAATGAAAGGCACTGTAGTCGATGGACTTTTAAAAATGATTGAAGCCAAACGCTATGATAAAGTCATTGCCATTGGGCCTTTACCAATGATGCGCGCAGTTGTCGCTCAAACCAAAGAACTGAATCTTCCGACCATGGTTTCTTTAAATCCAATTATGATCGATGGTACCGGCATGTGCGGTGGATGCCGGGTCACCGTAGGAAGCGAAATCAAATTCGCCTGTGTTGACGGTCCGGATTTCGACGGTTTTTTGGTCGACTTTGATGAATGCATGCGCCGTCAAGCCATATATAAAAACAATGAACGGCACTATGAAGAAAATCACAGCTGCCACATTGGATTGGAGAACAAATAACCATGCCGAATATCGCGAACGAAAAAGTTAAAATGGCCGAACAAGACCCGCAGATTCGAAATAAGAATTTTACAGAAGTTGCCCTCGGCTACACTCCAGACCAAGCCCTTGCCGAAGCGAAACGTTGTTTGAATTGCAAAAATGCCAAATGTGTTTCCGGATGTCCGGTGGGAGTTCCGATACCCGAATTTATTCATAAAGTAGCTACCAGCGATTTTAGAGAAGCATATGAGACTTTATTTACACAAAATGCCCTCCCGGCTATTTGCGGACGGGTCTGTCCCCAGGAGAACCAGTGTGAAGGACAATGCATTAAAGGAATCAAAGGTGATCCGGTAGCTATCGGAAGGCTGGAAAGATTCGTGGCAGATTATGCGATGAAGGATTCGGCGTTAAATCAATCCATTGCCAAAACCAAAGCCAAACCGGAAGGTCCCAAGGTTGCAGTTATTGGTTCCGGCCCCGCAGGTCTCACTTGTGCCGGAGAGTTGGCCCGGAAAGGCTATGAAGTTACGATATATGAAGCTTTACATGAGCCAGGCGGCGTATTGATGTATGGTATCCCGGAATTCCGTTTGCCGAAAGCCCTGGTTAAGAAGGAAATTGCCAAGCTTAATACTTTAGGTGTTACGATCATTCCCAATGTTATTGTGGGAAAATCCATCACAATTGAAGAATTATTGGCTGACGGTTTTCAGGCGGTATTCATCGGATCAGGCGCCGGGTTACCGAAATTTATGGGAATCCCAGGGGAAAATTTAAACGGCGTTTATTCCGCCAATGAATTTTTGACCCGCAGCAACCTCATGAAAGCGTATGATAAAGAGGCGCCGACCCCAATTTTTGTGGGCAAAAACGTCGCCGTAATCGGCGGCGGCAATGTGGCGATGGATGCAGCCCGAACTGCCAAACGTTTAGGGGCCGATAATGTCTACATTATCTACCGTCGCGGCAAAGAAGAATTACCAGCCCGTAAAGAAGAAAGCCATCACGCTAAAGAGGAAGGAATTATTTTTTATTTTCTTACCTATCCCACCCGAATTATCGGGGAAGAAGGTTGGGTTACCGGTCTGGAGTGCATCGACATGGATCTGGGCGCCCCCGATAAGAGCGGACGTCGCAGCCCGGTCCCAAAAGAAGGATCCGAGCACATTCTGGAAATAGACACAGTCATTGTTGCTATCGGCCAATCGCCCAACCCGCTAATCAGGCAGAGTACACCGGGGCTTGCCACTCAAAAATGGGGCGGCGTTATTGTCAACGAAAATACGATGGCTACCAATAAGGATGGGGTCTATGCCGGGGGCGATGCAGTAACCGGAGCGGCCACTGTTATCTCAGCCATGGGGGCAGGAAAGAATGCAGCGGCAGCTATCGACCAGTATCTCACTTCCGCTAGGAAAAATTAACCGAGCAATAAAAACTATTGCTAATCATTTGTGCATAATAAAAAGGAAGGCCCCGTAAATAAGGCCTTTCTTTTGGTTCAATTTCTTATTACTTTATCTTCTTTATCCTAGCCATCACCGTTTCTTTAAAAAATTGTTTTGCTGTTTCCGGCGATATGCTATAGTATTGGCCGTCTAAAGTGATTGAAACGTTATTCTGACAATGTTTCATACAAAATGAAGCCTGTAAATCAACTTGATCATGGATTGAATATTCCTCAATCAGTTGTTGAAAAATGTTGATAATATTATATGAACCTTTTAGATGACAGGAACTTCCAATACAAATTTGCAATTCAATCATTGTTTCCCCTCTACTTCCCCTGGCTGATAATCGACATGAAGCAACTCGTGAATCTTCCCTTTGAGTAAACCTTTATACAAGGTCATCATCAGGGGGTTCTCTTCCGAACGTTTAATACTGCATAATTTATCGGCAGAATAAAGTCCCTTACCGCGATTCTCTCTTCCTTTCAATGACGTAAAAGGTTGGCCAGCCCCGCTAATACAGCCGCCCGGGCAAGCCATCACTTCTACAAAGTCGTAATGTTGGCCTGCTTTAATCCTTTGAAGTAAATCGTCGGCATTTTTGAGTCCACTGACAATGGCAATCTTTAATTCTCCTTCGCCATAGGCAATAGTCGCCTCCTTAAGCCCTTCCATGCCACGCACCCCGCTGAATGCTATTGAACTTAAGGTCCCAGGAGACTTATCCGTAGCAATCCGGCGGATTACAGCTTCAGTAACCCCTCCGGTAACGCCGAAAATGACGCCTGCCCCGGTCATACTCCCAAAAGGCATATCCACGGCTTCCGGTTCCAAATCCGCAAAAACAATGCCCGCTTCTTTGATCATCTTGATGAGTTCTTGGGTAGTGACCACATAATCAACCATTGAAACCCCATCAATCTTGAACTCATCCCGGGCCGCTTCAAATTTCTTGGCCGTACAAGGCATTACCGCCACATGAACGATTTTCTTGCCGGAAGTCTTAAACTGTTCCTTGATCACAGAACCGAACATTTGCATGGGCGATCGGCAGGTCGAAATGTGAGAGAGCAGTTCCGGGTAATTTTTTTCACAATAATTGACCCACGCCGGGCAGCAGGAAGTAAATAAAGGAAGATTTTCTCCTGCATCCAGCCGTTTCATGAATTCTGCCGCTTCTTCCAGCACAGTTAAGTCAGCGCCCGTCGAAGTATCAAAAACACTATCAAAACCCATTCTGCGAAGAGCTGCCACGATCCTGCCCATGGCATTTTCTTTGTCGCTTAAGCCAAATTCTTTATTGATCGCAACTCTTACCGCTGGGGCAATTTGAGCGATTACTTTGGTATTTTTGTTATGCAGTTCGCGCCATACCCGATCCCGGTCACTTTTGACAACTATAGCGCCGGTAGGACAGACTGCCGAGCATTGTCCGCAGCCGATACAGTCCGACTGGGCGATTGGTTGATCAAAGATAGTGCTGATTGACATTTTCGAACCGCGATAGGCAAAATCAATGGCGCCCACATTTTGCACCTCTGAACACATCCGTACGCAGTCGCCGCATAGAATGCACTTATTGCTATCACGGGTAATGCATAAAGAGGAATCATCGATCTGCGGTTCCTCAGCGGTATTTTCGAAGCGGACCCTGTCGATACCGTAGCGGATGGCCAGTTCTTGCAGTTTACAATTGCCATTTTTTGCGCATGTGGTACAGTCCCGGCAGTGATTGGCTAATAATAATTCCAGATTCATTTTACGGTGTTTGCGAATCTGTTCGGTGTTGGTGCGAATTTCCATTCCTCCCCGAGGTGGTGTTGAACAGGCGGTTTCAATACCACCCCATTTGTTCTCCACAATACACATGCGGCAAGCGCCATATATGGATAATTCCGAATAATAGCAAAAAGTGGGGAGCTCGATTCCGGCCTTGCGGATTAATTCCAATAAATTTTTTTCACCATTGATTTCAACGGTTATTCCGTCGATTACCATTGATTCTTTTTTCCCCATAATTTATCGCTCCTCTTTTATTGCATGAAAACTGCATGTCCCGATGCAAGCTTCGCACTTTATACATTTTTGGGCATCAATCATAAAAGGCTCTTTGATTTTACCGGAAATCGCCCCTACGGGACATATCTTGGCACATTTTGAACAGCCCTTGCATATGACCGGGTCAATGGTGATACGCTTTAATTTTTGACAATTACCAGCAGGACATTTCTTTTCATAGATATGAGCCTCATATTCATCGCGGAAACTTTTAATGGTGCTGACTACAGGCAAAGCTGCCGTTTTTCCCAGCCCGCAAAGGGCAGTCGCGGTGATGGTATCGGCTAAATCCAGCAACAATTGGATATCGCCATCGCGTCCCTGACCGGCGACAATTCGTTCTAAAATTTCTAACATCCGCTTGGTGCCTTCACGACAAGGCACGCATTTACCGCAAGATTCTTTCTGAGTGAAATTCATAAAAAAGCGTGCTACTTCCACCATACAGGTATTACTATCCATGACCACCAAACCGCCGGATCCGATCATGGCTCCTACTTTCTTCAATGAATCGAAATCCAAAGGCAGATCCAGGTGTTCTTTCGTAAGGCATCCCCCGGAGGGACCACCGATCTGGACCGCTTTAAATTCCGCACCGCCCCTCATACCGCCACCAACATCGAAAATGACTTCACGGAGTGTAGTCCCCATCGGGACTTCTATTAAGCCAGTATTTTCAATATTCCCGGTTAGAGCAAAAGCCTTCGTTCCGGGGCTGCTTTCCGGGCCCATGCTTTTATACCACGAAGCACCTTTTAAGATTATTCCAGGGACATTGGCATAGGTCTCTACATTATTCAGTACGGTCGGTTTCCCAAACAAGCCTTGTTCAACGGTACGCGGCGGCTTAACCCTGGGCATTCCTCTTTTGCCTTCAATCGAAGCCGTCAGTGCACTTCCTTCACCGCAAACAAATGCTCCGGCACCCCGGTTGATGTGAATTTGAAAATTAAAACCCGATCCTAAAACATTTTCACCGAGGAGTCCAAACTTAGTCGCCTCTACAATTGCATTTTTCAGCCTGCTCACAGCCATTGGATATTCGGCACGCACATATATATAGCCCTCTGTAGCGCCACATGCTATTCCGGCAATCATCATCCCTTCCAACATCCGGTGGGGATCTCCCTCCATAATGCTTCTGTCCATAAAGGCGCCAGGATCGCCTTCGTCGCCATTACATACGATATATTTGGGCCCAGCCTTTTGGCGACGAACCTGAGACCATTTTTTCCCCGCGGGAAATCCTCCACCACCTCTTCCACGCAAATTGGATTGGGTAATTTGATCGACAATTGTCTCGGCATCGATTTCAAATAATGCGTTTTCGAAGGCTTGGTATCCCCCAATACCCAGGTATTCTTTTAGCGAAGTGGCGTCGATATGACCGCAATGTTCCAAAACCACTCGGGTTTGTTTTTTATAAAAAGGGATATCTGCTTGTTTGGGGTACACTTGACCACTTTTTTGATAGATCAACCGTTCAATTAATTTCCCTTCGATAATTGTCTTTTCGACGATTTCTCGGCAATCCTCGGGCTGCACTCTGGTATAAAGATAGCCCTGAGGCTCGATCCGGACCAGCGGCCCCATTTCACAAAATCCATGGCAACCGCTTTTCTTCAGACCTATCGTTTTTTTGTCGGATTCTTCAGCAAGCTCTACGGAACAAGGTATACCCTTTTCAACCATCAACTTTTGTAATTCTTCGTAAATCTCTAAAGAACCGCTGGCTACGCAACCGGTACCGGCGCAGACCAATATTCTTCCTTTTTCCCCTGCAATTGACCGTTTACAGCTTTCGCGAAGTTGAACTAAATCCTCCCTACTTTTCAGCATTTGCATGTTCCTCCTTGAACTTCGTCAAAAGTTCTGCCGCTTTATCGGGCGTCATTGCTGGGTAAACTTTATCGTTTACCGTTAAGACCGGGGCTAACCCGCACGCTCCCAAACAGGACACCGTTTCTACGGTAAATGATAAATCGTCGGTCGTCTTTTTGTCCTCTGAAAGCCCGAGTTCATTCCGTAAACGATTTAAAATCGGAATTGATTTTCTTACATGGCAGGCTGTCCCGTCGCAAACCTTGATCACATATTTGCCCTTGGGTTCCAATGAAAAATTTTCATAAAATGTCGCCACACTAAATATTTGGGCTTTACTGAGCTTCAATCTCTTCGATAAATGTGGAAAACACTCCTTAGGCAAATAACGATAATGCTCTTGAATATCTTGCAAAATTGCGATAATCGCCCGCGACTCACCCCTATACTCGTCAATAATCCGATCAACCAAGGCATAATCGAAAGTTCTATCCATTGAACATCCCCTATTTCAAATTTTTTTGAATGATAAAGATCAACAAATGTACACACCATTGGCCATTTTGGACTTGTATCTTGTTATCTTTTATTATAAACTTTGTCAAATAAATAACAATCTCTGTTATTTTAATTTACAATTATTCAGGAACGAAATGCTTAATTTAAAAACTAAAATGCAAAAAGTGAATTATAAGTTGTCGATTATTGTGTTTGATTTGAAAGAGGCATATAATAGATTTTAAATTTGAACAGATATATTGGCTCCCTGGATTATCATGATAGCAAATTACAAGAGGTATTATGGAAACCATCAAAATTGATCCGACAATTTACACAAACCGACCGGAGGATAATAACCGCCTTCAAAAGGAGATGGCCGTCTATACTTTACTCGATAAACTGCAAATTCCCTATCTTCGTCTGGACCATGAACCCACTGCGTCCATTGAAGTATGCCATGAAATTGAAATGATCCTGAAAATCCAAATCTGCAAAAACCTTTTCCTGTGCAATTCAGCAAAAACAGATTTTTACCTATTCATGATATCGGGCCATAAAAAGTTGCAAACGAAGGATCTGTCCAGACAGATTCATTCATCCCGCTTGTCCTTTGCCGATACTACCTATATGGAAAAATATTTGAATATCACACCTGGTTCTGTCAGTGTGTTAGGATTAATGAATGATCATCATCATTGTGTTAAGTTACTGATTGATAAAGAAGTTTTAAATCTGGAATATATCGGATGTCACCCTTGCATCAACACTTCCAGTCTAAAAATCAAAACCTCCGATCTCATCAATAAATTTTTACCGGCAACCGGACACCTGCCGACCCTGGTTGAGATTTAACTATTCAATACCCATCCGCTGTTTAAACTCTTTTAGATAGGTACGGCTAACAGGTACTTCGTCGTGCTCATAATAATTCATCACTAAATTATAGGTATGATTGAACCATGGTACAATTTCTTTGATATAATTATGATTTACCAAAAAACTCTTATGAGTCCGAAAAAAACCACATTTCCCAAGTCTTTGCTCAAAACTGGCCAGAGTGTTCATGCTGAAATATTCCCTATCTTTGGTTTTGATGGTAGTTTTTCGATCCGTTGTGTAGCAGTAAATAATTTCTTCGGGCCTTAAAACGACAAACCGATCGGTTTCCCAAATGGTGATAATTTCCGGTATTGATTTTTCGCTTACTTTTAAAGCATTGATCTTATGAACGATTTCGGAAAGTTGATGATTTTCTAAATCAATCTCGATAAAAACCAATTCCGGACCAATGTTGAACATTTTCCTTTCATATTCTTCAATACTGCAAAATTGACAATCGACTTTCACTTTCAGATTATCCTTTACATATTGAATACACTCTTGAGCCTCATCGCTTTTAAAATTAATAAATAGAATTTTCGGCTCCATGTTGTCCTCCATTTTTTCATTCTTCTATAAAAAACAACTCAAAATTCCTACTAGACAGGAACTTTGAGTTGACGAAACTTTCTAAACACCCCGTTTGCTTTGATACAAAAACCCCAATCGAGAATCGATACCTCAGATTAAAAACGTCCATCATTTTATACTAAAAATGATTCCGCTTAGGACTTTCCAAAAGCTTCCCGATAAATGGCTTCAATCTCCGAAACTAAAGGCATCCTTGGATTGGTGCCAGTGGTTTGATCATTGAATGCGATATCAGCCATCTCCCGCAATTCTTTTTCAAAGGCTTTAGCATTGACACCTGCTTCAACCAAGGTTAACGGGATATTGATCTGCTTCATTAAATCCTTAATAGCATTCACCAAACTGGTGACTCCTTCCTGAGTGGTTGAAGCGGGAAGCCCTAACATTTTTGCAATCACAGCATACCTTTCACCGGCCATCGGATATTCATACTGTGGAAAAGCCGCAAATTTTGTCGGCGGTTGAGCATTATACTGAATCACATAGGGTAACAATATCGCGTTGGCCCGGCCGTGGGGAATATGAAACTTTCCGCCTAAAATATGGGCCATGCCATGATTTACTCCTAAGAAAGCGTTCGTAAAAGCCATCCCGGCAATACAGGAAGCATTATGCATTTTTTCCCGGGCTACTTTATCGTGGCCATCTTTATAGGCCCTTGGTAAATATTCAAAAACGAGTTTAACCGCTTTTTCGGCCAACGCGTCGGTATAATCGGAGGCCATTACCGATACATAGGCCTCTAGCGCGTGGGTTAAAACATCCATTCCAGTGTCTGCCGTAACCGACTGGGGAACTGACAGCACCAGTTCCGGGTCAATGATTGCTATATCCGGGGTTAGCTCATAATCAGCCAATGGATATTTAATATTTCGCTTTTTATCGGTAATGACAGCAAATGCGGTTACTTCGGAGCCTGTACCGGAAGTTGTCGGTATCGCCACAAAAGTAGCTTTCTTTCCCAAATCCGGGAATTTGAAGGCTCGTTTACGGATATCGGCAAATTTTAATCGCAAAGACTCAAATTCAGTTTCAGGATGTTCGTAGAATAGCCACATCCCTTTCGCGGCATCAATGGCCGACCCACCACCAAGCGCAATGATTAAATCCGGCTGATAGGTATTGAGCTCCTTAACTCCATTCATCACCGTTTCCACTGAAGGATCCGGTTCCACATCGGAAAAGATCCGATAATCAATCCCGACTTTTTCTAATTGATAGGTTACCTTATCGGCGAAATTCAATTTTACCATATATGGATCCGTGACAATGAAAGCTTTCTTGCCTTTGATCTTACTCAAATATTGTAATGACCCATACTCAAAATAAATCTTGGGCGGAACCTTGAACCATTTCATTCGGTCACGCCGGAGGGCGACCCGTTTGATGTTAAGGAGATTCCGGACACTAACATTATCGGTGGTTGAGTTATGGCCCATCGAACCGCAACCCAGCGTCAACGAAGGTGTATTGGTATTATAAAGATCTCCAATAGCTCCGTGGGAGGATGGTGAATTGATTAATAAACGACCGGTGCGCAAACGGTTTGCAAATTCATCAATTATTGCCTCATTTTCCGAATGGAGCACTGCCGAATGCCCGAGTCCCCCAAATTCAGTAATTTGCTCGCAGCGTTTGATTCCTTCGTGATAATCTTCAACTACATAAAAGGCCAAAATAGGACTGAGTTTTTCCCGAGAAAGCGGATATTCCGGCCCGACCCCTTCAAGCTCCGCCACTAGAATCTTTGTGTGGGTGGGGACTTTTATTCCGGCAATCTCTGCAATTTTACTCGCTGGTTGCCCTACAACCACAGCATTCATACAATCATGGGTTGAATCAATAGCTACCTTCGATAAACGGTCAATCTCATCAGGTTTTAGGAAGTAGCAACCATACTCAGTCATTAAGGATTTAACTTTTTCAGCGACTTCTCTATCTACAACTACCGACTGCTCAGAAGCACAAATTGTGCCGTTATCAAAAGTTTTGCTTAAAATTAAGTCGGTTACGGCCCGTTTGATATTGGCAGTTTTTTCAATGTAGCAAGGTACATTCCCAGGACCGACACCCAACGCCGGTTTCCCACATGAATAAGCGGCTTGAACCATGTTAGTCCCTCCGGTTGCCAAAACAATATTGATTCCAGAATGATTCATTAAAAGGTTAGTTGCTTCAATGGAAGGTTTTTCAATCCATCCAATACAATTTTCAGGAGCTCCCGCAGCAACTGCCGCTTCCAGCATTACTTTAGCTGCAGCAATACTTGATTTGATGGCTTTGGGATGAAAGCTGAAAATAATTGGATTCCGAGTCTTTACACTGATTAAGCTTTTAAACATCGTGGTTGAAGTAGGATTGGTTACCGGAGTGACTCCGGCGATCACACCGATGGGTTCCGCCACTTTCATAAATCCTTCTTCCACATTCTCTTCGATTAATCCCACTGTTTTTTCATTTTTAATATTATGATAGACTTCTTCCGTAGAAAATAAATTTTTGGTAATTTTATCTTCATAGACCCCCATACCGGTTTCATCTACCGCTTGTCTGGCCAATTCCATATGTTTGTCGATCCCGGCCAGGGCCATTGCTTTTACAATGGCATCAATTTTTTGTTGATCATAGCTCATAAATTTGTCCCTGGCTATCATTGCTCGCTGCACCAATTCGTCCACCTGCCGGCTGGCATCGGCTTTTCCATCCGGATTTACCTGTTTCGTCAATTCTTTTTTCTCCATCGTTCAAACCTCCTTTTTTTGACTTTGGCAAGACTTTGATATCCATTGATAAAACAAAATTCATCAGGCTCTCAATAATATGTACATCCTCAACTATGATATGCGGCAACGCTTTGTTTGTTAAATTTTTAACAATCATTGTTAAAAAAATAACTTTTTATCTGCCTTTATTGTACCCCATATTGATATTTTTGTAAAGATTGTTTGTGAAATTTTTTACAAAGTGTAATAAAACTCTACGCAATCTCATAAATAAGCCTACATTACTATTTGGTCCAATCAAAACGGAAAGAATCGATAGAATCTGCAGAGACATTTATATGACTTGCCGATGCAACATTTATAAATTCATTCATTTCCCAGCAATAAAGTGAAACAACGTAGTCAATCCCGCTGTTAAATCCTCATTGCGAACAACTACATCATTTGGAACCCGAATCACAACCGGTGCAAAATTCCAAATGGCCTTAATGCCGGAATAAATCAATCGATTCGCTGAGTTTTGGGCTGAGGAAACCGGTACAGTAATGATACCTACCTTGATATTGAGGCGTCCAATAATATGATCAAGTTCCGAAACAGGGAATATTTTACAACCATTGATCTTAGTCCCTATCACCTGAGGGTCATTATCAAATAAGGCTACAATACGAAGTCCATATCGATTAAAACCCGGATAATCGATGATCGCGCGGCCCAATTTCCCAACTCCGATCAAAACCGCTTCATTCACATTCTTAAGTCCCAGGATTTCTTCCAAGTTATTTTTTAACTCCGCGACATGATAACCAACACCCGGTGTACCCAGAGCATCAAAAAGCATTAAATCTCTGCGAATTTGGACAGCATTGATTTGGACAGCTTTTGCCATCTCTTCGGAGGAAACATATTTCAACCCATTCTCAGCACATTCACAAACAAACCGGTAATAATGAGGCAGGCGTTTTAAGGTAAATTTCGGAACTTGAATCATGGATTCACTCAAAACGATCACCCGCTTTTTAACAAAGTAAAAAACAAAAGCCGGAAATCGAGGAATTGTATCCGAAAATATCCATCGCAATCTGCTACACCCTCGGTATAATTCAGATATCGTACTGGCTATCTCCAAACCGGTTCCTGGTTTCCGACTTCTGGTTTCTAATTCCAACTCCTTAGCTGGCAATTCATTTCCCCAACTTATTCAATACCTTGTCTTTAAATACTTTAGAGACTTTGTCGGCTGAAACTCCATCAATCACTTCTTCATTAATCCGGATGGAGGGGCTTTGCTTACAACTTTCCAAACAAAATGTGGCATGAAGATTGACTTTATCTTTGACTCCAGCTTCATCGGCCTGACGAGTGAACTCTTTAAGGGTATCATAAGAACCGTTTAGGTAACAACAAGTACCCACACAAACCGCGATATCCATTTTGTTATTTTGTTCACTCTTCAAAATTTCGATATCTTCACCGGTAATTCTGGCACGGCTGGCATAATGAGTATGCAAACTGTGATGTGCTTCTTCACTATTGGGTTTTTGAAGCCATTTATCATAGAACTTAGCCACTACTGGATTATCCTGAGATTTCCGAAGTTGGGAAAGTTTATCGGCATTATAAATCCCTTTCGCCCTTGCCTTTTTGATATCCGTGGTTGCCGCAATCGGTTGTCCGGCGCCACCGATGCATCCACCGGGGCAAGCCATCACTTCTATCAAATCATATTTTGTTTCTCCCGATTTGATTTTGGTTAACAAATTCTTGGCATTAGCCAGACCATGAACAACTGCGACTTTAATCTCATTGCCCTTGATCATTACACTGAATTCTTTGAGACCTTTAAATCCACGGACCGCTTCGAAATTGACCTGTTCCAGTTCTTCACCGGTCAGCGCCTCATAAGCGGCACGTAGTGAAGCTTCCGCCACACCACCGGATACCCCGAAGATGACTCCGGCACCGGTACCAAACCCAAATGGGGTATCAAACGCTTCGGTTTCAATATTATCAAATACCAAACCGGATTCGCGAATCATTTGTGCAAGTTCCTGGGTTGTAAGAACCAAATCTACGTCAGAAACACCATCGGTACTGAATTCCGGCCTGGTTCGCTCAAATTTCTTTGCCGTACAAGGCATAATTGAAACAACAAAAATATCTTTAGCCTCTTTACCAAGTTCTTTCGCCCAATAACGTTTTACCATGGAACCAAACATTTGTTGCGGTGAACGGCAAGAAGACAGGTTACTCAAATACTCCGGCTCATTATGCTCAGCGTATTTTACCCAGGCCGGACAACAAGATGTGAATTGCGGCAAACGATCACCTTTTTTAAAACGTTCCAGAAACTCAGTGGCTTCCTCCATAATCGTTAAATCTGCTGCAATGGTGGTATCAAATACCTTATCAAAACCCAATCGTTTCAAAGCAGCAACCATTTTACCGGTAACAATTTCACCAGCTGGTAAACCGAATTCTTCACCGAGCGCAACCCGGACAGCGGGTGCCACTTGGACCACAACCAGTTTTTCCTTTTGATTGATAGCATCCCAGGCCCTATCAACTTCTGATTTAATCGTGAGGGCACCTGTGGGGCAAACTGCGCTGCACTGGCCGCAATTGACGCACTCCACCTCGGATATGGATTTGCCGAATGCCGGTGTAACCTGGACTTTTGAACCGCGGTTGGCAAAGTCTAAAATCCCAATGCCTTGGACTTCAGAACAAGTCCGGACACAATCGCCGCAAAGAATACACTTATTGGGATTCCGGACAATAGAAGTCCCGGCATCATCAATTGGCAATTTAACATCGCGCTCTCCAAAACGGACCTTCCGGACTCCGTAACGGTTGGCTAACTCCTGTAATTTACAATGACCGTTCTTTTCACAGGTAGTACAATCCCGGTCATGATTGGCCAATAATAATTCAAGGACAGTCCGACGAATCCGCTGAACCCGCGGGCTATTGGTAAAAATCTTCATTCCGGGTACTGGAGGAGTAGAACATGAGGCCATAACACCACGACCTTCTTGTTCGACTACACACATCCGGCAAGCACCATAAATGCTCAATTCGGAATTGTAACAAAATGTTGGAACGTCAATCCCGGCTTTCCGGATTAATTCCAATAGAGTTTTGGCGCCGTTAATCTCTACGACTTGATTATCGATAATTACAGTATCCATATCCTTACCCCTCCTTGATAGCTTTAAATGGGCAAGTATTTATACAAACGCCGCATTTAATGCATTTTTCACTATCGATTACAAACGGTTTCTTAATCTCTCCGCTGATAGCCTTGACGGGGCATACCTTACTGCACTTGCTACATCCCTTGCAAAGCTGCGGTTCGATGCTATAACCGGCGAAAGCTTTACATTCCTTCGTCGGGCATTTTTTATCCCTTACATGCGCGATAAACTCATCTTTGAAATATTTCAGCATCGACAATACGGGATTTGGCGCTGTCTTACCCAAGCCACACAAAGAAGCATCCTTAATCACCTGTGCCAAATCTTCCAATGTATCGATGTCTTCCATTTTTCCTTCAGCCTTGACAGCCCGTTCCAAAATCTCCAGCAAACGTTTGGTACCCTCACGGCAGGGAACACATTTACCACAGGACTCGTTTTGGATAAAGTTCATGAAGAAGCGTGCCATTTCCACCATACAGTTGTCTTCGTCCATGACCACCAGTCCGCCGGAACCCACCATGGCCCCAATTGAACTTAAGGAGTCGAAATCCAGTTTCATATCTAAATGCTGTTCGGTAAGATACCCGCCGGACGGCCCACCGATCTGCACTGCTTTAAATTTCTTGCCGTTTCGAATACCGCCACCGATTGTAAATACGATCTCCCGCAAAGTGACACCCAACGGAACTTCGATAAGCCCTGTATTGGCAACCTTACCGGTTAAAGCGAACGTTTTGGTTCCCGGACTTTTCTCGGTTCCAAAGCTTGAGAACCAACTGGCTCCTTTGCTCATAATCGGCGGCACATTAGCATAGGTCTCCACATTATTAATCAAGGTTGGTTTGCCCCAGAGACCTGCATTAGCCGGAAACGGCGGCTTCGGACGAGGCATTCCTCTTTGACCCTCAATGGATGCCATTAAAGCGGTTTCTTCACCACAAACAAATGCGCCCGCTCCTTCTTTAATATGGAGATCAAAGTTGAAGCCTGTTCCCAAGATATTTTGACCTAATAGCCCGTTTTCGCGTGCTGATTCGACAGCTAGTTTCAGCCTTTGCACTGCCAGCGGATACTCGGCCCGCACATAAATGTAACCTTCATCTGCTCCAACTGCAAAAGCGGCAATTGCCATTCCCTCTATTACCTTAAAAGGATCCCCCTCCATAACGCTACGATCCATGAATGCGCCCGGATCCCCTTCGTCACCATTACAAATTACATATTTTTTAGTACCTGTTGCAACACGCGTCAAATCCCATTTTCGACCGGTTGGGAACCCTCCGCCACCTCGACCACGCAGTCCGGAGAGAATCATTTCCTGACAAACTTCTTCCGGCTTCATCTCCGTTAGTGCCTTAGCAAGAGCGCCATAACCGTCTTTCGCAATATACTCCCGGATCTCTTCGGGATCGATAGCGCCACAATGCTCCAGGGTATTACGATTTTGGTACTTATAAAACGGAATACTCATTTCTTCCGCAAAAGCCTCTCCGCTCACCGGATCGTGATACAATAACCGCTCAACAGATTTACCGGAAGACAATGCCTCTATAATCTCAGGCACATCTTCTTCCTTTACTTTGGTATAAAGAACACCGGAAGGTTCAATTCTTACGAGCGGTCCCTTTTCGCAAAAGCCATGGCAACCACTGGTAACTACCGTAGTACCCGAACATCCGTCTTCCAACATCATCTCCACAGACACGAAATTACCTTTGGCTTCAACACTCTTTTTTAGAGCTTCATAGACTTTCAACGAGCCATTGGCAACACAACCCGTGCCGGCGCAGATCAGTATCCGGCATTTTTCATTTTCATATCCTTTGCTCCACTTTTCCCGCAGAGTCTCCAATTGCTTTTTGGATTCTATCATGCTTTAACACCTTCTTCCTCTAGAATCTTATCGATGATGATATTGATGGCCTCCGGAGTCATCTGACCATATATCTGATCATTAATCATCACAACCGGTGCCAAGCCACAAGCCCCCAAACATGATACGGTTTCCAGAGTGAAGCGCATATCCAAAGTGGTTTTTTCGTCATTTGCAAGCGCAAAACGCTTTCGAAGTGCATTTTTAACTAATTCAGACCCCCGGACATGACAGGCCGTCCCGTCACATATCTTAACGACATATTTTCCCTTTGCTTCCAATGAAAATTGGGCGTAAAAGGTGGCCACGCCAAATACGGTAGCGGGAGATAAATCCATCACGGTCGCAATATAAGTCAATATCTCTTCAGGGAGATAACGGTATTCATCCTGCACCTCCTGAAGGATAGGGATTAGCGCCGATTGCAATTTCCCATGCCGGGCAATAATCTCGTTGACTCTATCAAATTTACGCCGCGGCACCATTGCATCCCCTTCTTTTTTTACTGCTTCAACTGCTGCCATTTAACATTCCCCTTCCATTTGTAGAAATGCAATTTATATTAACTTGTAATCGTTCTAATTTAGTCGATGCAGACTGGTATCGAAAAACTCAACCACCACCAGCTAATGCCGAGGGTTTGAATCCCTGTAGTTGAGACAATCACCTTATAAAAAACCGACTTCAATCACTAACTCCAATCCGCCTAAAAAAGAACTGTTACAAAAGATTTATCCGGGATATTCCAAGAATTCATTGTCACACTTAGAAATATTCAACAACTACCTGTTTGCCGATATTAGCGAGTATATTGGAGATTTCGGTAACCACCTGCAGCTTAAGACTTAAATTTAATGGCAAATCGGGATTCTGATGAGCCGGATTAATTGCCCGTCCAATCAAAAAGCGGATTTCATCGCTTTGCAGTAATATTCTGGTTAAATCCACCGCTCCATTGTGTTTGGCAGGAACATCCTCTAAAAGATAACTCTGTTTTAAATACTCCAAGGTCTTGCTTAAGGTAATAATCCCTTCAGTCACTAAATCGATACCCGGTAAGACTCCCACGGGAGGTACCTCAGGATCCATTTCACGGATGTCAACGAAGATTTCATGTTCTAAAAAACGGGCTACAATCGTGCCGGTTGTCCCTCCGCAGATTACTTTCTTGCCTTTCTCGGCTTGCAGCTTTTCAACTAGGATTCGGTCGTCCGCCTTTTCTTTAGGCGGTCCCACCGCAATGGTAACCGTCCTGGGTTCCCTGACCTGCAAAACCATTACCGTAGCATCATCTCCGGGATGACCGGCATATAGTTCCTCACTGACTGAAAGCAGTCTTTTCGACATGCTTTTGGCATTCACTAAAGGTTGAGGCATTCTTTGCAAATAATCAGCCACATTTTCCCATTGCCAACCCAAGTTGAGCACCCCGCCAATCCCCGCATGGATAATTCCATCGGATACCGCTACCAAAATATCGCCAAGTGCCGCCTGAAAACGGGATTCTTTGATCTTTTTACCAAGTACCTCGCTCTCTCGAAAAGGTACAGCTGCGATCCGCCCACCGTGGATAAAAAAAGTAGATGGGTTGTCAAATTCAACAATATAAATCTCGCCGTTCCGCTTTGCCTGAATAATCGTAAAAGTGGAATAAGCGAGCATCCTTTTTTGGCAAATCGGTAAAGTGTTGCCTACGGTGTCCACCACTTCTTCCAAACTGGCGCCTTTCTCGAGCATCGTTGCAATAATTTTAACTGTCATTTTAGATAAAATATTAGCCTTAACACCACTGCCGAGACCATCGGCCAAGACTGCAACCACCGAATCGTCAGTCTTGACAACCTCAACATTATCACCGCATAATTCTTCGCCGAATTTAGGGAGACTTGCCCATCCGGTATCAATAAACATCACAAATCCCCCTTTCGCTCCTCATTCTTAATGAGATTCATTAATTTGGTTAACTGAACTTTAGTTTCAGCGGTGGTTTCGCCTAATAGCCCCGCTATCTCTTGCGCCACTTTCATTTGTTTATTAATCACTTCTTGAGCCTTTTCAAGAGTTTCGTCAGTCATCCGGGAAAGCCGTTCCCGTTGTTTCTTCTCTTGAGTAATATCCACAAAAATACCGATCAAGATGTCGTTTTTTTCAACATAAAAAATCGCTTGCCATGCTACCATACCCCAATCCGGGAACGTTACTTCACCGGTTACCAAATTTTTAGTACGCAAAGCCTCTTCAAAATATCTGGGATCCATAACTGCGGCCAATTGCAGACCCACAGTCTGAGTACGACGACAATTGAATTTACTTTCGGCAGCCGGATTGATTTCTACAACCTCCAAGCAACTGCTGACTACGATAATCGCATTGGGCGTCATTTGGCAGATAATATTAGCCTTGGACTCGGCGCGGGCTCGCATATACGGTATACACATATCGACTTCAGCCATACCTGCGGCAACTGCTAATGCCTTATCACGACAGGAATTATAACCGCAAGCCCCACAATTTAATTCATCAGCCGGGGTTAATTTTCCGGTACGGGCCAAAATTTCCCGGATTTGCTCCTCAGGAACTCCAGCGCGGGAAATATTTCTGAAACTGTAATGATTGGAAAGGTCTATTTCCGAACCCTCCTCACTGCAACAAAAGCCTTCCCCCAAGGAAGGTTCGGAAAACTGAATCACACTATAGCGGCGAGCAAATTGCGTCGAGACATTGGTCATCTCCGGCCCGGTGATACAACCTCCCTTGCAAGCCAACAGCTCAATTAAACGCAGTGAACTTTTCACTTCATGAAATTTGGATAAAAAATCAATGACTTCATCCAATCCATCAATTGTAATAATCTCTTTCGCCAATAAATCAGTGCTTAGTGCGGCTGATTTAGCCAGTCCGCCCGGAAGCGGAAACGTTCGCGAATGAAAAACCGGAAGTCCATCGAATTCCTTGCTTTCACACTGATCAATATCAATATTTTTTTCAACGAGAAGCATTGTTAATTCATGAAATGTTAGCACTGCTTCAATCGGTGGGTTCTCCGCATTCTCCCGCAACTCTCCTTTTTTAGCGATGCAAGGCCCCACAAAAACCACTTTAGTATCCTGTCCGTAACGCTTTTTTAAAATTTTGCCGTGAGCCACCATGGGTGAAACAATTGGCGCCAAATACGGTAATATATCATGATAATAAATTTCAAGCAAATTCACGATTGCCGGGCAACAACTAGTTATGAACGGTTCTCCGGGCCTAGCCTCGGCTACCAATCGACGATGTTCTTCAGCCACCAGTGCTGCGCCTTCTGCTGTTTCCCCCACATAATCAAAACCTATTTTTTTTAAAGCTGTAACAATTTGACCCGGCGAATTCATCTGGAAAGCTCCCGGAAAAGATGGCGCCAAGCTAATCCCAACTTTAGCCCCGGAACAAAGAAGCTTTTCCACCCGTTCAATACTGCTTTCAACTTTTTTGGCATTCTGGGGACAAACTCTTACGCAACGCCCATCCCCAATACAACGTTCCTCAACCACCTCAGCATGACCGTTAATAACCCGAATCGCTTTCACCGGACAACTGCGAACGCATTTATAGCAATCTCTACAGCTAGCCAGTACGGTTGAAATGAGTCCCATTTACAGCCCCACTCTCATTACATACTTAAAAATCCGAGAATGAATTGATGGGTTTGTTTCAACTTCAACATATTAAGAATGCTTATCTAGCTGAGATTGATGAAAATTTCCCCATCCTCCGTCTTAGGTCCCTAAAAAATGCTCTTGAAAAAATTCAGCTGTTTTCTCTTTATTCATGGAAGTATAAATCTGGCCATCAACCATCATACTGACTCCCGCCTGGCACTCTCCCAGACAGAAGCACGCCTTCAATTCAATCTGTTCGGTAAGTGAGTTTTCAGCAATGAGATGTTTAAATTCATTGATGACCTCATATGCACCCCTCAAATGACAGGAGCTTCCGACGCATACTGATATTGAATGCATGGCCTCCCTCCTTTTGTGAATTATTTCACAAATCTTCCAAATAAATTCGTGAAATTTGTTACAAAGTACCCTAAAAAAAATATAACTCCAAGTTATTTTAATTTGTAACAGTTTTCACAATTAAAATATATCATCATCAAAGATTTTTTTCAATACCCGTAATAAAAATTTAAAACGGTCGCCCCTTTTCCCGCACCTTAGTTGACATTTCGCCCTCGACTTTATATAGTAATGGATAGAGGATCTCCGTTAAGGCACCTGAAGAAAGGTTATTGTCTTGGCGATCATTATGTGTGTTTGCAATTCTATGGAAAGTAGCTAAATAGATGCCGCAAGGATACGGAAAATTAATTTGTGGGAAAGGGAGGTCTGCCGATGGAAGAAGCTACTTTTAATCTCAACAATTATTTGCATACCTTTAAAAAAGGGAACTTCATTTATCTAGAAGGTGACACGGCCACCAGGCTTTACATGATTCAAAACGGATCGGTTCAGCTTCGTCGTAAGCTTAACACCAACGAACTTATTGTCGGCACGTGCGGAACCGGGGATTTTTTAGGGGTGGTTTCGGCGGTTAATCAATGGCTCCACACCGAAACAGCCGAAGTTACCCAAGACTCCGAAATATTTATCCTCAGGCCGGCGGACTTGGAACAACTGGTTATTCATGACCCCTCAATCGGGTTTAAAGTTGTCAATTATCTTTCAAAACAATTGCGAGAGCTAAACATCAAACTTGATAAACTAGCTCGTAGATAGAATAACAAAAAACGCTTCCGTTATCGGCAGTGCCGTTGAATTAATTTAAAAGAGGTAACCATCATGTTTGATGAAGCTTTACTTGAGAAATTCATCCAGTCGTATGAAGCCGGTGATACGATCTTCTCGGAATCGGAACCGGGTCATGAAATGTATATCATTAAATCCGGCCGGGTGAAAGTCATTCGAAACAAAGATTCCGAGGAACAATTATTAAGCATTCTGGGTCCGGGAAGTTCATTCGGCGAGATGGCCCTGATCGAAGCCAAGCCCCGTTCGGCAACAGTCCTGGCCGTGGAAAAAACCGAAGTTCTGATGGTGACTTATACCGATTTGGAGCAAGTCTTAAGCTCGAAACCGGAATTTTTATTTAAACTGATTCAAGTATTCTGCAGGCGAATCCGTTTCACGACTTGCCAGATTGAAAATTATGCCATTAAATCGCCTCCCGGCAGAGCGGCCGACTTACTAACCATGCTTGTTGAGGACGGGAACTTTTATCCAAATCAAGAAACTTTCAGACTAGGCGTTAATGCCGCGGATATCAGTCAGATGGCCGGTTTGAAACTGGAAGAAGTCGGCCCAATATTGGAAAAATTCGTTCTCGACGGTTTGATTCGAATAGACGAGGGGCAGCCAGAGCAACTGGTGATCGTTACCAATTTAAATGGATTAAAAAACGCCCGGGGTTTTTATTTGAATAAAGATAATATGGGGGCTAAGTAGACCGGATTCCGACTTATCTATCATCCGTTGCTACCTCACGAAGTGGACTTTGGTGGACTTTGTCTGTAAGATATTTTGTGCCTTCAGTGCGGAGTTTATCTGTGCCAAGGAATAAGGGATTTCAAAATTTATAACAAACCGACTTAGAACTCTTCTATCCCTCCCGCCGTCATTGTTATACCACGTTCCTACTTCCCAAAGGCCTACAACACAGACAAATTCTCCTGCGTCGATTTCCACGACAAATCGTCCACCGCTCGAGAACCTTTCCACCTTGCATATATTCCTTTACTATGTTATACACTTTAAAAACCATATATCACCTTGAATTACAGAATAAGGGCTCCCCTGTTATTTTGAATATCAAAACAAGTAAAACTGGCGGTCCCCAGCAAGGACAGGACAAACTCAGCACCATTTTACAAGCAAACTGCAAACAAGGTATGTTCATGGCTTGTAGCATAATTCTTACTCCGTGCCACGTTCATTTAGAAGGTACTGGGTTCTCCGCAATAAAATTCACTCCGTTTTTTGCTCATAGCCTTTAGGGATAACCAATATGTCGGCCCCCAGTCGTTTCAAAATCTGTCCGTGCCATTTGCAAGTAATGAAAGATACAACCAATTACGGTAAAAATACCAATTATAATAAGGATCGGGAAGGCAACACGTTGCAAGTCCTGATTCTTATTGCGCATCCCCCAATCAAAATAGTAGGAAAAAATAAAACAAAATTCCCGTAAGAATAAGATCAATACTAAGACCTAAACGTATTTGCTTTGATGAGAAAATCAAAGTCAATACTCCTAAAACAATAATAAAAGGTCGACAGCAAGTTCAGCTTTACAAAGCTAAAAGATTATCTTTTCTCCTCTTTTTTTATATCGCGTATTCCGGTTGAGGAATGACGCTGGCAAGATGCAACTTTTCAAGGATATTTTTACGAAGCACCATAAATTCAGCATCGCCTCTCTGGCGAGGTCTTTGTAGATGGACACCCAATATTTCACTAATTTGGCCGGGACGCGGCGTCATAATAACAATCCGGTCGCTTAAATAAATGGCTTCATCCACATCATGCGTCACCAGAATCATGGTTGTACCGTCCTTTTTCCAAAGTTCCAGCAGTTTATCCTGGAAGTCGGCTCTGGTAAAAGCATCTAAAGCACCCATTGGTTCATCCAATAGCAGTGCAACCGGCCGATTGATCAGCGCCCTCGCCACAGCCACCCGCTGCGCCATACCGCCGGAGATTTGGTGAGGATAGGATTTCTCAAAACCTTGCAATCCAATGAGCTCAATAAACCGGGCCACATCTGCCTTGTTTTCTCTATAAACTCCTCTGGCGTTCAGTCCAGCTGCTATATTCTTTTCCACCGTAAGCCATGGAAACAAACTTCCTTGCTGAAAAACATAACCGCGCTGGGGGGAAGGCGCGGTGATTTCCTCGCCCTCCAGCATGATTTGCCCCGATTCCGGTGTGTCCAGGCCCGCGATCAAGCGTAACAGCGTGGTTTTTCCACAGCCGGAGGGACCGATGATCGAGATGAATTCGCCTTTTCTTACCGTAAGGTTAATATCCTTGAGAGCTTCAAACGAGTTATCGCTTGTATCCACATAGGTACGGTCAACCGAAACAATCTCTATCAAATTTTCATTTTTAGCTTCAGCTTCAACGCTCACTTTACAAGCCCCCTTTGCCAGATTAACAAACGGTTCTGGATCAAGGCAATCACTTTCATAATCAATGAGAAGACTATAGCCATGATAATAATCGCGGCATATACCTTGTAATATGAGGACCATGCTTTGGCCCAGTTAATATAATAACCAAGACCGCCTTGAGCACCCATCATTTCCGATACAACCAGGGTCGTGAAAGCAAGACCATTGGCGGTGGAAATTCCGGTAAATATCTGGGGAATGGCATTGGGCAACGCTACATGAAACAGCAAGTAGCTCTGTTTTGCGCCAAGGGTTTTCGCTACTTCAAAATAAATCTTTTGAGTACTGGCCATTCCCTGTGCCGTCATATACGCCACCGGAAACCAAGCGCAAATGGCGATCAAAAATACGCCGGCTATAAATGAAGTGGGAAAGATGGTCAATGCAAAAGGCATCCAGGCGACCGCCGGAACAACTCCGGTGATTTTCAGAACCGGAAATACCCAATAGTGAACCTTGGCAAACCAGCCTATCAGTATACCCGTGCCAACACCCAGAGCGATGCCGGACAAAAAACCGAAAAGGAACAAACGTAGGGAGTAGCCTGTATTTGCCAGCAAAAAATTGAATTCTTCAAGAATAACTCCTGTCACTTTTGAGGGTCCAGGAAAAAACGGTAATGGCAGAATATCAAGCTTGGTACTGAGCAGGTCCCATAAAGCGAGGACAATACCTATTGCGAAACGAAAAGGGGCACGACTCTCGAATTTGGCACGTCTTTCACAGGCAAACCATGAAAATGCGGCAATACCAGAATACAGTATGATCAAGCCAAGCAATGCTAGGCGGTAGACCCGATCATTGACATCCTGGGCGTCCGGAATCGTCCGGCTGAGGATCTCAGCCACCACGAAACCAAGCAAAGAAAACAGCGCCCAAAATAAATATTTTTTATTTGACGCCGTGCTTTTGGGAGCCCGGCTTCGGTTTGGAACCGAAGTCGGAACAAAGTTTTTAAACGCAAAGTTGTTCATTGTATACCTTCCTTGTAAAAAAACTGAATAATTACTTTCCCACCCGATAATAGATTTCATTGGCAAATTTCTCGGGATTGGTGGTTTTGAGATAGCCGATTTTCGAGAGCTCTTTAACAAAATATAGTACGTTAGCTTTCACAGTTGCCGCCCTGGTGCTTTCCTCATGTAAAGAGGGATAATTATAGCTCTTTACCAGTTCCGAGGCTAGTTCCTTATCGGTAATGGCGGAATATTTCTTGTCCGAAATGATGGATACGGCTTCCTGAGGATGATTATGGATCCAATCCTGCGCTTTGTGATAAGCCCGCAGGAGCGCCGCTACCTTGCGGGGATCTGCCTTCAGCACCTTGTCGGAAGCATAAAGGAAGCAGCAAAATTTACCTGCGAAAATCGGGTCCGTACTGAGGTCAAAGATTTTTTTAAAGCCCTTGTTCTTCACAGCTAGAGATCCAAACGGATCCCAAATCGCCGCGGCAGCGATCTCACCTTTTTCAGCAGCCGCAATTTCCAGATTGCCGTCGTTGTAAGGGACAAAAGTCACCTCTTTGTTGTCCTTGGCAACGATGCCGTGGTTCTCCAGCCATACGCTTGCAACTTGAAAAGGAGTGCCGCCGATTTCGTCAACACCGATTTTCTTACCCTTCAAATCCTCAGCGGACTTAATCGGGGAACCTTTCGGGACTATTATTGTAATGCAACCCTGGTGCAGTCCATCGACGACTTTGACCTTCACCCCTTCTTCAATCGAAGGGAAAAATTGAAAATCACCGTTCACAATAGGAATAGTGCCATTATTTAACCCAATTTTCCGAGTTTCAGTATCGGCGGAAATCAGATTGACATCAAAGCCTTCCTCTGCAAAATAACCTTTTTCATAGGCGATGTAAATGGGTGCGCCGCAAAGAGAACCGTCCTTGCCGGGAATATTGATTTTCCCGTATTTATACTTAGGACTCGCCAAAACCTGAGATACAACTACCATAATAGCTATGGCGAAAATCAGCGCCGCCACGCCAATGATTTTTTTCGAATTTTTCATCATCATATCCTCCTCAAATTTGGTTTCAGATCAATGCCTTTTGAAATGCCTGCTCCAGATCATCAATCAAGTCCGCCACATCTTCCAACCCAGCCGATATCCGAATCAGATTTTCGGGAATGTTTGCAAGGGCTTTTTCATGCGATTCCAGCTCTCCGTGGGTGGTCTGCGGTGAATTGACGATCAGCGAACGGGCGTCACCAATGTTGACATGGTAGTGGAACAAACGGACCGCGTTCAAAAATCCCTCCCGCTGTGCCTGTGTTCCCTTGAACCCAAAGGACAAAATTCCGCCGGCGCCTTTTTTGAAATCCCGCTGATAAAGGGGATAATAAGGACTGGATTTCAATGCCGGGTAACGGACCCACTCCACCGCTTGGTGGCCGGATAAGTAATCTGCCAGCCTCTCTGCGTTGTGCACCTGCTTGGCTAAACGCTCCGACAGCGTTTCCAGACCAATGATTGCCAGATAAGCATCAAAGGGCGAGAGAGCCGCGCCGAAATAGTTAAGATAATTAAAACGAATCCGGCTGGTAAATGGGGCGTTGGGAAACACTGCGGGAAAACTGCGGCGGTTGCCGTCCAGGTCCCGGAGTGTATAGTACTTTTCTGAGAACTGGGGAAACTTTTCTGTGATATAGTTAAACTTCCCGTTTTCCAAAACCAGCCCGGCGATGATGTTGCCATGGCCGTTCAGCCCTTTGGTGGCGGAATAAACCACTATATCCGCACCGTGGGCAATTGGATTATACAGATAGGGCGTTGCCACCGTATTGTCCACCACCAGCGGAATACCATGCTGGTGGGCAACTTTGGCGATCCCCTCCACATCCAGCAAAACCGTATTGGGGTTACTGATACTTTCGATGTAAATCGCCTTGGTATCGGGTTTAATCTCCGTCGCCAGCGCCTGGGGATTTTCGATATTTTTGGCCAGATCGAAATGAATCCCGAATTTCGGATAAATCTTTTTAAAGCTGTCCGCACTGCCGCCATAAAGAAATGGGGAGGTCAGGATGGTTCCGCCATCTTCGGCCAGATTCAGCAAAGTATAGCTGATAGCCGCCATGCCGGAAGCCAGAGCAATCGCCGCGCTTGCTCCATCCAACGTTTTTAAACGTTCTTCCAAAACGGCTACGGTCGGATTGCCCACCCGGGTGTAGAGAAATCCCATTTCTCTCAGGCCAAATAAATTAGCGGCATTTTCCACATCGCGAAAATCATAGGCTGCGGTAGCATAGATTGGCGGCGATACGGCATAATGGTGATCCTTGGACTCATATCCCGCCCGGACTTTTTGAGTATCAAACTGATACCCGGAGGTAGACACAGTCATGTGTATCTCCTTTCGATTCTTACATTTTAGTGCAGTTCATCGGATCTTCAAGTCCTTATCATGTATCATCACATCCTTTATTAGCGGTTATCGATAGGTGGCTAAAACCGCATCGTAGATATCCTCAATCACCCTTAACCCGCCGGAGAATCCAATGTAATTGGTGGTCAACACCAGCCGGTAAGGGGAGGGCACTGCGGCGGACAAAAAATCATAATTCTTTTCTCTGGCTAGTTCCTTATCCCAGCCACTACCAATAATCAGCCCCCGTCCACTATGGGCAAGTCCCCGGATGACATCCTGGGCCTTGCCGGCGTCAGGCTCAAATATCAGGGGTATATCGCGCTTGTCGGAGGTAGTCTTTAGTTCGGCTTTAATTTGTTCCTGAAGCTTTTCCGGCGTATTGTCCACAACAAACTGCTCTTTCGGAATAATTCCCACCTCATGCAGGAGGAACTTGGACAGTCCCAGTACATAACCGGCGTCATGTAAAATATGAACATGATTGGGTAGCCCATAACGGAATTCCAGCAGAAAGGTAGCCAGATTATCGATTTCTTCGTAATAAGCCTCCCGTTCCCGCCGGATAAATTCCCCGGCGGCTGCTTCATCGATCTCTGCCTGCTGCTCGGCAGCAAAGGTCAACACCTGTCTTAAAAAACGCTCGGTTTCATTGGCGCCGATTGGAAAATACGGAAACTGGGTATACGGCTGCCCATAATGTTCCTTCAAGTGTTCAACAATGGGCTGGCCAGGCCATGGAGAAACCAAAATATTAAAATTGGCTCTTGGAATTTTCTTCCATTCGCCTACCCCATTCGATTGTGGGCCAAACAGAACCCGAACCTTGAGGCCGATGCCTTCCAAGAGCCGTTTGTATTCACCGAGATTACCTTTCCAGAACGGATCTTGGTATGGTACCGATGCAAACAGATTCACGACGTTTTTCTCGCTGCGGGCGGGATTTTCGTCCTCAAACAAACTGACATATTGCTCCATGATCGCCTTTACCACCAGGCTGTGGGATTCAAAGTTATTGCATTTAAAACCGGCGGTTTCCACAACAACAATGGGCCGGCCTTCAGCGCGGAATTCCGCTGCTAGGCTTGCCACATCGTCGCCTACAATTCCGGCCGTGCAACCGGTCAGTATCACCTGCAAATCTGTATCAAGCACTTTATAGGTATTGGCGATAATCTGTTGCAGCTTCTGAATACCGCCAAAGACAACTTCCTGCTCGCTGAAATTGGTGCACGGAGAAGTGCTTCCACCGGCATAGCCCGTAGACCGCTCAAAAAACCCCTGAATCATACTGCCGCAACCGGGGCCGGAATGAAGAATCGGAACGGCTTTGGGTATGGCAACAACACTTTGCAGCGCGCCAATGGCGCAGGTAAAACGCTCTTGCTCGATAATACCCCTCATTTGCATGCTCTCCCACCCAAAAATATATCCGGCTCCTGTGAAAGCCACCACTTCGTATAAGGATTGACGGCGTGCTTTTCAAGGTTCTTCACGAATTCATCGTTTTCAATCGTTTCTAAAATCCGCTCTCCATAACGCAGGATCCCCTCGTAGCCCATACCGAAATGCTCATCGCCAATCAGCAGCGATGGGATTCCCAGCTTAGAGCCCCACAGGGTCATGCCGCCATGCCGAGCCAGCAAGATATCGGGCCGCAAGCGACTCAGCGTGTTTACCAGTTCAAATTCCTGTTTGTTGCAGATATTGAAATTCGGCACATCCCCATAATCTTTTACGCTTTGGGCCAACAAATCCCTTTCTTCACTGCCGTTATCATAGAGTGGATCATGATGGAAAAGGGCCGCGCCTTTCGCCTTGATCCCAAGCTCGCCCACTATGGAAAGCAACGCGTGTCCGTGTCCAGCTCCCGCCGTCACATAGGCAGCTTTTCCCTGCAATTTCTCGCGCAGGGCGGCAATTTTAGGCAGGTACTCCGCCTTTTTGGCCGCGATAATTTCCTCGGCCTGCTTTTCCTGGTGAAGCATTTCGCCCAAAGCCCGGAACCAGCGGTCCGTTTGAGCTACTCCATAGGGTGGAGCCGCTTTGATTTCCGGTACTCCGAATTCCTGCTCCAGCGCAGCGCCCAGATATGAGCCCAATGTGGGACAGGCCTGAACTGTGGCGACGGCTTCTGATGACCATCTAAGACTCTCCACTGTGGAATAAGGCGTTATATAGTTCGGTTTCGCCCCAAAGGCCGCAAACCATTCACTGAAAATATCCGTACCCCAGAAGTTAATCACATTAATGATATCGCTCCGTTTCTCACGGGCGGGTTTGATCAACTTTCGGGCGATACCATGATAGCTCGCGTCAAAGCCGGTGGTCCACACTTTGGATCGGAAGCCTTCGCAGAAAATTGCCGCCACCGGGATACCAAGTTCCTCCTGAGCCTCATTACAAACGCTTTCCACATCGTCACCGATGATTCCGGCGGCACAGGTGGTCAACACGAAAATAACCTTTGCCTGGGTGCGCTGATATACTTCACGAATACCCGCCGCCAGCTTTTGGGCACCGCCGTACACCGTATCGGTCTCCTCCAAATTGGTGGAAAAGATTTTTCTCTGGGTGGGATGCTCTACTCCGCGTAAAGGCGAGTTAACCCGGTAGGTGAAAGCAAATTCATGAAAACAGGATGAGCAACCAACAGGACCGTGGCTGATGACCGCCGCATCCTGAACCAAGATCACCATACAGGCGGCCTGCGAAGTGGAACAGCCCAAGCACTGGGAAAAAGAACGGTTTTGGTCCTTTAATCCACAGCGTGAGTTTTTTACTAGTTCTGCGGCGCTGCCCTGATAGCCGGTAATGGAATTAAGACGTATTTCTCTAATGGGTACATCAGGAATCTGCAAATTAATCTGACTCATTATTTCCTCCCGTTCAAACTGATTCGGATTTGGCAAAGTGGGCCAGCCGCTCACCGCTAATCCGGAAAACTCGCCGGTCATCCAAGATCATCGCGCCCATACCTTGATAAAAAGCAATCGCTGAACTGTTCCAGTCGATACAAAGCCAATCCAACCTTTCACAGCCGCGTTCCACAGCGATTTCAGCCAGACACCTTACCATGGCTTTACCAAAACCATTGCCGTGGTATTCCTCTTTTACAAACAAATCTTCTAAAAATAAATTGGCCTTGCCTAAAAAGGTCGAGCAGTTATGGAAAAACACTCCAAATGCGGCGGACTTGCCATCGACCTCTCCAACAATTACTTCCACCTGTCTCTTTTCAAAAAGTGAAACCCTGATATCCTCTATAGTTGCTGTAATCTGATCCTCCAGCTTTTCTAAAACCGCCAGTTCACAGATAAATTCCAGAATCAGCCCGGGTCTTTTTCTTCGGCAAACCGGATAAGGAAAGTATTAGGACTCAACTTTTCCCCACTGCTCCCCAAATGCTGTTACGAATGCCTGATCCAAATCAGCCATCAGATCTCTAACGTTTTCAATCACCACTCCGGCAATGACCATGCCCGGAAAGTCCCTTGGTGGCTGAATAAACCTCCACATCCGCCCCATGTTCAAACGGGTTCAACAGATAAGGCGTTGCTACCGTGTTATCCACAATCAACGGAATGCCGTGTGCATGTGCGATGCCTGCAATCGCTTCCAAATCCGGGATAGTCACAAACGGATTGGTCAGGCTTTCAATGAAAATCGCCTTGGTGTCCGCCGTCAGTTTCTTTTGGAATTCAGCCGTATCGTCCGGATTTTTCACCAGATCCACCGCCAATCCTAAATCTAGGAACATCGAAGAAAATTTGTCAACCGTGCCGCCGTAGAGTCTGGCCGTTGTCAGAATTCTGCCGCCTTTCCCCGCAACATTTAGCAAGGCATAGGAAACCGCCGCCATCCCTGAGGCTAATCCGATTGCTCCAGCTGCGCCGTGAAGAGCGGCCAATCTTTTTTCCAAAACATCGATGGTCGGATTGGAAAGCCGCGTGTAAATGGGGTCATCCTCCGAAAAGGAAAACAACCGATCCGCCGGTATCTGTCACCCAAGGCAAAGGCGGTGGTTTGATAAATCGGCACTGCGACCGCATTATTATGCCGATCGGCTCGGTATCCTGCCTGTACCTTTAGGGTATCAAAATCAAAGCTCATTTCGGTACTCCCTTGCTCCTTGTTTTTCGTAAAAAAATAGAGACTAAATCACTCCGTTACTCGTTTAAACAAAAGTAAGGAAAATGATTTAGCCTCCAGTTTTCTGGTCAGCCGCGAATATAGCATTTTGAAACAAATTTTAGTAAATCTATCTGTTTAGTATAATTTCATTGAATTAATAATACCTCATATGTAAAAAGTTGTCAATAGCTCTTCGTTTCATTTTTAAACGCCCTCATTTACGACGAACCAAACTGGCTTTGAACACTGACGAAACTTTTCGTCCAGCTCTCGACCTGAAACACTTTACTTCCGCACTTTTCCGGCACCAAAAATCTCGAAAAAGTGTTATCCTCTGATTATAAAATCCTGTAAAAATATTAAACCCACTACCAGTACGATAATGGACTTTCCATTTTTTTGAAAATATCAAAAGGAGATTAATTTTTTAAGACCCCAATCCCGAAAAACCTTCTCTCAGCAACGATTACATTTACGCCGTATCCCCTTTTAGGAAATTATAGTCCATTACAATTTTCTTATTCTGTATACCGTCATTTTTTAGCCACTCAAACAGCAAATAAGTCGCCTGTTGTCCCATTTGCCTGAAATCAATTCCGATGGTCGTCAGTTTTGGAGTATAAGCGGCAAATTGCTTATCATTGCTAATACAGACAATATCAACATCGGTTCCAATAGCCACATTGATTTCCTTTAGATAATTGCATGCTCCGACAGCCAGATCATCGGAACCGCAAAATACGGCCGTAATATCGGTTCTCTTCTGCATTAACTCTTTCATAGCATGATATCCATATTCCACTCCATAACTGGTAGTGACGATGAAGCCTTCTTCTACGGAAACGTCATGCTGTTTCAATGCCCCCAGATAGCCATTCTTTCTTCCGATACCTCCATAAGTCCGATCCGAACCTGAGATATGGGCAATATTCCGGTGGCCCTTTAGAATAAGGTACTCGACCAGGGTATAGGCCGCTTTGACTGTATCTAATGTTACCGTGACGATTCTCTCGTCCCAGATTCCTCCCGACAAAATAACATACGGAACTGTCTTTTCAACTAGTTTGTTAATACTCGAATTATTTGGCCTGACGCCATAAAATAAAATCCCGTCAATTTTTTTGGAATTAAATAAATTGAGGCCATGTTCAATAATATTGGCATCTTTGGGAGCTATGGTCGTGAGTAGATCATAATTATTTAAACTGGCTTCATTAATGGCCCCAATCAGCATTTCAGCGCTTCCCATATGAGTTCTTATGTTTTGATAATAATCCAAGACAAAACCGATCGTGCTGCTTTTTTGACTCAACAAAGCCTTGGCCATGCTATTAGGCCTGTAATTTAAGCTATCTGCCACTTGCAGCACTTTTTCCGCCGTTTTTGAATTAATTCTTCCGGTATTATTTAGGGCTTCGGACGCCGTTCCAACAGAAACGCCTGCTATCTCTGCAATTTTCTTTATCGTAACTCTCAAAATAATTGCTCCTATAAACTCCCATTTTAATCCATTAAAAAATTCTACAATTAGTATATCGCCTTTGAACCTATTTGTAAATTTTTTGCGATACGGGTGATTTCGTTAAAAGCATGAATGGCTTCATCATTTTCTCCACTTCCGCGGTATAAACCCCGGAACCGTATTTTTCAACATCTTTTGCTGATAACGGGTTACCAGCCTGTCCAGTTTAATACTGGCGGCTAAAACCACCGAGTCGATGCAACCGCGGTCGTCGTAAGCTTCCTGAAGTTTACGGCGACCGACAGCTATTTTCTGCTCTAAGGAAAGTCGGGAGCTTGTTTCGGTTTGCGGCATAATTCCTTCTCACAATTCCGTGATAGTTTAAAACCAAAAAATTAAATCAAAATTTCCCCTGCGCGGGTTATTCCCTATTCTTTTACCGCACCTGATACCAAGCCGCTTATAATATGTTTTTGTACGAATAACGTAAAGATAAAAACTGGAATAACCAATATTGTAATGACTGCGCCTAACTTTCCCCAAAGAACGCCTTCCTCCGCACGGACCGAAGATGCGATAACCGGAAGCGGAACCGCACTAATGCTTGTAAGCGGTAAGGCCAGCAAGAAATCATTCCAGGCCAATATGAAACAAAATATCGAAGTTGCCGCTATGCCCGGAGCTGTCAGCGGAAGGATTACATTTAAAAAAGTTCTGATTCTTCCGCAACCGTCAATCATTGCCGCCTCTTCAAGCTGTTTGGGAAGTCCCTTGAAGAAACTGTGCATCATCCAGGTAGCCAGTGGAATGTTTAACGCCGTATAAGGTATGATCAGCCCAACCAAAGTATCCAGTATGCCGATAGAATTGTAAAAAATATAGAGAGGAACAATGATGACTATCGGGGGCAGCATCCTGACCGCCAATATAAAAACGGTAAGAAATTTCGAGCCTCTCGGCCTGATCCGGGCAAGACTGTAACCGGCCATGCAGGCAAACAAAATCGATATGAACATACTGGTAAGGCTGATAATTACCGAATTCATAAAATATTTTAAAAACGGAATATCGGTTTTCGTAAAGAGATCGCTGTAGTTCTCCAGGGTTGGCTTAAAAATAAACAATGGAGTCATTGAAATAGCATCCATGGGTTTCTTAAAACTTGCCAGCATCGCCCATAATACCGGAAACACTGTAAAAACAAGCAGCACTGTTATTAAAGCATACCGGAAAAAATTCTTCACCCATTGCAGGTCTTTACGTGTCTTCTCAGGCGTTATAATCTTCAACGATTGAAGGTCTTCATATGTCCGAAGCATTACGAGTAGTCCTCCTTATCGAGCAATGCGATATATGCAATAACAATACAAATGGTCACAAAAATAAGAACCCAGGAAAGAGAATTGGCAAGCCCCATATCATAATATCGAAAAGCCTTCCTATATATATCGATTCCAAGTACCAGCGTTTTGTCGGCAGGACCTCCCCCCGTTAAAACCCAAGGCTGGGTGAACGCCCTCAACGCAAACATCGTTCTGAAAACCAGAACAATCAAGATTTGAGGCCTGATCACCGGAAAAACAACGGCAAATAATTTCTGAAAATAATTTGCGCCGTCAACATCTGCCGCTTCCATGGTATCACTGGGTAAAGATTGTAAGGCAGCTAATATAATCAAGATCACAAAGGGTGTATTCTGCCAAACTTCCATTAAAATGATCGATATTAATGCATGATTTTGATCCGTCCAAGCCTGAGCGCCAATGTGCATTACTTTTAGAAAGTAGTTCACGATTCCGAAGTCAGATTGAAGCATATATCTCCAGCATAACGAAGCAACCACTTCCGCAATCATCATCGGCATAATGATTAGGGACCGGAAAAACTTGAGTCCTCTGAGATTTCCATTTAAAAGAAGCGCTATGCTTATCCCCAATAATAGTTCCAACGCTATGGAGATGCTCATAAAAGAAAAAGTTACTTTAAAAGAATTAATATCCTGCGGGTTGGTCAGGGTATGAATGTAATTTTGAATCCCGACAAATTTCGGAACACTTTCGGGATCCATATAATTCCATTGAATAAAACTCAAAACCAAACTGCTAAAAAGAGGAACAATTAAAACAGCAACCAATACCAATAAGGCCGGCATCAAAAACAAATACCCGTCCCTGTTTTTCAAGCTTTCGATATGTATCATCTTGTGCTTTGCCATTTAAGTCTCCATTCCGCCGCCGCTGCCGACACAAATAATAATGACAAAATAGTGCGCGGTTTTTGCCGATTCTTTAGAACAACTATCTGCCTCGATGGGGCGAAATTGCAAACAATTCTTACGAAGTTGTTTGCAATTTCAAAAATAAGGAGGTTCAAATCACGGGACATTCAGTATTGCATATTATCATTTGGCCCCTAAAATTTGATTAACTTCTTTTTCAGCATCTTCAAGCATTTTATTCACGGTCTTTTGGCCTGTAATTGCCGTCGAGAGCTCTCTTGACAGCACATCCTCAACTCTCGTCCATCGAAGTGTACCCGGTCGTGACTTAGCGCCCTGAAGGGAAGTTAATACCGATTTTGCTTCCGGATACACCTTTATATATTCAGGGTCGTTAAAAGTTTTGGAAACACTGGGAGAATTATTATTCTGTACAGCAAGCTTCCTCTGTTCTTCTTCGCCGCACACAAATTTGATGACATCCCAGGCCAATTCCTTATTAGTGCTGTATTTGCTTACCCCAAGCCCCCAGCCTGAAATTTCAGTGATTCCCGAAGTTAGGCCGGACTCTTTATCATAGGGAAGAAACGGTGCAACAGCAAAGTTTCCGGCGAACTTAGATTTTTGGGAATTGTTTATTTCTTGGAAATAAGGTGAGTAAGTTATGGCCATTGCCGTTATTCCTTGTTGCATGGATGAAATAACGCCGTCCTGTTCATAATCGATTGCCGAAGGAGGCACGACTTTGTATTTTTTATAAAGATCGATTAAAAATTGGGTGGCCTTTCTGCCCTGTGGGCTATTGAAAACTGCTTTGGTCATGTTTTCATTTAAGATGTTTCCTCCGAAACTATAGAGGAAAGGAACCCATTGGGCTACCAGGTAATTGGTCTGCTTAAAAGCTGCTGAAAATCCATATACGTTATCCTCAGTTAATTTCTGGGCTGTACTTAAAAATTCATCCATCGTCTTTGGTACAGGTAAATTTTTAGCTTTTAACAAATCCGTTCTATAAATAAGAACCCACCCCCCAATCCGCATGGGTAAGGCAAGTAATCTATTTTGATTCTGAATTTCCATGGTGAACATGTTCAGCATGGATGGAACATAGATTCCCATATCAAATTTGCTTTTCTGGATGTATGGCTGCAAAGGCTGCAAATAACTGTTAAGTTCGGCCAGCCATATCTGGGAATCAACATTGACAATATCGATGTTTTTCGATTTATTTCTCAATTCCAAAAGCTGTTTATCGTGGGTATCACCGTAGGGATAGGAAAGTACTTCCACCTTAACACCCTTGGCAGCCTCGTAATCCTTCATCGCCTGGCTGATTGTCCTTCCCGAGCTTCCTTCCGATACCATTATCCGCAAAACTTTCTGCGAACTCTTGCCGTCAACGGTAAAAACAGGCACACAAATTAAAACAGCGCTTAACAAAATCCCTAAAATAACAGACGAACTCTTATGCATATAAAAACCCTCCCTTTTTTATTCAGTCAATATTGCATAATTTTAAATCTGTCGTTACTCGAGCCCAACTTTTGGGCTCTGGAATGGGGTTAAAAAAACCATTAACAAAAACCGTACTTCAAATTATCGTTGAATCCATTAAAACACTCCTTTCATTTGAAATCGCCTAATAAAAAACCACTGCCCATACTGATTAAGATAATGATTGGTGTTAGTAAGTACGAAAAAGTGTAAACCGGGTGCGGAATAAATGCCTCTTCGCACTTACTCCGGACCAGTTTAAATCAATCTCATTTTATTTCCAATCTTCCCACACAAAGATATCAACCGGGAATCCTCCAAGGTTGTGGGCGGGCAGCGGCAAGATAGCTGTTGAAAATCTCTTCTGTTTAATATGAGAAAGCTTGGTAGCCTTTTCAATTACAGGAATATTGTTGTTATGGAAATAATAATGCACATCATTGGATGTATATCGCATTCCATCAATACCACTGGGCGGATTGGATTTTTCAACGGAAGGAAAATCGATGACGATGGCTTTGATCCCCTTATCCGTTAGCCACCTTGCGGCGCCAACCGTGAAGCCCGGCGTTATATCAATTGACTTTCCAAACAAATACCAGTCATTGATATCCGCCCGTACAAAAAGAACATCACCTTTATGTATGTCAGCATCAGATTTCTCAAGGAGATCCACATCAATTGTCTGCCTCGGACCAATACTTTCGCTAAGATCAAGAATTGATCCATTTCCAATCAGCCTATCAATAGGCATTTCTTTATATTTTAGCATGATATCTTCCGATATTTGATGGTAATTAAATGGATCAAAATATGCACATTCCGCATGAGTGTTTGAACCATGGCTGAAATACATATACATCTCTTGACTTCTGCCATCCGGGGTTCTGACATCATCACCTTCAAGAATAAAGGGCAAAAGCCTAGTCCATCTGGATATTTGATTCTGCATATCCCTGGGCTCAATTCGTTCCGGCAAAGGCAGCTCCCAGCCATGAGGCCTGTCAAACCTGGTATCCGGGTACGACTTGACCTTGTGAGACAAATCCAAATATTCATCCGGTTTATTGGGATTGATAGCAATAACCCGGGCTGCACCCCCCAAAGCCCCATGAATTTTCACAGGCACTCCAATGATCGCCCATTTCAAATTGTTGGTGACGGATTCCAGGTTCGCCAAATCTTCCACAACCGGTATGCCTGCTTGGTTAAACAAATCAATGATGGATACATTGCCCCGGTTGCTTTTTTCCAAAGGTTCTATGGTTCGGGCGTCAATGCCGACAGCTTTTACACCCACATCTACCAAATATTCCGCTGCTGCAAAGCTAAGACCGGGAAGCTCGGTATAATACTTTTTAGTTGGCTTCATATCACGATAATTTTTGCTGAAATTGGTATTTAAAAACACGATATCACCCTTGGATATGTCGTGTTTTTTGATATCGCCAACGGAAATATCACTTTTGATGTCGATAACGTTGATAACTCTTAAGTCTCCAACCAATTGATCCGGAATCAATGCCGAAACATCCGCCGGATCGTATAAATTGGCTTTGTTTTTTTTGAAATAGGTAATATGGGTTGTATGGGGTTTGGTGGTCATCGCGCAAAGATTGAACAATTCTCCCGGAAAAGGCCCGAGCAGAAAGGTTTTTAAATCAAAGAAGCCCATGATCTGATCGATGCTTCTTTCTTCAGAGACTTTCTCAATAAATGCATTGTAATCCGGGCGGTAGCTATAAATCGGATAGGCTCCGCCATCAGAATTACCTTCAGGACACGTATAGCCTGGAATGGATAAATTCAAAATTCGTTTCATGAGCTTGCTCTCCTTATGGTGTTATTTGTGAACCCAAAATAATTTGAAAGCTTTCAAATTTAAATCTAAAAAAAATTCATTCAGTATAACTGGATCAATTCTTTTTTCAAGCCTACCATTAGAAAACTTTATCAATCTCTTACACTTCTTGACAAAGGCCTTTTTATCAATCAGTCTTCAAAATTCAATTTGAAAGCTTTCAAATTAGTTTTATTATATCATGTCTTTTATTTTAATGCAATCCAGGAAATAACATCAATATCTTATCCTGTCAAAAAGACACTTCATAAAAATGAGTCCAACTGATGCATAAAGGCGGCATCAAAATCGGTAAAACCTCTTTCCAAAAAAACATCCTCATTCGATTGACAGTATCCAGAGCGATACTGGAGGATTATTCTGATGCATTCATGGCAATCCCATAAATCCAAATCCTAATTTCCCTTTTTCATACCAGGATGATCTCTTTTATTATTTTTTCCTTAGCTGCTACTTATGAGAATTCAACCCCTTAAAAAACTGCTCGAAAGCGCAAAGCATCTGCTGCTATTGTTATCTTTGGCTCAGGTAACAGACTCTGATATTCGATCCGGAAATCAAACACCCCGCTCTATCAAAAAACCCGCTGCCGTATTCTTAGCGCGGGTTTTCCCTTCTCTCAAAAATAGTAGTCAAAGGAGGTCAAACATACCTTTCATTTTTCAGGCCTTATCCCCTTATAGCCCTCAAAAACAGCGATTATTCTGTGTTTATAGCTTAATTTCATCGGCTACAAGAATATAGGTCTCTTGGCTGATCCCCTTCAAATTTCAATTGACCAGCTTTTTTACAAAGAAAGTAATGAAGAACAATATTGCCGAAACCAGAATGATGGTCGCCCCTGTGGCTGTCCCCCAATAATAGGATAAAATCAGTCCCGTGATACCGGAAAAAAATGCGATTGCCACGGAATAAACATGATATTGTTTGGCGCTGCCGGCGATGTTCCTGGCGCCCGCCGCCGGTAAAATCAGGAGAGAATTGATGATTAATATGCCAATCCATTGAATGGATATGGTTACGACCACCGCCACCAACGCAGTGAAGAGATTTTCCACCAAAACTAGGTTGATGCCTCTACTCTTAGCTAAAGACTCATTCATACTGACCATCAACAGTCTATTGAAAGAAAAATACCAAAAAATAATAACGGCAATTAAAACCAGACCGAGCATCCCGATTTCCCCGGCTGTAATACTTAATAAGTCCCCGATTAAAAAGACGGAATACTTGTTAAATCCTCCGCCCCGGGAAAGGATGACGATTCCTAAAGCCACCGCCACGGAAGAAAAAACCCCGATGACCGTATCGGTAGAAGTCTTATTGCCATTTTTCACGATTAGAATGCCCACAGAAAAGATTAACGCAAAACCAATCATCGACCAGACCGGATTTCCGATCCCGATCATCGTGCCGATTGCTATGCCGGTTAAGGCGGAATGGCCTAAAGAATCGGCAAAAAAGGCCATCCGGTTATTCACCACCATGGTTCCCATGATGCCAAAGATAGGTGTGACCAAAATCACGGCCAGTAAGGCATTTTTCATAAACAGATGTTGCAGCCAGGCAAAGGGGATTAAATCGGTTAGGCTATACCATAGATGCATTGTTTTTCTCCCCTTCCGTTTCTTTAATTAGCCATAATGCACCAAATGTTTCCATGATTTTGGGGTGTGAAAAAACTTCACCCGGCGACCCGACACATTCGATAACCTTATTTAACAGCACAACCCGGTCGGCATATCTCTGAACCAGACCTAAATCATGGGAGACCAAAATAATCGTTAAATCATATTCTTCCCGCAGTTTCGATACCAGACCATAAAACAACTCCATGCCGCGCTGATCTACGCCGGAAATCGGTTCATCCAAAAGCAAAATATCTGGTATCGGCTGGAGGGCTAAAGCCAGCATGACCCGCTGCATTTCTCCTCCGGATAAATTGCCGAGACGCCTTTTTACCAAATGTTCGGCATCCACCCTGGAGAGAGCTTCCAGGGCTTTGCCGCGTCCTTCTTTGGCATGTCCCAGCCAAACAGGTCTGTTTGACTGGGACGCGATAAATAAATCCATTACACTGATGGGAGAGCCCGGGTCAATCTGCATACTTTGGGGAACATATCCAATGACAGGATGGTTTGTTTGTTTCCCAGCCGCGTCCAGGAAACTAAGTCTGCCTGTATGTTTGACTTCTCCCAGGATAGCTTTAAGTAATGTACTTTTACCGGCTCCGTTCGGGCCAATAATTGCCGTCAATTCTCCACAATGGATATGCAGGTTGATTCCCTTGAGAATTTCCGTTTTTCCCAGGGTTACATTGAAGTCTTCGATTTTGGTGCAGCAAAGATTGCAGGCATTGCGATTACCGGCACTAACGGAATGCTTTGGGTTCATTATTGAAGCGCCTCTTGTAATGATTTTAGATTTTTCTCCATGGTCTTTAAATAAGTGTCCGGATCGCCATTGGCGTCTCCAGTAACCGCCGGATCAAGAATGGATACTTTAATGCCGGTTTCTCTAGCAATTGTTTCGGCAGCTTTGGCCGGATATTGCGGTTCGGCGAATAACCCTTTTACTTTCGCTTTCTTAACTGTGGCAATGGTTTCGGCCAATTCTTGCGCGCTGGGCTCCGCTCCGGGTTCCCGCTCGATAACGGCAACGATCTTCAGGTTAAACTCCTGCGCAAAGTAGGGAAAAGCCTCATGGAAAGTAATGATGTTCCGGTTCTTGACGCCATCCAAGCCCGTATGCATTTTCTCCTTTAAAGCTTGCAGTTTCTTGAGATAAGCAGCGACATTTTTGCGATATTGAGGCCCATTGGCGGGATCAATTTTCGCCAATTGATCCCCGATATTTTTGACTTGTTTGATCGCATTGGATATACTGACCCAGAGGTGGGGATTGTCCCCTTCTTCGCCGTCACCTTTGATTAAAGTTATTCCCCGGCTAGCTTCGACAATTTTTAACTTCGGCATTTGCTTGATGACCTTTTCCAGAAAAGCTTCCATGCCGGCGCCGTTAACCACAAAAACCCTGGCTTTCTCCAAAGTTTTTAAATCATCCGGTGTCAGCTGGTAGTCATGCAGGCATCCGGTTTGGGGTTTGGTCATGTTGATAACTTTAACCCCTTTGACGCCTTTAGTGACGTTGATGGTTTGAACATACATCGGGTAAAAGGAAGTCACAACCGTCAACCCGTTGTTCCCGGATTTCGCCTGGACGGAGTTTGGGTCAAAGCCAACCAGGGCCAAGCCGGTTAATAAAACCAACAGTAGCCCGGTTATTATTTTAACTGGTTTAAAATTCATTGAAATTCCTCCATTTTATATCGATTAAAGTGTCTTGTTCATTGAAATAAAATGGCGGCGCTCTTAACCGGTTTCCAAAAATCCTGATGGAATTTATCTTTTTTGCCGCATTGAAACTGCCGGCAACCAACACAGTGAAAGATAAGGAAAGCTCAAACGGCAAGGAAAAACCAAGGCCCGTATGTAAAAGCATGCAAAAAGGGCAATCAGACACATCATCATCGCCGGAATGTTGAAAGTGGATATGGCCGGTTAGAATTACCAATGAAAAGATAATGATAACAATGAAAAACCGTTTCCGCATGATTCCTCGCAGACTCTTTATTGACTGGAACATTTCGGACAAGTGCCGAATAACTCCAAATTATGTTTCTTCACTTTATAATGGGTTTTCAACTCAATCTCCTGAACCAACTGATCGAAGATGCATTCCGAAAAAACCACTTTGGCCCCGCATTTAAGGCACTCCAAATCATGTCTGCAGTGATTTTTCACCAATTCATACTGATCAGCCTGACCTAAACTGTTTACTTTCCGGATCAGTCCCATTTTTTGCAAAATGCCCAGATTACGGTAAACCGTGCTCAAATTGACTTTACAATGCTTATTAACAAGGCGGAATATTTCCTCGGCCATTAGTGGCGGGCTATCATCCAAAGCTGCTAAAATTTCGCAACGTTGTTTGGTCAATTTATAACCTTGTTCTTTGAGAATAACGAATTGATTTTCCATATCGTTCCCTCTAATTAAGAATTTCTTGCATATAAATTCTATCATTTTCAATTTTTCCCGTCAAGCTATATCCACAACAAATAAAAAAACCTGCCGGGTAGGCGTTCATTTAGCAAGGGCTATAAAAAGAATCTTTTGCATTTATCCCGTAGAACCACAATATACTATGCTTTTCAAAGAAGATTCAATTCCGAAAGCCCGCTTATTTTTACTGAAAAATATCCAAATGATTTCATCCAACTCCGGAACACTGCCTCACCATTTACGTTAGAGAAAAGAGATTCTTAACGACACGAATAACAATCACTGCGTTATCCAAAAGAAAAGTCCCCCCGGAAGCAGGAACCCGTTCAATCATCACGAAAGGATAAATATTCTGCATTCCGTCAACACTGAAAGATAAAATATGGATTTCTGTGGCCAAAATGAAAAAATCAGTCATTCTTAAAATCAGCATCTTTCTAGTCATCGGCTTGATGTTATTGTTGTCCTGTCATACCCATCCTCTGCTTTCTCCATGGGATGACGGGGATGATCATTGCCTTTCATGCCAACTTCTCCAAACTGGATTCACCTGTAGCCTTGTATTTATACTCAAGTTATTGTTGATTCTCATCGAAATCATCTCTCTCTTCCAGACTCCAACCGTTACAATACCTTCTCGAACCGGTTATGATAACCGGGCGCCTCCTTGTATGTTCCTTTTCAATTAATTTTCCTCCAGACATAAAATTACGATTGGCATTAACCCGGTGAAAAACTGTGTTTTTATGCCTTTTTGGGATTTGCTTTACCATGAATCCGTCAAGCAAATGCCAAATCTCTTCCATTGAAGACTTGCCGGATTTTAAGTTCAATAAAATTCTTTAATTAACTCTGAAATAAACCAAAGAAAGGGATCCCTATGAATAATCTAAAAAAGAATTACTTGACTGCCGTCTTCATCGGCTATATTTGCTTGCTGTCTTTCCTGCTGACAACGGGAAATATTCGCAGTTATATCAATCCCAAGCTAACATTTCTTACGGTCTTGACATTATCTATTTTAGTGGCTATGCTGATAAACAATCTACGAAAGCCGAATTTATCTCACTCGGAACATTCACCTGACTGTCATTGCTGCCATTCTGAACATTTTGAAAAGACCAGTTTGTTACTGCTTTTACCGCTTTTATTGCCAATCCTGGTCCCGCCGCAAATCTTAAGCTATCAGGCGAACGGATCGAATGTCTTTGACAAACTGCCGCAACTGGTGACAATCTTCTTGAGTATTATCATTCAAGCTTTGCCCTTCGTCTTAATCGGGGTGTTCGGTTCAGCCCTAATGAATACCCTGGTTACCGTGGAGATGGTCGAAAACAAACTGGCCCGGTCCGCCAAATTACCGGGGATCCTGCTGGCGATTGGCGCTGGATTTTTCTTTCCTGTATGTGACTGTGGGGTTATTCCTATAGTCAGGCGGCTCTTGCTTAAAAAAGTTCCTCCCTATATGGCGATCGCTTTTTTGATTACCGCGCCTTTGGTCAATCCAATCACAGTCTGGGCCACCGCCACGGCCTTTGGTTACAACCTGCCGATTACATTGACGAGGGTGGGGATGGCCATCGCCGTGGGAATCATTATCGCTTTCATCGCCAGTAAATTCTTCCCTTCCATTGAAACCCTTTTTCATCAAAAGGCCCTCCGGGAATCGGAAATCGCTGCTACGACAGAGAAAGAGTTCAATCATTCCTCCCATCGGGGGTCGGTAATCGGCGACATTTTTGGCCATGCCAACGACGAATTCCTGGAGGTCGGTAAATTCTTAATCATCGGCACGCTGATTGCGGCCATCATTCAAACGGCGCTACCCAAACAATTTTTCATGGTGATTACGAAAAACCCTGCTTTATCCGTTTTAGTGATGATGTTTTTAGCTCTATGCCTATCGCTATGCGCTGAAGCCGATGCTTTTGTGGCCCGTTCCTTTCTATATCACTTTCCCTTGGGAAGCGTGATGGCTTTTATGGTATTCGGGCAAATGATCGATATCAAAAACTCGGCCTTGTTACTTAGAAGCTTCAAAGTCAAGGCCCTCTTGTTCATCTTCGGATTGTGCGCGCTGTTTGTTTTCCTGTTTTGCGTCTTCCTCAACTTATTCCCCGCCCATAACTTACTCCGAAGGAGGTTTTAATCGTGAAGATTGGAAACAGCAACAGTTTTCGATGGGTAATTCAACTTTCGTTGCTGATCGTCTTATCATCGGAGGCCGGCGCGGTAAACCGGCCTATTCCCGATCATTATCAGGAATATACCCAATTGGATATCGGAGACATTCTTTATGATGGATCAAAAGCTCCGCTCCAAGAACTGCTTACCTCCAAAATCTTTTTACAGGGCAAAGTATTAAAGTCACCCCTGATCAAAAACGATGAAGTTGTTGTTTACCGGATGATCATTACCTGTTGCGCAGCTGACGCCCTTCCTTCAGGGATTTTGGTAAAGTTGCCTGAAAAAACCCAATTCCATGATCAGGATTGGGTTGGAGTTGAGGGCACTTTGCAATTGCTGTCTTTTAACGAGAAACTCAAATCGATTGAACCTCTGGCCGGAATGGTTCCGCAGGGAAATGTTTATCCTTATTTTACTGCGTCAAAGGCATATAAAATCGGCATCCCTTCATCGGAATATCTTTATTATTGATACGAAGTTTCTTTCAGTCGAAAATAGTTCAAGAAGCAACTTCATACCAGAACCACTTTTGAATATAGGAGAGTTAAATCATGAAGAATCTGAAAAATAATATTTTTCTGCCGCTATTGCTGCTTTTGTTATGGATGACTGTTCCACTTCAGGCGGATGCGGCAAAACCCTCCACTCCCGTTCAATATAAAGAATATACTCAATTGGAAATCGGGGATATTCTGTTTGATACCCCGAAAGCTCCCAAACAAAAGTTGTTAAAGACTAAAATTTTTTTCAGAGGTAAGGTTTTGAAATCATCCATGCTTAAAAAAGAGGAAATCGTCGTCTACCGGATGGTGGTTACCTGTTGTGCCGCTGATATGCTTCCTCTGGGGATCCTGGTAAAACTTCCTGACAAGATGGGATTCTCCGATGGCGATTGGGTCGGCGTTGAAGGGATGATTCAATTGCTGCCGTTCAACGAAAAATTAAAAATCATTGAGCCTGTGGCCAATATGGTGCCGCCGGAAAAGGTCTTTCCTTATTTTAACGCTACCAAGGCCTATAAAGTCAAAGCGCCAAAAGACGAATATATTTATGTTCAGTATAGTTATTGAAAATCGGTAACCATGAAAAGAAATCGCAACGGAAAACAATCTTCATGGAAATGTTGAGGGATATCCTTCGCAAAATCAATGGAGATAGGACTTACAGGATTAAAATCCGAAAAGTTGTGCTATGCAAAAAACATAAGAATCCTGTAAATCCATAAAATCTAGTAGAGCGTATCGTAAATAACTGGCAATCAGAGATGGGGAAGATACGCTCTACTTAAGTAAAACCTTCACAAACATTGAGTAGTTATTTAGAGAACGTTTTACTAGTTAATATGCTGTTTAAGTCCCTTTCTATTGCCGGCGTTCATCGTCCAGGCCCGGTTAAACATTAAAGCAATTTGGAATCACCAGCAATTCCCAAAGCTATCAGGGAACTACAACCGCCCATTTTTGATTATTACTGGAACTACTGCTATATTGTTTCAAATCAGAGCCATTCAAAGTCACTCCCGCCCCGTCTAAATATAATCCGGTCGTCCGGTTTTTAAACTTGACATAACTTCCGGATATTTCCTGAGTCCACTGCTGGTTACTACTGGAACTGCTGCTGTATTGAGCGCAAATGGAACCGTCGGCTGTCCGCCCGCAACCATCTAAATACTGTCCGGAGGCCCGGTTCTTAATTTTTACATAACTTCCCGCACCTTCAATTGCCCATTGCTGGTTGTCGCCGGAACTGCTGCCATATTGACCGGCATTGGAACCATCCGCTGTCCGGCCCATACTGTCCAGGTATAAACCGGTGGCAACATTCTTAATTTTGATACCGTTGTCGCCCCAGGCATATTTAAGCCGGAAAAGGCCGGAAGCGTTAGAAATTGATAATGCAATATTTGACCCGCTGCCACTCTTTGTGGTCATGCTATACCAATCTCCGTCCCTTAAACCGGGCCAATAAAAGCTCCCCATTCCCAACCCGCGCAATTGGTTGCTAAGCCCTCGACAATAATAATAAAAGAAAGTACTGCTTGAGGTAGCATTATAGTCGATATAATCATAAGAAACGCCATTCTTGGTACCGGGGCTATTCGGGTAACCCCATTCCGTGCAAACGGTACGGCTGGCATAGCTGCCAACATAGCCGGCGAGATGATTTTGCCACTCGCCTTCGGTCCGATAGGGGTCGGAAACAAAAAATGAATAATCATGTACGGCCAACAAACAATTACTTAAGCGGCTGTCGCCGCCGACATTGGAAACATTTTGAGCATACCCGCTCCCATCGAGAATCACCCGGCTCTGGGGCACGCTGGAATAGTTGGTAATCCAGGTATAATACAAATTGCACAAATCGGTCGCACTATAACCGTAGGGCTCGTTAATTGGTTCAAAATAGCAATTGGAGTTGCTACCGTATCTACTTACGACGGTTGTCCACATATTCCAGAAAGCTGTGGTATTTGCCGGCTTTCCGCCACTATAAGCCCAATAACAGAGGATGACCTTTCCTTTTTCAAGGGCTTTATCGATAGCCCCTGTGTAGGTACTCCAATAGCTGGAAACCGTAACTTCATTAATGGGCATCCGGACACTATTAGAACCCGTCAGGGACATGATCCCGGAGATCACTCTATCCGCTACCGTTGAAGCGGATGAATAAGTATCCGTGGAACTGAGTCCTGAAACATATAAAACACCATCGACAAAGTTATCCCTGGAGTCAGCCCAGTTTACACCCTTGAATTGGCTGGTAGCTGAATAAACACCGGTAACATGGATATTCATTACACTCAATCCAATAACGATCGTAAATAGCAGCCGCATCAAATTTTTGCTTTTCATCATCTTACCCTCCCTTTTTCATTCATGACCCTTACCATACCTTGTTTTACCATATTTACCTATTTATTGTAAGCCATAATCGAAACCGGGTCTACGATAATAATTTTCTGAAAAGTAATACTTTTTTAATATCCCCTGAATTTCCCGGGAAAAATTTAATGTGTTATGGCGCAAGGAAATTGCAACAATGAAAATATCATCATACAACCGTTCAATCGATGTAGAAAAAACATTCATCAGAATCGATTCTAAGTTTTCCTAGGAAAAACTACGACGATGAAAAGTGGATACTTCTTTGATTTGAGGGATGGTGCGGAAAAATTTCTTGTTCTTTGATATGCTTAAAAAAAACTAATCGAGCCGGTTTAGCAGCTCGACGGCTTTCTCATCCTCAACAATCACTTTAGAATGTTCTATTTCCTGTCTCCATACTCCATGGGGGTATAAACAATTTATCCGCCCCGTCATCTTTAAGGGGTTTGGTCTTATGCTCAATTTTTTTCGGTTGCTCATTTTTACATTGAGTTGGTTTCATTTCAACCAAGACCAACATCCAGGAGCATCATGACAGCAAATCCCAACATTGTACCCATGGTGGCAAAATCGGAATTTCCGGATGACTGGGCTTCCGGTATCAGTTCTTCCACCACAACATAAATCATGGCCCCTGCCGCAAATGACAATGCATACGGTAATAACGGCCTCATAACCAACACCGCCGCTGCACCGACAATTCCCGCAACCGGCTCTACCAACCCCGATAACTGGCCATACCAGAAACTTTTAAACCGGCTAAGCCCTTCCCGCCGAAGGGGAATCGAGACCGCTGCTCCTTCCGGAAAATTTTGAATACCGATCCCCAATGCCAAAGCCGCCGCTCCGGCAAGGGTGGCTGAGGGGATATCGGCGGCGACCGCGCCAAACGCCACACCAACCGCTAAACCTTCCGGTATGTTATGCAAAGTAATCGCCGTAACCAACAGGATGCTCCGTTTCCAACTCGTTTTAACTCCTTCCGCTTTTTCAAGGGGCATCCCCAGATGTAAATGGGGAATCAGGGAATCCGCTATTTTTAAAAAAACACCGCCGGCCAAAAAACCGATTAATGGCGCTAGCCATGGTAAATTCCCCGATTCTTCGGACATTTGAATGGCGGGAGCCAAGAGCGACCAAAAACTGGCGGCAATCATCACTCCGGCGGCAAACCCCAGCATCGAATCTAAAATTTTCCGGTTGATGCTTTTAAAAAAGAACACCAGGCCTGCGCCAAGGGCAGTAACGAACCAAGTAAAGCCGGTTGCGATAAGAGCCTGATGGAGCGGACTCAGACCATTTAAAAAATTGGTTTGCATTGGATAAAACCCCTTTCCATTCTCAATTCTCAACTCCGAAGTCAATATAGATTTCTCTGTATATCCGATGGAAGTAACGAACTTGGGACAACCCCTCCTAATACCGGTTGAGTGTTAGTTAAAACTAACATGCCCTTATTTTAAAAGTACTTCATTTTTGACAATCTGTCAAGGAATATGCCGACTTCTCTCTCCAATAAAGCTCCATGGAGTGACGTTCTCTTGATTTGCCCGGAGAGCTCACCATTTCATGATTCAGCTTCGCAACGCCCTCAAATCAAAGAGGCTATCCCAAAAGGTAATTTCGTGCATTCACGCACGAGCAATAAAAAAATACAATATCATCGATTAAACAAACCTATCTATTGTATTTCTTAATTGTTTCCATTACTTTTTAGACAGCCTCTGAGTTTTCGAAACCATGCGCTTTTCTTACTTAACCGCGCTGTGAAACCAGAACACTTTGAGCAGATTGGAGGCGGGATCCTTTTTAATACAATGGGGAGTCCTCGCCGGAACGATAAAAGAGGCCTCCGGTTCGATAAGGAACTCTGCTTCCCCGACCCTAGCCGAACCTGAACCCTCAAGAACCAAAAAACCTTCCTGATCATCATGCACTGCCGGCAAAGGATATTCGGTCTCCGAAAAAACGCTAATACCGGCGGAACAACCTGCCACACAACCGTTGTTTTCAGTTAACATTTCGTAGGACAAATGTCCATCCTCAGCGATAGGCGCGACGTCGGCCAAACGGATGAAACATTTCATGCTGTCATTCCCCGTTTCCAAAAAGATTCTTTGACTCAAATTAAAAAGCCAGGAATACGGCAACCAGTGGAATCGTAAAGATACTGAATACCGTCGTCGCCAATATTCCGGTTGCCGCAAATTCCCCATCCCCTTTGAACTTTTCAACCAGTACGGTAGTACTGGCCATGCTGGGCATGGCAGTTTCTAGGACGATTACCGATTTCACCAAAGGGGTAATCGGAAGCGGCAGCAAGACAAGATAGGCAAGGATTGGGCAAAGCAAAAGTTTCAAAAGGCAAACAAGTCCCAACTCCCAGGTCAGTGAGTTAAATCCAAGCTTAAGGCCTCCAAGAGTATAGCCCATCAGTAACATGGCTAGAGGAACCGTAGCATCCCCCATGATTCGCAGCGGGGCCAGAATCAAAGGGGGAATTTTGATTCCCAACCAATTGATGAGCAACCCACAGATTACCGCAGCCAGCGCCGGACTAAGCAAAGATTTCCAATTTTCACCCCAATCTCCACCGCCTCTCATAATCATGAGGGCAATCGAACAGAAGGCAACCGTGGTCCCGACATCGTATAAAACTGCGTAAGCCAGTCCCTGACGGCCCCAGATTGATAAGATAACTGGAAACCCAATAAAAGCCGAATTGGGCATGGCACAGAGGATCTGGAAAGTTTTAAGGCGGTCGGCGGTCAACGACAACCGCCTTCCCAATACCATGCCCCCTAAGGATACCAAAATCACCAATAGCAAGGCAACGGCCGGAGCAATCATACCGGTCATGAGCCGGCCCCAATTCACATCTGCGGTCATGGAGACAAAAACCAAAGGCGGTAAAGTAATGTTCCACATGACGTCGGCAAAAGACATTCTGGCCTCTTCCCTTAGGAACCCGCATTTCCTGGCGATAATTCCAAAAATGGCCAGGGAAAAAACGATCAATACTCGCCATGTAATATCGACTGAAGATACAAATAAGTCCATGAAGGGCTCCATTCATAATTTCATCATCGTAAAGAGGATAGGTTACACCATAATATCGGCTGCTGAATCCCGATCTGCAAATAAAGCGACATGCTCAATCATTCTCAGAATTGAAGCCGGGCAAGCAGGAGTGATTTCACCACGGACAGTATTAAAAACGGCTTGACGCTTCATCGATCCGGGCACCGTGCAATACACCCACCTCGCCGCTGTCAGCGCGGGAATGGTTAACGTATAGGCTTGCGTCGGAACCTCCGCTAGCGATGGGAAACACCCATCATGGACCTGTTGGTTACGACTTATCAAATCAGGTTCCACCAGTTTGATAGCGACCGGATCGTTAAAGTCGGCAATACCCGGGTCGTTAAAGGCGATGTGGCCGTTTTCTCCAATTCCGATACAGGCGATATCCAGCGGATATTCCCTGAGAAATTTGGTATATCGCTCCATCTCCCGTTCTAAGGAAGTTGTCTGGCCGTTCAGCAGAAAAACTTTCCCCGGCTTCACCCGGTCAAAAATCTTTTTACGTAAGTAAACGCCAAACAGTTGGGGATGACCGGCGGGGAGTCCAATATATTCGTCCATATGAAATACCACGACCCTGGACCAGTCAATGTCCGGGATTGTAGCCAAAGAATCCAAAAATTCATTTTGGGAGGGGGCAGCTCCAAAGACCATGGAAACCCGTTCTTGTTTCGTCAAAAGCTCCTTGATTTTGGAGGCAACCGCATCGGCCACCCCCCGGCCCATTTCCGCCCGGTTCGGATAGATATTCACTTTAAGTTTATCCACTGAAAATTGCTTCTGCGCGTTATCTTCCATTTTCTTTCTTTCCTTTCAGGATGTTGCTACGGTAGCTCCCCCATGAAAAGTCTTAAGGCAGATGCGGCCAATGATTGCCGCCGCGTACATACGGATGAAATCAAAATTTCATCATCCTAAAGGGTCCATGGATTACGCCATAATATCGGCCGCCGAATCCCGATCTACAAATAAAGCGGCATGCTCGACCACTCTCAAAACTGAAGCCGGGCAATCAGGAGTGATTTCACCACGAACAGTATTATAAACGGCTCGACGCTTCGTCGATCCGGGCACCGTGCAATACACCCAATTCGCCGCAATCAGCGCGGGAATCGTTAACGTATAGGCTTGGGTCGGAACCTCCGCTAGCGACTGGAAACATCCATCATGGACCTGTTGATTGCGACTAGTCAAATCAGGTTCCACCCGTTTGATCAGGACTGGATCGTTAAAGTCGGCAATACCCGGGTCGTTAAAGGCGATGTGGCCGTTTTCTCCAATTCCGATACAGGCGATATCCAGTGGATATTCCCTGAGAAGTTGAGTATATCGCTCCATCTCCCGCTCCAATGTAGTTGTCTGGCCGTCAAGCAGAAAAACTTTCCCCGGCTTCACCCGATCAAAAATCTTTTTACATAAGTAAACGCCAAACAGTTGGGGATGACCGGCGGGGAGTCCAATATATTCGTCCATATGAAATACCACGACCCTGGACCAGTCTATGCCTGGGATTGTAGCTAAAAAATCCAAAAATTCATTTTGAGAAGCGGCAGCCGCAAAAACCATCGACACCCGTTCTTGTTTCGCCAGAAGTTCCTTGATTTTGGAGGCAACTGCATCGGCCACTCCCCGGCCCATTTCCGCCCGGTCCGGAAAGATATTCACTTTAAGGTTATCCACTGAAAATTGCTTCTGCGCATTAGGTTCCATTTTCTTTCTGTCCTTTCAGGATGATGTAAAATTTGCTCAGCTTTTTAAGCCGGTTAAAGAGATGCTTTCAATGATTTGTCTTCGTAATATTACAAAAATCAAGATCATCGGCAATACCGAAAGTACCGAACCTGCCATCAACAGGCTATAATTGGTGCTAAACTTAAACTGGAACATCGTCAATCCCAATTCCATATTGAACATTTCTTTGGTATTCGCCATCAGTAACGGCCACATAAAAGCCATCCATGCCTGGGTAAAGGCAAAAATACCCAAGGCGCCGCCGGAAGATTTTGTCAATGGCAAGACGATATCTTTCAAAATCCGGAACTCAGTGCAGCCGTCAATTCGCGCCGCATCCATCAGTTCATCGGAGATGGTCGAGCTGATATGCTGGCGCATTAGAAATATCCCGAAGCTCATCACCAGATAAGGAGCGATAATTCCCTGGTAAGTATTGATCCAATGCCATTGGACCATTGTTGTATACAGAGGAATGATATAGCTTTCGAATGGGACAATGGCGGTGACTAAAATCAGGGAAAATAAAAGATTCCGTCCAGGGAACGCGTATTTACCGAAAATAAAACCTCCGATAATCGAAGTGAGCAAAACAACTACTGTCGAAGTTATCGAAATAATCGTGCTGTTTAAAAAGAAACGTAAAAACGGCGCCTGGGCAAACAGCTCAACAAAATTCCGGAAAGTGAAATTTTGCGGAAAAATTTGCGGTGGCCAAGCTAAAACCTCCACTTCGGGTTTGAAAGATGTTGAAAACATCCAGACAAAAGGAATAACCATAAATACGGCTCCGAATAACAGCAAAGCATGTTTGAGCACAGAAACAAGCCAATGGTTGCGGCTTGAGCTGATTTCCATCTTGAACAACCCCCTATTCCTCAGACTTAACTGCTTTAAACTGGATTAAGGTCAGGGCAATCACGATTAATGTTAAAATGACGGCTTCAGCCGAAGCATAACCCAGTCTGAAATAACGAAAGCCGTTTTCATAGATATCGTATAACAAAACTCGAACCGCCCGGCCCGGCGCCGCCTGAGAACCCAGAGTCATCACGTATACCTGGGTAAATACGTTAAAAGCATTAATGGTTGAAGTTACGATTACATACAAAAGCATCGGTTTCAACAGCGGAAGAGTGATGTACCTGAAACGGTTCCAACCGACCGCTCCATCGATACTGGCCGCCTCGTAGTATACCGGAGAAATATTTTTCAATCCGACTATCAACAGGACGATATTATATCCGAGGTTTTTCCAAATGTTCATTAAAATCAGCGCCCAAATGGCAACCCCGGGATAAATCAACCACCCGACGGGTTTGATTCCCACAAAAGACAAGAGAAAGTTCAAAATACCGTATTTCGGGTCATAAATCCATTTCCAGGCCACCGACATCGGAACCATCGGGGTAATAAACGGGAGAAAATAGATGGCTTGATAAATTCCGGTGAATTTCATCTTCTTCGCCAAAGCCACAGCGATTGGAAGTGAAAGGATGAGACAAAGAATCACACTGGCCCCGGCATATAAAAACGTGTTGTAAATCGAGATCCAGAATTGATCATCGGTCATCAAGGACAGGTAATTATCGATACCGATGAAAGGACGGCCGCTGCCGATGAGCTTCCAGTCGAAAAAACCCATCCAAAATGTCTGGGCAATTGGAATGATTCGCAAAACTAGAAACATAATCAAGATCGGCAAGAGCATCAGATAACAAAAGGTAATCCGGGAACGTTCCGCGGTAAAAAATTTTGGTGAATCAAAGCGCCCCATCCGCCACACCTTTCTTTCATGAAATTTAATCTGATTAATATTCGTGGAGTATTGAAAACGTCTCCCCAAGGACCATTCCGGGGAGACGTTAGGGCCTTAAACCTGAAGCTTATTTTCCGTAAGCGCCGTTGCGTTTTAAAATTGAATCGACCAAATCACCGATTTGTTTGGTGGCATTTTTGATACCCTGGGGATTGTCAACCAATTTGCTGTTTAAGAAGGTTTCAACCAGTTTGTCGGCAACTTTGGTTTGGATCTCGTCAAACACCGGAATGACCGGATCGGCGTAAAATCCGACTTCTTTCGGCGGATCGATAAAGATCTGATATTGCGGGTTTTGTTTCAGCAATTCATTCGAATCAAATTGGATCCGTTCCGGGATCCATCCGGAGAGCTCAATAAGTTTGGAGGCCGCTTGCTCGCTGGTTAAGAACTTGATAAAATCGCGGACTTCTTTGGATTTGGAACCTTCCATCGACATATAAACCGACCAAGGTTGAGCCAAGGTATCGTGTCTTTTCCAAGCGGGCATCGGCACAACGCCATAATCTAATTTGGGATTCTTGGATTTTACTTCTCCGATAACCCAGCTCTCACGCATAAACATCGCGGTCGTACCGGTGACGAAAGCATCTGAATCATGTTTCACCTGAGGGTCATCGATTTTATACTTGTACAAAGCATCAATATAAAATTGCAACGCATTCCGGCCGGCCTGATTATCCAGACCGTTTTTCCATTTGCCGTTTCCTGCCGGAACAATTAAATCGCCGCCGGCATTATGCAGGACAAAGCGGAACTTCTCGGTTAAACCGCTGCCGCCGCCAGAGATCCGTAAGCTAAGTCCGCTCCGGACAACTTTACCGTTTTCGTACTTCGTTAGTTTTTTGGCCGCTTGCATCAGTTCAGGAAAGGTTTTCGGGGGATTGTTGGGATCAAGTCCGGCTTCTTTAAACATGGTCTTGTTATAAAACAAGGCCGCTCGGCTTCCATTCATTAAAGGAATGCCGTAAGTTTTACCTCTGATGGTGGAATAATCTACTGCGAACTTACTCCAGGCTCCGCTTTTCAAGTAAGCGTCCATGTCTTTCGGATTCGCAGGGAGCAGGCCGCCATCAACCAATTTGATCGCAATATAAGGACCGGCATCGAAAACTTCCGGGCCTGTACCTGTGGGCATGGAGGCGGTGAGTTTTTGTTCGAATTCCCGCAGACTGGTACTTAGGACTTGAACGGTAACCCCTGGATGGGCTTTGCTGTATTCGGCCCCCGCCCATTTATAAAACGATTCAAGCTCCGGGAAACCTGTCCAAACATTAATCGTGGTATTGGCCGAGACTGTTGCGGCTATCAATAAGAACAAGGCCATTACTAAACTTGCTGCAAAGATCTGTCGTCTCATGATTGCTTCCTCCTTATGCTTGATTTGACTGTAATGTAGCTCCCCTTGATTTATGGTTAGATCCCCTCACCCCCTTTTTCTCTTCAAAACCCTCTCCCGAATCGCCCGAATCAATTGACTCATTTCTTCCAGGGGCAGTGGGCGATCCTCGACCCTCCGAAAATGTCAATGGCTCGATAATGAGCACTGTGTTTTCCTTCATGAATCACACCCGGAGCAATAGCGCATTCGTCCCCCGGATTCAAAATAACGGGTTTTCCGTCGACAATGCCCTCATAACAGCCTTCCACCACATAGCAATATTCCCAGAAATCGTGTTGATGAGGGGGTACTTTCCCACCGGAGACATTCTCCCAAAAAACAACCTGAGAGCCATCCTCGCTTTCAAACCAATATCCATCCATGCCCTCGGGCGCATCCGGAACCCGGTTCAACGTTTTCTTGAAAAACTCCGGAAAATGTTTCATCATCTTTCTCTCCTTTTCGTATCGTGGTTGTGTCTAAAACCATTTGATCTTGTCCTTTCCGGGTGAACGCAAGCGAAAGACTCAAGCGCCGTCATGAAGCGGTTTGGCATGGACGCCGCAAGATTTTCTAATCACCAGTTGAGGTTGAAAAATCAAATGTTTTTTCGGTAGATCTTTAAGGTTCAATCCTTCCTCGCTGCTTTGAATCCTTTCCAAAAGGATGTCGCAAGCAGCCTGCCCCATTTTATAAGCCGGCTGAGATATGGTCGTTAGCGGAACATCCAAATAAGAAGCAATTAAGACATCGTCATAACCAATAATCGCTAGCTCCTCGGGAATCGCCAAATTCCCCTGATGGGCTGCGGCATAAGTGCCAAGGGCCAAAGTATCGCAATAGGTTAAAATTGCAGTCGGGCGGGGATTTATCGCCAATAACCGTTCGGTCAGTTCTCTGCCGGTCTCGGGCTTTAGATTTTTACCGTATAGGACGTGATCCTGATTGATGGAAAGCCCGGCTTCAATCATTGCTTTGGAATATCCGGCCAGCCGCTCCCGGACGCTGGTGATCCGCTGTGGGCCTAAAATCAGGCCGATATTTACATGGCCCAACCCGATGAGGTGTTTGGTGGCTTCATATTCCCCGTTGAAGTTGTCATTAATGACATAATCGGCGTCAATATCGGGCAAACGCCGATTAATCAATACAAAAGGGGTATTTTGTTTCCGAAGTCTTTCAATATGTTGAAATCCAGGGAAAACCGAATTCAAAATAATCCCCGCCACCCGGATGCTCCTGAAGGTATTGACGGCCCGCAATTCACTCTCCGGGTTTTCATCGGTGTTAAAAATAATAAGCGAATATCCATGTTCCCTGGCAATGTCTTCTACGCCTCTGAGTTGCTGGGCATGAAAAGGATCCTCAATATCCGAGGTGATCAACCCGATAACTTTCGTTCTTCGGGAAGCTAAAGAAGCTGCAATACTGTTGGGTGTATAACCCAGTTCTTCAGCAACTTCCTTAATCCGTTTCCGGGTTTCCTCACTGATTTCTTTTTTCCCGTTCAACGCCCGCGAAACCGTATTGGTTGAAACCCCAACCATTTTAGCAATATCTTTCATCGTAATATTCATAAAACAACCTCAAACCCATATGTAATCGGTCACGTTAACGCTCACGTAATCGTTAACATATAATTCTTGATGAAGGTATAAAAATCCTTTTAAAAAAATATTTTCTTGAAAATATTTTTGAAACCAAAAAATCCCCAGACCCATCCGGATGAGTCTGGGGGTGATCATGATGGTTACGGGGGAAGGCTTATGAAAACAAAAATACTTTCATGAATTAACTATTTTCTTAATCCCGTGAATCTGGCTCCGTTAACTTTTTTTAGGCCACCTTTTTCAAAAAAATTTAATTCAATATCTATAGATAACTGCGCCAATCGTTTTTCTTATCGCTCCGGTTTGCGCGGTCATCGCTACCCCACCCAAATAAGAAGCACTTGCTTAAGTCTATCGATTATTCATCCCTAAACTGCTCTTCTCCAAATTTCATCCCTTTTTCATAACGCGCCTTATTCCACAGGTCTTTTCCTGTGGCCAATCCGTCTTTTAGCCTAACCCAGGGACCCTTGCTCCAGAATTAACAGTTTACGATCATGCTCCCGTTTAAGGACTCCCCGTCAAATGTTCTATATCTGGTTAATAATTAACATTACCGAAATTTTATTTGACAAAGTTAATTAACTATATTAATATTAAAATATATCAAATTTAAATAACATCCCGGGATTTATTTCAATATATTACAGGCTTTATTATAAAACCAATCGCTAACTCACAATAACAAGGAGGATTATTCATGCAAACCAAAATGAAATTAGGAAGCAAGATCGCCTTTGGTTTTACGGTGCTGTTAGTTTTAATGTTGTTGATGATATCCGTGGCCGCCTACAATATGAACCGCTTTGTTGCAGTCACTGAACAAACGGCCGTCAATGACCGGAATATTCAACTTACAACGAAAATATCCGACTCTCTACAACAAATTATGCTCAGCATCCATACCCTCATCCTCTATAAAGACCCTGAAAGCATCCGCCAGGAAGTTGAAAAGATCCGGGATGCCAGAGCGCAGTATAGCGCGGCCTATAATGAATTGGGAACGGCTACGATGTCTTCCGGAAAAGCCCTGATCCTCCGGGACCAACTCATCAAAGACATTGCCGTGGCCAAACCCATCAATGATAAACTATTGGCATTGGTTCAGAGCCATCAAGATTCGGAAGCTCAGGATTTACTGCGCTTGGAAGCATCACCCGCCACAAGGAAAATTTTAAATACCAGTGCTGAATTTATCAAGGAACAAGATAACGTCATCAATACATATAACCTGGCGACCAAAAAACATACCCAAATCTCTTTCTATATACTCTTGATGATGGGACTCACGGCCGTAGCGCTGGGCATCCTGATCGCTTATGCCATTACCCGTTCGATCACCGTTCCGGTAAACATCATCGCCAGCTCGCTTTCGGATAGCGCCAGTCAGGTGGCTTCCGCCTCCGGACAATTGGCAGCTTCCAGCCAGCAACTCTCCGAGGGATGTTCGGAACAAGCTTCTTCCGTTGAAGAGACTTCGGCCACCCTTCAGGAAACCACCTCGATGGTGCAGCAAAACAATGGTAATACGCTTCAAGCCGTTCAGCTGTCTGGCTTGACCAGGGATGCCGCCCAAAAAGGCAACCAGGAAATGCAAGAGATGATGAACTCCATCAAGGAAATCAAGAATTCTAGCGACCAGGCGGCCAAAATCGTCAAAATGATTGATGATATCGCCTTTCAAACCAATATTCTGTCCCTTAACGCAGCTGTCGAGGCAGCCAGGGCCGGTGAAGCCGGAGTCGGCTTCGCCGTAGTCGCCGAGGAAGTCCGCAATCTGGCGCAAAAAAGCGCCCAGGCCGCCAAGGATACAGCGGCCATTATTGAAACCAATATCGGTTTATCCACCCAGGGAGTGCTCATCAGTGAAAAAGTTAAGACTGATCTGGATGAAATAACCCTGCAAGCCAAAAAAGTCAGCGAACTGATGCAGGAAATATCGGCGGCCGGAAACGAACAGGCTCAAGGTATCGGACAGGTCAATCAGGCGATCATCCAAATCGAGACTGTGACCGAACGGAATGCTGCAAACTCCGAAGAAACCGCCTCCGCTTCCGAGGAACTCAATGCCCAGGCCGAAAATTTAAGTGAAATCGTCCAGCAGCTTTCGGAGCTGGTGAACGGAAGCAGAAAAAACCTGGTCAGTAGCAACAAAAATACAAAAAAGATCCCCCTGAATTCCTTATTGGAGGAAAACAAAAAGATTCCAGCTTTGAAAACCGGGCTGCAAAATAACGGGATAACCCCAAACAGTTCTTTGAAAACCAAGATCATTCGTCCGGAGGAAGTCATACCGCTTGAAAGAGACTTCAGTCAATTTTAATGGATTAATTTATTTGATTTTACCGTGGACGGCAGCTGCTGGCCTGTCCCAAAAGGAAATGAACGGTATTGATTTTACATTACTTTGTAGACAGCCTCAGCATCGCTCCTTCAACCGTCACTGCACCTGACAAACTAAGCCATTCAGGATGAAAGCGGATGGCTTCGCGTTTGAACCGCTATAAGTGACGTTAAATCCAAAACTAACGGTGGCGCCTGCCGGGATGACCTTGTTATAATTGAGATTCGTCACTTTTACATTCGTTTCGCTTTGAGTATAAACACCATTCCATAGATTGGCGATCTTCTGGTTACCTGGGAAGCTCCAGGCCAGTTCCCAATCGTTTATCCCGGACGTACCGTTATTCTTAAGGGTTATGTTGATCGTGGCCCCGTTGCCCCAATCATTCTCAATAACATAAGACACTGTGACACTAGCAGCAGGAGTTGGGGTCGGCGTTACGGTTGGAGTCGGACTGGCTGTCAGAGTCGGGGTTAGGGTCGGTGTAATCACCGTTCCGCTTTTGGCAGCCATCCGCTGGGCATGGGGTTTAAAAACACTGGCTAAAACGGCATTGCCCTCCAGCATATCAAAATCACTGGTATAAATGTCGTTAAAATTCCAAAACAGGCTTCCGGCCGCATTCCGGTTTTCAATTTCACCGAGCATAGCCGGCCAATATTGGTCTTTATTGTTGTGGACATTCCATTCTTCCATGACAAAAGGTTTGCCGACAACCTCCTGAGCGTCGCTGATCCAGGCGTCAATCAACTTTCGGGCCTGATCAACCGTCAAGTTGGCCCAGGACTCGTCCGGATAAGGATGGGCGCTGCAAAAATCAATATATGGCGACTGATGAATATAGACAAAGGGATTACCGCAGTCTCCCCCATAGCCGTATGATGCCTGCTGTCCTTCAAGACCGGCGCTGACCATATGATTGGGGTCCAGAGTCTTGATATAGCCCGCCATTTCATCGACCCAAGCCCGCAAGGTAATGCCGGTGGTATTTTCTCCGGCATCCTGATAGCGCGGCTCATTCATCAATTCCCAGGAAAAAATCGTCGGATCGTCCTGATAAGCGATGTTGGTGTAATGATTGATTCTGGTCACCATATGATGAATGAACTTTTTGTAATCATCTTTGCAGTTTTGGTTGGTAAAGAAAACGGCCCGGTTGGCATAACTCTTGCCGGGCAGACCTTCCCAGGCAAGCCGGGTATCGATACCGCCGTAGGCCTCCCAGAAATTCTCCAAAGTCACAATGATCTTGAGGCCGTTTTTTTTGGCAGATTCCAAAATATAATCGAACTCCATAAATTCCGCCTCGTTATATTGTCCTTTGGCGGTTTCAAACCCATGCCAGGTTTCATGAGAAAACGCCCAAGTCCGGACCACTTTGACCCCATAGGAAGCCATTTGACTCATCAGGGTATCGATCTGGCCCTTGTTCATGAAATAATTTTCAATATAATCGGTGGTGCTGGTATTGGAACCGTCGCCATGGGTAAATAAATCATAACAATTGCATCCGGCAAAATAATAAGGCTTACCGTCCAGGTAAAGCTGGGATCCTTGCCGGTAAACGAAGCCGGAAGGCGGGGCTGCGCTGGATATGAAGGTTAAACCCAAGATCGAAAAAATCAACCCTAAAAAAAACATCCATAATAATTTTTTCATCCAAAGGACCTCCTTTAATAAGGAATCCAGCCGGTGGTAGCCTTAAAGCGTTCTCTAAATAACTACGCAATGTTGTAAACGTTTTACTTAAGTAGAGCGTATCTTCCCCATTTTCTGATTGATGTTTATTTACGATAAGCTCTACTAGTTATTCCTCTGAGCGGAACCGGTTTCCCGGCTCCACTCGTAAACGTAAAGTGCTTTATTGAACCCTGACTGCCGCACCATTGAGGATGAAGTCAGTCGGTTTGGCGTTGGAACCGCTGTAGCTGAGATTAAATCCAAAATTAACGCTGCCCCCAGCCGGGATGACATTGTTATACCCGAGGTTAGCCGCATTTACATCGGCTCCGTTCTGGGTATAACTACAACTCCAAACGTTAGTAATCTTCTGATTGCCCGGGAAAGTCCAAGCCAGCTTCCAACCGGAGATCGGGGAAGTCCCGTTATTTTTGATCGTTATATTGACTGTCGCTCCACTGCCCCAATCATTTTGAATGACATAGGACACTACTCCATCTGCCACCGGCGGAGTCGGAGTCACTGTTGGCGTTACCGTTGGGGTTACCGTTGGCGTCACTGTCGGGGTTACCGTCGGTGTCACTGTTGGAACCACCGAATTGTAAAGCTGGGTTGTGGGCACAATTTCCTTAGCGATGGTGTTGGCTGTGCTCCAAGACAGCTGACAGGTTGCATCGCCTGCATTTTCGTAGAACTCTACCGTAATGTTGTATTTTTGTCCCATGACCAAATCAATGGTACCGGTATCTTCCACGGCGGCATGATCGGCCCAGCTATTAATGACCGCAACATTATTCACCCACATTCTGGCGCCATCGTCGTGGTTCAAATAAAAAGTGTAAGTTTCGGTGGTACGGGCCTCGATCTGCCCGGTCCAACGGGCCGAAAAACCGTCGCTGGGTACGCTCGGATCCGGAGAACCTCCGCCCCAATTAAAATTAACCGTCGGATCCACCCTGGTCACAAGGGCTGTACCGGCTAAACCGGTACCTTGGTAATAGGAGGCCAATAAACCGGTACCGTTACCCGGAGGAGATTCCGGCGCCGGAGTCGGAGTCGGAACAGGGGTGCCACTGGGTCCGCCGTTGGCTACATACGAACGGCCGGCGCAACCTAGCAAAAATGAGGCGTTATAGTCAAGGGCCACTTCATTATTGGTATAATTGGTAACCTGATCTTGAACTCCGTCATTATTGTTGGGACCGCCGGCCAATGCGCCGACCATCCCATGAGTGAAAGAGTCGTTTTGATTGGGTTGGTTGGCCCGGTGATGCGGATGACGAATTGAACCGCTGCCAACATTGGTTAAAAAGCAAATGCCGCTCGGATTGGCGCCCAGACAGTAATCGATGATTTGATTGGCTGCCGTCAGATAACTGGAAAGGCCGAATTCCTTATACATCACGTAGATTAAACCAGCCTCGGCCGCGTCATAGCGTAATACCGCCCATTGATCCAAATAGGGCAGACCATAAGGGGTCTTGGTGAGTGTCTTGGTATACCAATCGAAATTCCAGATGACTCCTTTGTAGTACTTTTGGTTACCGGTCAATTTGTACATCATGATTAAATTGCCCAAAGTTGAATCGTCCCAGCAAAAAGTCCAGGGCTTTTGATAGTTGTTGTCGCCGCCATCATTCTTTTGATCCAGCCAGGCGTCCACCGGGCTGAGATAGCTCCGATCGCCCGTGGCGACACATAACCAGATCGCGGCCCAACTCAGATCGTCATAATTGGAACTCGAGGTATAATAGCCATTGGCTGCGGTGCCCCGGCCAAGATTGGTTTTGGCCACGTTAAACATGGCTTTAGCCGTCGTAAGACACTGGTTGGCGTATGTAGCATCAACGCTTCGGTAATTAATGGACATCAAGGCCAAAGCCGCCGCCGTCTGCCCGATAATGTCCGAAGCGGTGCTGGATGAAGATACGGGCCTGGATGTAGTCTGATTTTCCGGTGGTCCCCAATAGGCATGATCGCTGCCGCCGTCTCCAACCTGGATCACCATGCTGGTACCGTTCCACGATTTCAAAAAGTAATCGCTGAAAATTTTCAATTCCTGGAGTAATTTAGTTGTGGCTCCGGCATTGTCGTATGCCGGTTTGAATTCATAGAGCGACCATCCCAAAGTTGAAGCGGAAAATGCAGCCGGCAATGCGAATTTAGCATGGTCTCCGGCATCATGAAAACCACCGGGAACGGCATCCGAAGTGTGACAAGCACTCCGCCAGCTTGAAAAGACGTTACTAACGGCCACATCAGGGCCACAGCGGTTGGCGTCAAACCAAGCCGTTGCTTTGGCAATGGCGTCGGCATAATTGTAACTGGCAGCGCCTACCCGGAACAATACCCCTCCTGCCACGATTGCCAGGACTACCATTAAGAATCCAGTGATTTTTTTCATACTTACCATCCCTTCTTTCTCTTTTTATTCCAATGGGTTCGTCGGTAAATGATTGATTCCAAAACCCCTCCTTTCCGAATCCTTAAATTGGCTTTAAAATAACCCGGTAATTCTCTTCTTTACCGCCCGGCTTCTTTCCCAAAACCGAGCTCATTGTACATTTGTAGAGTTTGCTCCTTCTCCACCACGTTATCAACACTCAAAGCCAGGGCCGTTTTTAACAACTTTAGCGCTTGAGACCTTTTCTTCATATGGCATAGTCCCTCGGCGCCATAAATGTAATAGGGAACCTTCATCCCGAACTTCTTAATCCCGGCTTGACTTAAATACACTACTTGTCCCCAATTTCCGGCCGCCCGGCAACTTTGAAAAGCCCGGTAAAAATAGAACTCCTGTTGATATCGGCGGTACGCTTTAAAATACAGCCCGGCGGCTGTTTGATATTTTTGATTTTTGAACGCTCCATAGGCAGCCAGCGCCGGATCGGTAATTTCAATTTTCATCGTCCCCTTCACTTTAGTAAGCCAATCCCTGAAGCGGGGAGATTTTTCAAATTTCTCAACCACGAGAATGTCCGCAATTTCATCCCGGGAATGGTAAAAACCATTCAGCTTGAGGACTTTGAGGATTTCAATCCCGTAATTCGTCAAAAACGGGGGAATCACTTCTCCAGGCTTAGCGTCAAAGATCCTGGCGGCAAAGGCCGGGGGCACTTTTTCTTTAGTCAAAGGTTCCAGCAGTCCCCCTTTACTTTGGGTTTCCGGATCACCGGAATACTTCCGGGCCAGCGTTGCAAAATCAGCTCCTTTTTCCAATTGCCCGCTAATCTCCGAGGCCAGCTTCCATTGGCTTTGGAAGCCCCCGGTTTTCTGGGGGGAGAGCAAAATATGCTGCAGGACCACCGACCAATTTTCCCTCTTTTGACGTTGATAAGCCCTTTCAATCTCCGTTTGAGATGCTTGAACGCCATATTGCAGAGCAATACCGGGAAGACACTTTAATTTCACCAAATAAATCTGGATAATTTTTTTTAAATCCTCTTCACCCTCACAGGAAATACTGTCGAGATATTCATGAAATTCCGATTCCGTTGCATATTTGGTTTTGATGAATTGATCCAGGTAGGATTCGATTTCCTGCGGCCCCACTTGAATGCCGGAACGTTTCAACAGGAATTCCTCCATTACCACCCGGTCGATAATTGTATCTACAAGCAAATCCTGGCGTTCTTCATCGGACTTGCGTAACATCGACGCCGTGCGGTGCCAGCGTTGGAAAAACTTGTTTTGTTCTTCGCGAAAAACCGCTTCACTGACGAAATTTCCATTGATCTTTAAAGCATGGTACCCCAAGCTCCCGGACTTCGCTTGGGCCTTCCCAAACCATAAAATTCCGCTTCCGATTATCATGGCGATTAATAAAATAAACCCTCCATAGGTGGCTTGTTTTTTAGAAATCATAGGACTCCCCTCCTACTATTACTAAATTTAATCTTGAATTCCAATAATTGTAAGCCAAGCCCGAAACTTATCCCTTTCCTACCGGCTAAACCCGCTATCAAAGTAATTCCTAAAATTAACTTTTTCTAAGACTGTCTAACTGGCAATTGAATCCGTAAGAAATACAATATATGGCATTATTGAATATCTCATTTTAGACATCGTTGTCATTAACCTTTTGCTTTCACTCGGCGAATCTATTCTACCTCCATTATATTACCTTAAATTTCCATACTTACCTTCAAAAACCATTTTATCACAAGTACGCCTTGTGAGCAATATTCAGTTTTATGCCGCTTTTGTAGAAAATAAGGTGTATTTTCCAATATTCAGTCCAATATTTCATGAACACTCATCTCATTGCTCTTAGCCCCAGTCCATTTCATTTCTTGAAACCGATCCATTTCAACAGGACGATAAAATAAAATATCCTGCATGAACAGACGCAGGATAAAAAAAACGATCCAATATCGAACCATCGGTTCGGATAGAGCTGTATATTATATTCCAGCCTTTTATTTCCATTGGTCATAAAAAACTCTATGATCTTTCCATTCTTCCCTTTTAGGTTTAGGCGCCTCGGCCGCGTACCCAACCGCCACCAGAAGCTGGCAGGTAATATGATCCGGCAACCCCAGGATGTGGTTTATTTCTTCAATATTGATAAAATCAACGATACACCCCCGCAAATTATGAGAAACAGCAGCGAGAATCATATGTTCGGCTGCTATGTAAACTGGTGTGCTTTGCACCAAAGTTTTCGCTGCTTTCCGGTTTTCGTGTTTTCTCAAAAATTGGACGATATCATCACCATAACGCAGTTTATTCCCGATCACGCCATAATCGTCATCCTTCTGGTTGCCGATATCCCAACTGATATCACAACAGCAAACAAAAAGGACCGGCGCTTGGGCTACCCAATCCGCCCATAATGTCGCTCCGGCTATTTCATTTTTTACTTTTGATTCTTTGATCACCCCAAAATAGTAATTGCAGGTATCGGTTTCCGGAGCAAGTTTGGCGGATTCCAAAATATCTTCAATGATGGCATCGCTGATATCCGCCTCTTTGAATTTTCTTACGGACTTCCGGTTTCGCATTACTTCCAGTAATTCCATCGTTTCCTCCTCTTTTAACTCTTATCGTAAGTTCTATCATGAATACGTCAATGCCCCATAACTTTCACTTGTCTCCGATCATTGCGGCTCCCTTACCGCTTTTGTTTCATAAATCTATTCCACATATATCCAATAATCCCTACATCCTATGATCCTATTTTAACACGGAAGGCTGTTTGATATTGAACAACCAATTAACCAATGATTCTAAAGAGGTACCGGACATGTTTCTTGTGCTCAATCCCACTCATAAAATATACCAAAATAACATTTCGACTAGAAATCGAGTCTACGACGAGGAAACCAAACACTGGAGGAATTTCGATGGATTTACCAAATCAGAATCGGGCATTATGCAACCTGATGATGTCCGGATACATACCGCAGCCGATAAGGGGCATAGCCGGGGCAACCGATCCCGGCCCCCGTGATATTCTTCGTGACCTTGAAAATCCCGACATCCTGACCCCGCCCAGTACCGATGCCGGGTTACTCCCAAATATGAAATTTTCCTTCTCCGACGCCCATATGACATTAAAACCAGGAGGATGGTCACGGGAAGTTACCGCGAGAGATATGCCGGTTATGACCACGATGGCCGGAGTTAATATGCGTTTAACCCCTGGTGGGGTACGCGAAGTTCATTGGCATATAGCCTCTGAATGGTCCTATATGCTTATAGGTAGTGCACGGGTAACCGCCGTTGACCAATGTGGGCGGAACTTCATTGCCGATATCGGTCCGGGGGATCTCTGGTATTTTCCCCCACGCCTTCCCCATTCTCTTCAAGGCTTAAAAGATGGTTGCGAATTTCTGCTTCTTTTCGACGATGGAAATTTTTCCGACTTGAATACGATATCCCTGTCGGATTTGTTTGCACACTATCCGAAAGAAGTGCTGGCTGCCAATTTCGATGTACCGGTAAGTGACTTTAAATGCCTCCCTTCCGGGCAGGTTTATATCTATCAGGGTACCGTTCCGGGTCCCTTGGAGTGCGAGGCCGTGCAATCCCCCTATGGAACCGTTCCCCAAAGCTTCAAACATCGCTTGTTGGCCCAAAAACCCCGTGAAACCCTGGGAGGGAGCGTGCGAATAGCCGATACTTCCAACTTTCCCGTTACGAAAACCACCGCCGCGGCGCTGGTTGAGATCAAACCTGGGGCGATGCGGGAAATTCATTGGCATAATAACAACGATGAGTTTCAATATTTCATCTCCGGCCAGGCGCGTCAAACAGTATTTGGGGAAAACGGCAAATCCCGTACCTTTGATTACCGTGCCGGCGATGTCGGCTATGTACCCGTTGGCTACGTACATTATATTCAAAATACAAGCTATGAAACGGTTTGGTTTTTGGAAGCCTTCAAAAGCGATCGCTTTGAAGGAATTTCCCTGAACCAAATGATGGCCGTCACCCCTCCTGAGTTGATTGCCGATAATATTCATGTCGGACCGGAATTTTTGAATTCGCTGCGCCGAGAGGAATGTCCGGTGGTTCCATGCTAATTTAGGATGGGGGATCAAAAGTTAATGTCCGTTCTTTACAAATCTGTTGGGTAAATTACGACCTTCCTATTGCCAAAGATTTTACTTCCCATAAACAAAAAAAGGGCCGCCTCTATTCGAAGCAGCCTCTTTTCTCCCTTAATCCGGGCAACTATTATGAAAGACGTTTTTCGATTGAATTTCCGCCCTTCTCATTCTAAATCCCCAGTCTCTTTCATTGCAACGTCTGATGATTTTCTCCCATCACCCGCACGAACTCCAACAGTTCTTCCTTGGTAAGTCCTAAAATTCCAGGATTTGTCGAATAAAAATAAATCTGATCATTTGCTTTGGAATAAAATACAACCCAATCCGTAATTGTTGCAATCGCCATTACATCTTTCGGTACTCCATTTTCCAAAGTCCAGGCCATCATAAACACCCCTTTTGATTAGTGTCTAATTCCGGTGACCAAATTCTTTGAATCCTGAAACAATAACCCCCTTAAAACAATAACCGGTTTCCTGCTTGTGAATCATCCTTCACTTCTGGCAAAACCGGTTAAAATACTGCTAGACTTTTTCATCTATATATAGAGATTCGATTGAAAAACCAAAAGACCTGCTGGAAAAGAAGATGTAATTTAATTTTAATCATTTTTCATTTAACCCCCTATGGGTGGTTGGTATTCCATCTCCCGTAATTGGATGTTTTCATTGAGTCAATCGTTGGTATAATTGAATTCATATTGATTACCCATTCGTCATTATTTCAAGCAAAATCGAAAGGAACTGACCCATGCCGAAAATTACTATAGCCGGTCCTCTGGAAAAACAACTTCAGCCCTTTATGAAAGGATTCATTATTACCCTTCCATTAGGAGTCAGTGTATTCATATATGGAATCGTGTTTGGGGTTCTATCCCAAAAGGCGGGACTTTCTTTCTTCGCAACATTATGTATGTCTTGTTTCATATTTGCCGGTGCTTCCCAGATCACGGCGGTACAAATGATGAGCGGAGGCGGCAACCCTTTTACCGTCATCATTACCGTGTTCATCATTAACTTACGTCATTTTTTGATGGCCGCTTCTCTGGCGCCTTCTCTCAAAAACGAGCCGCTTCGGTTCAAATTGGCCAGCGCTTATTTCTTAACCGATGAAAGTTATGCGGTAACTTATTCTTATTTTCGGGATCATTCGTACACCTCTACTCCCTCCGCCTTATTTTTTTTAGGATGCGGCCTTAATATCTATCTCTTTTGGTTTATTGCAACTTTAGCCGGTTTCTTATTTGGAAACGTGTTGCCGGACCAAATCAAATATGTCCTCGATTTTGCTTTTGCGGCAACTTTTATTGGAATGCTCATCCCTTTAATCTGCGATTTTCCGACGATTGTATCAACAATTGTTTCGGCAGCCGTTTCAATTTGGGGTTATCTATCCCTGCCCGGCAAATGGTACATCATCATCGCGGTATTCACTGCCAGTTTTTCAGGATATCTTGCCGATTTGATTCAAAAATCCATACTTACCTCTACACGGAGGATTGGCCAATGAATTCTTTTACTGTAATCTTGATAATCACAGGCGGAGCCCTTGCAACCTATTGCACCCGTTTTCCCTTCTTCCTATATTCCGGGTCGAAACAAATTCCGTCATGGCTGGAGAAATATATGAATTTCATTGCTCCGGCAGTACTGACCGCCTTGATTGTCCCCATGATCTTTGTCAGACAAGACAAGATCAATTTTACAATCACCAACGATTACTTATGGGCGGCAATCACCTCGGGCTTTACAGCTTACTTTTTTAAAAATACCTTTGCAACCGTTATTACAGGTATTTTAACGGTTAGTTTGTTCGTATACCTGAGTTGAATCCAAACAGTTCTGTGTCGAGCCAAGTAAAAAGGGGTCAAATATTTTTGTTAAAAGCAGGGTTAATAATATCGGTAAAGAATTCATATAATTAAACTTATATCAAAGAAACTTTATATGATATTAAAGTGAGGTGTCTGATATGAAATCAGCTCTATTAGTCATTGACGTTCAAAACGATTTTTGCCCCGGCGGGGCTTTGGCAGTGCAAGAAGGCGACAAGATAATACCAATTATCAATGAATTGATACCTCAATTTGAAATTATTGTCTACAGCCGGGATTGGCATCCCCTAAACCATATCAGTTTCGGCAATCCGCCAAAGTTTACCGATAAATCCTGGCCGGTCCATTGTGTCGCCAATACCCGGGGTGCTGATTTTCACCCTGAATTGTTATTCACTCTTAACGCCCTGATTATTGAAAAGGGAACAGCGGTTGATGAAGAGGCTTATAGTGCTTTTCAGGGGACACCGCTCGCCCAAAGTTTACATAAGCTTAGCGTAGATACTGTTTTTGTCACCGGCCTGGCGACTGATTATTGCGTCAAATTTACCGCCCTGGATGCCTTAAAGGAAAAACTAAAAGTATACCTGGTTCAAGATGCCTGCAAAGGAGTTGACAATCCTTCCGGGACAGTGAAAAAAGCCCTTGACGAGATGCAGGAAGCAGGTGTACAAATTATTAACGCTAATGAGGTGGAAAACATCTTATGAATAAGGATACTGCCGTTGATTGGTCCAAACGCAAAGACTCCGCTCTGCTCACCGATTTATATGAGCTGACAATGTTTTATGGATTCTGGAAATATCACAAACATGAACAGCGGGCCTGCTTTGAATACTTCTTTCGCTTGTTGCCTCCCCATAACGGATTTGCTCTATCTGCCGGTTTAGAACAAGTTTTGGAATTCCTCAGAAATTTTAAATTCAATTCCGGCGATTTGGACTACCTGGGGCAACAAGGTTTTGAACGGGGGTTTTTAGATTACCTTCAAAACCTTAACTTGAATGTTGATTTATGGGCTGTACCGGAAGGGACCGTTGTTTTTCCCCATGAACCCATCCTGCGGATTGAAGGTCCCTTAGGAGTTTTACAACTTCTGGAAACCTTTCTCTTAAATGCCCTTAATTATCCTACTTTGGTGGCAACCAAAGCAGCCAGGGTCTGTTATGCCGCGCACGGCGATCCGGTCATGGAATTCGGCTTACGCCGCGCCCAAGGTCCTGACGGAGGAATATCAGGGGCTAGGGCTGCTGTAATCGGCGGTTGTATAGGAACTTCCAATACTCTGGCCGGAAAACTGTATGATATCCCAACACTCGGAACCCATGCCCACAGTTGGGTCATGAGCTTTGATAGTGAATATGATGCCTTTCGTGCCTATGCCACTGCATTTCCCAATAATAACACCTTATTGGTTGATACCTATGATCCGTTGCAAAGCGGTATACCCAACGCGGTAAAAGTATTCAAAGAGCTTCGGGAGCAAGGGTTTTCCTGCAGGGGTGCTGTGCGCCTGGACTCCGGAGATTTGGCGAAATTATCCAAAGAAGCTTACCGGCTTTTTCAGGAGGAGGGTTTTGATAATCCCCTTATCGTTGCATCGAATGAACTGGATGAGGATTTGATCGCCGAACTGAAAAGGCAGGGCGCAAAAATCAATTCCTGGGGGGTCGGAACCCATTTAATTACTTCCAGTAATTGCGCTTCCCTGGGCGGAGTTTACAAATTAGTGGCAATTGAAGGAGAGCGGGGATGGGAACCCAAGATTAAAATTTCGGCCAATAGTGCAAAAATAACCGACCCGGGCCGAAAAAAAATTATTCGTTATTACAATGCAGAAGATCGTCCGTTAGCCGATGTGCTTTATCTGGAGGATGAACCCATCCAACAAAACCGGATTATTACCCATGATCGGGATAACCTGATTAAAGAGATCGTTTTTAAAGCCGACCACTACCGCGAACTGAATGAGAAACAAGTCGTCCAAGGAAAAGTAACGGCCTCACGGATTTCTGTAAAAGAAATCCGGAGCAGGGCTCAAAATAACCTCGCCGAATTTTCGGATGAATACCGTCGTTTACGGTATCCTCAAACCTATGATGTGTTGTTGTCTCCTGAAACAGCGCATGTTAAACAAACTCTGTTGGAAGCGGCCAATTTCTACCGGACCGAGACCGCTGCCGGAAAAGAATCATAGTTTAAACTGTAAATCAAAATATCTTTTTACTATGGCTCAGTGGCCCTATGTCTAAATTATGGGCCACAGAACCACACCGATAAAGTATTTTATTCTTTCAAAAGTCTCAACAATTCCGGCGGCTCGTGAATCAATGTCTTGGCGCCGGAAGCAAGCAATTCTTCACCAGTCCGGAAACCCCACAATACTCCAATCGGGTACATTCTTGCCGCTGTCGCAGTCTTCATATCCGTATCGGTATCTCCTAAATAAAGAAACTTTTCGGGTTCGATCTGGAGTGTTGAAGCGATTTCCAATGCTACGGAAGGATCCGGTTTTTTAGGCACTCCCTCTCTAGCTCCGATAACCGGCTGAAAATGCCAATCGGACAGCATTTCCTTAATAATGAGTTTCGTCAACGGATCCGGCTTATTGGATAATACAGCGAATTGAATTTTCTGTTGTGCCAAACCGGTCAATAATTCTGGTATCCCTGGATAGGCATGGGTTTTATCGCCCCAATGCTTACCGTATTCTTCCCTCATTGCAATACCGCATTTCTTAATTTCCTCCAGGGAAGAATTAGAAGGTAACGCCCTGGCGGCTAACATCTCCATTCCGTCCCCTACAAAAAATCGGTACTTATCCACCTGATGCGTAGCGTATCCCAACCGGGACAAAACCCGATTCATGGAGTCCGCCAAATCTTCAAGAGTATTGAGCAATGTACCGTCCAAGTCGAAGAGTACGGCTTGATATTTCATCTTAACCACCCCGATTTTATCAGCTACCACGCTATACCCATTCAACATCTTTATCCGAAACAGATGCCGTAGTCTTTCAATGGTTAAGTAATTCGCCACCTAGCTCCTTTTTCCTGTTTAAAATCAAACTATTCAATCGATAACTCCACCGTAGCGTTACTTGATTCATAGTGATACCGCATATCTCCCCAAATTTGGGTCAAAACTTCAGGAAAAACCCAGAATCCGCCGTCCCTGGCTTCTCCTCCTATCATAATACCTTTGCATATAAATGCTCCGGAAATATTATCCCAGAAAAATCCAACCCCCAACGCAGAGGCCACCGCTTTTAGATTGATCTGGACCCCCTTCTCTCTTCCCCAGCACGCTGATTTACTTAATTCAACCCCATTAAGCAAAACTTTGGGCCGAATAATCCGCAGGGTATTCGCTTCCCCGTCCCAAATATATCGTGGACTTTCCCTCATCCTGCGAGTCAAATCCAACTTACGGTAACCCATAAAAGAATCATTATCAGGCTTTCCCGTATTCGACTTCTGGGATAAAATCGATAAAGTTTCCATGGATTTTTGGGAAATATATACATTTTCCCGCCAATAAAACCCATCCATGTCAATAGTTTCACCACTAAATTTGATAACTCTCGGAACTTCAACTAGGAAAGGCCTTTTAGTCTGCAAAAGTTCTGATAGGGCCTTCCAATGGGGTTCGTAAATCCATCTCAGTTCACGCAAGGCTCTACTGCTTTCCGTCTCCAGATTGTTCCATTTATAGATATCGGAAAAAGCCTCAAGCCAAGCTGTATTCTTTTGATCAACGGATGCATGGACGATCTCATAAACAATCTGAACCGGGGTTCCTACCGGGACTATCTCAAAAATTTTTTTAATATCATTATTGGGGAGGCGAAAACATCCTAATGACGCCGGGGTGCCGATCGACCAGGAGGCTGAATTACCATGAATTCCATAACCTTCGACATTTAGTCCCATCCAGTACCTTCCAAGGGGGTTGTTTCGACCGGGCGGAACCGGCGATCTCCCATCCGACGGATACCATGTTGGATCGAGCACTTTATTGATGATCCAAAAATCTCCCAATGGTGAAGGAGTATCTTGCTTTCCGACAGCTACATCAAATTTTTGATATAAAACCTCCCCACGGTATAAATACAGTTTGAATTCCGGAAGATTGATCCGTATCAGCCAAGGATTCTCTCCATGACAGGGGATAACACTCCCCAGTAACAACAGTATAAAACTTGCGGCCATTATTATAAGTTTTTTCATTTGTAAGCCCCCATAAGGATTATCCTAAGTAGGATTCCAAAAGGGATTTTTGAATATTCACCAGTTTATGTTTTACAGCCAAACTAAAAAACTCAAAAACTATTTTCCAGACAGGTGGATGAGCCAAAAACTACATTTTCCATAATCATGCGGATATTTTGAGCCTATGATGATTCATTTACGATGAGGAGATTATTGTAAAAAAATTCATTTTTACCTAAAGATAAAACAAAATCAAGAACCCTGCTTAAAAAAATTTGCGAACTCAAAAAAAGTATTGATTCAAATGCCAAAAGGGCCGATTAATTATACGAGTCGCAAAAAAATTCCTATAAATTTTTGTTTAAATTTAGTAACTAATGATGGTATAATTAGAATTTGAGAGTTAACGATTTTGTACGGCGAAGAAATAAATAAATTTTGGAAAAGGTGCTTCATGCAAAAGACTATTAAAAAAATCAAATCTTCTCTTGCGGTCATTGTTAGCTTACTCAATGCAAGTCTTGGAATTTTGGCCATTTATTATGCTTATCTACAAATTTATAACATTGCCTGCATCCTGATGATAGCTGCTTTCTGTACCGATGGATTGGATGGATTTTGTGCCCGACGATTTCATTCCTCTTCCGATTTTGGGAGAGAAATCGATTCTCTTTGTGATTTAGTTTCTTTTGGTATAGCGCCTGGCTTTCTTATCGCGACTATTACCCCCAATGTTATTACATTAATGCTTTTTATCTTAATCGTAGCTTCCGGTATTTTACGCCTGGCCAAATTTAATGTCACCAAATTTGATGGCTATTTTCGTGGAACTCCGATTACCTTGAATGGTCTATTGATTCCGCTCAGTTTCTTTGTTTTTCCCAATCTTATGCCTTTCATTGCGGCGTTTTTAACGGTAACGATGAATGTGCCGCTAAAAATTAAGAAATTATCCTTTAAGCGAAACAAACCCGTTCAAAACAACTTGTAACTTATTGGACAATTTTAAACATCTGAAGGAGTGGTAACGATTAAAATCCGTTTTGCAAAAGAAGTTATCCCTTATGCCGTTATATTGATGATTCTGGTTATTGGGATCGGTTATTTCTTTCCTTATGTAGCATTAGTTCCATTGGCATTATTAATTTTTGTATTGTTTTTCTTTCGTAATCCGGTACGTAATATTGTTCATAATCCTCTCCACATATTGTCACCTGCAGATGGTCAGGTAATGGCAATCACCGAATATGAGGATCAGGAGTTTTTTCATTCTCGGGTAAAAAAAGTCACCATCTTTCTTTCCGTGCTCAATGTTCATATCAACCGTAGCCCAATTTCAGGTAAAGTTGTGTATCTGAAATATACCGAAGGCAAATTCCTGCCGGCTTATAAAGAAGAAGCCGGACTTGTCAATGAACGGAACACCATCGGTGTGGAGAGTGATCAATTGAAAATTTTAGTGCATCAAATTGCCGGGATTCTCGCTAGAAGAGTGGTTTGTCGAAGCAAAGTCGGTGATGCGCTTGAGCAGGGAGAAATCTTTGGACTGATTAAATTTGGGTCTTGCACGGAAATTGTTTTTCCCAGTACTGTCCAGGTAAATGTGAAGAAAAATGACAAAGTTAAAGCCGGCGTTACCGTAATAGGCACTTTTGAATAAGTTGCCTGTTTATAACGAAAAATGGCCGCCCCGTTTTTTCAGAACACGGAGCGGCATTATTATGTCCGCAATAGGGTAGGAAATAAATTTTGACAGTCCGATTAAACCGGGAATCTAGTTTTCATCATGACGAGTTCAATCACAGCAAAAGCAAAAAAGATTAATAATAAAAGCCAGGTTGTCCAATGCCCTAAAACTCTCAGGAACATGCCCGGTTTGATAGACTTTTTCGGAATTTTTTCGTGATATCGCAAAGCGAGGATTAAAATAATCAAGCTGGAGATTATAAAAGCGGGAATTTGAATGACTATATCGCTATTACTTATCGGTTTCGGACTTCCAAAATCCGGTATCAGGCAAGCTAATAAAAACATTAATCCATTATTCAATAAATGGGCAAGGCAGGCCACAATGATTGTATCAAATAAACAGACTAACCAACCGCAAATAATTCCTAATATGAACGGACCCCAAAAATTTTCAATACTAAGATGAGCAATCCCAAACAAAAGCGCGCTTAAAAAGATCGCTTGACCATTTTCTAAAAATTTTCGGTAATTTTGGAGAATAAACCCTCTAAAAAGCATTTCTTCGGCGAAAGCCGGTAAAATGACAACAGCTAACAACGAAAATAAAAACTCCCAATCGCTTTGAGGTCTCACAATCCCCGACTTGATAATTTTTCCCCAGCTTTGAAGATAATAGAGAAATAATATGTCAATAAAAGAGGCCACATAAATGCCGCAAGTCGCTATAATTAGAGTTACCCCAATATTGCTAAACCCCGGCATTCTTAATTTGAAAATTTCATGATAATCCATTTTCTGCAGTCCGGTCCAGCCGACGGTAAGCAGCAGAATTCCAACTTCCAGAATAATACTTCCGAGAACCATTTGCTTTGTAAAAATCAGACTGCATCCAATAATCAAAAGAAGGTTAAATAAGAGAAGTAAGTGAATCTTCCGGATTTGAAATAACTCTTGCCCGGGCTTACCATCCTGCAGGCGATTATCCTGAACCTTTCTTACTGTTTCAGGGTTCATGAGGATCACGTTTCTCTCCTACTCGAGTTTTGATTTGTAATATGGTTCCCTTGGTAATAATCTTTTCACCAAAACGGTCCTTCAATTGATCGAGTGCATGATGCAATTTTGACAAATCCTTTGAGGGAGCGGTCTGAGTTTCTGAATCAAACAACCCCAACTGCATCGAGCTTTTGTTTTCAAAATCACTCACGCTCACCCCGATCAACCGGATTTTCATACCCGTGCGAGGTATCATTTGAAAAAGCTTTAAGGCTTCTTGATAGATCGTTTCTTCAAAGTCAGTCGGGTCTTCCAAGGTGATTCTTTTGGTAAGCGTTTTAAAATTACAATCGCGAAGCTTTATGGTAATCACTCGACCTTTGAGACTATTTTGCCGAAGCCTGCGGGCTACCTGATCACATAACCAGAGCAACACTCCGGCCAAAAAACTATTATCCTCCGTATCAACCTGAAAGGTAATTTCATGCCCGACACTCTTTATCGGCTCGCTTGGCGAAACCTGACGCTCATCGCGACCGTATGCCAATTGAAAAAGCTGTAAACCGATTTCTCCCAAACTATCTTCAAGCGCCTGCGGATTCATTTGGCGAAGCATTCCAATGGTTTTAATTCCCATTCCATGCAATACTTCTGCAGTTTTGGGACCCACTCCCCAAAGTTTTTCAACGCTAAGATTTTCCAAAATATCATTGACATTTTCAGGAGTAATAACCACGAATCCATGAGGTTTTCGGAGATCGGAGGCCAGTTTTGCCAGAAATTTGTTGGGCGCAATTCCTACGGAAGCTGAAAGACCGGTTTGGTTTTGGATTTCCTTGACAATCCTTTTTCCAATGGACTCTGCAGGTCCAAACATTTTTTGGGATGCGGTTAAATCCAAAAAAGCCTCATCCAACGAAAGCGGTTCAATGAGCGGGGTATATGCCGATAATAGTTGCATGATGCTACGGGATACCTCGGCGTAACGAGCGCCCCGAACCGGCAAAAAAATCCCCTGGGGGCAAAGACGGTAGGCTTCCTTAATCGGTTGGGCTGAATGGACGCCATATTTCCTAGCCTCATAAGAACAAGTTGAAACAACGCCACGTCCCCGTGGATCGGCGCCGACTATAACCGGCTTTCCTTGAAATCTTGGGTTATCATGTTGCTCAACAGCAGCAAAAAAAGCGTCCATATCAATATGTAAAATTTTACGTTCCAAAAGGCCCCTCTTTTCCCTTTCCGGTGTCATTTTCATTATATATCAAGCATGGAATCAAAACTAGTAAAACGTTCTCCAAATAACCACTCAATAATTGTGAACGCTTTACTTAAGTAGAGCGTATCTTCCCCATTTCTGATTGCCATTTATTTACGATACGCTCTACTAGTATTTCCCATCCATCCAATAATGCCTCATATACCTTCTTTAATAGTATATTAAAGTTTTTTTGTGGCTTGGCAGGAAAAACTATAATTACCGATAATAACTATAAAAATTTGAAATTGAAGGAAGGATTATACCATGTCTCAGTTTGCACCTACCCGCCCTCAGGCTTATGAACTTTTAAAAAAATACAACCAAAATGAAAGCCTCATTAAGCATGCTTTAACTGTTGAGGCAGTGATGAGGCATTTTGCCAAATTATTTGGAGAAACGGAAATTGAAAAGTGGGGCATTATCGGACTTTGCCACGATTTGGATTATGAAATGTACCCCGAAGAACATTGCAAAAAAGTTCACCAAATTCTGACGGAGGAAAAATGGCCGGAAGATTATATCCGGGCAATTGAAAGCCATGGTTGGGGACTTTGTGTGGATGTCAAACCCCTCCATAAAATGGAATGGGTACTTTATACTATCGATGAATTAACAGGCTTGATTACCGCTGCTGCTCTCGTTCGGCCCAGTAAAAGCATACTCGATATGGAGATCAAATCCATCAAGAAAAAATGGAAAGATAAGGCCTTTGCCGCAGGCGTCAATCGCCAAGTCATTGAGGATGGTGCTATAAACCTCGGGATGGAATTGGACGCCATTATCTCGGAAACCCTTAAAGGCATGCAAAAGGTCGCCGACACCATCGGTTTAAAAGGCAATCTTTAATTCTTTCAATCAAGGATTTTAATACAAAGATAAATTTTAATATTATACTCATTCATCAATCATAACCCGAAAATTAACAGAAAATTAAAAAATTTTAGGGTTATGATTTTTTTGATGCCACAAAGGTCCTAAAGGTCCATGTTAAGAGGGATAATCGCCATTGTTTCTTTTTTATTTTCTTTTTAAACATCCCTAAATTTACTATTTTTGCTGGAAACTTGCAGGAAAAAACGGAAAATGACCGAATTATTTTTTAAAAATTTTAATATTCCCGAAGATAACCTGGATTACTTTACAAAAATTGGCTTGGGTAACGAAAAAATAAAAATCATACAAACTGACACAATGGGAAGGTGGATTCGCATGAGTGAGAATTTGACAGCAATCAATGAAGCAGTTAAAGCACGTAGTGAATTTGTTGGGAAGGTTAGAAACCAGGTTAGTAAGGTTATTGTCGGTCAGGAAAAGCTGATTGACGGGTTATTGCTTGGGTTATTGGCCAATGGCCATGTTTTATTGGAGGGTGTTCCCGGCCTCGCCAAAACTTTATCAGTAAAAAGCTTGGCAGACAGTGTTAAGGCCAATTTTCAACGGATTCAATTTACACCGGATTTATTACCTTCGGATTTAGTGGGTACTTTAATCTATAACCCACAATCCGGTAATTTTACGACCAAAAAGGGGCCTATTTTCGCCCAAATTGTTTTGGCCGATGAAATAAACCGGGCTCCCGCCAAGGTTCAAAGCGCTCTTCTGGAAGCGATGGCAGAGCGGCAAGTGACCATCGGTGATACAACATATCCCCTTGACAAACCTTTTATGGTATTGGCAACTCAAAATCCAGTTGAACAGCAAGGTACCTATCCGCTTCCCGAAGCCCAGCTGGATCGGTTTATGTTGAAACTAAAAATCGGTTATCCAACCAAGGAAGATGAACTCTTGATTATGGAACGGATGGCCCATACAAGTAAATCAACCGATATCGAACCGGTGATTACACCGGAAGAGGTTTTAGAAGTCCGCAAAGTTGTCGATAAAGTTTATATGGATCCCAAAGTGAAAGAATATATTGTTGATTTGGTTTGTGCTACCCGTGAACCTGAAAAATATAAACTTGACATTACCGAGTATATTCAATATGGGGTTTCACCGCGTGCCACCATCAATCTGACCCTTGCGGCCAAGGCTTATGCTTTCATGCAAGGCCGGGGTTATGTCACCCCTAACGATCTCAAAATGATTGGGCTGGATGTTTTACGGCACCGCATTATTATCACGTATGAAGCTGAAGCCAGTGAAGTTACTGCGGAAGATATCGTTCAAAGAATCTTCGACGGAGTGCCCGTTCCCTGAATGAATTGACCTTTGGCTCCTATCACTGAAAAAATGGAGGCCCTATCTTGCTCTCAAAAGAAATACTCAAAAAGATTAAAGGAATTCAATTAAAGATTTCTCATATGAGTAATGAGGTTATCTCCGGCAGTTATATTAGTGCGTTTAAAGGCGTAGGTATTGAGTTTAACGAAGTCCGTGAATACATTCCCGGCGATGACATTCGGGCTATCGACTGGAACGTCACGGCACGTGCCGGTGCGCCTTTTATAAAGCGCTATATTGAGGAACGGGAATTAACAGTGATGTTAATGGTTGATCTCAGTCCCTCACAACATTTTGGAACTGCCGATAGTTTAAAAAGCGAACTGGCAGCGGAAATTTCAGCTCTAATTGCATTTCTGGCAATCAAGAACAATGACAAAGTTGGTTTACTGATATTCAGCAATACTTGTGAAAAGTATCTTCCTCCTCAAAACGGGCGTCTTCATGTTTTAAGAGTCATCCGGGAAATTCTAGGCTTTCAAGCTGCAGGTACCGGAACTGACATAACGGGAGCCCTTAATTTTGTGAATAAAGTCCTTAAGCGCCGTAGTATCATTTTTTTGATGTCGGATTTTCGCGATCATGATTTTGAAAAATCTCTCAAAAGTATTGCCAGTCGCCATGACCTCGTGGCTATGAATATCACCGACCCGCGGGAAACCGATCTTCCCGAAATCGGAATCGTGGAATTCGAGGATAATGAAACCGGAGAGAGAATTTTATTTGATACTTCATCAAAAAACTCCCGGGAAGATTTCCGTCGAAACGCTTTGGCCCGTATCAAACGAAATGCCCAAATCTTTAAGTCCGGTAAAATTGATGTTATCGAAATAGCTACTGATAAATCTTATCTCGAACCGCTCCAAAAATTCTTTATGAAGCGGCAACATCGAAATCATTAGCACGGAGGCAACATGGAGCGCTTTTCTTCGAATAAAATAATTAGTCTTTACCTGCAGCTCATAACACTCTTCATCGTTCTAGCAATTGTGGCCGGCTGTAGCCGTTCCAAACCGCTTGGACTCAAACCGGACGAAAACATCCGGATCAGTTTTCGCATTGAAAATGACGGGCGTTTTCATGTCGGCGACTCTATTCCGTTCATTTTAACTGTAGAGGCGCGGAAAGGGATTTCATTTCAAATCCCTGAGATTGACGAAAAAACATCCGGAGGCCTGGAACTCAAAAATAAAGAAACATTTAAAACCGAGACATTTCCGGAAGGTATCCGGCAAACGACTCGTTATGTGTTGGCCGGCTGGAATGTGGGCCGATATAAAGTACCGGCCCTTAATCTGCCCTACAAAACGCTTTCCCGTCAAGAAGGTAAAATAAAAACCGCTCCCGTGACGGTAATACTGTCTTCAGTTTTACCAAAAGGAATATCTGAAGCGGAATTATTGACGTTCAACATAAAAGGCATTCAATCTCCTTTGGCATTGGAACCCCGTTATTCCATGATCAAATGGTTCCTATTAGGCGCCTTTATTTTGAGCTGTCTCGGACTGCTTCTTCATTATTACCGTCGTTCTTTTCTTCAATCGCAAACTATCTCCGAAGCCATTACAGAGCCTGCTCACATTATTGCTTTACGGCGCTTGGCAAACTTAAAAACGATTGAACTCACCGACGAGGCTGGATATAAAGTCTTTTATTCAGAATTAAGCGAGTGTATCCGTGAATATATGGAAAATCGTTATTCCATTCGGGCTCTAGAAATGACCACTGAAGAGTTTCTGATGCGACTAACGACCGGAACCTATCTAAATAAGGAACAGCAATTGTTATTAAAATCTTTTATGCAACAGTCCGACTTAGTGAAGTTCGCAAACCATTCTCCTTCCAAGGAAGAAGCAGAAATGGCATTGCTACAGATTGAACAATTGGTAGAAACGACCAAAGAAATACCGATACAATCTGACGAACCGGCAGCACCGGCTCAAACAACGCTTTAGGGAGCGACAATCATGATATTCCGAAATCCATTTTATCTTCTTTTACTGCTTGTGTTGGTCCCATTCATTGGGGCGCTAATTTTTAGAGGTCGCCGTCATTGGGATCGTTATAATTATCTCAATACGGTGCATTATTCCGCTATCGATGAAATTAAGGCTGTTAAGGCAAATTGGAAGACTCACGTTGTTCGGATTTTGCCATGGTTTCCCATAATGGGCCTAATATGCGTGATCATTGCCTTGGCCCGTCCCCAACTAGGTATCAGCCAATCCCTGCAACGCCGGGATAGTGTTGATATCATGCTAACAATTGATGTTTCACCAAGCATGTTGGCGGAAGATTTCCGGTTGAACGGACATCAAACCAACCGTCTGGAAGCTGTTAAAAAAGTGGCCAAGGATTTTTTAGCGAGCAGGCCAAACGATCGGATTGGATTGATTGTCTTCTCCGGAAAGTCCTATATTTTGTCCCCATTAACCTGGGATCACGATTGGTGTAACAGCCGCCTTGGAGAAGTTCAGTCCGGAATGATTGAAGAAGGAACTGCCATTGGATCGGCTCTAGCTACCTCGGTTAACAGTTTACATGATTCCAAAGCCAAAAGTAAAGTGGTTATTTTGTTGACGGACGGAGTCAATAACGCCGGCCAAGTGACTCCGGAAGCCGCGGCTAAAGTTGCTAAGACATTAGGGATCGTTATTTATACAATAGGCGCAGGCACCAAGGGTGGGCCAGTTCCCTGTCCCGTCCTGGATGACATGGGGCGCCGCACCTACCAAAACATTCCAATCGATTTGGATGAAAATCTACTTACTCAAATTGCCACCAAAACAGGGGGCCGCTATTTCCCGGCTACAAATACCGAAGGTCTCACTGCAATATTTGAAAAAATAAATAAAATGGAACGAACCAGCCTAAACTCGCCTCAATTTCAAGAGTATAAAGAGCTTTATCCTTTGTTTCTGTTACTCGGATTCGTTTTTCTATTCCTTGAGGCAATTTTAGGCAACACCATTTTTAGGAGACTGCCATGAGATTTGCAAACCCTTACTTTTTACCATTATTATTTGTTCATATTCTATTAATACTGCTTTTTATCAGAGCCTACTTCAAATGTTCTCGTGATCTAAGAACTTTTGCAGCACCGGAAAGCCTACCTAAAATCGTTAATCCGGCCCTGACCAAATTGCGGTATCAAAAATGGATTTTCCGCTTATGCGGCCTTTTCTTTTTGATTTTGGCCATGTCCGGACCCCAATGGGGTTATCAATGGCAGCAGTCGAAAAGCAAAGGCTTGGAAATCATCATGGCTCTTGATACTTCCAAAAGTATGCTGGCCTGTGACGTGGAGCCCAATCGCTTCGATAGGGCCAAACTCGCTATAAAGGACTTTATCGGCAAAATTCCGGGTAATCGAATTGGCTTAATCGCATTCGCCGGGGACAGCTTTTTACAATGCCCGCTTACTATGGACTATGGAGCATTCAATCTGACCATTGACAGTTTAAACATTCAAAGCATTTCTCGTGGCGGGACTGCCATTCATACAGCAATAACCAATGCCCGGAAGGCTTTCAAATCGGCTATCGGAACCAAAATTCTCATATTAATAACCGATGGCGAAGACCACGATGGCGATCCGGTGAACGAAGCCCAAAATGCCGCCAAGGAAGGTATCTCAATATACACCATCGGCATCGGTAGTTCCAAAGGGGTTCCGATTCAAATCAAAGACGCTCATGGACGGTTAACCTATATCAAAGACAGCGACGGAAAACAGGTGATTTCATCTTTAAACGAAAGACTTTTGCAGAATATAGCTTTGGCAGGTAAGGGATCCTATATTAAGGGTGATGGCTTATCTTTAGGTCTGGAGCAGCTTTATCGTCAACAATTATTAAAGTATTACCGAACTGCCCTGACCGGTCAAAAACAAAAACAATATATCGAACGTTACCAAATACCTTTGATTTTGGCTTTTTTTTGTTTCCTTTTTGAACTGGCTTTAGGAACCAAATGGAGTGGCTTAACTAAAAATCTAATCCGTCCTTTCTTCAAACAACGCTCATCCGTAAAGGAGGAGGCTTCTTAATGTCTAAAAAAAATCTAATTTTTGTTATCACAGGATTTTTCGTTATTGCTGGAATCGGAACAATGATATATATGGTTTGGGGACAATCCATCCGGGTATCACAGGCCAATGAATTGTTTACAAATCGTAATTTTGAAAAAGCGGAAGATGCCTATGAGAACTTAGCCGTTGATCTTCCGAAATCCAAGATTATCACCCATAATTTAGGTCTCTGTTATTACCAGGAAGGCCTTTATGAGCGTTCTATCATCAACTTTACAAAGTGTGTCCCCAAAGAAAAAACATTATCTGCGACCACAGTTCCGCAATTTAAAAATGCCGACACTTACTATTATCATTTGGGAAATGCCTATTACAAGTCTGCTTCCCGAGATGGCGTCGATAGCCAGAATGCCGTAAAATTATTTACCGCCGCTGTCCAAAATTATAAAAAAGCACTTTTGGCGAGCCCTTCTGATAAATCAGCCAAGTACAATTATGAATTGGCTGTGATCCATTTGCAGCAAATGGCCAATAAACCGCAAACCAAACAAGATCCGCAACAGGAAGCCAACGATATGCTCCAAAATACTCAAAATTCCGAGCAGTTCAAAGCTAAACTGATTCCTGATACGAATCCTCCAAACGGCAAGGATTGGTAGACCCAATTTCAACCGGTTCAAATCCGGCGAGGTTGACACTATTACCCCAAAGTAGGAAGGAACCAAAATGAAGATGACTAACTTGCAACACAAAAAATGGCTAATGTATTGTATCTTACTTTGTATTTCCTTTTGCTTCTGGAATGCTCCCCTAGAGGCCCTAGGCGCAGAATCTCAAAATACTTTGACAGTGAGTGATTTGGTCGAACAAAATTTGGGCTCCCTTGAACTTCCTCAAGTTGAGGGGCCGCTCTATTTAGAATACTCGTTGCCGAAGACCCACTTCTATATCGGCGAACGGGTCCCGGTTACAGTTACCCTTTATGTCGGTAATATTGTGGTCAACAATGTAGATCCGCCAATATTGCATCAAGCCGAATTTATACTGGATTCAGCCGGTAATCCCTCTCAACAAAAATTGCGAATCAACGGACGTTCTTATCAAGTGATAAAATTTCCATGTTTGCTCAGTCCTTTACAAACAGGCTCCTTTAAACTCGGCCCCATCAGTACTACTCTCTATCTCCCAACGACTACCGGCAAGAAACGGACAATGGACATAACTGCACAGCAAGTCAAAGTAAGGGTCTCCAATGTACCAATTCAGGGCAGACCGGATCATTTTTCGGGCGGGGTCGGCAATTTTCAACTACGTGTTTCCGCTAATCCGTCCCGGGTAAAATTAGGTGAACCCGTTACCATTCGGATGGTTCTCTCGGGTTCCGGCAACCTCCAGGTTGTATCAGCGCCTTTTTGGGAAAATACTAAAGGTTTTAAAGCCTATAGCCCTTTAAAAAAATCCGATCGATCCACTGCAAGAGAAGTTACATTTGACCAAATCGTAATTCCTGTTGAAAAACAGGTCAAAAAAGTCGGCCCGTTTACTTTGGTTTATTTTAATCCCAATACCGGAAAATACCAACAAATTGTGGCCCCATCCCTCTCTATTTCCGTTAAGGACAATCCGGGATTTAAAAATGATCTGCACGATCCGACTCCCCAAAACCCGACTCAATCAAAAATGATTTCTATTCGGAAGGAACTTGGAACACTATACTCGATGGGATGGCAATGGCTGAAAGACCCCTGCTTTTGGATTTTACAACTTCTACCTCTGTTGTTGCTACTTGGAGCGATCATTTATCGCAGGCATGTCGATTTTATGAAGTCAGATTCCCCCCGTGCCCGGGCCATTCGTTCCAATAATATAGCAAAGGAACAAATGGCTTCAGTCCAACTTTTATCTGAAAAAGGCCGTTTTGATGAGATTCCTGAACAATTACATCAAATTATCCGGGAGTTCCTGGCTGAAAGATTTGAAGTTGCGGCAGCCGGTATGACTGGATCTGTGGTGAACAAACTTACCGATAAGGGAATTCGTTCTGACATCTTACAAGATATTCAATATTTTTTCGAACAATACGATTCCCACCGTTTTGCCCATTTAAATTTTACAAGGGAAGAAACCATAGCGCTTACGGAAAAAATCAAAAATATTATAGCTTCTTTTGATGAAACCACTAGCCCAAAGTAACTTATTACAATAGATACGCCTGGTAACAGACCTTTGAACCTTTATCTCTAAGCAGAAAGGAGAACAGCAGATGACATTCAAAAAAATCAAGTTATGCCTCCTATTTACACTATTAGTATTATGCAGTTTTAGCCTTAGTTTAGCTTCCGAATCCCGACTGTCGATATCTAACGGTAGAGCCCTTTTTCTACAAGCCAATCAGCTTTACGAAAAAGGTGACTACGGCAATGCCGCAAAAATTTATGGGAAAGTCATTGCCACGGGTAAAGAAAACGGGACTATTTATTTTAATTTAGGGAATTCGTATCTGAAACTGAATCAGAAGGGGCTGGCTATATTAAATTATGAAAAAGCCCGGCGTTTCATCCCTTATGATAAAGGCTTACAAACCAATCTAAATCTGGCCTTGCAAGGGGTCAATGAAGGTGAAATCAACTGGGGACGTGTGTTTTATTCTTCAATAACACATTGGGTTCCTCTGAATTGGTTAGCCTTAGGTTGCTCAATTTGTTTGTACATCTTGATTTTGCTAATCATTGTTTGGATACTTTTCCCGGCCCGGGTTACAAAGGATTCCGGAAAAACCGGTTTATGGTATAAAACCTCGCTCTACATTATTTCCTGCTGTTTATTGGTTTTCGTTTTCATGACGACGATTACATTTTTGGATCAACACCAACCACAAGCCGTAGCCATTAAAGGAAACGCTCCCGTGCTGAGCGAACCAAAACCGGAAGGAACTTCCTATTTCAATCTGGACGAAGGAAGCCGGGTTATGGTTAGCTCGATTAAGGGAAATTGGTTATTAATCCGAAGACAGGACGGTAAGCGGGGGTGGATAGAACGACAAAATCTTGGATTTTTATAAAAAGAAACAAAATAAACTTTTAGTACCTACTACCAATCTCCCTTTCTCTGTAAGCAGCCTGAGAAAGGGAGATTCTTTATCCTTGATATTACGGAACCATAATTAATTACCGATATCCTCAATTTTACATTTGGAATTTATTTTTTCACAATTCTCACTTTGGCAATTCTACGCTCTTCAACGACTTCGACTTGAAAGATAATATTATGATATTCCAAGATTGGTTTTTCATCTTCACTTGGAATTCGTCCCAATTGTGCAACAACAAAACCGGCCAAAGTGTCATAATCGCCCTCAGGGAGTTTCATATCCAGCAAATCATTGATGATACCCAAACCGACATGCCCATCCACCATTAAAGTCGAATTATCGACTCGCTCGATTTCCTTAGTTTCTTCATCATGTTCATCAAAGATATTGCCGACTATCTCTTCAATCAAATCTTCGATGGTAATGATCCCGGCAGTACCACCATATTCGTCAATTACTATGGCCATGTGAATTTTATTCTTTTGAAGTTCCTTAAATAGTTCATCGGTTTTTTTGGAAGAAGGCACAAAATAAACATTCCGGATAATTTTTTTCAAAGAAAAATCCATCTCATTTGCACCTTTTAATATAGGAATCAAGTCCTGAACATGCAAAATGCCGACAATCCTATCGATATTTTCATCATATACCGGCATTCTTGAAAACTTTTGACAAACTAATAAATCAATGACTTCATCTAAACTGGCATCCAATGATAAAGCATATACATCGGTCCGATGAGTCATTACTTCCGAGACCGTGGTATTATCAAATTCGAAAATATTATTAATCATTTCTTTCTCGGTTGTCTGAATAACCCCTTTTTCCTGACCAACCTCAACCATCAAACGAATTTCCTCTTCGGAAATTTTTTCTTCATGCAGCGCAGGGTTCCCACCAAAAATTCTAATCACAAAGTTTGTAGAGATGCTTAAAAATTTCACAAACGGTGCAGTGATTTTTGAAAGAATATAAATAGGCTTTACGGCAAACCGGGCGATCTGTTCCGGCTTTTGCATTGCCAGGCGTTTAGGAACCAATTCTCCCAGGACTAATTGAAAATAGGACAAAATAATTGTAATCAAAATGACTGCCGCAAATTTAATAACCGATAGTTCTAAAGGCCAACCCCATCCTTTAACCCATAAGGTCAATTGATTCGCAAAACCTTCTGCAGCCACTGCACTAGCCAGCAATCCTGCTAAAGTCACTCCCACCTGGATGGTTGCCAAAAATTTACTGGGTTCACCAATCAAATTTTGAAGAAATTTAGCCTTTTCGTCCCCTTCCTCTGCCTTCTTACGAATTTTAACAGCATTAACTGAAATGATGGCAATCTCTGAAGCGGCAAAAAAGGCATTCATGCCAATTAGTACAAGTAAAATGATTACGTGCAAAGAAAAATCCTCCCTAAAATATCTAGACTCATAATAAAAAAGACCTGACAATCGTGTGATCGCTAAGTCTTTACAGCAATACTCCTATAAGCAAACCAATTAAATTTCTATCCAACGAATGATCCTTCGTCTTTTTTGATTCGGTATAATAGTTCTAATAGTTAAAATATATACCAATTCATGTCCAAAGTCAAGAAACATCCCGGATTTATTCAATTCAAAATGGGGCTGTCTCAAAAACAACTTAAAATCAATAAGATATACAATATATAGCCGCGTTAAATAATCAAACGTTTACCTATTGTATATCTCAATCGATAATCTTCCTTTTGAGACAACCCCTTACGGAATCATCGTGAATTAGTTCTTTTTATTGGTATTAACTTTTATATTTGTGCCACTATCGGCCTCTTTAATTACATTAACCGTACTCATCGCTGCTTCAATCAATTTTTGCAACTTCTCGGAATTATAGGAAACCGAGTCAGCATTGGATTGTATGAAAGACAGGTTGCTTTCAAATTTCTGGTTAATCTGTTTATACTGCTCTTCAGCTTTATCAATGGTCTCTTTTAATCTGACGGCTATCTCAGCGGTAGCTTTGGAATTTCCTTTTGATTCGTAGTATTGTTGAACCAATTGGTTATATTCCTTTGTCTTCACTGCAAAACCTAGAAATTTCTTTTGCTTCGGCAATGGCACATCACCGCCGGCACTATTGCTGTTAATTGTTTCGTATAAATCTTTAAACGAATCCAACACTTTCTCATATTCCTTACCGACGAAACGGATGGCGTTGATATTGTCCGTTAACATCCGGATATCGGAAGTCATTAGAGTATGCCCTGATTTGATATCTCCTAAGCTATTCCGGAGTCGACCCTGAAACTCATTTAAAATTTCCTTGGAATTGTCCTTCGGAATTAACTTTTCCAGAGTGTTATTTTCGGCCAATCCTTTCCAAGTCCGGATTTCCTGATCCGAGAGTTTATAGTCCCCTTTCGCTTTTTCCAAAGCTTTTTGCATCTCTCGTGTGGTGCCAAAAACTTTATTTTTCCAATCTGCTAAAGCCATTTCTTTCGCATAAAAGGAGCGAATCCGGCTGATTTCCGCCTGTTGTACCGACTTCATTTCTGCGATTTTCACTTTAGCGGAATTATTGGCGGCTGTAATTTTATTGTTGGAAACCAAAAACATTACAGTAAATAGCACGAGATAAATCAGAACCAACGCTGAAATTGACAAAATATACCGTTTAGCAATAACTTCACCATTTTTCTTGGCCAACCAAAAATTAACTCCATAAAGAATACCGCCCGTAACAACAGCAATACCCAAAATTACCAGGAATACCGCAAGCATATAAATACCTCCTTGTTTTAGTAATTTCTCCTAATAGATTACGGTATTTTATGGCAAATTCCTGCTTTTTACATTAAAATCCCACTCTCATTTTAAAAATTTTAACCAATCATAACAATTTAAGGCTTACGAAATTTTTCCAAACCTACAAATTTACTAAACTCCTTTTGAAATAGCAAATCGATTGTTCCTACTGGTCCATTTCTTTGTTTGGCAATAATTAATTCGGTAATATTTTTCTTATCCGTCTCCGGATTATAATAATCTTCACGGTAAAGAAAAGCGACTAAGTCTGCGTCTTGTTCCAAAGAACCGGATTCTCGGAGATCAGAAAGGTTTGGACGTTTATCCGTACGTTGTTCAACTGCCCGTGACAACTGGGATAATGCAACGACCGGAACATGCAATTCTCTGGCAAGGGATTTTAAGGTACGGGAAATATCCGATACTTCCTGCTGGCGGTTTTCACTACGACCCTTACCATTACTCTGCATTAATTGTAAATAATCGATCACAATAAGTCCCAAACCATGTTCTGCTTTGATACGGCGGGCTTTGGCACGAATATCTAAAGCCGTAACTCCTGGTGTATCGTCGATAAACATGGCGGCCTCCGATAAGCTTCCTAGAGCATGGGACAAACGGGGCCAGTCGCTGTCCATCAAAGTACCGGTTCGAATTCTCTGATTATCAACTCCAGCTTCTGAACATAATAATTTCAGCGCCAATTGTTCTTTGGACATTTCCAAACTAAAAACAATAACCGGTATTTTTTGCTCAACTGCGGCTGATTGGGCAATATTTAATGCGAAAGTCGTTTTCCCCATACTAGGCCTGGCTGCTAATATAATGAGATCGGAGGGTTGTAGTCCAGCCGTCATCCGGTTTAAATCGGTAAATCCAGTCGGAAGTCCGGTGACGCCCCCCTTTGATTCATAGAGCATTTCAATCCGTTCAAACGTCTCAATTAAAATATTCCGTAAGCTCACGAATCCTTTTGTATTCCGTCGCTGGGTTACTTGAAAGATTTGTTTTTCAGCTTCATCCATTATTACATTGACTTCTTCAGCACCCTCATATCCCATACTGATGATATTGGAAGCAACCGTTATAATGGAGCGCAGTAAGGATTTTTCTCCTACAATCCTTGCATAGTACTCAATATTGGCCGCGGTGGGAACGGCATTTGCAAGAGCAGTCAAATAGGGAATACCACCGACTTTATCCAGCATATTGCGACGGGTTAATTCCTCAGATACCGTAATAATATCAATAGGTTCACCTTTATTGGATAAATGAACGATGACTTCAAAAATAACCCGGTGAGCCTCCCGATAAAAATCTTCAGCCTTAAGTATTTCAATCCCTTTCTCAATTGCTTCTTTCTCCAGTAACATCGATCCTAAAGTCGACCTTTCGGCATCAATATTTTGCGGGGGTATCCGGTCAATGATTCCATTACCAATGCTCATTTTAAACCTCCATGATTGTCTAGTTAAGAAATGAAACAAATATCAATCGAAACCTTCTATTGGGACGGCAGGGAAAATGAATTTATTACCGAACAAATTACAAATAATACATGTGAGGAGAAACAATATTGAAACGTTATATCTTGATTATTGGGATTTTGTTCCTTCTGTTGCCCCTAAATTCCCGGGCTGCTTCACCCAACTTTTTAATTATGGACCAACTTTCAAACCAAGTCTCTATTGTGGGTTCGGATTTTGAACCATTGTATTCTTTTAAAGCCGGGCCTGGTCCGAATGTATTGAAACCGCTCCCCGATGGAAAAGGGTATGGATTACTTTGCAACGGCTCTAAAAATTTATTAGGCAATGTTAGCACTCCGGGGGTATTATTTATTCTGGATTCCAATCTTCATCCCACCGGACAGAAAATTAACTTACCGGGACTGGTGGTTCAGAACTATTTTTTAAAAGCCTCTTCAACCTGGATTATAATTACTCAAAATAAAACCGCTAATTCATTAAACAAATTCAAGGCCACTATTGCCCTTGTTGATTTGAAAAGCGGTACTGAGACTTATTTTGAAATAAACTCCATCCCGACATCTTATCAATTCAATTCTAATCGGAGTCTATTGGCACTGACGGTCCTCGCTTCCAGTGATAAAAGTATTCCCGCTCAATGCCTGATAATCGATCTCAATCTTCGGACTATGAAGTCTTACTCCGTATCGGCAAATCCCGGTGGAATTTATTTTATCAACGAGCATAAAATCCTGGTTGCTTGTGGTGGTTTTGGAAATCCATCCCGATACTCTTCGGCGCTACCAATCGAACGTTTGGATAAACCCGTCAATGCTTCTTTGCATTGGATCGATATCACAACCGGTCAGGAGCAAATAACCTCTCTGGGGTATTCCCCCATTGTTGTCATTCAAGATCAAAATACAACGGATACATTTTACGTCACAAGCTGTGATACGATTGACAGTAATGTGTCGCAAAGTACTTTTGCCCATTTCAGTGATGGTACCCTGCGTTCCGAAATAAAACTTCCCACGGATATTGTTCAATTGACCCAGGTAAAGTCGGACAACATCTGTTTATATGGCCGCCATGATTTTTATATCATTCATCCTGCAGACGGAAAAATTCTCAATCATCTCACCTATGATTTAGAAATTGAAAAATTATTACTCAGTGAAGACAAAAACGTAGGTTATGTTACTGCAATAAACAGTAACTATGTCGACAAAATCGATCTCACAACCGGTAAGCTTCAATTCAAATTCAAGATCAGTTCCTCTTTGTTTGGTGGGATAGGGCTTTCTGGGTTATTTCCCAAAAAATTGCCGCCTGTCGGGGGAATGATACCCCCAGTTGATGATGACGCCAATTTGGTATCCACTAATAACCGAGTCTTGATGAATGATGACTTTAACCGTTTATACGCTCTTGCCAGCAGAAGCGAGGTCATCGGTGTTGATTTAAGTACCGGACTTCAAATCTCTTCTTGCGCGTTCAATATGGGAAAATCTTTCGGAATTCATTTTTCACCCGATAAAAAATTGATAGTCGTAGAAACAGATACCATTTGGTATTTACTTAACCCGGAACAAAAGAAACCGGTTTTTTCGCTTCCACTTTCAAGTGCGAATACTTTTTCGCAGACCGCCTATTATAGCCCTGATGGCTCCATTCTGGCGATCCAAAACAATGGCTATTTTTATTTCGTCGATTGCCAAAATGCACGGCTAGCCGGAAAACTGCGAACCAAACACCAAAAAGCAGTGATTGCTTGGTTACCCTAGAGTGTGGTTACCCCAGAGCGCTGGTCAGCCAAAGTGCTGATTAGCTCAGAGTATTTAGTTACTTTAAAATGATAATCCCAGCTTACCTCATTAATCTAGGGAAAGCCGGGCTGAATTAATCCCATCAAGTACCTTTTAAAGACTGCTGCCAGGTGAATTGAGTGATAAAGATATACAGTATATAACGGTTTGTTTGTAAACAATGTTATATACTGTATATCTTTTAAATTTTACAATATTTTCTCGACGGCCTCTCTTTTGAGTACACTTTCGACGATTTCTTGTACCGTTTGTACAGGGATCACTTGAATATCTATTAAATTGGCAGGAACATCTTTTTCATTTTCTTTGGGTACGAAAACCCGTCGAATACCGGCTTGTCTGGCTCCATATATTTTTTCAATAACTCCCCCAACCGCCTTCACCTTGCCTTGTATGGAAACCTCTCCGGTTACTGCGACGTCCTGCGGGATCGAGCGCCCGGTAATACAACTGATGATCGCTAAAGTTATGGCTACGCCTGCTGACGGACCGTCAATTTTACCTCCGCCAATTACGTTGACATGGACATCATAATCAGCCATATCCATACCGGAGACCAACCTTACAACCGAAGCGGCATTAAATACCGAGTCTTTTGCCATACTGCCGGCCGTGTCATTGAAGCGAAGTCTGCCTTTCCCTTTCTCGCTTGCCGGAAAGCAGACAGCCTCAATTTCCAGAATTGATCCTACGAAACCACTTACGCCAAGCCCAAAGATCTTGCCGATTTCCTGGGTTTGGGATGCTTTCACGATCAAATAAGGGGATAGACGGCTTACTTGGAAGACTTCTAATAAATCATCCTTACGGATTTGAACTTCCCCTGGATCTTTTTCAGCGACTTTATTTTTATATAACGCCAATCCAAAAGCATCCGCTAAGATTCCAGCTGCTTTACGTCCTTCGATGGTATAATCGCTGATCAACTCGGGTATTTCCGGACCAATATTCGCTTTGATTCGAGAAGCAGAACGTATTACGATTTCTTTAATATCATCTTGATCCAAAGGTTCAAAATACACTTCGGCGCACCGCGACCGAATTGCCGGACTAATTTCCGAAGGGTCTCTTGTGGTCGCAGCAATCAGGATGAAATCAGCCGGAGCCCCGTCAGCGAACAGTTTCTTAATATATTTGGGAACATTGGGATCACTGGGGTCATAGTAAGCGGAGTCAAAAATAACTCGTTTATCTTCAAGTACTTTCAGCAATTTATTTTGCAACATTGAATCCATTTCGCCTATTTCATCAATAAACAAAACTCCACCATGAGCATCAGTCACTAACCCCAATTTAGGTTCAGGAACTCCACCCTCAGCCAAATCCCTTTTAGCCCCCTGATAAATCGGATCATGAACCGAACCTAACAAGGGATTAGTAACTTCCCGAGGATCCCACCGCAAAGTTGTACCATCGACTTCCACAAAAGGCCCATTCTCTTGAAAAGGGGTAAAAGGTAATTTCTTAGCCTCTTCCAATACCAGACGTGCTACCGTGGTTTTACCAACTCCCGGAGGTCCATAAAGAATTACATGTTGGGGAAAGGGTGACGCAATTTTAGCGAGTAGTGATGTCACAGCCCGTTCTTGCCCGACAACATCTCCCAAAGTCGTAGGTTTTAATGCTTCCATGGCTGATTTGGAAAGATTGATTTGGTCCATTTTTTCGAGTTCGGCCAACTTTTTAAGGGTATGAGGATTGTCCGGACCTGAGGACTCTTGGAGAATCTGAACTTTTATCTCCTTTAAATACTCTTCATGACGCTGTTGCATCCGCTCGGCAATTTTTTTCTCTATCTTTTCTTCAACGGTCCGGCGGGCAATTAGATCAGCGATCTCTTCTTCAATTTCATTAATGATTTGCGGCAAATCTTTGTGCAACGGCATTGTATCGATCGTCGGGTCTTCAAATACGATACGTTGCAAAGCGAGCACTCGTTCTTCAATCATTTCCGAGCGCATGAATTTTAAAGCCTCTAATTTTCCAGCTTTTAAAATAAGTTTATCTGAACCATATAAATTAGAAAGTAAAGCAAAAACAGCTGCCACTTGTCTGGTCAACTGCTCTTCATCCAATAAACGTTCATGAAGGGGAATCGTATTTTGGGGCCCGTCAGTAAGTTTTTTCTTTAAACCTTTCATTAAAATTCCTTTCCTTAGAGACATCGCGCATACGCGCATTATTCCCCAATTACTTTTACTGTGATTTCAGTGGAAATACCTTTGTATAAATGAATTTTAACCGGGTATTCGCCAACATTTTTAATTGAATCATCAATAGCCAGTTTACGTTTATCCAAGTCCAAGCCTTGCTCTTTTTTAATTTGGTCAGCCACGTCCTTGGCGGTAATGGAACCAAATAAGCGTCCGCCTTCCCCAGTTTTCACCTTAAAAGTCACCATACAACCCGCTAATTTTTGGGCGAGACTTTGGGCTTCGGCTTGCTCCATTTCCTCTTTTCTGACTGCACTTTCCTTCTTGTCATTGAGTACTTTTAGATTACTTGGGGTAGCCTCAATCGCAAATCCTTTCGGTAAAAGAAAATTTCTGGCATAACCGTCTGAAACCTCTTTAACCTCACCACGTTTGCCTAAAGCCTTGACATCCTGATTAAGAATTACCTTCATTTTTTCCACCCGCCTAACTTTGCTGTCTTTCTTTAAAATACTGTTCTAAATTTGTTACATCCCCATACCACTCTTCAATCTCATGCTCCTGGAGCGGGGCCGATTCTAAACGGTTGATTATCTTTTGATCCAGCTTATCAAAGGGGATACTTAAACGCTTTCCAAGAAAATAGCAGCCCATGATCAACGCAGCCAACGAATCCGCTATCATCTCTTCATTATTTTTAACCATTGCTTTAAATAAAGCCCCGATTCCCGAAACGAGTTCGGCCTTTAGCCATTCAATCGTACGAACATTCTTAACAATATTGATATCAGGGCTGTTAGAAGACATTAAGTGTTTCCCCTTTCAACCCATTGTATTCTCTATCGTAAAAAAATTTCCTGCGTAATTTGGTACATAGAGATTGGTAATCAAGATACCTTAACCAAAAATAATTTTCAATTGTTCCCCGGTGTCTATGAGAATTCATTCAGCCATAAGAGGCATAGAGATTCATTTTCTTTAGGCTTTCCCGCAAAAATCTTATTTGTAAAAAAAGAGGCCGTTGGCCTCTATTCACTGGTAAAAGGAAGTAATGCAATCTGTCTTGCACGTTTAATGGCAATCGTCAGCTGACGTTGATGAACTGCACAATTGCCGGAGATCCGCCGCGGTAATATTTTACCTCGCTCGGTAATAAATTTACGAATTTTAGCAGTTTCTTTATAATCAATGCTTTGCACCTTATCAACGCAAAAAGAACAAATCTTCTTTTTGGGCCGCCGCATCATGCGTTCTTTTCCACCGCTATTTTCTCTATCTCCATTATTTCTGCCCATTGATTTCGCCTCCACTAGATCCACCTAAAAGGGAAGATCATCGAGATTAATTCCTTCCATATCATCATTCGATTCGGTCATATTATTTGAACTGCCATGTCCGGATGAAGCCGCCTCATCGCGAGCTTTTTCCAAAAACTGCACCCGACTGGCCACTACTTCAGCTGCTTTGCGTTTTTGGCCGTCTTGTGTTTCATAGTTCCGGATTTGCAATCTGCCTTCCACTGCCACAAGACGTCCCTTTTTCAGATAATTGGCGACAACCTCCGCCTGTTTTTGCCAGGTTACGATCCGGATAAAATCCGTTTCCCGTTCACCCTGCTGATTCGTGGTTTGTCGGTCGACTGCCAAATCAAAATTCGCAACTGCAACACCATTTGGAGTATAACGAAGTTCCGGGTCCCTGGTTAACCTACCAATTAGGGCGATATGATTCATCTTAACAATCACCTTCGTTACTCATCTTTTTTAATCACTAATTGGCGTACCACATCGTCTTGAATCCTTAGAACACGATCCAATTCCTGGGCTACGCTACTTGGAGATTTAAAAGTCATTAAAACATAATGTCCTTCAGTAATGTTGTTTACTTCATAAGCGAGACGTCGCTTACCCCAACGGTCGGTCTTCAGAATCTCTCCTCCGCCGTTTTTGACAACATCCTCAAAGCGGGACACCGTAGCAACAATGGCTTCTTCCTCCAATTCAGGTTTTAGAATAAACATTGATTCATAATTCCTCACCTGAAACCACCTCCTCCCTCTGGACTTTGAAGCGTCAAATATTGACACTTACTTTGGCCCTGTCCAAAATATGTTCACCATAAAACAGGCGTTTTGCCTGAATATGATGATGATTCATTTTCACAGAGCAGGGAATCCATTGTAGAATTATACACTTTAATCTTATTTTATTCAAGGGGTTTTTGAGTAGAATTTTCAGAAATCAAAATCGATGGTAATGCCGACTTGACAACGGTTTTTACTGCTTTTTCAAATTGAGGCCGTGATAACATCACGACTCGATTACATTTTAAACACTTGATGCGGAAATCCATACCTACCCGCAGAACTTCCCAATCAGTCCCGCCGCAGGGGTGTGCTTTTCGCATTTTAACAATATCACCAATGTAAAACTTCATTTGATATCCCTCATATTGATGTTTTATTCATTCTTGATAATTGAAATGATTGGTTTGGTGAGTATAATCCATATTTCAATCACCACAGGATATTTTCAAAATATAAAAACCTCGGTCCGATAATTCATTGAAATGAACGTTGTAAAAAGAATTTGCTTCCAATTCACCCTTTGCCGTTAATTAAAGAAGTGTACGCTGTCGGAGCAAGTAGATTATTAGTTTCTTTAGGGTCAACAGGTTCAATAATGAAAATCCATCCTTTCCCATAAGGGTCTTGATTAACAAATTCCGGACTATGTTCAAGCGAATCATTAATTTCCATTACTTCACCGCTAATTGGCGCATAAATTTCGGAAACCGCTTTCACAGATTCAATGGTAGCAATAGGTTCTTTAGCGGTTACCTTATCCCCTACGCTGGGTAAATCAACAAAAACAATATCCCCTAATTCTTTTTGAGCATAATCCGTGATTCCCACTTTAACCCTTTCCCCTTCAAGTTTAACCCATTCATGTTCCTCTGTGTATTTAAGATCTTTCGGTAGCAATATGATTACCTCCCTTTCCAAATCATAGATTTTTTCGACAGCCAAAAATAGTTTCCTTCTAAATTTGTGCTATTTACAGTTTATTTTAGTGTTTTACCTTAAAAATCTTCTTTGTGACACCCAAAATCCTGCTATTTGAGATTTTCAATCATCAAAATCAAGATCTGCGCTTCTCCAAAAGATTACAATATACACGGCGGTTAATTCACCTTCATCAGGATTTTTTCATATGATATATAAATCTTCCGGCCCAAAAAAGAAAGGAGGTCCATTTATGTTTGATATTTTAGCCGCTATCTTAAATCCAATCCTAAAAAGAAAAGGAAAAACAATGATTTTAATTTGGCATCGCAAAAAATCCCCCGGTTAAAATGTGGGCAGCGCACATTCGCTCAGACTATTCCCGATTTCTCAACTTTGCGCCGAATGGATCTGAATATTCTTCCTTGCTCCCACAGGGGTTCAAAACATGTTCCCCAAACTCTTTCAAAATCTCAAAATACTAATTCCCAAATTGTATTGAGATACTCTCAAAAAAATCTAAAGCGACAAGCTTGCGCGCCGATATGCACGCAAGTCTTTTTTAAAGAGCGCTCTCATCTTTTTTGAACTTCCAAAATTTTCTTTCCTCTTTTTGCGAATCAACTAATCATCAGCATATTGGTATTATACCCCAGCATCCAGAATATTACCTGTAGATAAAAAGCCTTATCAATCCTCATCAGTTCCCGTTTAAATAGGGTTCAGCAGGAATTTCTCATGAAAATGCAGAATTATTATATACAGAATATTTTAAATTCAAGCGTCTCGAACCAAAACTCATCACATCTATCAATTGAAAATTAAGAATATAAACCGCATAAAGTCTATGAATTATTTTAGCCATGGTAAAAAGCCGGTTGAAAATCGCCAAATTGTCTGGAATTCACCTAAGAAACCGCGGATCAATATACGATTTGGCCAAGTCAAACATTGGGTAGAAAATAAAAGGATCTAAAATGCCGACACACTGGAATTCACCAAAAATTAATCCCCTGTCCTTTATTGGTAAAAAAGTACTCATCATTTTATTCCATGTAGGGTCAATGACTCAACTTTATTTACGGAGTATTCGATCCTTTCTTTCCCATACAGTATATTGGAAAAATGTCATGATAGAAATGGAATTTATCGGCGTCAGGTCTCTTCCGATTGTATTAGCGATTTCGGCATCTACAGGGATGGTTTTTTCACTGCAGATCGCCAAAATTTTTGCTACTTTTGGTCTTTCTTCCCAGTTAGGGCAAGGACTTGCCCTCGCTTTCGCCAGAGAATTGGCTCCCGTGCTAACCGGGGTGGTTGTAGCCGGCAGAGTCGGGTCATCCATTGCGGCAGAGATTGGTTCCATGAAAGTGACTGAGCAAATAGAAGCTCTTGAAGCTTTATCTACCGATCCCATTGACTACTTAATCGCTCCTAAAATCATTGCCGCCGCCGCAATGTTGCCTCTGTTAGTCATATTTGCAGATTTGTTCGGAATTTTTTGCGGATTTGCATTGGCAGTCAGTTATGCTCACATTTCGGCCACTGATATCATCAGCGGAATATTAACTTTCGTAACTTACTGGGACTTCTTAGGTGGTTTGATTAAGGCGTTTTTCTTCGGACTTATTATCGCCGGAGTTGGAGCGTATCAGGGTCTACATACAACCAACGGAGCAATCGGTGTGGGAAATTCAACAACCCAATCCGTAGTAATATCCAGTATTTCCATATTCATTTCCAATTATTTTTTATCCATGATTTTATATCGCTTATAACTCACTATTTCTTTTATCCGAAACTTGTCATGGCTTAAATGGAGATAAGAATAAACGATGATATCCATTTCCAAACTTCACTACCAAATTAATGATCAAATGATCATCCATGATCTTCATGTTGAATTTTACAAAGGAGAGACTTTTGTAATTCTTGGCCCAAGCGGGTGTGGAAAAAGTACGTTATTGCGTTTGATCATGGGGCTTATTAAGCCGGTTTCCGGCTCTATCATGATCGAAGGGCAAAACACCCAAAACTTAACCCGGCAAGAATGGCAGGAAGTCCGCGGCAAAATGAGTTTGGTATTCCAGTCGGCAGCCCTTTTTGATTCCCTTACAGTGTATGAAAATGTAGCCTTTAGTTTACGTCGCCTGAAACTTCCCGAACCGACAATTTGGGAGGGGGTAGTCCGGTCATTAGAAATCGTTGGACTTTCACCTGATACAATGAGTAAAATGCCTTCTAATTTAAGTGGCGGTATGAAAAAACGGGTCGCAATCGCGCGAGCCATTGCCATCAAACCTCCGATTTTGCTTTATGATGAGCCAACCGCCGGTCTGGACCCAATGATTGCCGATACCATCAATGAATTAATTCTTGATTTGCAAAAAAAAATGGCGATTACCTCCATCGTGGTAACCCATGACATGATGAGCGCTTTAAAAGTAGCCGATCGAATCGGTTTATTGTATCAAGGCCGGCTCGTTGAAATCAAGCAACGTTCGGAAGTTGCGAAAGCCGAACATCCTTTGTTTAAAGAATTCTTCAAACATTATCGGTTATGAAAGAGACTGCTTAGCTGTAATTTCAAAAATAACGCCCTGATGGAGGCAACCTTATGAATTTGGCAAGTCCAGAAACAAAAGTCGGTTTCTTTTCAATTGCGGCATTGCTCACCGTTTGCTTTGCTTTTCTGTGGCTGAACGGTTCCCAAGTATTTCAAAGAGCTAATACCCTCGAAGCTGTTTTCGATCGTGTTGAAGGACTAAAACCCGGGGCATCCATTCAGCTTGCCGGCGTTGATGTGGGCAGAGTATCCCGTATTTACTTCGAAGAACGCCGCGTAATTGTAGTCATGCGAATTAATCGAAATATACAGCTCCCCGAATCTGTCAAAGTTTTGATTGCCAGTTCCGGTATAGTCGGGGACAAATATTTGGATATTATCCCATGTAAACCCGGAGAAGTACCCGCAAACTCCAAGCGCTTATTTGGAGAAAGTCCGGTCACAATTGAACAGTTTTATGCCACCGCCTATGAAGTTTTAGATTCGTTACATGCAGTTGCTTACTCATTAAAGAATTTTGTATCCGATCCGGAAATAACCGATTCTTTGAAAAATACCGTCACCCGGATGGATAAAATCAGCGCCGATTTGGAAGAAATAACGGCTCAATTCCATAACATCAATATGGCTGAAACTTTCGGGCGCATCAACCACATTGCTTTGATGATGGAATCTCTCTCCGAAACCAATGGACCAAAACTTAACGAATTGGTTACGAATATTACCGGCGTATCCTCCCAATTGGCGGAAATCGCCCTCACTGCCAACCGGTTGTTAAAGAGTATGGATGATGGCCAAACAGCTGAAAATTTGAAACAAACGATAGCCAATGCGAAAGAAATTACCACTGATTTAGAAAAATTCACAACCATCCTTGCAAATAAACAACAAAATATCGAACAATTGCTTCAGGACGCCCATGAAACCATGCAGGCAATTAAAAAGGCGGCCGACAGTATTGATAATGTTTTAAATCAAATATCAACCGGTGATAATCCAATATCTAAGGTGCAAAAAACATTGAATGACACCAGCGAAGCCGTGGACAAAGTTAACAATTATCTGGCTGCCTTTGAACAAATTTCGGTTAAAAATGGTATTGGAGTTACCTATCATCCGGACAAGGAGCCCATGCTCGATTATGAAATGAATTTATCTTTCAATCCTCAAAATTCGATTTTGTTAGGATTAAAAGATATAGGCCAGGACAACATGGCTACTTTCCAATGGGTCTTGACCTCCCCAAAATATCTAACCCGGGTCGGTATCTATCAAAATAAATTTGGGTTAGGCCTCGATGTCCCTCTTTCAAACCGGCTTTTACTCGGTCTTAACCTTTGGGATAATTATTCTCCAAATATAGGAATCTATTCCGCCTGGAAATTCAGTCCCAATTGGTCCTTATCCCTGGGCGGAGAATCAAATCTTAAAACTGATGGAAGCAATTGGGATCTTGAATTATGGAGGAACTTTTAAAGTCATCCATCCTCTTTTTGAACTTTAAACGAACCGGCAATGATTTCAGGACCTGCTTTTCCGAGATTTTGAAAATCAACCATAACGACTCCGGCAAAATTCAGTTGAATGATGTGATTTAAAAATTCCCGCCAGTCATCTTCATCCCGATAAATCAAGCAGCAACCTTCTTGATGCTTCCGGTAATCGATGCGGCTTAACTTTGAACGCACCAGATGTTGAATATTGGTATATTGCCCCCGGAGCAATCGGGCCACTTTATAAGGAATCCTCTCAACAAAATTTTGGTCGAGGTTCCAATTCCAACCGCTGCTTTGACAGACCCAAATAATCTTTTCTGTTAAGCCTGTTTTGATAACACCAGCGATAGCTTTATAGATTGCAGCAGTTGATTCCTGAAATAAATCGGGACTATCAGTCGTATACACCGGATCCAATAGGATGTATTTGGTGTAAGAGCCGATCACGGGGAGATTAACCCAATACAAACGGTTTTCAAATTTTTTTTGGATGGGCAATAATGGCAGAACTTGAAACTCCAATGAAGAAATATCCAGCTTCCTGTGAATAAAATGCAAGAGATCTCTCCAGCGTGGAAACTTTTCTATCGGCGCCTCTCTTAAATCAAAACCGAATTTGAAGTTTTTTAAGGCTGTTAATTGTTTGACGAGACCATCCCATAATTTGGGAGATGACAAAACCTGATTCCAAACCTTCCGGGTAGAGCTAATTACATGGTATACGATAGACTCCGGCACTTGGACATCCTTTTGAAAGCGGCTTATGGAGAGCGAATCACTTTCCATCTCCATTTCATAATCGGCATAAACCATTCCTGTCACCGGATAGGTTAGCGGTTGAAGCCCGGAGGACTCCCAACTCAAAAAAATTTTTTCATGCAAAAGCATTTTGAGTCCGGGATATATTTTCTTGTGCGGGTCTCCCTGTCCCGGTATTTTTCTCCAAGCAGATTTTTTTACCCCAAACTGCTTCGATATCCAATCCAAACTTTCGTTATTATTAATCCTATAAATGATGCGCCCATTTTTGGAGGCTTTTTGAAGCAACAACCGCAAAACCTCCGGGCCTGCAACCCCGTCAACTCGAAGCCGATAAGTCCTTTGCAATAAAGTTACGGCTTCTCCAGTCAAAACTCCATACCTTCCATCAGGTTCACCAAAATAAAACCCGGCCTCTTTTAATAACTTCTGTAATTCAATAACGTCCCGTCCATAACATCCGAACCGTAGCATCCGACATCCTAACGGTAATTCATCAATCTTCACAAACGACAATGCCATTTCAGCAAATACCCCCGGATAATACTCTATGTTAAGGCTTCCAGGAAAGTGTCATTTTTTATCCTCACCTTAGTAAAAACAATTGACTTTCGGTTTTATCAAGTTTACAATATATTTTAATTATCTTCTTAACTTGGTTGCAATTCCCGATGGGAAAAATTGTTTCATCCCGGCGGATTAATTTAGGTGAAGTACCCATTCAATCATATTGTTTTAAAATCTTCTGATATGTCTTACATAAAACATTACCAAAACAAAGGAAGTGATCCTCTCAATGCCTAAAATCGTTATCTATGATACTACCTTGCGGGATGGAGCCCAAGGTGAAGGCGTTTTCTTTTCTGTCGACGATAAACTTCGCATTGTAAAAAAATTAGATCAATTGGGTATCGATTACATTGAAGGAGGTTGGCCTGGTTCCAATTCAAAAGATCTGGAATTTTATAAACAGGGCATCAATCTAAAACTTAAACATGCTAAGTTGGCATCTTTTGGGAGCACCCGGCATGCTTGTAATTCTCCAAAAGATGATAAAACCTTGCATGATCTTTTGGCTACCGGAACTTCGGTTGTTACAATTTTTGGAAAAAGTTGGGACTTACACGCCCTGGATGTGTTAAAAGTTAGCCTGGCTGAAAATCTGGAGATGATTGAGGATTCCGTGGCTTACTTAAAGCAGCATGACCGGGAAGTGATTTATGATGCGGAGCACTTTTTTGACGGATATTCGGCAAATCCGGAATACGCCATGGAGACCCTTAAAGCGGCTTACAAAGGTGGTGCCTCAACCCTTGTTTTATGCGACACCAATGGCGGTACTTTACCGATGAAGATTTTGGAAGTTTTCAACAAGGTGCGACAAGAATTAAAAATTCCTTTGGGCGTTCATTTTCATAACGATGCCGGAGTCGCCATTGCTTCTTCGATTATGACAATCCAGGCAGGTGCATCCCATGTTCAGGGCACATTTAATGGATACGGGGAACGTTGCGGCAATGCGAACCTCTCTACGATTATCCCTACATTGGTTCTTAAGTTAGGTTATGATACCCATACCAAAAACAATCTTCGGCTCATAACCGAAACTTCCAAGTATATTTCCGAATTGACCAACCTTCACCATGATGAAAGGCAACCTTACGTGGGGGCCTCTGCATTCGCTCATAAAGCAGGCACTCATGTGGATGCTATTCTCAAAAATCCATTGGCGCTTGAACATATTCATCCCGAATCGGTCGGTAATGAGCGACGTTTCTTGCTCTCCGATCAAGCCGGCCGGAGCACCATTTTGAATAGAGTGAGAGAAATAGTCCCTGAAACCAAAAAGAATGATCCCCAGATTTTAAATTTAACCAACCATTTAAAAGACCTTGAAAACTTGGGATATCAGTTTGAAGCCGCTGAAGCCTCTTTTGATTTATTGATTAAAAAAGCTTTTGACATGTATGAGAAAGCTTTTACACTGGATGGTTTCCGGATCATTGTCGAAAAACGCGGCGACCAACCCGTTTTGACCGAAGCGACCATCAAAGTCAAGGTTGGCGACGAACATGAGATCACGGCCGCTGAAGGTGATGGTCCGGTAAACGCTCTTGACTCCGCTATCCGTAAAGCCTTGCATCGTTTCTATCCTGAAATAAGCGATATTGATCTGATCGACTATAAAGTCCGGGTCATGGATGAAAACCGTGGAACTGCAGCAAAGGTTCGCGTTTTAATCGAAAGTTCCGATGGAGCGACTTCCTGGGGTACTGTCGGTGTCTCTGAGAACCTTATTGAAGCTTCTTGGGAGGCCCTGGTCGACAGCATTGAATATGGTATTTTACTCAAAAAAAATGAAGTGAAAGACTCAACTACCGCCGGCTGAACCCGGTGGGTTCCATCCCTTTAAGTGAAACGAATAAGCAACATCCCCAGGAAAATTCCCACAGCAAAACCATAGCTAACCCAAATCAAACCGGCCAACTTTTTTGCTGTGGGAAGTAGTTCCTTCCCAACCAAAAATATCATCGCCCCTCCCGCAAAACCCAGTGAAAATGATGTCATTACTGGGGAAATACACCCTAAAAACGCTCCCACGGTTGCGCCAAAGGCCATTGGAACTTCGACAAGCACTAAACTAAGAAAGATACTGAAAGACTTGACCTTTCCCAATTTAAAAGCAGCGCTCATCACCATTCCCTCCGGGATATTGTGAATACCCATGAGCAGGGCGATGCTTAACCAGTTACTTATATTTGGATTGGCGATATAAGTGGCCCCCAGGGCGACTCCTTCCGGGAAATTATGAATGCCAATACCAACTCCCAACATGATTCCAACCTGAACCAATTTAGAGAATTGATGCTGGCGGTACCAGGGAACAAGCCGCAAAAACCCATCAAAATACTGGACAAGCAGAATTCCAATACCCGTGCCAAACAAGGTTGAAACGATGCCTCCAAAATGCAAAGCCTCAGGCCAAAGATCCAATATAACAACCGCAGTCATAATCCCCCCGGAGACGCCTATTAGCCAGCTTTGGGTGGATAGTTTATGACTGAAACGGTATAAAATCATTAACCCACCTATAAGGGTTCCCGAGATTCCGACCACAAATCCCAATATCGTCGCATTCAACAATGCCAAGAATTCACCCCTTAACCCCGCATTGTAAATTTTATGCTTGGGCACAACCCGAATATGAACCTCTCTCTGGGGTCAGAATAAATAAAACTCAAGGTTGAAGAAAATGAAAGGAAATTTTAACGTTAAAGATGAGCAACCGAATTTTATTTTTGATTCTGGCAGCATTATCGGGGGCCCTTATGGCAATTCAAGGGACTTTCAATAGCGCGCTCGGAAAAGTCATTGGTTTACTGGAGAGTACTTTTGCTGTCCATTTAGTGGGAGTGGTAACAGCCGGCGCCTTATTACTCACTTTAGGAAACGGCAGTTTTTCAAAGGCCGGAGATGCACCCTGGTTTGCCTGGCTTGGAGGTCCGATAGGGGTGGGAATTATTTTCGGAGTCGCCTTCAGCATTCCCAAACTGGGTGTTGGAGTGGCCACCACAGCGATTATTGCGACCCAATTATTGGCAGCCTATGCCATTGATCATTTTGGGTGGTTCGGAATGGAAAAGCTACCGTTCAATCTTTGTAAGCTGGGTGGCATTGTCTTAATGGTTGCCGGGGCTAAATTATTATTGGATAAATAAAAAAACTTTGCAATCTTCACTGAGATTGCAAAGTTTTACGGACAGTCTCAACAACCTTTTCCTCATCAAAAGGTTTGGCGAGAAAATTGACCGCACCGGCCTCCATAGCTTCAATGATCAGGGACTTTTGGCCCATGGCGGAACAAATAATGACTTGGGCATTGGGGTCAAATTCCCGGATGGATTTAAGCGCCTTAATTCCACCCATCTCCGGCATGGTAATATCCATTGTCACCAAATCAGGCCTCAATTCCTGGTATTTCCGAATTGCTTCGGCACCATTGGAAGCCTCTCCGGCAATCTCAAAACCCGCTTCGGTCAAAATTTTACGCAAAATCATGCGAATAATCATCGCATCATCAACTAGCAATATTCTATTTCCCATTATTACTCTCCTTGAGATTGGGGATCCTTTAATGATTAACACAAAACAAGTTTGCTAAAAATAAACGGCTCAAGTCTAGCCATTAGTCATGGCCTTTAATTTATATTACAACAAAAAAGTGATTTGTTCCAGAAAAAATTGTTTAATTTACTTTAGGGAAAAATAGCAGAAAATCCAGATACTTCCGCAGTTAACAAGCTAAGGATTTTTAATCAATCGAAAGTGGTTTTAGCCATTGAAAAAGCCTGACAATTTTTCCGTCCGTCTTGCCATAAACGACAATTCAAGTTATTTCGGCAGAATATGCAAAGTAAAATTTTATTAAGTTCCTGATTATCAATTGAATAACCTTTCTCGGATGCCATTCAATGATTCCTCCAGTCTGATTTAGGAACACTCTCCTAAGCCTTTTCGAACGGCATTCAATGTATCAATAATCATTTGAAGCTAAGCAGAACGCGGTTCACAAATCCAGTACATACCAAGGCCATGAGAAACGTTTCTACCAGTTTAATATTTCAGCCTTCAATTCAGCTAATTCAAAATTAATAGCTTGAATCGGTTAATGGCTGAGACTATCAGAAGCTTTTTTACCTGCCCCCCCCCTGGCGGAAATTTCAGCTTCCTTGCCTTATTTTAGTTATCGGACAAAACATCAATTTTTATATAAGTCCAAAGTCCTGATTTTATTTTTTTCCAATGGAGAACCCTCACAGAGCAGGAATTTCCCGCAAACTAAAACCACGAAATATTTTTTCCATCATGTCCGTATAATCCCCTCCGGACCGATAGACCGTAACCGGAGGTATAACCTCTACTCCTTTTTTTGCTCCCGGCCTTGCCTCCACCAAAACCAGATTACTTTTTTCACCGGCTCGGGGATGAATAAAACAAATCCGTTTGGGCATCAGATGGCGTTTGTTAAAGATAGCCATCAAATCGTTCAACCGCTCCGCGGGATAAATTATAGCCACTTTGCCGTTACCCTTGACACATTTTGCTGCAGCCGCGACAACATCCTCCAATGTACAGTCAATCTCAAACTTGGCCCGTGCCAAACTAAGATTTTCAGAAACCAGGCCCCGGTCTTTTTCAAAAAAAGGTGGATTGGTGATGACGTAATCAAAGGAATTATCTGCGATTTCCCCAGGCAGCTTTCGAATATCCGCCACTTCAAATTTCACCGTCTTTTCCAGCTGATTTATTTCCAGACTGCGACGGGCCATCTCAACAAGATCCGCTTGAATTTCAATCCCCAATACCGAAGTCACTTTCCTTTGTCCGGCAATGAGCAAGGACAATACGCCTCCTCCGCTTCCCAGATCAATGATCTTGTGTTGGGGTTTGGGATCGATAAAGGCCGCCAATAGAAAGGCGTCCATGGTAAATTTAAACTTGGAGGGATTTTGAATAATCCGTAAGCCGTGATAACCTAAGCGATCAATGTTTTCATCCGTTTTTAATTGGGGCAGAATTTCCATAGCCGTCACACCCGTCATTTCATTATTATACGCATTTTTACGGACTCTATCGGATCAAGCCGCGGCTTCACTCATCTTTAATTGGGTATTTAAAGCCTAACCGTTTCCCGATTTCCGGCAAACATTTCAATTCTAAATGAAAAACGGCAGACCAGGATGTCCACCGTTTTTAAGAAAATTGATGGGTGATAAGTTATTTCGACATTGCTTCTTCAACCGCGACGGCCACAGCCACGCTGGCTCCAACCATCGGGTTGTTGCCCATCCCCAGGAAGCCCATCATTTCCACGTGGGCCGGCACTGAAGAAGAACCGGCAAACTGGGCATCGGAATGCATCCGGCCCATGGTATCGGTCATACCGTAAGAAGCCGGTCCGGCTGCCATATTATCCGGATGCAAGGTTCTTCCGGTACCGCCGCCGGAAGCCACTGAGAAATATTTCTTACCCTGTTCCACACATTCTTTTTTATAGGTGCCTGCGACCGGGTGTTGGAACCGGGTAGGATTGGTGGAATTACCGGTAATGGAAACATCAACGCCTTCATGATGCATTATGGCTACGCCCTCCCGGACATCATCGGCTCCATAGCATTTAACCTTGGCCCGTTCTCCGCTGGAATATGCGATTTCCCGGACTATGTTTAGTTTGCCGGTATAATAATCAAATTTGGTTTGGACGTAGGTAAACCCGTTGACTCTGGAGATAATCTGCGCGGCATCTTTACCCAGGCCATTTAAAATCACCTTCAACGGTTCTTTGCGGACTTTATTGGCGGACTTGGCGATTCCGATGGCGCCTTCGGCGGCGGCAAAGGATTCATGGCCGGCCAGGAATGCAAAGCATTTGGTTTCTTCCCTAAGCAGCATGGCCGCTAAATTACCGTGGCCGATTCCTACGTTACGGTCATCCGCTACGGTTCCGGGAATACAGAAAGCCTGTAATCCTTCTCCAATGGCTTCCGCGGCATCGGCTGCCTTTTTACAGCCTTTTTTAATGGCGATGGCGGCGCCGACTACATACGCCCAACAGGCATTTTCAAAACAAATCGGTTGAATATTCTTAGCAATGGTATAGGGGTCGATTCCCTTTTGTTCACATATTTGTTTGGCCTCTTCAATGGAGGAGATTCCGTATTTTGAAAGGGCCGTATTGATTTGAGCAATTCTCCGCTCATAACTTTCAAATAATGACATTGATATTCCCTCCTTATGTTTATTCGTGCCTTGGATCAATATGTTTTTTGGCTTCATCAAAACGGCCGTATTTTCCGGTTGCTTTCTTCAAAGCCTCATTGGCGTCCGTACCTTTTTTGATCATATCCATCATCTTCCCGAGGTGGACAAATTCATAGCCGATGATCTCATTTTTGTCATCAAGGGCAACCCGTGTTACATAACCTTCCGCCATTTCCAAATAGCGGGGCCCTTTGGCCACAGTGCTGTACATGGTTCCAACCTGGCTGCGCAAGCCTTTTCCTAAATCCTCAAGACCGGCGCCGATTGGCAAGCCGCCTTCGGAAAAAGCCGTCTGGGTACGGCCATAGGCAATTTGCAGGAACAGTTCGCGCATGGCGGTATTAATGGCATCACAGACTAAATCGGTATTTAAAGCCTCCAATATGGTTTTACCTGCCAAAATTTCCGCAGCCATGCCGGCGGAATGGGTCATCCCCGAACAGCCGATGGTTTCAACCAACGCTTCTTGAATCACTCCATCTTTAACATTTAAAGTTAATTTACAAGCGCCTTGCTGAGGCGCACACCAGCCTACGCCGTGGGTCAAACCGGAAATGTCTTTAATCTCCTTTGCCTGAACCCATTTCCCTTCTTCAGGAATCGGAGCAGGTCCGTGATTAGGCCCTTTTGCAACGCAACACATCTTTTCCACTTCTTCAGAGTAGATCATTCTGTAACCCCTTTCTTTCATTTGATATAGGCATGATATAATAAAACTCCCGCAAGCAGGCTATGCCGAACTTTAGGAGCCATCAGCCTTTTAGGCGTTTTACCGTTTGTTGCCATTTCTTTATTTTTCCGATATTACTATATCACAAAAAACCAATACCTGTCTAATGATATTTGATATTCGCATTCGTAATGAAGCAAATTTAAATAATTTTTAACGATTGCGGCGGGCCCTCCGGTCATGGCCATCCATAAATTTATTAATATTTTTGTTTTTAAACTCTTCCCTGCGTCAAATGCTGCATTATCCGACCTTCCCCTCCCTTTCCCGTTTATACGCGCTTTCAATCAAAGGGAGGGGGAATCGCTGCCGATTTCTCCGGCCAATCAAATTCCCGGTCGAGTAGATAGAGCCTTCACAAGCTCTAACCCTCACAGAACCGTGCTTGCGCAATTAACGCACACGGCTCTTCATTACAACATTCACAGCTTAGCAAGGCTTTCGCTCATAAATATTTACATAGATCCTTGGTAAAGGAAGCGGATATTTCGTCAACAACTTCTTAAATTTGTCCCACTCAAAACTTTTCCGTTGACTACGCCGGTTTAACCATTTGTATAACAGTTTGTTTACCTCACGCCTATATTGATATAGTGCATTGCTATTGTCTGTTATTCCATAATAGCGGTAGTATCCGTTTAGCTTTATTCTCAGCGCCTTCATTAGTTCTTTCACCGGCATGTGCCGGTTGTGCTTTATCCACTCTTTGCATCTGAGGATGCTTGCTTGATACTTTTTCCGGCTAGTTTTCCTCTTTACCCGAAAATAACCTCGTTTGCTTTTACTGCAATAATGGGTAAATCCCGGGAAATCAAAGGTATCGGGTTTCCCCTTATCTGATTTCTTTGCAGCATTTCTTCCGAAGGCGATAATTCTGGTTTTGTCCTCGGCTATTTCCAAGTTGAACTTACCAAGTCGCCCTTTGAGCGCTTCGTAAAACTTTTTCGCTTCTGCTTCATATTCGAAGCAGCAGACAAAGTCATCGCAATACCTGATTAGATAGGCTTCGCCACGGCACCATTTCTTCACTATTTTCTCAAACCATAGGTCTAGGACATAGTGGAGATACACATTCGCCAAGATTGGCGAGATGTTCCCCCCTTGTGGTGTTCCTTCGATTATGTCTTGTTTGATTCCGTTTTCCATGATTCTTGCTTTGAGAAATCTAGCGATTAACCGTTGGATATTCGGGTCGGCAATTCGATGCCCGATGAATTTCATCATCTAGTCATGGTTTACATGGTCAAAGAAGCCTTTGATGTCCGCGTCGACTATATAGTTGACTTTCCGGGTTTCCATGATGCGCGTTAGTTCTTTTAACGCGTGGTGACAGTTGCGTCCCGGTCGAAATCCGTACGAACACTCTAGGAAGTCTGCTTCGTAGATGGCACTTAATATCTTCGCCATTGCTGCTTGTACCAGTTTGTCTTGGTATGCTAGGATTCCTAGCGGTCTCATTTTACTTGTTCCGGGTTTTGGGATGTAGTTCCTTCTGACCGGTTGCGGTTTGTATACTTGCCGCTTCATCTGACTTACCAATTCCCGCAGGTTTTCGGTGAGATTCTGTTCGTATTCTTCTTTGCTGACTTTGTCTATTCCCGGCGCTTTTGCGCTTCCATTTCACGGTGGCACTCCCGTATGGTTGCTTCGTTGATTAGATGCGCTAATGAGGTAAATCGCTCTGTGGGACGTTTCCTTGCTACTTCTGCTATCCTTGTTAATTGCGTTTCCATCTTTGCTCCTGTCTCTGCGTACAGTGGATGTCTCCTTTCCAAGGTCGTTGGGATGTTGCCACCTTCCCTCCACCAGCATTACCCGGTTTCTCCGGTACTATACGGCAATCCGACTCCCTGTCCGTCTTTTGGTTCTCTTACTTTTTATCGCTTGTCGGCCATTCTCTTTTAGAGAACGGGCAGGGTCTCCCGAGTTACCATGTCATAACTTTGTGTAACATGCCAAGGTCTCCGACTCCGGGGAATTTACTGTATTCTCACCGTATCGACTACAGTATTGTTGCCTTCTGCGCCCCTTAATGCATCGGCTTTCCCATTTAGCAACTATTTCGGAGCTCTATCCCTTCAGCTTTCGCTTTTGGCCTATTACCTTGCTGTCTACGCTTAAATCATCAAGTTACCCTGATAATTTCAAGACTCGCTACTGGTAGATGGTTAGTCCTTTCCTGGGAGGATTCGCACCTCCTATATGACATGATTTTTGCTCGGCGCACAAGGGTGAGTTGCTCATTTCGAATTTCTATCTTCTGTACTCCCCGTACTATCTGCGCCACCCAAAAACCATCGTGCATGGGCGCGGGCATCATCCCCTCCTTCAGCACCTTACTGTAAATCGATTCTTCCCTACGGCAAATCGGAGCTAAGTTTGCAACCACTCGCCGCGCTCCCTCCATTCAACTAAACAAATTGTTCAAAGAATGTCCTAATATAAGATGAAAATAAAGCAAATCGTACATTACAATCCATCGATATTTATGTTACATTTAAGTTAACAAATCATTGAAAGGACATCCCATGAAAATTATAGTGGTACCGGATTCTTTTAAAGGTAGCCTAAGTGCGATTCAGGCAGCTAACGCCATTGAGCGGGGAATTCAAAATGCCGCTCCAAGAAAAGAAAAACCGGTTGAGATTATCAAAATTCCCATGGCTGATGGTGGTGAAGGCACCGTGGAGGCAATCATCTCCGCCATCGGTGGCAGAATGGTTCCGGCTACCGTTCTGAATCCATTGGGGCAAGCGACAGAATCATTTTGGGGAATTTTGCCGAATAATACGGCAGTCATAGAAATGGCGGCAGCATCGGGCCTGAATTTAATCGAACCGCACTTGAGGAATCCTCTATTAACAACAACATACGGTACTGGACAATTAATCCAGGCGGCCCTGGATAACGGTTGCACTGATATCATTATTGGCGTCGGCGGGAGCGCCACCAACGATGGTGGCGTCGGAATGGCCCAAGCGTTGGGTATAAAGTTTACTGATGAAAATGGAAGCCCTTTGGCATTTGGTGGTGGAATGCTCGATCAGCTCCGGCACATTGACATTTCCGGACTTGATCCAAGGGCCAAAAAGGCCCGGTTTACCGTAGCTTCCGACGTAAAAAACCCATTGTGTGGTTCGGAGGGAGCTTCCGCCGTATATGGACCCCAAAAGGGCGCCAGCCCGGAAATGGTGGCACTGCTTGATCAAAACTTACGGCACCTGGCCAAGGTGATCCAAAACCATTTGAGAGTGGATATCACCGAAATTCCTGGTTCCGGGGCAGCCGGCGGTTTAGGAGGAGGTCTAATGGCTTTTTTAGGGGCCAAACTGCATTCCGGAATCAAAATCATTATGGAACTGACCTCTTTTGAAGAAAAGCTGCGGGACACCGATCTAATCATTACCGGCGAAGGAGCAACCGATTTTCAAACTTTGTTCGGAAAAGTTCCCTTTGGGGTTGCCCAGGTTGCCAAAAAATATGGTAAACCGGTCATTTGTATTTCTGGTAGCTTGGGCATTAGTTATGAAAAATTGGCTGATGCCGGTATCGTTGCTTTCTTCAGTATCGTCGACCGGCCGATGGCGCTGGAAGAGGCGATGGCCAGAGGGGAGGCGCTACTGGAAAAAACCGCCGAAAATGTGCTTCATACTTATTTTTTAGGAGGATGATCATAAAATGACACCTGAACAATTAACAGCGGCAAAAGAATTAATGGTTCACGGCCCGATGCTATTGGTTATCATTTTAGTGGCGATCGCTTTCATTATTATTGCCACAGCCAAATTTAAGCTCCATCCCTTTTTGGCGTTACTATTAGCTGCTTATGGAGTCGCCTTTGCCGTGAATTGCCGGCCCAATTCGTGGGAAACTTGATTGCCCAAGGATTCGGCAATATTATGGCCAGTATCGGACTGGTCATTGTGGCCGGTACCATCATCGGTACAATTTTAGAACGATCCGGAGCAGCCCTGAAAATGGCCGAGGTCGTGTTGGGATGGGTTGGAATTAAACGTTCCCCGCTGGCCGAGTATTATCGGTTATATTACCAGTATTCCAGTATTTTGCGACTCCGGATTTGTGATTTTGACTCCTTTAAATAAAGGTTTAGCCAAACGGGCCGGGATTCCCATCGCTGTGATGTCGGTAGCCCTGTCAACCGGCCTTTTTTCCACCCACACGCTAGTACCCCCCTACACCGGGACCGATAGCAACAGCCGGAAATGTCGGCGCCGATTTGGGCTTGGTGATTTTTATAGGAATGGTCGTGGCCATACCGGCTGCTTTGGTCGGTCTCTGGTGGGCCTACCGGGTCGGGAAAAAGATACCTTCCAGTTTGGATACCCCTGATGCCAATGATGAGCAGATCAAGACGGAATATCAAAATTTGCCAAGCGCCCTCGCTTCCTTTGCACCCTTGGTCGTGCCCATTCTCCTGATTGGATTGGCATCGGTCATCAAATACATCCATTATAGCGGTATCGGCAGCAACTGGTTCACTTTCTTGGGATATCCTCTAAATGCTTTAATCATCGGTGTATTGCTCTCAAATTGTTATGGTCGAAAACTCCGCTGATTGCAACGGAGTTTTCGTCTTTACCAGGAAAATCTGATATCGTAGATAGGAATCACCATGGGATCAGCGAATCTATATTCATGATTATGATGGAGGGAGATCCTATTGGAAATAACCCAACAGTATGCGCAGAATATTGTGAACATGACCATGAAAGTTCTTCACTATAATATTAATATCATGAACCATATGGGTATCATTGTCGGTAGCGGCGATCCCAATCGAATCAACTCATTTCACCAGGGTGCGGCGGAGGTTATTGAAACCGGCAAAGCCCTTGAAATCAAGGCGGATCAAGCCGGGCAACTGACTGGGGCAAAGCCTGGATTGAATCTGCCAATCTATTTTCACGAAAAGATCCTCGGTGTGGTGGGAATTACCGGTGAGCCTGACCAGGTACGTCCTTTCGGGGAATTGCTGAAAATATCGGTTGAAACCATGTTGCAAGAAGTGTTCCTCACGGAACAGCTCCGGATGGAACAAAACGCCAAGGAATTCTACATCCGCGATATCGTCAGCGGCAATATTGGCGAAGACGAGGACGATTTTTATACGAAAGGCTCCTTGCTTGGTTTTGACATGAAAATACCCCGGGTGGCTGTGGTGATTAAAATCCGCAATCAAAACGAGCCAACGCCGGAGCAGCAGATGCCAAAAAGCCTGAAAACCGGAGAAATATGCCCCTTAAGTTTGAAAATTCAACGCCAAATTGAAAATATATTTCAGCTGATCCAATCCATTTTCAATAATCCCCAAAATATCATCAGTTATTACGGCAGCAATCATTTTATTATTTTTTGGCCAACCCGCAAAACCCTTCCCGGAGAAATCAAGGCCGAAGCCTCCGTTCCTTTGGAGCGCCTCCAAACCGGGCTCAAAAAATACAATGTCTCCTGTTATGCCGGGATCGGCCTGCTTCACCCGAGAATAGCAGGTTTGAAAAAATCTTATGTTCAGGCAGTCCAGGCCATTGATATCAGGGAACGTACCGGCAACCCGCAGGATAATATCGTTTTAGCATCTGAACTGGGATTAGAAATGATATTTCTGCAACAAGCCAAAAGCACTCTCCAAAGTTATTGTGATTTGTTTTTTATCAAAAATGACCACCGGGAGCGGGATACTCTATCCAGTCAAACCAAAGTGATTCAAACTCTCCATTGCTTTTTTGATTGTAATTTAAATCAAAGTATTACCGCCCAAAAGTTAAATATCGCCAGAAACACTCTTACCGCCAGACTTGATAAAGTTATGGAACTCACCGGGTACGACCCGCGGAGTTTTGGTGATGCCGTCAATTTAAGGATCTTCCTGCTGATCAACGAATTGCAAAAGTGGCATTGAAAACTTTCCAACCAGAAAATCCGAGCCAGGGGAAGCGTTTCTTACCGGTCGCTTTTATACTCGAACTGAATGTCATTGCCTACCATGCTGTAATATTCCATAAGCTCAATCGTTCTTTCACGAACTCGCATCTTACAGGCACTTACAGTTTGAACACGTCCTTGGGATCCAAATACCGGACCGCTTTTTCGAAAATAAAAAGTTTGGGTAACGAATTTTTGCTCATTCAAATGATATTGAAGCCAACCTTTTTGGGATTCAATCAAAAGGGCTTTTTCTTCCGGAGCCAATTGTACCAATAGTTTTTTATAGACTGAATTCAACTCGCTATCCCATAACTTGGTGTATTTGGATTCTATTTCAACCCATATCTGCGTATTAAAATCTTTGGAATCGCTTATTTCTTGTATTTCTTTTTCATAATCTTTATCGAGCTGGTTATTTTTTATCAAGTTATCAAATTCACCCGACACATCGTAACCTAAAAGACAAAAGGCACTGGTCCCAAAAATTAATAAACCACTAAAGATCAACAATGATATAATTATTATTTTTTTCATTCATCCTCCCCCATTACTTTTAAGCTTTTTACTTTTATATCCTTGATGTAAAGCCCCCAACACTCCATTACTTGGCAAGACGGCCTATTTCTTTTCATGCCAACCCTTCCATGTTTGGCGTACTTTATCTTCTCCTTCATAATAATCCACTTTATCTTCTACTTTGTATATTTCCCGGTAAGGCCGTATGTTGATTTTACCTGAATCCGGATATTCACAAACATCCAAACCCGTTTCGGTTCGGATATCAAGGTACTGACAGGCTTGCTGGGTATGATTATAGAGTTGATGCGCGCCTTGGGGTCCCGTCTCAAAAAAGACGATGTCACCCGCTAATAATTCCACGAATCCATCAGCGGTTCGCAGGGTTGCTTTTCCGGATAAGCTGACAAATATTTCTTCGGAATTTCTATGAAAATGATATGGGCAAGAATATTTGTCCGGATCAAGAGAGCGTACATCAAACTGTAAATGTTTTGACTTCACCCGTTGCGCCAAATTTTGACTTGTATGGGAAGCGTATTCCGGAACAGGCGCTTGTTCAGGTTCAAACAAAAGATTTTGTTGGTTAAAGATTTGTACCATTCAAATTCCTCCTTTTTGGTGAATAGTGGATTGGAATTTTTTTCACTAAATATGGTATCCATATTTGTGAAGATGAGGCGCTTTCAGTTGACGGACCCGAATATCTTCCATTTACAAGTTATTTCCAGGTTTTATTGCTTATCCATTCATTTTTTCATTGAAAATGGATATCTGTTATTTTTTGTTTTACATATTTTGAAATGATATTTATATATCTTTTATCGAAACTTATCGATGTAATATCCGAATATAAAATTTCCGTTGGTTCTTCATCCCATTCTCCAAGACCATCAAAATTTAATAACGATATCGATTTTTCATGAATATCAATTATTTCACCGATATAAAATTTACTATGATCAGTACTTTCACATTCAATAATAATGTTATTACCCATAACTCTTAGCTTCCCAAATACTTCATTCCAATTTTCTACACTTTGAAAGAATGGATTTTTAATATCTTCAATAATACCTTCATTCTTAATTATCGACTCGGAAAATCTCTCCAAGTCGCCCGAACGGACTGATGTAATATCTTTTAATCTTACAATCATATAGCCATCCACTTCATAATCATATAAATATTGAATTAATAGCAATTTATCACTCATGAGCAATGGATAACAATGGATTGCATTTAAATCAATTTTTTCACGAGTAATTTTAATTTCTTGAAAGGCTTTAATAGTTTTTTCTAATAATTCTCTGACGTTACTGCGTTTCATGAATTTCAACTCTTTCAATATTTATTGCAGCCTATACTTTCTTCATCCAACTTTAAAGAATCAAAAGCACCCCAAATTCTGTTTTCTCCGATAGGCAATCATTTCTGAAAGCCACGTTTTCACTGATGTCACCTTTGAATGTTGTTATTCCCTCCGGAGAGAGTTTCGAATTCCAGATATGTTTTCCATGCCAGTGAAAGCGCCGCATCAAGTTCAGCGTTGTCTAATCGCCTTACTATCCATTCCATATTCACACCCCGTAAAATAAAATGCATCTTCTTTAAACTAATAAACCTAAAGACGACATAGAATTAGCCTTTCAATGGTGCCAAAAACAGCAAAAAGGCCTTGCCGCGAATTTCTTGATTGTATATCCATATCATTCGACGACAAAACAAAACGGATGCCCCACAGGGTCAAACATGACCGTCCATTCGCCGCTATACTGGGTGTCCGCTTTCGTTGCGCCGCATGAAATTGCGTGTTTCACAGCACGTTCCATCTCTTCCTTACTTTGCACCGCAAAGTCGATGTGCAACATCTGCTGCTGCGCATGGGGTTCTTCCGGCCAAACCGGTGAAACGTAATCCGTGTTGGTTTGAAAGGCAATCTTCACACTATTAAGCGGCGAACGGATTTCTAGAAACTCTCCTTCCTCTACAAAGTCCTTTTCCCATCCAAGCATCCGAATATAAAAATCGGACAAAGCTTGAATATCCGGACAATCCAGTACAATTGCCTTCAATTGAATGGTGGGTATGTTATTCATTTTTTACTGCTCCTTTCGTTCCAATGTAACTTCCCATGATGAAAGTTCGTTTTCCCCATTGAAAGCAAAACCTCAATTGAGATACTTATTTTCATCGATTCGAAACAAGCTTTCAGCGCCGGAATAAATACCGTTTTCGGAAGTATACGATGACAAAATCGTATCACCGATAACCATGAATTTTCCACGCAATTTTCCCAACGCCGGATTTTCCGATGTCCATTTTGTATAGTCTTTATTATCCGGCAGCGGTACGATGGAGTACTTATTAAAAAACCTGATCGGATTTTCAATTTTCAGCTCCATAACCCCATCCAAAACCCATTCCTCCCTGAAATGTTTGATGGTTGTTTCTCCGTAAACGCCAACTTCATGGCCCTCATGATCAAAATAAAGTCCCGTAGCTTTCCAATTTCCCTCTTCAAAAACATAGGTATGTTTCATCCGACGGTCTCCTTTATGAATTGATCGAAAACACTCACTTTCCGACATTTGGGGCCCAAGTCTTTCGCTCACTTTGACGTTCGGGCGCCCCGGTGGTGCTTCAACATGGTTTTATTTAATTATTGTCTCTTTAAAGATTCCTTTTTCATATGTATAATAAATACCCTCTTTTTTAATTGAATCAAAATTTTCATTCTCATATATCACATCTTTGGTGAAAGTGAATTTAAACAGATTTCCATTCGTGGTAATTTGAGTATAAGGAATTACCGAATGGACTGTTTCAATAATACCTTCTTTTGCATCAATCCCTACATTGAGAAAACCGGCATCAGTAATTTCCGTTTTATTCATAAAAAACACACGAACTCCCCATGAATATTCCGCACCAACTTCTCCTAAAATAATAATTGGATCATCTTTTTGGCTTGTCATAAAAAATGAAAGGTCCAGGCAGTATGAATCGCCTTCCCCTTTTGAGCGAAAAACGGTTTGAAAATTCTCTTTGTCTTTTAAAACCCCAAATAAACACCTTTGGTTTTTTTCGTTTATTTGCCACCAATCCTCATATACAAAAAAACCATTTGCAAGCTTATACAAAGTGTGATTTATCTGATCGGCCTCGGTTTGAGGCTTAAACTCATGATAAACACGCACTTCTTGACCAAATGTAATACTCTGGGATATCAATACAACGGTGATAAAACTCAGCAATAAAATCTTTTTGTTTTTTACCATATTTTCGCTCCTTTCAGAGCGGCACGGTGCCGCCATCTGTTGAATTAAGCAAAGATTTGTAGTTCTAGCGAATTAAAACTCATCAAATTCTCGTCCTATGTTTTCTATGACTTCTGAATAATGCCTAATCCCTTTGATTAACTCAGGAGAAAGTGCTTCTGAAACAACGAATCAACTTTCTTTGAAAAGAACATTCCCTATTTACCTATAATTTCCTGCCTTTCATCCGATTTGCCTGAAACATTCAAACTATTGCTAAAAAATATCCTTTCAACCACTTCCTAAAAAAGCGGTTGAAAGGAGCGGTAACCCCACATATCATTCGAATTTTAAAATTTCTTCAAAATAGAACTTCTTTCACTGTCTCCGGTGTTTCCGGCGGCTCTTTGGCTGCAAATTCACCCGCCCTGAATCCGAATGCCGGCCAGGATTCCTGGGACATTTCGATCTTAACCAACCTTTTGGCTACGCTGCACTGGTTGTTCAAGTCGGCCATAATTTTCTGTTGCTCGGCGGTAGCCTCCTGGGCGCTGGCGCACAAAGCGTTCCTCTTACTCTCAAGCTGGTTGGCCCGATCATGCAGGCTGGACATGGCGGCAATAAAATCAGTCGTAATCCCCCATTTGGCCAACTTGTCCGTATTGGCTTTCAAGCCATCCAACATATTCTTGGCCTTATTGATCTGATGCGCAAATGTTTTATACATGGATATCACCTCCTCCCTTTGTAAATTTTAAACCCCGGAATACAAATGGTCTCCGGCGCCCTAACTTAATAGGTTGTTGCAAAAGTGATTGATTAAAATCAATAAGAAATACAATATATAGCATAAATAATTGGCAAAGCTTTATATATTGTATTTCTCCATCGATAAATCTTATTTTGCAACAGACCCTTAGTTCACGGCCCCTGCCATGGCTGCAAATTGGCATCTAGCGGAAAGGAGCCGTAAAGATGTCGGATATTTTTCAAACTCCATTAAAAAACCCGCTACCTTTAGGTAGCGGGCCTTCTCTGACTTCTTCCGACAATAATATTCTATCACCTTTTTCATGGCTTTGGGTGCCAAAAAAGTGCCGCAGTAAATCAAGTTGGGCAGCACTTTTGGCGGTTTTCTCATATTTCAAGTGGTTTCTCTATCCGATGCTTGTAATGCTTTTATTTCTTCCATTGAAAAGATGAGAGTTGACTTAAATTCAACTCTCCACAGGCTTTTGAGCATTGACACGTCCTAGTTTTTAGCCATCCATCTCTTAAAGCTGCCGGTCTATCGACTCACCCCTTCAGGAACCCAGTCGGTAAAAGATGTTCGGTAGCATTTCCCCTCCCTTTGACCGCTGGTCTGATTCAAATGTGAAAGGGAGGGGAAGAGCGATAGGCTGCGACAAACGGCTGCATTTATTTCAGGCATAGTTTAGGCCAATTGCAACAAACATGAGTCAACTTCTTAAATCAGCTTCATGAATTATCTTTCTGGTTCGAATCTGCTTCTTCGAATAACCGCGTCCAAGCAGTAACCCTTTGTTCTCTGAAGTATAGCACATCGGCCCTATATTGAAGCGACCACGGATGGTCGCACTTTCATTCTTTGATTTTTTATGGAGGTTTTAATTGAGGTTTAAAAAATTTCCCATGGGTTTAGTTTTACTTTATTTAAGTCTCTTGCGGTGTGGATAATGGCAATAATATAGAGAACTTCACTATCTAATCCATATAAAATACGGTAATTTCCATAAATGATTTCACGAATATTTTCTTTTTTGATTTCCGGGACTTCTCTTTCCAGTCTAGGGAAAACGCCAAGCTTTTCTACAGCTCCAATAATTTTCTCAACGAATTCAACAGCATAATATTGAGAATCCTGTGCAATATACTCTTTAATACCTTCTAAATTCAAAACGGCAGATTGGGTCCAGATAATCCTCATGATAATAATCTTTTCTTCACTTCTTCATGAGACATTGTTTCACCGTTTTCAATTTCTTTAATCCCGGTTTCCACTCGTTTTTTTACATAAAATTGGTACATTAAATCATCCCAAGTCGCATTTTCCGGTAATTCTTCGATAATCTTTTTAGCTTCATCTTTAATAATACTCATTAGTTGACACTCCTAAAATTAATTATCTTTCTACTATTATACCATAGGCATAAATTTACAGCTACAAAAAAGGTTTTCTTGCCCGGCACGGCGGCGGACACGTCGGGTGCTATATTTCGGCTATTGAAGGAGATGAATTCAGGGCCTAAAGGCGACCCTATCCCTTAAAGAGAACCGTTTCAAATTGAGGATTAATCGCAATATTTCAAGTCGAAGCTCAACTCTCAAAACCCAAGTGTCAGGCGAATACCCTTTAAGGACTCCCTTCCTCTCTCCAGCATCCAAAGTAAATTAACTTCATATAATGCTTATACTGCGTAAAAATACCCATGCGGCCTAAAAATTCTTACCCAAAAGCTTTTCTGCTTCCGCCATATTTTTGATAATGGGTACACTAAAAGGGCAGCGGCTCTCACAGCTACCACAGCCAACGCAATCACTTCCACTGTTGGATAGGCTCAAATAGTGAGAGCGAATGGATGGCGGTATATTGGCGATATCTAAGCGGGCGATATCGAAATACTTGTTGACTGTCGCAATGTCAATCCCTACCGGGCATGGCTGGCAGTGGCTGCAATAAACGCAGTTTCCTTTAAAATCATTGCGCATCGTTCCAAGAATTTCAGCATAATCTTTCTCTGAATCCTCAAGTTCAAAATACCGCATTGCCTTTAACATCTCGCCTGATGTCTGGCAGCCCAGCAATACACTGGCCACAGCTGGTCTTGACAATGCATAATGAATACATTGAGGCACGGTAAGTGGCTTGGCAAATGGAGTGTGTTCCGGTAAAAGCAATTTACCGCCACCCAGGGTTTTCATCACAGTAATGCCAATCTGTTTTTGGGTACATAGTTTATACAGTTCCGCGCGCTTGGGGTCAATTCCTCGAAATAGTTCAGGGTCAAAGCCATTTTGAAAATGATTAAAAATATATTCTTCCGATGGAAGCATGTCAAACGCAGGGTTTATGCTAAACATCAGCATTTCCGGCAATCCGGTATTGATGACCTTCATCGCCGTCGCCGGATTATGGGAACTAAAACCGATATGACCGATACACCCTTGCTTTTTGAGGTGTTCCACATATTTAACAAAGTCTGTTTCAAAAACATTTTTGTAATCCTCATCCGAGTCAATGAAAAACATCATTCCTACATCGATGTAGCCGCCGAAAATACGCAAGATATCCTCAAAGTATCGCCGTACTGTAGGCATATCCCGGCTTATATCATACTGCTGCCTGATATCTGTAGAACCAATATGCCCTTGGATCATGACTTTTTTGCGTCGATTGCCTAACGCTTTAGCAATATTTTCGCGAATTTCTTTCCCCGGCATGAACACATCCAGAATATTTACACCCTGTTCAAGAGCGGCATTAATTGTTTCTTCAACCTGTGAATATGGTTTCCCGTCAAGATGTTCGCATCCAAGGCCGATCACACTGACCTTTAGACCCGTTTTGCCGAGTTCTCTAAATATCATTTAAGTACTCCTCCTTTGTATACTGCACAATGGAATATTCGATCAAAATTTTAAGTTCACATTTTCTTACAATGCGAATCATTCGTTAATTGAGCCCTTCAGAGATAATCCGCGCCTAAGCCGGATTCATCTTCGAGTTTCTTTCCCCGACCCGTCTCAGGACTTGGCGCGGGCGATTTGGGTCGAAGTCCGGAAATACCCTAATTTACCACAAACAGGCGTGGAGCCTGCAACTTGTTGTTACACGATACGTGGCGCCCTATATTGAAGGCTGCCAGGACGGCAGCCTCTTTCAAACTAATTGCTTAATGCATTGTTTACATTATTTACAGGTGAACTTTCAATATAAAACGTATCTTGGTTTAAATCCGCTCCACATTTCCATTCAATGGTTCCATCTTCAATAAAAAAATTATTAAATTCTTTCAAGTCGTTCAACGGTTGAAAAACCGGATAGTGAAGATATGGCTTCAAATCAAAAACCTTTTCCTCATCATTGGTAAATTTTATTAATAATTTATGATCATCTAAAACTTTGGCTTCTTTGACATTGGGACTTTGCATTAAAATTTCCCCTTTCTCGCATCCGCAAAATTATAGTCCGCTAGGCTCAATTTTTTCGACATATTCACCGGCAACTGCTTTATTTCATCTATCTCAGATTTCTTCTTTATGAATAATCATCCAAGCCTTAATGAGTTCTTTCTGTCTAGCATTCAGTTTTCCTTCCAACACCTTGCCATTTGCTATAGCTACTGAAGCCCTTTCACCACTTGTTAGTATTAGATGAAAATGAGGTTCTTTATGCTTTTGAACGTCTCTCGGATACATCTTAATCCTTATGTCCTCAAAACGAGCCACTTCCCCTATTAGATTTTCCTCATTTTTTCTCATTTTCATTATATACATAAAAGTATATCCAAACAACATTATTTTCCAGTTTAATAGACGCAATTTCAACAAAGGAGCAGGAAGCCCCGGTACACGCCTAAGCTGGATCATCTTCGAGTTTCCTTCCCCGGCCCGTCTCAGGACTTGGCGCGGGTGATTTAGGCCGGATCACCGGAATTTCCCAGATTCAAGACAATCCGGTGCGGAGCCTGCCACTGGTTGTTATCGGATCGTGCGTCGACCCTATATTGAAGGTTGCCAGGACGGCGACCACTCATATGCTTTATTTATTGAAATTGTTCAAAATCTTTGAGAGTTATAACTCGTGGTTTTTCAATATCTACTGCATGAAAATCCTTATCTCCAGTGATAAAAATATCAATATCAGAAAGAATTGCAGAAACCAAAATCGGCAAATCGTTTTTATCTCTTATATTTTCTCCCAAAGCTCTTTGCGAATACTTTTTACTAAATCAGCAACATCTTGTTCGGTTTTTAATCCGGCCTTTTCTGCTTCACCTTCCATTGCCACTTGGATTTTCTTTAATGCAACTAAAGAGGCATTGGCAATGAAAATTTTTCCTTCTTCCTCTACAAACAAAACTTTATCTCCTTCTTTTAAACATAATTTCTTTCGAATATCAATCGGGAATTGTTACCTGTCCTTTTGAAGAGATACGAGAAAGTTCCATTCGATAATTCCTCCTGTGGTTTTGAATTCTTTACTTTCTTTATATACTTCACAAGAGATTTTATCCAATGGTTTTTTATTATAGACATTTATTATCACTAGTAGAACGTATCGTAAATAAATGGCAATCAGAAATGAGGAAGATACGCTCTACTAGTCTGCCTGATACGGGCGTACATTGATTTTCGCCCATGACCGATAACGCCCCAGCGGGATTGTATAGTAATTTCCCCACCCACGAATCTTTTCATTTAGCCCTTTAACCAGTTTCTCTTTTGGTAAATGAAGTGATTCTTTGAGATATCACTGCATGCCTTCGGCTGCAATTCTTGCTTTAGGTCTGCTATTCCTATAAACACTTTTTAAGATAAATCATATCAACAAGTTGTATGTCGCCCTCGAAAATAGGGTGGTCGTAATTGTCTGTAAAAAAATTCTTTACTCGATATGACTTTTCAAATCCACAATTTTCACAAAACGACAAGATTGTCGGCGTTTCACCTGTCCCGACAAGCATTGTTTTGTAGTCTTTTTTGTAGAAATCAAAAATGAAATTTATCAATGCTCTACCGTACCCTTTGCCTTGATATTTCTCGTATGTCGCTATGTTTTTTAACTCGCAGGTTTCGCTATTTATCGGCACTACAACGCAAACACTTTTCAAATCATCGTCATATAAAGCAAACAAGTCTCCACTCGGCAAATACTTGTCAATCATATTTTCCTGCTCGTCTGCCAACAACAATAAGTCAAGGAACTGTTTCTTATTTTCGATAATTTTTTCTATTTTCACCATATCTCTCCCCATCCTCACTTGCCTGTATCATTCTCCGTGTACACTCTGCCTTACTGTTACCAGTTTTGGCGCAACACTTGATAAGGGTGGCTGGTTAGACCTTACCCGGCAAGGACTTTCACCTTGCAAGAAACACCAATCTTCGCTTGGCGTACTAACGTCCGCCCGTTCCTGACGTTTTCAAAACATAGTGGCGACGCGACTTGGATAATGTGGGTGATACCGCTTCATGAATAAACTTCATTGAAACTCATCATGAATTGAAAGCTTCTTCGAATTAACTTCCTTCGACTATCCGATCCCTGAAGCAGGAACGGAGCTGTTCTCCGACGTCCCTTTCCCCACTCAGCAGCCAGGGAGAGCGTCTAATTTACACTTCCCAACCATGTTTCTTAGCATCATCTTCTTAATTCATTTTTCAAATTCATCAAAAGGATAAGATGCCACTTGCTTTTCAGCATTACCGATTACAAACATTACTGCCGGATCTAATTTTTCAGTTTTTCTTTGCTCACAACATATTATACACTGGGCATAATTCATAGTGCGTCGGTTTGTTTCCGAACCTAAAACAATAACTATTTCATCGGGTGTAATAAATCCATACCAAAAATCATGAGTATTATTAGGTTCTGAAGCATCTTCTTTAGTTTTCTTATATTTAGATTTCTTGTCCGTTTAAACCCGCTTTAATTGTCACGTACCTTAAATGACGATTTTTCTTGCATTTCATTACTAAAGAATGATTGGTATGTATATTATTGTTCAATCAAATCACCTCATACAAAGAATTGAAAGATACGCGACTAAATCATACACCTTTCATAACTTTTATACAAGGTAGCACACTTAATTAAAAAATGATGAACTTATGGTACAATATCGGCATGAGGTGATCCACGTGCCATTAAAACCAGGTAACACAAGAGTTGTTATTTCTATGCCCGAAGAATTACGCAAAACACTTGAACAAGAAGCTGAACAGGAAGACCGTTCGCTATCAAATTATCTCCTACAAATCATCAAACAAAGGCATAAGATTAAAAACACTTAAAAAATAAATATTTCTTTATTATTTTCCATTCGTTATTACCCCCTCCAGTTTTTTAACAGCGAAGCACGATGCCGAGATTGGACTTAATTTAGGGGACGTCCGGAGATCGTTCACGTACTCAAGACGTCCGCAGACCTTAGTGGCGACGTCCAGCTTAGGCCTGCGGATGTGGGCGCGTTTACTGCATGACACGCCTTCAATGACTCAACAACCTGAATTGACAGCTTCTTTGATTTAACTTTCTTCAACAACACGCGCCCCGCCAGCTTGAGTGCGGTGTTAGTCGTCGTCTCCTCTCCATCAACAGCCACGGAGGGCCTCAATCGACAATTTAAAAAGGCAAATCAAAATCTTCTTCAACTTTTTCTTCTTTATTTTCACTTTCCGGTGATTTTAAACATTCATAACCGTCCCATAAATCTTCCCATTCAACTCCATAAGCAGCTCCACCCGCTGTATATCCGGCAATATAACTAAACCATTCATTCGATTCGCCCAGATTATTTTCTTGTTCCTTTTCCATTCTTTTTTGTTTTGCCAATAATGCTTTCCTATGTTTTGCCTCTTCTTCTTTCTTATATTGCTCAATATGTTCGTCACTGATGTCGTAACCTAATATTCTAAGTTCCAACGCCGCACATAAACAACTTACCCCAAAATGTCTACTATATCCCCGGATAACACTTTTCCCATCATATGTCGGCAACCAACTTTTTGCCGATTGTAATCGCGCCGAGGGTTTCATCCTTTTGCAACGCGGGCTGAGATATCTATTATATTTTTTCTTTTTCACCTACTGATTCCCCATTCATGTTGTTTTTGCTTTTCAGAGCGGCGCGATGCCCTATCGGCACGAACTTGGGAGATGACGACTAACGTCCCCGCGTATTGACATCGCTGGACCTTAGTGTATTTGTCTTAGGTCCGGCGACGCGATTCTTCATGAATCAACCTCTTAAATACACTTCGTGATCGCTTGCTTCTTCGAATACCCATCTTCGAATCACCGCGCCCGTGAGCAGTAGCGCATTTACGATACGCTCTACTAGATATCTTATATCTAATAAGATTCAAGTCCCAAGCTATCAATGAATTTTTTCATTTCGTCAAAATGTTGTTGGTTAGAAGATGCATACAGCATATCGTAATCACTATTTTCAATTATACAAATTACCTCATCATCACAATTTCCATAATATGAAATATTCATCCACTGATGTAATTCATACTCTATCTTTTGGTATCGGTTTCTAATAATCTCAGCCTGTTCCTGGCTAATCATATATAAATCATCACTACAATATTCAAGTCCCCAGCTAGCCGCCTGGAAAAATGCCATTGCATATAAAAAATCAAGCAAATTTTTACTTTCAAGCTTAAACTGATTTTCATCTCTTAAGCAATAAACAGGTGGATTATCTTTGTTCAAATCACTCTTTTTTATAGCCCATTGAACAACATACTGATTTTCCTTGTAAAATATAAGATATTCTTCCGTATCAATCAATTCACTTGGCCGGCATAAACTGTTCTGCGTTTGATTTATCTGCTTGTAATTACCCAGCTGTCTGTAATATTCTTGTAATACCAAAGGCAAACTTCCATGTTTTTCACAAGCTTTACGTATATCATTTTCTGAAAAGCCACCATCCTGTTTTATATTAAAAAGTTTTCTAATAACTTCAAATTCCATTGATTTCTTCCTTTCTGCTTTCATAAATTGGGCCTACAAATTACAATTTTTCTGCGATTTATAAAATCCAGTAACCCTGTGATATCTGGAGTACGACGTGGGCCTTAATTTGAAGGGCCACTAGAATGGTGGCCACCCTCATCTATTATTTATTTACTTGTTTTCCATCTGAATCTAGTTTGTAGACATTATTTCCCCAATCTTTTGCCACAATCAAGTTATCTTCAATATAGAAATCATCTATACCATCTATTGTTGTAAATATATCTCTACCAAAAAATTCCCACTCAATTTTTCCTGAACTGCTAATTTTTAAAATAGAAAGCTCCCCATGAATGATATAATCGTTATTAACTTTAAATATTTCAAAACAGACAACAGTATTATTACATTTTGTTACCCAATTTAGTCGTAAGTCCGAAATCGATAAAGAACAAAACCGAATTTCCATTTATAACCATTAAATTTCCCTCATCAATTAAAACCGTGCTTTCATTTGGTGAGGTGTTCCCTCCACCACAAGATATTACAATAGCACTCTCCAAAATCTCATCATTGTAATTTTTAACAAATATCCCATATTTCGAAGTCAAAAGGTTATAGTCCTCATTGAGAATATACTCAAACTCATATACAAACTTGTTATCTACCGATTTTGTTATGTAAGTATGGTCTTAAAATATATCAATTATAAGTTCTCCATATCTTAACTCCATTGTTTACCTCAAATATTTCCTTATTTCCTCTCGAATAAGTTTTATATCGCGCCTAGGAGAGCTTACAAGGCGGGAATCTTTATTGAAATTACTTTCCCCGCCGACTCGATTAACAAAGGCATGTGGTTCGCAAACCTCATGAAATTGCTTTCATATCTTGCTTCATGACATTTCATTTCGTGCCCGTCAGCGCCAGATGCCATGTTATACGAAGACACATCGTCAATAATATGAAGGCCGACCAAGGATGGTAGCTACTTTCACAATGTCTTTTTTATCTTTAACTCACATGAAATAGCAATACATTCAAAAGTTTCATCTCTAAAATAAAACAAGAAGTGATTTAATCTTTTATCACTTTTAAAATTTGGATTTATTATGATTTCATCATTTGGAAAATCATTTTCCCAATTTGAATCAATAATGTTATAAAAGTTCCCCCATTCTATACCTGTTTTTGAAAAACGGCATTGGCCACGATAAAAACCTTCATCATTAGTTGGCCCAAGCCTATATTTATATACACTATTAAATGTTAAAATTCCCGAATCGTCTTTGGTAACATCATCGTGAATAAAACTATTCAAATAAAACGAAAGGATAACCCGCGAATCTTTTTCGCAAACTACTGTCGGGATTGGTGCATTGGGTTCAGCATCCCAATTTTTATTCAGTTTGTGGAGGAAGATTTTGCTTAAAATCTGTTACATAATGTCCATCTGTATCAACACTAACCCATCCATCACGATCAATACGTGAAATATCTACGGGTTTTAATTCCAGAATTCTTTGTATGCATAAACTATATGGAAATGAAACCGATTTTCCTGACAATACAAAAAACTTGGTGATACTTCTTTTATATCGGATGGATGAGGCCCCGCGAAGTTCAGTGTGCATTACGAACGATGAACCCTTAAAGGCTTACAAATACTTTCTTATACTCTCTCCACCCAGCATAACACTTATTTCTTTAAAAATATAATATACTGTTATAGTAAACAGTATATGTACAGTTATCATGATCATATTAATTACCACTGTTTTTAAGCCAGAGGCTTCCTTAAGATGTTTTTCAAGTATGTTAAACATAAATATAGAAAATACTATTCCAACTAAGTTTGAGATTAAATCTCTTACCCTAAAGTGTCCTTGTACAAAAAATATTTGAATCGCTTCAATCAGTACTGAAAATCCAAATACCCATAAGAATACCTTGAAATATCTACCTTTTTCATATAAAAAATAATTCAGTAACAGTATTGAAAGTATTCCAAAACTAAGTATATGCTGCTTTTTTGTTAATGAAATAGTGACATCTAGTAATGATGTTCGAAGGTCAATCTCTCCAACATGCATAATGAATTTACTTTCTAAAGGTGTATATAGTATTGAAAACAATACAAAAATCCATATTAAAAAACCAAAAACCTTTTTATACATTATGCCCTCCTCATTTAATTAAATAGCCCCAAAATTCTTCTTTTACAAACTCCGCCCAAGGACAGGCGGTATTTTGCCTCATCTTTCCGATAACTATTAGTATTGCATCCGAATTTGATATTAAGTGACTAGTAGTCTTCTTAATCTCTCATAAATTCGGATGCAATACAGTTGAACGAAGCCGCTTCAGCACTATCTATCTTCTATGGAGATTCAATTATTAAATTTCCATTTGATTTCTAAGTGCTAAAACATTAAGTTGATTAGGAATCGTTAATACCACGTGGAAATATTTCACGGGCAGTAAATCTTCTTTCCGATCCAATAACCATTTTTCTTTGGCCATATTTTGACATTTCGGACAATGACGATTACGGCAATAGTTTCAAAGAACAGTTTGACCTTATTTTTTCATTCATCCAATTGTCCGGATCATTTTTTCAATTGGTTTTTCCCTTCAACCAATGATCAAAATCATTTTTACAATTGTTTTTTTCCTTCGACCAATGATCGAAATCATTTTTACAATTGTTTTTTTCCTTCAACCAATGATCGAAATCATTTTTACAATTGTTTTTTTCCTTCAACCAATCGTCCGGATCATTTCAGCAATCGTTTTTTCTCATCAACCCATTGTTTTTTTGTCTCAACCAATTTTTTTGGCAATCATCCGGGGTGTAAAATCACTTCGGCAATTCCACATTACGATTCATTCCAGTTCAAACATACCGATGTAGAGCTGGTAATACTTGCCCTTTTCGGCAATCAACTGCTCATGGCTGCCGCGTTCGATGATTTCTCCATGATCCAGTACCATGATCACGTCGGCATTCTGGATGGTGGACAAGCGGTGAGCGATGACGAACACCGTTCTTCCTTTCATCAAGGCATCCATGCCCTTCTGGACGATGGCCTCGGTCCGGGTGTCGATGGAAGAGGTGGCTTCGTCAAGGATCATCACCGGCGGGTCGGCCACCGCCGCCCGGGCGATCGACAGCAATTGCCGCTGCCCCTGGGAAAGATCGCTGCCGTCGCCTTCCAGCACGGTTTGGTATCCCTGGGGCAGCATCCGGATAAACCCGTCGGCGTTGGCCAGCTTGGCGGCGGCGATACATTCCTCATCGCTAGCGTCCAGCTTGCCGTAACGGATATTATCCATTACCGTCCCCGTAAACAAGTTAACGTTCTGCAAAACAATCCCCAGGGAGCGGCGGAGGTCCCCCTTGCGGATCTTATTGATATTGATACCGTCATAACGGATCTTACCGTCGGCGATATCGTAAAAACGGTTGATCAAATTGGTGATGGTGGTTTTTCCGGCGCCGGTGGCTCCGACGAAAGCCACCTTTTGCCCGGGCTTGGCATAGAGGGTCACCTCATGCAGCACGGTCTTGTTCTCCTCATAACCGAAGTCCACATCGTAAAAGCGGATTTCCCCCTGCAAGGACGTATAAGTAACGGTACCGTCCCCATGGGGATGCTTCCAGGCCCAAATCTCGGTCCGTTCCCGGCATTCGCGGAGTTCGCCGTTTTCGATTGTAGCATTGACCAGCGTCACATAACCCTGGTCCTGTTCGGGTTGTTCATCCATCAACGCAAAAATTCGCGAAGCGCCGGCCAGCGCCATAATCACCATGTTAAACTGCATCGAAATCTGGCCAATCGGGTTGACAAAAGCCCGGGAGAGGGTCAAAAAAGAAATGATCGTCCCGATGGTCATGGCATGGACCCCGGTCAGGCTCAGGTTATGCAGGCCTGCAATGCCGGCCGCCCCGCCCACGATGGCCAGCAATACGTATAGCAGATAGCCCATGTTCATCACCACCGGCATCATAATATTGCCGTATTTATTGGCCTCGGTGGCGCAATAGCAAAGTTCGTCGTTTTTCCGGTCAAACTCCCGCACAGCCCGTTCTTCATGACAAAAGACCTTCACGACTTTCTGGGCGTTAATCATTTCTTCGATATAGCCGTTGACCTCGCCCAGGGATTCTTGCTGTTTGGCAAAAAAATTGGTACCCCGGCCCAGCAATTCTTTCAACACTTTCAGCAAGATCACCACGAATACTCCCACAAAGACGGTCAGGCCGATGCTGAGATAAAGCATGGCCACAAAGGCGGATATCATCGATACCAAAGAGAAAAACATCTGCGGCAGACTCATGGAAATGGCCTGGCGCAAGGTATCGGTGTCGTTGGTATAATAGCTCATCACATCGCCGAAGCTGTGGGAGTCAAAATAGCGGATCGGCAAGCTCTGCATATGGGTAAACATTTGATCGCGGATTTTTTTCAGGGTGCCCTGAGCGATCACGACCATGGTCCGGTTGTAGAACAAGGTGGCCAGCACACCGCAAAGGTAAATGGCACCCATTAAAAACATCATTTCCAACAAACCGGTCAATACCGGATGGGTCTGTCCCAGCACCGGCAGGATATACTTATCGATCAGGGTCTGCAGGAACAAGGAAGACCCCGCTCCGGCGGCCGCACTGACTAAGATGCAAACCACGACCAAAAACAATTGAATTTTATATTCGGCCATATAGGAAAAAAGCCTGCGGATGGTACCCGGTTTAAAACGGCGCTGCGGCGCCCGAGGACCGCTGGACCGCTCCCGGCCTGATTGCCTTTCACTCATGAAGGACACCCCCCCGGTTCTGGGACTCATAAACTTCCCGGTAAATAGCGCAAGTTCGCAGCAATTGCTCATGAGTACCGACTGCGTCGACTCTACCGTTATCCAGCACGATAATTTTGTCGGCATCCTGCACCGAGGAAACCCGTTGGGCGATGATCAGCTTGGTGGTATGGGGTAGATCCTTTTTAAAGGCCTGCCGGATCAACTGGTCGGTTTTGGAGTCCACCGCACTGGTGGAATCGTCCAGAATCAAAATTTTGGGCTTTTTCAACAAAGCCCGGGCGATGCAAAGCCGCTGCCGCTGGCCGCCGGAAACATTGGCGCCGCCCTGTGCGATATACGTATCGTATTGGCCCGGAAATTCCCGGATAAAACCGTCGGCCTGAGCCAGTTCACAGGCACGAATCATCTCTTCATCGCCGGCCTGTTCGTCGCCCCAGCGCAGATTCTCTTTGATGGTCCCGGAAAACAACACATTTTTTTGCAGAACCATCGCCACCTGATTGCGCAGGGACTCGATGTCGTAGTCCCGGACATCAACCCCGCCTACGGTCACTTTACCCTCGGAAACCTCATAAAGACGCGGAATCAGTTGCACCAGGCTGGACTTAGACGAACCGGTGCCGCCCAGAATGCCGATGGTTTCCCCGGAAGCGATCGTCAAGTTGACCCCGCTGAGAACCGGTTCTTCCGCTTTCCGATCATAAGAAAAGCTGACGTTCTCAAAGGTGATCGAACCATCCCTGACCGTGTACACCGGGCCAGGACCGTTTTGGAGATCGCTTTTCTCGTTTAAAATCTCCACGATCCGTTCCGCCGAGGCCCGGGAGATGATCACCATCACAAAGACCATCGAAAGCATCATCAAGCTCATCAGGATTTGCATTGCATAAGTGACCAGGCTGGCCAATTCTCCCGTGGAAAGCCCGGCAACGGGATTGTTATGGCTGGCGATGATTTCTTTCGCCCCGAGCCAGGCCAGTAATAGCATGCTGAGGTATAAACAAAACTGCATCAGGGGCATATTCATGGCCAGCCTTTTTTCGGCTTTGGTAAAATCGTTGAAGATCAACCGGGAAATATCTGCGAACTTCCGCTCTTCATAGTCTTCACGGGTGAAGGATTTGACCACCCGGATGCCGTGTAAATTTTCCTGGACCACATTGTTGAGACGGTCATAGGTCTTGAACACCCGTACGAAAATCGGGTGCACCCGCGTGATGATCAACCACAACCCCACTCCCAGCACCGGAATAACCGCCACGAAAATCAACGCCAGATGGGCGTCGATCCGGAATGAAAAAAGCAAAGCGAAGATCAGCATAATCGGGGAACGTACCGCCAGGCGAATTAACATCTGATAGGCATTCTGCACATTGGTAACATCGGTGGTCAGACGGGTGATGATGCTGGCGGTGGAAAACTTGTCAATGTTCGAAAACGAAAACTTTTGCACATTACAAAACATTTCCCGGCGCAAATTCCTGGCAAACCCCGAGGAAGCAATTGCCGCGCTGCGGCCCGCTAAAACCCCCGTCCATAGCGACAGCATCGCGGCTATGAACAGAGCCGAGCCCGCCCCCAAAACCCCGGGCATGCTTTGACGGGTAATCCCGTAGTCAATTAAATAAGCCATCAATGTGGGGATAGCGATCTCCAGCAACGCTTCTCCGCTCACATAAAGTGTAGTCAGAATGGTGTCCTTTTTAAATTCCCGGACACTGGCTAAGAGTCTCTTGAACATTAATCCGCTTCGTCCTCCTTGAATTTTGAAAGACTACCCTTCAAAGGGCGATAAATTAGCTTTCATCCGTTGAAGGTATGAGTAAAGAGTATGCAATTCTTCCTCTGTAAATCCCTTGACCAAACTTTGTTCCATTTTTTCGGCATCCTCCCGCATCAGCTCTTTGATTTTCCAGGCTTTTTCGGTGAGCACGATCTTCTTGAGACGCGCATCCCGGCTGACCGCCTGCCGCCGGATTAAGCCTTTTTGTTCCATTAGCCGGAGTACTTTGGAAGCAGTGGAACGGGTCACAGTAAATTGTTCTTCCAGGTCTTTCTGGTAAACATCTTTATCTTTATTCTCAGCCAGATACCGGATAATCCAGCCGTTATTACCCGTAACGGTTTCAATTTCCTTCCGGTGGCTGGCGAATTCAAAATAGCGCCGCACTAAGTTGTTCAACGACCGGAGTTCCAATCCGAACCATATTTTTTCCATTCTCCCACCCTCCTTCAATCTCTTCAGCCCGCAGCTGTATTTTTGTTGAATATAAAACTGTTGTACGTCAAACATTATAACGAGTTCTTCCCCTGCTGTCAATCGGCAGACCATGCCGTTCTCAAAGGGGTTTCATCCCCACCACCCCTTTGAAAAAGCCACCGATGGACCCGGTAAAATTTCATTACAACTTTTTGAATCGTGATCGGAATGGAAAAATAATTGACTCCATGATGATAGTGAAAGGAGAGATCGGGATTGAACACCCGCAACGGCGGCAAAGCATCGCCCCATTCTGCGGATTATAAATACCTCAAAAAATGAGTGGTCAATTGGTCACCCGAAAGTTCTACCATCATCATTTCATGGCCGATGATTTCCGTATCCCGGTCCTCTATCTTACCGGTCAGCCATTCTTTCAAGCTCGCCAAAATCCCATCTTTAAATTCCCGGCGCGCCTTTTCGGAATACTTTGACACCGCAACCGGATAAAGGAACAAAGAAGGCTTTAGCTGGCAATCAATCGCAATACTGGCCAGCGCCTGTCCCCGGATTTTTAATGACGAATCACACCGGGAAGGCATTTGAAATTTTTTTTGAGTCCCGAATTCGATTCTTAGATCGGCGAAGTCCTTCGCCCACTCTTTAATCTCCAGAACCGAACAAGCATAGTCCTCGGCCGGAGAAAGCTTTTTAAAAGCCGCTACCTTAACGCTCATGATTAAACCTCTTGATTATTTTTATATGACAAAGCCAACCGAAAGACTTCCCTATTGATCATACCATATTTCCAGTTCAGTCATTGAAGTTTTTCCCACTCTCCATATTCCATATAAACCATGGTTTTATTCCTGACCTCCAGGCCGTGCAATTTCTCCACCATATCAAGGGACAAATCGATACCGGCCGAGATCCCGGCGGAAGTCAAAATCCTGCCGTTGTCGGTAAATCTTTGATCGCTCTTGATGACGGTCGATGGAGCAATTTCCCGCAACTCGGGAATCACTTCGTGGTGAGTGACGGACTCCAGATTGTCCAACAGCCCGAGTCTCCCAAGGATGCGGGCGCCGGAACATACAGAAAATGTGAATTTCGACCCCTGATAATTCTGGCGGACCCAATCCAATACAGCGGGCTTGTTCATCTCGGACTTGGTCCCGACTCCCCCGGGAATCACCAAAATATCAATGGGAGGATGATTATCAAAACTGAAATCCGGCATGACTTTTAATCCGTTCACGCTTCTGATTTCTTTTCCATCTTCGGTTACCGTAAATACTTTGAACAATTGGTAGTCATTGAGTTCGGAAGTAACGGAAAACACTTCATATGGCCCTGCAAAGTCCAGCAATTCAACGTTAGAAAATAAAAAAATCCCCACATTCAACATACCCATTCCTCCGGGATTATTACGATTTATTCTTTGATAAAGCCCATAATTTTTTTGATATGATCCGTATTATCGGAGCCGGTCAATATTTCCAGCAGCAAAAAAGCGACCTCCATCGCTGTTGCCGGATTCCAGGATGTAATCATCCCATCCTCAAAAACAACCGGTTGATGGATGACTTCAGCGCCAAATCGGGCCAAAGTTTCCTGGCGCAAACCATTTATATGATAAGTGGTAGCAGGTTTTCCGGTTAATAGGCCGCTTTTGCCAAGCACTAAAGCAGCTACACAAATTGTGGCAATAAGCTTATTTCGGGTTCGAAACTGCCGCACCAGATCCAAAAATCTCTCATTGTAAGCATCCCGGTAAAAGCCATACTCCTCGAACCCGCCCGGAATTGCCAATGCGCCATAGCTGTCCACGTTGATTTCGTCGATTAGATAATCAACAATCACTTTCTGGTCAAAAGAACTCTTCACTTCCCTGGTTAAGGCGCATGAATATAAGCGGGTCGTATGATCGCCGTCAATAAAATTCCAGCCGATAACATCTATAAAAGCCGCCGCTTCATAAGTCTCAAATCCGTTTGCCAGAAGCAACAAGACTTTTTTCACTTTGTCACGCTCCTTTGATGTTTGCAATCACCTTTCTTAAGGGATTAACGGCTTATATTTCAGAGCCCAATTGAAAAAATTTTTCCGGAATTTCGTTAGCCCTTTTTTTCTGATCTTATTGTATCATGAAATCAACAACAATTCAGACGATTGTTTCGATAATAACTATCGTTTTTTCTATTAGGAGAACGTAGACATTTTATTGGCAATGAATATTGCTTTGGTTATTATGCTTCCATGGCGATTATTTCAGCCGCGGTTGGAGTTTTGCCCTGCCGCCGGCAATGATTCTATTACGATTAATACCCAGCCGCAAAGAGCTGATGGGGGGGTTGGATCAATCATTGGAATTTGACATCCCCGGTCTTCGAAAACGCTGTTTCTTAACATAAGACTTGATTTTTGCCAGCTGTTCGGGAGTCAAGACCGCTTTCATCTGGGCAAACATCGCTCTTCGTTTAGTAATCAACTGGATCCGCAAACTATTGACTTCTTTGGTTTTATTGTCGATAGCGGATTGATTTAACGGATCCGCCGCCCATAATTGGCGAAGTTCTTTTTCCTTAACCCGTAAATCGTTTTTAATGAAGAGAGTGTCATTCTCAAATTGCTGGCGAATGGCTATGATTTTTTGTTGTTGTTCAAGGCTAAGATTAAGGCCATTGTTATTATCCGTGATATAATCATCGGTTTCAAAACCGGAACCCGCCCGGGCAACACAAGTAAACATATTGATGACCACTATTGCCGCTATGAATATCCATATGGTTCTGCTCATCTATTCGTTCACCCTTTCAAAGTTCAAATACAATTTTCTGCTCCATTCCTCCTCCCTTTTTTTCCTAAAGGTTATTGCGAATTTATATCCAAAGATTAATACAAACGAGTGGAAGTATCATGAAAAACTTATGGAGATTTTGTAGAGATTTCGCTTCAAACTACTTTTCGATTCTGGAATCGTTTATACTTGAATTATTCTTGCGACAAGGTTTCTTATGGTACATCAACAAATACCATGAAATAATACGGCGTATATCGGCGCTAATTACCGGGGTGAGTTTATCATGTCAAAAATTTTGGTCATTGAAGATGAAATCAAAATTCAGCAAATTATCCACGCTTATTTGGTAAAAGAGGGATTTGAAGTCCTAACCGCGTCCGATGGGATTCAGGGACTGGAATCTTTTAAGACGGGCCATCCCGATTTGATTATTTTGGACTTGATGTTACCCTTCATACCCGGCGAACAAATTTTGACCACAGTAAGACAGGCTTCGGATATTCCGGTGATCATTCTCTCCGCCAAGAAAGCCGAGGAAGAACGGATATTTGGTCTCAATATCGGTGCTGATGATTACTTGATAAAACCATTCAGCCCACGTGAACTGGTAGCCCGGGTCAATGCCCACCTAAGGAGGGTGAGAACCGCTCCCACCCCTGCAATATCTTCGTTTTTTTCATATAATCGTGGTTTGTTACAAATTGATTTGACAAAACACCAAGTATATCTGAAAAATCAACCGGTAAACTTGACCCCCACCGAATTTAAACTGCTTCAACATTTATGCGAGGTACCCGGCCAGGTTTTTAGCCGAAGCCAACTGGTGGAACAAGTTCAGGGCTATAATTATAACGGATTCGACCGGACCATTGATAGTCATATTAAAAATTTACGCCAAAAAATTGAGCTCAACCCGGAAGCCCCCAATTTTATCATCACAGTTTTCGGTTTAGGATATAAATTCGGAGGCGAACCCGATGTTCACAAATCTGCCAATTCATAAAAAACTGATTGTGGTGATTTTGGGGATTTGCCTCAGCGGCATTTTAATTTTCGGTATCATTATCAATTCGATTCAAAACCGCAACTTTCAAAATTATTTAACCCAGATGCAGAACAATCGCGAGAAGCAAGTTGTAAGATCCCTGGCTAAAATATACCAGGAAAGCGGTGATTGGGATAGTCTGCCTTTGGAATTCATTTGGGGTCAGGCCATTTTCTTCGCCAATTTACGTTATGTTACCGATACCAACGGCGAAGTGGTGTTGCTTTTTTACAACGGCAGACGTCCCTTAGAAGCAGCCGCCATCCGTTCTCTGCCAATCATGATTCGCAATCGCCGAGTCGGAACAGCCTTTTTTAGCCAAACCGCCTTTCGGAATCTCTTATCCAGGCAGGATCGATTATACCGGAAAACCATTTACGAATCAATTATCTGGTCGATTTTAATAACAGCCGCCTTGTCAATTATCGTGGCCCAAATCTTAGCGAAGAAATTAGCGGCGCCAATTCGTGAGATGAATAAATTGGCTCGGAATATTTCAAGCGGCAATCTTGAAACCAGGGTAAGTTATTTGTCGGGGGATGAGATCGGCCAATTAGGGCAAAGCATTAACCAGTTGGCCGATAAATTAACCCATGTGGAAGGTTTACGAAAGAAAATGACCGCGGATGTAGCCCACGATTTACGGACCCCGCTTGCAACTATCCATAGCCATTTGGAAGGGATGATCGATGAAGTAATTCCCGCTTCCCCCGAGAATCTTGAATCATTATTGGAGGAAGTCGATCGTTTAACCAATTTAGTCACTGATCTTCAAGAGATTTCCCTTGCTGATCGCTCGATTCAAAGATTAAAACAAGAACCTATCGCTTTGGATACTCTTATCAACGACGTCGTAAAAAAAATCAATCCCCTCTTTACCTATAAAGGCGTTATTCTGGAATTAGGAAATACGGCATCGGTTGAAATTCTTTCCGATCGCGACGCTCTTGCTAAAATCATGGATAATTTGTTATCCAATGCTTTAAAATACACCCCCGCGGGCAGGAAAGTACGAATTGAACTGCATGAGGCTCCGGAAGGAATTACAATCGATATCATCGACCAGGGTATCGGGATCTCCCAAAAAGATTTACCTTTCATCTTCGAACGCTTTTACCGGACGGATCAGTCCCGAAACCGGGAAAGCGGAGGTTTTGGATTGGGACTAACGATTGTCAAGGAATTTGTCGAAGCTTTAGGCGGTAAGGTAACCGTCTCAAGCACTCCAGGTCAAGGAAGCAGGTTTTCCGTCCACTTGCCAAAGACCAAAATTTTTATGAATAAAGAGGGGGCGTCTTCCTGACAACCCCCTCTTACTCAATTCAATTCAATTCAATTTTGCGAACGCGATTTTGAATAGGTTCCTTTTTCGGCAAAACCACTTTTAAAACTCCATCTTTGAACTCAGCTTTGATTTCTTCTTCTTTGACATCATCTATAACAAAGCTGCGGGAAACTTCTCCCAGGTAGCGCTCTTTTCGGATGTAATTGTCGTTGTTTTCCTCTACGGCATCATCCTTCTTAGCACTAATGGTCAAACGGTTATCCACCATTTCCACTTGGATCGCTTCCTTGTTAAATCCTGGCAAATCGGCCTCAATGACATATTCTTTGTCATTTTCGGCGATATCGGTTTTAAACGAGGCAAATTTCGCCGGAATTAGATCCTCTCCGAAAAAGTCATCCCAAAAAGTTCTATCCAATGCGTTCATTCTAAAAGGTACTAAGCTGAACATTATGAACACCTCCTACAGTTGTTTGTTCTTTATTGACCTTTCTGTTATTATCATATTCGATTCAGTATCATAAGCCAACTTTCAATTTTACCTTTTAAGCAAGAAGTATTTCTGATTTTCCCTACTGTCCCAAAACACTTTCGTCAGTCACAGGATTTTTCTTTTTCTTTTCTTCTCACTCGTGCTTTCGGGGCATTTGGTCAGAAAAGGTCAAATAAAAATACTCCAAGAACATATTGAATTTTCTCAAAAAATATGGTACAAAATATCGATGGGACAAGAAAAAATCAACTGTTTTCAATGTCAAAATTTTTATATTACTTGGGATAAAAACTTTCCTAACGGTTGCAAAGCATTCGGGTTCAAATGCCGGCAGCTGCCGTCCATATTGGTTAGGCAATCGGATGGCAAGCCTTGTCTAGCGTTTACTCCCAAGAAACGAGATTCATCCGACCCCCGGTAAAGTAATTGCCATGGCGACTTCATCACACTTGGGAAACTTGGGGCAATCAATGCATTCCTTCCAAATCTTATGAGGCATTTCATCTTTGTTCATTTCCGCAAACCCGCATTTTCTAAAAAACTCAACCTGATATGTGAGGGCGAACACCTGATGAATATCGAGTTCAACAGCTTCCTTCAGCAGCCTGTCAATCAGCTGGGCGCCGACACCTCGCCGTTGATATTCTTCTTTAACCGCCAAAGCCCTAATCTCCGCCAAATCTTCCCAAATAACATGCAAAGCCCCAATTCCCACTAGATTTCCTTCATCCTCAATTACGATAAATTCCCTTAAAGCCTCATATAAAGTATTCCGTGAACGGGGTAACATGTAACCCTTAGTCGCAAAGTCATTGATCAATTGATGAAGATTCTCAACATCAAACATTTTTGCTTTTCGAAATGTAATCATCCCATAGCCTACTTTCGTGAATAATTATGCATCTATTTATGTTTAATCAGGTATTGCATGTAATAAATATACCATTAAATTCGTTTTTATGAAAGATTTTTGTTCTTTTTTTCGCCTGAGATTCCATATATTCCTTTTTTAAAATAGAAGGAAAACGGGGGATAAAGTTAGAAAGTGATTGATTATAGAACACAAAATTGGGGTTCATCGTAAAATAAAATGAAATATTTTTCTTTAGCGATCCCTAGCATGGGAATAAATCACCTTGAATAATATGTATTAGGGTTATTAACATCAAACTAAAACGCCGCAAGCGCGAATTGCGAGGTTGCCATGAATCGCAAAATAATCAGCAATTGGGCTAAAAAGAATTTTATTTTTTGGTTTATCGAAAATTATCAGTTACAATCTACTTATCCGGAGCAAATTCTTTTAGGACTTGCAGAAAACGAGTCCTTACTTTCCCAAGTCCATATTGTACTGGACGGTTCCTATTTACGGCCGCTTCTTGTTGTATCCACCGATTCAACCGGAATGCCTCCGGTTTTGCTAAAAACTTTCGACAGTACAGTAACTGATTGCTCCATGATTCTTTCACGCTTGTCATTACTTGCGGAATCTCCTATTTATTTGACGCTTTATTTTCCCGATCGGGCTTCATGCCAATCCCATCAGGCTGTCGTCGAGGAAGATCCAATCTCTCTGGACTCAACAAGAGCCCAACAGATCCTTATAGATTTTGAACTTTCATTATGGAGCGCTACTTTCCAAAGAGAAATGGAACGCGCCGAATTACTCAACCAGATTGATAAAGCTCTGGATGAAAAAAACAAACACAAGTTTCATCGGTTGGTTAAAAAATTAAATAGTTTATAAAAGATAAAAGCAGATTCTTTTTTTGCCGGCCTCAAAATACTGTCATTTTGTTTATTTCCGGTCTGTCGATTAGGACTCAATTTTATATCAAATTTTGGAAATAGGAATTCAATTTTATAATTGTAATCCCTATTTTTTTCGTTGGAATGAACCTTTCCGAGCCGCATTCCATTTTGATAGGTTCGGCGCATTGAATGAGCCTATATTCTAGCGGTTTACCGACCAAATTCAGGTATTATTCAGAAAACCAATGAGCCCTCAATCTTCTTAAATGAACTCCATAAACAAAAATTTTTAAAAGGCACCAATCTATCCCTTTTCGCCATAAAAAGGCTGGAATAAAAATTTAATCCTCAACATAGTATTTAATACCAACTCGGAGTTTATCTTGGCGAATCATCTTGAAGAACGCTTCTTCATTGAAAAATGCATTGAAGCTGGGAAAAGAATTACCAAAAAAACAAAAACATAGTTCTTAATGCAATAATCGAGCTTAATAGGTAAAAATCGTTAAGTTGATCGTTGTATTAAAGTTAAAAAACTTTCTTTTTCGACATAATATATGTTTTTATCAGGCACTTTTGTCGATTTTGTGTATTTTTTAGAAAATAAAACTTGTTTTAATATTTGTGAAGGAATTGGTGGCTATTTAGAGAATCAATATTCTCAGGAAATAAAAGGAGGGGTTTTTCTTGAGTTTTATTAAATATCAAAAGGAAAGGTCAAAAAAAGGTATTTCTTCCAAGACCATTGGAATTAACCGTAAAGGGCGTTTTGCATTTTACAAACCAGTGGTAGAAAAACACTTGCTAAATATTAATTATGTGGAATTATATTTTGATCCCGAGACTAAAAAAGTCGGTATTTTACCCCTGAATGAACCTACAGCAGATTGTTTTAAGATACAAGGCCGGACCACTAAAATGATTGTTGCTAAGAAATTCTTAAACCGATTTCAAATTCCCATTGAGGATCGGCGTTATGATTTTTGGGCAGAAAATGGTATGTTGATCGTTCAGCTATAAAAAAAGAAGTAAGAATTGGATACTCTATACGATCCATTTCTTACTTCACCATTTAACAAACCAATCATTTCATTAAAAAAATTTATTTATCCGCCGAATTCCTAACTTTTTATTTCTTCTTTAACGAGTCTTTCCCCAACCTTCCAAACATCCCCGGCTCCCATTGTAATCACTAAATCGCCAGGCTCCACATTCTGACAAAGGTGGTCAAAAATTTTTTCAAAGCTTCCCAAATAGCGCACGTCACGATGATGCTTTTGTACGGCGGTGGCCAAATCTTTACTGGATATATCACCGGGATCAATTTCACGAGCCGGGTAAATATCGGCGAAAACACAAATATCCGCATCTCCGAAAGAACTGGCAAACTCCGAAAGCAAAAACTTGGTTCTGCTGAATAGGTGGGGCTGAAAAACGCACCAAACACGGCCCTTAAAAAATTGCCTGGCTGCAGCTAATGTGGTCCGCACCGCACTGGGGTGATGGGCATAATCGTCTACAATCAGCGTTCCGTGATATTCCCCTTTCATTTCAAAGCGGCGCTGTACCCCTGTGAATTCAGATAAAGTCTTCAGAGCCGATTCAACCTCGACTCCCAATTCGGCAGCTAATGCAAGGGCTCCGGTGGCATTTTGCAGATTATGACGGCCGGGCACCTTTAAATAGAGTTCACCTTGACTCTTCCCGTGACAATAAAGCTCAGCCGCAACTCCGATCGGATGGACCGAATGAATATTTTTAATTTGCCAATCAAAATGATCTTGATAACCAAAGGAAATATATTTCCCGGGAAATGACTTTCCAAGACGAAAAGCATTCGAATCATCACCCCAGCTTACCAAAACACCGTCCGGAGGTAACAAATCGACAAAATTCTCAAAGGTTTTTACAACATCATTCAACGTAGGAAAACAATCGGGATGATCCCAATCAATGTTGGTAATTAACTCAATTGTCGGTTTTAAATTCAAAAATGAACGTTTAAACTCACAGGCTTCGACAACCATATACGGAGTCTTTCCGGTGCGATGATTTCCTTGAAACTGACTCAATTCACCGCCAATTAATACTGTAGGATCCAATCCGCCTTCTACCAGGATTAAAGCCGTCATCGCCGAGGTAGTGGTCTTACCATGCGTCCCCGCGATGGCAATTCCTTTTCCAACCTCAGTCATTAATTTTCCAAGCAGCTCAGCACCCTCAATTAACGGAATGCCTAAACGCTTGGCTTCTAACACTTCAGGATTGTCTTGACCGACAGCATTGGTATAAACCACCAAATCCGCGCCATGTATATTCTCGGCATTATGGCCGTAAGAAATTTTTATTCCTCTCTGTGCCATGTTTCTGGTTACTCTTGACTCCTGGGAGTCCGAGCCGGAAATTTTACAACCCCGATCAGAATACAACTTTGCCAAACCGCTCAGTCTGGCACCGCCAATCCCCACAAAATGGAGATGCTTCATAGGTAAATTGCGCTCCCCTCAAAATTTAATACCCATCAATTATAACACATTTATAAAAAATTTCATCGATAAATAACCTATAATATGAATATTTACTGATCCTGATTCAATCATTCTCACCATTTGTTAATCTTTCCTAATAACAATTGATGCCATTCATTCTTTTTCTATTTCTAAAAATGGAAATGATTAAAAAATTCAGCCCTTATCATCTCCATGAATTGACTGTAAATCCATGCTTATTTTGATCCCGCCGGTTCATAATAATAACGAGTTGATCCAGCTATGATACAGAAGGGTTAAACTCAGGGGGGTGAATGTTTGAGTCGTCGCAGCAGCATCGTTTCCGACCGGGTCAAATACGAAATTGCACAGGAATTAGGATTTGCAGATCGCATTCAGGTTGATAACGGTAACTACGACTATGGTAATATCACCACCCGCGAAGCCGGGCTAATTGTCCGTGGACTGATTCAAAAAGCTGAAGAACTATTATCCCGGCAAGGTTAGGCATCTAACCGAAAGAGGCTGTCTAAAAGGATTTTCTTTTAATCTTTTTTAGCACAGCCCCTTTTCACATTTCAAACTATTGGTGCATACATTATATTAAGCTAGTTTTCAAAGGAGAAGATACCCAAAGGCAAGGCAATCCTTGGATTCTAGACCAAGTTTACAGTCTTATCCGCCGGTTCATTGTGCTATTCTAGCACTGAGTAATTGGCAACTCCGCTGCTAAACCCGAAACTGACCCAAGTAAAGGGGAAAGTAGTCCTACAATTGAACACTCGAATAATACCGGCTTTGTGCCGGTATTTTTTTAACCTGAATCCGGCAAGTAACTTTCAATTTCATAAATTACAACTTACCGGATCGAGGTTTAATTTTGGCCGTGTTTGTACACTTCATTCTTTTCTTTTTTTTGACAAAGCTGGTATTGATTTAAACCACTTTTTTGCAGGTGTTCCTTAATATAAAAAAGAAATTAGGGGCAAGAACTGGGACTGAATAACTGTTAATCCCTTTCAATATTTTCCGTCAACGCCGGACTCCCACTATTTTTCGGATTATTTATAATTCTTCATCTGCCACTTGTAGCGAATACTTTTCTTTATACCACTCTTTGGAGGTTACTATGAAGAAATTTTTGACCCTGATTTTGAACCTCGGTTTAATAATCTTGGTGATTACTTATCCTGTAATGGGTCAACCCGCCTTATCAACCACAGACCGCAAAATTAACGAACTTTCCAACCGAGTGGCATCGTTGGATTCAACCTGGGGCCGTTTTCAAATCGGTGGCGGATTTGAATTGGATACGACTTCAAAAATAAATGAATCGGATACATCCTTAACGGCTCCCGACTTCAACCAACAATTAAATATTGCTCTCGATGCTTATATCGATCCGACTTTACAGCTATCGGTGAAAGTTTCCCAGCTAGGTGGATGGGGCCTGAAATATGGAAATGAAAATTCAGCTACTTCTCCGATGACTCTTCCCTTTCAAGTGGATCAAGCGTTTTTGAAATTATCCAATCCAAGCAGTATTGACTATTTGGGGCGCTTTCAGTTTTCATTGGGACCCATCGGCATGATGTCCGATTTTTATGCCAATCCGGTCGAAGGGATTGCATTACAGAAAGATTTTAAACGGTTTCATGTTATTGGGGTTTATACTCGCGTAAATACCGAGTATAAATCAGGCACCAATCAAGTAACCAATACTCAAGATTATATCGCAGGCAGAATCGGTTGGTCGGGGGAAAATACAGTTACTGGAATCAACATTGTACCCGGTTTATCCGGTGAAACCGATTTTAGTATCGATTTCGTAAAAATGCAGTCTGACAGTAAATTTGCTACTGAGTTCGGCTTATATTCCTTTAGCTCGGAAAAATTTCCGGATTATAAAATCAGCAATACTCCCGGGATACTCGTTAGTTATGCTCAACAATTGAATTCAAAAAACTTTTTCCAAATAAAAGCCGGCTATCTCGGATCTAAATTTATGCCTCTTTATTCCTCTTTGGCTCATTCCTCCGGGGAAAAAAGAGAATGGTTTATTCCCAATTCTCAAGGGATTGAATTCTATTTGATTCATGGGATGAAAAAGGGATATTCCCTGGAAAACCGGATGATTATGCTGACACCCGTTACCAATTACCAGCAAGCGGACTTTAATTACCGTTGGAAAAGCTCCCTGGTTAAGAGTTTTTCCCCCGTTAACCGTTTGGAAACCGGATTGGATATAAAATCCTATCCAAATGATGTTTATCGTCAACTTTTTGTCAATTGGATTCTTCAATTTTAAAACGAATGTCTGGAGGCCCACCATTGAAATCAAGACATTATTGAACCGGAGTTTGATTTATCCCGGCTAATTTTTAGTGCCGATTAAAACCAGGATAATTCCCAAACAAATAATGGCCATTTTAGGCCATGAAACTTTTACGGCAATTGCAACAACACCGAGTATACTAACGAGAAGAAAAATTAAAGGACCGATAAGTCCCAAAAACGCATTCATCCGGAGGGCGTTTTCAACCCGTCCTCCTTTTAAAAATAAAAAGGCCACAATAATCTCTAATAAACCGGAAATTACTCGAACAGCCGCCATGCTGTTTAGTGTCACTTGATCCATGACCCAGCTCCTCTCATACTCATCGTATTTTACACCTTCCGTCCCAGGGTAAACTGAGCACATCTGCGTATGAACACATCAAAACTTATTTCTTTCCTAATCCTAATAAATTTAAAATAATCGCTGTCACTCCTGCAGCGGCTAATGGACCAACTGGAATGCCTTTTAATAACGAAACTCCAATGATGGTTCCTACGACTAAACCAACGACAATTTCCGGCCGTATTTGCAATAACGCCATTCCCTGTCCGCACAGATATGCCGCTGCTATTCCTCCTATAACGGCGGAAATTCCTTGTATACTCTGAAAGGTCTTCCAGATATCCACCACCTTTACCTTGTCAAGAGCAAATGGAGTCAAAACTGCCACTAATAAAAATAACAATCCAATATCGACAGCCCGACGTTCCAATAAAAAGAGTATCGTTCTTAACTTGATAAACTTCAAGACAAGTAAACTACCTGCACTTGCCGCCACTAAATTGTTATTAAAAACCAAACCAAGGGCCAAAATGATGATTAACAACAGATTATCTTGAAACATCGGCTTCACTCCCAATTCATTGTTATTCCATTTTTTAGTTAAACATGTCTGAACTGAAACAAAATATGGGTCAAAGTCATATGATATTACGGGAGTGATGATATATGAAGGATTTATGGCAAGGCATACTGGAAGCGCCTGTACAAGAAAGGCTTAAGAAACCTCGTACACAGGGAATTACCATGATCATCGACAAAGGTTTGTCAGTCGGCAGCACTCAGGATTTCTTAGATATGAATGGGGATTTCATTGATTTCATCAAGTTAACCTTTGGCACCACAGCCCTCTATAAACCGGAAACACTTAAGAAAAAAATCTCAATCGCCATGGAATATAAAGTCCCTGTATATCCCGGAGGAACTTTTTTTGAAATTGCTTTGTGGCAAGATACATCGGAACCCTATTTTCGTAAGCTTGTCGAACTGGGTTTTAAGTGGGTTGAAATTTCCGACGGCACAATTGAAATTCCATCCAGTCAAAGGACTGCAGCCATTAATGATGCTTTATCTTGCGGGCTTCATGTCATTACCGAAGTTGGTAAAAAAGAAATCGCGAAACAACCCGATGAAAATATATTAATTCAAACAGCCCTTCAAGATTTAAACGTAGGCGCCTCATGGGTAATTATCGAGGCCCGGGAATCCGGTCAAGGAATCGGCATCTATGATAGTAAAGGGATCATTATCAATGAAAAATTGGCCAAACTAAGCGCGGAGCTTCCTATGGAAAAAATAATCTGGGAGGCGCCCCAAAAAGGTCAACAAGCCAGGCTCATTAATGATTTTGGACCCAATGTCAATCTGGGAAATATACCACCCAATGAGGCGATGGCATTGGAAGCATTAAGAATGGGATACCGCAGCGACACTTGGAAAAGATAGTTGTTTTGTTTACAGAAATACTTTTTTTTTACTTCCAAAATGTTATATAATGAATATATTACTTGATAGAATTTACCGTACATTTAATTTTACTTAAACCTTTAGATCTACTTTTAAAGGAGTTTCAAGTGAAGAAGTATTTATTTTTGCTGGCCATATTTTTATCGTTCCTATGTAACCCGCTCTTCTCGGCAAGTGCTATTATCCTTGATTGGAATATGCCTGTGATTGGTTCCCTTTCGGCAAAAAAGGTCTTTAACAGCGGCCCAGTTTCTCTAAAAATCCTCGGTAAACGCTTTAATTATGGGGTAACTGTTAAACTAACCAAAGAAGGGGTACCTGAAATTAATGCTACTGATCTTGTAATCACTAAAAATAAAATTTCTTGTACCTTTAACTTACTTGACCAGCCGATTGGCAATTGGAATCTTGTTGTCACAAATCACTCGATTTATAGCGAAAAGGAGCATTCGACAACATTATATGATGCTGTTGTTGTTGATTTTGCAGCTCCTGAAATCAACTCATTTTTTCCTCAAGTCATTGATTTTAAAAATGCTTCCTTGATTCAAGCCAAAATCCGCGGTGCTTATTTTAGAGACGGTATGAAGGTAAAACTGATTGGACCTGATGGGTTAAGCATTGAAGGGATTAAACTTAAGCTTCTTGCAGATACTCAAATCAACTGTGAATTTGATTTGATGGGTCAACCTATTGGAGCATTCACATTAATCGTCGCAAATGCCGATGGAAAAACGGCTTCTCTTAAGGATTGCTTTCGTATTAAAAAGACCGAGCCCGAGCAGCTAATGATCAGGAAATTAAAACCAGCTCAAAAAAAGACAACCCTTCCTGAGATTAAACCCGTAGATCCTGAAACACCTTCACCAATCGCCCCTACTCCGGGACCCACAGTTAATCAACCTTCCAAACCAGTACCACCAGCAACGACTCCGAATGAAGTGCCTATTGCCGGAGTTACAAATATCGCTTCAAACCCCAAAAGTCCACTCAAGTCCCTTTCGGAAATCAATCCAAAGTTAAGACCTATTTTCTTTGATGCCAACAAATTCACCATCCGTGATTCCGAATTACCCAGTTTGGAAAATAACTTAATGCTGATAAAGAACAATCCCGGTTTCCTTATTGCCATTTGCGGCTATGCGGACCAGCGAGGCAATAAAGTCAATAATCTCAAACTGACCCAAAAGCGTACGGAAACCATCCGCCAATTTCTGGTAGCCAATGACATTACTGAGAGAATAACGATCTTCCTTTTGGGAAGTGAAATCTCTCAACATGCTACTCATGATCAAAATCAATGGCAACAAAATCCCAAGATAGAGATTTCATTGTGGGAAAAACAACCGACCAGAAAACAAATTACTGCTTTAAAATCCTACTAAATGAACTATATAGTATCCAAGACAAATTTATTATCTTGAATAAAACGCACTCACATTGCTCTTCGTCACCACAGTGATGCCCGTATCCACCGAGTCCGGCAAAGGGTTAATATCTTTCGACTGCCAACCCTTAACAGGCTTCACTAGATTATGAGCTATATGATATAAAAACATCTGTGACCAATAACCCATATTCCAGGTTCCTTGAGCAATTGTAGCACTGATTGCACCCTGTTTAATCAAATCCAAAGTTCCTTTATCCGTATCGAAACTTACAATTTTTACTTTCCCAATCTGGTGAGCCTCACGGATTGCAGTGGCCGCGCCTACTCCCCCCAAAGCGTCCGTGCAAAACACCCCTTTTAAATTGGGATGCGCCTGTAAAAACCATGCGATCATCGTGGCCGCCCTTGTCTGATCATTATTATCATTACCGATGGCTACAACCTTCATTTCGGGGTACTCCATGGCTAAGGTCTCAATGAAACCTGTTTTCCTTTTTTCATGATTAGGCTGGCCAAAAACCGTAGTAATCGCTACCTCCCCTTTACCACCAAGTAATTTACCCAGATAGCGGGCTGCCGTTGCCCCGGAATTGGAATTACTGGTTCCAAGATAGCAATAGCGGTTGCTGGCTTGAGAATCGGAGTCGAAGGTAACTACTGGAATTCCTGCAGCAATCGCCTTATTGATAGGGTCCTTCAAACCATCAGCATTCGCACAGGTAATTGCAATTCCAGCCGGTTTCTTCGCTATGACCTGTTCCAATACGGTTGCTTCTTGGGTTACACCATCTTGAGGCGCACCGGTATAGATGGCCTTCACGCCCAGTAAATTGGCAGCATCTTGCATCCCTTTGAAACAGCCTTTCCAGTATTCTATGCCCGACACAAAAGTTACCATGTAATATTCTTCTTTGGGACTTCCCATAAACACATTTTTCGTAACGGCAAAAGCTGTTACCGCCGAAAGAAGAAACAAACAAGAAACTACAATAATACTTTTTTTCATTTCTTCCCCTCTTATCTTTCTATAATAACAATGACCGTTTGGGCAATTTACCTTCCTCCGTTGAAGACTATTTTGATGAACGATGGGTGATAAAATCAACTAAGACAGCTGTAATTAATACGATCCCTGTGATCAGATCCTGCCAATATACCGAAACATTGAGTAAAATCAAAGCATTATTGACGAAAGCCAACAATATGACTCCAAGTACGGCCCCTAAAACCGTTCCTTCTCCGCCGTTTAAACTCGCCCCCCCGATTACGCAAGCGGCTATAGCTCTTAATTCCGTACCCGTACCGGCATTGGGTTGTGCAACTGTAAAACGAGAGGCTGTTAAAATCCCCGCAATCGATGCTAAAAAGGCTGTTAGTAAAAAGACTCCCATTTTGATTTTGGCAACATTAATACCGGAAAGAACTGCCGCCTTTTCATTACTCCCTACATAAAAAACTTGACGGAACACCGCGGAACGCCGCAATGCGAAATCCATGATTAAAGTCAATATTAAGAAAAACAGCACCATCATCGGTAAACCAAAAATTTGCCCACTACCAAGAAAAGTAAAACTACGTGACATTCCCGCTAGCGATAAAGGAGAACCTTGCGTCAAAACATAGGAACAACCTCGGGCGATGCTCATCATCCCCAATGTAGTAATAAAAGAATCTAATTTAACTTTTCCGATTAAATAACCATTGATTATGCCGCATAGTATCCCGCTGACCAAACCGATGAATGCTGCAAGCCAGATATTGACACCTACCAAATGCAAAGAACCCGTGACAACACTACTGAGTGCCATCACAGAGCCTACGGATAAGTCAAGTCCTCCGAGGACTAAGGCTACCGTCATCCCTATGGCAATAATACCGTCACTCGCCAAACCAATTCCGGTGATACTCAAATTGGAGACTGAAAAAAAATAAGGCGAGAAAAAAGACAACATGATCGCGAAGCCCATGATAACAAGTAATAAAGATACTTCCCGAATGCCGAATATCTTTTTTATCATGAAGCGGCCCTTCCCCTTTGCCAAGTTTTCCGAATCATTCACCTTATCGAGATCCAGTTTCATTCGATTGACCTCCTTATGGGAATTCCCCCAGGCTGCTACCTTTGCTTCGTTTCCTTCTCCCAATGGACACCCCGAAGTTTATTCTTTTCCGGATGCCATTTTTAAGATGATTTCCTCGGAAACTTCATTCCCTTTCAATTCCCCGACAATCCGGCCTTTGAAGATGACCAAAATCCGGTGACACATCCCGATGAGTTCCGACAAATCGGAAGAAATCATAATGACGCCGGACCCTCCACAGATAATGCTATTCATGATATTATAAATATCAACTTTGGATGCAACATCCAAACCATTGGTTGGCTCGTCCAATAAATATACATAACCTCCGCTGAACAACCATTTTGCCAGCATGGTCTTTTGTTGATTGCCGCCACTTAGGGTGGAAACCTTTTGGTGTAGGTTGTGAATTTGGATGCCCAATCTTTTAACAAGTCCCAAAGCGATTTGCTGTTCCTTTTGAGGATGAATCAATCCCCTGCGAACAATCCGGTTAAGATTTGAGGCCATAATATTGCTTTTGATTGAAAGATTATTAAACAATCCGGCACGAACCCGATCTTCCGCCAGATAGGCAAAACCCAGCCGAATCGCTTGTTCGGGGGATTTTATAGTGATTTCCCGCCCCCGCAAATAAATCTTGCCTTTCACCAAAGAACCGACTCCAAAAAGGGTGTCAACCAAAGCAGTACGTCCTGATCCGGCCAAACCGGCTATCCCCAAAATTTCACCTTCATGCAACGTAAAACTGATATCAGTGAGTACGGAGCCCATGGATAAACCGGAAATCCTCAGTAATTCCTTTCGCGCGGCCAGTCCTAATTTAGGGTAACGCCCCAAAGCTTCCTCGCCGATCATCAGTTTAATAACGGATTCACCTTCCAGACTATCCACCGGAAAAGTGGCCACATTCAAGCCATCCCTGATAATCGTGACGTTTTGGGCAATCTCCTTAATCTCTTTCAATCTCTGGGATATATAAATAATCGTAACGCCTAAGCCCTGAACTTCTCTTAAAACTTGGAAAAACTGTCTAACTTCCTGTTCATTGAGGGCGGCAGTGGGCTCATCCAGAATTATTAACTCCGCTTTCTCGGATATGGCCCGGGCAATTTCCACCATTTGTTGCTGGCCCAACCCTAATGACGATAATTTGGTATAAGGATCAATCCGAAAATGCAACCGTTCTAAAACCGCTTGGGCTTCTAAAAATAGTTTATCCGTTTGAATCATTCCGTATTTTGAAAGTCCTTTTTGACGAAACCGTCCGACAAAAATATTTTCAGCAACTGTCAATTCCGGAAAAAGACTTAAGTCTTGATAAACCATGGTAAAACCCAAACCGCGGGCCTGCATGACCGAGTTAATTTCAACCTCCCGCCCCCGTAAAAAAATAGTACCCGAATCTTTGGATATCACACCGTTTAATATCTTCATCAAGGTCGTTTTGCCGGCGCCGTTCTTGCCAATCAGCCCATGGATTTCGCCCGCTTTGACCTTTAGATTGACCCCTTTTAATACCGAATGATTACTGAAACTTTTGCGAATTTCCATCAATTCCAAAAGATAATCATTCATTCATTAGTCTCCTCCCTGCATGGTTAATTCTTCGACTTCAAAAGGGGTATAAATTTTAATATTGTTTTGGAAAAAATACTCTTTATACTGACTATCCACTTCTTTATTGGTTACTACTTTTTGGATCACGGAGAGATCTCCCAATACCGCAAAGCCAATTTTCCCGAACTTATGATAGTCCGCCACGATAATGACTTCTTGGGTAATATGAAAAAGTTCTTTATAAAATTGAGCTTCTTCCATAAAATTAGTGGTTAATCCGTGAGAAAAATTAATACCGGCGACACTGATGATTACTTTGCTAAAATGTTTACCCTCTAAAGCCCGGAAAGCCAAGTCTCCAGTCATAAGGCTTGTTCCGGGCAAAATATTGCCTCCGGTGACAACGGTCACAACACCATTGGTATTTGATAATTCCGCCGCAACCAACCAATCATTGGTCATAACCGTAACCCGCTGCTTACTTTTCAAATTGGCCGCCACCTGTTGACAAGTCATACCACCGCCGATAAACACGGCATCTCTATCATTAACCAGGAGGGCCGCTGCCTCACCAATTTCCCGAATTTCCGGTGAAATTTCGATATTATTTCCTTCTTGATTCGTTTCAATGAGTGCTTCGTTGATTAAAGCCCCCCCATGGGTTTTAATCACGAATCCGTCTTTTTCCAATACATCCAAATCCCGCCTTACAGTAACCTCGGTAACTCCCAATGTAGCTGCCAAAGTAGCAACATCCATCTGCTTATGCTTCATCAAAAGTTCTTTAATTTTTTGTTGACGGGCCACTGCAAACATAATTTTACCTCTTTTAATCATTTTTTGATTCACATGATGTTGAAACAAACATAGAGTAGTTACTTTCATTAAATCGAAAATCTAACTGAAAGTCAACCTTAAAAAAAAGACTGTCTCATTTATACTTGAGACAGTCCTTTCCGTTACCGAATACCCAATAACAGGACATCCAATTTATCTCGCTGAAGCGACCTTACGGAGAGCAGCTTTCTTTTCCTGATGATCTTTATAAATGGCCCAAATCGGGCTGGCTACAAAGATGGAGGAATAGGTTCCGGAGGTGATTCCCACAATCAAAGCAAAGCACAGTTCTTTAATATTCGGAACAACCAAATAGAAAGCCAAGATTGCTATGACCGTCGTAAAGCTGGTATTCAACGAACGGCGGAAAGTCTGTAAAATGCTGTCGTTAGCAACTTCCACAAATGGCGTGTCTTTGGATTTGTATTTAAGATTTTCACGAATCCGGTCAAAAATAACGATGGTATCGTTGATGGAATAACCGAGAATCGTAAGCAGCGCCGCGATAATGGTGGAATTGACTTCCACTGCGAATAATCCGAACACTCCGAGAACCAATAAACAATCATGGAACAGCGCCACAATGGCCGCAATTCCGGACATCAACTCGAAACGGAACCAGATATAGATAAGCATCAGCATTAAGGCAATCACTACAGCCTTCACGGCGTTTTCCACCAATTCCTTACCAATCACCGGGTCAACCCGGGAAATATCCAGGCCCTGCCCCGTGTTGACATGACCGAATTTTGCCTCCAAAGCTCTTATAACCGTCTCTTGCTCGGTATCATTCAAAAATCTGGTATATACCAGCACCTGATGCCGGGTAACACCGGTGGAATCAATATATTTGCTGGGTTGCGGCGCGTTTACTTTGAAATTCGGCAAATCCACCTTCTGTAAAACCGCCATGACCTCATCGGAACTTACTGCCCGGGGGGTTGGAAAATAAATTTTGGTACCGCCGGTAAAATCAATCCCCAAATTTAACGGTGACCCGGGTTTGGTTCCCCAGCCATTATAGGGATTTGCGAAAATAAAGAGAATACTCAAAATCATCGTTACAATAAAAATACCCAGGTAAAAATAACGATATTTGAAAATGTTCATTCGATGGTTACCTCCTTAGCCCCGAAGTATTTCACATAACGGTCGGGATCATGGTCAACCTTCCACTCCAGGAAAGTCCGGGTGACGAAAATTGCAGTAATCATACTGATAATAACGCCAATGGATAACGTAATCGCAAATCCCTGTACCGGGCCGGTGCCGAAGAAGAACAACACCACTGCGGCAATCAGGGTCGTCACATTGGAGTCGATAATTGCGATTAAAGCCCGGTCAAAACCAGCGTGGATAGCTGGGCGTACCCGTTTGCCGTTCCTGATTTCATCTTTAATTCTTTCAAAAATGATTACATTGGCGTCAACTGCCATACCGACGGTTAATATGAAACCGGCGATTCCCGGTAAGGTCAATACACCGCGGAACAATGCCATCACACCCAAGAACAGCACGACGAAAATCATTAACGCAAAGTCCGCCATCAACCCCGGCAAACTATAGAAGATCAACATGAAGATAATAACAGCGGCAACCCCGATGATGGCCGCCATCACACTTTGCCTGACGATTTCTTTACCTAAAGTCGGGGCCACTTGAGTGGATTCGACAACCCGTAATGATACCGGCAATGCACCGGATTTCATCAACAAAGCGTCCTTCTCAACTTCTTCCTTTGTGGCGTTGCCCAAGGTGATGACCCCTGATCCCCCGGGAATCGGATCCTGAATCACCGGGTTCATCAACATCGATTCATCCAAGTATACCGCCATTTGTTTCCCCACGTTTTCGGTGGTAATCTTCTCAAGTTGTTTGGCGCCTTGTCCCCTAAAGCTAAAGTTGATTACATACCCTTTACCGGCTTCATAGGCAACCCTGATATCCTGCATATCCGTACCATCCAGTACGATCTGATTATTAATACGGAAGGTTAAGCGTCCGGTTGCTACAATAATATCCCTGGCCTGTTGCAAAGTCTTTAAACCAGGCAATTGCACGTTCAGACGGCCTTTCCCGTCAAGGCGTACATCGGCTTCGGCCATACCCGAAGCAGCTTCGCTTATCCGGTGTTCAATAATTGCCTTTGAACGTTCCAAAGCGTCCTCCGGGAAATCCCGGGCATCTTCTAAGATATTAACCTCAATCACATTGCCTCTTTGGACGGGAGAGAAATTAAAATTCTTACCCTCGCCTGATTGATCAAATTGATATTTTTCCGGGAAGGCATTAATATTCATTGCTCTTTGGGCATCAGCACTATTGGCAAAGGTAAATTTCAAACCATCATACCGATCTCCGTCCATCACACCCAGAGGCGCCATTTGGGGTGCTGCAATACTGGCCTGCGTGATTTTGGCCATGAGCGCATCACCCAGTTTATTTAAACTATTGGTACTCAAGCGGTAATCCGGTGCTAACAATAACTCGACTCCGCCCTTTAAGTCCAACCCAAGCCGTATCGGATCGGTCTTAAAAAAGCTCGCTCCGATCGGGCTGATCATAAGACCCAGAAGGATCGTTATAACAAGGATTAATCCGACTCTCCAGCGTAGATCCTGTCTCAACGCAATCTCCCCTTTGATTAAAATTTATAGTGAAAGTTTCAATCACTAACCAAACCTATTTACAACCTCTCCGTAATTCCTTGGGAACCATCAGCATCGTTCCCGGAACCATTCCGTGAACTCCGGTAAAAAATAAAAAACAGCGATATCACCATAATGGCAAAGAAAAATCCTACCATTAGCCCGGTCTGTTTCGTCAAGAAAACACGTTCCCACACCGGCGGCGGCTCCTGTCTTGGGTCTATAAATCCATTACTTGAAGAAGGTATTATACTGGCCCGAATCGTTAAATCAGGATTATCCACAACCGGTTCGGTACTATCCAAAAGTCCCTCGATCTTTTCTAACACCGTGGCGCTTCTGATTCCCAGTTGGTTCCACCGGCCCCCAACACCACTTTGGATAACACAACCCACCATGGCAATGAGTACAGCCGTAACCATGATATAATACCATCGTAACGATGTCTGTCTCACGAATTTGTCCCCAAATCCAATATTATTTCTTCTTTGTTTTGGCGGTTGTTTTGGCGTGCGCCTCGCGATTGGATGCTGCTTTGGCGGCAACTACCTTTTCGGCTTTAAAGGCTGCATAGGCAAATGTGCCGAAAATCGCAAGTACAACAATCACTGTAATAATTTGAAACATTGGGTTCCCTCCAAATTCTAACATTTATTGATAAAAAACGAAAAATGCCGCCTACTTTGTTTTGAGTGAGATAAGCGGAAAGTTTACAAAAGCTTTACTTATTATATCGATTTAAGAATGGCTTGTCAATTAAAAGGGGGAGCGTTCCAAATGAGAATATTTGGCTTTGGAAAAAATTTATGGCTCCTTCAATTAAATTACTCCTTTTTGGAAGATAAACTGAAAGACATTTGCGTTAACTTCATACTGATATCTGAATTTCCACCTAAAATTGGATTCCTTTATGACCTTTTCCTGTGTGGCAGGAAATTTTGTGGATTTGTGGAAATGAGATTCAAGCGGGGAGGTTAAAATGAAATTTTTAAAATATATGTCGGTGTTATTACTATCCGTCTTGGTATTCTTTTCGAATGCAACAATGGCCCAAACCGACAGCATGCAACAAGAAGCTGAGTCCACCCAATATGCAATTGGTTATGAAGTTGCTTTTCCCCTCTGTTATGGGTTAACGCTTACCTATGCCATTGACTCCTCTCTGGCTATTCAGGGTTTAATCACCATGAGCCCACAACCAATTAGGCTCTCCACCCTAAAAATGTTATATAAATTGAATCAGGACGTGGAGCCACGCAAAAACGCTGTTTATATTTATGCCCTGGCCGGACAATTTGAGGGTACTGATGTCTGGGATTTTAAAAAGCAAGTCCGCGGGTATTCGGTTGGTATGGGAACCGAATTTACGCCGAAAGCTTACCCGGAAAACTTCAAAAATTATTTAGAAGTCGGATTCATTCATTTCGATTCATCGGATTATGATCCTTCATTGACCCTAAGCGCAGGAGTTAAAGTTTGTTACTGAATTCCTCATGGTTTTTACCCATTGATGAAATGATAGTAAAACAATATAGAAATTTGTTCTTGAATAATTGAAACTCAGGTGTAAAATCGCAATGAAAAAAAAGTACAACTTCTTTTTGTGTTTCGCTATTGCCTTCATATTTATTCCATCAAGTTTTGGGCTTTCATTACCTGCTCGTCCAGATCCCAACAAACCAATTGTAATCATCATTGCCGATAAAGTAGATAGTGTGGAATTATATAACACTAAATTGCCGGCTATTCGGAAGTTCCTGGAATCCGGAAACTGCGGACTAATGAACATCCGCAGCAGCAAGGGATATGCCGATTCCGGAAGCGGTTATTTGTCATTGGGCACCGGCAGTAGGGCAAACGCAGTAGGCCAACCAAGCAACTCCTTGAATCCGGAACAATTCATGACCAATAACCCATCGGCCAGTTTTTTTAATTGGAGAAGGGGAATTCCTTTAAAAATCGATTATGAGCAGCGTCTGTTTGTGCCTGAAACCGGCTGGCTGACCAATATAGCGAGCCAAGAAGATCATCAGGTTTTTCCGGGCAGGCTTGGCAGCCTGTTCCATCGTGAAGGCTGGCGTACTTGCTTAATCGGCAATATCGATAGCGCCAACCAGGAAAACCGGCCCGGTGCCCTTTTTCTGATGGACAAAACCGGAATGATCGATGAGGGAAGCGTTAACTCTTCCATGAATGAAACAGACTCCAGTTTTCCTTATTTATATCGGGCCAATGTAACCCGAATGGTTACAGAACTTAAGCTGCATCTGGGTGAACAAAAAACCATCGCTATCGATTTTGGTGATTTTGCCCGTTTGGATGATTATAAGGATCAGATAAATCCAGACCAATATGAACGCGTGAAACTTCAAACCTGGAAAAGACTTAACTCGTTGGTTGAAGGGGTTTTAGGTTTGGGTGCTCCTAAAAATTTTACACTAATCCTTTTTTCCCCTTCCATCTCCAAAGCGGGTACAGTTACAAAGAATTTATTGGCTCCCATCGTCATCTACCGCGAGGATGCCTTCCCCGGTATATTGGTATCGGGAACAACACGCTGGCCCGGATTGGTGGCCAATGTGGATTTACTGCCCACTTTGGCGAGCATCGCTCAGTTCGCGAAAACTTCCGCTTTTACCGGAAAAGTCATAGCTTGCCAATCAACAGTCAATGGTATAGATGAAATCCTCAACTTAAACAGACGTTTAATAGACCTCAGTGCCAATCAGCGCCCTATCATTAACTGGTACCAAGGTATCATATCTTTTTGCTGGATTATGGGTCTTCTAAGCGGTATTTTTCTAAAAAAACGATGGGTTCGGGATTGGCTCGTCAGTCTGGTGATTGTAATTCCCTTGACTGTGATCGTCCTGCCGCTCTTCCCGAGTTATGCATGGCAAGTTAGTGGATTTTTAATATTCAATGTCCTTTTGGTAGCAGTCTTTACCCGGATTCAAGAGATGAATACCCGGATTCTCATTTTATCGGCCCTGATCTGGTTGATCCTCATCTTAGATCAAATCACCGGGTGGCGGCTAATCCGTTACTCCGCTTTAGGTTACAGCGCAATGGCCGGATCCAGATATTATGGCTTAGGCAACGAATTCCTGGGAATCTTTTTGGCAAGCGCCTTATTACTCACGGATTTATTCAACCGAAAATTTAAATCCCGCTGGTCCACACCGGTTATTCTGGGCATAACAATTTTCATCTTAAGCTGGCCACAGTTTGGAGCAAAATTCGGAGGGATTTTAGCGGGAACGATTGGATTCGCCTATTATTTGATAAAAATCTATCAGTGGAAATGGCAAAATCGTAAATTTTGGCTTGTTTTCATTGGCTGCAGTTTGGTCTTACTCACAATCAGTTGGTGGGATAGTCTCCGGCCGCCGGATGTTCAGACTCATATCGGCCGTTTTCTCCATCTAATTTTGAACAAAGATTTTGAGCAAGTCAGTCAGATTATTTTCCGGAAGATTGCCATGAACCTGAAATTAACCCTATCAAGTCCCTGGATCCGCATCATCCTATTGGCCTTCATTTTGAAGGCCGTTCAACGCTGGTTTACAGGACGGAAAATGCTCTTACCGGAAGATAAATTAGTATGGCAAGCAATTCTTGTTGCCGGTGTTTGTTCCTATCTGGTCAATGATGCTGGAGTTCTCGCCTTTGCAACATGCTTAGCCTATGGATTCTCATACCTGCTGCTTAAATTGAACAATCAGGAAGATCCAAACCTGATTTGGCGTTGGATTCCGAAAAGGTTCCTAAGGTGCAATTAAGTTGAGAGGCGTGTAGGCTTCGTTTACAAAAGCACATTTCCATTGATCTCGATCTTAAACTGACAGCCCAAAAAGATAGCGGCTCTGCGGCACATCATCATCCGCACCAGGAAAATTTCAAAATACTCCATCACGGGACAGATGGAGTTTTCAATTTTAATCTCCAGGGTGATATTGCGCTTTTCTTCGTTTACATTTAAAAAAGAATGTACGGCAGCATAATTAACCCGATCATGGATGTCAAAAGTAGCCAAATCGGTGTTTCTGACCCGGCTGCGGTGAACATCGGACTTGTCGGCCAAAATCAAGGCTGCAGCTACATTATTGACCGCTTCACCGCATTCCTCTTCATGATTGCCAATGGCACCCACCATCGTTGCGGCCTCACCAGGATCAAAACCTTGAGCCAATAAATAATTTAACGCTATAACAGCCCCTGTCCGTCCATGATCCCGGCGGTTTACAATATTACCGATATCATGGAGATAACCTGCAATCGAAGCCAGCTCGGCTTGACGCTCCGGATAACCCAGGCGAAGCAAAATATTTTGAGAAATATTTGAGACCAAACTGGCATGGCGAAAACCATGTTCCGTATACCCCATTACGCCGAGATGTTCATCGGCTTTTTGAATAAATGCGGTGATAGCCGGATCTTTTTTTATTTCATTCAGTGTAAGTGCCATTTTCTACCCTCCTATTATTTTGTCCTAAAAAAAAAGAGAGTCAAGACTCTCTTAATTTTTGACTTTTTGCACTGAACTGCGAGAAAACTTTAATTCTACCTTATCCGCGACTTTTAATCTAACATCATCATCATCTAAGTCAACGATTTCACCGTGTAAGCCACCCGCAGTAATAACTTTATCGCCTTTTTTCAGGCTATTTAACATTGCTTGTCTTTGTTTTTGTTGCTTACGTTGGGGCGCTATCATCAAAAAATAAAAAATCGCGAAAAACCCCACCAGAATCAGGATCTGAATCAGTCCTGCATTCCCAGCTGCTGCCGGCTGAGCTGCGGCTAATAATAAATTCATACTATCACCTCCTTTTAAACATATTCATTATTCGACAAAAAGCATGGTTTTCCTTTTATTCACCCTGATATTGCCTGAAAAATTCCTGTTTTCGTTCCTTAAAGGTGTCGGTTCTCAGTCCTACTTTGATTTCTTCCATGATCTGCCTTAAAAAATATAAATTGTGGTAAGTAATTAAATACCCCCCCAGAAACTCTCCCGCCTTAAATAAATGACGGATATACGCTCTGGAATAGCCAGTTTTGCAAGTGTAACAACCACATTTGGGATCAAGAGGTCCGTAATCCCTGGCATATTGAGCATCGCGGATCAGAACCCTTCCTCCGGAGGTCAATGCCGTTCCATGCCGGGCAATACGGGTTGGAAAAACACAATCAAACATGTCGACTCCCCGTTCAACCCCTTCCCACAAAGCATCCGGAGAGCCAACTCCCATTAAATAGCGGGGTTTATTTTCCGGAAGAGCAGGTACTGTATAATCCAATGCCTCATACATCAATGGCTTAGGTTCTCCTACGCTCAAACCTCCGATGGCATAACCAGGAAATCCCAAGCTGGATAAAGCCTTAGCGCTTTCCAGGCGCAAATCCCGGTAAGTAACGCCCTGAACGATCCCAAAGAGCACTTGATTCTGCCTGTGGTGAACTTTTAAACACCTTTCCGCCCAGCGGGTTGTCCTTTCCATTGCTTCTTTGGCCGATTTGTATTCCGAAGGGTACGGCAAACATACATCAAAGGGCATGGCAATATCGGCACCCAAATCGGACTCAATCTCCATCACCCGCTCCGGTGAAAACAAATGAGCCGAACCATCAATATGGGATTTAAATGTAACGCCTTCTTCAGTGACTTTTGTTAACTTGGCCAAGCTGAATACTTGAAAACCTCCGCTATCCGTTAACATGGAACCGTTCCAGTGAACGAACGAGTGTAAGCCCCCGGCCTCCCTTACAATATCCGAGCCTGGCCGGAGATAAAGATGATATGTATTCCCAAGAATGATTTTAAATCCAATTTTATTCAAATCATCGACCGTCATAGCCTTAACCGCGCCTTGGGTGCCTACAGGCATAAAAACCGGCGTTTCGATTTGGTTATGAGCTGTAGTCAATAAACCCAACCGACCCTTATTTTCATTGGATTCTTTCTGAATTTGAAAGGAAAATGACATCGGAAACCTCTTATTTTATTTATAAAACTTTTATTTATAAAACCTTTATTGATAAAGCCTTTACTTTATAAACATGGCATCTCCAAAACTGAAGAAACGGTACCGTTCCTCTACGGCATGGTGATAACATTCCGCGATAAATTGCCGACCGGCAAAGGCTGATACCAACATCAGCAAAGTGGATTTTGGCAGATGAAAATTAGTTATAAGTCCATCAATGATTTTAAAGTGATATCCGGGATATATAAAAATAGCAGTCTCACCGGAACCGGGAACCAATGTACCATCTTCGTGCGCCTGAGATTCCAGTACCCTGACTACCGTAGTTCCGACTGCAATAACACGTTTACCCGCCTTTTTGGTTTCTTGAATTTTCCGTACCAAATCACTTGGCAAAGAAAAAATTTCCGAATGCATGGGGTGTTCTTCCACCACTTCGGTTTTTACCGGACGAAAAGTCCCCAAGCCCACATGGAGCGTTAAAAAGCCCAACTGAACTCCATTTGCTTTCAGTTTTTCCAATACCCCATCCGTAAAATGGAGGCCTGCCGTGGGAGCAGCCACCGAACCCTCATATTTTGAATAAATGGTCTGATATCGTTCGGGATCCACTTGTTTATTGTGAATGTATGGCGGTAAAGGAGTTTCTCCGCTCCTTTGGAGCCACTCTCTAAAATGAAGTTCCGGAGGGAACTGAACAATTCTGCCACCACCTTCAACCACTCCGGAAACTTTTCCAACAATATTTTCCGGAAATATCAATTCTACTCCGGGTTTACTCCGCTTTCCGGGGCGCACCAAACACTCCCATGCATTCTGACCCAGTTCCCGGATTAAAAAAACCTCAACCCTTGCCCCAGTACTTTCACGGGTGGCAAATAGGCGGGCCGGAATAACTCTGGTATCGTTGAAAATGATCAAATCACCCGGTTCCAAAAATTGGAGAATATCGTAAAAATGATAATCCTTCATAATTTTACGATTGCGATCGGCCACCAGCAAACGCGAATGATCCCGGGGTTCTTCAGGGACTTGCGCAATTAATTCCGGTGGCAACAAATAATCAAATTCACTGACCTGCATTGCTTTTACTCCCATCCATGCGAAGATTATCGACATCCGTGATCATGGCCCCAGGGTAATAATGTTCCAAAATCTGCCTTTCGTTATACCCGGCTTCCGCCATGCCCTTGGCTCCCCATTGACTCATACCCACTCCATGTCCCCAGCCCGAACCCCGAAGGACAATCCGAAACGGTATCTTATCCTGCAACCAGGACCATGGATCCGGAAGATCCCACGGCGGCATCAAAACATCCGCAAAAAGCCCTGGGATGTCGGTATCCGCCATTAAAGCCTGGGGAAAAAGACTACCGGGCAGCCACCATAAATTGATAAATGGCAGGGGACCGTAAATCACTCCGATTTGAGCTTTAACGCTAGGAAGTCCAGTCAAAGACCGAAATTGCTCGCCACTGAGCATCTTGAAATCTAAATTACCCAGAAGAGTAATTTTCAATAGCTTACCGTCCGGACTGTAACTGACCCCTGAAATTTGTTGCAGCTGTCCAACGGATGGATAAAAATGACTTACCAAACCTTGCAGGTCCTCCCAGTTCATAGAACGTGTCCATTGATTATACGGTGAATTTTGATCCCAATCAATCGCCGGTTTTAGATAAGGTACACTCTCATTCCATACTGAGGCAGCTTCGGCTGTAGTGCCTCCCGATGAAGAATGATATACGGCTGAAATCACTCTGCCACGATAGGTGATAATTTTACCCGATGTACTGTCCACTGCTATATTGGTGCTATTTTTTTCCCAATCAATTCCTCCATATACTTGGCAATGATCGGTTGGGCAAAGATCAAAATCACGATTGGCATGTCGGCCCAAAACTGAAATAGCATAAGTTCTGGCTGCTATCGCCTGGGCTCTGAGCGCGGCTGGAGGCCATGATGCCATTACCTCCCGGGGTACCACGCCCCGTAAATAATCATCAAGAGAAATATAATCAATCAAATTAATATGGTTGTTTTTTGCAGATATTAAAAAACCACCCCGGTAACGGTGATTATTCCACATTAATGGACTTTGACTCGGAATCACTAAAAATGGGCCTACGCCAATGGGGACACTATCAAGCTCTAAAATATCGTTACATACCGTGAAAACAACCTGTTCTCCCGGAATAGGCAGATTAACCGGTTCTGCACCGGTCAAATCCAAAATAGCTTCACTATCAGCTACCCAAAGTGTTATGGCATCCTGATCAACTGCCAAACCAACTTTTACGGGCCCTAAATCGGCAGCCATCACCGGATTTAGGTTGTATCCAATCGTCAAACACCCAATCCCTATCAAAATCTTCATGAACTTTCCCATATTCAACTCCCGCATGATCACCTATCCCGATTACGGGTATCATCCCAATAACCGAATTCCTTCAAGGAGGGCTCATGGTTGCGCCAATTTTTCCGTACTTTCACCCATAGATTTAAAAAAACGGGCGCGTCCAGTAAAAGTTCCAAATCTTCCCGGGCGGCTTTTCCAATATTTTTTAAGCGCTCTCCCCCTGCCCCGATAATGATCCCTTTTTGAGAGTCCCGCTCCACGTAAAGGGTAGCTTCGATATAAATCCTGCCATTACTGCGTTCCTTCATCTCTTCCACTTGAACCGCGATGGCATGAGGCACTTCGTCTTGAGTGAATTGAAGGACCTTCTCCCTTAAGAACTCGGCTGCGATAAATCGTTCGGGATGATCCGTGATTTGATCCGGCGGATAAAAAGCCGGTCCAACAGGAAGTTGATCGGCAATTTCCGCCAGCAACTGCGGAATACCTCGGCCGGTTTGAGCCGAAACCCGGAATTTCCGCTCGAAAGCTTCTATTTGAGGGGGCTCGTTATCATCAGCCACCAAGTCATCTTTATTCCACAACACAAATACCGGGGTCGTGGTTCCTTTCAAAACATCGGCCACTTTTTGATCCGCCGGTGTAAACCCGGCGCTGCTGTCCAAAACCCAAAGGATCAAATCCACATCGGGTAAAACCAATTGGGCAGCCCGGTTCATTTGATCGCCCAAGCGGTGAAGGGATCGATGTAAGCCGGGGGTATCAACCCAGACTATCTGATAATCTTCAGTCGTTAAAATCCCACGCAAAGAATTTCGGGTCGTTTGAGGCTTCTCGGAAGTAATTGTTATTTTCTGTCCAACGAAGTTATTAAAAAGGCTTGATTTCCCAACATTCGGCCGGCCAATTAAGGCTACAAAACCCGATTTAAATTTATGATTCATAAATGAATTATTATTCATTATTTTTCCCAATTCCACTCCAGTAACCACCGGTCTTCTCCGGGGCCATAATAGTCTTTTAAAAATCCCATTCGTTTCATTTGAAACTTGTCTTCATAAATATGAAGCGCTGCCTTGTTTTCCGGATGAACGGTTAATTGGAGTCTGGTAAATCCGGCTCTGGGCATGGCCTCAAAAATATGCCTCAATAGAGCAGTCCCTACTCCGTTCCCTTGATAATCGAGGGCTACTGCATAACCATACAAATAAACAAGTTCCGAATCACGCCAATCTCTCATTAACTGGGCAATCCCCACCGGTTTACCGTTTAATCTGGCCAGGTAAACTCTTCCATAGTGCAGGAACGGCGGTAAAGACCATTCATTTAAACTGGCAGGGCCAAAGACCTCCTCATCAATACTAAGCAAAATCTCCCGCAAATAATCATCCACTGATGTTACGATTTCTATACTTATAACCGAATCTTCCAATTTAAACCCTCCATGTTTCAAGCAAATCACCCGAAAACGCAGTACAAATCCCTTGGTAAAATAAACATTTTTCACCGCTAAGCAATAATCAATAGGTTCACGAAGTGGTTTCCAGCGATTCATTCAGACTTTTGGGGGTGAAAGCTCCCGGTAAATATTGAGCTAGGGTGGTTTCAATCTTTTTCCCTTCCAGGTTCACTAAAATGAGGACTAAATCCAATCCAAACTCAACCAAAAATTGACGGCAAATTCCACAGGGCGCAGCAGGCTCTGTCCCGTCCGTGGCCACAACCAGAGCTTCAAAACCTCTCTCCCCTTCAGACACAGCCTTCACCGCTGCAGTACGTTCAGCGCATATTGTGGCGCCGAAAGAAGCGTTTTCTACATTGCAGCCGCTATAAATACGGCCTGATTTTCCAAGTAAAGCAGCACCCACTTGGAAGCGAGAATAAGGAGCATAAGCCTTTTGACGGGCATTCAGGGCTGTTTGAATCAATTCCTGTTTTTGAGTTTCATTCATACTTGAAATTTCCCCTTTATTTCAGAATTTGAAATACAACCAGAGAAATCAGGCATCCAAGCGTACCTCCGGCAATAACCTCGGGCCAGGTATGAACATGATTTTCAACCCGGCTCTCTGCAATCAGCAGCACTAAAAATCCTGCCAAAAAGAAGACTAAGCTATTGTGACAGATAAAAAAAATAGCCGTAGCAGCTGAAGCTCCAAGTGCCGTATGACCACTGGGCATACCCCCCTGGATGAGTCGCGCCTTTTTGGTAATTGACTTACTGAGGATGACCACGACAATTGTCAACAAAATAGCTACCAGACTCAGATAAGCCGGAGCTCTTTGCAACGATTCAATCACTCTGGGAATCAGCGGGTCGAATTTGGGAGCAAAAATCAGATACCCAACGATAATTGCCAACACGGCAGCAACCAGTACGGCACCGGCAGACACATTTTTAATAATTGCCGCCAAAGGATGATAGTCTGGGGTTATTAAATCAACCGTTACCTCTAAAGCAGTATTCATCATCTCCGTTACTATCACGAAAGCAATGGTCATAAAGAGGATTAAAATCTCCAATTTCGTCAATTGAAGAAGTAGTGACAAGATTAATACTCCGCCGGTGGTCAGGAAGTGCAAGCGAATATTGCGCTGTGTCTTAAATGCGTAAATTATCCCTTCGAACGCATTATTAAAAGAGTCCAGGAGGCTTCTCGACCTCAAATCTATTTCCTCCCTATCTGAAAAGCAGCCAATATTTTTTCTTCTTCAGTACGCATCGCGACTGTATCTTCCGGGGTTTGGTGATCATAACCCAACAAATGCAATAAACCGTGGATAGCCAGATAATTAAGTTCGCGAATTAAGGAATGCTCATACTCTTTGGACTGATCAACTGCACGTTCCATCGATATGAAGATATCGCCCAATAGTTCTGGGGCATCCTCCGGCAAAACATCTTGACCTTCGGTCACATCTTCCTCCATAGCAAAAGACAAAACGTCGGTGGGTTGATCCAAACCGCGATATTGCGAATTTAACTCCTGGATATATTGATTGTCCACTAAGACAACACTGACTTCGGATTGAGGCTTTTGGTGCGCATTCAAGGCGTTTTGTAAAACATCCTCCAACAAATGGAGCCATTGTTCCTCAACCGGAATGATTTCCTGAATATTATTTACCAGTATCGCCATTGGTCTTCTTCCTTTCAATTTCTTGGAGGACATTATCCGGATATTCAATCCGGTTATGGAACATTCCGCCCAGTACTTTGATAAAACTATTTTTGACATTATTCAGATCTTTGAGTGTTAAGTTGCACTCATCAAATTGACCGTCATCCAGGCGTTCGCGAATAATCCTTTGTACCAGGGTTTCAACTTTGGCGGGCGTAGGCTTCGGTAAAGACTTCACAGCTGCCTCCACCGAATCAGCCAACATTACCAAAGCGGCTTCCTTGGTTTGAGGTTTAGGTCCCTCATAGCGGAAATCCTCTTCGATTAAATTTTCTTTTTCAACTTGCGCATTTTCTGATGCACGTCTATAAAAGTAGCGCACCAAATCCGTACCGTGATGCTGTTCAATGATTTCCACCAATTTCTCCGGTAACCCATGTTCTCGGGCAATTTCGGCCCCTTCTTTCACATGATAGGTAATGATTAAAGTGCTGAGTGTGGGATTGAGCTTTTCATGGGGATTATCCTGAGTAAACAGGTTTTCTACAAAGAAATAAGGTCGTTTGATTTTCCCGATATCATGATAATAAGAACCTACCCGAACCCATAAAGCATCCGCACCGATACCCTCAGCTGCGGCTTCGGCCAAATTGCCGACCATAATACTATGATGGTAAGTACCCGGAGCTTCGATTTGGAGTCTTCGCAGCAATGGGTGGCCTGGATTGGAAAGTTCCAGCAAACGGATGGCCGAAGTGAGCCGGAAAAGATGTTCCAAAAACGGTAAAGAGCCGATGGCCAGTACGGCCGATAAAAAACCATTGGCAATCGAAAGCATCACCGCCTGATAATCAAAAGTGGTACGGAAAAGTAGATTGATCAGAGTTACGGTAACCGCATTGACAAACATTAAAATAAAGCCACATCGCACCAGATCTCTCTGACGCCCAAATTTTAGAAGCACCAGGACAGGAACCGCACCGCTCACAAAATAAAAAATGGTCAGCGCCAGACTATAATCAACAATGATACCTCCCAGCAAACTGAGGATCACGGTCATAGCCAATGCTAACTGAGGATTAATCAAAATTGTCATCAGCATCGAACCAAAACTAATCGGAGCCAAATAAGGCAAGGTGTTATTCTCTGTCAAGGATAATACCTTAATAAGCCCGACTACAATAAGAAACAACAACAAGAGCAGATATAACAAACGCTCCTGCTTAAATAATTCATTATGAAATTGCCAAATATAAAGGGTTACCAGGCCGATGAGGAGAAGAATAAAACAGGATAAGCTCAAGAAAACTTGAATGCGGTTGGATTTGGTGACAATTAAGTGCAAATCCTGCAACATCTTTAAATCATTCTCGGTAACAACCTGATCCTTAGCGATCAATACCTCGCCGGCGTGATGAACCACTTCCGGTACCTCGCCGCGGACCCGGTTTTCAATTTTTTTAATTTTAGTAGCATTGATGATCAAATTGGGTTGAACGACAGCCTCCAATAAACTGACCACTGTCGAAGCAATTTCCGGGGATACCTTTTGTTCCGCAACCATTTGGGGTAATAAAAGCCGGATAGTGGCAACACTTTTTGAGTCGATCCGCTGATGCTGCTCAATGTCAGCAATAAGCTGATGGCTTTTGATTTTGAGTTCCTGGTAAAAGTCATCCGGCAATAGGACTATCCGCTTTAGCATACTGAAATTGGGGGTCTGGTAAAAAAAATTTTTATAGTTTTCAATTCGAATTGAATTCGAATTGAAGGTTTTGGTTGGAGCGGCCAGATATTTTTTGCGTGTTAAATCAATCGCCTCAAAAAAGCGATTGAGCTTAAAAGAAATCATCTGACTAACTTGTTCGTCGACTTGATAATTATCCGGATCCTGCATTGCAATTTCTAAAGCCCGATCCACCGCATCCTTCTGAGCAAGCCTGGTAGCCTCTCGATCGGAGACATCTTTGGGCGCGATAATCTCAACCTTGCTGGCTTGTCCAACTTTCAAATCATAAGTATGAGGCGACAAATTAAACTGCAATAACGTAATCAGCATGGAAAAACAGAAAACGATTAAAAATCCCTCTCGAAAGGAAGGCAGCCTTAAAATACCGCTAATTTTACTCATCATTTCAAACGGCATGACACTACTTTTAGATTTTTTGGAATTTACATTTTGGTTTTCATTGAGCTCCAAGATTGCCAGCTCCTTTAGAGTTTACCGTTTGTTGGTAACGTTCATAGGCCCGGATAATTTTCTGAACAAGTTCATGTCTTACCACATCCCGATCGGTCAACATGACCACAGCGATACCGGGGATATCGGCAAAAATCTCACCCACTTGGGCTAACCCCGAAATGGTACCTTTCGGTAAATCCACCTGAGTAATATCACCGGTGACGACAGCTTTCGAACCGAATCCCATCCGGGTCAGAAACATTTTCATTTGTTCAGGTGTTGTGTTTTGAGCTTCATCCAAAATAATAAATGAATCATCCAGCGTTCGCCCGCGCATATATGCTAAAGGGGCAATTTCAATAATGCCCCGCTCCAAATACTTTTGGAATAAATCGACCCCCATCACATCATAAAGAGCATCATAAAGGGGACGTAAATATGGATCTACTTTTTCCTGTAAGTCTCCTGGCAAAAACCCCAGTTTTTCTCCGGCTTCTACTGCCGGGCGAGTTAAAATCAGACGGTTTACGGTTTTTGCTTGTAATGCGGCTACCGCCAGCGCCACGGCAATATAAGTTTTTCCTGTCCCTGCAGGCCCGATCCCGAAAGTAAGGCCATGATGAAGGATGGATTCTACATATTGTTTCTGACCTATGGTGCGGGGGAATATTTTTTTACCGCGTGCAGTGACGGCCACTACCTCTTCTGTAAGCGCTGTTGCCTTATTCAATTGGTTTTCCTGAGCCAAATGCACCAAATAACGAATTTCATCCAAAGAAGCGGTATGCCCTTTTCTTAACTGCTGATTCAAAAGTTCAATAACAGCCATTCCCTGATCAATCCGGGTTTGTTCACCATTTAAGATAAGTTCATTTCCCCGTGAAAAAATCGTTATCTTCAAACCCTCTTCAATAAGCCGGATGTTTTCCTCCAGCTTTCCAATTAACTGTGGCGCTATCCTGGGTTCAAGTTCTAATTTATATTCAACATTATTCAATAATAAATGTTGCCCCTTTCCTCTCTAATCCAAAAAGACGATTTTTTTACATCGTTTAATCATAAGATATTTAATAGTCTGTGTCCCTTTTATTAAACCATACTGCTATGAAAATGAATCGATGCCTTCATATAGAGTTTTCCAAATCATTTCCCAATGGAACTTTTATTTTTTATAAACGAGATTTTGGCTATGTCTTCTAGTTTCTCATACGTTGTGGTATACTTGATGAAATTCTCTTCCGAAATCCAAGTTCGAGCGGAAGGGGTAGCCTTTAGATCCAGCTTTTTAACTCTTTCATTCATTTCATCCAAAACGGTTTTTTCAATTTCACGGCGGCTTTGAACCTTACGATGCCAGATTACCTTTTGCCAGGTATCTTTTATTATTTCTACATTGTCGAACGGATTCCTTCCTTGATAAAGAGGCCGACGCCAACGCGACCAGTAATAGTTGTATTTGGGTCGCTTGCCAAAACTGATTAGCGGAAAAAGTTTTCGTCCCCATCTTAATTGATACTTCTGAAAAAAATCTCGGTTTATTTCAGGGCGCCAAACAATTTTCGGCTCTACGATTTCAAAATCATACCATACCCTAGCTACCACAATTCCACTAGCAGCTATTTCGTGTTTCTCAAGTTCTTTTGTTTCCGAATTCGTGAGCCATTGTACGCCACTAATTAGTAAATCGCCCTTTGCCACTGTATCTCCTTCTTTGACAGCCGGTACCCCTCTTACCACAACCATCTTGGTAACAACTCCATCCTTGGCAGCCACAATATCACAAGACTCCACCGGCGCAGGCACATTTTTACGTTTTACAACCCTCACTTCAGCTACCACACCGTGTACCGTGATTGCCAACCAGACGGCGCCTGGCGTGTGGATCATGACTTCCCTTTCGATTAAATTTTTTTTCTGTATAATTTCCTTGCGTGAGGACCCTATCTTCAATCCTAAACGCGAAAGATCGACTAACAATTGTTGCCGTTCGGCATCTTCAAAACCGTCAACCTTAATAATAAAAACGAATGAACTTAAGTATACCAAGAAACTTATCAGTATCATAGCCCCTATCCAAAAAAATTTACGCCGTGCCAATTTACGTTTGATAAAAGGCAATCCCTTTTTTTGATAAATTTTCACTGTGGTGTGAGTTTTACGGACAATCCCCCGAATTCTGGAAAAGCCATGAGCCCGGATTTTTACTTCCGCAACCTCAGTTCCCAAACGTCTTACATCCCATAAATATAATCCCGAACCGGTTAGCAAATTTAAAAATTTTTCCAAATGGGCACCCCGGACTATCAGTTGAATATATCCTGTGAAAAAAGATACCACCCGTTCCAAATTCAATTCATTACCTCCAGTCAATCCATTCGAGTTGATTGATTTTTCCCTCCACGATAACTTCTTCTTTCACAGCCGATACAATCGTCAACCCTGACCCGGTAATTTTTAACTCTCCAAAACGAGTGTTGATTCTCACCAAAGTCTGGTCATATTCGATGACTCCCCGATGATTGCTAATGGATAAATTTTTGTTGCCGCTGATCGTCATTCTTGGCCAATCAATCACCGTATCAAGCGGGATATCTAAAAAACCAGCTAATTTATGCGTGATTGGAATTCGTTTCCGTTGCCCCAAAAAAATCCCCCCCTATGGTTTATGCTCAGGGGAGGATATTTTATTTCTTATTTTTATCTTTAAAAATAATCCGGTACCGCTGATGGAAATAAATAAAAGACGAGAGAAGAATGAGCAGACCCAAAATCACCAGTATTTGCTCGCCGGAAAAGACAATCCGATCCAGCGGATGAAATCTCTTGCCCATAGGTGCACTTACTGCCAAATGATTTCTGAGGGGAGAAAATACAGGCATTAGCGGTCCCATCAGCATCCAAGTAAAAATGGCTGCAAATAATCCGTGCAAAAAACGGGCAGCCATGTAAGGAGCCATTCGAATATCAGTATCGTGAATCACACTGGCAACCTGGCCATGCACACATAATCCGCTCCAAGCAATAATCCAGCTGGCAATCATGGCTTTATCAACAAGCGGAGCGGATGCCCTGCCCGCGGCCATACTTCCCAAATCAATTTCCAAAATACCGTAAAATATTGCATGGACCAAATGGGGATCCATATTAAAAATCCTTAAAATTCCTTCAAAAACCGGCGCCAAAATCCCAAAAAACCCGAAAACCGTCAACATTTTTACAAGTACTGAAAAAAGCATAATAAAACCGCCAATCATTAACAGAGTTGTCATTGATTCCTTTACAGCATCTCCAAGGAGTCTGCCGAAAGGACGCCCGTCTTCACGACGGGCTTTGAATAGCTCCCCCACTGCACGCTTCAGAATACCGATTTTACAGGAACCGGATACCTTTTCATCAGTCTTTCTCTCTTTTAGAGATTCCTCTTTTTTATAAAATTTAAAAACCACTCCGACCGCGAAACTAGCGATATAATGTGCTATAGCCAAGACAACCCCCAAACCCGGATACCCAAACATTCCGACCGCCACTGCCCCAAATATGAATAACGGATCGGCCGTATTGGTAAACGAAAGCAATCGTTCGCCCTCCACCCGGGAACAAAGACCATTACGGCGGAATTTCCCCGTAATCACGGCATCCATAGGATATCCCGCCGCCAAACCCATGGATAAAGCAAATGCGCCTACTCCGGGCACATTAAATAAAGGCCTCATTAGTGGTTCCAATATCACACCAAGAAAATGGACCACGCCCATACCCAGCATCACCTCAGATAATACAAAAAATGGTAACAATGAAGGCAGCACAATATCCCAAAAAACTTTTAGTCCCTCTATTGCGGCTTCTACTCCTTCTTTTGGGTAAATCACCAAAGAAAGTGTCAACAGGCAAACCAAGAGTGCTCCAAGTAATATTTTAATCTTGTGCAAATACACAACCCGCACTATCTTCCCCTCCCCAGGCGCCCTCGCCCATAACAAGCAAACTTGCTTGTTTAGTTTGTTATGAATGATTCACCGATAAAAACAAACACACCTTTACAATATATGGGTGTGTTTGAGGGGATAGAATTAATTTTTATTTAGCGTACTGTTGATTTATTGTCTAGTATTACTGATTGGGTAGGCCTCGTATTGCCTAAAAAGACCTGTTTATCCAATAGAGTTGCAAAAATCCCGTGTATACTTAATTTAAATGTTGCTGTGCTTCAGGGTTTTTTAATAAAAACTCCCAAGCTTTGAGAGCTGCTTTAGCTCCCTCCCCGGCTGCCACAATGATTTGTTTTTCCGGCACCGAAGTGACATCCCCGGCTGCATACAAGCCGGGAATATTGGTTCGGCACAGGCAGTCAACTTTTATTTCCCCGACCTCGTTTTTCTCTACCCAGTCTCCCAAAAAACCTTGGTTGGGATCAAGCCCTATTTCAACGAAGACACCTTGAACATTAATTTCAAACCTTTGCTTGTTTTGGATGTCCTCCAAAACAGCCTTTTCCACCGATTTACCGCCCTTTATTTCCACAACGGTATGGGATAAATATTTTTTAAAGTGATCAAGTTTATTTAAGCGCTCCACCAAGATATGGTCTGCCGTTAAACCGCTATTGGCGATCAACTGGATTTCCGAGGCATAATTCGCCAAATCCAAAGCTGATTTAACGGCGGAATTACCTCCTCCAACTACGGCAACCGGGAGATTTCTAAATAAGGGACCATCACAGGTGGCACAATAACTGACTCCTTTATTTCGGAATTCCTGTTCACCCGGAACATTTAAAGTACGCGGTTTTTTCCCCGAGGATACAATAACCGCTTTCGAAACATATTCCTGATTTTTGGTAACAACCTTGAAAGCTTCCCCTTCTTTATGAATGGCCACAACCGTGGTCAATTGCTCTTCAAGATTAAGTTCTTTCACTTGGGCTTCAAATTTTTCCATTAAAGCCTGACCGTCAATCTCTTGAAAACCCATATAATTTTCAATATCCGAAGTCCAATTAACCTGGCCGCCCAAATCCTCGCTGATAATTAATGTTTTCAAACCCTTGCGGGCTGCGAAAACACCTGCCGTCATGCCGGAGGGACCGGCCCCAACAATGATGAGATCATATATCATACTCTTCACCCTTAATGCAACATATTCTCAAGTCTTTCCGGATCAAAGCCTACTACATATTGCCCGCCTTTCTTGATTACAGGCACGCTCCGCTGTCCCGTAAGGTCCACCATTTCCTGGGCAGCCCCGGAATCCTCCGCCACATCCTTCTCTTCAAAAGAAATTCCTTTATCTTTAAGGTATGATTTGGTTTTATTACACCAAGGGCAACTGGGAGTCGTGTATACAACTACATCTTCCATTGATGATTCCTCCAATTTGTTTTTTCAGATGTAGTGTCTCCGTGTTTCAAGCTTCTATCCGGAAGGTAAAAATTGTAAATTAGCTTTACTTATTTTGTAGTCCGCCTGAATGGACGTCCGCTTTTCATGCGCCCTTTTCATAAAAGTAAAAAAGCGCTGGAGCGCTTTTTATTTAGAATTCTATTCCTCTTTGTACCAACTGGCCCATTCCGTATATCCATCCGCTGCAGAAAGTCGCTTGAGATGTTCTCCTTGATTATCCATGATATACAGCTCATCGTGGGAAGAATCCCGGTTGGATAAGAACAAAATGTCCTTTCCCGAAGGGGACCACGTCGGATAAAGGTTATGACCCCGGCTGCTGGTCAAAGCGATTAACTTATCCATTGCGGCGTCATATTTTAAAATAATACTTTCAGTAGGCAATCCGTATGGCTGATATTGAAATATTAACTGTCCACCGTCACTAGACCACTCCGGCCTGAAAGAACCCATGCTTAAACTGCCCAAAGACATAACGGAGAATACTTGCTCCTGAACCAAAACCATTTTTCTGCTTTCAAGATTATAGAGATATAGCGAGTAAAAACCGGTTAACTGCCCAAAAGTTCTACCGTAAAAAACAAGCATCCGCGAATTAGGAGACCAAATGGGAAGTTCGGGAATAACCGTCATGTTTTGTGGCAGAGTCCAGCTGGTTTTTAGTTTTTCATTCATTTTTTCTTGAATGAACAACTCAAATCTCAGTTTGACCCCAGCCTGCCGCACTACAGCAACAGCGCTCTTATCCGCATTGTATACCTTAATGGACCCGCTGCCGGATGTTGATAATGAATTGGCAAAGGAAGGATTTGAAACCATCCGGACACTGCCGTCGGAAAACTCAAGAATATAAAAATGCTGTTCATAAGGAGTTTGTGCCAAAATCAGGGCCTGATCCGGAACATCCGGTCCATCGGATTTACCGGCCAAACTCTGAACCGCAATTCGATTTTCTTCAAAACGGCTAAGCAATTTGGCTTTTTGAGCCGCGGGGAAGTATTCAAAAAGCTGATGGTCCTTATAATACAGGATATGTTTATTGACCAAAAAGACACTAATATCCTTCCCGCTCACCAGGACCCGCTGGTCGCCGCCATCCTTATTCACCAAAAAAATCATTTTTTGGTCACCCACTACTTGGGAATAAAAAATATAATCATTTGACAGATCGGCCATTGCTAAGGATGATACGCTCAGAACCAATAAAATGACTACACCGGACAATATCGCACGTACACGCCAGTTCACGTACTCTCACCTCCATAATCCCTACTGCAAATTAAAAAACTCAGACCCAATCTGTAGCCAACATAATTCGCTCAATCCCACATGTATTAAATCGAATACCAAAAATTTCGCTAAAAAGTTGCTCATTCCTGTCAATCAATCGGTCCAGCCCTCAACAAATTCTTGGTAATTGCTCTCCGCTGCCCATCGGTAATATTCTTTCCCCGCCCATTTTGGTGCGAATACTGACCAAACCGGGATCGGATGCCGTCACTTGTCCGATAATAGAGGCTTCCCTGCCTAAAGGATTTTGGCGCAACAGCTCGAGCAATTTTTCGCTGATCGAATCTTCGCATATCATGATGGCTTTACCTTCATTGGCTAAATATAAGGGATCCAGTCCAAGCAGGCTCGTAATCCCTTCAACTTGCGGTTTCACATAGATCCGCTCTTCTTCCAAACGAATTGAAACCGCCGATTGTTTGGCAATTTCATTGAATGTCGTTGCCAGCCCGCCACGGGTCGGATCGCGCAGAACCCTTATCTGACCGGGAAATTGTTGAATTAGGGGCAACAGCATCCGATTTAACGGTGCCACATCACTTTCAAGGAGCCCGCTAATTCCCAACTCTCCCCTGGCAAGTAAGATAGCGGCTCCATGATCGCCAATGGAACCGGTAACGATGACCCGGTCACCCGGGCGGGCCAGCTCCCCACCTAAATGAACCGCGGAGTCGACAAGGCCAATACCCGTAGTATTCATATAAATACCATCGGCCGCACCCTTATTGACTACTTTGGTATCTCCGGCAACAACCTTAATCCCCGCCTCCACGGCTGTGTCAGCCAATGACTGGACTATCAGCTCCAAATCCGAGAGAAGAAATCCTTCCTCGATAATAAAGCCCACTGTTAACCCTAAGATAGCAGCGCCCATCATCGTTAAATCATTGACTGTCCCAGATATGGCCAACCTGCCGATATCCCCGCCCGGAAACTTCCAGGGCGTTACCACGAAGGAATCGGTGGTAACGGCGATCCGGCTACGGCCAAAGAAATCGGCGGTTTGTGAAGGACTTGCCGCGCCTGGAGCGGCAGCGGTGAGCTCCAGTAAAGAAGCGTCATTCCCTTTTAATAATTCCGGATATTGCAGTCTTGACCAAAAAACCTTTTGTATTAATTCTGCAGTGGCTTCTCCACCACCGCCGTGCGCTAGCCGAATTCGCTCTGTCATTAAAAACTCCTATTTTTTTATGATACGAAAAGATCCACAGATTATGGATACCTAAAAGCAACCTCACCCCCGGCCCAATGTCATCAAGCGATGGATACATTTTCTGAAAGTAATGAATTTGGAAATTCGGGCCCAGACCTCTCTCTGCGCCTTCGTGACGAAGGCGAGCTCTCCCCCAATGGAGTTTTTTAATGAAGCGGATTCAGTGGGAGAGTAACCCCACGCCTCCGAAGGCGTGCTGACTTCGTAGTCTAAAAGCTTTTGGAGATCAACGGCTTCGAACTTAAGTTCGCGGTTACTCTTCCACTGAAACAACTACTTTGAACAACATCTTTGGGGAAGAGCTCGCCTTTAAAAAAGGCGCAAGTTAGGTCAAATAAGCAACTTGAATCCATGTCCCATTTTATGGAAGCAGCGCGGGTGAGGTTCTTTTCTAAATCCTACGGTTTCGGATAATAAAAATGGGCGGCGCAGGTTCCTTCCGAAGAAACCATACAAGGCCCCACCGGGTGATCGGGTTTACAGGCACTGCCAAAATGAGGACAGTTTTCCGGTTCTTCCTTTCCAAGCAATATTGCTCCGCAAAGGCAACCGGAAGGTTCCAGCGAAAGGATCGGTTCCAATCCAAAACGAATCCGCGCATCATATTGTAGGTAGCCTTGATTGAACCCCAATCCAGACCCCGGGACCAAACCCAGACCCCGCCACTCCGTATCCTCCGGTATAAATACCTCTCTCATCAGCTGCTGTGCCGAAAGATTTCCTTCTTCCTGCACTGCCCGAGGATACATATTTTCCAGTTCAACCTTACCGTTGACGATTTGTCTGGCCAATGCCGTTAATCCCAGCCATAACTCACTTGATTTAAAGCCTGTGACTACTGTGGGTAAATGATACTCCGATACCAAAAAAGAAAAAGCGCTGGCGCCAATAATCACCCCGAGATGACCCGGAGCGATCAAGCCATCGATTCTGATTTCAGGATCCCGCAACAATGTTTCCATGGCGGGCCGCAGAATTTTAAAGGCCGGAAGAACTGAAAAATTTTGGACACCCTGCTCCCTGGCGGTTTGAACTGCCAGGGCAATTACCGGCGCGGTGGTCTCAAAACCCACGCCTAAGAATACAACTTCAGCTTCGGGATAAGATTTTGCCAGCTCTACCCCATCCAAAGGAGAGTAAATCACCCGTATCCGGCTTCCATCCGCCCTGGCTTCCGCTAAGGTTCCGGTATTTCCAGGTACTTTCAATAAATCCCCGAATGTTGTAATGATCATCTGGGGCTTACGGCTGAGATTGATGGCCTGTTCGATATAACCGCTGCCGGTTACACATACCGGACAACCCGGTCCCGATAGCAGACGGACTCCTTTGGGCAATAACTGATGGATGCCGGCTTTACGGATTTCATGGGTGTGAGTTCCGCAAACTTCCATCAGGGTAAATCGGCTGTCACGATATTTTTCTTGAAACCGGCGGATGAGTGGGGTCGGATTCATTTCCTTCATTTTTGCCAGGCCCCAAACGGTTCTTTTTCATTTGCGCCTTCCTCGCCCATCACTTCATGGAACAATTTCAAAGTCTCCAGGGCTTCGTCTTCCGGTACAATTTGAATGGCGCATCCGGCATGAACCAATACAAAATCTCCTACCTTTGCTTGAGGGACCAATCGCAGATCAGCCTGACGGCAAACTCCTAAGAAATCAACTTCACCTTGATGGCCTTCTATCTTCATAAGTTTACCGGGAACTGCTAAACACATCGGTAATTCCCCTTTCAATCATTAAATTACCCAAATAAGCCTGACCCAAAGCGATTCCGCCGTCATTCAACGGGACGAGCTCCGGGATATAAACCTCGAATCCATGACGATGTAATATTTGGGCAGTGAGATCAAGCAACAAACGGTTTTGAAAAACTCCTCCGCTCAATACGACCTGGCGGTATCCGTTCTGAACATGAATCCGTCCCGCCATTTCAGCAATGAGTTCTGCCATGGTCCGGTGAAATTTGATACTGATTTCCCCCGGCTGGCAGTACCCCAAATCATCCATAACTTGAGCGATAATCAATCCCGGATCTATCCGGAACCCCTCTTCCGCCTGTTCAATACGATACCGGTACATCCCGCCAGGAATGTCATCCGCTATATTTTCCAGCCAAACAGCAGCCTCCCCCTCATAGCTAACCGTCAAAGGTCCTCCGATAAGCGCAGCTACTCCATCAAAAATCCGTCCGGCTGATGATGTATAAGGCGCGTTAATACCCAGTTTAATTGCTGATTGCAGTGAAAGCCACTGAGGGTTCAGATTGTTTTCAGTGAGCCACTGGATTAATTTATCCGGACGATGCGATTGCAGATAAGAGGCAGCCATCCGCCAAGGTTCCCGGATGGCCGCTTCGCCGCCGGGCATTGGATAGTAACTGAAATAAGCGTTTCTCCTCCAGGCAGTCTCCTCACCGCTTATAAATTCACCACCCCACACCTTGCCGTCAGTGCCGTAGCCTGATCCGTCAAAAGCGACACCAATAATGGGTCCTTTGATTTGACAAGCCGCAATCACGCTGGCCAGATGGGCCAAATGATGTTGGACAGCAATGGTTTTTAATGATGTTTTATGGGCAAACAACGTTGAATGGTAATCCGGATGGAGATCATGAATGGCCCATTCCGGTTCACATTTTAATAAACGCTGAAAACGCTGAATGGTTTCCTGATAACTGATAAATGTTGCCAACTGATCCAAATCGCCCTGATGAGGGCTTAAAAAAACCCGATCCCCTTTGGTAAGGGCAAAAACATTCTTTTGTTGGGCTCCACAGGCCAGGAGCGGGGCCATCGAAGAGCCGACCTTCACGGGCGAGGGCGCGTATCCCCTTGAACGGCGGATACCCAGCAGCTTCCCTTGGAGAAAACGGAGCACCGAATCATCACAGCGCCATAAGATGGGACGGTTATGAACCAGAAAGCCGTCAACCATTGAAGCCAATTCTTCAAAAACCGAGCAATCATTGATGGTCAACGGTTCCCCTGAGCGGTTACCGCTGGTCATAACCAGGGCAAGCATTTGACCGCCCCGGGCTAACTCATTAAATACCCCCAAATGTATGCCGGTATAAGGAAGAAATGCACCAAGCTCCCGTAAGCCCGGGTTCACCGAAGGGGCGATATTTCCAGTTTTCTGCTGTTTCAACAAAAGAATCGGCCGGGCCGCAGAAATTAATGCCGCAGCTTCTTCCGGACAAAACTCGCATTCATTTCTTACCGCTTCCAAATCGCGAAACATCACCGCGAAAGCCCGGTTATCCCGGCCCTTGAGTTTCCGGAGCCTCTGGACAACCTGCTCATTTCCTGCCGAACAGGCCAAATGAAAGCCGCCGACGCCCTTTATACCGATGATGCCTCCTTTTATCAGGATTTCACCGGCTTTATGAAGCGGATCTCCGGGGACTCTTTCTCCCAGAGGATTGGTGAACCAGAGCTCCGGGCCACATTCCGGACAAGAAATGGTTTGACCATGAAAGCGCCTACTGGCCGGGGATTCGTATTCAGCTTGACATTTTGGACATAATGGGAACTTCGCCATGGAGGTCCTTTGACGGTCAAAGGGCAGGCCATCCATGATCGAAAAACGGGGGCCACAGACTGTGCAACTGTTTAAAGAATACCCGTAACGGCGATCATCCCGGCGGGTAATTTCCTCAGCACATTCTTTACAAATTCCTTGATCCGGCAATGGCGAACCGCTAAGGGCGCCCAATTCACTCCTTACGATCACAAAGTCCCTTTCCGGTATCGATGGAATTTCAGTGACCGTTAGGGAGTCAATGACAGCAGCCGGAGGCGCTTTCGGAGAAAGGTTGTCTAAAAACGAGAGAACTTTAGAACGTTCCCCCTGAATTTCAAGCTCCACGCCGCCGAAGTTATTGCGGACCCATCCGGTAAGTCCTTCCCCGACAGCCAGGTTATACAAAAAGGGTCGGAAACCAACCCCTTGCACCAAACCGCTGATATTTAAATGCCGCCGCTCCATGACGCTCACCCGGCCCAATAGGATGCTACTTGGACTGCCAACCAATTCACCCAGGCTTCCAATCCGTTTCCGGTCTTGCATGAGACTTCAAACACCGGAAGCTTCGGTTTCAGGCTGTTAATCCCTTCATAAAAACGTTTGAGATTAAAGTTAACCGCTGACTCTAAATCCGTTTTATTTAAAATGACCACGTTGGCGGTTTGGAAAATATCCGGGTATTTAAAAGGTTTATCGTCGCCCTCACTGGCGCCTACCACCACCACCCGGATGGCTTCACCCAAAGGATAACTGGCGGTGCAAATTAAATTCCCCACATTTTCAATAAACAGTACAGTTCGTGGCGCTACTTCAAATTTATCAAGAGCATCGGCCACCATTGCCGCATCCAAGTGACAGACCCCTTCGGTATTGATTTGATAAGCGGGAATCCCGGCTGACTTTAACAAATCAGTATCAATACTGGAGGCTGGATCTCCTTCAATAACAGCCATCGGGACCTTTAGTAAACGGGCGGTGTTTTTGATAATACTGGTTTTACCGGCCCCGGGGGTACCCATTAAATTGAGAGCCATCAGACCCCTTTTCTTCATCCATTCGGCATTGGCCGCTGCCAACTGGGCTTCTTTTTCAAATAAATCTTGTTCAATTTCAATTTTCATTCGTTATCCACCTCCATGCTTTCTACCAAACATTCCTGCCCTATCTCTGTTAAACGGGCTAAATTGCCGCAGTCCGGACAGGTAAAATCCGCAGCTCTTTTGGTAAACTCTTTCTGGCAATGTATACAAAATAAACGGGCCGAAACCCGGTTGAATTCCAAATTAGCTCCCTCGACGATCGTACCTTTGGCAAGAAGCTGAAAGTAAGTTTCTACGGAACCAGGGACGATTCCTGAAAGCTCACCAACGGAAATGGTCACTTTCGTCACCCGCTTGGCTTGATGGGAGCGGGCCTCGTCCAACACAATTTTAAACATTTTCTCAGTTAATGCTAATTCATGCATTTTCTTTACCGGGCCGGCAAATAAGAACCCTTTCCCTCCCGGCCAAATCTTTTAGAGATTCACAGCTAAAACCATTTCCGAATGCCAAGGTTTCTAATGCGCTCCCCTGTCCGTCGCCATGTTCAAAAATAAAGACGCCGTCTTCTGACAGGATTTTTTTCACCTGAGGAAATAGCCGTCTGTAAATATCTAACCCGTCAATACCGCCATCTAAGGCTAATCGCGGTTCCTGACGCACTTCGATTTGTAATTTGGCGATCTCGTCCGATGGAATATAGGGAGGATTGGAAACAACCAAGTCGAACTTGGCTTCAGATGCAACATTATTCAGTATAGAATCTAACAAATCACCGTTTAAAAATGTGATCCGGGTATTCACTCCCAGAACTTGGGCATTCTCGGAGGCAATCTTCAAAGCTTTCTCGGAAATATCCACCGCCAGCCACTGGCTTTGATTCAATAGTTTGGCGAGGGCAATCACAATGGCTCCGCTCCCGGTGCCTATATCAATGCCGCGAATCTGAGCTTGGCGTTCTTTGAACAAATCGCAGGCAGCTTCGACCAAAATCTCCGTCTCGGGGCGGGGGATCAATACATCCGGAGTAACCGTAAGATCCCAGCTTAAAAAGGATTTTTTACCGGTCAGATAGGCCAGTGGTTGGCCTCCGACTCGTTTCACGATAATTTCGCGGTACTTTTGGATTTCCCCGGGATTGAGCGGACGATCCCACTGGGAATAAAGCTGAACCCGTGGCAAATTCAATACATGAGCCAACAACAAATCGGCCTCCAGGCGGGGACCGGGTATTCCTTTTTCAGCAAAAAAAGGGGTTGTTTTGGAAATGATTTCCCCTATCGTCAGGTTATTGTTGATCGACATTTTTTAAAAGTTCGGCTTGGGCCGCAGTAATCAGCGGCTCGATGACCTCATCCAGATTTCCTTCAATATTCGAATCCAAATGGTATACTGTCAAGTTGATGCGATGGTCCGTCAAACGGTTCTGGGGAAAATTATAAGTTCGTATCCGCTCGCTGCGGTCCCCCGAGCCAACCATATCCCTACGGACCTGCGCCATTTCTTCATGCTGCTCGCTGCTGAATTTTTCATAGAGCCTAGCCCGCAATACTTTCATCGCTTTCTCTTTATTTTTCAATTGGGATTTTTCATCCTGGCAAATCACGACCAGTCCGGTGGGTAAGTGGGTAATCCGGACCGCCGAGTCCGTTGTATTGACACACTGGCCGCCATGGCCGCCAGCTCGGAAAACATCAACCCGCAGGTCATTGGGGTTAATATTCACGTCGACCTCTTCGGCCTGAATCAATACGGCTACGGTTGCGGCGGAAGTATGAATCCTGCCGTTGGCTTCCGTCTCGGGGACTCTTTGTACCCGGTGAACGCCACTCTCATACTTTAGCCGGCTGTAGACCCGGTTGCCTTCAACCGTAAAAATAATTTCTTTAAAACCGCCCCTATCGGCTTCACTGGAACTCAAGATCTCAATATGCCAGCCCTTGGATTCACCATAACGGGTATACATCCGGAACAAGTCGGCGGCAAACAAAGCCGCTTCCTCTCCACCTGTACCGGCCCGGATCTCCACGATGACGTTCTTATCATCGTTGGGATCTTTGGGGAGCAGCAAAATTTTGATCCGTTCCAGGAGTTTGGCTTCTTCAGCTTCAAACTGTTTCATTTCCTGAAACAAAAGGTCAGCCGCAGCCCCGGTTTCCTCTTTCATCATTTCAGAGGCGGTGAGGATATCCTCGTGCACTCTTTTATATTCCTGATAGGTGGATGCCAATTCGCTTATGGCGGCACTGGCTTTGGCCAACTTCTGAAACAAAGGAGGATCGGCAATGACTTCCGGATCGCTTAATTGTTCTGTTAATTCATGATATTTTTCTTCAATGGACGCCAACTTATCTAACATAGTATCTCCATAATATCATCGCTACCAGCCATTAAGTGGTAGCTGCTTCGATTTCAACTTTCTCAGCGGCATACACTTTGCCGCCGACAATAACCGGCGCCTCTTCATGTAATACGGCAACCAACGAATTGATGGCTACTTCCAATTGCTGATCATCCGGCTCCCGGGTGGTTAATTTTTGCAGCCAAAAACCGGGCTGGCTCAACCAGCGCCATAAAAAGAAATTCTGGTGTCTACCGGTAAATTTGATGATTTCATATGAAACTCCCGCCACTACCGGCAATAACAAAATCCGGGTTGCAAAGCGCATCCAGATCGTATCATATTTCAAAAAGGAAAAAAAGACCGCGCTGACAATCACCACAAACAAAAGGAAGCTGGTTCCGCAACGGGGATGGAATGTCGTATGTTTCTTGGCATTCTCAACCGTCAAATCTTCTTTGGCTTCAAAAGTGTTAATCACTTTATGTTCCGCTCCATGATATGCAAAAACCCGCCGAATGTCTTTCATCACGGATACTCCGGCGATATAGGCAACCAAAATCAACATTCTCAAAGCGCTCTCCACCAAGTTCCCCCAGAGGTGACTCTGGGCCGGTATAAACTTGTTGACCAGCATTCTGCCTAACAACGGGAGCACCACAAACAGTAAAACCGACATAGCGATGGCGACCGCCACCATTAAAGTGGTTTCCCAGGAAGATAATTTGGTTTCCTCTTCCCCTTCGCCCTCCATGAATTGGTCGGCGGAAAACAGCAAAGCCCTCATTCCGACCCCAAAAGACTCGCACAAAGAAACGACTCCCCGGATGAAAGGCCATTTCAGCCAAGGATATTTTTTGGTGATTGTACCCACCGGATCCTTTTTAATCACGATTTCGCCATTGCTTTTACGGACCGCCACAGCAAGGTAATCGCGTCCCCTCATCATGACGCCTTCGATTACGGCCTGCCCTCCATACTGGAAATCGGGCTGCTTTTTCATTCAGTCACCTTCCTATTTTTTATCCAAAACTCATGGCAGAAATCAATGCCATTTCCTAACCTACCGGCTTAAAGCCGGAAATTGGAAACCCCCGGCGCTATGGTCCAGGGAATACCAGATGACGATTTTTATCCCATATAGAGAAAACAGAGCTCGAAGCTCTGTTTGTCCAACTTATTTTTTCTCCAGACGTTTCTTGAACTTCTCGACTTGTCCGCCGCTATCAACTACACGCTGTTTGCCGGTGAACAAGGGATGACACTTGGAACAAATTTCCACCCGGAGTTCCTTTTGGGTTGAACCGGTCTCAAATGTTTCACCACAAGAGCATGTCACTTTCGCCTTATGATACTGGGGATGAATTCCTTCTTTCAAAACAGTCACCTCACATACCTTCTGCATAATAACTCTTATATTATACCATAGAGTTTTTTCATGTCAATCAAATCTTATCCCGCCAAAAAGAATTAAAAGCCGTTTTCATCCAGTTTTTTTTGCCGTCCTAAGCAAAAAGCCGACTTAAATAGTCGGCCTTTTTTCACTCTTGATCTTCTTTTGAAGACTTTTAGAATTTATAAATCATCCCGACCGCCCAACCGTACCAGGTGGAGTCGACATCGACTTTACCCGAATATATTCCTGGCACAGTATATGAATATTTAAGTTTCGACTCAAGGAAAGAGTATGATAAATAGCTGCTGATATGATCCGTCCATTGATAAATCCCTTTTACCCGATATGTATTAAGGCTGCTGGATTGGGAAACGGAAGGGCTCTGAGTTGTTGCTTGTTTAATGCCAGCAGGGAGAATATCATCCAAAAGCTCGACCGAACAATCAGCTCCCACAGTCAGGCCATAAGAAGCATTCAGTGAAAACTTATCGGAAAACGCATAGGTGCCATCAATACCGATTAATGTTCCTCCATTGGTTAAATCCATTTTTTTAGCATTTGAATCCTTGTTTATTACATCAAGTTGCATATATCCTAAAACACCGTTCACTTTAATTTTTTCATTATTAATAAAATAGTACCCGCCACGGATGAGCATCGTATTGGACCGGTAGTCTGATGCAGCTGGGTTTGAACTTTTCTTTTCAAAAGTATTGCCGGTATACTCTGCGACTGCCAAGAATGGCCCCCAATCATATTCAACTCCGAGTAAATACCCCGAAGTTCCATCATAATCTTCATCCGCATTGGGTACGGTTGTTGAAGAATTTACAGTATTATTACTGGCCCCATAAACTCCCAAATCGCCGTAAACGGTCCAAACACCCTGGTTTTCAGTTGCCGCCGAAACCACCATTGCGAACGAAAAAAGCATTCCCAAAACGATGAGTAGAATCCATAATTTCTTCATAAAATGACTCCTTTTCTATTCTTGAAGTAATGATCGCAGAAACAATTATGATTACTAAATGAAACATTGGTCGATTTTTGACCAATCGTAATGGCGCTAGATAATGCCATCATTTTCATATTATATTACCCTTATGTAACAAAATCAACACTAAATATAAAAGTCAACTTTCGACCCCGTGATAATGTTGCGTATTGGGCTAATATGTTTGGGTGGAGTCGGATTGTGAAGTTTCTGGAAAAAGTTTGATAATGAGGAGTTTGAAGATTGAGAATTTAAAAGCCGTTTTGGCGGCCTAGGCCCTCGCCCGTTTCACGCTATTCATTACCCACATCGTTGGAAAATAAATACATTCTATTAATGAATATCACGAAACTGAATATGTTGGTAGCCGATTTCGTCCACCGCGGGGTAAACCCCACGGCTAAGTATCAAAAAACGTTTTAAAGCCCGGATTTACCGGGCTCCGTGATGCTTCGAAGCAATATGAGTGGCAAAGATTAGCCGATCCCCGGAGGGGATTTAGAAAGTTTTTAATTGCCTAGCCGTGTGGACGTGTTCGATGAACACGAATTAACCCGCGGCGGACAGAATAAGCATTATTACTTTTCTGAATAGTCTATTATTTATTGGAGATATGGGTAATGTTTAGCGTTTCAGGGGAGAGGGATGATGATTGTCTATTTGTCTATTTTTTGCTGTTCTGAACTTTTCCATGATCAGAATACGGTAACGGGGGGAAGCGCGGCTTCTTGGAGCGAGGCGTGGAGATGGGAGGGCCTTACTGGAAGTTTGAAATTTTTGGAGTCGCATCAATGAACGCCGATGAGCGCCTTTATTCATTAAATTAAAACCCTTTGTAGCCAGAATAAAAAATGTTATAATTAGGAAAAAGAGATAAAAATATGACAAACAAGAAAGGCGTGTGACGAATTGGACCGTCTGAAAGTTAAAAATGACTTCATCTTTCAGAAGATTTTCGGCCAAAATGAACACAAAGAAATCTTGATTAGTTTCCTTAATGCCGTCTTGGCATTAGCAGGGGAAAAAAGGTTGACGGATATCGAAATTATAGAGAATACCCGGCTTAAAAAAGACCATATTGACGACAAGCTGGGAGTATTGGATATTCGGGCCAAAGCTATTACCGGGGAACAGTTTAATATTGAAGTACAATTAATCAATCAATATAATATGGATCAAAGGACCTTGTTTTATTGGTCCAAACTTTTTAGCGAACAGTTGAAAGAAGGCCAGCCTTTCCAATCACTTAAAAAGACCATTACCATTAATATCCTGGATTTCAGCTATATCAAGGTTGAACACTATCATTCTGTTTTTCATTTATGGGAAGACTTTCATAAAAATTGTAAACTAACGGATATCTTGGAAATACATTTTCTGGAATTACCGAAGTTCCGAAAAGCGAGACCCGATCTAAGTAAACCCTTAGATCGCTGGCTAATTTTCATTGAAGACTCACCGAAGGAGGTACGAGAAATGGCTATAGATAAAGATCCTGCAATCGCAAAAGCAGAGGAACTATTGGAACGTCTTGGAAGTTTAGATGAAGTAAAAAGATACTACGAAGCACGGGAAATGGCGATTCATGATGAAGTAACACGGATTACAGGGGCTAAAGCGGAGGGCCGGGCGGAAGGTCTAGCGGAAGGTGAAGTCGAGGGTATTTTAAAGGGGAAAATTGAAACCGCCCAAAATCTATTATCCATGGGTATGATCATTCAAGATATTGCCGCAGCTACCGGACTGGCTATGGAACAAATTGAGCAATTAAAGAAAAAGTCATCTAATTAACCTTTGTAGTAGATCGAAGGTTTGTAATTAGGTAGTCTTCTAGATCATAATGATAGGGTTCTGTCGGACCTAATATTCATCTTCCCAGCCACTCCTTTAAGCCCAATCCATCTTTTAATATCTGCCTGTAAATAATCTTCGGCAGCAACATTTCCAGTGTTCCGATCATACCCGATAAATTTTCGGTTACAATTTCCTGGTGGACCGGATCGGGCAATAATTGGAGAAGTTCTTGAAAACACTCCTTCATCTGCGCTTGAAGATTTTGATATTCGGTATTTTGGCTGATGATTTTATAATAGATTTCGTTACAGCGTTCAATAATCAAATAATCGATATACTCTTCCAAATCAACCGGTGAATCGCTTTCGGTAATGGTAAATTCGAAGTCGGCCATGAGATGAACCTCCTTAAAATTCCATGAGTCCTTTTCCTTTTTAGCTAATATGGTTCCTTTTCCCGTAATTCCATGAGTCTGTCTATGCCCTCACCCAACCTGTCCATTCAGAGAAGTGGCCCTCTCCCATCACGCAAAAAACGCTATGGGCGAGGGATTATGATTGCCTATTTTTTGCCGTCCTGCTCCTTCCCATGCTCCAGCATACGGTAGCGGGGAAGGGCGGTTTCTTAGAGTAAGCCGCAGCGATAGGAGCCTTACTTTATTTTATGGCCGATGGGAGGCTGTTCCTACCTCCCACACCCTCCAGGACAAAAGGGGCGAGGCGGCGCAGGTCCGGTAGGAGAGGCGGTCACCCGCCTCATCCCCGGTCAGAACCCGGCGTGCGGTTTTCTCGCACCGGGCTCCCACAGTCGGTTTCAGCTTTTCAGAGCAAAGACACTTTAAATTGTAGGGTTGTATACCCGTGGTTTGGGTAATGTAAACCATTCTTTGTTGTTGAGTATTTCCCATGTGCAGCTTCGGTCGGCTTTCTGACTCCGCTTTACCAGAGTTTTCTTCCACAACCTCTTTATTCTTTCTTGCACTCCAGAAAGACTGCCTGTGCAATTTATCAACCCGTAATATTGGTAGTGTCCTATCAATGCATTCTTTAGATGTGCTTGTTGTTTCCTGACCGGTTGATGACGATTCTCCAGCAGCCATAACTTGATTCGCTTTATGAATCTTTCGCGTCTTTTCTTGGCTGGTTTCCTGGATATTATCATCATTCCTTTTCTGCTTTTAGCACAGTAATGTGTGAATCCCAGGAAATCGAATGTCTCCGGTCTTTTGTTTTGTTTTGCTAGGTAATATATTGCATATTTTCCGAATGCTATGATACGGGGCTTTTCCGGTGCAATCTCCAATGCAAAGGCTGCGAAACGTTTGTCTAGCTCTGTTCGAAATCTTGTTGCATCTTTCTCTTCTTCGAACACCGTTACGAGGTAAGTAGACCGAGGGAATTTCACTCTCAGTCTCTCTCAGAACCGGACGTGAACCTCTCGGCTCATCCGGCTCCCATCATTCAGCCGTTGGCAAAATTCCCATCTGCCAGTGTGCAAATAGCTGC
>JAEXDA010000071.1 GCA_023401925.1 Bacillota bacterium
GCCATGGGTACCCTGTCCTTGTTGCCGATTTTAGTGATATTCTTGATTTTCCAACGGTATTTGGTAGAAGGAATCAGTACTTCAGGGTTAAAAGGATAATTCGCGCGCGAGGCGGTTGATAATGAAACGAAGGCGGGGAAACAAATTGAACGAATGGATTACCACCATCGATGAAGAGCAGATCAAGACGTTGATCGACCTTGTGGTCCGAAGGACCACCCAGATCGATTTTACTTGGGATTGGCCGGGTGGCGTCGGTTTTTATGGTGTTTGCCAGGCTTGGCAGGTAACGGGAAATGAGGATTATCGCGACTTTCTCGTTGGGTGGGTTGACGAATATTTGGAAGTTGGGTTACCGCCTTTCACTGTCAATGCGGTTTCCATGGGACACACTTTATTAAGCCTCTACGAAGCCACGGATAATCAAAAGTATCTGGACCTGGCGATAGCCAAGGCTGAATATTTACGGACTAAAGCGCGCCGCTTCGGAGAGGGTGTATTTCAACATACTGTCTCCGCCAATAATGACTTTCCGGAACAGGCTTGGGCTGATACCTTGTTTATGGCAGCCTATTTCCTGCTGCGGATGGGAATCAAACTGGGTAACAAGGAATATGTTGACGACGGACTGAATCAATATTTTTGGCATGAAGAATTCTTGCAGGATGAAACCACGAACCTATATTATCATGGCTGGGATAACCTCAAGCAGAATCACATGTCGGGTATTTTTTGGGCCCGTGGAAATGCCTGGGCTGCTCTAACGATGGCTGAAGCGCTGAAGCTCATTAATTACCTTTATCCAATGTTTATGAGAATTGAGGGTTCGTTGCGGGATCAATTGAGCGCGTTGGTCCGTTTGCAGTCTGAGGAAGGTTTATGGCATACGGTGTTGACGGATGAAAGTTCGGCGTTGGAAACCTCGGCTTCTGCCGGAATAGCGGCCAGTTTGGTGATCTACGGTCATCCTTTGCATCGCAAATATGTTCAAAAGGCTTGGGAAGGTATTTGCAACAATATCGGGGCCGACGGCTCCGTGAAAAATGTATCTGCCGGCACGGCAGTCATGCTGGATGTGGAAGGCTACAAACAGGTTCCCCAAAAAAGGGTTCAAGGCTGGGGGCAGGGGCTTACACTGGCCTTTTTGGCTGCTTTATTGAAATATAAGACTGAACCTTAAATCAATCTAGGATGGGGGGACACGGCCCTAAATAGATATCCGTTCACTTGAAGAACGAATTCATCGATAGGAATTTTGAGGTGATACATAATGACAAATCAAACTCACGAACTAAAAATAGCCTATATTGGGGGAGGATCCCGGGGATGGGCTTGGCGGCTTATGAGCGACCTGGCGCTGGAACCGGTTCTGGGCGGTAAAATTGCCCTTTACGATCTGGATTTTCAGGCGGCTCACGATAATCAAATCATCGGTAATAACTTGTCAAAGCGGGAAGATGTTCCGGGAAAATGGCAATACCAAGCCGTCCCAACCATGGAAGAGGCCCTTGCCGGAGCTGACTTTGTTATTATTTCAATTCTACCGGGTACTTTTCGGGAAATGGCTTCCGATGTACATGCGCCGGAGAAATACGGTATCTACCAATCGGTTGGGGATACTGTGGGCCCCGGGGGTTTGCTCCGGGCTTTGCGGACGATTCCGATTTACGTGGGGTTTGCAGAACAAATTAAAAAGTATGCTCCAAAGGCCTGGGTCATTAATTATACCAATCCGATGACGCTTTGTACCCGGACGTTATATGAGATTTTTCCTGAAATTAAGGCTTTCGGATGTTGTCATGAGGTATTTGGAACCCAAAAGTTGCTGGCTGAGGCTTTAAAAGTTATGGAGGGTTTCGATGGAGTGGCCCGGGATGAAATTTCCGTGAATGTTCTGGGGATCAATCATTTCACCTGGATTGATAGGGCCAATTATAAAGGGCTGGATTTGTTTCCATTATATACCCGGTTTGTTGAGCGTTATGATGAGAGTGGTTTTGAGAATGGTCATGACGGAAATTGGATTAATGATTTCTTTACCTCCGCCCAACGGGTTAAATTTGATCTCTTTAAACGCTATGGGCTGATTGCCGCCGCCGGTGACCGCCATTTAGCGGAATTCTTGCCTCCCTGGTATTTAAAAGACCCGGAAACGGCTCATTTTTGGAAATTCCAATTAACTCCGGTCAGTTGGCGAATTGCTCACCAGCAAGAGCTGGCTGCTAAAAGCAAGCGGCTGGTCAGCGGGGCGGAACAAGTCCAATTGGAAGCATCCGGTGAGGAGGGGATCCGGCAAATCAAGGCTTTACTGGGATTGGGCGACTATATTACCAATGTAAACCTGCCCAATCAAGGCCAGATGCCTGATGTACCTTTGAGCTCCGTGGTGGAAACCAATGCTGTATTCTCCGGAAATGGTATTCGCCCAGTAATGGCAGGGAAATTGCCTCCGGCTGTCCAAGCTCTGGTGGCTCGCCAGGTATTCAATCAAGAGACTATTTTAAAAGCGGCGCTGAATAAGGATCGGGAAACGGCATTGGAAGCTTTTGTAAATGATCCCTTGGTAACGGTTGATTTATCCCAAGCAGGGGAACTGTTCAGCCAGATGTTGGAGAATACCAAAGAATATTTACCGGGCTGGGATTTAAAAGGATAATGGTTGATTGGAAAATGGATTTAAGCGCATGAATTGCTGGTCGGAAATTCCAAAAGCTGATATAATGGAATCAATCATTCACCTCCGCTCTGATGGGGCTGAAGAATATTGCTGGGGTGGCCGTTCTATCTGGAATCTGGGATAAGAGTATTTTCTGGATAGCAATAAGGAGAGTGATTCCGACGGGGAATGACATCATACCGGTTGAAGTTATTGTAGAGCCTTTTGAAGATGAGCGTTTGGAGTTTGAATTATATAAATCTTTGAGTTTTATGAAAGAGCGTTTTGAATTTATCGAAAAGGATGCCGATGGCCTTAAAATCCGGGTTAAAGGCAAATTTAACAGCGGTGAGTTTCCTTATGAGGTCGGTTATATTGTGGTCAGCGATTATGATGACCGTAAGTTTTTGATTACCCGGATCGAACCCCAAAACCAATTTTTATGGTTTGGCAGCTGGGAGTGAACCTTCATTAAAGGAAGTTTAAATGAATCGTTACCAAAAATGGCATTATCAATGTATTGCCAGAGACATGGTGGAAATACTGGAACAAAAAGGCTATGATGCCCATTATGCGGAAGACTTGAATCAGGCCAAGAACTTGGTTTTAGGAATGATCCCTTTGGGAGCCAGCATCGCGGTGGGAGGCTCTGAAACCATAGGGGAGATGGGATTAGTCGATATCTTTCGTAAAGGCGACTATCATTTTTTTGATCGCTATCAGGATGTCCCTTTCGAGGAGACCGTGGAAATTTATCGCCAATCAATGTTGGCCGACTTCCTGGTAACAAGCACCAACGCAATTACCCGTCAGGGTGAATTGGTGAACATTGATAGTTCAGGTAACCGGGTGGCCGGGATTATTTTTGGACCCCGAAGGGTAATTGTGATTGCCGGAGCCAATAAAGTTGTCGATGATTTGGATGAGGCACTGAAACGGTTGAAGCAGATTGCGCCCATGAATGCGTTGAGAAATAATCACCACACTCCATGTGTGGAAAAAGGGCGATGCATGGATTGCCAAACCCCAGCCAGAGTATGCAATTCAATTGGGATTGTAAGTCACGGAATGAAATTCCCCGGTCGAATCAGCATTATTATGGTTGCCGAAGAAGCCGGCTTTTAAAAATAGCCGGCTTCTTCGGTTCTAAGAGTAAAGGCTGTTCACTGTAGAAGTTAAATCCGTTCATTGAAAATGAGCACCCTCGAAAGCAGGCTGAGCCCCCAGTGTCTTGAATCCCGCTTTATCGTAAATCTCCAACTGCAACCGGATCCTGATCGCCAAAGGTTTGATTTTCACCGGCCATACCCCAGATAAAGGTATAGTTTTTAGTTCCTACACCGGCATGAATGGACCAACTTGGCGAAATGACCGCTTCTTCGTTATGCATAATGATATGTCTGGTCTCACTGGGCTGTCCCATCAAATGGAGAATCATTGCATCCTGCGGCAAATTAAAGTAAAAGTATACTTCCATACGCCGCTCATGAGTGTGACAGGGCATAGAGTTCCAAACGTTATTGGGTTCCAATAGGGTCATGCCCATGACCAATTGACAGCTTTTGACCCCGTTTGGATGGATGTACTTATGGATGGTTCGTTCATTGGAATCGGTAATCGAACCAAGGTGGGTGGCTTCGGTTTGACTGAGTTCAATTTTTTGAGTTGGATAGGGATGATGGGCCGGAGTGCTTAAAAAATAAAAATGGGAAGGATTTTTTGAATCCGTGCTGGTAAAAATCACTTCTTTAGCACCCATTCCAATATACAGACCGTCACGAGTATTGAGATCGTATGGAGTTCCGTCCACGCTAACCGTGCCTTGGGGGCCTACATTAATAATGCCCATCTCACGGCGTTCAAGAAAGAAAGCTGTTCTTAATTCTTTTTCACCTTCCAATCGGAGAGACGAGACCGGACAAGCTCCGCCGGTAATAATCCGGTCAATATGGCTATAGACCATCTTTATGACTCCGGGCTTAAACAAATCTTGAATCAAAAACTCTTCTCTCAACCGGTCAGTATCGTAGTTGCATACTTCTTTGGGATTGGCGGCATTTCTGACTTCCATTGCTAATACACTCCTATCTGTTTTATATTAAACCGCGATTCGAAAAAGACGATCAGCAATACCCATAATAGGACGAATCGGGTTGAAGAACCGGATTCCATTGTAGAAGATGTTTTCATTATAGCACAATAGTGAACCATTTTAAACCTGTTTGAACCATTAAAACCATGATGCGGAATGCGGTGGGGAGAGAAGTTCTGTATCACCAAACTGGAATCTTGAAAACTATAATGCCTAGCATGGGAATGAACATTTTCAAACCTAAAATAGAATAACCATACCCATGGGACCTTATGGATTCAGGAAAGAAGGGCAAAATATATACTGCTGCTATAACTGCTTCTCTGGAACATTTGAATTCTTTTTAAAAATGCGGGCCTACCAAAGGAAATTTTCGAAAAAAAGCGAAGTAATGACTAATAAATCGTGGATGGATAGGCTATGAGTGATGACCGGATTATTATCGCCTTTACAAAAAAGGGCTCCCAACTTGCCAAAAAATTGTCTGCTCACTTTAAAGCTTCTTTAAAGATACCACGCCGTTATTTAAATGAATCCGAAAAACAAAACGGGTTTACCGGCCTGGGGACCGAAGAGATTCAAAGGGTTTTTAGTGAGTGTTCAACTTTAGTGTTGGTGATGGCTACAGGGGTTGCAGTACGCAGTATAGCACCGGTAATCGGTAATAAACAGCCGGAACCGGCTGTACTGGTAATTGATGAAGAAGGACATTTTGTGATTAGTTTGTTGCCCGGGCATTTGGGAAATGCAAATAAAATAGCCGGTGAAATAGCAAAATATTTAAAAGCAACGCCTGTAATTACCACTGCATCGGAAGTTAATCAATTACCAAGTTTGGAAAGATTGGCCCAGGAATATAAACTAACAATTGAGCATGGGGATTTGTTGCCTAAATTTGCCGGAGCCATTATCAATGATCAGCCCGTGGTCATCTGGGATCATTGGGGAATGGATTTGGCATGGCCTGAAAATGTAAGGTTAGTGAAAGAAGAATCCCTGGGATTAGCGCCGGAGGAGAATATACTAGTCGTTATCGGCCATCGAGAGCTGGAATTTTCTAATCCGTCACTTTCAATCATCGGTCTGCGGCCCAAATGTCTTACAATAGGAATCGATATCGTTGAAGGAGTCTTGGGTCCCAGGATTATTGGAGCGATTCGTCGCTATTTTCGGGAACATTTTTGGTCGCTTCGGAGTATTAAGGCCGTTCAAACTTTCGGACAGGAAGGGGCGAATTTCGGAGTGGAGGAAGCATGCAGGGAGTTAGGGGTTCCATTCATCACTTTAACGGATGATCAATTATCAACCTCGAAACCTACTGTAAAAAAAAGAGGGGGCTCTGTTGATGCCCTAAGAACGCCGCCGGAAAAAAGCGAGGTGGCGGCTCTTATCGGCGCCAAAAACGGGAAATTGATTGGCTTTAAACAAAATTTAAATCAAGTTGCCATTGCGGTGGCGATTGATCTTGACCACTGCTAACGATAAACATTAGTTCCAAGTGACGGAGGAGAGACAAGTGGATAAAGGAATGATTCAGGTTTACACAGGTGATGGTAAAGGCAAAACGACTGCGGCTGTCGGACTGGCAGTAAGGGCTTGGGGCAGGGGATTGAAAGTCAAGGTTTATCAGTTTTTAAAAGCTGCCGGAGGATCCGGCGAACATTGGGCATTTATGGTTTTCGATCCGCCTCTGCCACTTTTTCCATTAGGCGATGGTGAGTTCATTTATAACAATAAGCCGACCCCAAAAGATATTGAAGCGGCGCTTAACGGTTGGAAACTAATCGATCAAGCGATTGGTTCGGATGAAAATGATCTCATTGTAATCGACGAATTAAGCCATGTCATGAACATAGGACTTCTGGACCCCAATAGGGTCCTTTCCACATTGGTTAAAAAACCGGCCCGACTTGAGTTGGTATTAACCGGAAGAGAGATGCCGGTATCCATTTTGGAATTGGCCGATTTGATCACGGAAATGAAAATGGTAAAACATCCATCTCAACATGGGCTGGGAGCTAGAAAAGGAATTGAGTTTTAGATGGCGGGAACAGAAAAGATGCCGGATGAATTCAATGCCGGTAAATTGTATTTGGTGGGTACACCCCTTGGCAATTTAGAAGATATCACCCAGCGGGCTTTGCGGGTTTTAAACGAAGTCGATTTTATCGCTGCGGAGGATACCCGTCATACTTTAAAATTGTTGAACCATTTCCAAATTAAAAAGAGTTTACTGAGTTATTTTCAACACAATGAACGGGAACGTTCCAATCAAATCGTTGAAAAAATTTTAACCGGAGCGAACGTCGCTTTGGTTACCGATGCAGGAATGCCGGGTATTTCGGACCCAGGAAGCCTTTTGGTGGCTGCGGCAATTGAACACGGGATTTCGGTAATTCCAATACCGGGTGTTACTGCTGTTACTACGGCATTAGCCGCCTCTGGACTTGATACGGCTTCTTTTTGGTTTGCCGGTTTTTTACCCCGCAAAAGCAGGGAGCAGAATGAGAAACTGGCAGAAATGACTGATTTTTCAGGCACTCTGGTCTTTTACGAGGCTCCCCATCGTATTTTGGCGACATTGCAGAATATTCAAAAAGCCTTTGGCCATCGCCGGGCAGTTGTGGCGAGAGAGTTGACCAAAATTCATGAAGAATTTTTGCGGGGAAATTTATCCGATCTTATTCAGACCTTATCCAAAAGGGAACTAAAAGGTGAATTTACCTTGCTGGTTGAAGGGAATCAATCAGTCGCTAAAAGCAACCGGATTTCGACAAATATCGACATTGACGATTTGTTTACAACAACCTTGAGGGAACAGGATTCACTCCGGGGAGCATTGAAGGAAATAGCCAGGCAAACAGGTAAAAGTTCCAAAGAAATCTATCAAATTTATTTACAACGTCAAAAAAAAGAAGGCTGTTCCAAATAGCTCTTTAAAAGCGAAGATACTCAACGAAATGGGATTGGTTCCCGAATGCATATGAATATCTTTCTTTTTCCAAAAGAGGCATGGACAGCCTTTGTAATGTTAGCATGCGCCTTTCATTGATTCCAAACAGGATTTACAGATGTTTTTTTCCTTGAAATTCCGAATGCCGTCTGCGTTTCCGCAGAAAATGCAAGCGGGCTCATACTTCTTAAGAATGATTTTTTCACCGTCAACATAAATCTCAAGCGCGTCTTTTTCATCAATTTGTAAAGTGCGGCGTAATTCAATAGGGATCACAACTCTTCCAAGCTCGTCGACTTTGCGTACAATACCGGTAGATTTCATCATGGGTTTTCCAGCTCCTTTCGTTAAAATTCGACATTGCTGACAAACACATTATACCTATATTTACATGCAAAGTCAAATTGATCCAATATATTTTTACTTGGTATTAACAAATTAAAATTTCAGAAAAAGTGTTTTTTTGCGAGATGAAATAAGGATGATTTGATTTTTTTGATCATTTTTTTGGAGTTTTTGTAAAATATTTTGAGCCGGTTCCTTTCCGGTTGGTTTCAATGACTCATAATACTTGACAAAGTCTTTTTTTACCGATATATTTAATAAAATGACAGTGCAGTTTTATATGGATGAAAGATGATGAAGGAAAAGTATCTGTTGGGCTGCGTATAAGAGAGTCGGGTGGGGTGGGAGCCCGATCGGGCCGGCGGAAAAAATGGTTCCTGAGTCTCCGTTTTGAAAACAAGTAGGAACGGACGTTTGGTTCACGTTATGAACTCCGGAGTCTTCTTGATTCAAGAAGAGAACTGGGGTGGTACCACGAAGGTTAACCTCTCGTCCCCTGCGAGGCGAGGGGTTTTTATTTTGCCCGAAATCATTTGACTGGACATGATTCTGAATTATTGCTTATCATTGGGTATAGGGGAGATGACGGTTCACTCACTTTTCAAATTAATTATTGACCGAAATGAAGGGACTAAGTTTGAAATTGGGTTAAAATAAACCGATATAATCATTACCAATAACTTTTTGGGAGGGGATTTAAGATGGGTAGATACTATATTACGACTCCGATTTATTATCCGAGTGATAACTTACACATTGGGCACGCATATGCAACCGTAAATGCAGATGCTTTAGCGCGTTATCACCGTCAAATCGGAGATGATGTTTGGTTTCTCACCGGTACAGATGAACATGGGCAAAAAATACAACGGAAGGCAGAGGCTGCCGGGGTTAGTCCCCAGAACTATGTCGATAACATTGTCGCCAGTATCAGGGATCTTTGGAAAAGACTTAAAATTAGTAATGACGATTTTATCCGGACCACCGAGGAACGTCATGGAAAGGCGGTTCAAATTATTTTTGATCGCCTTTACCAGCAGGGTGATATTTATAAAAGTGAGTATGAAGGTTGGTATTGTACTCCTTGCGAAGCTTTCTGGACGGCTAGGCAATTGAATGGAGGCAAATGTCCCGATTGCGGCCGTGAGGTAGAGCTGGTTAAAGAAGAAAGTTATTTTTTCCGGGCTTCCAAATATGCTGACCGGTTGCTCCGGTATATTGAAGAAAATCCCGATTTTATCCAACCGGTGTCCCGCAAAAATGAGATGGTGAACAATTTCTTAAAGCCGGGTCTGGAAGATCTTTGCGTTTCCAGGACAACTTTTAATTGGGGGATTAAAGTACCTTTTGATCCAAAACATGTAGTTTATGTTTGGTTGGATGCGCTGTCCAATTATATTACGGCTCTCGGCTATCCGGAAAATCCGGATTTGTTCCAAAAATACTGGCCTGCCGATCTGCATTTGGTCGGAAAAGAGATTGTGCGGTTTCATACGATTACTTGGCCTATTATTTTAATGGCTTTGGGTTTGCCTTTGCCTAAGAAGGTTTTCGGACATGGCTGGTTGGTTCTTGATGGCGGGAAGATGTCAAAATCAAAAGGGAACGTAGTCGATCCGTTGATACTCATTGAGAAATATGGAATAGACGCCGTACGTTATTACTTATTGAGAGAAACGCCTTTCGGATCCGATGGTTCTTATACGGAAGAGGCGCTCATTCTCCGTATCAATACGGATCTTGCCAATGACTTGGGTAATTTACTCCATCGAACGCTTTCGATGATTGAAAAATTTAATGACGGCGTGATTCCTAAACCCGGTGTTTACGAGGATTTAGATCAGCAGGTCATCAAACTTTCCCAAGAAAGTCTGGCCGATTTTAAGGCGGCGATGGAAAAGTTAGAAATCAACGTAGCCTTGATTACAGTTTTTAAATTGGTGAGCCGGACCAATAAATATATTGATGAAGCTGCGCCCTGGGCATTAGCCAAAAATCCGGAATTGCGGGATCGATTAAACACGGTTCTCTATACGATGAGTGAAACCTTGCGGCTGATTGCCGTCTATTTGGTGCCTTTTTTGGTGGAAACTCCATCCAAGATATGGGCACAGCTTGGTCTGGCGGGCCTCCCGTCCGATTTGGAATATTCCGATGCCGTGAAATGGGGATGGCTTAAGCCCGGGACTGTTACCAGAAAGGGAGAACCGATTTTTCCCCGGATCGAGATTGAAAAACCAAAGGAGGAAGGGAAAGTGGCACAACAACCGGATGTTCTAGAAAAGGCAACTGAAAAAAGCGATTCCGCCCAAATCACAATGGATGAATTCGCCAAGATCGATTTGCGGGTTGCCAAAGTTATTGCAGCGGAAAAGGTGGAAGGAGCCGACAAGTTGCTTAAACTGCAAGTCAAGGTTGGAGAAGAATCGCGGCAAATTGTTGCCGGAATCGCCTTACACTATCAGCCCAGTGAGATGGTGGGTAAAGAAATTGTGATCGTGGCCAACCTTAAACCGGCTAAACTACGGGGCATATTATCCGAAGGGATGCTTTTGGCGGCATCAAACAGCGAAGGGCAAGTTTCTTTGCTCAACCCGGATAAAACCATTGGGGAAGGTTCTAAAGTACGCTGATGTGGATCGATAGTCATACTCATCTGAATGATCAAGCTTTTAAGGAAGATTACCCCTTAGTCATTGAGAGCGCCCTGAATGGCGGGGTTTCAACAATGGTGGTTGTCGGGTATGATCTGGATTCTTCGCGGCGGGCTGTGGAATTGGCCGACAGCTACCCGATGCTTTGGGCTGCTGTTGGAATCCACCCCCAGGATGCCCGCCTGTGGGATGATGAAGTGGCACAGTCTTTGGAAGAACTCCTGAAGAAACCTAAAGTAGTCGCCCTTGGGGAAATCGGTCTGGATTATCATTATCTTGACACACCGAAAAAAGACCAACATCAAGCCTTTTTGGAACAACTTCAGCTAGCGAGGGAGTATAATAAACCAGTTATCATTCACAATCGTGAGGCGCATCAGGATACTTTTTCATTAATAAACCAAGTGCAATTAGGCCCGGCGGGCGGAGTCATGCACTGTTTCAGCGGTAGCCGGGAAATGGCGGCTCAATTTTTAAAAATGGGGCTGCATATATCATTTACCGGAGTGATTACTTTTACCAATGCTGAAAAATTGAGAAGCGTCGCTGCTGAAATACCTTTAGACCGCTTACTTGTTGAGACGGATTGCCCGTATTTATCGCCGTACCCCTTCAGGGGCCGGCGCAACGAACCCATGCGGGTTGTTACAGTAGGCGAAAAACTGGCGGAAATAAAGCAATCGCCGGTAGAAGAAATAATGCAGGCCACAGCCGCTAATACCCGATCTTTATTCCAAATCAAGGAATAAGACAGGAGCCGTTTGTAATTTCCGCCGGATTTAGATTGCCGGTAAAAACCCAGCTGTAATCATTTTTTCGGTGCCGGGAAGTTTTTTAACAACGGGATTTTTGATGTAATGAATTTTGCAGTTTTTGGAAAGATATGCTTATGGGTTGCATTGCCAAAGTTGTTTTTGTTAACAGAGGGGAATATTGCAATTCATACTTTAGAACACTCGTTAATAGTCATATAAGGAAGTGCCTGCATGGAAGAAAAATTAAATTCCGGCGATATGGTAATTGCATATCCCATCCGGGATGCGCTCTACTTAAATATCACCAATCGTTGCCCCAATGCCTGCTTGTTTTGTATCCGGGAGACAACCGGCGGGGTTGGGTTTGACCTTTGGCTGTCCCATGAGCCTTCCGTGCCGGAAATCTTGGCCGCAATTGAGAAATACGGGTTTAACTACCGGGAAATCGTATTTTGCGGTTATGGCGAGCCCCTATTACGCCCGGAAATTGTGAAAGAAGTAGCCCGGAAAGTCAAAGAGCATCAAGTTAGTGTGAGGCTCAATACCAATGGTTTGGCAGATTTGTTTTTGGGATATGATGTTCTTCCGGAGTTATCCGGATTAATCGATACCATTTCCATCAGCCTCAATGCAGAAGATGCCGCGGCTTATGAAAAATTAACCCAAACTCCTTATGGAACAAAGGCATTTGGGGCAGTGTTAGATTTTATCCGCCGCAGTCAATCGGTTATTCCCAAAGTGATGGTTTCGGTTGTCCGCTATCCGGGAGTTGATATCAAGAAAGCAGCACGGATTGCCGAAAACTTGGGTGTGGAGTTTCGGATACGGGAATTGATGGAGTAATTGGTTTAAAGAAGGATTTTGCTTTTTTAAAACGAATTCTGATGATGGAAGTTTTTATCGATAGTAAAATGCGCATATCATAAAATGCTGCTTTTCTGGTTTTATGGAAACCCTGTAGCGGATCTTCATCAAGGATTTTAAATCTACAAAAGGGGGGTCAGAATGAAGGTTAAGATTATCAAAGGTCGTTGGGAAAAAAGGTTTCGCGATTATGTATACATAGGCTTGGGTTCTGTAATGGGTGTTGCATTATTTGGTTCGGTCCTTTATATGACAGCTCTCGATAAAGTTTCTCTTCAGGTAGACGGGTCCACCTATCAGTGGCACACCCTAAGTTCGGACGTAAAACAGGTGTTGCAAGAAAAGAAAATCGTTTTAAAGTCCGGTGATAAAGTGCTCCCTGATTTAAAAACACCAGTTGCCGAAGACTTAAAAATACAGGTATATCGGGCTTTCACGGTTAAGATTAAGGCTGATGGTAAAACCAAAGAGTTTAGCACTACTGCCCAGCCAATTAAAGAAGTATTGGCCTCCGCTAAAATCGATATTGATAAAGATGATAAGGTTACCCCCTCACTTGATACGGTTGTTGGTCCGGGCCAGAACATCAAGGTTGTGAAGGTTCACAGTAAACTGATTACCAAACAGATCACGGTAAAACCGGGGACTGAATATCAAAAGGACAAAGATCTGGAACGCGGTGAAGAAAAGGTAATCCGTGAAGGGAAACCCGGTTTGATAGAGCGGCAAGTAAAAGTGGTTTATGAAGACGGCAAGGAAGTTGACCGCTACAAACTTTCTGAAAAGACGTTAAAGCCCGTAGTCAATGCGGTAGTGGTCCGGGGAATTCGCAATGTGGTTAGGACTCTAACAACTTCCCGGGGGTCATTCCGGTATGTTGAAGTAAAAAATATGCTTGCCACGGCATATTATCCGGGGCCGGAGAGCTGTGGAAAATATGCGGCGTACGGCCAAACCTACACCGGGAAAAAAGCGGGTTTTGGTTTGGTCGCGGTTGATCCGCGAGTGATTAAACTCGGTACCAAACTATACATTGAGGGCTATGGAAAGGCGGAAGCTGCCGATATTGGCGGCGCCATCAAGGGGAACCGCATCGACCTTTGCTACGAAACTTATCGTGAAGCCGCAATGTACGGAAGCAAGAAGATAAAAGTATATATTTTGGAAGAGTAGGTATGATGGATACCATAAAAAAATAACGGACCCCGGCACATTGGTCGGGGTCTACATTATTCCGTAATTTTAAATCGTCCGGTGAATGAAAGCCCCTCAACCTCACGCAACTTCGTGTTGAAGCTCTTTGATGAACTGATCAAACATGGCCGACACTTTATCGCTGTTTTTTCCTAAATAATAGGCTATTTTTACGGGTGATTGGGTTTTCAGCAAGCTCTCCATGGCTTCCCGGAAATATTGGTAATAATTCTTAAAGAATAACTCGAAAATCGGGAAAATATCATCTTGCCCGGGATTTGGAGCGTTAAGACCGCGGGTTTTTTGGTATAGGGTGAAAAGGGCTTGATAAACCTGGTCTTGAAGTTTATTCACATCAATCGCGGTGGTTTCAGCTACTTTTTTTAAGGATTTCAATTCAAGGACATCTTGAAATAAATCCCGTTCAAAAAATTCTTCATTATCGATCAAAGTATTTTCGAATTCCGGTTTAACATTTTCTGAATTTAAAATATCATTCATTGCAGATCCCCCTTTAAATTTTTAATGACTTCATATTTACTGTTTTGATTCCCTGGTAATTTTAGAGTATGAATTCAAATTCGATTTTCCATACCCCGTTCATTACATTATGCCCCCAAGTTTGGTGAATTATACCATTTAATTTCTATGTTTGGCAGTTCATATTGAAAAGGGTGTTGATATTAGGTTTGATTTCTATTAAAATGGAATCAGTCTATGTAAATTCGGGGCAGACGGAATTATAAAATTAAAAAACGGGGATAGGTAGGATTGGTTCAAAGAGAGAGCCGGTTTACCGATTACCGATATAGGAGTGAATGGATTGAAGACAGCAAATCAGATTCGCCAGGAATTTCTGGAGTTTTTCAGGGAAAAGGAACATACCATTGTACCCAGTGCTTCGGTAATTCCCCATAATGATCCGACTTTAATTTTTACCAATGCGGGTATGAATCAATTTAAAGATGTATTTTTGGGAACGGGGACCAGAGATTATAAAAGGGCTGCGGACTCTCAAAAGTGCATCCGGGTCAGCGGCAAGCATAACGATCTGGAAGAAGTGGGACGGGATACTTACCATCACACTTTTTTTGAGATGTTGGGCAATTGGTCCTTTGGCGATTATTACAAGAAAGAAGCGATTACATGGGCTTGGGAGTTGCTAACCGAGCGTTGGAAATTACCCAAGGACAAGTTATACGCCACAGTCTACAAAACCGACGAAGAGGCGGAGAATATCTGGAAAAGCTGCACCGATATCGCGCCTGACCATGTGATGCGTTTTGGAGAAAAAGAGAACTTTTGGGAAATGGGTGAAACAGGCCCCTGCGGTCCCTGTTCGGAGATTCACATTGATTTGGGACCTGAACGCTGCGACAAGGGACATGTTCCCGGCCATGTTTGCGCTGTAAATGCCGGATGCGCCCGTTTTATCGAACTTTGGAACCTGGTATTCATCCAGTTCAACCGGAAACCCGATGGGACTTTAGAGGATCTTCCCAGCAAGCATGTGGATACCGGAATGGGATTTGAACGGATCTGCTCGGTTGTCCAAAACCAAAAGTCCAATTATGATATTGATCTCTTCCGGAATATTATTCAGACTATCGAAGAAGTCACTGGCCAAAGTTATTCCAAACCGGAAAACCAAGTCCCGATGCGAGTGATTGCCGATCATATCCGTTCGTTGACGTTTTCAATTGCAGATGGGGTTTTGCTTTCCAACGAGGGCCGCGGTTATGTCATGCGGCGTATTTTAAGGCGCGGGGCCCGCTTCGGCCGAAATCTCGGAATGATGGAACCTTTTTTGTACAAAGTTGTACCGGGATTGGTTTCCGCCATGGGGGACGCTTACCCGGAAATCAGAAAACAACAACAACATTGCCAAATGGTGATTAAAGCCGAGGAAGAAGGTTTTAACCGGACTTTGGATAATGGAATTGAACTGTTTGAGAAGATTGCGGCCGCTTTGGCGGAGGAGAAAAACAAGACGGTTTCGGGGGCCGATGCTTTTAAATTGTATGATACTTACGGATTTCCTTTGGATCTTACCCAGTTGATGGCTGAAGAACGGGGATTGACGGTCGATTTGGAAGGCTTTGAGCGGGAAATGGCCGGTCAAAAAACCAAAGCCAGACAGAGCGGGAAATTTGCCATGTCCGATGACTTGGTGAAATGGGAAACGGTTCAAGAAGGACCTCATTCGGCCTTTAAAGGTTATGAAACTTTAAAACTCCAGTCCTCTCTGGCCTTTCTCGGCGAGGATCAGGAATATTGGCAGCTGGTGTTCGCAGAAACGCCTTTTTACGGCGAATCCGGCGGCCAAGTCGGCGATCAGGGCGGAATTGTTTCCGGCGGGGTTGAATATCCGGTTATTGATACCCAAAAAATGAATGACCGGATCGTTCATTTTATCAAAAAGAACGATAAGATCCCTGAAAAATCCGGCCGTTTTGAACTGGCGGTGAATGAAAAAAGACGCCGCGACACGGCTTGCAATCATAGCGCTACCCATCTTTTACAGGCCGCCTTGCGGATGGTTTTGGGAGAGCATCTTCACCAGTCGGGCTCTTTGGTAACCCCGGAGCGTTTACGGTTCGACTTTACCCATTTTGAGAAAATATCCGATGGGGACCTTCTAAAAGTTGAACAGTTGGTCAATGATGCGATTGGACAGGCGATTCCGGTTTGCACCGAGGTGAAAGATTACCGGGACGCTGTGGCCGGGGGAGCGACCGCGCTTTTTGACGAGAAGTACGGGGACAAGGTGAGGGTAGTCACCATGGAAGGAGTCAGCCAGGAGCTCTGCGGGGGAACTCATGTTACCAATACGGCCCAAATCCGTTTGTTGAGAATTATTTCCGAAAGCAGTGTGGCGACGGGAATCCGCAGAATAGAAGCTGTCACCGGTGATGGGGCTTTAGCCCTCTATAACCAGGAACGGGCTATCTTAGGCGAGCTCAGTTCATTACTGAAGACCGAAAGTCATCAAGCGGTCGCGAAATTAGAAATTTTACTGGAAGAGCATAACAAACTCCAAAAGGAAATTGCCAAGGCCAGCCAGGATCAGGCTACCGACCGGATCAAGGAATTGATAACCCAGGTTCAGACTGGCGGAACTGGGAAATACATTGTGGCCCGGGTCGATGGTTTTACGATGGATCAATTGCGAGATGCCGTGGATAAGCTTCGGGATGCGATGAATAGCGGCGTAGCGGTATTGGGTACGGTGAGTGAAGGTAAAGTATCCTTTGTTGTCGGAGTAACCAAGGACCTAACTTCCAAGGTTCAAGCCGGTTCCTTGATCAAGGCCGTTGCCGCCGAGACCGGCGGAAGCGGCGGAGGACGCCCGGATATGGCTCAAGCCGGTGGCAAAGATGCCTCCAAGATTGATCAGGCTCTCGAAGTCGGCAAGAAAATGGTCTGCGAGTTGTTGGGTAAATAATCTCAAAAGGCCAAGGGGATAAGCTCAAAAGCAATACCTGCTGGATGAATGGAGGTATTGCTTTTTTATTTGGTTCTGGCGGAGTAAATTCGATGAAACAAATCGGGTATCCTTTCCCGGGGGCCTCGGGTACACTCCGGATCCTCTGTGGATCGACAATATCATTTCTCCCATCCGCAATATTGTTTTACTCATCTGTAAAATGGTTTCCCACCATCAACAATGTTGTTTTAGTGAGCTGCAAAACTATTTTTTCCATCGGCAATATTGCTTTCCTAATCCCCAAAATCATTTCTCCCACCGACAATATTGTTTTGCTGGTCTACAAAATCATTTCATCCATCATTTTTATGTTTTTTTGCAGAAACGTGAATTTTTCAGGGAATTGTTGTTTTATTTGAACGGCCAAAAAGGAACAGGATTCACAGATGATTGTATATTACCGTTTTTTTTTTCCCATAATGGGGTAGGACAGTTTTTGGAGGAAGAAGGAAATGGTAAAAAGTTTTTTAGTCAAAATGTCGCTGGCCTTTTGTTTTTTGGCCTTGTTTTCTTTAAAACTGGTTGATGTTTCCACCGGCGAACTTGGGAGGGAATATCCCCTGGAAATTGGCTGGAAAGCTGTTGGAGTGCCTTTGCAAGAGATATCGACCGAGACTTGGATGCAGTTGAATCGGGAATGGATGAGCATCTATGAACTGAAACAATTGACCCAAAAGTTGCAGGGGAAATTGGGCATGACGGGTCGCGTAAAACCAACTTACGGCCAGCAGGACGGAATGACTTATGCTTCATTTGAAAATAAAATAAAGGACGGCACCCTGATGACGCTTACGATTCAGTCGATGCGCGATGAAACCTTCGATGAAACGCAATTGGGGATCAATACCAGCCAGACTGGACCCATTCAAGACGTCGGCGGTTATGTAAGTCATCTGAAAAGCCTGATTGCCGGGATTGGCGGAGAACCTCATGTGAAAGTGATGCTCTTTGGTGAATATAAGGGTAAGTTAACAGCCAATGTCATTAAAGAGTTCTCCAGCCGTGTATTTCAAAAGATGCAAGCGGAATATGTCAATTCTTCTTATATCGCAGGGAATAGCAATCAAAAGGGATATACGTCCTTGATAAAAGACTCCACGACTTATGAAAATAAAAAGTTTAATGTAGAAATTTGTACCCGCTACGATGGAGAAAGAAAGATAACCCAAATTATTTTGGCGACCCCATGTTTTAATGATGAAATGTAATCGGGTTAGGATGAATTTCCGATGGAAATAAGATTTGGGCTATGTTTGTCGCCGTGTTTTGAATCTTCTGTTAAAATTACTTTTCCGGATAGCGATCCCGGATCGCCTTGATAATATCATAGATTTCAATAAATGCTTCGACAACCTGGGGATCAAAATGCTTACCGCTTTGATTTTGGATGTATTCCAAAACCTGCTGCTCATCCCAGGGGTTTTTATAAATTCTTTTTGAAATCAGTGCGTCATATACATCAGCCAAAGCAACGATCCTTCCTGCCAGGGGGATTTCAGTTCCTTTCAGATTTCTGGGGTAACCGGTACCGTCCCATTTCTCGTGATGGGTCAATGCAATGAGGGCTGAGAGTTGGTCCGTATCGGATACGGAGTCCGAGAATAAGGTCGCCCCCCAATGGGTATGATTTTTCATCTCTGTATATTCATCATCCGTAAGGGCCGAAGTTTTTTTGAGGATTAAATCGGACACCGCTACTTTTCCCACATCATGCAACATGGCCGCAATCCGGAGAATATCTTTTTGACGTTTGATTTCTTCTTCCGAGATTCCTTTTTTTGTGGCCCACCGGTTATAGATTTCAATCGCATAAGCGCCGACCCGGTTGGCATGGGTCCCGGTCTCTTTTGGATCCCGGAGTTCAGCCATTTTTGTCATCCGGAGAATGACTTGCCTTGTCATCCTGGCCCGTTCAATGGCAACCGTTGCGTTACCGGCAAAAAAAGATATATAACTTTTATCATCCTCGGTAAAGGGAACCGTGGAACCACGGTCGGTTTTTTTATTGATGATTTGAATCACTCCGATGATTTGGCTGAAACGGGTTATCAACGGAATCGCTAAAACGGAACCGGTCCGGTATTTTGAAATTCGGTCAAAGTGAGGATTAAAAGAGTAAGGAACAGGCTTTGGAAGATGGTAAACATCATCAATCATCAGCGCTTTACCGGATAGCGCAACATAACCGCAGATGGAGAATTTATCAATGGGAAGGGTAAAGTAAGAATAGATGTTTTTGTTATGGAGAGGATCAACCTTAGCCAATGAATCATTTTGCACATAACTGAATTCCATCACATTGTCTTTCATCAAATAAATGGAGCCGGCCTCAGCCCCGGTGAATCTTCTTGATTCATAGAGAAGACGATCAAGCAACGAATCAAGATCTTGAATTTGATTTAGTTTTTCGATAATTATCAATAATTCTTTAGCCTTATCAGGGCTATCCGTTGCTTTCATAAAAGTTCTCCGCGTTGATTATAAAACCTATTCCAAATAATCCAAAGGTTTTTAATATATGGAAAGTCATTAAATATATTTTCCAGGGTTTCGCATTTTCCTGCTTTTTTTAATGTTTTTTATTGTTCTCTATATTCGGAGGGGCCACAGCCAACTTCTCACCAATCGATTCGTAAAGGTTCTGATGGAATTGGGATGCCCTGGTTTTCGACAGGGATGAAGTGTAGTAATAAAAAAAGACTGACAATAATCTGGGTCGAGTAAGAGAAAAACAAATTGGCCCGGATGGTCCGGAGTCGAATCTTCATGAGAGCACCATTCCTTAAAGGCTGGAACTTAAAATTCAGGTGGCAAAAAATTGCAAAGAAAAAATCTGTTTCGTACATGTTAAAAAGACCGATTCTTTAGTAATCTATAGGTAGTCGGGGTGTAATCATATTGTAACCAATTTGAAAGGGGGTGTCAAATTCTCCAAAAGCAGGTAATGGTATTGATTTTGATACCAAAGCGATTCGGAAATGAAAAAAGGGGAGGGTACGGTATGAAAAAGTTATTGTTGGTCTTATGGATACTGGTGGTTGGAATCGGTACGATTGGCATTGCCTATGGAGCCAAGAGTAGTGTTACGCTTACCTTCGGGGCCCATCAGGCTGGAGTTCCCATTTCCGGTGTGGACCAAAAAATAGCCAGGGTTTTTGAGAAAGAAACGGGCATTAAAATCGATTTTCAGATTGTTCCCGATGCCCAGTGGCGGGATTTATTAAAAGTAAAACTGGCTTCGGGGGAAGCGCCGGATATTTTTCTGATTGACGCCGATCCCTTTAGTTTGAATGATCGGATTCACCCCGCCGAGAATTGCATCGATCTTTCCAAAGAAAAATTTATTTCCCGGATGGACCCGGTGTTCTTACCCAGTGTCTCCTATAAAGGGAAAGTTTATGGCTTGTCGATTTTCCCCGGGGTAAAAATCTGGATCTATTATTACAATAAGGAATTATTTAAAAAGTTGAACCTGGAAGCTCCGAAAAATTATGCGGAGTTTAAAAAGGTTTGCCAGACGATTAAGGACGCCGGTGAAGTCCCGGTATATGAATCGTTGGCCAATGGCTGGCATCAGGTTTTACCGTTGTTTGAAATCGGGGCTACTTATGAAAAGGCCCATCCGAAATTATATGATGAATTAAATACAAATCAATTTCAGGTTACCGATATTCCCGGACTTTCGAGAACCCTGACCGAGCTTAAAGAATTTGCCGACTTGGGCTTTTATAATAAAGATTTTATGACCGCCAATTTTGATGATGGATACAAAGTCATGGCGGAAGGTAAAGCGGCCATGTTCATGGCGGGTCTTGGTTGGCGGGAACAGATGGATCAGCTTTTCCCCGGAAAAGGGTCCAATATCGGATTTTTCATCATGCCCTGGAATGACAATCAGATTTTAAATGTGAATCCGGCCGGTAACGCCAGATTCGGCAATAAGAAAAGCAAACACGTAAAGGAAATTTTACAGTACTTCCGGTTCCTCACCCGTCATGATATCCTGCAAATGCGCCAAGACCAAGATCCGTTGACCCTGATTTTGAATTGGCCTGAAATCCCTTCCCGGTATCCGGCAGATATTCAAGCCTTGTTCAAGAATTCCAAACAGGGCACGGTGATGCAATACGGCGTCAAATATATCGATTCCCAGTGGATGGACGTGGGGAAAGACATCGAAGCCATGTACGCCGGGGCTTTAACCCCCAAACAAGTGGTGAATAATATTCAAAAACGCCGGATTGAACAAGCTACCCTTCAAAAAGATCCCTATTGGGTGAAAAAATGAAGAAATCAGAAGAAGCCAAGTCTGCTTGATAAGGCGTACCGGTTTGACAGGTTGCCTTAAGCGGGGGCGCTTTTCCCCAATGAGGGTGAAGTGCCCTCTTAAAAATACGGAATTTATCGACATGGTTGTTTGAAAGGAGTTGCCAGGAATGCGCGCCTATGCGAAGGAAAAAATTTACCCCAGTTATTTTTTAATTGGCGCCTTCATCGTGTATTTTGTACTGTTATTGCTTCCAAGTTTGGCCGGTATATATTATTCCTTTACCGACTGGAACAGCTTTGATCCGTCCATTCATTTTGTGGGGCTGGAAAACTTTAAAAAGGTATTTTCCCAGGATGAATTATATGGATTTTATATTTTTAACACGATTAAGTTCACTATCTACACCACAATCTTAAAAATGATGATGGGCTTCGGTGCGGCTTTGCTGCTGACCCGAAGTGTTAAATGGATTAATTTCCAGCGGATGGTGATGTTTTCTCCACAGGTATTGTCCTTTGTAATTGTGGGACTTATTTTTCGCAGTCTCTTAAATCCAACGGAAGGGTTTTTGAATGAAACCTTAAAAATGGTTGGGATGGGCGCTTTGGGGCAAAATTGGCTTGGAGACATTCACTGGGCCTTCGCCTCGATCGTGGCGGTTGATACCTGGAAGGGCGCGGGTTACCTGATGGTTTTGTTTATTGCTGGATTAAAATCGGTTCCGGACATGTACTACGAAGCAGCCCAGATCGACGGGGCTAATTATTGGCAACGCTTAATCAGAGTGACTTTTCCTTTGATGATGCCGGTCATCACAGTAACCTTAATACTGAATATCACTTATGGACTCAGGGTCTTCGATTCGGTGTACGTTTTAACCAACGGCGGGCCGGGATTTGCTACCGGGGTTATCAATACGATTGTTTTTAAAGAATTTTCCAAGGGGACTTATGCGGTAGGTAGCGCACTATCAACGATTCTACTGGTCTTTGTCTGCGGGATTTGTTATTTTTTACTGCAGGCATTAACCAAGAAAGAGGTGGAATACTGATGGGCAAATTCCTTCGCCCTCTTATAAAAAACTCCTTTGCCTGGCTGATGAGCATGGTGGTATTGATTCCTTTTGCCGTTATGCTGGTGAATTCTTTTAAAACCAGGGAAGAATCCTATTCCATGACTTTGAAATTGCCGGCGGTTTTCCAGTTCCAAAATTATCTGACTGTGATTGAACAAGGGAATATCATTGCATCCTTTTTGAACAGTTTTATTTATGCGACCATTTGTGTGGTGGTTGTGGTGATAACCTGTACAATGGCTGCGTTTGTGATAGCCAGGAATGAGTCAGGGTTGCATAAATGGGTTTATTTTTTGATAATCACCGGAATTGTCCTGCCAGTGAATTATGTGGCGTTGATGAAAGTAATGCAGGTAACGATGCTGAACAATACCAGGATCGGGATTAGTCTTTTATATGCGGCGATGAATATTCCCATTAGTTTGTTTATAACCTACGGCTTTATGAATACAATACCGCGGGAACTCGATGAAGCGGCGATTATTGACGGCTGCGGGTCTTGGAATTTGTTTTTCCGGGTCATTTTTCCTCTCCTTAAACCGATTGCCGTAACGATCGGGGTATTAGGATTTATGGCGGCCTGGAACGATTTTATGATGCCCTTGTATTATCTGAACAATTCGGCGAAATGGCCGATGTCGCTGACTGTCTATAATTTTTTCGGTGCCAGTATGCAAGCGCAGCGTCAATGGAATTTGGTCTGCGCCGATATCGTACTCACCAGCGTACCGGTGATCGTCGTTTATCTGCTGGGACAACGTTACATCGTTTCCGGAGTTACCGCTGGAGCGGTCAAGGGGTAAATCAAGCCTTCAATGCTTGCGGCAATGGGTCTGGTATTCCCATGGCGTTTCATATCATAATGGTCAATGATTTCCAGAAGCTTCTCTAAAATTTGCCGGGCTCAGGGGGAGGCATTTGTAATATGAACCGGGGGCCGGAAGTCCTTTGAGATACAAGTTGAAGGGCATGACCCAATTATAGGATGATATTAATACATTGTCGAGGCCTATTCCAATTTGAAGTTCAAACAGCAAAGGTTAACCGACTGCCTCCTGTCCCCTCCGGCAAATGTAGCATAATGTCATACAAATTGATATAATGAAAATGATAGATGAAAGCCGATGCAGAAAAGAGATTGTGTGATGTCGCGAAAATCATATATTACCAGCATGCCGGATCAAACGGGAGCTTTTTTGCTGGCAGCCAAAATCATTGCCAAACACGGAGGAAACATCGTCCGGGTCAGCTATAATAAAGCCGTGGATTTACATATGCTGTTTATCGATGTTGAAGCTCAGGATATTAATCTGGGGTGGATAACCGAAGAGCTGGAAACCATCGGTTACCTTAACGATACGATATCGGAAATCAATGTCATCGTGATTGAGATTAAAATTCCGGATGTACCGGGTGCTGTATTGCCGGTCCTCAAAATTCTTGATAAGGATGACATTAATATTTCTTACATCAATTCCAGCGAAACACGCGTTTGCGAGCAACCTCCTTATCAAAATTTTAAAATGGGGCTTTTAATTGAGAATCCGGAGGTCATTAAAATGCTCCTCGATGAAATCAGCGAAATCTACCAGGTCAATGTTATCGATTATGCCGACTCCGAAAAAAATCTGGACAATACCATTTTTTATATCCGCCTGGCCAATGAGATGCAAAAACTGTTGGACTTAAGCACCGAAAAAACCATGGAGTTCATCTCCGAATCCAACCGGATTTTACAGATGTTGCAGGAAAAAGGGGAGAATCCCCTCAAAGTTTTTGACACGATTCGCCGGTTCGCCTATTTCATCTGTGAACATAAGGGGGTGAATTTCAGAACCGATATTGAGAAGATCGAAATCACTGAGAAAATCTCTTTATACAGTATTGAGCCGCCCTGTGGAAGCAATACTTATGTTTTCGACACAACAGAGGGGCTAGTGTTGATCGATACGGGATACGCTATTTATGCCGATGAAATGGTCATGGTTTTCAACCGGTTATTTCCCGGCTGGGAGAAGCGAATCGGCCGGATATTGATCACCCATGCCGATGTTGATCATTGCGGCCTGTTGGATAAACTTCCGGGAGCCCGTATCTGTTTGAATCAAAAGAGCGCCGACAGTTTGAAACGTCAAAAGGATGGTATTCCCGATAACCGGGAGAAAAATGATTTGGGTTTGGGTTACAGCAAATTAAGCCGGATTATTTCGGGATATACTCCACCGGATAGCAGGCGGTTTGAAATTATCGGGCAAGACATGGATATCCCGGAGGAACATGACAATCTGCTCTTGCTTGGGAATTTTACCATCGGCTCTCTCCGGTTTGAAGTTTTCGAAGGCAGCGGGGGACATCTCCCCGGCGAAATGATTTTTCTTTGCCGGGAGCAGGGGATTATTTTCACCGGCGATAACTTGGTGAACATCCATGGCCTTTCACCGGAGCGGGCGGAGTTTAACTCTTTGGCTCCCTTTCTGATGCGCAGTGTGAACGTTGACTCCGGAAAAGCAACTGCGATGCGTAATTCGGCCATTGCTTTGATAAATGAAATAGAAGCCGGCAATCACCGGCCTTGTATGATATGTGGTGGTCATGGGCCAATTTCGACCCTTCGCTGCGGACAAATTAGGAAATTTGAAGCTGTGGAAAAGGTCCACGGATAACGATGGCTACCGATAAGCCCTTCAAGGGAGCGATTTTTAAAAAATGATTTGTTCCTCCGTAAAATAAGTGGTTTTGGAAGCTATTTTTTTGACTTGAATCGGTGCTCCGGTAGGTGAACACTTGCGGCCCGGGTTATGGACTTTCAGAAAACCGCGGATCTCGCCGCTGATAATTTCCGGGGCTTCCTGCAATATGCTGGTGATAGCTTCCTGTAGGACTTTGGAAATGACGACGTGAAGGCGGGAGGTGATTGCGGGAGGCAAGTTGCCGCAAAGCGATTGGGGTGCGATTCGGCTCTCCCAGAGTATCTCGTCGGCATAAGCGTTCCCGATTCCTTTCACCATTTTTTGATCGATCAAAAAAGCCTTTATATTCAGCAGGGGGTTGCGGTTTAAGCGGCCCGTCAGATATTCCAGGGTAAACTCAGAGCTCAAGGCGTCCGGGACCGTGGTTGGCTTGGGCATAAATTGGACTTTACACAACCGGCCCGGGTCACTGATAACTAAAATTCGTTCCGGAAACTGGAAAGCCGCGATCGGATACTTGATTGCGGCGGCTTGCTCACCGCTGCCGCACAGATGAAACATGCCGTTTAGCATTAAGTGGACCGCGAAAGATCGTTGATCCGGAAAACCAAAGAACAATTCTTTGCCGATGCGGTCGATTTGGATTAACGGCTTCCCGATGAATTCTTCCAGAACGGGCCCGGCGGCGGGCAAAACATTCCGGGGATTGCCGACGGTGATGGCGAGCAAAGGACGGTCCTGTAACTGTTTGATTAAATTTCCCCGAAAGACTTCCAGATCCGGCAATTCAGGCATAGGGTACTCCTTTTCCTGCTTTATGATTTCCTTTTGATGGAAGCAATATTCTGCGGTGGAGATGGATTTTCCTGCCGGCGGCGGATAATCTCATGGTGGATGCATGTTTTAATATTTTTGACTTTTCGGAAAACAGTGGATATAATAAAATTAGTTATTTTGGCTAAAATTGCAGAATCGATCGAGGTGGTCCTGGTGTTAGTCGACTCCAGCGAACTGAAGAATAATTTGGAACAATATCTCCGGTTAGCGGCACTGGAAGAAATTATTATCACTCAGAATGGTTCGACCATTGCCAAGTTATCGGCTTATAACGATGGTCGCGCCGCCGGAAACGGGTCCTTTCAGGAACAGGCAAAATCATATCTCGCCTCCCCCTATAAGGCCTCATGGGAGGAATTCCGCAAGTTAAACGAGAGCAGCGAGGAGAGATACGAGTATATTGACGGGGAAATCTATCTTTTGGCCTCGCCCAAAGTCGTCCACCAGAAAATACTATCTAACCTCCATGTCATTTTTCATAACTGGTTTACCGGTAAGAAATGCCAGGCTTTTTTTGCGCCGTTTGACATTACCTTGTTGCGTGACCCTGAAAATATTAACGTAGTCCAACCCGATCTCATGGTAATTTGTGACCTTGAGGAAAAAATCAATGAGCGAGGTTATTATATGGGTGTACCGGCTTTGGTGGTGGAGGTAATATCAGAAGGCACCCGCAGTAAGGATTTTGTTAGAAAATTGGATCTTTATATGGATACCGGAGTACGGGAGTACTGGATTATTAATCCTTTAAACGGCGAAATCACCGTTTATTCCTTTGATGAAGGGAATATTCAGCAAAATACCACTTATAAACATAAGGAAACGGCGTGTTCCGTTTATTTTGCCGGACTGGAAGCAGATTTGGGGCGGATTTTTGGGTGAAGCATCTATGAATCGATATATTGACCACTCCAGATAATGCCCCCCGATTTATCATAAGACCTGATATGGATTTGGGCTTCCCGAAAAAAGTCCTGATTGCGAAAATGCTGATCATAATATTCTTTCATCATCATTAAGTCTTGCTTATATTTTTCAACTTCCAGGGCATACACACGCATCAATAAAAGTCTGTCCAAAGATACTACAAATAGGCTTCCCTCATCGATTGCGTCCTTAAGAAAGAAATCGCGATCCAGCAGCGCAATACTTCTCCAGATTTCAAATTTACCGATGACCAAACCTAAATCGCCATAAATATCTTTTCGCTTATCCGGATGTGTTCCGGAAAGGGCCAGGTAATCTTTATTGGATATTACTAAATCAATATCGGCGCCTGATTTTCTCATTCCGTAATACTCCATAGCCATGCCTCCTATGATGATGGGCTTCTTAATAAAAGTTAAACCATGGTCGTTTAAACCGGATTCTACTTGTTCGATGACTTGATTCATGTACAGTCCTCCATGATAATTTAAACCTAACAGGATTGCTTCGTTATTGTTTTTTATTCAATGATGGTGTAGCTATCCTCATTCACCCAAATCCCTTGCATATCATGGAGTGTAATAAGCTGTAAAGGCAATCTGCTTTGGGTTTCCATCGTCCATCCTTCATCAAGTTGATTATAATGAACCGCCAGATAAGCTTGGAGATATCCTAAACCCGAGGTAGAGGAATCCAAGGGATGATCCAGTGAAATATTGGGGGTCATAATCATGCTACCTGCACTAACCCCTACATAAGTTTTGCCTTGCCTGATCATGGCTTTTATTATGGAATCAAAGCCGTTTTCTTTAATTCGCGAAAGAAGACGAAGTGTATTCCCGCCGGTGAAGTATATAACATCATAGGATAGTGCTTCAGGTTCGGTCATTTTGTATTCAAAATTATATGGATGGAAGTTCGATTCAATAATTCCACATGCCAATAATTCCGTTTTGCATTTCTTCGCATAAAATTTAGCCGTTTCATCAATGGCGGCGGTAGGTATAAAGAGCACTCCGGCATCTTTTGGAGGTTTCCCCAACAACTCTAAAAATTTGGCGGCGATATTTCTGTTTTGAAAGCCAGCCGATGTCAGTAATATTTTCATGTTCAAAACCATCTTTTTTAAAAGTTCTTTATTATCATTATACTTTCAAACGTTGACAACATAATGGCAACGTTATAGAATAAGTTTACAAAATTTTCTAGTGAAATGAGGATGGGATGAGATTACATCGGTTAATCGCTATCTTGTTGCTAATTGAATCAAGGGGTTGCCTCAAGGCTGGGGAACTGGCGGAGGCGCTGGAGACTTCAAAACGGACTATTCACCGGGATATTGAAATTTTGTGCGAGGCTGGAATTCCGATAACAGCTATGGCGGGTCCGGCGGGAGGTTTTTCACTTATGGATGGTTATACGGTGAATATGAAGGAATTCCATTGCGACGAGGTCATTTCATTATATTTAAGCGGCATGGGCCTATTTCCCCAGGAATGTTCGGAGGCCAGTCTGAACCTGAAAAACGCTCTTTTAAAATTGGAGAAAACGGTTTCCAGTGAATACCGGACGGATATCCAAATTGCCAAAGAACGTTTTTATTTTGATCCGGAAGCTTGGTGGAAGGAACGCACCGATTTGCGTTTTCTTGATATACTGCGAAAGGCGTTATGGCGCTCGCAAAAGGTTCAGCTGACTTATGCCAATTCCAGTATGGGCAATCACGACGTGAAAACGAGAGTAGTCCGTCCATACGGCTTAATCGTAAAGAATGGCGAATGGTATTTGGTCGCTTACTGTGAAAAAAGGCAGGATATTCGAGTTTTTAAATGTGAAAGAATCATTCGGGCCGACGGGTTGGATGAACTTTTCCGTATCCCCTCGGATTTTTGCTTGGAGAATTTTTGGAAACATTGGCTGGGTCAGTTTAAAGATGCCGTGTCCAATCAGCCCTTATCGTAACTTTATATTGTACTTGTGTGTCCGGGACGGTTTCTACTCACCCCTTCAGTAAGCTGGCAGGCAATGGTCGTCCGATTGCTTTTCCCCTCCCTTTGACTGTAAGCCCTTATGAATGCTGAAGGGAGGGGAAGAGCGATTCATATAGCCGATATTCACTTTTTCGCGGTTAAGATAACGGAGTTATTATAAAAAAAGCAAACGTGACAATGGTGAAAGAGATCTTTGGGTAACAATAGCCAAGTTTAATAAATAAAGGGCATGAGGTTGTTCGACTCCTCTAGCCCTTTGTTTTTTTAAATCCTGTTTGTTTACACCAATTTCAAATAATACTTCGCCAAATACTCTGCAGTCTGCAGAGCGCCTTTGGCAGCGCCTAACTTGGTGTTATGGGCTAAACATACATATTTAAAACCGTTCTCAAAAAGCGGATCTTTGCGAATCCGGCCCACGGTGACGGTCATACCGCCGCCTCGCTCACGATCCATCCGCGGTTGGGGACGGAAGGGATCATCGGTGACTTCAATCAAGTGTTTGGGAGAACTGGGTAGACCCAGAGCACAGAAGTCTTTGCCAAATTCCGTCATTACTTTTTTGATTTCTTCCGGGGTGCAAGGTTTTTCCGTCTGCACAAAGGCGCTGACCAAGTGGCCGTCAAGTACCGGCACCCGGGTACAGGTGGCTGAGATTCCGAAAGCCGCGGGAACGATAGCATCTCCTACCAACTTACCGAGTATTTTTTGGGGTTCCATTTCCACCTTCGGCTCTTCACCGGGGATATAAGGGACTACGTTTTCGGTCATATCCATGGCCGAGAGTCCCGGAGTGCGTCCGGCACCGGACATGGCTTGCTGGGACACCATAATCACTTGTTTGACTCCGAAGGAATCTAACACCGGTTTTAAGGAAACTGTCAGTCCGGAGATGGTGCAGTTGGACTTGGGAGCGACGAATCCTTTCCAGCCGCGGTTTTTTCGTTGCACATCCAATAAGTTGGCTTGTTCCATATTGATTCCGCCGATCAGGATTGGGGTATCGTTTTCAAAACGGAAAGCGGAGGCCGTACTGATGACCGGCGTCGTTTTGGCGAATTTCGGTTCCAGTTCTTTGGCGATCCCTGCGTCAACAGTGGAGAAAATCATATCAACACTGGCCGGATCAAATTCGGCGGCATCTTCGACCATCATTTCCGCTATTTCTTCGGGCATTTCCTCCGGGCACCACCATTTGGAAGCGCCGCTGGCATCTTTAAGAGCATCACGATATTTTTTACCGGCAGAACGTTCCGAAGCTGCCAGTTTCGTTATTTTAAACCAGGGATGATTTGTTAAACAGACGATCGCCTGCTGGCCCACGATACCGGTGGCTCCGACAATTGCAATTTTGATCATTGGTCAACCCCCATGAAGCGCGCGTGCGCGTATCAATAAAATTATTAATGATTATACACTTTCAGGCCATCAAAATAAAGATCAAAATGCAGGTTTCGTCAAAAGTTTACAAAAGATCGTAGAGGATATTTTGATCTTTTTGAATCGCCAGCGTTATATTTTGGTGTTGGTTCCGGGGTTTAACGGGCAAATAGTTCCATCCGATTTTAATGGAGAATTTTCGTCGCTTGAGTTCCGTGATTATAAGGGCAGCATTATGAAGAAAATAATTTTTTTGCGCCTGCCTGTCAAAGAACATTTCGCTCATTCCGGGAAGTTTGACGTTTTAAGACAAGTTCACAGGAACACTCAAGAATGATTTTTAAAATGAGATCAGCAATGGGAGGATTGGAAAAAAAGATTGTGGTAAAAATAGGCCCAGCGACAAGAGGAAAGGGAGAGGGCCTAAAGTAGATTCCCATTTCTTCCGATACATAAAAGAAGAACTGGTGAAAAATGGAGCGATGGTTTTGAAAAAAGGCAGACTTACTTTTTTTGCGACAATCATCTTTTTGATGGTGCCCACGATGGCCTTGGGAGAGGAAAACCCTCTTGCCACCGCTGTTACTACTCTAACCCGTACGATTACCGACCAATTTGGGGTTATGGAGGCGAAAGTGGCCGCGGTAGATGGGGACAATATCTATTTAAATGTCGGCAAAAAACAATATGTCAGAGAAGAAACGGAATATGAAATTCTTGCCGAAGGTGAACCGGTGAATGATCCGGTAAGACGGACCAAGCTTGGAACTATCCAAAGCCATGTGGCAGATATCCGGATTGTTGCGGTGAGGGATTCCTATTCCATCGGTCAGGTCATCAATCCGGTGCCCGACTCCAGTCCGATTCCGATTAAGCCAGGGCAACTCGCTATTGAAAAGACCAAACAGTTTTCGATTGCGGTTGTTCAATTTGAGTACTTAAATTCGAAGGACATTACCACCCCCCGGGTAGCCCAGGAATTGATGCTGAATGAACTGATCAATTCCCGACGGTTTGCGGTGGCTGAAAGCGCAACCACGGGCAAGGTCGTTCAGCAGTTATTATCAACCAATACGCCGGGAACAACGCCGGCTACACCGGACACCATCGGGACCGTGCAATTTACTCGCAATCTCGGAAAGATGTTGGGTGTTGACTATATCCTGTATGGCCAACTAACGGATCATCCCGGCTTTTTGGAGTTACAGTGCCGGGTCCATGATGCCAAAACCGGGGTGGGGATAGCCGCCGGGAGCACGCAAATTGTTCCCCAGGTTGTGAATTTGAATCCCTCGCCCGCAGGGACGAATTAGCCGGTAAAAGACTTCCTATCGACAGCCGAAGAAGTCCCCAAAAACGAGGATAGTATTTCCAAACGGCGAATTCGTTCTCATCTGATTTTGGGTGGGGGTTCTTGTGAAAAAAATTTTTTGTATTTTGATAATAGCTATCTTCCTTGGGGCTTGTGTTTATGGCTGGAGCCGCAATGTCGGAAAATTGCCCGAAAAACTCCTTAAGTGGTACCAATCGACAACCGGTCTCCTTTCTTCAAGAGCTCCCCAGAAAACAATTAAAAAACCGACCCCTTTCCGTGAGGGTACGAAACCAACGCGGCAAAGTTCACAGTCTGTGCCTGCTCAGGCTGAGGATCGGCCGGATCCGGTTCCAATGGTAACTCTGGCCGCGGTGGGCGATGTCGATATGCACATGCCGATTGTGAATTCGGCTTTGAATCCTTCCGATCAAACCTATGATTTTCGGCCGATTTTTAGTGAAATCCGCCCGGAACTGGAAAACGCCGATTTTGCAACCGGAGTGCTGGAAACCCAATTGGGAGAGCCCGGTGAAAAGTATACCGGTTATCCGGAATTCCTCTCTCCCCAGGCGATAGCGGATGCTCTAAAGTGGGCCGGACTGAAATTGGTATTTACCGCCCACAACCACTCCTTAGATCAAGGGGCCGAGGGCTTGGTGAAAACTTTACGGTATTTGGAAAAAATCGGTTTGCCCTATGCCGGCTGCCGTTATCAGGAAAAGGGCAAATCTTACCGGATAGTGGATTGCAAAGGGATTCGGCTCGGATTTTTGTCCTATACCTCTTTTACGAACGATCACCCTCTTCCATCCGGCCGGGAATGGATGGTCAATATAATGGACCGCCAAAAGGCGCTTCAAGAGATTCAAGAAGTGAAAGAGGCTGGAGCGGACTGCATCATCGCGGCTGTGCATACCGGAGTGGAATATCAGCGGATACCCTCCAAGGAGCAGCAGGAACTGTGCGATTGGCTGATTCGCTCGGGAGTGGATATCGTTTTAGGAAGCCATGTTCACGTGGTGCAGCCTTTGGAAAAACGGAGCGGTTTTGATCCTGTCCGGATGGCGGAGCGGGATGGCTTTGTGGCCTATTCTTTGGGAAACTTTCTCTCCAATCAGCGTTGGCGTTATAGTGATTACGGTTTGTTGGTTAAACTTTTGCTGATCAAGAAAAAAGACGGGCCGGGAGTCAGCATCACTCAGGCCGAGTATACGCCCTTGTGGGTTAATCGATATTTGGAACAGGGGAAGTATCATTACCGGATTATCAGGGTAACCGGCTCCGAGTATCGGGGGAATGATCCAACGGTTGATGAGGCCGCCCGACAAAGGATGAGGGAGGTTTTTGCTGAAACCCGGGAGTTGATGAATCATTGGGCTCCAGAGAATTCTCCCGAGTTGCAAGATCCCTTTAGTTCAGCAGGAGTTAAAGGTTTTTAAGGAGCATGGCGGTTTTCTTTTTTTGAAAATTTACGGATTGGGTCATGTTCCATCGCAGCCGGCCAAAGCTCCTGGGGTTTACCGGATCTCATGGCCGAAGCCAGGTGATGGAATACCGCCCCGTTATTTTGGCAGAGAGAACGGATTAAATTTTTGGTGGCGGCCCGCTGGGTATGGCCTGCCACTCCGCAAGGAGCCGGAACGGGTTTGAAATGAGTGAGCGGGAGCATCTCAATAATTTCGCTTTCCCGGAAATAGACCAGGGGGCGGATGGATGTTAAGCCGGCCCTTTGTAAGTCCGTCCTGGGAAGGAAGGTTTTAATCTGGCCGGAGTAAAGGATGCTCATTAAAAAGGTTTCCACAGCATCGTCGTAATGATGAGCCAGAGCGACCCGGTTATAGTTGTTGTTTTTGGCAAAACGGTTCATCGCTCCCCGGCGCAAAAAGGAGCAAGTTGCGCAAGGGCTTTCAGGATTGGACTCTGAGAAAGCATATTTGGCAATCTCGGTTTTCATGATCTGAAAAGGCACATCAAGGAATTGACAAAACTCGCTTAAGGATTGAAAATCAAAATCGCCTTCAAAACCGAGGTCGATGGTTAGAGCTCCAAGTTCAAAAGGAATAATCCGGTGTTTTTTCAAGATGCTTAGAGCATATAATAGGAAAGCGCTATCTTTGCCGCCGGAGAAACCCACCAACACCCGGTCCCCCGGATCGATAAGCTGAAACTCACGAATGGCTCTTAATATTTTTTGGACGGCAGTCTTGGGTAGAGTTGATTTTTGATTGTCCATGAAGTCACCTTTATTTCGTTGTTCAAAATAAGTAATGGATTCATCCATAAAAGGGGTAACCATGATGAAACGTTTATATCGTTCGCAATCAAAGGTATTGGGTGGTGTTTGTGGCGGTCTTGCCGATTATCTTGATGTTGATCCGGTGCTTATCCGGCTTATTACAGCAATTGCTTTGTTCCTCACATGTTGTACGATTTTACCGGTTTATCTCATTGCTTGGCTCATTATGCCGGAGAGACCGGCCGGGGTAGAGTGAGTTCATAATTACCGTAGGTTATTGCTTGATGTTTAGGAACCAGAACGTTCGTAAGGGCGGCTAAAAATAAAAAATTCCGGCGATTTAGATTCCAAGGGGCGCCAGAATTTTGGTTTCATCGACTTCAATTTGAGATTATATCGAACGGCTGCCGACAATGAGATTATTACGGATGGAGTCAAAACCCTCGTTTTCTAAAATTTTACCGGTTCCCAAAGCCACGCAGGAAAGAGGATCTTCGGCAAGATGAATCGGAATTCCCGTTTCCTCCGCTAGCAACCGGGTAAATCCGTGTAATAATGATCCGCCGCCGGTCATGACGATTCCTTTATCAACGATGTCGGAGGCTAATTCTGGCGGAGTACGTTCCAAAACGGATTTAATTCCATCGATAATGGATGTAATGGGTTCCGATAATGCTTGGAAAGAATCAGTCGAAGTAAATTTGATGGTTCGGGGTAACCCGGTAACCAAATCGCGGCCGCGAATCTCCACCGATTTTCCTTCCCCTTCGGGGTAAGCCGAACCGATTCGAATCTTAACATCTTCCGCAGTACGCTCTCCGACCATCATATTATACATCTTTTTGATATAACGGATGATCGCTTCATCGAATTTATCTCCACCGACACGAAGAGATTCGCTGACTACAATACCACCTAAGGAAATAATTGCAATATCCGTTGTCCCGCCGCCAATGTCCACCACCATATTTCCATTGGCTTCGGTTATATTGAGTCCGGCACCGATAGCGGCCGCCATGGGTTCTTCGATTAGGTAAGTTTTTTTAGCTCCTGCTTGCATTGCAGCTTCAAGAACTGCTCTTTTTTCAACACTAGTTACTCCGGAAGGGACGCAAACAACAACTTGAGGCCGGAATAAACGGGGTTTGGGGGACACTCTTTCAATAAAATATTTCAACATGGTTTCGGTAATGTCATAGTCGGCAATAACACCATCACGGAGCGGTCTAATCGCTACGATGTTGCCCGGAGTTCGTCCAATCATTTGACGGGCTTCTTCTCCAACAGCTAAAATTTTATTGTTATCTTTTTGCAGTGCGACGACCGATGGTTCGCGGATGACAATGCCTTGGTTTTTAACATAAACTAATACACTGGCGGTGCCTAGATCCACGCCGATATCAGTTATTAGATTCCGAAAATTCAAGAAAAAAGCCCCCCAACTAGATGCTTCCAAATTTTACTTAATTTAAGTTCTACGCTTTTTTTGAATATCCTCCTTTTTTTGTCGTTATTTCAACTTTTGTTTGATATTTCCTTTTTGTAGCTTCGCCGCCCCGAATATGACGTTCGGATTTATTAATCTCCAATATCCGTTTTACTTCCACAGCTAAATTATGATTAATATCCGGCAATCTTTCGGTAACATCTTTATGAACCGTGCTTTTGCTGACTCCAAAAAACCGGGCCGCTTGTCTTACGGTGGCTTGTTGATCGGCTATGTAATGGCTGAGGTCAAGCACTCTTTTTTGAATATAATCCTTCAATCCCCCCACCCTTCCATGTTTTTATTACATGTATATGGACTGGGAAAGGGGTTTATGATTTAATTAATCGGTCAGACCCGGAACCAGTTTTTGGGGATCCATCGCCTGCTCGTCGTGGTAAATCCCAAAATGAAAGCTGGGAATGGAAGGTTCGCAGCCTTTGGTGCCGCTCGTACCGATGATGACTCCTTTGATAATGGCCTGTCCCTCTTTTACCATGATGGTAGCCAGATTTGAGTAAATACTTTTCCAACCGTCACCGTGGGTAATTGTTACCGAATAAGTTCCTCCTCCGGATTCCTGGATTTTTTCGATAGTCCCCGCGGCCGCTGCAATAATATTGCTTTCGGGCGGCATTCCGATGTCGACTCCGGTATGTAGACGCCAGGAGTTACCTGATTCGAACCAATCAAAGCCCTGAACGATTTGTCCCAATGCCGGTCGACTAAAAGTGATGGGATCAAAAGCCGGCTCCTTTTGAGGGTTCTGGTTGGCCTGCAATTGGTTTCTTAATTGTTTCAATTGAAGTTCCAATGTTTCGCGGGATTGAACCTGACTTTTTTTTGAAAATACACTATTTTGCCAGGTTTTCAATTTTTGAAATCCATGGCCGGGTCCCCATAAATAGAGACCCAAACAAAAAGCCAATCCATAAATAGGCCAATATTTTAAAGCCAGAAATGGGCGGGCATTTTGATAAAGAATGCCGGCTGTTTTTTTACAATAATGACTGCCATCAAGGAACCAAGCCTTTAATTTTGATTTTGGGTTTACGAAGCGTTTGCTTTTTTTCAAGACTATCACCTCAAGGGTAGTCTTTGTCTTTACAGGAAAAATTATCCGCGTTTGTTTCCTATAAAGACACTCTGCGCTTAAGGTCCTCTGATTCTTAGTTGATGCGACTGAATTGAATTCCCCGGTAGTAATGGCGTAAAATTTGCTTATAAGTAAAGCGTTGCTTGGCCATGCCGTTGGCCCCATATTGACACATCCCCACCCCATGGCCATAGCCTATTGTTTTGAAGACAATCCCATTTTTCGAAGCGGTACAAGTAAAACAGGTCGAGTTTAGGGCGAGAGCTTTCCGGAAATTCTCACCGGAGTAAAGGGCTTTATCGACTGATATGGATAAAACCCTTCCGTGTGGAGAACGTTTCCGGATCCGGATGGTTTTTAAATGGTTTCCAGATATTTGAAGACGCCTTGCTAATTCGGACCAACTATAACTTATTTGACTTGCAAAACGGGGAGAGTCGTAATCGAAGCCGCAACTAACGCTTTGTAAATAAGGAACTTGATGTTGCCAAATTTCCGAAGCGTCAGCCGTACCTACACCGCAAGTGGAATGAAATAGGGCGTCGATGGGTTTGTTACGGTAAGTCAGAATGATTCCCGCGGTTTCCTTTACTGCCCTGTTTATTTTGGCATAAAGTCTGGGAAAATCCGAAACGCCCCATTTGGCCTTCAATTCGGATATGGACTGCCAAGCCTGATTTTCACTGGGGTCATCACAAAAATCGACACCGGGATAGTGTTGACAACCACGGCCTCCAAAACGTTTTAATCTTTGAACGGCTATGGTACGGGCCGCGATTGCCTGGGCCTTTAGAGCTTCGATTTCAAAATTGGCCGGCATTTCCGCCGCGACAACGCCCAGGAGATAGCTTTCCAAATCAGTATGAAAGATTTTGCCTTCGCTTCTTGACAACAGCGTAATCGGTATCGTTGAAAATTGAGTTTGCTTAGGGGGTGCAATTTTTTTGAGTAGAATCAAGGGGGTTACAATCAATAAAACGATTAACAGCAAACCAATGAGAGCATTTAAGGAACGCACTCGATGACCTCCTTATTATTTCACCTTATGCCCTGGAATTCCAAAAGATGCATGAGTGAAATCTCGAAGAGTTTACTTTAAGAAGACAGAAATTTGTAAATGTTAACTCAATGTTTGCAAAAAAGCTATAAAAACTGAATGGAATCTGCCGATAAAAAATAGAGTTTTGCATGGAGGAAATTTGAATGAAAGAAAAAAATGATAATCTACTGAATATTGATGAGTTATTATTAAATGTGTTGGGAAGTGAATTTTTTAAATCACGGCAGTTGCCGATTTGTTTTACTCCCGTGACACCCAAAACGTCCATTCCCCCGGATGAGGATAAAGAATTGAAATTTTTTTAAAATATCAGTGATTAAAGTAGGAAATAACCGGTAATAAGCGGAATAATTAACAGGATTGAATCCACGATTAAATATGAGGTGGTTTGGGATGAAGAAAATGTTCTCCGTTGGAATGGTGATTTGTTTTGCACTATGGATGAATCCAGTTCATTTATTGGCCATGGAAGGCGGGGCCGGCCAATCCTTTCATAACCGGTTATTATTAGCGGAAACAGTTACCGCCTCCCAATCGGAAAATTCCGACATAGCCGAGCCCGAGCCCCGGACGGATTCTGCAAAACAGGCTCAACCAAACGGCGGCGTGAGAAATGACATAAACGTCAAAGCGCCTTTCAAGTCTGTAGAGGAGAAAACCAGCGGCGCCGTGAATGAAGACATCCAAACAAAGCCGTCACCCCCGGCAAAAGCGAATCCCCTGAGTGGACGTTCTACCACCCAAATGCCGGCTGGCAATCCATCTTTGAAAATTGAGAACATCCTGCTATTTATCGGAAACTGGTGGGTTTCGAATCCTTTAAACCTTCAAGTGTGGTATGTTTTTTCCTTCATCGGCCTTGTTTTTTATTTGTTGAGAATGAAAAACTTTCGGCGGCCTTTACTTTTTTTAAGTATAATTATTCTAGGCTTTTATTTGGGAAATTCCTTGGATCCGATCTCGGCAGTGTTTAATATAATCCCGAAAACGGAATTTACGTTCAACGGTTCATTGATTATTTTGGGAATCATGGTCATTTTATCGGTGTTCCTTGGCCGTTTTTATTGCGGTTGGATTTGTCCCTTAGGCGCCATTCAGGAGTTGGTTTATCCGAAAATTAAAATGAAGATGCCATCGGCTCCGGACTCGGTATTAAAATATCTTAAATATATCATTTTGGTAGTTCTTCTGTATGTATTCTGGCGGACCGGGAACAATTTATGGGATCATTTCGGGCCTTTAAAAACCCTGGTCGGCTTTAACGGTACCGAATTGGCAATGTTCTTTTTGTTCTTGACCCTGGTGGTTTCGATATTGATTGAAAGGCCGATTTGCCGTTATGTTTGTCCTTTAGGAGCTATTTTCTCGTTGACTTCCCGGATGGCCATTTTTAAAATGCGGGCCGATGCCGGCACTTGTATGGTATGTGGCAAATGCACCGGCGGAGACTGTCCGATGAACGGAATCGAAGCGACCAATAAGATTACGGATTTACCAAAAGTGAACCAATCCGAATGTATTTATTGCTTGCGGTGCCAGGATCTTTGCCAACGTGAGGCTTTGCACGTTTCGATCCGCCGGATTGACAAAGTATCGGGCTGAAAGGCCTGAAACGGGAGTGTCCCAATGGCTTCAGTTCGATCCCAACTAACCACGACAGAGAAACTGAATTTCCTTCAAATCCCGGCCTGGGTGACGGAAGTTGCAAAGCAGTTGCTGGGTAATGGTTTTCGGGCTTATTTAGTAGGCGGCGCAGTCCGAGATCTGCTGTGGGGAACAACGCCCAATGACTGGGACCTGGCAAGTGATGCTTTGCCGGAGCAAATAACCGGAATTTTTGGAAAGACCATTGCTACCGGCGAGAAATTCGGGACCATCGCAGTAATCTGGGAAGATCAGATCGCGGAAATTACAACTTTACGAGAGGAACTGGCTTATGATGATGGGCGCCACCCGCGGGAAATTCACTTCACCAAAGATATTGTCACGGATTTAGGCCGCCGAGATTTTACGGTAAATGCTTTGGCATGGGACTTTTCAAGTCAGGAATTGATTGATCCTTTTGATGGGAGAAAAGATATCCGTAAGCGTCTTTTGAAGGCTGTAGGCGATCCTATGCTGCGGTTCCGGGAAGACGGCTTACGGATGTTTCGTTTTTATCGTTTTTTGGCTGTTATGAAACTACAGCCCCATCGATTAACCGAACAAGCGATAAACCCCAGCTTTGCGGCAGGGGTTAGCTTTGAACGGATTCGGGACGAGTTTAGTAAATTGTTGGTTGGCCAGGGTGTTGCTGGCGGACTTGAGGGGCTCCATCAAAGCGGCTTATTGAATGTTTTTATCCCGGAACTATTGAATCCTCCCACTGGTAGTGACGGGTGCTGGATGAGTGAGAGGGAACAACCTTTTTTATGGCGCCATTTGGTGGACACCACTGTTGCGGTTCATCCTCGGCTTCATTTAAGGTTGGCGGCATTGCTCCATGACATTGCCAAACCGCTAACCAAAAGCATAGAACAAAGCGGTATCCATTTTTATGGTCATGAAAAACGCGGTGCTGAACTTGGGGCAACCATTTTGGAACGGCTTCATTATCCTCAAAAAATCATTCACTCTGTGGTACTCTTAATTCAAAATCACATGTTTTACATCGACGGACACACCAGCGATGGAGCAATCAGACGTTTAGCTGCTAAAGTCGGCCCGGAACTGATGTTTGACCTTTTGGAGTTGCGCCGGGCGGACATTATCGCCACGGACTCACGAATCGGCGGCATCGACTATCGCACTTGGGAATTTTGGAATGAACTCCGTGAACGTTTCACCCAAGTATTATCGGATGAGAATGGATATAATCCGTTTCGGCTGGCCCTCAACGGTAAAGATTTGATGGAAGAATTTCATATGACTCCAGGGCCGCAAGTGGGAAAAATTCTGGACTATTTAAAAGAATGTGTCCTTGATGAGCCCGCCCGGAATCAGAGATTGATTCTGTTGGAGCTGGCCCGGAATTTTCTTTTATCTCAAAACAATAACTGACAAACATTCATTCAAGGCCAGTAAATCCGTTGTTTTTTCAAAAGGTACTAAAAACCGAACTTTTGCAAAATTTACTGTTCCAAACGAAGCTGATTTTCAATCTGATAAATATCTTGCTTAAAATCATCCGGCAGCCGATGAAGAATCTCCTCGATATCCCGTTTGGCTTTTAAACTATCGACGGCCCCGGAAACGATAATTCGCCCGCCGGTGACGTTAATACTGATGGGCGATTGATTGAGATAAGGATTGGCGGAAATTTGTTGGAGAAAGCGGATGGTTATTTGATCATCGATTTCCGTTGTTTGTTGATTGAGTGAATTTTTAATATGCTTAACGCCTGGAACCTTCATGGCGGTTTCTAAAGCCAGCGTTGCCTGATTTTCAGGGACTTTACCAAACAGGGTAACTGTTCCGTGCTGGGTTACACTTTTAATACGGCCAGTAATTAGAGCCGGTTCGGCAATCAAAGCGGCTTGAACCTGATTATTCAAAGTGGCGTCATCGATTGTTTGGGACATTTTCAGGTGACTGATAATTTCACGGACTCCGCGAGCTTTCGCTGCGGTTTCCACCGCTTCCTGGGCCTGATTGAAGTTGGAAACCCGGCCCATTAATTGGACTTCACCGCCGGTTACTTTGACACCTATTGTGACCGGAACCTCCGGGTTTGCCTGAAACTCCTCAGCTACTTCGAATGCCACGTCGAAGTCATCAATTTGGCCATCGGTGCAAACTGTAAGATTGTTTTCAATCTTTTTAACTCCGGGAATGCTCCAAATCAATTCTTCCGCTTGAAGCTTTTCTTCCAGGACATCAACTATACCTTGAATTTGTACGGTACCGTTTGGATAAATCCTTGTTTTTAAAGCATAGGAAGCCAATTGAGGATGAACACTGAGCTTTTGCTGAATCTTGGTTCTCAATCCCTCATCCGTCATATTCGTCATCGCACCCTCCTTATAAAATTAAAGTTATTATTGCTACTAAAGTATAGATTTAGTCAGAAGGATCTTGCGGAAAAAATATTGCTAAATTTTGGGAAATGGAAACCGGCATGGAGGATTGAAGGGGACTAATTGGGGGGTTCTGTTACCAATCGAAGGAGATTTTTTTCGAAATTTTGATCATCCTGGATGCTTCTTTTGGACGGGCCTTTGGTTCTTCCTCCGCCGCGCCTGTATTTTGCCAGGATATTTCGTTCTTCCAATAATAAATCAATGGTTGCGGTTTCAAAAATTCTACCGGTAGGTGAAAGGGCTTTGGCGTTTTTGGCCAGAACAATCGCAGCCAGACCCCAGTCCTGAGTAACAACAATATCACCGGGTTTGGTTAAGTTACTCACCATGATATCTGCCGCTTGGGACTCGTTTCCCACGATATAATGATGAGCGCCCTGGATTTGATGATTAAATGAAGCGACTGTTATGACCTGGTAGCGATAAGTTTGGGACAGTTTTTGGATGATTTGCAAACAGTTTTTTGGACATGCATCCGCGTCAACAATAACTCTTAAATCGGCCAAAGTCACGATACCTCACAATTGGAATTGAATTTTTTGATTCACCATGGTATAATTTTACTAATTTAATTATCGGTTATAATCATAATAACGATGATGAGGAAAAGTACAAACATTCCGCATAATTCAGGGAGCCCCCACTTTAGTGCGAGAGGGTTTATGAGGCTGTTTGGAAGTTCACCTCGGAGTTGCCTGCTGAATCCATATTTATTGTACCAGATTTACTTTAAAAAAGGTATTAGGCTAGGCCGGATTTTCCTTCCGTTACATTAAGGAACAGCCCTCATGTTTCATCGGTTGGCCCATAACCGCGCCTGAGCGCGAATGGATCATTCACGAATGAATCATTGCGGTTCAAAGAGTTGGACTGTTTGGTCCAAGTTGAGTGGTACCACGGAAGTAAAGCCTTTCGTCTCATAAAGAGACGAAAGGCTTTTTGGCTATTAAGAGGATTTATAACTTAAATTTATTAAACCATGAGGAGGCAGAAAACTATGTGGAATCAGGAAATGGAAACAATGCCCCGGGCCGAGCTTGAAAGGATTCAGGGAGAACGACTTCGGAAAACTGTCGAGAAGGTTTATCATAATATTCCTTTTTATCGCCGGAAATTTGAAGAAGCGGGAGTAAAACCGGAAGATATCAAGTGCGTTCAAGATGTCCAAAAGCTACCGTTTACCACCAAGCAAGACTTGAGGGATAATTATCCCTTCGGATTGTTTGCAGTCCCCCAGGATGAAGTGGTTAGGATTCAAGCTTCGTCGGGTACCACCGGTAAGATGACGGTAGTGGGTTATACTAAAAACGATATCGGCATTTGGGCGGAAGTGATGGCCCGTACCATGGGAGCCGGGGGAGTGACCCGTAAGGATATTGTTCAGGTTGCATATGGTTACGGCTTATTTACAGGTGGACTTGGAGCCCATTACGGCGCCGAAAGGATCGGAGCGACCGTTGTCCCCATTTCCGGTGGAAATACCAAGAGACAGTTGCAAATCATGGCCGATTTTGGAACGACAACGGTTGCCTGCACTCCCTCCTATATTTTATATGTGGCGGAAACGGCGGTGGAAGAAGGAATTGATATCAAGAACTTTCCTTTGAAAAGAGGTTTTTTCGGTGCGGAGCCATGGTCTAATAACATGCGGAAAGAAATTGAGGAGAAATTAAATATTAAGGCCTATGATATTTATGGTTTGTGCGAAATCATCGGGCCCGGGGTAGCTTGTGAATGCACGGAGCAAAATGGGTTGCATGTGTGGGAAGACCATTTTTTGGTGGAGATTATTGATCCGGCAACTGGTGAAGTGTTACCCTACGGTGAAAAGGGGGAAGTGGTCTTTACTTGTATTACCAAAGAGGCTTTGCCCTTAATTCGTTACCGGACCAGGGATATCAGTATCTTATACAACGATATGTGCCGCTGTGGCAGAACTCACTTAAGAATGAACAGGGTTATGGGCCGGACCGACGATATGCTAATCATTCGTGGCGTTAATGTTTTCCCATCCCAAATTGAAAGCGTCCTGCTGGAGATAGGTGAAACGGAGCCCCATTATCAACTGGTGGTGGACAGGGAAGGTACAATGGACGATCTGGAGATTTGGGTTGAAGTTTCGGAACGGCTATTTTCCGATCAAGTGCGGAAATTGGAAGAGATCGAGGCGCTGATCCGCCGGGAGATGCAGACTACCTTGGGAATCTCGGCGCGTATTAAATTGGTTGAACCCAAAACAATTGCCCGTAGCGAAGGAAAGGCAAAACGGATCATCGATCGCCGGGATGTTTATTGCGGATAAAAATATTATTTCTCTTGGACGGCAGGGATTTCTTGCTAATTCAAGAATAATCAATGGGGATTTTTATAAGATTGAAACGAAATAAGAAATAAAAAAACTTGAGAAGGGAGAGGGCTGTGAATGAAGGTCAAGCAAATCTCAGTTTTTTTAGAGAACAAATCCGGCCGCTTAGCTGGAATAACCAAAACTTTGGGACAGCATAATATCAACATTCGGGCTCTTTCAATAGCCGATACGACTGATTTTGGAATTTTACGACTGATTGTCGGCGATCCGGAAGAAGCCATGGGGATATTAAAAGCGGAGGGTTTTACCGTCAGCGCTACAGATGTCATTGCCGTGGAAATTCCGGATAAACCCGGAGGGCTTTCGGAAATTCTGCAATATCTTGATACGGTGAAAATAAATATCGAGTACATGTATGCTTTTGTTGGGAAATCCAACAATAAAGCAGTGGTTGTTTTCCGGGTCGAGGATGTTGAGGGAGCAATCAGTTTGCTGCAGCAAAAAGGGGTTTCGCTTTTAAACGCGGCTCAAATTTACTCCTTAAATAATTAAATGACCGAGAATTTATCCCGCAGAGGAAGAGTTTTACCCAATCATTTAAATATAAAGCTCATTCCCGGAAAACCACCCATTACTTCCTGATGCTCCATTGCCTATGAATTGAATTTAGAGGCCCGCGCTGAAAATTCAACATTTCTTGATGCTAGCCGATTGAAAATGGCTCGTAAAGGGAACCGTTGAATTTTCGGTTATTGGGAAATTGCATTCGATTTTACAGGCTAAGCCTTTGAAATAGAACCGAAACGGGTAAACAATCAGTAATCGGAAATTTGGTTTAATTTTAAAGAAACAGAGGATAAGCCGATTATCTTCTGATGGGGTTGTCCCAAAATAATGTAATGTAAAGATATTCCATGATATGGTTTTGCATATTCAATAGGACGATATGTGGGATATCTTTTTTCATTGTAAAATTTTTTTAGACAGCCTCAGGGGGGATTTTTATGAACATGATGCTAAAAAATTTTAAATCCCGATTTAAACCCTCGAATGTTTTCAATAATTTACCTCTCATATCTTCCGGCCGCGGGCATACAATATCTTTTCGCCGGTTAAGGGACAACCTTTACAAACCTTCCACGGTTTCAAGATTTAAAACGATATTTTTTGCTTTTTTGATACTCGGCGGGTTAGAGGTTCTCCTGGGCTTTTCTTTGTTATTTGCCATGAATCGTCAATGGGTCCATGTTGATCAGGGCTATTATAAAAAAGTCGAGATGATCAATGAATTGCAAAACAAGCTAAACACTCTCATTAGCGAAAGGGTTTCGGGAAAAGGGGTTCGCGATAAAGGCCTCTTCGGCGTGAAACGCCTAGCCTACCTGTTATCGGATACTCAGCATCCTAAAGTCATTAAAAAATTGAAACGGAGTATCGAGAAGCTGAATCTTTTCCTGAATGAACCGGTGATAAACGATTTCAAAATCACTTCGGAAGCCAAGAGAGCGAAAGGCTATTTGGATCAATATCAAGAGCAGCTCGATATCCAAACACGCAGGAGCGCAAAGACGATTTACCGGAACACATGGATAACCGAACTTCTTCTCTTGTGTATAATTCTTGCAGGAGTTGCCTGCCTTTTGAAAATGATGCTCGGAGAAGGGGAAAATCACCAAAAAGCCATTAAACATTTTAATAATGTTGCCGAGAACCTCAGGAAAGGTAAAATCAACCCCGGGATTTTGCCATATCAAACGGTCGAGCTGGAAGAGTTACAAGTTGCGTTAAATGGTTATTTGCAGCGGCTTTCGGAACGATATATAAATATACTCAATAAAATCGATGACTTTACTCCTTTAATTCACCAGCTTGGCCAATGGATTAAGAAAAATAATTCCCAGCATGTTTCGATTAAGCAGAATCTGGGTGATCTCGCCGATAAAATCTATCAGAAACTTGATCGGTTCCCTGATTTATCGGGGCAAATCCAAGAAATTAATAAGGATTTTATGGTATCCCAAGTTGAAGCAGCAGATCTCCAAAGCGCAATTCAAGGTTCGCGGGATTTATTGTCGGCGAACTCGGATCAAATTAAAAGTTATCATAATGCTTCGATTGCAAAAGGACAATATTTTCGGGGGATTGCGGATTATCTTAAGGAATTGAAAGCATTGCTGGATGAAATACAGACGACGGTTACTTCATTTTATAGCATTGCCGAACAAACCAACCTTCTGTCTTTAAACGCTTCAATTGAGGCCGCTCGCGCCGGAGAGGCCGGGGATAATTTCGGTATTGCCGCACTGGAAATTGAAGAGTTGGCTTCTAAAATATCCAAAGCATCAAAGGAACTGTTAACCCTCTCTCTGGCCATGGGGAAAAAAACTATGACTGTGATTCGTTCTTTAGAGTTATTAATGAACTTTAATAAGTCGGAAAGCAAGTACCTTGACGATATCCAGGAGCGGATTCAAGGCTTTATGGGTTCCTTAACCAATGATTTGGAGAAAATAAAGGGCTATGGCGCCTTGATCAATGAATATGAAGTGGAAGAGCAAACCTTGAAGAATATTGCGGCAGTATTATCAAGACTTAAGGATCAATCACCGGTTAATCGTGGAAAAGCAGCAGCAGCCCTCGAAGTAATTGTTGAATCCGACAAAGTGATTGCGTCAGTGGATGAATTGGCGGATAATTTACCGGAGTTGCGAAGAAATCTGTCTCAAATAAAGCATCAATCCTACTTGGAGGAACAATCATGAACCGGTTCAATCCCCGATTCGCTTTGAAGAAATATGGAGTTCAGTCTTGTTTTAATTTCCTCAGTTTTCGGGGGAAAATATATGCCGCAGCGATTGTTTTTTTAATCGGGATTTTTTTGGAAGGGGCTTTGGTATTTACAGTATGTAAAACCACTCATGATAAAATTCAAAAGTCTCACCAAATTCTTTCGCTAAAAAGCTTGGAACAACGGTTGAATCAATCCCTAAGAAGAAATTTTTCGGTTTGGGTTTATCTGGGATGGGCTTTTCTGCTCGGTTTGTTTATTCTCTCTTTGACGGTGATAATCAGCGGTGGTTTAATAATGCTTGCTGTAAAATCGATCATCAAACCGGCCGGGTTAATTTCTGAATGTCTTGATGCCACGAAACAAAAAAGATTGAGTGTTGAATTACCTGAAATGTCCGAAGAGGGATTGGGGCATTTCCGCCATATTTTGAATGATTCATTACAGCACTGGAATACTCAATCTTTAGACTCCAAAAATTCAATCCGTCATTTTGATCAACTATGTAAAGAATTAGTTACCGAGATCCGTAAGACGGAATTGTTTGCAATACAACTACAGAAGGTATCTGAAGAACTCAATGATAATTTGAATAATGAAAATCAATTGATTGGAAGTGCTCATAGTCAATTGTCGGTAATTACGAATAATGGGGAAGAATTGCAAAAGATCCCCCAGCACCTCGCGGTGATTCATGATGGCTTAAAAAATCAATTAACTACGGTTCAAGACCAAATCCAAAATATATTAAATCAAAATTCCGAGGTTCATGATGAATTGATTGAAATTGACGATTTAGCAAAGAATTTGGATGAGGCTTCGGCAAAAATCAAAGGAGTTATTTCCATTCTCAATGACGTTTCTGAACGAACCGAACTTCTGGCGTTTAATACGGCAATTCAAGCCGCAAGAGCGGGCGACAAAGGGCTTGGATTTGGAGTTGTTGCGAAAGAAATCGCTAAGTTGGTTGAATATTCCAAGAAAGCTTCTATACAGTTAAGTACCATGCTCAACAGGATTAATGGAAAAAATAAGGATATTTTAAATTTGATTCATCAGCATTCAGAGGCTTTTCCCATTTCGTTCCTGGTTTGTGAAGAAGTTGGGAAAATTTGTGATGAGTTATTCCGGATAGCGCAAACTAATTTTGAGAATATCGAAAAGTTGACTTCGGTTATGGAAACCCTTCTTGTACAAAGCAACCAGTTTTCGGGAGAAATCCGTCAGGCGATTCTATTAACCAGTGAAGATAATATCGGTAATTTTAATTTTGATTTGGAAACTCTTGATTATCAACTGAATGTGAAAGAAGCCAACCGGATTGCGTTTAAAGTCAGTGAACTCTCAGAAGAATTGAGAACTTTAGCTGAAACTGTAATCTCAGAAGAAGATTTTATATATTAAATGGTTGGGTTATAATCTAGTGGGTAGAATCATTAAGAAAATTGGGGTTAATATGGCTCATTTTTTGACACTAGGCATTGAAACATCCTGCGATGATACTTCGGTCGCCGTAATTGAGGATGGCTTTAAAATACGAAGTAATATAATCTCTTCCCAGATTGATTTACATCAGAGATTTGGAGGAGTCGTGCCTGAATTAGCGGCCCGTTCTCATTTGGAAGCTATAGCGCCGATCTATCAATTGGCAATGGCTGAGGCCGGCGTGGCCATCCAAGATATTCAATTGATTGCCTCCACCTATGGACCGGGCCTGGTTGGAAGTTTACTTATCGGCTTATCCTTTGCGAAAGGATTGGCTTTATCCACCCAAATTCCTTTTATTGGAGTAAACCATATTGAAGGCCATATTTATGCAAATGTATTAGGCCATCCGGAAATTAAGCCGCCTCTACTTTGTCTGACTGTATCCGGCGGGCATACCGATTTATTACTGATGGAGAAATGGGGTTCTTATCAAATTTTAGGACAGACAACGGATGATGCTGCCGGAGAAGCATTTGACAAGATTGCCAGAGTTCTCGGCTTGGGTTATCCGGGTGGTCCATTTATCGATAAAATGGCCAGAGGTGCCCGGGACGATTTGGAGTTTGTCCAAAAAGGCAACTTTACGGGATCTTATAATTTCTCTTTCAGTGGATTAAAAACGGCGGTTATTAATTATATTCAACACCAAAAACAATTGGGACTGGAACTCGATGTTCCTCGTATTGCAGCAAGTTTTCAAAAGAGCGCCGTTACTCAATTAACGGTAAAACTTTTTCATGCTGTCGGGCATTATGATGTCGATACAATTTTACTTTCCGGAGGAGTGGCTGCCAATTCACTGTTGCGGGATTATTGCCAAAGAGAGACAAAGCGTCTTGGAAAGCAGCTTTTTTTTCCGGAATTCAAATTATGTACCGATAATGCCGCGATGATTGCTGCGGCTGGATATTTTCATCATCTTCATGAAGGGCCTGGGGATTTGAATATAACTGCCGAACCGAATTTAAAATTATGAGTTGTGGATAACTGTCGCGCGCGCCAAAGAACTTCTCCACCGGAATTTCCGGTCCATGAAATTCAAAATTACTACACAAAACCAAGTGAATTTCCATTGTGGACGATGTGCAAAACTAAAAATAAAACGGTATATTAACCTTTGAATTGTGGATAACTTGTGTATAGTGTGGAGAATTAAGCAATGACGGTTTTCTGGGAATAAACCCAGCTAAAGTTGATTTACTAATCATTTGGAACTTGCGTTAATTCTTTGATGAATAAACTTTTTAAATTGTTATCAACATAATTTCCATGCAAAATTATAATAAATTTTGTTAAAAAGTTTAAAGGAACCAAGAATATGGAATGGACCGAATTCTCTCGGGAAAATCTCGAAGCTGCTACATCCCCTGCAATCTTTCAACGGGGAGTCGAGTATTTCCGTGGGGGACACCTGGTAAAGGCATGCCGAATTGATAATCAAATCTGTGGCCTTATTACCGGAGCCGGAGGCGACTATAAAGTCCGGTTATGGTTGGAAGGCGCCCAATTACAAGGAGATTGCAGTTGCCCTTATCCTGAATGCTGCAAGCACATGATAGCTTTAGGAATGGCATGGTTAGAAGAAAGAACGGCTTTTGTCGATTTGGATCCTCAATTATCCACAATTTTGGGAAACCCAGTTGCTCAAAGAAATATTTTGGTAGATTTAATTCGTAAAGACCCGATTAATTTTTTAACACTATTTCCAGATTTGCATGAAAACAATTTTATCAGTTCCCGCGGTATTGCCAACTTAATTCGAAATACGTTCGACTTACCGCAAATCACTATCAACCATGCAGAGGCGTTATGGAAAAAAATTGAACGAGTGGAACAATTAATTCATCAGAAGATAAAATCAGGCGATCCTTTGGCCGTCCCTCTTTGGTTAGAACTTTTGTCCGGTTATGAAAAGGCATTTGCATCCTATCATAATGAAGAATTGATTCAATTATGGAAGAATGAAATTCATTCCATCTGCTCCCTTTTAAATGCCTGTAAGCAATCGGACCTTGAACTGATTTATGAGAAAACATGGCTTTTTTATATCGATCCGAATTTGTGGGAGTTATCGATAAATTTGAGAGATTTGCTATGGAATCTCCATCCGTATTCCCCGGACTTCATGTTTAACCGCATTGATGAATGCTTTGTTAGGGAGCCATCTTTATTAGTTCTAATTTCTTTGTATACTTTATTAGCGGAAGCTCCATTTGAAGGCTCCCGGCTCCAAAACTGTCTGGATTTTATTGTTTCTAAATTGACTGAAACAACGGAGGGTAGTCTATGGCTGGTTGACTCTTTGATTGAATCCAATCTCGATCAGGCTTATCAATTGGCCCGAAAGGTTTTACATCGTTTTCCGGGAGAAGGAACCCATTTCCGGGAGCGTTTGATAACCATTCATCAAAAGCGCTCCGAGTTTAGACAAGCTGCTTCGCTCAGTTTTATCCAGTTCCGGGAAAATCCGAGTTTTGAAGAGTATTGCCGCCTGAAAGTTCTTTTAGCCAATTCCGCTGAAGATTGGATGTTTTATTTGAAAAAGATTCGGGAATGTTTAAAAGATTCCCCTGATCAATTGCTCGTTTTGCAAATTTTTATGGAAGAGGGGGAAGCTCAGGAAATCAGTAAACATTTATCCCAAATTTATGAAGAGGAAAAGCTGTTTTCATATATTACCGGAATGCTAAGAAGTCGGATTCGAGAAAGTCTCATTCCGTTCTATCCTTGTTTTATCAAACAGCTATTGCTGAGGGAAAGTTCGAGTGACTGGAAAGCCGCTCTGGAATTAATGGTTATTTTAAAACGATATTGTCTAAACCAGGGCACTGAAAGATACCGATGGATTCAATTGCAGGAAGAGTTACAGCAAACTTATCAGAATGACGCTAGATTTTCAAAAAAGTTTGCTACCATTTTGGCGGAATCAAATTAATGCCCTATTATTTTGTCCAGTTTAATAAATTTCTTTCTCCCTTGAAAAACATTGACTAAGCCCAGTCGTGGATATATACTATTAGTAATTTATCAATTGTTCATTACATCAACTTGATGCGGATGAAGAGGAAATAACCATAGTAAAGCCTTCAGAGAGGGAAGCAATGTATTTGCCCGGCGCATTGATTGCTGTGAACTTCCCGGCTATATGGGTAAGACCACCTCGGACGCTCCGGACGAAGGTCGGTACATTTATGTGTACCGAAAATAAGTCGGCGTTGACTTCGTTACAGTCGGCCAAAAGTGGGCTAAGTTCCTTATTTTTAGTTTCTTGGGAACTTTCCAACAAGGGTGGAACCGCGGTTAACCCCGTCCCTTTTTTGAGGGACGGGGTATTTTATTATTTAAATCTGAATAGGCAAGTGCGACCGGATATGGGTTGTGCGAGTGCTTTTAAACAGAAGAACTTGCCGAAAGGTTAAAAATGGGTGGATGATGATTCGAGAATTTTGTGCGGGCGGTTTGGTTTTTTTTGAGACTCAACTTTTAATTTTAAAACGATTCAATGGAGTTTGGCTTTTTCCAAAAGGTCATATAGAATCCGGGGAAACCCCGGATTTGGCTGCATTACGGGAAGTTCAGGAAGAATCGGGTCTTACGGCACAAATTATCCGAGAACTTGATTCGACCACATACACTTTCCTGGAGAAAGGAATTAAGCATTTAAAAACGGTGGACTGGTTTTTGATGGTAGCAAATTCCAGCCAAATTTACCTGGAAAAAGAATTTTTTAATGATGGAATGTGGATTACCAAAGAACAACGGAATATTTTGTCGTTTCCTGCCGATCAGGCTTTAGCCGCGAAGGCTTTTTCGATAATATCATCTTTGAAAGGGGATTAAATTATGAAAATAATATTTCCAGATGGCAATCATCGTGAATATCCCGATGGTACCACTGCATTTCAAGTAGCCCAGTCCATTAGCGAACGGTTGGCGAAAGAAGTAATTGCCGCAAAGGCCAATGATGAAATGGTTGACCTTCAACACCCGTTGACAGGAGAAATTCATTTAAAATTGATTAAACCTACCGATCCCGAAGGGCTGGAGATAATTCGCCACTCGGCGTCGCATATCATGGCTCAGGCGGTTCAGCATTTGTATCCGGGGGTTAAATTCGCAATCGGTCCCGCCATTGAGAATGGCTTTTATTACGATTTTGATTTGCCGGAACCATTGAAACCGGAGGATTTAGCGAAGATTGAAGCTGAAATGGCAAGGATTATAAAAGAGGATTTACCTTTTACACGCTCGGAAGTTCCTAAGAAAGAGGCTCTGGAACTTTTTCAGAAAAGCGGGGCCAAGTATAAACAAGAACTGGTGGAAGGGCTGGAAGACGGTTCAATATCTTTCTATCAACAAGGTGATTTTATTGATCTTTGTCGGGGCCCCCATTTGCCAAGCACTGGATGGTTAAAAGCCTTTAAACTTATGTCTTTGGCCGGTGCATACTGGCGTGGAGATTCTAACCGGGCAATGTTGCAGCGGATTTACGGAACGGCTTTTCCGACCAAAAGTGATCTGGATGAGTATTTAAACCGGATTGAAGAAGCTAAAAAACGGGATCATCGAAAATTAGGCAAGGAACTTGATTTATTTGATATCCTGGATGAAGGGCCCGGATTTCCATTTTTCATGCCCAAAGGGATGGTTTTGCGAAATGTCTTGGAGGATTTTTGGCGGGCTGAGCACAAAAAACGGGGTTATCAGGAAATTAAAACGCCTATTATTTTAAGTGAAGAACTATGGCACCGCTCCGGACACTGGGATCATTATAAAGAAAATATGTACTTTACAAAGATTGATGATGGCAACTTCGCAATAAAACCGATGAATTGTCCGGGCGGTATGTTGGCTTATAAACGGAAGCTACATTCTTACCGGGATTTGCCGGAACGCATGGCTGAACTGGGATTGGTCCACCGCCATGAATTATCCGGAGCGCTTCACGGTTTGATGAGAGTTCGTTGCTTTACTCAGGATGATGCCCATATATTTATGACTCCGGAACAGATTAAGGGTGAAGTATTGGGTGTCATTGACTTAATTGATGATTTTTATAAAGTATTCGGCTTTAAATATCATGTTGAACTTTCAACCCGTCCTGAAAATTCCATGGGATCGGATGAACAATGGGAAATGGCCACGGATGCTCTTCGGGATGCTTTAAATACCAAAAATATGCAATACAAAGTCAATGAAGGCGACGGAGCATTTTACGGACCCAAAATTGATTTTCATCTAGAGGACTCTATCGGGCGTACCTGGCAATGCGGTACCATCCAATTGGACTTTCAAATGCCCGAAAAATTTGAATTGACATATATCGGTCCTGATGGGGAGAAGCATAGGCCGGTGATGATTCATCGTGTAGTATTTGGAAGTATTGAAAGATTTATTGCCATATTAACCGAGCATTATGCCGGAGCATTTCCAACTTGGCTGGCTCCGGTTCAGGTCCTTATATTGGCAATCAGCGAAAACCAACATCAGTATGTGCTGGAAGTTCAAAAAGAGTTAGAACAAAGCGGTATTCGCGTTGAAGTGGATCTTCGCAATGAAAAGATTGGCTACCGTATCCGTGAAGCTCAAATGCAAAAAATTCCCTATATGCTGGTAGCCGGAGAACGCGAAGCCAAAGAAGGTTTGGTGGCTGTCCGCACCCGTAAAGAAGGCGAATTGGGAGCGCAACCTGTAGATAAAGTGATTGAAAGAATCCTGCATCAAATCAAAGAACATGAAAATCTTTCTTGAAGCAGACATAAACATGACACAGAATTCGCCCGGCAACCGTTACTGTTTGGTGGAATTTGAATTTATAATCGGAAGTAATTAATTCCCATTTCAGTCAGAGATTCAAATATATATTGAGAATAGTTGACAATCTATAACAATTACCTGACAAAATCTTAAAAATCATCATTGCGAAATCAGTTTATCTGAGCTATAATTTTCTTAATTAACAACTTGTATGATGGATTTCCTAATAATAAGTTGTTGAAAAATAAGGGGGTTGTTTTATGAGTAAAGGAAAGATCCTTGTAGTTTTTATGGCTCTTGTTATGGTCTTCTCTTTAGTTACTGTATACGGTGCGGGCACTATTAAACTTGGTGCCATTCAGCCCATCAGCGGTCAGGTTTCCGCATACGGAACGCAGACCCGGGATGCTATTATGTTGGCAGTGAGCGAGATCAATGCCAAAGGCGGCGTATTGGGTAAGAAAATTGAAATGGTTGTTGAGGATGATGAAGCTAGTCCTGATAAATCAATGAACGCTATTAAAAAGCTGGTTGCCAGGGATAAAGTTACCGGTATCGTGGGAGCTTTGACCAGCAAATGCTCCTTGGCAATTACCGAATACGCACAGGCGAAGAAGATTATTATGATTTCACCTTCTTCGACAAACGACACGGTGACCGATGCGGGTGATTACATATTTAGGGCTTGTTACAAGGATTCGTTCCAGGGCGAAGTTGTAGCACAGTTTTCCCATGAGACTCTTAAAGCGAAACGAGCAGCAATCTTATATGATATTACCAACGATTATTCCAAAGGATTAACCACAAACTTTACTCAAAAGTTTAAAGCGCTCGGTGGTGAAATTGTCGCAACTGAAACCTACAGCACCAATGATAAAGATTTCAATGCCCAATTAACCAAAATTAAGGCCACGAAGCCGGAAGTTTTATTTATTCCGGACTACTACAGTACCATTTCGTTAATTGCTAAACAAGTAAGAGCTCAAGGCATGACCATTCCGATGGTTGGAGCGGATGGCTGGGATGAAATCACTAATAACGCTGGTGATGAAGTATTAAATTGCTACTACAGCAATCACTATTCACCTGAAGCGAACGATCCGGAAGTCAAAAATTTCGTGAAGAAGTATGAAGCCAAATATAAGATCACTCCGAATGCATTAGCTGCTCTGGGATATGATGCTACCTATATCTTGGCAGAAGCAATTCAGAAAGCTGGTTCGATCCAGCCCGAAAAAATTAAAGCGGCGATGATGAAAACCAATCGTAAATTCGTAACGGGCCGTATTAAATTTGATGCCAAACGAAATCCTGTTAAGTCCGCAATTATGTTAGAAATCGTCAAAGGCGCGGATGGTAAATTGGCAACCAAATATGCAGGAACAGTTAATCCGTGATTTTTTAGGATTTAATATTGAAAAAAACTTAAGAATCGGTTATAAATGAACTAGGATAATGGGAGAATCGAAATTCTCCCATTATTTATGATAGATCTGTTGCAAGGAAGTTCCAAGATAGTTCTTTACAAATCTTTGCAGATCCGTTAGTCGTGGAGAGATTTATCAATCATGCACATACGCGGGAAGATATTGCTTATTAAGGGGTGGTCCTATGGGATTTGCACAAGAATTTTTACAACAAATTGTAAACGGAATATCGTTAGGAAGTATTTACGCCCTCATTGCTCTTGGGTACACCATGGTTTACGGAATTGCCCAATTGATTAACTTTGCCCACGGAGACTTGCTGATGCTCGGTGCATTTACCGGATTTTTTATCTTAATTGCTTCAACGGTCACCCCATTAACTTTTATACTAGCATTTGTTGTTGCAATGATCGTATGTGCGTTCATTGGAATTTTAATGGAAAGAACTTGTTATAAACCTTTAAGAAGTGCTCCTCGGATCAATGGCTTGATTACTGCAATTGGGGTATCCTTCTTTTTGGAAAATGGAGCGCGGGTTTTTCCGCCGATTGGGCCAAACCCTAAGCAATTTCCCATTCTACCCAATAAATTTAGTTTAACGATTTTTGGGGTTGACATTAGTCAAACCCAGATCATTGTACTTTTGGTATCGGTTTTATTAATGTTTTTGCTTAATTATATAGTTAATTATACCAAGGTCGGCAAAGCGATGCGGGCTGTTTCTTTTGACAGGGGAGCCGCATACTTAATGGGAATAAACGTTAATATCATTATTTCCTTTACATTTGCGATTGGTTCAGCTTTAGCCGCTGCAGCGGGTATTTTATTTGCAAGTGCTTATCCTCAGGTCGAACCGTTAATGGGCATGATGCCGGGTTTGAAAGCCTTTGTAGCTGCTGTTTTAGGTGGTATTGGTAGCATTCCCGGAGCTATGATTGGTGGATTTATCTTGGGAATTGCAGAAACCTTGACCAAAGGTTTTATTTCTTCACAAATGGCAGATGCGATCGCTTTTGGGATTCTAATCGTTATTTTAATTGTCAAACCAGCCGGAATTATGGGCCGCAATATTAGTGAAAAGGTATAACATGAGGTGAAGCAGATGAATACGAAAAAGAAAAATTTCCTAATTCCATTTGCTATAGTAATTGCAGGGGCGATTATTATAGTAGCTTTAATGTATTTGGGAATTTTAGATGAATATACCGCCCAGATTTTAACTTTTGCTGCTATTAATGTGATTGTGGCATTGGGATTAAATTTAATATCGGGATTCACCGGTCAATTAGCTCTGGGACATGCGGGTTTTATGGCAATTGGCGCATATTCTACCGCTATTTTAATCATGAAGGTTCATATGCCTTTATTCCCTGCGATATTAATCGGTGGAGTTATTACAGCTTTTTTTGGGATAATCATTGGCTTCCCAACATTAAGACTTAAAGGCGATTATTTGGCTATCGTTACCCTTGGCTTTGGTGAGATTATCCGGGTGATTATGGTTAATTTGGAAAGCCTGACCGGTGGTGCGGCTGGTCTGAAAGGGGTTCCTTCTTTTAGTAGTGATATTAATTTGAGCCCTATCATCTCCTTTGTATGGGTATACTTTTTTATGGCAGCTGTGATTGTATTGGTTAGTAATTTAATTAAGTCATCCCAAGGTCGTGCCATCGTATCCATTCGGGAAGATGAAATTGCTGCAAATTCAATGGGAATTAATGTATTTTATTATAAAATGTTTGCCTTTACCCTCTCGGCATTTATTGCAGGGATTGGCGGCGGATTATATGCCTTATTGTTTGGCTATTTAAATCCAACGATGTTTACTTGGTTAAAATCGATGGATTTTTTGATGATCGTCGTATTAGGCGGTATGGGCAGTATTGTCGGAACGGTAGCCACGGGATTTATTCTCACCTATCTTCAAGAATTTCTACGAATATTACAGGATTACCGTTTGGTAATTTACCCTTTGATTTTAATTTTTATCATGCTCTTTAAGCCAACAGGTCTTATTGGAATTGTTGAAGATTTGAAAAAGTGGGTAAAAAAGACATTCCTTAATAGACAAGGCGCTATGAAAGCAGGTGGCCACGAATGAGTGTTCTTAATGCCAAAAGTATTTCCATATTTTTCGGAGGGTTAAAGGCGGTGTCGGATTTTAATCTGAAAATCGAGTCCGGTGAATTGATTGGTTTAATCGGCCCCAATGGTGCAGGCAAAACTACTATTTTTAATATGATTACCGGTGTTTATACTCCTTCGGAAGGCGAAATTCTTTTTAACACCGGAAATGAATTGAAGAACATTAATAAACTAAAGCCTTATCAAATAACAAAAATGGGTTTAGCCCGGACTTTCCAAAATATTCGACTTTTTAAAAACTTGTCTGTACTTGAGAATGTGCGAATCGCTTTTCATTTTCAGGTACGTTATAATGCAATACAGTCCATCTTACGAACACCTGCCTTTTATAAAGAAGAAGAAGAAATAACACAAAAGGCTATGGACTTACTGGAAATTTTTAATATTCATCATAAAAGTAAGGAATTGGCGAAAAATCTGCCGTATGGCGAACAACGCAAATTGGAAATTGTGAGAGCTCTGGCTACAAACCCACGTTTGTTGTTATTGGATGAACCGGCTGCCGGAATGAACCCTCAAGAAACCAAGGACTTAATGCAATTGATCCAATTCATTCGGACTAAGTTCAAATTGACGATACTTTTAATTGAGCATGATATGAATTTGGTAATGGGTATATGTGAACGAATTGTGGTTGTTGATTACGGACAGATCATTGCGGAAGGATTACCCGCAGAAATTAGTAAAAATCCTATGGTTATTAAAGCGTACCTCGGTAAGGAGGTGGGTGCCGATGCTTAATCATTTATCGATGCTTAATCATTCAAATATGCTTGCAGTGAAAAATTTAAATGTTTATTATGGAACCATCCATGCACTCCATGATGTTGGTTTTGAAGTAGCCGAAGGAGAAATCGTCACTCTAATCGGAGCAAACGGAGCAGGGAAAACTACAATTCTTCATAGCCTATCGGGGCTAATACCCAGCAAAGCCGAAGATATTACTTTTATGAATCAAACTTTGATTGGTGTTTCGGCCAACAAGATCGTTGAAAGAGGATTAGCTCAAGTCCCGGAAGGCCGGCGGATTTTTGCCAATTTATCGGTAATGGAAAATTTGGAGATGGGCGCATATACCAGACGGGATAAACATAATGTTAAAAAAGACTATGAACAGGTATTCTCCAGTTTTCCGCGTTTGAAAGAGAGGATACATCAAATAGCCGGGACATTAAGCGGCGGCGAACAACAAATGTTGGCCATTGGTAGGACTTTGATGTCCCGTCCTAAATTAATGTTAATGGATGAACCTTCGATGGGATTAGCGCCTCTACTTGTGAAAGAAATCTTTTCGATCATTGAGGAAATTAATAAAAACGGAACGACGATCTTGCTTGTTGAGCAAAATGCCCATATGGCGCTTTCAATAGCCCACCGTGCCTACGTATTGGAAACCGGTAAAATTGTATTGGAAGGGCCGGCTGGAGAATTGGCCCAAAATGAGCAAGTAAAGAAAGCTTATCTGGGCGGTTGAAGAAAAGTTCTAAAGAAAAATCTTGCTATGCCGAATTTAATATTATAAACAAATATTAAAGGGGGTCGCAGGTATGTTTGTGAAAGATCGAATGACGGAAAACCCGGTTACTATTAAAGATTCAGCTCCTGTCATCGAAGCCGGTGAAATATTTCGCAAGAATAATTTTGCCAGGCTTCCGGTTATGCATGATGAAAAATTAGTAGGGATTATTACTCAAGATGACCTTTTAAAAGTGAGTCCGTCGCAAGCAACGACCCTCAGTGTTTGGGAATTAAATTATGTTTTATCCAAATTATTGGTTAAAGATGCCATGACGAAGAATCCGATAACGATAAACCCAAATGTCACTTTGGAAGAAGCCGCTTTATTGATGAGGGAAAAAGGGGTTGGTGCCCTGCCAGTTGTCGAACAGGATAAACTGGTTGGAATTATCACCGAGTCGGATATATTTGATGCTTTCATCGATCTGATGGGGTTAAAGAGAATTGGCACCAGGATTTCCATTGATCTGGAAGATCGGGTTGGTGCAATTGCCCAAATAACGGATTTATTTCGGGCAGAAAGTATCAACATTGTTTCGTTGGCGCTATTTCACCGGGATCATAGTTCGGGAGAACTAGTATTAAGACTTGATAGTCCTCAATCGCAAGCAATCGTTGAAAAGTTAAAAGCAAAGGGCTACAAAGTACTTCATGTTTCCACATGGAACTGATTCTTCGTAAATTCTTTTTATTTCAAGAACGATTCATAGTAATTGTGTTGTTAAAGGGGTTGTCTTAAAATAAATTGCAAGGTAGAGGATATACAATATATATAAATCGCCTATTGAAAGGCTATATATATTGTATATCTTATTGTTTTTTATAGTGAATCTAAAAGCAATTTTTAAAGCAGCTGAGGGAAAAGTGAAAATGAGAAGCGGAATAAAATTTACAACTGTTTCTTCAAACGGTTACTTGGAATAATTGATTGCTATAGCAGGAGGCTAAGGATGTCAAGAGCAGCAAAAATATATATATTGATTATTTGTTTTGCGATGATTTTTGTTTTAGGTACCGGAGTGAATACCGCAAGAACCAAAAATCCCCAAGGCAACCGTCAATTTGGGTGGTTACCTTCTATGAGCGGGGCATTGGACATTCGACTTCGGGAACCCTTAGGAGAAACTCACGAAATGATGAGTATCAATGATAGTGAAAATGGAATGGACGATAATGAGTTACCGCCTGTACCCGAGCCGGCCGTTGTCAAAGGCGTTTACTTAACCAGCTGGATTGCGGGAACAAAAGCTTTCAATCAGGTGGTAGATTTTATTCACAAAACCGAAGTGAATTCATTGGTTATTGATGTAAAAGATGATACCGGTATGGTTAGTTACCCCAGTAAAGTGCCACTGGTCAACTCAATCGGTTCCAGTTATAAAAAATATGATCCTGAAAAAATTATGACTGTATTAAAACAGAATCGAATTTATCCCATTGCGCGAATCGTGGTTTTTAAGGATCCGTATCTAGCCAAACATCGCCCTGATTTAGCGGTCAAAAGCTCAGACGGTGGGTTGTGGCATGATTATAAAGGCTTAAATTGGGTTGATCCTTATAATAAAGAGGTTTGGGACTATAATATAAGTATAGCCAAAGAAGCAGTTAATCAGGGCTTCCGTGAAATTCAATTTGACTATGTACGTTTTACAAGTGATGGAAATATTCGGGATTGCAGGTATCCAAAGATAGATGGACGTGTTAAATCCGACGTCATAAGGGATTACTTAAAATACGCATATCAAGAGTTAAAACCGCTTGGAGTAAAAATCTCAGCGGATGTTTTCGGATTGACCTGCTCAGCTCAGGATGATATGGGAATAGGGCAAGTAATGGAAAAGGTAGCCGAGGGCGTGGATGTTATTTGTCCAATGGTTTATCCATCCCATTATTATCGCGGACAATATAATATCGCGGACCCGGATAGCAGACCTTATGAGACTGTTTATAAAAGCCTGACGGATGCCCAACAGAAAATCGCAAATGTATCTCGGAAAGTGATCATTCGTCCCTGGCTTCAAGACTTTTCGCTCAGGAATCGCTATGGTAGGGAACAGTTGCTGGAACAGATCAAGGCTGTAGAAAATTCCGGTCTTAAGGAATGGATATTTTGGAATCCGAGTAGCCGCTATGATTACCATAAATACCGTTTGAAAAATGAAGTGCTTGTTGAGGGAGCTGCGCCTAATGCGGAGATAAAATCGGATTTAGATCTTAAGCCTTCTGCAGCAACAACAAGTCCATAATAGAGTGTGAAATATAGAATAAATTTATTTGCCTTTCTGAAAACGTTCTGGTATAATATAAAAGTCGTAAATTTATATACGACCCTTTTTTCTCAAACAGTTTATGTTTTGTGTCAGATGACTGATTGAGAAATTTACAGCATTCATGCAGGGGGGAATTTTAAAATGTCAACTTATTTAGCTAAGCCCGGCGAAGTCCAACGTAAGTGGTACGTAGTGGATGCCGAAGGAAAGACCTTGGGTAGATTGGCCTCAGTTGTTGCCTCTGTTCTTCGCGGAAAAAACAAACCTGAATTTACTCCTAACGTTGACTGTGGTGATCATGTCATTATTATCAATGCTGAGAAAATTGAGTTAACCGGAAAAAAGATGGTTGAAAAAATTCATTACACCCATTCTATGTATCCGGGTGGGTTAAAGGCCTTATCTTATGGTAAACTGCTTCGAGAGAAACCGGAATATGCACTTACGAAAACGATTTGGGGTATGCTTCCTCATAACCGCTTAGGTCGGCAAATGATTAAGAAATTGCGAGTTTATCGTGGTTCCGAGCATCCTCATCAAGCTCAAGTACCAGAAAAACTCGAGGTTAAGGCCTAAGAAAGGAGGAGAAAATATATGCCACGCGCTAAAAAAACAAGTAAATCAGTTTTTTATGGAACAGGTCGAAGAAAGTGTTCAATTGCTAAAGTCAGATTAGTATCCGGTCAGGGAAATATTATTGTAAACGGTAAGCCGGTAATGGATTATTTCGGTCGTAAAGTTCTTGAACTTATCGTTAAACAACCTCTATCAGTGACGAATACTGAAGGAAAATATGATGTTTTAGCCAGTGTTCATGGTGGCGGCACCAGTGGTCAAGCTGGGGCTGTACGGCATGGAATCGCCCGTGCTTTACTTAAAGTGGAGGATGAGTTTCGTTCCCCTTTAAAAAAGGCTGGATTTTTGACTCGTGACCCTCGAATGAAGGAAAGACGTAAATATGGGTTGAAGAAGGCCCGTAAAGCTCCACAGTTTTCTAAACGTTAATGATACAAATTTAAACACGACTTTAAGTCGTGTTTTGTTTTATGCCGGATTTTTTTTGGAGGATAAATTTGAAAGCTTTAATTGTTGGTGGAGGCCCGGTTCATTTGCCGCAATTAGAACAAGAACTCGCATCACAACCTGATTTAGTGATAGCCGCTGATTATGGCGGTAATTACTTTGCAAAGCTGGGTATGTATCCCCATATTTTATTGGGCGATTTTGACTCCCTGTCTAAAACGGTTTTGGACCAAATGAAAGAGGCTCATGTGGAAATCAATTCATTTCCCACGCATAAGGATTATACAGATTTGGAGCTGGCTATTGACTTTGCATTAGCAAAAGGAACTCAAGAGGTTCGTATTTTGGGAGGCCTGGGTAACCGCCTGGACCATACGCTGGGAAACATTGGTCTACTCCTTAAACTTTTGTCAAAGTCAATAGAGGCTCATCTTCTCGATCAGTTTCACGATATTTTCCTCATAGAAAACTCGGCCCAAATAATCAATAAACCAGGTTGGGCCGTTTCGTTAATCCCCTTGTCTCAAAAGGTTACCGGAGTGACGACGGAGGGACTCTTATACCCGTTGACCAATGCCGAACTTTATCTTGATTCCTGCCGCGGGATTCATAATGAATTCACGGAAGAAAAGGCAATGATTAAAGTAGCTGAAGGGATTTTAATTGTTGTTGGTTTTCAGGAAGTACAATGATTTTTGATGTGCGACTTTGACAATTTCCAATCCGGTATTGTCATTTTCAAACGAATCAATCCCATTTGACTGAAAACATAAAAATTGTATATAATAAATATATTCATTGAAATTATTCCTGGAGGTGGGTTAATGGCGCAGGCTAAGCGAATTATGGTCAGTTTGCCCGATAGTCTCCTCCAAGAGGTTGATGGGATCGTCCGCCGGGAAACAGGAAACCGAAGCGCATTTATTCGGGAAGCAATGCTTTTATTAATTAAAGAGCGGCGTTATTGCGAAAAAATGAAGAGATGCCGGGACGGTTATCAAAGAATGGGCGAACTTAATCGCCTATTAGCTGAAGATGGGTTGGAAGAGGATTTCCATGAACTGGAGAATTATGAGAATTATCTAGTGAAAGGGAACTAAGGCCTTTATGATCCATCGCGGCGATATTTATTATGCCAATTTAAATCCGGTTCTTGGTTCGGAACAAGGCGGTCTCAGACCCGTACTGATTATCCAAAATGATATTGGAAATATGTATAGTCCGACTACAATCATTGCTGCCATCACATCCAGGATAAAAAGAGCTAAATTACCCACTCACATCGCAATCAGTGCCATCCGGTATCAATTGGAAAAAGATTCAGTCATTCTCTTGGAACAATTACGGACAATTGACAAACAAAGATTGAAAGAGCGGATAGCTCATCTTGACGAAGAAACTATGGGCAAAGTTGAAAATGCATTGATGATTAGTTTGGGGCTGAAAGTGTTAAATTAAAACGGCCAACCAATCCTAATTTAAATTGTGGGTGCACACGTGCCCTAAGATTTACAGTATAGTGCTCTAATTTTGATTTAGACAGCATCATACTGTATTTTTTTATTAGAAAATCATGATATTTTTCCAAATAAATGGCATAAGGAATTTGTATTAGAGCCATACTTGACCAAATTTAAACATCATGTTACTATTCTCTTGGAGAATTTTAAAGCCGCTTAAAGGACTTTCACATGGTAGAAATCTTTTTAGAACAGGAAATGATACTTTTAGGAGAAAAAATTGGAGCGCGGTTAGACACCGGTGATCTCCTTTTTTTGTCAGGCCATTTGGGAGCTGGAAAAACAACCTTTACTAAGGGGATTGCCAGGGCGCTCGGTATTAAAGAAGAGGTAACCAGCCCTACTTTTCAAATCATTAAGACATATCAAGGGCGAATTCCTTTAATTCACCTGGATTTATATCGTTTGAAGGAACCCAATGAACTAGATATTCTTGATCCCGATTCTCTAGTTGACTCGGGGGTTGTAGTGATTGAATGGGGAGATTTATGGAACAAAAAAAATTATCCCCATTATTTGGAGATTAAAATAGAATATCATCAAGAATCCGATGGCCGAAGGGTAAGTTTTAGTCCTTTTGGCTCACGGTATCTGGAGTTGATAGAAGGAATCGACCAATGTTAATATTGGGTTTTGACACGGCCACTCCCTGGGGAACAATGGCATTACTCGAAAACAACCAGGTGATTTTTGAGATTTCACTTCGTGCCGGGAAGGGCAGTGGTGAATATTTACTAGCTCTTTTGCAAAATTTGTTAAGAAAATCGGAACGAAGTGTTTCCAACATTGATTTAATTACTGTTGGAACCGGACCGGGTTCTTACACTGGAATCAGGGTTGGCTTAGCGGCTGCCAAGGGATTGGCCTTGGGGGCAAATATCAAGGTATTTGGAATCAATACTTTGCGAATTATTGCGGAAAATGGCCGGCGGGATTCGGAATGGATTGCTTCATTAATCGATGCCCGCCATGGTTTCGTTTATGCTGCTCTTTTTCAAAATAGGAATCAGCAATTACAGACTGTAGAAAGCCCTCTTTATATTTCCGCTGAAGATTTTGCTTTACGGTTGAGTTCTATTCCATCGGTAATGCTTTGTGGCGACGGTAGTAAAAGCTATCAGAAAATTTGGGAGAAATATTCTCATTTGAAAATCGCCCCCATGGATTGGGATAGACCTTACGGTACATCTGCGGCTCGAATCGGTTTTTTTAGTCTCGAGCAACAATTGCCAATGGATCCGGAATACCTAATTCCATGTTACTTACGAAAAGTAGAGGCTGAATTACGTTTGGAGGAAAGCCTATGCAAACCAAAATAGAACTAATGCGGATTGAAGATCTTGAGACGGTATTGGAAATCGAGGAGGCCTCTTTTCCAACTCCATGGTCAAGAAATTCTTTTCTTTATGAACTAACAGAGAATCAAAGGGCAATTTATCTGGTAGCCAAAAATGAATTTAATAAAGTCGTCGGTTATATTGGTATGTGGGTGGTGTTTGATGAGGGACACATTACGAATCTGGCCGCCCATCCTCTTTATAGGCGGCAGGGTGTAGGAAGAACTTTATTAAATGAATTAGTCGCAGTCGCTAGAAGAAATGGTGTTCAATACTTAACATTGGAGGTTAGGCGATCTAATTTATCAGCTCAAGACCTTTATCAAAAGATCGGTTTTGTTCACATGGGTGTTCGTCGAAAGTATTACCTTGATAATCGGGAAGATGCTTTAATTATGTGGAAAGGCCCAATCTAGAAAAACGTTCTCTCAATAACTATTCAATGATTGTGAAAGTTTTACTTAAGTAGAGCGTATCGTCCCCATTTCTGATTACCATTTATTTACGATACGCTCTACTAGTCGAGCCAATGAATTTTAGAATGATCATTCACAAAATTGTAAAAAATATTTTCAGCGTCAGTAGGATAAAAATACTTTTTGTATAATAAATTTATTGATAATAAGTTCTTAATAAAGGAGGACAAGATGGCTGAAACATCGACTGCAGCTGCCGAACGAATTGAGCATGACTTGTTAAAAATGGGAAATTTGGTTGAAGAAACAATTAAAATGGCCATTCAAGCCCTGCGTGAACAAAATGGCGACCTGGCTTTACAAGTCATTGAACGTGACGATCTGATTGATAATATGCAGATTGTTATTGAAGAAGAACTTGAACGGAAAACCTTAAACAGTATTCCCAATGGTTTTGAATTGCGACGTGATTTTGCCACAATCAAGATAGTCAATGATTTGGAACGGATCGGCGATTTTGCAACCAATATAGCTGAACTTGTTTTGGAGCTGAAAAATAAAAAGTATATGAAACCTTTGGTTCATATTCCGCAAATGTCTGTTCTCGTGATGAATATGGTTTCAACTGTATTAAAAGCATTTGTGGAGAAAAACATTGACTTGGCTGAAGCAGTCTGCAAAAAAGATGATGAAGCCGATGATATGTACGAAGAGATTTGCGATGAATTAATTCGGATTATCGGCAATGAGCCCGATCACGATAAGGCTTATCAAGCGGCTCGATTCCTACTTATTGCAGAGTGGTTGGAACGGGCCGCCGATCATACTACAAATATCGGAGAGGAAACAATTTATATTATAACCGGTAAACGGGTTAAATACTGAAGAGTATCAATTCAGATTCAAAAAAATATTTTTCAATCAATGTTCTTCCATCGTTTTCATAGATATTCTGGCAAGCCTGATCAAGATATTTTGGTCGGGCTTTTTTGTTATGCGAGGATAATAGAAAGCCAAGGCCCTGCCGAAGCTGAAACATATTCTTCTAAGATCTCACATATTTATGGATCGATACGGAGGACTTCATAAAGATGAAAATGCAAATTACAATAAGGATTTTATTAGTTTTTTGCGGATTTTTCTTAATTCAATCTTCAATGAAAGCGGCAGAGAATCCTTTTCAAATCATAATATGTTCGGACGGTGAACAATTTATTATCGAAAAGAGCAGTGAAGTGAATACTGTTCATTCTAAACCCTCTGATGATAGCATGATAAAAGTGGATGTGAAAAGACAACGTTTAATGTATTTTCAAAATAGTAAACTCTTGCATAGCTATCCGGTGGCTATAGGTGATGAAGAAACTCCATCCCCGATTGGAGAATGGAAAATAATTCATAAAGGTGGAAATTGGGGTGGCGGTTTTGGAGAACGTTGGATGGGTATTGATGTTCCATGGGGCATTTACGGAATCCATGGAACCAATAAACCTTGGACCATCGGGACTTCATCCAGTCATGGATGCATTCGAATGCTAAACTATCATGTAATAGAACTGTATAACCTTGTGAGAATAGGAACTCCTGTTCATATTATTGGAACTTTACCTCCTGTTGTACCTAGGAAAGAGGTAAAACGAAGTAATACAGGGCGAGATATCGTGGCTTTTCAATTTGCGCTCCGTAAAGCCGGTTTTGATCCTGGCAGAATTGATGGACGTTTTGGTATTGAAATGGAAAAGGCCATCTACCGGTTGCAGTTTCTATATGGTTTACCTCTTACAGGCCGGGTATCTCTTGATGAGCAGATTATATTGGGATTTGACTGAAGATTTCATCTCGATGGAGTGATTTTTCAATGAAAATGATGAAGAGAAAAGGCTTGATTTATTTGTTAATGCTTGTTCTTTTCGGCATCGGCTTCTTATTGCCCTGGCTTAAAACCGGACCCGGCGTGAAATTTGGTGAAGATTTTATTTCCTGTAATCCAAAAGCTAAAATTGACCCCAATAAGATTTACCATTTACGATTATGGGATTATAATTGGCCCATCCAAGGCAAAAGCACTTATCGGTATTATTTGCATCAAGCTATCCAAAAGTTCCAAAGAATATATCCGAATATAAAAATCGATTTTAAGTTGTTGGAATTGGATGGAAACAAGGAACTAATTCAAGCGCTCAATAAAAACGAGGCGCCGGATGTTTACTGTTCGGCCTATGCAATTCCGGTTTTTAATGTTCGGAAGCAAATACCGGTTGGTCCTTATTTAAATAATGACGACCTTGATTTATATTTCAACGGTACAAAAGAAATATTAAAATACCACCAAATTTTATGTTATTTTCCGCGTTGGATTGAACCGGAGTTCTGGATCGGCAACCGATCATTGATTGAAACATCCGGGATATCCGTAACAAAAATTCAAAATGATGGATGGACGTGGGATGACTTGAGTGCCCTCTGTTCTAATCTCCGAAATAATCAATATCTCCTTTCAGGGAAATTAGGTCCTAATGGTTTGTTTTCACAATTGATGGCTAATGCGGGTCAAGATTCAAAAATAGCTGATTTTAATGCAACACTTGATATGATTGAAACTCTTAAAAATAAGAAAGCTATCCCAATAAATTTTGGCTCCAATATGCTAGAGGGATTTTTAAATCAAAAAGTAATATTGTTGGCCGGGTTACGAATTCCAACGTACATGTTTCTTTTAAATAGAATTCAAAGTGAAAAATTGAACTGGCAACCTGTTTTATTACCTATTCCCTCGAAAGTAAAAGGAAAAGAGAAATCAATAATAGAAAACGGTGTAATTTCCATTTACAGAAATCGCCACACCAAAGGTTATGATCATTTAGCTGCAGCAGTAAAATTTGGTCAATATTTAAGTTGTTACCCTGATATATCCCCTTGGCGGTATCTTGGATTTTGTCCGGCTTCAAAAGAAGCTTTTAGAATATGGAAAAAACATATATCCCCTAATGAACAATTATATGTCAATTTGTTCAGCCAATCTAAATTTGATGACTACAAGCCTTTTCAATCCGATACCGGGGAAATTATTTCTATGGTCAATGACTTAATAGCTGGTAAAATCACAAAACAAGAAATTATATCCCGGGATTCCAATCAATAAGTTGAATTCCCTAAAGTATATAAATTACAGCACTAAAATTAATAAAGCCTCTCTTATTTTGAGAGGCTTTATTATATAAGTATAATATTAAACTAGATAATATTTGACAAAACTAATATTAGTAAGTAATATAATATCAAGATTAATATTTAAGGAGTTAGCAATGAATAATTCGGAATTATTTTTATTGGGTTTAATTAATCAAAACCCAAAATATGGTTACGAAATAGCCCAATTTCTTGAAGAGAGCAATGCGGGATTGTGGATTAATATTAGTATGCCCTACGTTTACAGGTTATTAAAGAATTTTGAAGGCCAGGGCTGGGTTCAGGCTAGGCAAGTGACATCCCATAACCGACCTCAGAAGAATGTTTATGAAATCACATCCGAAGGAAGGACGGCATTGCTTGCCGCAATTACCGAAAATGATTTTACAACAGACCGAATTTATTTTGGAATGGATTTAGCATTAGCTGCCCATACGCTGATTGCCCAAAAAATCGATCTGCAAAGTCTTTTTTCTGAAAAAATCAAAAAAATCGAAGAAGAATTGGAACAATTTGATTTGGAAAAAATTCAAATTGCAGAAAAAACGGATGAAGCTTTAGCGGCAATTCTCATTGTCGAGCATAGGATTGGTTTTTTGCAATCGGAGTTGCTGTGGCTTAAAAAAGTAAAAAAAGTTTTACAAGACCGTAGCGTATTATAATGCGGATTCTAATGGCTCAATTCATCACAATGAGGTGGCAGGAAAAGAACTGGAATTGTCGAATTAAAAAACAGGTTTATATAAAATATGTTTTTTTTGCAGTAAATTAATGGAGGTATCATCATGGACGGCGAACGGGTTTTAATCGTAGAACCTGATTCCAGACTCGTTGAATTAGCTGTAATCAAGCTATCAAATTCAGGATGGCTTGTTGCAGTTGCCAACGATGGGGAAGAGGCATACGAAAAGGCAGCCAATAATCCTCCCGATGTCTTGGTTATTAATCCCAACTTGGAGAAAAAAGATGGGTACGAGCTGTGTTTGGATTTTAAGAAGAATGACCGATTAAAGAATGTTCCGATAATTTTTTTGGCAGATCAGAGTTTTAATGAGGAAAAATTCGGGTCTTTAAAATTAGGAATGTGCGAAACTTTAACCAAGCCATTCAGTCCAAAAACTTTGTTAAATAAGGTTAATTCCTTGGCTTTAAAATCCCGGCTTGTTAAAAAGATGAATCCATTAACCGAACTACCCGGAAAACAGTATTTAGAAGAAGAACTTAATCAATTTATTCAAAACGGTGTTTCATTTGATTTAGTTTTTACTGATTTAAAAGGGTTTGTATCTTTTAACAAGGCTTATGGATTTGAGGAAGGAAATAAAGTGATTCAGTATATCGTAACTTTATTTCAAGACGAACTTTCTAAAATGGATGGGCATGAGGGGAAAGTGTACCACTTCGGCGGTGATGATTTTTGTATCTTGCTTAAGCCGGGATATGCTAACGATTTGAGTAAAAAAATAATTGCCAGGTTTGATTTAGAAATCCCACAGTTTTATCAAGAAAGTGATCGCAGCAGGGGAGGATTAATTTTAACCAATCGCCGCGGTTTGATTGAACAATGGCCAATCATGACATTGGCAATGGTATTGGTTAGCAACGGCAATCGAAAAATCAACAACTGGTTAGAGGCGGAAATGATAGCGGTGGAGATGCTTAAATATACTAAGTCGATGCCGGGAAGTCATTATACAAAGGATCGCCGCAGTTCATAAGTTTTAAAATGACGGATAAAATATTGGTGGATGTGAATGAATGCCTGGAAAAACCACTTCAATTTCAGCGATAAGAGAACAGTTAACAGCCAGGAATTTTGCTCCCCGGAAAAGTTTGGGGCAAAATTTTTTGACGGATGATAATATTTTATCTAAAATTGTAAATGCCGGTAATCCCGGAAAAGATGATTTGGTATTGGAAGTCGGACCCGGGCTTGGAGCTTTGACCGAGAAGATAGTTGAGCGGTCTAAACAGGTGCTGGCGATTGAATATGATCGCGGCCTGTTTACGATCCTCCAAGAAAAGTTTGCGGATTCTACAAACCTAATCTTATTCAATCAAGATATCTTGACAACCGATTTGGCGGAAATTTTAAAAAATTATCCAAAGGAGATATATTGTTATAAGGTAATGGCAAACTTACCCTATTACATAACGACTCCTGTGATTTTTCAGTTGATTGAATCATGGCTGCCATGGAAAATGATGGTTTTGCTAGTGCAAAAGGAAGTTGCGGAGCGTATGGTTGCAGAACCTGGAACGAAAGAATACGGCGCATTAACAGTGATGTTGAATTTTTATGGAAGTGTAAAGAAAATAGGAAATGTGCCGAAAACCGTTTTTTATCCCAGCCCGCAGGTGGATTCGACAATCATTCAAATTAAACCTTACGGTGGACAGGATTATTCTTTGATTTATCCTTATTTACATCGAGTAGTGCAGGCTGCTTTCGGCCAAAGACGGAAAACGATCTCGAATGCTTTAACATCCCTTGGAAATTCATTCGAGGATAAGGAGTTAACGGCGGAGTTGCTTAGAAAGAGCCAAATTGATCCGATGCGGCGGGGTGAAACCTTATCGGTTGATGAATTCCTTCGTATTACGGAGGAACTACAAATAAGAAGCTCTTAAAAGGTGTATCCATGATATTTAACAGCCCGACTAAAGGGCGGATGACATTTGATCAGGTTTTTAAGGATATAGTTGAATATATCCACGATGATTCGAAAATTAAATACAAATTAATAGTGGGCACCGATTCTCAATTGCGGGAAGATGTATGCTATGTAACTGCCATTCTTATTTTACGTGAAGGTAAAGGTGGCCGTTTTTATTATTCAAAGGAACGTGAAAAAACTAAATTGAGTTTAAAGCAACGGATTTTTTATGAGACTTCGAAAAGTTTAATTGTGGCAGCCAAATTAGCCGAGAAATTGACTGCAAATGGTCTAGCGGAGCTTGATATTGAAATTCATTTGGATGTTGGGGAACAGGGACAGACCAAAGAAATTATTAAAGAAGTTGTAGGTATGGTGGTAGGGAGCGGCTTTGATGCCCGTATTAAACCTGATTCTTATGGTGCCTCAAAAGTTGCTGATAAATATACTAAATAGGTTTTTGTAGAACCTCTTTTGAAAACTACTCCAGTCCATTTATTTTTTTAAATTTTCCATTATAAACTTATTGACAAATTAGGGGTTTTTCCAGTATAATATTAAATTTGACAATTTAGGACAGGCATGATATAATACTTCCGATATTGTAAAGGAAGGTGAACTCTTTGAAGGAGGTTGGGATTTTAGATCGTATTCGAGAAGATTTAAATGTATTCGTAGGGAAACCTATTCGAATAAGAGCTAACCGAGGCAGAAAAAGAGTGTTTGAAGTTGAAGGGATTTTGGAACAAACCTATCCCAAAGTTTTTGTGGTGAGTTTTAAAGAGCGGCAGGTTGAAAGAAGAATATCTTACAGTTATGCTGACTTATTAACTCAAGCCGTAGAGTTATCCGTCGGAAACAACAGGATTGGTACACTCGGAGAAATTGCAACCGGTTAAGTTTTTAAGCCCCGTCATTGACGCCGTCATTGACGGGCTTTTTGTTTTTTAAGTGAAATATTCGATGGAAGATGCAGGAAAGAAACGTTCCAGTAAAGTAATTATATTTTGTTTCAGTCGAAGATAAGCGGCTTCCGGATAAATATATTTAACCAGACCGAAACGTCCAAACTTCCGGCGCCGTAGTGATTCATTCAAATCCAAAGAAGTATTGGGGAAACGCTCCAAAATTATTTTTTTAGCACTGTTTGTAAAACGGTGAGTGATTAATTCAAAAGTTAAATCTGCCGGTACATCTTTTAGAGAATGAGCGAGCTCACGGAAAAGATCGGCGTATCCTTCTTCATAACCGGGGTAAATGAATAAAGGAGCAATAATAAATCCAAGAGGGTAACCAGCTTCGGCAATTTTATTGGCAGCCGTAATCCGTTCTCGAAGGGAAGCGGTATGATGTTCGAATTTTTGAATCATTTCAGCACTGTTGAGGCTGAAACGAAATCGGGTATGTCCCCCGTGATTGAGTTGTAATAAAGAGTCTACATTGGTAAATTTGGTGACTGTGCGCAATCTGGCATATTTTAAGTTCCCGAAAAGTTCGATGGATTTTGCCAAAAATCCGGTAAGATGTTCAACTGACAAGGGATCGGAAGTGCTTGCCGCTTCAAAGACAGTTATATTCGGGGCATTTTGTTCTGAGATTTCTTTAATCTTGGCAAAGATTTCTTTGATATTAACATATATCTTAATGTATGGTTTTTTGCCCATATGGGTCTGTAAATAACAATACTGACATCTCCCGGGGCATCCGCTAACCATTGAAAATTCGTAGTCTGCTGAGGGCTTACAGGAATCAAAACGGATATCTTTTTTAACCCCCACGACTAGCGTTTGTTTTCCTTCCATAAAACTTTGTTGAGGATTATTTCCGGGTATGCCGGTTATACGGTTATTGGAACCAAGCATGTGGATTTCAGCGCCTGTTCCGGCTAGACGATTTAAAATGTCATTTCCCATCGGATAATTTAATGCGGCTGCTTCAAAGTAAACTCGTTTGGGTTGGAATAATTTCATGTTTTTTCGCCTTTAAAAAGATTTTAACCATTATTATTGCGATGATGATATTGTTTGAAAAAACTCTGAAAAATATCATTGATTTTTCCGTAGAATTTATTACGAGTGTAAAATGCTTATATGGCGAGTAAAGAAAGCTGGGGAAAAATGGATTTTATAAGTGCCAAAATTGCAGAACGTTTAGGGGGACTGGATTTCGGTAAAAAAACCATTAAGGTTTTTATCGGTAGAAGGAGCTATGGAAATAGGAGTAGAAGTTCATTCGCTTTCCAAGGCTTTTAATATGACCGGCTGGCGTCTGGGATTTGTCGTCGGTAACCCTAAAATTATAAAAGCCTATGCTACTGTAAAAGATAATACCGATTCCGGTCAGTTTCGGGCGATACAAAAAGCCGGTATTTATGCATTACAGCATCCCGAGCTTACTGAAATCAACTCTGAACGATATTCAAGAAGATTCGATTTATTGGTACCGGTTTTGCGGGAGCTTGGATTTGATGCGCAAAAGCCAAAGGGGTCGTTCTATTGTTATGTACCGGCCCCGCAGGGAACGAAGTCCGGTTTAAGATTTAAGAATGCAGAGGAAGTGTCGGAATTTTTAATCAGGGAAGCATCGATTTCAACGGTTCCGTGGGATGATGCCGGCGCATATTTGCGATTCTCGGTGACGTTTGAAGCAAATGATTTTGAAGCCGAAAAAAGAATTGTGGCTGAAATTAAAGAAAGATTAACCAGGCTCGAATTGATATTTTAATCTAAAAAATTTTTTTTGGGGGAAAAGATGGTATCGTGGCAGAAAGAAGCGAATGTTGCCTTGGAAGGCATTAATAAACGTTTTCAGATCCCTATGACAGAATTAACAACTTTCAAAATTGGTGGCCCGCTTGATTTATTGGTTGAACCCGAAAAAGAAGAGGATTTACAAAAAATACTAAGTTTTTGCCATATTGAGAAATTACCATGGATGATGATTGGACTTGGTTCTAACCTGCTCGTTAGGGATAAAGGAATCAGAGGCATTGGCATTAAACTTTCGGGGAAATTTAATTGTTTTGAAATTCATAGTGAAACAATTACTGCCGGCGCAGGAATGATCTTGGGAGATTTAGCGAAAGAGACAGCTTGTCAAGGCCTTTCCGGGCTGGAGTTTGCTTGTGGAATCCCTGGAACGGTTGGTGGGGGCGTGTATATGAATGCTGGCGCTTATGATGGAGAGATGGCAGGGGTTTTAAAGAGGGTCCAAGCTATTGATGAAATAAACGGCCTTGTTTGGTATGAACAAGCGGAACTGAATATGGGATATCGGCATAGCCGGTTTCAGAGTAGTGGACAAATTATTACAAGGGCTCAATTGGAACTAAAGAAGGGCGATAAAGAAAGCGCCGAAGGCAAAATAGCGCAATTGACTTGCAGCCGTGAAGGTAAACAACCTTTGGATATGCCGAGCGCAGGTAGCGTGTTTCGCCGCCCGGCAGGGTATTATGTGGGTCCTTTGATTGAACAATCGGGGCTTAAGGGTTTTTCCATCGGTGGAGCCCAAATTTCAATGAAACATGCTGGATTCATTGTTAATACGGGCGGTGCAACGGCTTGCGACGTAATTCGTTTAATTAAACATGTCCAAACAATAGTCAAAGAAAAATTTAAAGTAGAACTAACCCCGGAAATTAGGATTGTGGGTGAAGAGTAAAGCCTGCATGGATATAAGTTTTTAATTCTAATTTCCTGTTTATTCATAGTTTCGTTCGCAGGAACTGCTTGCTTTGCGTCGAAGTATCAATAAATAACAAATGGATGGGAAGGTTCGCAAATGCGAGGTTTTAACCGTTTAGCATTGGGATTTATCATAATTTTTTTAATTGGGAGTGGCATGATTCTGGCCGATGGAGACAGCGAATCAACAACACAACCAGTATATTCAGTTTTGCCCTTGGTTTCCAATTTACCGGGGACGGAAACTCAATTGCTCCCGAAAAATTATGACATATGGTCTTGTGATTGGTCTCCAGATAGTAAGGCCCTGGTATTTGCCGGAAAGATGCAAGGTGAAGATAGTACGAAAATGCGAATCTGGTATTGGGCTTTAGATCCGATCGCCGATCCGGCACCTTTGACAAATACCGACCAGATGATTGATTTTTCGCCCCGATGGTCACCGGACGGAACCAAAATAGTCATGTCGAGACGAATCTTTCCGATTAAATCGGGTAGTACCAATATTACCTCTTCCATTTGGCTCAAGGAGTTGCCCAGCGGTGCCGGCAAACAATTAAGCATCGGTACAGAAGACAGGGATCCATTTTGGTCTCCCGATGGAACCCAAATCGTTTTTAGCCGGGGAAAAGGGCCCTATAACGGACAATTATATATTTTGAATGTAAAAGACAACTCCATTAAGTTTCTTGCTGGGGAGGAAGGCGAACTTCTAATGTCGCCCTGCTGGGGGAAAGATGGTACTATTTACTACACTCGGCTTACTCCCAGTCCCAAAACAGTGACAGTCTCAGGACAGACCTATCAGGTAATGGATTTCGGGAAAGGTGGCATTTGGTCAATAAATCCCATTACGAATTCAGCCCGGGCAATTATTAATGATGAGTATGACAACCGATTGCCTTCGCTTTCTCCAGACGGTTCTAAATTGGCATTTGTTTCGAACCGGATTCCTACTAAAGACGGGAATGGAAAGTTTGATCGAGGCAGTTTGTTTATTAAAAAATTGCGTACCAATGAAACGAATTATATTACGAATAAAGTAGGTCTTAATGGCGGGTCTCTTAGTTGGAGTCCTGACGGCAAGAAATTGGCATTTTTTACATTCCGCAGCATTCGCCCGGCAATTTGGGTCATTAACATCCCGTAAACTATTTATAAGGGAAATTTTTGGAGATTCTTCAAAATAGAAAATTTGAATCAACCGGCGTATCCGAAAAGCCGGTTTTTGTTTTTTTATCGGAAGTTTCGATTCAAGTATTTTGTTCTTTATAGAATACTCGAATCATAGAAGGTAAAACTAATTTTAGGATGTGGGAACCGCCTAAGAGAAGGAACTGCATATTAGAAGGAAAAATTTCTTTTTTTGGCGAATTAAGAACCTAATAATTGGATTGAACTTAATTCGTAGTCTCGTTCGATATAGCAATGAACCATTTTAACACAGTTAGTTTCTTTTCTTGAGTTGGAATCCATTTGAGGTGAAGGCTTTGTTTCAACCGATACAATCCAGTACTGTCGTGCAGCAGATCATCGATAAAATAACCCAATCTTTAATTAATGGGGAATTGAAACCAGGCGATCGCTTACCCCCCGAGCCGGAATTAGCTATTCAACTGGGAGTGAGCAGGACATCGCTTCGGGAAGCATTAAAGACTTTAGGCGGTTTAGGAGTCCTGGTGGCCCGAAAACGAGGGGGCACTTTTATAGCTACTTCCAGTTCACAATCGATGATAGAGCCTTTGATTTTTAATTTGATTATTGAAAAAGGTTCAAAGGAAGATCTCTTTGAATTGAGAGTTCTTCTTGAAGTTGATGCGATTGAATTGGTGATCTTAAAAGCTACGGATGACGATTTGGAACAACTGGCCGGAGAACTTACCAAATTTGAAAAAACTATTCCCACCAACAATTGGGACCTATTATCGGAATTAGATTTGCAATTTCATTTAAAGTTGTTACAGATAACAAAGAATTCTTCATTTGTTAGGATTAGTCAGGTAGTGATGCAGCTTTTCGCGACTCCAATTAAAAAGACATTGCATGTGATTGGGCCTGAGCAGGTTTTAGCCAATCATCGGGCGCTTTTTCAGGCGATTGTCGAACGGGATTTATTAAAAGCAAAAGAGCATGTCATTAAGGCATTTGAAAATTCGAAGCAATTTTTATAAACTTAGTTGATATATTTTGATTTGTCATACCGGCAACTGGGGTTCCAAAAGATCCATTCCTGTACTCCCGCATCTTTCACTGCCTGGATTTGTTTTTGTATTTCATTGCGACCGTAATGGTATCCTAGACTAAAATCTTGCAACCAGGGCCTAAGTTGAGGCGTTTGACTACCAAGGCCAAGCTTATCAAGCCTTTTTTTTGCATCGCTCACCCCGTGAAATACAGTCAGATACGGGTTGGAATTGGGATTTTTCAGACCAAAGGTTCCTAATGCATAATGAGATGGATAAACCATAGGACATATGACATCCACACTTGAGGCGATTTTCTCAAATTTTTGACCGATGCCAAGATCATCTGGGGCTGAAGTTGTAAGTCCGAAAATATCCGCCGAAATAGGAATTTGATATTTTTTTAATTGGGTTCTTGAATATTTCAGAAACTCTTCAATTACATCCTGGCGTAACTGTTGGGTGCTGTATGGATATATGCAACGTTTCAAATCTCCGTCGCTGGTAAAACGGACATAATCAAATTGGATTTCTTGAAAACCCAAGTTGATGGCTTCTTTTGCAATATCAATAATATAATTCCAGTACAAGCGATTATTGGGGTCAATCCAATTGAGTCCTTTATGATCATGCCAGAGTCCACCGCTGATATCTTTTACGGCCCATTCCGTTTTTTTTCCGGCTAAAAAAGGATCCTTAAAAACGACGATGCGGGCTATGGGATATATGTTGTGTTCCCGGAGAGTTTGTAACATTTTTTGCGGGTCGGTAATTTTATTTTGGAATGCCTCACTTTCAATGGCTAAAGTGACTTTTGATTTATAACTGATGGTTCCGGTATCATCTTTAACGTCAATAACGAGAGCATTAAGTTCCGTAGTATCGATGAAATCAACTAATCTGGGGAACCATTTGGAAGATCCCGCCATCCAACCCGTGGCATAAATACCTTTTACAACCTGAGGTTTTTCCCAGCGAACGCTCTTAACTTCTTTTGAGGGGGGCTCTTCAGCATCTTTTACAAGTGATAAATGAACCATGGGAATGGTATTGGAAGACGGTTTTTCTTTTTCAGGGAAAGCAGATGCATTTACACCTAAGAAAATAACCGAGGTCATTAGGAGCAAACAATAGAGTTTTCTTAAGGGATTCCGCATGGTAATTACCTCTCATTTTAGAATTAGTAGAGTGTTGTGGAAAAAATCAAGAGCGTTTAAATAAAGGAAGACCTTACTTTAATAAAACTTCACTGTCGTTTCATGGTCATCGACGAGATGTTTTACTAGATTTCGCTTGGAAGAAGCTTATACCTTTGTAAACCTAAAGGTAAATGCAGGTTTGATAGGGGATGTTGGAATGAAAGCGGTTATGGTGAGTGATAGCCATGGATGTTTTGGAGTCTTGCAAAAAATTGTGGCGAGGGAAACCCCATTTGATTTATTAATACATTTAGGTGACGGAATAGAAGAAATACTTCGTCTTAAGCTGATGAAGGACTTTAATCTCGATGCGGTTGCCGGGAATAACGATCCAAGAGATTATTTTCCGAATCATTTAACCGTGAAACTGGGACCTTATCGTTGTTTTATGACACATGGCCAATTGTATTCGGTCAATGACAATTTCGATCAATTGGTTGCAGCTGCTAAAAGGGAGAAAGCAACGATAGCCTGCTATGGGCATACTCATGAATATCAGGATCAATTTTATAAGGGAGTAAGACTTATTAATCCCGGAACGATATGTTCTTATTTAAACCCTTGCCCAACCTATTTAACGATTGAAATAAAAAACCGGGAACTCGCAATTACGAAGATTGATTTAAAAAATGTTGACTAAACTAAAACGTTCCCTTTCGGGGATATGTTGAATATAGTGTTTCAGACTACTTAGTTCCATTTGGGTTTCCGAGGTCTTTTTACTTTGGACAGCTTTTTTGGTTCGAATCAGGGCTTCATCGATTGAATCTATTTCCCGGTGAATAATTAACATAGCCCAAAAAGGTTTGGTTTTTTTCCATTGATTTTGAAAGACAATCAGTTTTCTCAAGGCGGCTTTCCATTGTTGTTGTTCAATAAGGGCGTCTATTTTTTCGATTTCCTTGGTAAAATGCAGTGAAGTTTTTACGAGCTGATTTTGGGTATAGATGCCGAGACTGATAAAGAGGATTAACCCAATCATTGCAAGGACCCAAACTTTCATGAAATTTTTCTTCCCCCGGGTTCTTTGGCCTGGATAAATAATTTACCGGTGGAATCTAAGCTGGCCAAAAAAATCTGACTCCAATGGGAGAACCCAAATTGAGTTATTTGCTTTTGTAGCCATTCTTCAGATATTTTTGATTCACGAAGCTGCTTATGTTGTAAAACACCATCGATAATCAACGTCAAAGGGAGTCCTTCATATTGAGTTTTAATTTCCAAATCTTCAGGATTCACCGGCCTTTTTTGAGATTTAGGAATTACCGACAGTTTTCCGCTGGTTTCCAAAATTGCATATTCAACATCGGAAATGTTTGGGATGTTTTTCAAACGAAGTTGTTCCAACAGGTCGCTGATACTGTAACGGAGCTTTGTTAACTCCGCTTGCTGAATTTTTCCATTTTCGATGAGTATCGTCGGACCCCCACAAATAATACGCCGGGCCGTTGTACTCTTTAGTGAGATTAACGATAAGGTAATCTGAATGATTAAAAGGGTCAAAATGGGAATGATTCCGTTGATAAGCGGTATTTCTGTATCTTGCATTGGAACTGCAGCCAATTCCGAAATGAGGATTGTTATTACAAGTTCATAAGGTTGTAATTGCCCTATTTGGTGTTTCCCCATAATACGTATGATTAAAACCACCAATATATATAGAATTGCGGCTCGAATCGGAAGCGTCAACATCAAAAACACCTCGGAATCATTTTGTACGTTATCGGAAAGTTTATGCCATGGAAAGTAGATAAAATGGTAGAAGAAAGTGGAATTCCTGGCAGGATTTCGTAATGAAAAAAAGAATTCCCCAAATTGCAATCCATCTATGAATAGGGATTTCGCGGCATTTCGTATTGGTTTGGTTGATGTTGTGAAGAATAAAAGACGTTTTTATATTGAAAACGCTATGAAAATGAATAAAATTTGATTAATATTGGAGGGTCGCCGAAATGAAAAAGATTGAGAAGGCTGCTGCAACAATTTTAGCGCCGGTACCGGCGGTGATGGTTAGTTGCGATGGGCTTGGATTCCATAAAAACATCATTACCCTGGCTTGGGTTGGTACGGTTTGTTCCAATCCGCCGACGGTCAGTATTAGCATTAGGCCGGAACGTTACTCATACGCAATCATTCGAGAAACCAAAGAATTTGTAATCAATATGCCGGATATTGAGTTAGTACAGGCAACAGACTTTTGCGGAGTAGTATCCGGAAGAGATGTGGACAAATTTAGCGAGGCTGGATTAACAGCTGCCCCCGGTAAGTTCGTGAAAGCTCCACTCATTGAAGAAGCGCCGGTTAATATTGAATGCCGTGTGAAACAAATCATTCCTCTGGGGTCCCATGATCTTTTCCTGGCTGAAGTTTTGTTGATTCATGTTGGGGAAGAGTTCCTAGGCGAAAAGGGGCAACTGGATTTGGAGAAGATGAGGGGTGTGGCCTATGGAAACGGCCATTATCATGGAATTGGTTCCAGTATTGGAACTTACGGATTTATGAGTCAAAAGGGTCATTAGGAATCTTTTTGGGAAAATTTCGTTGATTATGTTAATGCTGGGGTTATAACTCCCGTCAAATAAATTCCTTGTTGACGAGGAGTTCTATTTATCTGGGGCAAATACTTAAGGGTTGAGTGGTTGGGTGGAATGAAATTGACTATCCGGTTTTTGAAGGCTTCGAATCGATATGATAGGAAGTGATGATTTGAGAACACGAAACTTTTTTTATCTTTTTGGATGCATTTGTTTGATGTTTTTATTTTCAGGTCTTGTGTGGGCGGCAAATCATAATTTGGGAGAGATCGAAGCAGGAACCTATTCTTTAATTGCAGTGAGCAATCACATGCCAACATTGTATAAAAAGGCCGATCAATATTGGAAATCTTTGCAAAGGGTGGAACTGGAAATTGGACATGTCGATCAATTTAAAGATGTACCCAAGCTTGGCTTAAAAAATCCGTACACCGGGAAAATTAAATTGGGCGATAAACCTGATCAAAGTTTTGGAGTGATTGTAGATATTGTAGGCGAAGAAAAAAGGCTGTATATTGATACGGATGGAGACGGTAGTTTTGCCGGCGAGAAATGGGTTCCGCTGCTAAATGAATGGTACGGCAATCAAAATTACTGGATTATAGCTCCGGAGCCTATTCAATTGATGGTAGGTTATCGAGCCAAACCGGGGAAATTCCCAATGGAAGTCTCTGTTAGCGGCGCGTTAATTGATTCCGGTTCCGCTCAGAAAATGAAACCATTTTTGCTAATCGAGAACCGGACTTGGTTTATAGCTAAAATCAACGAGGATGGCGCTGAAAAATTAGTTGCAGTCATCGATCAAAATCATAATGGCTGTTTTAATGATCCCGGGGATTGGTTTTTAATTGATTATAACGATGATAGTTTTTTTACAATGGATGAGGCCCAGAACCGTAAAAAGGGCCTTCTCATCCAAAATAAAAACAAATCGCTGAAGATTGATTGGGATGCCTATCCTGATAGGTTAACGATCGGGAGGGAAAGCAAATGATGGGAAAACGAAATGCATTTTGGTTGATTACGGCTTTGCTGATAGTCTTCACTTCCTGCGCGGCAGCGGGAAAATCGTCGGAAACCTTTAAAAAAGTGGTTCTTAGTAACGGTTTGACTTTAATATATCGAGTAATGAAAGACGATCCGATGGTCTCCATGTACGCTGTTTTCCCCATTGGCATGAATACCGAGCGCCAAAAAGGAATTGCCCATCTCGTCGAACATTTGGTCTTCCGGGGAGGATCAGGGTTCGCCTTTAAAGATATTTTGGAGGCAACCAATCGCCAAGGAGGACAATTTAACGGCTTTACTTCCTTTTATAGCACGGTATTTAATTTTGTAGTACCCAAGGGTAAATTTGAGAATGCATTCCAAATTTTTAACGGCTCGATTTGGGGAACGGATTTATCCGAAACCAATGTCAACCTAGAAAGAAAAATAGTAGTCCATGAATTGGATATGGACTATGCGATGCGTATACCGTACTATCCAATTTTTCATTATTTTTATGCTGAAAATTTTTATAGCAAAGAAACCGTTGATGCGATGACAGTGCAAAACATTAAGGATTTTTACCAAACATATTATCAACCCGATAATGCGACGTATATCATAGCCGGTAATATTGATCCCAAAGTCATTATCGCCAAATTGGAACAAGTTCAAAACGGTTTTGGCAAAAAGAATGTTCCTAAGGAAATTCTTAATGAATACAATCTGCCCCATCAGGATGTCGTTGAGGAAAGAAATCTCTACCCTTATCAATACCAAGTTCTCATGGCATACCAAATCTTCGGCCTATCTCCGGAGGAACGCATGGTACTAAAGATGTTATCTTATTTGTATGGCCGGGAATATAAAATCGATTACCCCAAAAATGAATCACAGGTTTATAATGTGGTCAGCCGTACCCTGGGCAAGGAAGATTATTTTGGAATCTATTACCTGGAGTCCAGGCATGCCTTTACCAAAGAAGAATACCAAAATGTAAAAAATAATATGTTCAAGTTTATCCGGCAATTTAAAAAAGTAGATATCAGGGCGGTTCGCAAAGAATTTATCCATGCTGTCGAAAAAGAAAGGGCGAGCAGCAATCAATCTGCAGTCGATGCCGTAGAATATGAAGTAAGCCGTCTTACCGATCCGGACAATATAACTGTAGATTCTTTGGAAATCCTTCAAAAAATCAATAATCAAGATTTACGGCGAGTCATCGATAAATATCTATCCAGTGAGCCAACTGCATGGATACTTGTTAAAAACAACAACGCAGGAGGCGAATAGGATGGGCAAAAAATTATCTACCCCATTGCTTATGGTTTTGCTGATATTCATATTTTGCAATTACCCGGTCCTTGCCGAAAATCCTTCCTCGATCCAACGGTCAACGGTTAATGGAATGAGTGTTGTTCTCCAGCGAAATCGCTCGGAAATTGTTCAAATCACGTTGTTATTAAAAACAGGCAGTGGGATTGAACCGGCGGGTAAAAAAGGCATAGCATACATTATGAATAATATCGTTTACTTTGTGCTAAACGATGACTCAAGAGCCATTGCCGATCCGGTCGATGTCACCACGGTACCGGATTATACCCTCATTACGATGACGACTTTGGCGCGGGATGTTAAACCCACTTTGGAACGAATCAAGTATTTGTTATCAGAGCCGATTTATAGTTATGATATTGTAGTTGATTTGAAAGAGGCTTTCACTACCAGTCTGAAAGCTATGCTTGCTCAAACTAAAACCTATTCTGATTTTACAAAGGTTTATTATGGTGAGGGGCATCCATATAATGATTGGCCAGATTTGGAAAGCATTCGTTCCATAAGTGGCTCAGATGTCTATAAGTGGTATCGCCAAACTTATCAACCCGGTAATGCAATTTTATCCATTTGTGGTAGAGTACGCCAAAGCATGGCGGATATTGAAAAAATATTTTCCAAAATGGGAAGTGAAACTGTAGACCGTCATTTAGTGATTCAACCCCGGTCCATTACTCAGGATAAACATTTTCAACAAATTGATCCCAATGGACGGGCAACTTCCTTATGCATGGGGTTCTCAGCTCCTAGAATCCAGGATCCTGAATTCCCAGCTTTTAAAGTTTTAGCTTATTATTTGGAAGATTATCAACATTATTTTGAAGAATTACGGGTTAAAGAAGGTTTATTTTATAGTGCCAGCGTGTATTATAATTATATAGACAAACCCAAATCACCGAATATCGTCTTCATCACCATGACAGATCCGGATTCGCTGAAAACCGTAGAAACGAGGACCCTGGATGTTGTCAAAAGACTAATAAACACTGGTATTTCTCAAGAAGAAATTGATAAAGTGGTTACAGCGATGAAAATTGAAAATGAGGCCCGGAAGTCGAGCGGAAAGGGTTTGGCGACTCGGAACGCACTGAGCCAATACTTACAAACCCAATATGTTTATGACGAAATCCTGATGCCTAAATTAGAGCAGGTAAAAACCGAAGATATTCAAAAGGCAGCTCAAAAATATTTACAGCATTATATTGAAGTATCCTATGTACCGAAAAAAGTGGAACAGCCATTTTAGTAGATTCCGGTATGTTTGGCCGGTCTGGGTTGATGAGATTTCGAAGGATAAAAAATGTCTGAATACCAGTATACTATGGATAATTCGAAACAGGGGTTGCGAATGATGCGGGGATTAGCAAATTATCCTTGCCTTTCGTGACCTTTCTATATTTTATCGGTAAATGGGCTGTGAATATAATATAGTGAAAGTTTCAGGCCAGGAAGAAGTGAATTCTAAATCGACATCATCGTCAATAGGAAGCACGAAAATGATCTTGACAAAATTAGTTAACGATATTAAAATTTATATAGGTTTATATTTAAAAAGAGAAGGGATTTGCAAATGGAATTCGACCTGTTTCAGCGTTCCGCAAAGTTATTTTGCCAAGCGATTATTTATAGGGTCTTAAAACCGTCTTTGGAAGGCATGGCAAAAGAGCAGTTGACGGAAGTTCAGTTATCATGTATAAAATATGTTGCAGTTCACTGCGAGCCTTCTATTGGTGAAATCGCTAACGGTTTATCCATAAGCAATGCGGCTTCCGCAAAGCTGGTGGATCGTTTGGTCCGGAAAAAGTTGCTAACTCGGGAAGAAGACCCCCAAGATCGCCGAGTTTTGAAGATTAAACTCACAGCAAGAGGGCAAGAATTGTTAGCCGATATTGAAAGAATTGAAGAAATCCAATTCAAGGACATCTTGGAGAGAATGTCCATTAAAGAAAGAGAAGCCCTGGAAATCGGTTTGGTCAGTTTCCTCAAAGCCGCCCTGCAATCTCCGGAACAAGTGGAACAAATTTGCCTTCATTGCGGATGGAACCATGTTATTCAATGCCCTGGAAATATCCGGTACCGGGAATTAACAGGCAGGGATAAATCACCCAATTAAATTTTGATTAAAGGAGGAGTAAAAATGACAAAGAAATTGGAAATTTATAAATGCGAAGAGTGTGGGAATATTGTTGAAGTGGTGCATGAAGCGGGGGGACAATTGGTGTGCTGCGGAGCACCGATGAAATTAGTGACCGAAAATACAGTTGACGCTTCGAAAGAAAAACATGTACCGGTGATTGAAAAAACTGATGATGGTTATAAAGTAACGGTGGGTAGTGTCATTCACCCGATGGAGGAAAAACACTATATTGAATGGATTGAATTGTTGGCGGATGGTAAAGCATATCGGGTTTTCTTGAACCCCGGTGACGCGCCGGTGGCTACATTTTGTGTGGAAGCCAAACAAGTTTCGGCTCGTGAGTACTGTAATGTCCATGGTTTGTGGAAAGCGTAATCCAAAAGGAAGCGGTCTCGTTTCTCTTCCCAGAGACAGCTTCTTTTTTTATGTCCTTTTATAAACGCCAATCTTTTGTCCCGGGAGCTATTTTCGCCACAGAGATTATAGAGTTCACAGAGACGTATTAGGCGTAATCGGTGGCTTCTTCGGTATATTGTCTTAACTGAAATTATAGGTAAAGGTTTGTTTTCAAAATTAGTTGCTGTATAATAATCTTGAAATGAAAGAATGGATATGAGTTGGAACAGGGAAAAATTTTACGGTGTAACATTATCTTAAGGGTTCCGATCATTGATGGTAGTGGGACGAGTCGACTGGTATCATCATTCTGTGAAAGAATACCTCAAAATACCGAGTCTGTACCAATGCCTGGAGTCGGTCGGAAGGTTTTTGACCCCATTTCGGTTTATTTATGGGATGACAATATAGACTGAGGATGGTAATTTATGGGAACGGTTATTAATGTCGTTGCGATTTTAATAGGGGGAACGGTGGGGCTGTTATTCAGCAAGCGTTTCCCAAAGCGGCTTTCAGAGACGGCGCTGGAGGTTATGGGATTATTTACCCTCTTGGTCGGTATCGGAATGGCCTTACAAGGTAAAGAGACTATTTTCATTTTAATTAGCCTAGCTTTAGGGGCTATGATCGGCGAAGGGATTAATATTGAAAAAAGATTAAACGAGTTTGGCGCGTGGATCGAGGAACGGCTTCGGGTTAAAGAGGGAAGCCCGGCAAAAGGATTCATTTATGCCAGTTTAGTATTTTGCGTTGGTTCCATGGCGATTGTAGGGAGTATAACCGATGGTGTCAGCGGAGACTATTCGATTTTATTCACCAAGGCAATGATGGATGGAATTATTGCCATTCCATTTGCCGCCGGAATGGGATTTGGCGTTTTGGGGTCGGCGCTTTCGATTTTAGTTTATCAGGGAAGCTTAACATTACTTGCCAAATTGTTGCAGCCAATTTTTAATCCCAATGTGGTCCGGGAGTTGACCGCAGTTGGGGGCGTTATCGTCATGGGGATTGGTATTAATATTATGGGGCTGAAAAAGATTCGGGTCGGTAATTTCTTACCGGCATTAATACTGATTGTAGTAATATTATCAATAAAGAGCCGGTTTTAATGAAATTGCAACAAATAGTTAAAAATATATTTACAATAAATGTTGAAATGATAATAAAATGCCAGATTACTACAGGTAATGGCATTTTATTTTTTGGGTGAAATTCCACAGCTACCTTCAATAGCATAGCGATGGCAGAGCCAGGGATGGAAGCTTGATGTTTTGGGCTTTATTCTGAAATGAAATTCAAGAAGTGCTGTTGCATTTACTTATGCTTTTTGATAATATATAATCGGCGTAAAATTGTAATATAAATCAGGGGACGGGGTTAATTGTTTTAATGATCGTTGGATTCGACCTAATTTTTTGGTTTGTAGGTTTTGGGGTAGTCGTTGAATTGCTTTATCCTGGAGATTCAGATTTTCGTTTCCCCGCCCGTTTAAACCATAGGAGGTGAAAAGCCAACAAAAAACTTGCAACAGATTCAGTAAAGGCAGGAGGTATTAAAACTTCTCTTTTTGCAGAATCTGCTTTTTATCCAGCCTTATCATTAAATTATAGAAAGGAATACTAACATGTCAATGTCACATCTACAGCTTTTACCTTTTGAATTTTGGTCATTGTGGGTGGTTTTTGCAATCTCCATTATAGGGTTAGGATACGCACTGTTTCTTCGGGGTCAAGTCATGGCCAAAGATAAGGGCGATTCCAAAATGCAAGAGGTTTGGAATGCCATTCGTGAGGGAGCCGATGCCTATCTTGGCAGACAACTAAAGACCATTCTTCCTTTAATTGTGGTTCTTGCCGCATTGCTCTTTCTTTCCGTATATGTTGCTCCTCCTAGCGCCGAGGCTGCGGAACGTTTTCCCGGCGCCACTCCTGAACAATTAAAATTATATATCGGTCTTGGCCGGATGGTTGCTTTTATTATGGGTGCTTTCTTCTCTTTAACGGTCGGCCAATTCGGGATGCGGATGGCTGTTCAAGGTAACGTGCGTGTATCGGCTGCTGCCCGTCATAGTTTTTCGGAGGCTTTAAAAATTGCTTATCGTTCCGGGACCATCACCGGTATGCTCACCGATGGCCTTGGATTGTTCGGTGGTACTGTTATTTTTATGTATTTCGGTATGGCAGCCCCTGATGCTTTGCTCGGTTTCGGTTTTGGCGGTACTTTACTGGCATTGTTCATGAGGGTCGGCGGTGGTATTTATACCAAAGCTGCCGATGTCGGCGCGGATTTAGTTGGTAAGGTTGAAGCCGGTATTCCGGAAGACGATCCCCGGAATGCCGCAGTTATTGCAGACTTAGTCGGAGATAACGTCGGTGATTGCGCCGGTATGGCTGCTGATATTTTTGAATCTTATGAAGTAACCATTGTCTCCGGTTTAATCCTGGGTGTGGCCTTGGTTTCCATCACTCACGAAATTAAGTGGATCATTTTCCCGTTGCTGGTTCGTGGTATTGGCGTGCTCTCCTCGATTGTAGGTACTTACCTGGTAAAAGGGAAAGATGATGGTACCGGCGATGCGATGGCTTCGATTAATAAAGGGTTTTATTCTTCGGCAGCGATTTCATTAATCGCCTTTGCGGTGCTGGCCCATTTCTATATGCATGAATGGCGGGCATTTTGGTCTGTGGGCGTTGGTATTGCATTGGCCTTGGCATTGGATGAATTGACCAAATTCTTTACCGATACTCACTATTCACCGGTTAAGGAAATTGCCGGAGCCACCAAGACTGGTTCCGCAACCTTGATTTTACGGGGTTTGGTTGTTGGTTTTGAAGCGGCAGTCTGGCAGACCATCGTTATTGCAGTTACTATTTTAGCTGCTGTTGTGATTTATTGGGGTATGGATACCATTTATGTTCTTTACGGTGTAGCTATGACCGGTATCGGTATGTTGACCCTGACCGGTAACAACGTGGCTATGGACTCCTTTGGCCCGATTGCGGATAATGCCAACGGAATCGGCGAAATGGCCGGTTTGGATGATAAGGCCCGCCAAATCATGGCTGACCTTGATGCTGTGGGTAATACCACCAAAGCAATCACGAAAGGTGTGGCTATCGGTTCTGCGGTTATCGCGGCCGTCTCTTTGTTTGGTTCCTTCCTCACCGATGTTGGTAAGGTTCAAGCTTCGCAAGGTGTTGCTGAAAATCTATTACTCTCCGCTACAGGCATTCGGATTTCTACGCCGAGTATTTTTATCGGTATGTTAATCGGTGGAGCGATTCCTTGGCTGTTCTCATCTTTGACTATCAATTCGGTGGCCAGGGCTGCTGCTCTGATTGTTGAGGAAGTCCGCCGTCAATTCCGGATTCCCGGTTTGATGGAAGGTAAAGTACAGCCTGATTATAAACAGGCTGTGGGTATTTGTACTACCGCCGCTCAGCGCGAATTGATTCCGTTAGCTTTGATTGGGGTAATCACCCCGATTATTATCGGAATGCTGCTTGGTGTGGAGGCTCTTGGCGGTTTCCTGGCAGGAGTTATTCTCTCCGGGCAGTTATTGGCCGTATTTATGTCTACTTCGGGTGGAGCTTGGGATAATGCCAAAAAGACCATTGAAGACGGTCTATTTGGTGGAAAAGGTTCCGAAGCTCATAAAGCGGCAGTCGTTGGCGATACCATCGGTGATCCTTTAAAGGATACTGCTGGTCCTGCCTTAAACCCGATGATTAAAGTTATCAATATGGTTTCTTTATTAGCGGCTCCGGTTTTGATTGTCAACGAGATTCACAATAAAGGAGCATTATCCACTGGTACAATCATTACCAGTATTGTGTTGGCCGCGATTGTGATAGGCGCCATTATTTATTCCAAACTTGGCGGTTTCGGCAAAAAACAAGATAGTGCGGCTAAGTTCTAAGACCAGCTCTTTCTTGTCGATGGATTGAAAGAAAAGGCGGGGTTTTCCCCGCCTTTTTGAGTGATTGTCTCGATTATGGAGATTCAAACCCTTGCCTTTAGCTAACAACTGTCTTCGGGTTTGAATCCGCTGTTTCTTAGCGGGTGGTGTTACCTTGAACTGTTTGGAGGCAGAATGATTAAAACCAAAGAGTTTCCCTTTTCAAAGCCAATTTACTTGAAGATTTTGGTTAAAAATTCCTTAAAGCGTAGTGTGTGGGCTTTGGTATTTTTGGTGGCCATTGTCGCTTATCAAGCTACAAAGGGACCTTCGACCACGCTTTTGTTTATTAGTGCATTGCCGCTAATATATCTTTCTTATTTGATGATGAGATGCTGGAGACATTCCAATGCCAAGACGCATCGCTTATTTTTTAGAGAACGCGGCTTTGAAATTGACGAACAAACGATTCGGATTGTTTTCAAAGACGAGATTCCGATAGAGATTCGAATTGCCAAAATAGCCAGAGTTGTAAAGAACAATCAATATTATTTATTGTTTTTGGATAAAAAACAATTTGTCTATGTACCGCTCACCGCCTTTAAAACTCCGGGAGATATGGAACGGTTCGATTTTATATTAAAGTCCAGAAAACGACTGCATCCGAATGGCCCAAAATAAAATTCAATGCAAGGTTAAGGCTGCCGTCAAGAATTTTGGGGCAGCCTTTTGGGTATTTATTGTAAATTCTATTGATTGTAAGGAACTGAAGTTGATATTATAGATTAAATTTAATTTTAACAATAATACCGATGGTCACAATCGTCAATGCCAGGATTGTAGCTGGCGCAGCTTCTTTTATCCATTTGGACCAGGTGATGTTGATTTTATTTTTTTGCATAATACTATAGGCCATTACATTGGCTGAGGCTCCAATAGGAGTGGCGTTTCCCCCGACATCAAGTCCCATTGCTAAAGCCCAGGCCAGGTTGGCTTTTAGAGGAGCCAGAGCCGGATTGGATGTAATCATATCCAAAAGGATATATGTCATGGTAAGAGCCATTGGCACGTTATCCACAAAAGCACTGACTATACCGGAAATCCAGATGAAAAGGATAGCCAGCAAAATGCCGTTTCCACCCGACATATTAGCGATATAGTCGGATAATAATTTAAGAGCCCCGGTTTTTTCCAAGCCGCCAATTACTACGAATAATCCAATGAAAAATAGTAATGTCTCACCGTCAATGCCTTTCATGACATGCTCGGCTTTGTTGACGCCCAAAAATATCAGGCAAATCAACGCGGGAAATAAAGTGGCGATGGAAGCGTTGATGGCGGTTCCAAGTAAATGATTGAGTTCTACATGAAAAACCAAGAAAACGATGGCGCTGACAAATCCGATTAAACCTATTTTTACTAAGCGTTTATCTGATATGGCGTTACTTTGTAATAAATCGGTTTTTTCTTGCTCGGTAAGGCTTTCAGCTTTTTGTAATGATTTATAATTTAATAAATAACAAAAAAGAGTAATCGCTATCGTTGCGATGAGAGCAATGGGACCGGTATTTTTAACAAAATCATTAAAGCTGTATCCGAGTAGATTGCCAATAATTACATTGGGCGGATCACCGACTAATGTGGCGCTGCCGCCGGTGTTGGCAGTGCAAACTTCGGCGATAATTAAGCCAATCGGATTGATATTAAACATTTTACAGATATTAATCGTCAGGATGGTAAAAAAGAGTAAAACAGTGATACTATCCATAAAAGCAGATAAAAAACCGGTGATGAGGGGAAATACCAAAAAGATTTTTTTAGCATCAAAGTTTACTTGTTGCATGATTTTGACTGCCAAAAAGTTAAAGAAATTGGCATCTTCGAGAATTCTGATAAGGATGAACATCCCCAAAAGCAAACCAATAGTTTCCCAACTAACGAACTTCATTGCATCTTCCATCGTGAGGATGCCGGTAATAATTACCGCTAACGCGCCTATCAAAGAAACAATATGGCGTGGAACTTTTTCGGCTATAATGAAAATATAGGTGATCGCAAAAATAATTAAGGCATAAGTCATAAACTTCACCTCTCCGATTTTATTTGATATTTTTTTGGTTGTTTTATCGTTTAAATCCATTGGCTGGGATAAACTAGAAGCACATTGTATTCATTTTGATCATCCTTTTTTTATGAAACGTTTTCGATAAGCGAGAAAAAAGTTGGTATTTTGAGCGAAAATAAAAAAAGGAAAGTCTTAAAAAAGAGCTTTCCAACCCCGGAAGCCTGTGTTCTCTTGGGGTTTAATGACTTTTTGTATAACCGGTATATAAGCACACATTCAAAATTAGTATAACATCTCTTGATAAATAGTCAATCCTAAAAAGGAGATCCCCAAGAGAAGTTAAGGCTTTGACTTTAAGAGCAAACATCTATATAGCTTTTAAATTTTATGACGGATTAACAAATGCCGGCTTAAAGTCCTGATCATTGATAATGGTGTCAACCCAATCAGGGTCATAATTCAGGCTTGCGTTGCCGATGGATAGATTCTTTTCGCCATAAGTATCTCCCGTGGCGGTATTGGCCTTTTCGTGGGATTCCATGCCGGTAATCGCTGTATGGCCTGCAAATACACCTGCATTTTGGATCATGGCATTGACATTGATGGACTGAATGTCAATATTGGTTTTTTGGATATCATGTTCAGGGGTCTCGAAAATGATATGTTGATCGCGATCGTCAATCGGTGTGTCAATTACATCAGGATCGCTCACCAAGCAAAGGTTTTGAATGACTAAATTCGAATCTCCGATGGAATTAAAGACATTATTCGATTTCCCGTGGGCACTCCATCCAACGGCGCTGTTTCTTTCACCGATAAAAATCCCGCAATTCCTTTGAATTGAATTAACAGAGATGTTCCCTTCAATTTTTATAACCATGGCATTTTGATTCATAGGTTAACTCCGCAATAAGCTTTGACATCTTGATCGTTCATGTTCCCGTCGGCGACTTCAAATCCGTCGAAATTGGAATTTAGCGAAGCAATCGAATAATTAAAGAACCCGAAGAAACCACCGTTCCCGGCATTATATTTCATGTTGGCATCCCAGCCGGTAATTACGGTATTTCCTAAGAAAATTCCCGCATTTTGCTGGGGATTATTAACACTTAAGGCTCCGACATTAACAATGGAAGGCATAAGGTCCTCCAGAAAATTTTTTCATCAGACTGTCTTTCGGTACGAATCTTCAGAGGCAAATCCTTTACGAATTATAATCTTAGGAGAGAATACCACCGAAAGCTGTCTGTCTCCGGATTCAAATTGTATCATGATCAGTTTGGACCATTTTCGATTTAAGGTTCCGGGTTTTGAGACTGTTGGAAACTATAAAAAAAATCTTGAAAATCCCAAGATTAAGCCCGGAAGGATCCCGAATAGTAGATTCACAGGTGGGCTTAAGGACTTCGGAAGGGATTTGTTAATTTTCGGAGCGCCCGATTGGAGGAAAGGAATTGACAAAATATTAAGCCAATTTGCCATATCTTCAAATGCCGGATGATTGAAGTTGTTTGGCGCCGCTGATTCCTTCAGGGAGGGACCAGATAAGTTATCCGAAAGATTGAACAACCGTTGAAAGGAATTGCTGTTATTAAAAAAGTCATACCATTGTTTTTGGAGGGCGGTGACTTTTTGAAACCATTCCGGATTAAAAATATTCAGCCAGTTTACCATGGGATATAAGCTCCTTCTATTTTTTAATGCCGCAAAAAATTTAAATCCGTTTTATACAGTTAATTTATGAATTTAGGCGGGAAAATAAAGCGGGATTTTATAACAATATTTTTGAAAAAACTGGTGAAGGAAGATAAGCTCATTTCAAATAAAAGATCGTAAATTACTTGCGATGAAACCAGTTAAAAAATGATACCTCCGGAGGATCTGTTTTTATAAAATATCGTGTTATGAGCATGTAATATATTCCCGTGTATACATTATTATTGAATTTATTTCTTGATTTCGTGTTATGTTGGTGATAATATATAACACAACGGGGCGTGCTATATTACATTAATATTACTTGTCGAACAGAAACTTTATTTTGATTGAACAAACATTAAACTGGAGGAATGCAAATGGAAGTCAAAGTCGTCTTAGACACTCTGTGGACCCTTATTGCGGCAATGTTGGTCTTTTTTATGAATCTTGGATTTGCGATGGTGGAATCGGGTTTTGCTCGCGCCAAAAACTGTGTTAACATTTTGTCCAAAAACTTTATCGTTTTTGCAGTCTCGTCATTAGGATTTTTATTATTGGGCTGGGGATTGATGTTTGGAGACGGTACTCCCTTTGTCGGTCTCAAAGGTCTATGGTTTTTGGGTGGGGCCGATAACTCTCCGGCTGTCGGTGATGCTTATAAGGGAGTGTACTCCGCGATTTCGTGGACGAGTGTGCCTTTGCTGGCTAAATTTTTCTTTCAATTAGTCTTCTGCGGAACAGCTGCTACAATCGTTTCCGGAGCTGTTGCCGAACGTATTAAGTATAAATCCTTTATTGTTTTTTCTTTCGCAATGGCAATCGTTATTTATCCCATTACCGGACATTGGATTTGGGGTGGCGGTTGGTTGTCCCAATTGGGAATGTGGGACTTTGCCGGTTCAACGGTTGTGCACTCAGTTGGCGGCTGGGCGGCGTTGGCTGGGATCTTGGTTCTGGGCCCCCGGTTTGGGAAATATACGAAAGATGGAAAAATTAATCCTATTCCCGGCCATAATATGAGTATTGCCACGATTGGCGTATTCGTCCTCTGGCTTGGTTGGTTCGGATTTAACCCGGGTTCCACCATGGCTGCGGATCCCAATGCAATTGCCCATGTATTAATGACTACCAATACTGCGGCCATTGCGGCGACTTTAAGTTCTACCGCTATCGCCTGGTGGATTTTGGGTAAACCCGATTTGGGAATGACCTTGAATGGATGCCTGGCCGGATTGGTTGCGATCACTGCGCCTTGTGCTTTTGTTAGCGTAGCAAGCTCGTTAATCATCGGTCTTATTGCCGGTGTTTTAGTCGTCTTATGTGTAATCGGTTTTGACCGTATCAAAGTCGATGACCCGGTTGGAGCTTTATCCGTGCATTTGGTGAACGGTGTATTTGGTACTTTGGCAATTGGTCTTTTTGCCCAAAATGGAATCACTGGTGCTGAAACAGGTAACGGTCTCTTTTTTGGCGGCGGACTTAAGCTTCTGGGAGTTCAGTTTGTAGGCGTTATAAGCGTAGGCGCCTTTGTGTTTGCCCTTTCGCTTGCGGCCTGGTTGGTCATTAAGGCGGTTATGGGTATCCGGGTTAATTTGCAAGAAGAGATTGAGGGTTTGGATATCGGAGAACACGGCAACAGTGCTTATCCTGAGTTTTTAACCCGCAAACCGGTTTACTCTTATGTCGGAGACGGCGTGATTGGAATTGAAACAGGGAAAACCGTAGCACAGGGGGTAAAATAAGATGAAACATATTACTGCAGTTATCCGTCCTGAAAAACTTGATGATGTGCGTCATGCTTTGGAAAAAGTCGGTTATTCCGGTTTAATGATTTCTGAAATTCAAGGACACGGCAAACAAAAAGGAATCGTCCAACAATGGCGCGGTGAAAAATATAAAGTGGACTTAATCTCGAAAATCAAATTGGAGGTCGTCGTGAAAGACGGGGAAGCCGAAGCGATCAAAAAAACCATTATTGAAAACGCGCGGACCGGAGAGATCGGCGACGGTAAGATTTTTATCGCTCATGTGGATGAAGTCATTCGTATTCGCACCGGTGAAGAAGGAGAAATTGCTCTATAATTATATTGGATTTGAAAAGCCTCGCATAAAGCGAGGCTTTTTGTGTCTTTGAAAACCACCGGCTAAGCCGGTGGTTCCAAAAAGGCTATGCCTATGAGTAGAAAAAAGAATCCTCCCTTGCTAAGATAAATGTGGTTCGCCAACCGCATAAAAAGCAAAGGAGGATA
>JAEXDA010000073.1 GCA_023401925.1 Bacillota bacterium
CCGTGATGCTTCGAAGCTATTCTAAAAGTTTGAACAATAATTGTAAGCCGATCCCCGGAGGGGGATTTAAAAAGTTTTTAATCGCCTAGCCGTGTGGTTTTAACCCGCGGCGGAGATTATGGCTTACCGCTCACCTGAGTCATCTTTATAATCAACTTTTTTAATAAGAGGCGAACCAAGGGTTCGTCTTTTAGTATATTATGGAGCGACTTCTAATTATCGGTTGCAATGTTTACAAATATCAATCCCTGAAAAATGATCAACTAGCCGAAGCTTTTTGGAAGTTCTATAATAGTTGAGAGGACCTTTGCAGGAAATGGTACTTGAAGGGAGAATAAAATAACAACTTTAGGAAGAGAGTGATTTTAAAATGCCTGAGAGTATCAGATTTGTAATTATCACCGGTTTATCCGGAGCTGGGAAATCCGAGACTATCAAATGTTTTGAAGATCTCGGATATTTTTGTGTAGATAACCTGCCGCCGGTATTAATTCCAAAATTTGCTGAGCTTTGCGCACAATCGGATGGACGGATTAATAGGATAGCTTTAGTGGTTGATATTCGGGGCGGTAGTTTTTTTGACGATATTTTTGAGGCGTTGGAGAGTTTGGAACAAAACGGTTTTACTTATGAGACATTGTATCTGGAGGCCCGGGAAGATGTATTGGTTCGCCGTTTCAAAGAGAGTCGGCGCCGGCACCCGTTGTCGGCATCCGGTAGCATCCTTGAAGGGATAAAGGCGGAATCTGAAAGGTTACAGGAAATTCGCGGGAAAGCGACGATGATTGTTGATACTTCAGACCTCGATGTGCGTGGTCTACATGAAGTGGTTAATCAGAATTACAGCCAACTGCCTCAACAAGAAAAAATGTTGGTAACCATCGTCTCTTTTGGCTTTAAAAATGGTATTCCGCTCGATGCGGATCTGGTATTTGATGTTCGATTTTTGCCAAACCCGCATTATGTTGATTCTTTACGGAAGTTAACCGGAAATTATACCGAGGTAGCCAATTATGTCCTTAAGTGGCCGGTAACATCCAGATTTTTATCAAAATTATATGATTTAATGGACTTTCTTGGGCCGCAATACATCAAGGAAGGGAAAAATAATTTAATTGTTGGTATTGGTTGTACAGGTGGTCAACACCGTTCGGTAACGATTGCTAATAAATTGGGGGATTTTATGCGTACGAAGGGATATCAAGTGGTAGTCGATCACCGGGATATTTAAGAATTCTTTATGCATGCATGATGCTGCATAAAATAATGATTGAATAACCATCGATGCCTTTTGGCGCTAGAAGGGAGACCGTGAATGTTTGGAAAACATAGGCCTAATTTTATCGTAGTGGCTTGGCTGTTATGGTTATGGGTCTCGCTTTCTCTGGTTGTAATGGGTATTTTATTGGCCGGTCATTTTTGGAATATTGGTCTACCGGCAATGGGGAATAGCTTGTTAGGTATTGCTTCCACCCTTTTGGGAACGATCATCGGTTTAATTAGCACGATTCATTTCTTTTGGGCGATGGTAGCATGGATTTCTCAAAATGACGTTAAACCCAAAGAAAGGGGCAGCAGAGGGCCTAAAATTGTGGTGATTGGCGGAGGTACCGGCCTTGGCACTATTTTGCGCGGTTTAAAAGAAATCACCCCCAATTTAACCGCAATTGTGACTGTGGCGGATGATGGTGGAAGTTCCGGGCGTTTAAGGAGGGAGTTTGGGATTCTTCCTCCGGGGGATATCCGAAATTGTTTAGTGGCGATGGCCAACTTGGAACCGCTCATGGAAAGATTGATGCAATACCGCTTTCAAGGGGAAACGGATTTAGCAGGCCATAGTTTTGGGAATCTATTTCTGACTGTAATGACTGAAATTACTGGAGATTTTGAGGCTGCAATCCGGGAATCCAGCAAGGTTTTGGCTGTACGGGGGCAAGTGTTACCAGCTACACTTGAGGATGTTATTTTAAAAGCTGAGTTGGTCGATGGCACTATTGTTGCTGGCGAATCAAAAATATCCAAATCGAAGCAGCCCATCAAGCGGGTGTTTTTTGATCCCAACCATATTCAAACGCTTCCTGAGGCAGTAAATGCTATTAATGAGGCCGACGTGGTTATTTTAGGGCCTGGTAGTTTGTATACGAGTATTATTCCAAATCTATTGGTAAAAGATATCACGGCGGCTATCAAGGGCTCAAAAGCGGTCAAAATTTATATTTGTAATGCAATGACCCAACCTGGAGAAACCGATCACTATTCAGCCAGTGATCATATTCAGGCAATAATTAATCATGCAGGTACAGGACTGATTGACATTGCGATCACAAATACGGAAAAAGTACCGCAGGATATTTTGGAGCGTTATATCGAAGAAGGCGCTGAACCGGTTTTAGCCGATCTGGATAAAATAGGAGGACTCGGTATAACACCTTTAGGAACCAAAATTATTGTTAAGTCCAATGTTATTCGTCATGACACCATGAAACTAGCACATTTGATAGCCGGTTTATCGAGAACTCACCGCTTTGGAGCTTCTTTCGGGGGGTTTTTGAACAAGAAAATCTATCGGTTTTTTAAACCTGATTTTAATAAATAATTTTAAAAGGGCTTTGGCAAAAAAATTTTGACAAAGCTTTTTATTTTTACTTTTTACCCTAATTTTTCCGCCAGATAATCCGATAACATAAATAAAGATTTTTTTATTTGGATAGGAGGTGGAATTTTGTTACGAGGAATTTATACATCATGTACCGGTATGGTTGCGGAAATGGATCGCCAAAATGTCACTGCCAATAACTTGGCCAATATCGATACTGTAGGCTTCAAACGGGATAATTGTACCACAGTGCCTTTTGCAGAATTACTTCTGAATGCATATTCAAAACGGTGGCCGCAACAAGTTGGAAAGTTGGGTTTAGGAGTCCAGGCCGTAACCCAAGTCGTTGATTTTTCTAGTGGTTCAATTAGTCAAACAGATAATCCGACTGACTTTGCAATTGATGGGGATGCGATGTTCGCGCTCCAAACTAAAAACGGAACTCGTTATACCAAGGCTGGTGCTTTCCAAATTGATAAGGACCATTATTTAGTCAATAAGGATGGTTATAAAATTTTGGGAACCAATGGGCCGATCCGTATCAATGGAGAATTTTCTGTAACTGAAGAGGGACAAATTATGCAAAACGGAAGAGTTGTAGATTCTTTCCAGCTCTTTAGCACCAAAGATATGAGAAAGCAAGGCGATACCCAGTATACGAATGATAGAGCAGTTCCTGCTGATAAATTCCGGATATTACAAGGAGCTATCGAACATTCCAATGTGAACCCAGTTCGGGAAATGGTTCAAATGATTAATATTACCCGCAGTTATGACGCGAACCAGAAAGCGTTAACTTCTCATGATGAAACTCTTGATAAGTTGGTAAATGAGTTGGCAAGATAACATCGGGACACGGAAATAAAGATAATATTTATATTTGGCAGTTTTGAGAAAAGAGAACCGGACCGCTTGCGGAGGTTTCGGGAAGATTAGCCGATTGCTGTCTTCCGTTTCAATAATTAAAACTCAACTGCCTCATGTTTATTTGTGATGGGCAGTTTATTTTTTTAAGGAGGATATCCCCCATGATGCGAGCACTTTGGACGGCAGGATCGGGCATGTTGGCCCAACAGTTGAATATTGATACCATCTCTAACAACTTGGCAAACGTTAATACCAGCGGTTTTAAAAAATCACGAGCCGAATTTGAAGATCTACTATATCAAACGCTCCGCGAACCCGGTAGCTATACCCATCAAGAAGTCCAGCTTCCCACCGGTTTACAGGAAGGGCATGGGGTTCGCCCGGTAGCCACTACCAAGATTTTTACCCAAGGGGATTTCCAACAAACCGAAAATCCTTTAGATTTGGTAATTGAAGGGAAGGGTTTCTTCCAAATCCAAATGCCCGATGGCTCCATCAATTATACTCGAAATGGCGCCTTTAAGCTTGATTCGGATGGAAATGTCGTCACTGGCGAAGGATATTATTTGGAGCCGCGGATCACTATTCCTCAAAATGTTGAAAGTATCAGCGTAAGCTCGGATGGAATAGTTTCCGTTCAGGTGCCTGGAGAGATACAGCCGCAACAAATCGGCCAGCTTCAAATTGCTACTTTTATTAATCCGGCTGGATTATCTAATAAAGGACAATCCTTATATACGCAGACAGCGGCTTCCGGAGAACCCGTGGTTTCCAATCCCGGGGCGGATGGTAGTGGTCAAGTCCTGGGGGGATTCTTGGAAATGTCCAATGTGAAGGTCGTTGAAGAAATGGTCAACATGATTGTTGCTCAACGGGCATATGATATTAATTCCAAAGCGGTCCAAGCCTCGGATGAGATGCTGCAAACCGCCAACAATCTGAAGCGTTGAGTTATGATTAGGATTCTGGGAATTAAGCAATGGATGATCCTGTTGCTGTTAGTAATGATGGAACTCCCGGCATTTGCAGCCGGAGTTGGCAATGGAACCTCAATGGTGACTTTGGAGATTCCTACCTCGATATCGGTTAGCGGTTCTCAATTATATCTATCGGATTTAGGAGTGGTCCGGAGTGGACAATCCGATGTTAGCAATTATCTTCGACAAGTAGAATTGGGACCCGTTCCGATTCCAGGGCAACAGAGAGTTTTAAATCGGGATTATTTAAAAGCAATCATAAAACAATATCATTTTCCATTTACGATCCAATTACAAATGAACGATACAGTTGTTGTGAAATCATTGGCTACCCGAATTGAGGCGGAAAGTATTCAAAAAGCCATAGAAACATTGGTGGCCGGAAAAAAAACCTATTTTTTGGAACGCTGGGTGGAATTACGAAATATTCCCGAGAAAATCATTGTAAGCCCGGGAGAATGGAAGATTGAGGCTTCATTCGCAGGAAATCCGGTGGAAGTGGGTCCGGTACTTTTTAAAGTGGTTTTAACAAAGGGAACAGAGAGCAGAGCTCTGAATATAAGTGGAAAAGTCAGAGCAACGGCCCTCGTTTATCGAGCATGTAGGAATATATCTTATCAATCCGTTATCAATTCCTCTGATTTTGAATTGGTGAAAATGGAATTGGAAAGCGGCAAGGAATATTTAGGGGAGATTCAATCCGGCAACCGGATTACAAAATTAATCAGACAGGGTGAGATTTTACGAAAAGATTGGGTTCAGCCTCTGCCGTTGGTTTCCAAAAATCAAGAGGTTAAAGTGATTGTGAAGGATGAGGATGTTGCCATCAGCATTTTGGCAACAGCAAAGTCCGATGGATGGCTAGGGGATGAGATTATGATTATCAATCCTCTCAGTCATAAAATTTTCAAAACGAGAGTCACGGGAAGAGGTATCGTCGAACTCAATTTGCAATAATGTTCATGCTGACGTATATTAGATAGCTTAAAGAGGTGATCGTAGTGGGACTGAAGAATCTACAGGTGACTATCATAGCGATTGTGTCAATTATCATAGGTTTGGTTGCTCTTTCAACGGATACTTTTGCAGAAACAATGAGCAGCTCCACCCGAATAAAAGATATTGCAAAACTGCAAGGAATACGGAATAATCAACTGACCGGGATGGGAATCATCGTTGGACTTAATGGAACAGGAGATAGTTCCAGGGCCAACACTCAAATGGTCATCAATATGTTGGCTAAATGGGGGATTATGGTTACCCCAGCTGATTTAAAAGTTAAAAATGTCGCTGCAGTCATGATTACTGCGACACTTCCTCCATATTTACATGTAGGGGAAACCATTGATGTTCAAGTCGCTTCTCTCGGAGATGCTAAAAGTCTTCAGGGAGGAACCTTATTGCAGGCGCCTCTAAGCGGGTCCGACGGTAAGGTCTATGCCATGGCGCAAGGTCCGGTTTATATTGGGAGTCCTTCACCGGCTGGCGGGGGCGGCAACCAGCGGAACAGTGGGACTGTGGGGATTGTTTCCCAGGGAGGAATTGTGGAGCGGGACGCGCCGATGCAATTCGATTTAAGCGGTAAGTTACGGTGGTCGCTTTATAGTCCTGATTTCACGACCGCTTCCAGGTTGGCGCAAAGCATCAATGAAAACATTGCTCCCGGAGTTGCCAAAGCCCTCGATATGGGCTCCGTGGAAGTAATGGTTCCCCGTGAAAAAAGCATGGATCCGATAGGGTTTATTTCCGAAATTGAAAATTTGTCAATAACTCCGGATGGTATTGCCAAAGTCATTATCAATGAACGGGATGGTACGGTTGTCATCGGGGATAAAGTTAAAATAGCCCCGGTAGCAGTTACTTGCCGGAATATCAGTGTGAAAGTCAATACCCCGGTTAATAATGATATTGGACAGAACGGTACAGCGGCAGCCAATAACGACAACGACACGGAAAAAGATCCGTTGGCGGGTTATGGTAATAGTGGCAGGGTTTTGGTTTTGCCGGATGGGACAACGATCGGATCGATTGTTCGCGCTTTGAATGCCGTGGGGACTACATCCCAAGACATCACAGCCGTAATCGTTGCGATTAAAGAAGCCGGCGCACTATATGGCACTCTGGAATTTCAATAATTCCTAAATTGAGGAGAACGATATGGACTCGATTAGCTTAAGCACTATGATGACGGCACAAAAGCTGAAGGGGCAAAGACAACTTTACCCCCAAGCGACAACTTCGAAACAAAAAGAGACGTTAAAGGCCTGTCGGGATTTTGAGGCCCTGATGATACGCCAAATGTTGGAAAGTATGCAAAGCTCTCAAAAGATGTTTGGTGAAGGGTTTGGTGGAGAATACTTTCAAAGCATGTTCCAAGATGAAATGGCCAAAAGAATTGCCGAAAATGGGCAAGGCATCGGATTAGCGAAAATGATGTACGAGCAACTAAATCGTACCAATAATGTTAAATAATTAGCCGGATGTCTTTTTCATGGATACAGAAGGGAAAAATCGAACGATGGCGAATAGAACTTAATGAATTTTTTAATGAGCTGTAACAAAAATAAAAAAGGCTCGTTTTATACAATATGGTGAGCTGTTTGTAAAATGCATCAATATAATATTGTATACGGGAAAATGGGCCAACGCGCGTCCGGCGCGGAAAAGAACTTTTTGGGCAGCTCGAAAATTAATAAGGGGGAAGTTCATTTGAAGCCGTTGTCAACCAAACCTGCTAAACCGGCTGGATCCAAAATAGAGAACAAACAGTCATCGAAGGGATTCGCTGGTTTTTGCAAAAAAACCTATAATTTATTATTTCATGATGATGTTTACCTGAGGATATGCGGTTTTTTAATTTTTGGCCTGATCCTTTTCTTTGGAAGCTGGGCTTTTTTCAGTTTTGCCTACAATAAAATCAATCTGTTAGAAAATTCATTTATGGTCCAGAAATTCTTTAAGCCGGAGATGATGAAAGGTATCGGTCCTTGGGCGGCTAAATTATTTGGCTCAACCAATGCCGATGTTATTAAGAATTTTGGTATCTGGGGCAATGTGATATTGTTAACCTTTGAAAACTTCTTGAATAATTTGATTTTCGTGTTGATTTTTGTCTTTTTCCTGAATTTCTTCAGAGTGGGACGCTGGAATATGAGTTTGATTTATTTTGCTCTTTACTCAATCATGTGGGGCGCAGTAATTGGAACCCTTTCTTTACCTTTCCCAACGGGTTCGGACCGGGTTTTAGGATCTTTAATTCTCTTCGCCCGTTATGGTTTGTGGATATGGTTCTCTTATCTGTTGCTGATCGTTTCCACAACCCAATTTACCTGGTTGGCGGCACCTAGCTGGCTGGACTGGAGTTGGGAGAAAAAACGGAATTTTTGGCCGGTTCGTTTTACTCCGGATCAACGGGAAGTATTCATTTACGGCTTATTGTTTTTATTAGCCTCCAGTTTTGCCGAGGCTCGAATCTTTGTTCACTATAATTTCTTTTAAATTATATGATTATGATAAGGATTGGATAGTGTGAGATAAAAAGGGACTTCCGTGAAAAAGGAAGTCCTTTTTATTACTTTTATAGGATGAAATCGGTATAATATTGAAGAGGTGATTTTTCTTGTCCGAACATTATTATTCGGCTCAGCCAAATTCGGGACACCGTTATGGGGAGTTTTCCCTAGATTTACGGGGTATTAAACTGCAGATAACTACTGATGCCGGTGTGTTTTCAAAGAACCACTTGGATACGGGGACAAAACTATTAATCCAGGGGATTCCCATAAAAGAGGAATTCAAAACCATCATGGACCTGGGTTGCGGTTATGGTCCAATTGGGTTAGTTCTTGCTAAGTTGCTTCCGGGGTCAACTGTGTATATGAGTGATATTAATGAGCGTGCAGTGGAATTGGCGCTCAAAAATGCCGAATCCAATCAACTAAGAAATGTAATGATAAAAGCAGGAGAGGGATTTACCGCGTTTCCGGGCCACCAATTTGATCTTATCGTTACCAATCCACCGATACGTGCCGGTAAACGGGTTATTTACCCCCTTGTTGAAGAGGCATTTCAGGCTTTACATACCGGCGGATGGTTGGTTGCGGTGATTATGACCAAACAGGGCGCAAAAAGTTTGGAAAAAAAATTCAGTGAAGTTTTCGGGAATGTTACGGAATGGGAGAAAGAGAGTGGGTATCGCGTAATCGCCAGCCAAAAATGAAATTACCATTATTTTGACTCCTTGATTTTACTAAAAAGTCACCTGTAAAAGGTTTAAAAAGCTTTGATCCGTTCAAACTATGGCTAAGTGGCGGAATTTGCTAAAATACAAGGAGTGAAATAATGAGCGAAAGCCCTTTAAAAATTTTAGTTCTTGCGGCCGAAGTCGTTCCCTTTGCGAAAACCGGCGGCTTGGCAGATGTTGCAGGTGCATTACCTAAAGCATTGAAAGAACTTGGTCATGATGTATGGGTAGCCATGCCGCGATATGGGTTTATTGACCGTGAGAAGTACGGGTTAAGAGAAAATTGGAGTAATTTAGAAGTACCGATGGATGGACAAACCGAGCAGGCTTCGGTGTATGAAGGCCGGATCGGTGGAAATGTCCCGATTTTCTTCATTGAGAACAGCAAGTATTATCATCGGGATGGAATTTATATGTATCATGATGATGCAGAGCGTTTTATCTTTTTTTGCAGGGCAGTTATGGAAATGGTTAAAGCGTTTGGGTGGGTGCCCGATATACTTCACTGTAATGATTGGCATACAGCAATTATCCCCAATTGGTTGCAAACGATTTACCGCGATGATCCCTTTTTTGAAAAAACGGTCTCAGTTTATACGATCCATAATTTAGCCTATCAAGGCTTATTTGGAAAACGTGTCCTTGAACTCGCCGGGATACAAAATTACCAGTCACTATTGCCACCGCAATTAGCTCCTGAAAACCAGGTCAATATGATGAGCCGGGGTATATTCTTTGCAGATGCAATCAATACGGTCAGTGAAACCTATGCTCACGAAATCCTGACTCCCGAATATGGAGAGGGTTTTGATTGGCTGCTTAAAGAACGACGGGATCGGTTACACGGTATTTTAAATGGGATTGATTATGAGATGAATGATCCGGCTACAGACTCTCATATTTATCAAAATTACGATCTAGACGATCCCGGTCTTAAACTTCAGAATAAATTGGCTTTGCAGCGGGAGGCCGGATTAAAACCAGAGTCTCATACGCCTTTAATCGGGATGATTTCCAGATTATCCGACCAGAAGGGTTTTGATTTAATTGGCCATGTTATAGAGGGGATGATGGATAATCTGGATTTTCAGTTTATTTTGTTAGGAACCGGGGCTGAATACTATCATCATTTATTTTCGGATATCAAGCAAAAATATCCGGACCGGGCAGCTGTTTATCTTACTTTTAACAGCGATTTGGCCCAAAAAATTTATGCCGGCTCGGATATGTTTTTGATGCCGTCCCGATTTGAACCTTGTGGGCTCGGACAATTACTGGCTTTGCGGTATGGTAGTATTCCGATTGTTCGGGAAACGGGAGGGTTAAAAGATACGGTTATTAATTTCGACCCACGCACTCATAATGGGAATGGCTTTACTTTTGAAAAGTATGATGCCATGGCGATGTATACTGCGATTGTAAGAGCCATAGAAACCTATAAATATGAAGATATATGGCGGATACTCATTCAACGTGCCATGAGTGCAGATTTTTCATGGAAAAGCTCAGCAGCCCAATATATTGAACTTTACCGTTGCGCGATTACCAATCGGGCTGAGCGGACATGGGCAAGAGAATACACCAATATTTGAGGGTAAAGGAGAAAGCCATGAGTACCACTACAAAGCGTTCAATAGCCAATTTGGCCGAACTTCATAATGAGTTGCCGGACCCAGAAAAAAACTTGTTTGAGCGCTTTTTTAGAGTTGATACCACTGTCGGAAAGTTACATGCGCCGGAAAGTATGACAGGATGGATTCATAAAAATTTCGGCTCTCTCGAAAAAGTTGAAAATCAAAAAATTACTAAGGTTACCAATTTAGTCACAATGGAAGGAGCCCTTTTCAATGAAATCCGGGCGAGCCGGCCGATGGATTGTAAAGTTGATGATGAAGTGCGCCACATTATTGAAAACAGCGCCGGCGATCCTTTCTGTAAACCTACGGAGGGTACTCCTACCGATACATTTGGCCGGGTTATCGGCAGTCATTGTATTTCTGCAAGTAATGTGGCTAAATACGACGGTTATCATGGTCTGGTGATTTTTAATGAGCATAATCCTTTAAATGTGTCCAGGGACGCGATTGTTGATTATTTTGAAACGGGTTTGGAATGGGCAAGAAGAGGCAGGGAACAGGATCCGGAAGCAAAATATTATTTCTTTATGTGGAATTGTTTGTGGAAAAGCGGCGCTTCGATTGTTCACGGCCATGCGCAGATGACATTGACCAAAGAAATCCATTATCCTAAAGTAGAATCTTGGCGGCGTATTTTTCAAGGCTATAGGAAGGATCACGGGACATGTGTATTTAGCGACCTTCACAAAGTTCATGACTCACTTGGACTTGGTTGGGAATGGGAGGGTGGAGTCAAAGGCATGGTTTACCTAACCCCGATTAAAGAAAAGGAGATTGTATTAATCGCTTCAAAACCGGGAGTTCCTCTATATAATGCCGTTCATAAAGTACTGGAAAAATTTATGAGAATGTGCGTAATTAGCTTTAATCTGGCACTATATGTACCGCCATTGGCACCAACATCCGAAGATTGGAGTGGGTTTCCGGCTGTGGTGCGGATTGTGGACCGCGGAGATCCGAATAACAAAACAGCCGATTTTGGGGCTATGGAACTTTATGCCGCAAGCGTAATTAGCAGTGATCCCTTCCGAGTAGCTGAAGAAATGCAAAAAATTTAAATATTTCCATATTTTTACCGGGGCTTGAAAACTGTCGCTATCTGTGGTAATATATTTTATGCTTCATTGAATTCTGCCGACATGGCTCAGCTGGTAGAGCAGCGCACTTGTAATGCGCAGGTCTCCGGTTCAAATCCGGATGTCGGCTCCATAAAAAACCAAAACCCTGCTCCGGCAGGATTTTTTATTTTGTCCTATTCATTTAATAGAGGCGATAATGCCTAAGCTTAAAATTGGCCAATTTTATCGACATTGTTTTCCAATAATTCAATTAATTCAAGATATATACAAAGCATTTAACGGGGGTTTATAGAAGGTTTTTTTATGATGGTAAATAGATTGGTAAGTAAATTGGATAAACCTCTTTGACGGCTTGTTTTGGGCCTTTAGTGATAAATTGTCTTCCGAAGAAAAAATATTGGACTACCGGTCAATCCGGTGCGAAAAATTAGGTTTAATATTGGCCCCCAAGGTAGAATTGGGAAAAGATAACAAACCGATAATTGAAGAGTTTTATTTATCGGAAGGCTCAAAATGGTTTCGTCTCAACCCCAAATAAGAAATTTAAAAACTAGATACCAAGTGAGCGCATATTCTATTATAGAATTGTGGTTTTATAGTAATATCCCAGGTGAATTCCTGGGAAATACTTTTAGCATTTTTGATTTTAGTGTAAAAGAAACGAATGAATAAAAATGTGAAAAATCTGTAAATTAATTGGAGGAACTATAAAATTTTTGGTGAACATCTCCATAAGTAGAGGAGGGGAAAATTCATGATAAAATATCATGACGTCATTCGTAAACTGACTTCCAAAGTTGAAAATGATTCCGAATCTCGTAAACAGCTTCCGGTGGGTGTGGACATATTACTCGATCGTATTAAAGAGAAAGGCTTTGTGGTTCATGTGGAGGAGTTGGAATTCAATAATATCGATATTCAATTAATGAACCAAGAAGATTGTCAAAGGCGTGGACTGTCGTTTGAACATTCGGTTAACTAATCATTGCACCTGCGGGTGCTTTTTTTATGATAAGGTTAGTTTTGCAAACCTAAAATCCAGTGGATCCAACTTAATACGGTCTGCGCTCTTCGCTCAATCGTGTTGTGACTATCTGAACTGACTCCATAAATGTAGCTGTTCCGCATAATATCACAGACCTCTGGTTTACCAGGAATATGGCTTAATTCAAAATATCGTCCCAGGACCTTATAAAATACTTCATGCTCAAGAAGGCATTTTACTAGTACTAAATATTTATTTTTAAAATCAAGACTCATGATTCGCCGACCTAGATCGGTTAATGAATATAATAATTCCCCTTGGCCCCGGTGTTGCGCGCGAGCACGACTGACAAGCCCTAAATACATCGCTGCATTGGTGTAATAATCCGTCTGCCGTACATCGAACTGATAATTTTGGGTTATGAAATCTTTGGTTAAATCGTTTTCGTAAAGTAAACCCAATAAATCAATGATACGCTCAAATCTATCCGCCTGGGGAAACGGTACGGTTGGCTCTTTTTTGATTTTAGCGTTGTGAAATACGGCTAAAATATCCCCTAACTCAATTTTGTCCGGAGCTACAGTGTATTTTAATTGTTTAACTAACTTGATGGAATTGTATTCATCTTTTCGGTTGAAATTAAAAATAAAAAACGAAAAGCAATCATTGGAGTAAGTCATAAAAACGGGGATGATCGTTTTTTTTAATTTACTTTCCCATAAACGGTAGGGGTAATAAAGTTGACGGATCAGAAAATCCTCAACCGTATAGTTCTTGGCTTCAACAAGAATAAAGCTATTCTTACTTTCATAGCCGCCATCGATTTCACATTGGGAATTATTAACTTTCATGGTCTCCAATCGTTTGGATTCCACATTTCTAATGTTAAACTCAAATTTATTGGTGGACATTCTTCCCGAAACAGTCAAGAAGGTTTGTTCACCAGCTATTTCATCCATGATTCCGGCCAGGTAAGCATAATGCAATGCCAGACTTTCGGAATATAAATTGTTATACTGAATGCTTTCCATAAAATTTGGGGGAGTTATAATACTAGCCCTAACGTCATCATACTTGACCGACAGATAGGTTTCAAATTTACCAATGACATATTTTGAGCGTGAAACAGGAAGGATGGTGAGTTTGTTTTTTTGAAAGATTTGGGGAAGATTGGTGAAATGGTCAAACTTAGCCATTAAGCGGGCTTCCCGGACGGTATTGATGGTGTTGGCTTCAATCTCGAACCTACTGGAACGCTCAATAGTCTCTAATATGCTGTATTTATCGAATAATTCTTGCCAAGCCTGATCATTTTTTGTTAAAACAGTCATAATTCATTACCAGAACCTCATCAATTTTTCCGCGCCCAGTGGCAATAGAGTTGATGTTTCGGCTAGCGGCCACTGTTATAATTGAAAAATCCTTATATAAATCCAAAATAAAATCGGTTGCGGAATTGCTTAGCAAAACAAAACAGCCCTTGTCCGATAACTTTTTATAAACATCCCGTAATCGCTGCTGTTCGTTCTTTCCAAAACCGTTTACATCATAACCTGTAAATGATGAGGTATCGGATACAGGGTCGTAGGGAGGATCAAAATAGATAAAGTCACCTTTTTTCGCATCTTTTACCGATTGTTCAAAATCTACATTCATAATCCGAATGTTCTTCGTGGCTAAGTAATGATGCACGGCCTTTAACACAATTTCATCAAGGATTTTTGGGTTATGATAACTGCCAAAAGGAACATTAAATTGTCCCGCACTATTCACCCGGAACAACCCATTGAAACATGTTTTATTGAGGAAAACAATTCGCGAAGCCCTTTGTATCGGATTAAGTTTTTTAAAATTAGAATCCCTATCCAAATCACGAATTGCATAGTAATACTCTTTTTCATTTTTATGCTGTCGAAGATCGAGAACCAGTTCATCAATGGAATCTCGAATAACCTTATAGCAGTTAATTAATTCCGTGTTACTATCATTAATCAATCCAACTGTCGGTTGAATATCAAACAAAACAGCCCCGGCACCGATAAATGGCTCATAATATGTACCGTATTTTTGAGGAATATATTTGCGGATTATCGGTAAGAGCTGCCGTTTTCCCCCGGCCCACTTTAAAAAGGGTTGAAGTGTTTTGTTCTTTTTCAATCATATTCACCTTTAGAATTATTGATATAAATAATCTATCACGAACACATGTTCTTGTCTAGGCCTTTATAAATAATTCGATATATACCGATAAACATCCTTTGATTGCTTTAATATCTTAATGAGGCATACGGGTGAAACAACATCCAGCTCTCTGATTTTCCACTATTTAGTTGACATTTATTAATTTCTTTGTCAATAAAGCTAGTAGAGCGTATCGTAAATAAACGGCAATCAGAAACGGAAAAGATACGCTCTACTTAAGTAAAACGTTCAATCATTGAATAGTTATTTAGAGAACGTTTTATTAGTATATTCGTCTTTACTGATTATTTGTTGCGACTGGATAAAGGAGTTGTCCTATTTGGCCAAATCCCGTGGTTTTACTGGTAAAGTTTTCTTAGGGGCACTGCTCATGGTTTTATCCATGGTTTTGCTCTCTTGTAGTCATTCGGTTCATGATCCACCAGCATCACCAGTAAATATTCAAAGTTTGGTGAAGAAAGCTGTCGAATCCTACCGGGCCAAAGGGATCGATTTTCATCGCAATCTCATCGATTACCAAACATTCGGAAGCTTTTTGCATTTTGAGGACACCGCCGGTTTTGATCAATCATTGTTAAAAAGAGATGGGGACGGAATTCCTTTCGTGCAATATGACGGTGATTTTTATTATAACCCGGTGACAGTCGCTCAGTATGCGCTTTTCCAATACGGTAAATTTCTTCGGAAACAGGCTTTGTTGGATGATTTTAAGGTTGTATCCGATAAATTGTTGGATTTACAAGAATCGGACGGTTCCTTTCGTTATTCTTTCGCATGGCATTATTACCTTACAGGAAGAAAATTCAAAACCGGGTGGGTCTCAGCGATGGCTCAAGGCCAAGCCTTAAGTGTGCTGGCCAGGGCCTATGCGTTGACAAAAGACAGTCGCTATTGGGAGGCGGGTAATAAGGCATTTCAATTTTTATTGACTCCTACGGCAGCTGGTGGAGTCATGGATACTCTAGGAGATTTAAATCCGAGTTGGAAAAATTATGTCACCTTTGAACTATATCCGGTAAAACCGGCTTCTTATACCTTAAACGGTTTTATGTTTACGCTCTTGGGATGTTATGATTGGTGGCAACTGGCTCCCGGGGCACCGGAGGGTAGTTGTAAAATGGCGCTGGCGGCCTTTACGGCAGGTATTAAGAGTTTGAATTTAATATTGAAATATTATGATGTTGGGGGATTTGCCTCTTATGATTTGGGTTATATTGTGTACCAGGCTAGACCCAATTTAGACCCCTTTTATTTTGCAGTTGATATTTATCTATTGCATGCGCTTTATTCCATAACTGGGGATGAAAACTTACAGAAATATGAACTGCTTTGGTCATCCTATGTGAATTAACTCCGAAGATTAAAACCGTAGTTGAATAGTTTAATGGAGTCATTATAAATGGTCGAGGTTTTCAAGACGATATTGATTAACGTCTTTCCTTGATAGGATGCTGCTGAAACCAAACATCCGCCGGCATTTACCGTATACCCGGTTTTAACGCCAATCGCATAAGGATAGCGCCAGAGGAGTTTATTATGGTTCTCTAATTGTCTGGTTTGCCCTGGTTTGACACCGGGAATCTCTTTTACTTTCGTTCCGACAATGGCCGCGAAGTTCGAATTTTTAAGGGCATAACGGGTTAAGATGGACATATCATAAGCCGTGGTATAATGACCGATTTCTGGGAGACCGCTGGCATTTTTGAAAAAAGTGTTTTTCATTCCCAAAAGCTTTGCTTTTTGATTCATGACTTTCGTAAAATTCGCTTCCGTACCGGATACCGCTTCCGCTAAGGCGGTGGCGGCATCGTTGCCGGATTCCAACATCAACCCGTAAAGTAATTCTCGGACAGTCCTTTTCTCATATTTTCGCAAATTCATCGAAGTTCCTTCTTTGGAAGCTGCATCGGGATGGACTGTGACGATGGTATTTAATCGTAATTTTTCCAAAACCAGGACTGCTGTCATGATCTTGGTTGTGCTGGCCGGAGCCATGATTGCCAGAGAACTTTTCGAGTAAAGAACAGTTCCGCTATTGAGATCGACTAAAATTGCTGATCGCGCGTTAATCGATGGCTTATTGAGTTGTTGGGCGCAAATAAGCTCCGGAATAAGAAAAAGAATCAAGGCAACGGTTAATAATCTAATTTTTTTCATTAAACATATCCCTGGCACAAATTTAGTTGAGTGAACCTATCAAATCAATCTTGAAATGCTCTACTTTCAATATATTCTTGGTTTCAATAAGAGGTAAACAAATTCCTTTAAAAAAATTTGGAAAATATTTTTGAATACCGGTACAATACGTTTTGGGCCTGTCAAACCTGAAAGAAGGGATTTCACAAAGAAAGTAAAGTCCCCGGGCAGTCTAAAAAACGAATAACATTAAGGGAATGGCGGAATAGGCTCTGAAATAGGCAATATTTAATTATTGACAAAAATAAAAACTCTATACTTCATAGAGTCTAATTGTTTCATGGAATTCAAGAATTTTCAGTGCTATGGATTCCTAACAAAAATAATCACGACATCATGAACACGGCATAGATTGGAGATGCTAGGTAATAAAACCCCAGTTAACTTAAAGAACGCATTCTTAAAGAACATGTCGCGGATTTCGGTGAAGCGTCAAGCGATCCAGTATGTATATGTAAATGTAAATAAAGGGTTTCCCCACGATTTATTGAGTTTTTTACGAAAACCCTAATCCAACTGCAGGAGAATGGGATGCCGGAGAAGAATGAAGAAAAAAAGATGCAACATTTTGTTGGAGGGATTATTGAATGGCAGAAGCAAGTGTCTCATTAAAAATATTAATGGAGACTCATTTTGATTGGGATGAACCCCTGAAATATGTCCATGATTACCGTGCCGATATCATGGTAAATGGAGATAAAGTTCAAAATTCGGTAAAGATGGGGCATATTAGCGGGAGCTATATTGCGGTTGATTTATGGATTGCCCATCCGGTCGGTACTCTTTTTGATGTTTTTGATTCTCACAGCCAGTCCTTATCGGAGCTTTATAATGTAATCATGGACCAGAATCAAGAACTTAAAGCCAGTATTATCGAGGAGATCAATTATCGGAATATCCTGTTTATCGAGGATGTCGGGATTGAAGACGCCGGTTATGAAAAGGAAACTGAACTGCTTACCAAAGGGATCGTCCATTTTATCCGGACTTTGGCGCGGGAAGTTGATGCCGTGATTTATGAACCCGTATTGAACACTAAAAACCAAAAGATAAATGATGTTTTTAAGGAATTGGGTTTTAAACGGATCACGGATTCACATTATTTGTTTTTTAACCGGCATTTAGCTTTATCTTTACCGGATGGTTCCCAATTTTAATCGGGCAAACCCCGAAAGGTAAGGGTAAAAAAATTTTCGGTTTTTTGGTTTCATAAGGAAAACGGAGGAAAAAGTGTCTTTTCTCCGTTTTTTATTGGTAAGATTGTTTGATCACCGCAGGCACCTTATCCCCCTGACTCATTGATTAATTAGTTTTCTTACAAATTAAAACCGGAATTTGGACTAAAGCTAAAACAAAAAAAATAAGGGCTATCATCCAGATTTTTCGGGCATAAATCGCTTCGGATCGCCGATACCCGCCAGGAATTGGCGTTGAAACCAACGATGACACCTCCTCAAAGAATCATAGATCGAACATTTGTTTTGCGAGCGATTCTATGATATAATAATTTCGAACATAAGTTCGTAAAATCCAAAAGAAAAGTTGGTTATAAATAGGAATTCCCTTTCATAGTATGAATTAAGGACATGCAGACGATACTGTATGGATTGGCAATATATTACAATCGGAGGTTAATACCATGTATATTATAGGATTGAATAGTCAACAAAGGTTTTATTTTATTAGCAAATTGGAACAACGCGAGGAGCTTGAGGAAAAAGGGTTTCAAGTCTTAAATACCACGTATGAAAAGATTACCGTGGCTGCGGATGCCGTCAGGGAGTTGAATAACAAGGCGGAAAGAGAGAATCGAAGAACCTTACTGGGAAAGGTAGGGTAGACAAGGTTGTTGATATCCCTTTCATTCAAAAATGCCAATGGACTTGATATAAGACTGTCCCAAAAGGAAATTCGTGCCTGATGGCACGCAAGATCAAGATATACAATATATCCCGTTTTGGTACTCCATAATGATATATTGTATATCTCCGGAATTTCAAAATGCTTTGTAGCCAGCTTCGATTGACTTAATCTTTAAACCCTCTCCCGTACGAGTTCCCCCATTTCTTTGGTACCTACCTTTTTCATGCCTTCTGCCATCAAATCGGCGGTCCGGTAATTCTCTTGGAGTACTTTTTGGACGGCTTGCTCAATGATTTCCGCCGCTTCTTCCAACTTGAAAGAGTGGCGCAGCATCATCGCGGTACTTAAGATGGTTGCCAAGGGATTTGCCATATTTTTGCCTGCAATGTCCGGTGCTGAACCGTGGGAAGGCTCATAAAGAGCGGTTTTTCCTCCTAAACTTGCGGAGGGCAACATTCCCAGAGAGCCGGTGAGCATGGCAGCCTGGTCAGTCAGGATGTCGCCGAACATATTTTCAGTCACGATCACATCAAACTGGCCAGGGTTGCGCACCAGTTGCATCGCGCAATTATCGACATACATATGGGAAAGTTCGATGTCGGGATAATCCTTACCGATTTTAACGATGGTTTCCCGCCATAGTCTGGAGCTTTCCAATACATTCGCTTTATCAACCGATGTTAAGCGTCTTTTGCGCCCTCGGGCGGCTTCAAATGCTAAACGTCCAATCCTTTCAATTTCGTAAGTGTTATAGACGAGGGTATCGGTGGCTTGTTCAGCGCCGTCCGAAAGAACTTCCCGTTTTTTCGGCCCAAAATAAAGGCCTCCGGTTAATTCTCTAAAAACAATGATGTCGACTCCTTTGATGATTTCCGGTTTTAAAGTCGAGGAATCGATTAAGGAATCAAAAACTTTGACTGGCCGCAAGTTGGCAAAAAGGCCTAATTCTTTGCGGAGCGGGAGAAGGGCTGCCCGTTCCGGGCGCAGTTCAGGCGGTAATTGATCCATTTTGGGACTGCCGACAGCTCCAAGAAGGATAGTATCGGATTGACGGCAGATTTCAAGGGTCTCGGGAGGTAGTGGATGCCCGTATCGAGCATAGGCGTCTTCACTGACCAAAGCTTCGCGAAATTCAAAAGGGATCTGGAATCTCTCTCCAATTTTTTTCAAAGTCGCAACGGCTTCAGGGACGATTTCCCGGCCAATTCCGTCTCCGGCTAATACGGCAATTTTATACATGGCAACCTCCTGGTTTCCTTTGGATTTATTTAATTTGTTTTTTTACATACTCAATCAGTCCACCTGCGGTGATAAGCTCCTGCATAAAAGGGGGGAATTTTTCCGCTTGAAAAGTTTTTCCCTGGGAGATGTCGGTAATGACACCCGTATCAAGATCAATGGCCACTTGATCCCCTTCGGCAATCACCGCGCTGGCTTCGGGAGATTCTAAAATCGGCAAACCGATGTTAATGGCATTGCGATAAAAGATTCTTGCAAAAGAGGAAGCTATAACGCAACTTACTCCCGCCTCTTTGATGGCGATGGGGGCATGCTCCCTGGAGCTGCCGCAGCCGAAGTTTTTGCCGGCCACAATGATATCTCCGGTATTGACCTTGGAAACAAAACCCGGATCGGCGTCTTCCATGCAATGGGCGGCTAATTCCTTCGGGTCGCTGGTATTTAAATAACGGGCCGGAATAATCAAGTCGGTGTCGACATCATTACCAAACCGCCAAACTTTTCCTTCGAGTTGATTCATTTTACTCCTACCTCCTCGGGTCCGGCTATTTTTCCGGCGATTGCTGATGCTGCGGCCACTGCAGGGCCGGCTAAATAAACTTCACTTTCGGGATGCCCCATCCGGCCGACAAAATTACGGTTGGTGGTAGCGATGGCCCTTTCGCCTTTTGCTAAAATGCCCATATGGCCCCCAAGGCAAGGTCCGCAAGTAGGCGTGGAAACTGCGGCTCCGGCATCCAGGAAAATGTCGAACAATCCCTCGTGCATTGCTTGGCGCCAGATGGCTTGGGTTCCCGGAATAACGATTAAACGGACATTGGGGTTAACTTTTTTTCCTTTCAAAACCGTTGCCGCTTCTCTGAGATCCTCAATCCGGCCATTGGTGCAAGATCCGATAATGGATTGATCAATGCTGATATTGTCGCATTGGGATAGGGGCTTGCTGTTTTCCGGTAAATGAGGGAAGGCGATTTGAGGTTCCAGTTTGGATACATCCCATTCATAGGTTTTGGCATATTTGGCATCCGGATCGCTGTTGTAAACCGTATGTTTCCGGTCGGAGCGTCCTTTTACGTATTCAATGGTCTTGTCATCGACTGCGAAGATACCGTTTTTACCGCCGGCCTCGATTGCCATATTGGCCATGGTGAAACGGCCTTCCATAGAAAGAGCGCTAATCGCTTCGCCGGTGAATTCCATCGCCTGATACAAGGCTCCGTCGACTCCGATTTGGCCGATAGTATAGAGGATCAAATCTTTTCCCCCAATCCATTTCGGGAGTTTGCCCGAATAGATGAAGCGGATGCTTTCGGGAACTTTTAACCAGGCTTTACCTGTCGCCATTCCGGCTGCCATATCGGTACTGCCGACTCCGGTTGAAAATGCTCCTAAAGCACCATAAGTACAAGTATGAGAGTCGGCGCCGATAACGAGATCGCCGGGAACGACCAAACCTTTTTCGGGTAAAAGACAGTGCTCGACCCCCATCGTTCCGACTTCAAAGTAATTGGTAATTCCATAACGGTGTGCAAAATCGCGCATCATTTTCGCTTGTTCGGCTGACTTGATATCTTTGTTGGGGGTGAAATGATCCGGGACTAAAGCAATTTTGTCGCGGTCAAATACTTTAGTGACGCCGATTTTATTAAATTCCTTAAACGCAACCGGCGCAGTAATATCATTTCCTAACACCAGATCCAAAGACACGTCGATTAATTCACCTGGTGAAACTTGGGGTTTTCCGGCGTGCACGGCCAGAATTTTTTCAGTGATGGTCATACTCAAGGGGATCATCCTTTCTTGTCGTTCATTTTTACGGCTTTGTTCCCGCAGCTAAAAACATAGGAATTTCAATCGTCTCTCCGGCGCGGTTGGAGGTCCGGCAATTACAATCAAAATCAGCGATGTCGATATCAACAAGACCGGCTTTTTCATACCATAGCTTGATTTCGTTTTTTTCAAAGCCAAGCCATAAATCAAATTTTTCTTCCTTGACCCACTGGTGATTGTGCTGTTTTACATCAGTGATAACGAGTCGGCCGCCGGGTTTGAGGATCCGGACCATTTCCTTGATGGCGATAGCCGGTTCGAGCAAATGATGGAGGAGAAGATTGGCAAATACCATATCCTGGCTGGCATCTTCCAAGGGTAAATCGTGGGCATCACCAACCAGAAACTGAATATTCTCTAACCGGGCCTTCATAATATCATTGGCAGCAACTTCAAGCATAGCGGTGGAGGAATCGATTGCTATGACATTGCCGGCATATTTGGCTAAACCTTTGGCCAAATAACCGGTTCCCGTGCCAATATCGGCGATCCGGTAGCTTTCCAAGGGTGTAAAGCGGGATATTACTTTTTCCCGAAGTATACTTCCATAACAATCTTTTCTTAATTCATCATAAACCGGAGCAACTTGATCAAAGTAGGCGTTATTTTCATCCTCTATTGAGGTATACGAGCGTGAATTGCCCGATTCGATCCAATTCAATAAGGCTACGCGGGAAAAACGCCACTCCCGCCCGACCTTCCTGGCGGGTATGTCCTCTTCTCTTAATAATTTTAAGAATGTTTTGCTGCTGACCTGAAAAAGCTGGCTGGCTTCTTCCAATGTTAAGACATCTTTCGAAACCAAAAGATCTCTTTGATCCTTATTGTCCATCGACTTAAACCTATACGATATTATTTTTAATTATTATATCCATTTTTGAATAACGAGTCAAGGGTTAAGTTCTACCATCTTCCTTTAAAGTGTGTTATTTTCCGTCAGCTGAATATGGATTTTCAAAATATGAGGATTCGGCTGGAAATTTTGGATGGTAATATATTGAATCGCGGAAGCGGGGAGGAAATTAAAGTTTTGGTGTCGAAATAAAGCGACAATTGCAGAAATAGCAGGAAATGTAAATTTAATCGAAGGTTAAATCGAGGTGAACAGGTTTGATCGAGCTTCAAGGGGTTTCCAAAGTTTATGCCAACGGGGTCGTTGCTTTAAATAACATCGACGTTTCCATTGAAAAAGGGGAATTTGTTTTTTTAGTTGGCGCAAGTGGAGCGGGAAAAACCACTTTCATGAAATTAGTCAACCGCCGGGAATTGGCCACTCAAGGGAAGGTTTTTGTGGGCCGTAAAAATTTATCGCAAATGAGAAACTCGGAGATTCCTATTTTTCGTAGGAATATCGGTACGGTTTTTCAGGATTATAAATTGTTGCCCAATAAGACTATCTTCGAAAATGTTGCCTTTGCACTGGAGGTTATTGAATCCTCCCGGAGGGAAGTTCTTCGGCAAGTACCGGCAGTTTTGGATTTAGTGGGTTTGAAGGATAAAGCCCGGGTTTTTCCTTCGGAGTTATCCGGTGGAGAACAGCAAAGGGTCTCATTAGCCAGAGCCATTGTGAACCGTCCATTGCTCTTACTCGCGGATGAACCCACCGGCAACCTGGATCCCGATACATCCTGGGGAATAATGGATTTATTTCTAGAAATCAACAAACGGGGCACCACCATCATTATGGCGACTCATAATAAAGCCGTTGTCGATAAGATGAGAAAACGGGTCATTGCGCTGGAAAATGGTATTTTGGCCAGAGATGAGCAGAAGGGGGTCTATGAGAGTTGAAAATACGAACGGCCGGTTATTTTTTTAAAGAAGCCTCAAAAGGACTTACCCGGAATGGATTAATGAGTTTGGCTGCGGTCATTACCATATCGTTATCTTTAATCATTTTGGGTTGTTTTTATATTGTGGTGACCAATTTTAACCATTTTGCCGAAATGGCCAAAGGTGTCTTGGAACTCAGGGTTTATCTCAAAGACGGAGTTGACCATGGTCCCATTCAAGCCCAAATGGTTGAACTTGATGGAGTGAAAAGTGTCCGTTATGTTTCGCGCGAGGCCGGTGCCAAGTGGCTGGAGAAAAGCCTGGGAGTGAGAGATCTTTTTGTTACTTCCGATAATCCGTTACCGGATATGATCAATATTAAACTGAAAGAAGACGTTAGGGTAAAAAGGCTGGTCAACCAGATTCAGCAAATCCAGGGAGTCGATGAAGTCGAGTATGGTAAAACTTTTGTGGAAGCGATGCTGATTGTAGTCCGGATTATATGGGTTTTGGGATTTAGTTTGGTGTTGATCATCGGAATCGTGGTTCTATACATCATTACCAATACGATTCGTCTGACAGTGTTTGCCCGTCGCAAAGAAATTGAAATTATGAAGTTGGTTGGGGCGACTGATTGGTTCATTCGGTGGCCTTTTATGTTGGAAGGGATTATTTTGGGACTCAGCGGAGCTTTGATTTCCGGCATTATTCTCTCCAAGGGGTATCATTTTTTGTTTCAATATATTCACCAATTGGCACCCTTTATCCCCTTACTCCGGGAGGCCGCCGTCAACGAGAACTTGTTTTTGCTGATTGCTGTGGTGGGGTTTGCCTTTGGAGCGATCGGCAGTATGATGTCGATCAAGAAATTCCTCAGGGTCTGACTTAACGGCCCTTGCGGATGGAAAACGATTTAAAAGCAGATAAGGGGTAATTTTACCGCTTCGTTTCATAATCGATATACAATATATGACTTGAAGTTTCACGATGATATATTGTATATCTTATTAATCTATACTCTATGGACCCTTCGGCTAGAAAGCCGCAAATCTGTGTTGAAAAGAGGCAAGGAGGTACCTGGCGATGGCTGAAAAAACAACCGGAGTGGCCTGTATGAGCTTTGGTTTGATGTTTGTAATGGCTTTTATCCCAATGAGCTGGGCGGTTACGGAGGATGATCTTCAAAGCAAAATAGTCCAAACGCGAAAGAAACTAAGTCAAACCAAGCAGCGGGAAAAAAGGGTCCTTGGGAGTCTCCTCAAGACCCAAGAGGAGATCGACAAGATTAATTCCAATTTAAAAAAAATCAATGGGAATCTTAATCAAACCGAGCACCGGATGAACGCTGTCAATGCAGAGCTCAGCAAAGCCCAGTCGGAATTGGAAAATATTAAAAATGCAATTGGCGGTCGAAAAGGAGTTCTGGATCAAAGATTAATTACTATATATAAATATGGGTATCAAAGTTATTTGGAAGCTTTGTTTGAGTCCAGAAGTTTTGATGATTTCTTGCACCGTTTTGAAATGGTAAGCAGTTTCGTGCAAGATGATTTACATATGATTCAATCCTTGCGGGAGCGGCAGGGGATCATCACCGACAAGCAGGAAGAAATCAGCGACAAACAACAGGAATTGCTGGATCAAAAAAAGACATATGCGCTGCTGCAAGTCAAGAACCGAAACGAACAAAACCGTAAAATTCAGATCATGCAGGATAAAAAAGAAGAACTGACCGCTTTGCAAAAAGACCGCCGGGTTTTGGAAGAGTCTCTGGACGAAATGGAACGGACTTCCAAAGAGATGGAAGCCCAAATCAAGGACTTACAAAACAAAAATAAAACCGTCCTGGGTACCGGAAGAATGATTTGGCCGGTCAGGGGGAGAATATCCTCCTATCAAGGCTGGCGTTTTCATCCAATTTTGCGGAAAAAGAAGTATCATTCGGGTATGGACATTGCCGCACCGACGGGAACACCAATTGCCGCTGCGGATTCGGGGGTTGTAATTTTTTCCGGCCGTAATGGCGGGTATGGGAATATGATCGCTTTGGACCATGGCAATGAAATCTCTACGGTTTACGGCCATTGTTCCGAACTATTAGTAAGCAAAGGGCAGATGGTATCCAAAGGCGATATCATCGCCAAGGTAGGAAGCACCGGATTTAGCACCGGACCGCATTTGCACTTTGAAGTCCGTAAAGCGGGAGTCCCGACAGACCCGCTAAGATCATTATAAAGGATGGGTTTTTTTGGCAAAAAATTCCCGTTTCAAGAGGCTTTCATTCATAGGATTGTTGTTGGTTGTGTTGTGTTTCCTGGGCTGGTGGTGGCAGGGTAATGCCAGAGGCGGCCGGTATCGCGACATCCTTTCGGCATTTTACGTGATGAGCGTGGTCAAAATAAATTATTATCAGCCGGTCAGTATGGTTGATCTCATGAAGACCTATTGGGAGAAGGGTCAAATTTCGGGCATGCTTCAGTCTTTGCATGATCCGTACACCCGCTTTTTAGACCGGGATCAGTATTCCGAGCTTAAAAAAGATACCAGCGGATCCTTTGCAGGGATTGGTATTTTTTTTATTGTCAAAGAAGGGGAACTATTAATTTCAAAAGTGGTGGAAGGTTCACCGAGTGAAAAAGCGGGTTTGCAAGAAGGAGACCGAATCATCGCCATTGGTGAAACGCCTGTTCGTAAAATCAGTGCCGATGTGGCGATCGCTAAAATCAGGGGCAAAATTGGCACTGCGGTGACGCTCTTGATTGCCCGGGGTGATGGAAACAAGCGTCAGGAGCTTGAGTTTAAAGTTGAAAGAGATAAAATTACCGTTCCCACCGTTGAAATGGATATTCGCCAGGATCCGTTGGTTGGGAAGTATGCGTTTATCAAAATATCCCAATTTGCCGAAACAACTCCGGATGATTTGGAAAAAGATTTAAGAAAAATCGACAAAATGATTGATTGTCAAGCATTGGTTTTGGACTTACGGGCGAATCCGGGCGGTTCACTGGATGCCGCCATCAAAGTGGTCAGCGAATTTATTCCGGAGAATACTCCCATTATTCATGTGAAAAGAAGAAATCTGCCTTGGCAGGTTTTATCCTCCGAATATAATGCCCACCGCTATTTGCCAATGGTAGTGCTGGTCAATAGCTGGAGCGCCAGCGCTTCGGAAATTGTTTCCGGAGCTCTCAAGGATCAAAAACGGGCGATACTGGTGGGAACCCATACTTTCGGAAAGGATCTAATCCAGGAAGTCAGGGAACTTCCGGGAGGAACTGCCATGACAATCACGATCGCCAGTTATTTGACATCGGGGAAGGTAAACATTCATAAAAAGGGAGTTCAACCCGACATGGTTGTGGAGATCCCCGGAGCTTTGGATCGTTTGCTGAAACATGGCGACACCGGCCCTTTCAAGAGAATGAATGAGTTACAGGAGTTGGAAGCTCTCAAAGTATTACAGCTTCATATTTTGCAGCGTCAAAATAAACTGGCAAGCTGATAAGTAACAATTGAATCCTGAGAGGAGTGAGGATTTTGGGGCCGGAAACGAGAACAGCGAAGACGGCCTTTATTTTTTACCTTGTTTATGCAGCTTTGATTGGGGCGGTTGCATTATGGTTACCCAAAACCGGACTTTTTCCGCAAAAAGATGCCGGTCATAAGCAACCTCTTGGGAACGGATACCTTGAACAGCTACAATTAAAGCAGCAGGAGTATCAAAAATCATGGCAAAAAATATTGGCCCATGAGGGGTTTATTCCCAAGGCGGTCTATAAAATACAAAAGAGCCACCAATTAAGGAGAAAAATCGGTAACAGGCGAATCGAATGGACTTTTTCGGAAAACACCATCGTTTTGCCGAAAGCAGCCGGTAGGAATTCCCTGATCGCTTTGACTTTTAAGTGGAAGGAACTGGTGCGGCAATCAGGTTTTAATATCCATGGGGGAAAATGGGGATATAGCAACGGTTTACTTTGGGTCAAGCTTGACAGCAGCTTTCCGATGAGACTCGGGAAAAAATACAGCCCCAGTTTGCCCGTGGAACATCTGACCATGGTTTTGCCGGTAACCGGATTTCAAGGGCGCTTACCCGGTTTGATTCCTGAGTTGCCTCCCATCATACCGGATTTGGGGCCGCCGCCAACGGAGGCGGTTCCAACCCCCACCCCGGTAAAGGCAAAGGTAGAGGCTGAAGAACAGGCGGCACCGCTGCGGACTGGAAAAAAGGCTAAGATCGCCATTATTATTGATGATGTTGGTTATGTATTGGAGGCTGCGGATGCGATGCTGAAAGTTCCTGCTCCTTTAACCTTCTCGGTGCTGCCCTTCGGTCCTTACAGCCGTAAGTATGCCGAGGCCGCCAAGGAAAGAGGATTTGGGGTTATGCTGCATTTACCGTTGGAACCGATCAATCCGAGCGCTAACCCCGGTCCGGGGGTTATTAAACGCAGTTTTAGTGAAGCAGAGGTTGCGGCTGGGCTCCAAAAAGATTTGGAACAGGTTCCGGAAGCGACGGGGATCAATAATCATGAAGGCTCCGCCGGGACTAGCGACCCCCGTTTAATGGAGATTTTAATGAAGGAGATCAAAAAACGCGGGCTATTTTTCGTGGATAGCATGACGGCATCAACTTCCGTAGCGGCCCAATATGCCCGGAACAATCAAATACCCTGTACCAAACGGAAAGTTTTTATTGATAACCAAACCGACCTGATGAGTAAAAAGGCGGCGTTACGGGTATTGATGAAAATCGCGCTCCGGGAGGGGGAGGCTGTCGGAATCGGCCATGTACGGAAAAATACGGCCCAAGCCATTATTGAAATGCTTCCCGAGTTCGCCAAGGCCGGAATTGAAGTGGTGCCGGTGGCGGAGTTGGTGAGGTAAACTGTGTATAGGTTTTCAAAAAGATGTTACGAATGAAGAAAGTTGAAACATTAAACTGTAGATAAAGCATCCTGGGCCACCTTTTGTCCAGGGGTCGAGCGGGCGACCCCTAGGACCTATCCGCCCGCCGGGGAGGTAGCTCCCCGGACCCCTGTCATAGCTCCTCACATCCATGTTCGGAGTAGGAGTTTTTGATTTAATGACGCTGCCCTCGTGGCAGCGTCTTCTATATAGTTCTGAGGGCCGACGGCAGTTTTTCCTCCTAGAAAAGATGCCGCGCCGCCGCCTTCCTTGGCGGCGGTTATTGTGGATTCAAGTTGCTATTTATTATTCTACCGCCAAATTTTGTAGGATGCATAACATATAAGGGTTCAAAAAATCATGGTTATGAATTTTATCGATCGGCTACATTTTTTTCATCATGGTCATTTTCAGATAACGGTTTATCAGCTTATCCAGTTTGATACTACAGGATAAAACGTAGCATCGAAGATGTCGCTAGAATCAGTCTAGCCGCAGGCATCATAAGCTTCCTGGAGCTGTTGGGCGTCCTCGGCTTTAAAAAAGCCGGCGGCTATTTTTTGTTCCAATAATTTGATAGTTTTGGGATTGATTTTTCGCATGGTTTTTTGAATCAATCGTTACGAGTTGCCAATGGATAAATTGAAGAGAATTTAAATATCGAACTCTAAACGATTCCCCCCATTTCTCATATGGATTTATTATAGTATAATAAAAATAGTTGAAATTTTTGGCAATACGAAACCAGGGCACAAAGATGGGCTACTGTGTCTTGACTTTGTGTGCTAATTTTCTGAATAATAATATTTTGGACTATATTTTATGTTCATTATATAGTTAAAATAACTAAAAGTCAAGAGGTTATAGTTAATATGACTAAAGAAAATTTGAATTCGCGTATTCGTTATATACGAGATTACCTTAAGCTAAACCAAATTGACTTTAGTGCAGAAATTGGTATGAGTCAATCGGAGTATTCCAAAATTGAATTGGGTAAAGTGAAGCCTTCTAAAACAGTTCTTTATGCTATGATGGCTCAGTTTGCAATCAATCCGGATTGGATTACCACCGGAGAAGGAGAAATGTTCCTTTCCGCCGAGGAATATCTTAATAACGGAATAAGGCTGCTCGGCAAAGAAAAAATTGATCAACAATTGATAAAGCTTTGCAATGATCCCCAATTCTTAGAATTACAAGAGATGGTGGCGGTTGGAAATGGTAAAGGCGACCTTGATCCGAAGTTAGAGGCTTATTTGCAATATATCGTCAAAAAGTGGCGTCAGGGGGATCAAGCCGTTCAGAGTTGGTTATTGATACAGCTAAGCATAGCATTCCGGGAAGTTGCGGAGGAGAATAAGGAAAAAGGTTTAGAATAAATTGGAAATTATACGGGATTACCACCAAAAAGCAGTTCATCCTTTAAGAGCTCTTTACGGAGGATGAAGATTTCTTCTTATATTCATTTATACCCCATATCCTCACACATGCCCCAGCGTTCGATATTCATTTGATCTATGGTAGGATATGGAGGCATAACGATTAACGCGATGGGTGCGAAGGTCCGGACGATGACCGCGGGGTACTGGGCGGTAAAAAAAAAGATTGAGGCGATAAGCGCGTAGACAGGAGCGATAGGAGAAGTCCTCCTCCACGAAGAATCGCGGAAATTGGTTATTGGGGAGGAGAAGTGGGAAGCCGGTATTTCTATCCCGGTCAGAAAAAAGAAGGCCGTCTGCGCCGCCAACGCCCTCACCCCCGGGGAAGATTCGAAGCAGCGGCCCTCCCCCATGGACGGGGAAAATCCGCTATGTCAGAACAGCAAAGATTAGCCGATCCCCGGAGGGGATTTAGAATTTTTTAAATTACCTAGCCGTGCGGTTTTAACCCGCGGCGGACAGAACAAGCATTAATATTCTTCTGAATATTCTATTATTTATTAGAGATGTGGGTAATGTTTAGCCGTGAAACGGGAGAGGGCAGGCGGCATTGAATCGACAGTGGGGTGAGGGCTCGGCTATGTACACCTTACCCAGCACGGTGTCTCTTCCCGGCGAGAACCGGAATCATCAACAAAAAGGTTGTCAAGCCGCAGGCTAAAAAGCCCATGCCGCCGCCCCAGTGTTCCATGACTGTTCCGGCATAAAAGTTTCCGATCGGGGTGGAACCCTGATTCAAAAATGAATAAACACTCATCACCCTGCCGCGGTATTCATCGCTAGACTTCAGCTGAAAAATGGAGTTGGCCGTGTTGATGAAGGTCAGATTCATCCAGCCGATAGCGGCGACCAGAAGGATGCAAACCCAATATTGTCTTGTGAAAGCGGTGATCATCTGTAAGAGGGCGGTACCCAAGCCGTCGAAAAACAACAAGCCTTCTTTCACGCCCTTTTTACTGATGGTAGCCATGACCAGTGCGCCGCAAAGTGAACCGACTCCGGCGGCAGACATTAAAGTGGTGTAAGCGTAAGCGCCTTTTTGCAAAGCAGTTTTGGCAAATACCGGAATCACCACATCGTTGTTCATGGCAAAAGTGCAAACCACGGCCATGATTAGCACATTACTGGTTAAAGTCCGGTCTTTCCTGATATATTGAATCCCTTCCTTGATTTCTTGCAACATATGGCGGTGATTTCGTTGAACGACGAGGTCGGGGGTATGGATTAGCAAAATTCCCCAGAGGACCGCGATATAACTAAGGCCATCTAGAAAAAAGCAAAAGACCGGACCGAATTTGACAATGACAATGCCTGAGATGGCCGGTCCGACGATTTTAGCCAGGTTTACGATGGTCGAGTTGAGAGAGACGGCGTTCATCAAGTCCTTCCGTCCCACCATTTCAATGAAGAAAGATTGCCGGGCCGGCATGTCCAAGGTCTGGGTCAGACCGAAAAGAGCGCTCAAAATCAGAACGTGCCAGTATTGAACCACATGGAAATAGGTCAGAGCGGTCAAAATAAAAGCTTGCAGCATGAACACAGTCTGGGTCAGCAGCAGAATTTTTTTCTTCGGAAAACGATCGACGAAAACACCGGCAAAGAGGGTAAACAGCATCATGGGGAGAAATTGGCAGACCCCCAGAATGCCGACTAACAGGGGTGAGTGGGTCAGGGTATAAACCAGCCATACCTGGGCGGTTCTTTGCATCCAGGTACCGGTCAAGGATATCCATTGACCGATCCAGAAGTTGCGAAAATTTTTGTATTTTAATGAGGAAAAGGTGGTGCTGAGCGTTGTGGCAATTTTAATGTTCATGACTCCCGGCATCGCGTCCTAACGTAGAAGAGAAAATCCCTGATTTTTGGGGAAACCGTTCCGGGCTCCCTCTTGACGAAGATTTTCGTTTGAACCATTCTTAATATCTATTTTATGAGACGATAAGTAATATTATATACTTTGAAACAGCGGTATACAAGTATCCGGAATAGCGACCCATTATCAAACCAAGCAATTGATCAACCGGAATTTCCTCAACTCACGGTTTGAGCGATGCCCAAGAAAAAGGTTTTAAGAAAAAAGCCTGCTGAAGCTGGTATCCGGAAGGCACTTTCATTTCATGCGGCGCTGTTGCCAGACCCGCGTTTTTTGTTTTGGATGTTTTTTTGCATTTCCCGCCGAAAAACATAAAAAGAGGGGAGAAATGATTTTATGAATGAAGAAAACAATATTGCTGATGGGAGAAATGATTTTGCAGCTTGGCAAAACAATATTATCGATGGAAGAATTCATGTTGTGAATGAGCAAAACAATATTGCCGGTGGGAAAAATGATTTTACAGATCAGCAAAATCATTTCTTCCTTGGAAAAAGGAATTTGATCCGTTGTAAGCGGGGTCAATCCGGGTCATGGACGAAGGAGGTGAGTTCTTTTACGAGTTGAGCGTATCGTAAATGGCAATCAGAAATGGGGGAAGATACGCTCTATTTAAGTAAAACGTTCACAATCATTGAGTAGTTATTTTTAGAGAACGTTTTACTAGTTACAGGAGTCACCGGGATCAGGCCTTCATTTAACTAATTTAAATTTTTACCCACCGCTTCAGCTTCCTCTAAAATCTTAGACTGCCGCAGAATATCGTCTTTTTCATGTAAGTCACCGGCAACAATATTCCCGGCATTTTTCATCTCGAAGTAACCGAAAAATTGATTCAAATATTCCGTCACATTGCTAAATGCCGCTGCGGGCGCACCGCTACATGTTACGGTGATGTACTTTTTCCCCGGTAAGCGTTTGGCAGTCAGATCGGGCTTCAGAAATGGGCGTAATCGGTCCAGAAAATTTTTGGTCACTCCGCTAACTTGCAACATATAGATGGGTGTTCCCACAATCAGGCAGTCTGCCTTTGCGATTTGGGGTAAAAGGTCAGTCAACTTGTCATCCATTGAACAAAAATCGACCTTTTCGAATTGACAAGCATCACAGGCGATACATCCCTTGTGATTCATCTCCAATAAATTATAAACATCAACTTCATGTCCGCTTGCCTTTGCGCCTTTACAAACAGCATTAACTATTTTTGCCGTATTTCCATCTTTTCTGGAACTCCCCACAAATGCGATGACTTTCATCCTCATTCCTCCTGTTTTACTTTACAATTCGGGATACCATTAGTTGTAATCAGTTGAATAGAACATCGAGTGACCAGGCGAAGGTTATTCAATCGAAGCCTTCATGGCGTGATACATCTTTGCTGAGTACTCGTCAATTTGATCCCGCGACATCCGTAAGCGATCAGCGGAAGTACTGTATCCGATTTCCGTCTTGCCTGCTTCCAATCCTTTAAAAATGCCGTCAGCGAAGGCGTTTAACGGTTCAACTTGTGTTTTTAGCCAGGTTCCGTTTAAGTCCGTATCGACTGCCGGCGGAGCTACTTCGATCACTTCGACGGAGGTGGCTGAAAGCTGGTATCTCAGGCTCATCGTAAAAGAATGAAGCGCCGCTTTGGTAGCCGAATAAATCGGAGTCACAGCCAGCGGAGTAAAGGCCAGCCCGGATGTGACGTTAATAATCGCCGCCGCTTCTTTTTCAGCAAAGATGGGGGCGAACAGCATGGAAAGATGAAGCGGCGCTTCCAGGTTGGCTGTGATTTCTTTGGCGAAGTAGCCCCAGTTCTTCTTCACATCCGCTTTTAACACATTAAAACGCTGTAGAATTCCGGCATTGTTGACTAATCCATTGATCTCCGGGAAATGGGCGGTTACCCATTCAAATAATGCTATACGCTCGGATTCTATCGTCAAATCGCATACCCTGGTAATGATGCCCGGGAAAATTTCTTTGCCTTTTTGAAGTGCGTTTTCACGCCGGCCGCAGATAATGACTTGATTCCCTCGCTTGATAAAGCGTTCTGCAAAGGATAGCCCGATTCCGGAACCTCCACCCGTAATGAGGATGGTGTTTCCCGAAAGTTTCATATCATTTCCACCTCTCATGGATGCCTAAATGCTACCTCACTCCCAGCCTCTCTCCAAATGTTGTCGGTTCAAGAAGTTTTTTCATGGAGAGAGGTGTATCGCCCGAAACGTCAGCCTACTCCTTTGAAGCGGCACGTTTTCCGACGAAGGCGAGGATGAGGATAAATAGGCTTTTTTAAGTCTTCAGTTTGGTTTTTTTACCGCTACCGTCAAGCCGTCCCCGATCGGCAGCAAAGTGCTTTCAAATTGTAGACAACCGGCAATGCTTTTATTGAATGCATCCAATGACTTACATATGGAGGCCCAATCGCCGAATCCGGAACCAAAATCAAATACCGGAAAGAGTGTATCCTCAGCAAGGAGCAATCCACCCGGCTTAAGCAACCTGCTATAGTCCTCCAGCATTTCGTGGTAGAGGCTTTTATCACCGACATCCTGGAAAATCAGATCGAACTCTTCGTTCATACCTGAGATGATGGTGCGCGCATCACCGGTTCTAACCTCAATCTGCTCTTTGACCCCTTCCCGTTCAAAATTTTTAACCGCTTGCCCGGCTATGTCCGGGTCAAGTTCAATGGTGACGATTTTACCGCCATAATGTTTCATCGCCTTGGCCATCATAACAGTTGAAAAACCGATACTGGTACCGATCTCCAGAATCTTTCCGGGCTTTGCCACCATGATTAAAACTTGCAGCATTCTGGCGACATCGTCATCCACAACCGGTCCGAAATTTTTCAATTCTGTATTCCCAATATATTGTCTTTGCGTTAAATTCCTTTTTTCATATAAGCTTTCAATATAGGCGCCAGCCTTTTCAAATTCCAAATTTCCGCTCCTCCTCATCAGGTTTTGGTTGATACCATCGACCACCATTAATTTATCATGTTTGCTTTCTCGGCGCATGAAGGATTCAATCAAAACATAGCACAATTTTAACATGCCCTGGTCAAGTTGGAATTACAAAGAACTTCCAGCGGGAGCGGGTTTCAGCTTATAGGGCCGTTCATGATTGACAACCACCAGCCCGGTTTGGGTTCTTGTGTTAAAAGGTTTCAAAGGCAAAGTGTTTGGAGATCCAGAAAATATTTTTTGCCTAAATGCATCTACCCTTCCCCTGGTAAAGGGAATCGGCTGGAATCAGGGGCCAATCTGAATGTTGGAGCTTTTAAGGGTAACAGTCAAAACCAGCCAATCCGGCGAATACCCTTTAGGGGCTATGGCCGCTCCAGAAGAATCAGACCATCGATCTTGCATAAAAGAATCCCAGATACTGCTATTCCTTTAAAAATTCAGGTACTTGTTTATTTAAGATTCTAGTATATAATTAAGCGTAGAACGAATTTTCATTCTATGCTTGAAAGGAATTTTCCTATGGCATACCGGACATCTCAAAAGGTGCAAGAAATGAAGGACGCCAAAAGGCAACATATATTGGAATGTGCGGCCAAAGTTTTTTCGGAAAAAGGATATTATCAAACCAAAGTTACGGATATTCTTGAAGAGTCCGATATTTCTACCGGCTCCTTTTATTTCTATTTTAATAATAAGGAAGCGTTATTCGAGAGTCTCTATGATGAAATGATTCAAACTTATTCGGGTGTTTTAGAGGAAGCAATCGACGCCATGAAGGACAATGAGGACAGTATCGTAGAAAGTATTACCAAAGCGCTAACGCTTTCATTGAAGACATTTCAGACAAATAAGGAACTTGCCGGAATCATGCTGATTCGTTCGGTAGGCTTGAGTCCTGAATTTGAAAAGAAAAGGGCTGCCAATCATCAAAAAATCTCGCTCATCTTTGAGGAAATATTCAAGGGACTGCTTCAAAGAAAAGTTATCAACGTACCCGATGCCAAAGTGGCAGCAATTCTATTCACCGGATCGATATACACCGCCATCACCCACTGGCTCCAGGAAAGCGTTGATATTGATTTAACCGACCTCACGGTTCCTTTGATTGTTTATAATCTACAAGCTCTTGGAATTCAATACAATGACACCAATTTTACGGCTGTTTACAAACCCTTTGAACTAAAACACTGAATAATTTTTATGAATATAAACGAAGGAGGAAATGGGAATGTTTAAAACGCAAGCGGAACAAAATTTATACAACAGGATGTTGATCACGCAAGCCATTAACTATCAAAAGATGGGCTATTCCGATATCAAAATTAACAATGAGAAATGCAGCAACGGAAAACCCAGCCAAGTGTGCGGTTACATTCCTGATTTAACGGCGGTTTTAGAAGATGAAGTTATTTTGTGTGAAATCGTGACGGACGATTCCGTCAATGAGCCAGGTGCTTTCCAAAAGTGGAAAACGCTATGCCGAAGCACGAATGACTTTCATATGGTTATCCCGAGAAAAAGCTTTGAGATGATTAAAGATTTGATGAAAAGCAATGGCATCAACGTAAATAAATACTGGTATAGCAAGAGCTGTTAATTTCCTGGCCAGGAATTGCCAATGCTATGGATGGATTGAGACGACAAAAAAACGGAGGATATATGATGGGATATAACCCAATTAAAGGTTTAAACATTGGAGATTTAACCACCAGATTGCCGATTATCCAAGGGGGAATGGGAGTCGGAGTGTCCCTATCCGGACTGGCTTCTGCGGTAGCCAATGCCGGTGGTATCGGTGTTATAGCTACCGCCGGTATCGGTATGCTGGAACCCAATTTCGCCGCGGATTTTTTAGCATCCAATATCAAGGCCCTCAAAAATGAAATTAGAAAAGCCCGCTTAATGACAAATGGAATCATTGGCGTCAATATCATGGTGGCTTTATCCAACTATGCCGACATGGCTCGGACGGCCATCCAAGAAGGCGTTGATGTCATTTTTTCCGGCGCCGGACTGCCGCTCAATCTGCCCCAATTTTTGGAGGGTTCCCGAAAAACCAAGTTGGTCCCGATTGTGTCTTCTGCCCGGGCGGCCGGAATCATTTTTAAAAAATGGATTGAAAAATATAACTATGTTCCCGACGCTATCGTGGTTGAGGGGCCCATGGCCGGGGGACATTTGGGATTTAAAGCGGACCAGATCATCAGTTCGGCATATTCGTTGGAAAGCCTGATTCCCCAGGTACTGGAGGAAGTGGGCAGGTTTGAAGAACAATGCCAACAGAAAGTTCCGGTGATTGCCGCCGGGGGGATTTATACCGGGGCGGATATTGACCGATTTTTACGGTTGGGAGCATCCGGCGTTCAAATGGCCACCCGATTCATTACCACGGATGAATGCGATGCGGATATTGAGTTTAAAAAAACCTTTCTGAATTTGAAACAAGAAGACCTGGTTATTATTAAGAGTCCTGTGGGTTTACTGGGGCGAGCCATCAAGAATAAGTTTATCGCCGATGTGGCATTGGGCAATAAAAAGCCCTTTCAATGCGTTTATCATTGTATTACAACTTGTGATTACAAAAAAAGCCCTTATTGCATTGCATTGGCACTCATCAATGCTTGCAGGGGAAAACTAAAACAAGGATTCGTTTTTTCCGGCTCCAACGGTTATCGTAACACCGAAATCGTACCGGTAAGGACTTTGATGGATTCCCTGCTTGAAGAATATCTCTGCGTAGCAGCAGTTTGACAAGAGGAATGAGATAAAGAAAACTCTCAGCATTGATGAGAGGACAAAGGCTGACGATGTTACTCGAAGTAATTCAATCGTTGAACAACCGAAAAAGTAAAAGATTGTTGATGTGGGTTGGATTGATTCGAGTTTATTTCGGAAATGTTTTGTGTTTTTTAGAAATCTGTGTTATTATATGAGTAGTGCCCAAACTGAGGAAAGTAATAATGTGGTTTGCAAATTCGAAGAGCGCATCGGCGTGAATTGCCTCCAATATTATAAACCCGAGGGAAAGGTAAAATACAGCCCATCGGGCTTAAAATGGAGGTTTTTTATATGTTCCAGGACAAAATGCTCGTATGCAAAGATTGTGGGAATGATTTTTCGTTTACCGTAAGTGAACAGGAGTTTTTCGCCGAAAAAGGGTTTTCGAATGAGCCGGGACGGTGTCCGCAATGTAGAGCGGCCAGAAAAGAACAAAACGCCGGTAGAAGAGATTCAGGACGAGGTTACCAAGGAAGGTCTTCCGAACGGGAGATGTATCCTGCGGTTTGCCACTCTTGCGGAACCAGCACAATGGTTCCTTTCCAACCATCCGGTGATAAACCCGTCTATTGCCGCAATTGCTACAAACCCAAAAGACAACAGTATTAAAAGTGTGAAACCAAAAAGATTCTCCGCACAGAAGGAAGGCGGAGGGTCTTTTTTTTACAATCTCACCATCCATCCTTTTTTAAAGATTTGCAGAGTGTATTGATATTTTAATCTTAAATCGTAAATGAATTTTGGTCCATGACTTTAATGATTTCCAAATTGCCGGACCGTAAAGTGATAAAACCGTTTACGGTTATTTGTTCAAGAGCAGAGCTGTCTACTTCGCCTTGCCAATAGACGATATCCAGACCGCTATGGTCATTGGGAGTCAGAGATTGGATAGTAAATAATTGCCCGCCGATAGCCGCTTTCCTCACCATGATTATTCTCCTTTTGTGGTTTGCGTCAACTCAAGTCATTGATAAGCGCGGAGTCCCATCAACTCGTCCGGTTGTTAAACCCTGCTTCTTGTGAAAACCATGGTGAAATGTAAAGTAGAGTATTTAAGAATTAATGGAATCTAATTTCCGGAAAATATCACCTTCACGGAGAAATTATTTCATATCTTTTTTAAGCCTTTCGCCGGTTTTTCGGAAATTCCTTTCTGCGGAGAAATTAAATAGGACCTTCTCCCACTAAACGCGAAAACTTTGTGATGGGGAGGAGAAAATAGGCCAAAGGGTGAGCGCTGCACCATAGAGGTAAATATGGGGGATTCATACAAGGTTCGTCAAGATTTTATAAGTTTATTCTTTTCATGATGGAGGAAATATGATTTTTAAAAACTTGTTTTTTTACATTCATTACTGCAATTTTAAGACTTTTGGCAGCCACGGCCGGGAGTTATTTACCAAGAAACTAGCCCGGATCTTACCCCATCATGAACTGATATTGATCACAGGGGGCAGGGGCAATATTACCATTGACCAGAAAAGCTATTCCATTCGTGGCGGCATGCTTTTTTACATCTGGCCCGACGTGCTCCATTCCGTTGAATTCGAGACCGAAAAATCCGAAAGTCTTTTATCGGTCCATTTTAGTTGCGCCCGGGTGGACTTGAACGAGGGCCGGTGGAACATTCAAAATCTGGCAGAGCAGCTTTGGCCACACCCGGCTCAGGAAATACAGGATTATTATCCGATCTATGATGGATTTAAAAGGCTGGTTGATACTTGGAATGCCAAGCTTCCCGGTTATGAATTTTTTTCAAAAGCTTGCCTGCAGCAATTATTCACTGCGATTTACCAAAACACCGGCAAGGAAAATCGCAATTACGGAGCTTCCATCAAAGTAGAAAAAGTTATCAACTTTATGCATCAAAATATCAACACCCGGGTGAACTTGACCGAAGTATCGGAGATGGTGGAACTATCACCCCCTTATTTATCAAGGGTTTTCAAAGAGACCACCGGCTATTCGGTGATCGAGTATTTTAACAAGATCAAAATCGATAAAGCTAAAGAATTAATCATCGAAGGAGATAGGAAAATTAAGGAAATCGCCGGAATCCTCGGGTTTAAGGATGAATTTTATTTTAGCAGGATATTTAAACAAATCGAAGGAGTCAGCCCCTCCAAATTTTACAGCAAAATCGTCCATGGAGTTTAAAATCGTCCATGGTTTAAAGCTGCTCCGCAGATTAAAATAGAGGATAATATTGTTCATTTCCCTTGGGATGATGAGCGATTGAACAGCAGAAAGAAGGCTTATCTTCATGGAGATTTGGAAAAGGAATTTACTGGTTTGTTGGTTTGGCATCTTTGTAGCCAGTATCGGAATGAGCCAAATTGCGCCGGTATTGCCTCTTTATATCAAGCATCTCGGGGTGAAGGGTACCGGGTTAATTGCCCAATTTTCGGGCATTGCTTTTGGTATCACCTATATCATTTCCGCTGTTTTTTCGCCGATTTGGGGCCATGCCGCCGACAAATACGGGCGCAAACCAATGATTTTACGGGCCAGTCTGGGCATGGCGGTGGTCATCGGCAGCATGGGTTTTGTACAAAATGTATATCTGTTGATCGGTTTAAGACTGTTGCAGGGCGCCATCACCGGTTATGCCACCGCCTGCACCACGTTGATTGCTACCCAAACCGACAGGGAACATGCGGGATATGCTTTGGGAACCCTTTCAACCTCAAATATTGCGGGTTCTTTGCTTGGGCCCCTGATTGGCGGTTATATCGCAGAAAACTTGGGCCTGCAAAATGTATTTTTTATTACCGGCGCACTGCTGCTGGTATCATTTATCACCACGGCTTTGTTTGTGAAGGAAAATTTCCTCCGGGAAGCAAAAAAGGCGCCCAATATCAGGGAAGTATGGAATGATGTTCCCGAAAAAGCCCTGACGTTGATCATGTTCATCACTTTTTTTGTAATGGCGGTTGCTTTTTATATTGTGGAACCGATTATCACCGTCTATATCACCCAGTTGGCAGGCAACACCCGTCATGTTGCTTTGCTGGCCGGACTAGCATTTTCCGCCTCCGGGCTGGCCAATATCATTGCTGCGCCTAAGTTAGGAAAACTGTCGGATAAAATCGGTCCTCAAAAGGTTATGTTTATCGCCCTGGTGGTGGCCGGACTCATTTATTTGCCCCAAGCCTTTGTCAAAACTCCCTGGCAATTAATGAGCCTTCGCTTTTTATTGGGATTGGCCATGGCGGGACTGATGCCTTCGGTCAATATCCTGCTCAAGAGAATTACCCCCGATGTTTTGACCGGCAGAGTATTTGGTTTTAGTATGTCCGCCGGGTATTTGGGAGTATTTGGAGGCGCGGTTTTAGGGGGACAGGTGGCGGCCCATTTGGGTATCCGCAATGTGTTCTTCCTTACCAGCGCATTATTACTGGCCAATGCGGTGTGGGTTTATTTTAAAGTATATAAAAAGCTCTGTTTAAAAGAAATGAGTGCATGAATAGGAGAGATTACGTTGGCAGAAGGAAAATCAATCGAAACGGAAATCCTGAAAGTCGAAAAAACGGCGTTGGTAGTGATCGACTTGCAAAATGGAATTGCCAACCGGGAGAGAAAGCTTTCCCCTTACCCTGCCGATCAGGTGATTGAGAATGCCAGCCGGTTGGTTCTGGCTTTCACGGCAAAAGGAGCTTTCGCCGTACTGGTAAGAGTTTCATCTATAGACGGTAAAGACATGCCCAGGCCTGATACGGATTGGAACATGCCTTCACCCGGCTTTCAGGAAGGATGGGATGATTTTGTCCCCCAATTGGCCAGCTTTCAAAACGTCCATCGGGTTATCAAACGGCAATGGGGAGCCTTTTACGGTACCGATCTCGACTTACAGTTGCGCCGCCGCGGTATTGATACGGTTGTCCTTTGCGGCATCTCCACTGGAATCGGGGTGGATACCACAGCCAGGGAAGCGTATCAACATGGCTACCATCAAATTTTTGTGGAAGATGCCATGGCGGCGCAAACCCGGGAAGAGCACGATTATGTATGTCAACATATCTTTCCGAGGATCGGCAGGATTCGGACAACTTCGCAGGTGGTAGAACTTTTGTCACGCCCTTAAACGAAGGGGACACAGTGGTGATGAAACCCGTCCGGACTTTTTGATGATCTCTGGCAATAAAAAGGAAATTGTCTCTATCTATTGAATTTATAAACCAATTCAATATAATGAGTTGATTTGTTCTTGACGGGGGATCGGGAAAGGAAGAGGGCGTAAGTGCGAATTTTTAAAAGAGCTTGGGCGGCCGCTGTGGGGTTTTTACTATTGACGGGGTGGGGCAGCGTTTGTATGGCTGCTCAAACCGATTTTGGCAATCGGCTTGAACTGGATGTCAAATATTATCACTTTGATCAACAGGTGGACTGGGGAGCGGGGAAGGAAGATTTGGAGGATTCCAATAGCGGACGGTTGGATGGAATTTACTTCTCCTATACAAACCAAAATCTTGACGGCGGGAGTTATTGGCAGATTACCTATGCTCAAACCCATCACGACACCCGCCATTTTCAAACCAACCAGGATGTTGTCATCATGGATTCGCTCGAAGATAACCGAATTTATAATGTAGAGTTTGTTTATGCCAATCCTCTTTCCGGTTTCGAAGACATTTATATCTATCTGGGAGTCGGCGCCCACTACTGGGCCAGAGAACTTTCCGCATCTCAAAAAGTAGAATATGGCTGGCTTTATATCCCCTTTGGACTGCGCTTCGAACAAAGCTTCGGGGAGAGGTTGCGGGCAGCCATGGAGCTCACGGTCCAATTTATGGGGGGCGGGAAAGCGAGAAAGAGGGTCAGCGGGTATGACCTGATCGAAGTCGATCTGGGCAACAAACCCGGTTACCGGATCAAATTTCCTTTCACTTACCAGATCAGCCCCAGGTGGGGAGTAGCCTTAACCCCCTGGTGTGAATATTCCGCCATCGGGGAAAGCGAGGTCGGTTCCGCTACGCAAGGAGGGTCAACGGTTGATTTTCAAGTGCAGGATAGTACGACCGAACAATACGGGATTGACATCGGGTTTCAAATGTCTTTTTAAATGCCGGTCGCTTTACCCGGGATCGGAAACAAAGGGAAAAGCTGGATTGAAACCATGGTAAACCGGGGATATAATGAAAAAGGTTATGGTTCGATTATTTTTATCAAAGTAAGATGCATCCATGGAACCCTTGCTGGAAAGTCGGTCGCGTACCATCTTTGACTGCCAAAAACCGGTTTTGGGGTTGTCTATAACCCCTTTCGATAAGACCTTAGCGTATTGGCAAGCAACGGGTTGATTCATCAAGAATGTTGAATTTGATCAATGATTGATTATAGTCAGGGCGGATATTGCGACGTCAATTCGAGTTGCCCCTTTTTTAGAGCCGGTACAAACATCCGGCTCCACTGCTGGGGTCGGAGTTTCTATTCCTGATCCTCAATTTTAATAAAGGCAGGCCGGCTAATTTGAACGGTTCTGCCTTCAAGGTCTTTATATTGATAGAGGCAGGAATTACCGATGGTATATTTGTTGCCGGCTTTGTCTCCCCTCTGGCGCAGCGCCTTGTTAGGACGACGGACTTGATCCATTACTGTTCACCCCTCAAATAATATAACATATTATGTATCGGTAAATCATACTTTTTCTTGAGAAATTTTTAAAAAGTTTTCCCGTCAAAGGTTTTCTTCCGAAAAATATATTCCGGGGATTGCAGGAAAATCGGGCGCTGGATGGAATAATTGTTTTCAAATATCGTTTCCAAACGACAGGAGTTTTTTAAGGAGAAAGGTTGTTTTTTAATGAGTGATGGGGATAGAGAGCGGGATTGCGATCGAGAACAAGAAGTTTTTGAAGTTCCTACACCCAAAGGTCCACTAGATTTTACTGCATCAGTGCCTGGTTCAAAAAGTATTACCAACCGGGCCTTATTAATCGCCGCCTTGGCGGAGGGGCGCACCGTCCTGAAAAATGTGTTGTTCAGCGATGATAGTATTTCTTTCATGGATTGCTTAAAAAAACTGGGCTTTCAAATCGAAATCTTCGCCAAAGATCTTACGGTTCAGGTGAATGGACAGGCAGGTATGATCCCCTTTGGAGAGGGAGAAATCAATGTTGGCAGTGCCGGAACGGCCGCCCGGTTTATCACGGCAATGTTGGCCATATCCCGGGGACGCTATGAGGTTCAAGCTTCATCCCAAATGATGGCCCGGCCCATGAAATCTTTATTGGATCCGTTAAGGAGTTTGGGAGTGGGGTTTGAATTCCTCCAAAATGTGGATTTCTTGCCCTATATTGAACACAGCAACGGGTTTCAGGGCGGACGTGTCGTGATGGATGCCAGCCAGAGCAGCCAGTTTTTAAGCGCCTTATTGTTGGTGGGATGCTATGGGACAAGGGATTTGGAGATTGAACTCAGCGGTACCCTGGCGGCTAAACCCTATATTGAAATGACCCTCCGGATGATGAGAAATTTCGGGGTGCAAGTAAACAATGAAAATTTTCAGAAATTTGGAATCCCTCACGGTCAACGGTATCGGGGAATGGATTATACAATTGAACCCGATGTTTCCAATGCCGGTTACTTTTGGGCTATGGCCGTTTTGACCGGCGGTTCGGTTTTGCTCAAAGGAGTGCGGCTGGACTCTTTGCAAGGGGATATTGGTTTCTTAGAGGTTCTAAAGAAATTGGGGAGTCAAATCAGGGAGCAAGAAGATGGGATACGCTTGGAAGGGCCTTCAGGAGGAGTTTTCCCCGGAATTGACGTCGATATGGGAGGGATTCCGGACCAAACCATGACCCTTGCGGCTCTGGCTCCATTTGCAACATCGCCGACTCATATCCGTAACGTTTCTCTTATCAAGTACCATGAATCCAACCGCATCGCCGCCATTATCAACGAATTAGCCCGTTTAGGAATAACCGCTGAAGAAACCCCGACCGGTATCAAGATATATCCGGGAGCGCCCAGGGCCGCCGCCGTTGAAACATATCGTGACCACCGGATGGCCATGGCTTTTTCATTGATTGGACTGCGAGTGCCGGGAATTCAAATCAAAAATCCAAGTTGTACTGGGAAAACTTTCACGGACTATTTTTCCTGTTTTCGTCAGGCAGTGGAAACGGGAAACCGCCACTAGCCGGTGGTTTCCGGATATGGCAATCGAAAATAGGATGAAAAAAGGCGTAGATAAAAAGAAACCGATTTGAAAGGACGACTTCGTGAGCTATAAAATATTGGCAACCGATATTGATGGGACAATCACGGACAAAAAAGGCCGCATTCATCTCAAGGCGGTGGAATGGATCCGGAAGTTGGAGGAAAAAGGGGTAAAAGTTATTTTGGTATCCGGCAGGCCCTTGCCATTTTTGGAAAGCCTCTCCTTATTCCTGGGTACCAGCGGACCTTTAATTGCCGAAAACGGCGCCGTAGTCAAAATTAACGGACAAACCAAGCTGCTGGGTGATCCCAAGCTGGCTAAGGAAGCGTTGTCCGTGCTCAAAGGGAAAAGCATCCCGGTTGAATTGGATGAGGATAACGTTTACCGCCAAGTGGATATTAGCATCCGGTTGAGCGCGGATTCGGAACAAATTACGGCTGTCATCAGGGAGCAAAAACTTCCGGTTTCGATTTTGGTAACCAATGTCATGCTCCATTTGGTCGACAAACAAGTTTCCAAAGGGGGCACTCTGTTGAAAGTCATCGCCGGGTTGGGCATTAAACCCTCTGAGGTCGCCGTTTCGGGGGATTCTTATAACGATTTGCCTTTATTTGAGATTGGGGCTTTTAATTTAGCCGTGGGTAATGCGGCGGAAGCGTTGAAGTCCAAAGCAGATAAGACCGCTAAAGCACTTTATGGCGAAGGATTTTCCGAACTTATTCAGGACACTTTTGAAAAATTTAACAGTTGATTGCCCGCTTGAATATGATATAATAATAATACTCTTTCGTTCAAAGTTTATGGTCGTGCTAGATGGGGAGGTAGCGGTGCCCTGTAGCCTGCAACCCGCTATAGCAGGATTGAACTCCGTGATTCGGCCGATTTTCGTAAGTCCGGCCTGATTAAGTGGCGTTGAGGATTGGGTCTCGCGCAACAAAGACTTATAAACCCCGCCAGGTCCGGAAGGAAGCAACGGTAAGTAAGACCCTTTGTGTGCCGTGGGGTTGCCTGGTAGGAGCCGGCTGATCGGGTACGTTTGGGAAAATTAGGTCAAAGCATGGTGCGCGGCCATAATTATTCGATAAAGCTTATTAATAGATGATTTTCTATGTTGATTGTTTGATGAATACACTGGGTAACCGGTGTATTTTTATATCCGATAAATCAAGGCAGGAATTGACGTAATTTTGGCAAATATATAACCCAATATTATAAAAACAGACAGACTGGATGAACTATGCTTACTCGATTTGCTCCTGCAAAAATCAATCTCGCCCTTGATATTTTATTCAAACGGCCTGATGGTTATCATGAAATCGATACGGTGATGCAAAGCATTGCCCTTGCCGACCAAATAACTTTTGAAGCGAGCTCCGGCCTGGAATTGACATGCAGTGATAGCCGTCTACCCACAGATTATCGCAATCTGGCATGGAAAGCTGCGGAACTTCTGCAGCGGGAATTAGGGATCGGGCGCGGTGTCAAGATACATATCGACAAAAATATTCCTATCGAAGCCGGCCTGGCCGGGGGCAGCACTGATGCTGCGGAAGTGCTGTTGGCTCTCAATGAATTCTGGAGCTTGGGACTATCTACGGATGAACTTGTTCTTTTAGGAGCTAGGTTAGGAGCGGATGTTCCTTTTTGCATACGGCGGGGTTCATTTAGGGCAGGCGGAATCGGTGAGCGGTTGACGAAAATTCATTCCACAATACAGTGCGATTTGTTATTGATTACTCCAAATACACCGATATCAACTGCTCAGGCTTATGGCCGTTATAGCAGGGAAAGAATTGTAAAACGCCCGCAGGTTGATGGGGTAATTCAGGCGATGGAAACAGGAGATTTCGAGTTATTGACAAATTCTTGGGGGAATGTTTTTGAGGAATTGGTCCTTGAAGATTTCCCTGGGGTCGGGCAGGTAAAAAAGGTATTTTATCAATATGGCCTTACTGCCAATTTAATGTCCGGGAGTGGTCCTTCGGTTTATGCTTTAAATCCCTCCCCTGAAGTTATTGATCCGATTTTCGCGGCCATTCCAAAGGAATGGTTCCGTTGCCATACGCATTTTTTGGCTGAAGGCTGAGACCGAATTCCCAAGGTTGGAATAAATAATTTAGAGAGAACAAAAATAGTTATTTTCAACCTTTACAGCGAAAAATTTCAAATTCGGTTGTTGAAAAAAGGAACATTCAAAAACCACATTGAAAATATGAAAAGATTTTAAAAAGCGAGGAGTTAAAATGGATAGACAACCATTGGTTCCAATCCGATTGGACAATTATAAACCCTTACGTGAATTGGTTTTTGAATCATTGCGTGAGGCTATTATTAGTGGGGCTTTACCCCCAAGTGAGCGTTTGATGGAGATTCAACTGGCGGAAGAGATGGGTGTCAGCCGCACTCCGGTCCGTGAGGCTATTCGTAAGCTTGAACTGGAGGGATTGGTGGCTATGATTCCCCGGAAAGGGGCTTATGTCGCCGGGATGTCGATAAAGGATATTGTTGATGTCTTTGAAATAAGGGGGGCTTTAGAAGGGCTTGCCGCCGAATTGGCTTCAGAACGGGTTACCGATGAGGAACTCGAATCCATGGAGCGGTATTTGGTTAAAATCTCCGAAGAAATTGAGAACGGTGACTTATCAAAGGTGGTTGAAACCGATACCGATTTCCATACGCTGATATATAAAGCCAGCCGCAATGCGCGTTTATCGCAAACCATCAGCAATTTGCGGGAACAGATTCAGAGATTTCGAACCACCTCACTTTCTTTTCCGGGGCGTATGAAAATTGCCTTGGAAGAGCATCGTAAGATAGTTGAAGCAATATCATCGCGGGACGGTGAACTTGCCCGGAGACTGGCGCAGGAACATATTGAAAATGCCGAGAACGTTATGATGGGCATGATTCAGCATGATACCAAGCTGGGAGGGAATTAATTAAATGAATGCAATTATATTGGCAGGAGCTGTTAATTCCGGAGCATTGCGGAAGGTGAGCCAAGAACATTATGAAGCGGAAATTAAAATTGCCGGTCGCCCAATGCTGGATTATGTATTGCAGGCATTACGCAGTATTTCTTCAGTTCAGCGCATCATTATCGTTGGGCCCCGGGCTTTGATTTCTTCCGATACGCAGGATGAGAATTGTACCATGGTTGAGCGGGGAAATACCTGGGAGGAGAGCTTGATGAACGGCTTAAATGCTCTCGAAGCCGAAGAGCCATTATTATTGGTTACTTCAGACATTCCTTTAATTACGAAAGAAGCATTGGAAGATTTCCTGGAAAGATGTCAAAGCCGTAAAGCCGACGTTTATTATTCCTTTGTGTCGAAGGATGATAACGAAAAGAAATATCCCGGAGTTCAACGCACTTATGTTACCTTGCGGGAGGGTGTCTATACCGGCGGCAATTTAGCTTTGATCTCGCCGAAAGTTATCCGGGACAACTTTGAAATGTTCAAGAAGGCCTCGGCGATGAGAAAGAAGCCTCTTCAGCTTTGCTTATTGCTGGGATGGAAATGTTTGTTGAAACTTGTCTTCGGAAGGCTGGCTATTCACGAGATAGAGCAACGGGTGGCGGAAATATTCCATTTCTCAGCGGTGGGGATTGTTTCACCTTATCCGGAAGTCGGTATCGATGTCGATAAGCCTAGCGATCTTAAATTAGCCCGGGAAGTGTTATCCAAATTAGGATAAGGATTGAAGCTTTCGCGTAGAGGAGTCGGTACCTTCGGTGGCGCAGGCGGAAAGAAACGGCTAACTGCGCTTTGGGGTTAAGTCTTCTGATCTAAAGGACCTTTGCGAGTTGGCAGCCGATAACGAATCACCAATTACCGGAATATATAATCATGGTTAAAAACTATAGGTAAGGAACTAAAGGGGTGGGCTTAATAGCTAACACCCCTTTTTCCATTTTCCAATTTTAAAATGAAAAAAAGATATCTAGTTAAAATTCAAATTTTAAGAGAGTTTTAAGGTACTTTTCCCGGATAAAAATTGGAAATAGGTGGAAAAAAAGAAATTTTGAGCTGCAAAATATTTGTAAGAATTGGCCGTGATAGAAAAAAAAGTAAAAAACTTCTTCCCAACAGAAGGAATTTCTAAAAACTTATGGAAATTATTTTATACTGCTATGACAGAAGATATAGAAAGGTGAGTGGGTTTTTATGAACATCACTGACGTACGGCTGAAAAAAGTAAATTCAGATGGCAAAATGAAGGCAATCGCCTCAATTACTATCGATGATGCTTTTGTAGTGAGGGACATTCGTGTCATCGAAGGACAAAATGGTCTTTTTGTGGCGATGCCAAGTCGTAAGACTCCGGAGGGTGAATTCAGAGATATAGCTCATCCTATCACATCTGAAGCACGGGAACTAATTCAAGGCGCTATCTTAAAAGAGTATGAGGTCGCCGATAAATAATGATTTTGGATTCATAAATAAAAATTGCTTTGATGATAGAATTTGCTTAAAATGCAAGTTCTTTTTTTGTCTATTCCAAGTTTTCGGGCCGATTGATCAAAAGCGAGTGAAAAAATGGGTTTGATTTCCGGAATGCGGGGGACACCCAATGGGAATTTGTGGTATTGGATGAATGATTTTGAATTCGATGCAAAGTTTGAACGGCGATTTTATAAAGGATTTGCTTGACTTTTGGCTAAATCACTGGTATACTAAATTCTGCATTCATTGGGGCGTAGCCAAGTTGGTAAGGCACGGGACTTTGACTCCCGCATTCGTTGGTTCGAGTCCAGCCGCCCCAGCCAATAAATTCTATGTAAATTTAAGAACTCATCCGAGTTCTTTTTTTAGCTTTCATTTCACTTATGTAGATTGCGGGTTCATTTAGGTATTTGACGAGGAGTGATTGTTGTGGCCGCTTTAACTTCAATTATTTTAGCAGCTGGGCAGGGAACCCGAATGAAATCCGAGCTTCCCAAGGTATTACATCCTTTATTGGGACGCCCGATGCTGCAATATATTGTCGATGCGGCAGACAAGGTTGGTTCCTCGAGAACAATTGTAGTGGTTGGTTTTGAAGGGCAGCAGGTTATCGACGCGATAGGGCCAAAAATTGAGTATGTCTGGCAGAAAGAGCAAAAAGGGACCGGACATGCTGTAATGATGGCCCGTGATATCCTTTCGACATTAACCGGGGATCTACTGATATTATATGGAGACACGCCACTTTTAAGGGCTGAAACCATCAAAGATTTAGCGGAAGCCAAACGTACACAGCAGGCTGTAGCCGCGGTTCTAACTACCGAGGTCAAAAATGCATCCGGCTTCGGACGGATTATTCGGGGCGGAGACGGAAATATTACTGCAATTGTTGAAGATAAGGATGCCAGTCCTGCTCAAAAAGAAATCAAAGAAGTGAATACGGGTGTTTATTGTTTCGATATTCCTCATTTACTTGAAGCCTTATCTGAAATTACTCCTAGAAATGCTCAAGGTGAGTATTACTTAACGGATGTCATTAAAATATTCGTGGCAAAAGGTTTAAAAGTTACTGGATGGGTTACGGATGCGGCAGAGGAAGTTATGGGACCCAATGATCGCATTCAATTGGCCAGTACCGAAAATTTCTTAAAACAGGCGATTAATCATCAATGGATGAGTCAAGGGGTAACCATTGAGGACCCTTTATTTACATATATCGGACCGGAAGTTCAAATCGGGCGGGACACTATAATTCTTCCCGGAACATTTTTAATGGGCAAAACCATTATTGGAGAGGGATGCACAATTGGGCCTCATACCCGGGTGGTAGATTCCATGATCGGTGAACAAACTTCCATACAATTTAGTCAAATTATTGAAACTCATCTTGGACCGGGAAATAATGTCGGACCCTTTGCTTATACCCGTCCCGGGACTGTCACTGCTGAAAATGTTAAAATCGGCGACTTTGTAGAAATCAAAAACTCGCAGATCGGAAACAAAACCAAGGTTCCTCATCTCTCCTATATTGGTGATTCGCAGGTGGGCGCTGGGGTTAATATCGGTTGCGGCACAATTACCTGCAATTATGATGGGGTCCATAAACACCAAACAGTGATTCACGATGATGTCTTTATCGGAAGCAACACCAATTTGGTTGCTCCGGTGATAGTTGGAGAAGGAGCCACGGTCGGGGCCGGATCCACCATTACCAAAGAAGTGCCGGCTAAGACTTTGGCCATAGCCAGAAGTAGACAGGAAAATTTGAAGGAATGGCGTTCGCCCCGGAGTAAAAAAAGCCAATGAATTACAAAAAAGTTGGGCATAGTAGCTAATTCGAGGTTTACAATATTGAATGGGAATGTTATAATGTGAGCGATATTTTAACAAGGTTTTGTTTAACATGATTTTGATTGACTTACAATAAATTATTTGATAGGGATTGAGGAGGATTCATTATGGAATTTTCATTGGCTGCTTCCGTCCGGGAAGAGCTCGGTAAAGAAAAAGCGGGTCAGCTTCGCCAAAAAGGCCAAATACCTGCTGTTTTGTATGGTGAGGGTAAGGAGAACGAGCATTTAATTCTGGATGCCCATCAATTACAGATGGTTTTTTTTAAGGGCGGAAAGACCAAGTTGATTAACCTTAAGATTCAAAAGGGGAAAAAGGAAGAGGAACAACATGTCTTGGTCAAGGATTTCCAAAAGCATCCTGTAAAGGGAAATGTTATTCATGTAGACTTTTTGCGAATTGCTATGGACCATATGGTAACCGTCAAAACTCCTGTTCATTTGAAAAATGAGGATAAACGGGCCCATGACGGGGCTGTGCTGGAGATCGTATTGCATGAGTTGGAAGTAAGCTGTTTACCGGCGAATATTCCGGACCGAATTGAAGTGGATGTTAAATCCTTAGCCATGGGTTCCGGTATTCATGTTAAAGATTTGGAATTGCCGGAAGGCGTTAAAGTATTGAATGCTCCGGAGGAAGCCATTGTAATGGCAATTGCACCGACCGCGGCCGCTGAGACTCCGGCCGCTGCAGGAGCAGCTTCCCCTGCAGCAGAAGCCAAAAAAGGATAATTTTTTAACGAAAGTTAAACGGATGACGATTTGCCAAAAGATGGGCTGTGTCATAGTCTTGAGTTCCCCGATGGGGGTGGGAATTTGTTCTGTATAGCGGGGTTAGGTAATCCTGGCCCTCAATATCAAGAAACCCGGCATAATGCCGGGTTTTTGGTGATTGAGCGTTTGGCGCAAAAAACTGAGATAAATCTGAATAAGAGCAATTTTCATAGCCTATATGGGAAAGCGCTGATTGGCGCTAAGGACACCATGCTGGTGCAGCCACAGACCTTTATGAACCTAAGTGGCCAAGCAGTCTTAAGTGTTATGTCCTACTATAAAATATTAGTGGAGCGGCTTTTGGTGATTTACGACGATTTGGACCTGCCCCTGGGAACCATCCGTTTTCGCCTTTCAGGCAGTCCCGGTGGACACAAAGGCCTTGCTTCGATCATTCAGATGTTGGGAACGGAGGAAATTCCCCGGTTAAGAGTGGGGATCGGGAGGCCTCAAAACGGCCAGGCAGTTGTGGATTATGTCCTGTCCTCTTTTAGTGGCCCAGAAAAGAAGATTTTTTTTGATAGTATCGAACGGGCGACAATTGCCAGTACATATTTTGTAACCGACGGTCCAAATTATGTAATGAATCATTTTAACAGGACCGAATAATTACCTTGGATTAGGGTCAAGATATTGGCTGATGAAACTGATTTTGGCAGCGGGGCTCACTCTGAGTCTGGCTTGGTTTTGGGACCGAATTTTATATTTTTTTGGCCCGATGGTGGGAATTCACCAGAGACAAAGAGTTACTGTGCTGGTGCCTATTGGGGAAGAGGTTTTTAAATGTTTCGTTTCATATTGGGGTTCACTTTCACCCCCATTGTTATTTGTGCTTTTCGGCATCGGCGAGGGGTTATATGAGTCAATTCATTTCAAGCATCAATTGGATCCGGTGTTAATTCTGGCTGGTATTTTACCGCATACTTTTTTTAGCATATTTTATCTTTTCAATTTACCGGTTTGGATCAGCCTAATTTTAGCAATCATCAGTCATTTCATATGGAACAGCTTAATTTTTCATTTCAAAAATGATTGCAATAGCAGTACAGATTAATTTCATTTCTGAATACTATAAATAGGGTTAACCATAGGGCCCACCTCGATGGGTCCTCTTAGGCGTTGCATCAGGGAGGACCGATGAAAGAAATACTTCAAGAATTATCATCGCATATGGATTTTAGGGAAATCAAAGACCATTTTCTTCGTGGCGATCAAGATTTGTTGACCGGGCTCAGTGGCACGCAAAAAACTTTGACATTGGCCGGTTTTATTGGCGAGGAAAGCGGCAAATATTTGATCATCAGCTATAGCAACAGCCAGGCGGCGCGAATTGCAGCTGATCTGGAAGCTTTCATGGGCGGTGATCAAGTCGCTTATTTTCCTGAGAACCAGCTTTTGCCACACGAAGAAGCCTATGAGCCCGAGGTTACAGCCCAACGGGTTGAGACACTGGGGCGGATTTTTAATTCAAAACGGCTGATTGTGGTTACGGCGTGGGGAGCGCTGCAACGTCGGCTAATTCCTCCAAAAAGGTTTCTGGAATTTACTCTGCCCATCAAGATTGGAATGGAGTACGGTCTTGATACCTTGTTATCCCGCTTAACCCGAATGGGTTATGAAAGAGTCGACCTTGTCCAATCGATTGGTCAGTTTAGCCAAAGAGGAGACTTAGTTGATATTTTTCCTCTCAATCAAGACCAGCCGATTCGAATTGAGTTTTTTGGGGACGAAATTGATTCGATTCGCGAGTTTACGGTTGAAGAGCAAATTTCGACGCAGAATTTAAAAGAAATTTTGATTTTGCCGGCGCGGGAGGGTTTGTGGCCTAAAGAAGCATTTGAAGAATCTCGCCTCAAAATCTTGGCTGATTTGGAAAAACAAGCCGGAAAGCTGGAGGATATAGGGCGGGTTAATGAAGCGGAAGCTTTACGGGACAGGATAAATGAGGCCTTGGAAAGGTTAGCTGCCGGGCATCAGGTTCCGGGCTCCGATCAATTCTTGCCGTGGATCGAGCCGAATCTGGTGTCGCTTTTAGATTACCTTAAAGATGCCAGGGTTATTTTAGATGAACCGGTTCGGGGGAGAGATACTTATCACTCCTTAATGGAAGAAACTGCAGGTGTTCTAGGCAATTTCCTGGAAAAAGGGGTGGTTTTGCCCAAAGAACAAGAAATGCTTATTCCCATCGACGAACTGGAAAGTGCTTTGTGGTTGAAAAAACCATGGTCCTTGTCCCTGCTCGCTAAGACACCGAAAGGACTACCGGCCGCCCATACGTTGACTTTGCCTTTAAAAACACCGCCGACGTTTCAAGGGAAATTTGAAATTTTCTCCACGGAGTTATCCCTGTGGATTAAAGAACATCGAACCATAATCCTGGCATTATCAGGAAAGGAAAAAGCACGCCGCTTGAGAGAAGTCCTTCGGGAGGAAGGGATAACATCGGTTATCGCTGAGGAAGGAAACAACCCACTTTTAAGTGCGGGAACCGTCCGGATCCAAATTGCGGACTTGGAATCGGGTCTGGAATGGATGCCGGGGAAATTAGTAATCCTTACTGAAGCGGAAATTTACGGAAAACAGAAGAAAAAAGTCCAAGCCCGTTTCCAGCAGGAAGGCAGCAAAATCAGCTCCTTTACCGACCTGAAGGTTGGCGATTATGTGGTTCATATCAACCATGGAATCGGCCGTTACATGGGCATCGAGACTTTGGAAATAGCCGGCGGCCACCGGGATTATCTCCGCGTAGAATATGCGGGGGAAGATCGTTTATTCGTGCCGACGGACCAAGTGAATTTGATTCAAAAGTTCATCGGAGTGGAAGACTCACCTCCAAAAGTAAATAAATTGGGAGGGAACGATTGGCAAAAGGTCAAAACCAAGGTTAAAGAATCTCTGCGGGATATGGCTGACGGTTTGCTGCAACTTTATGCCCAACGCGAGGTCGCTCCCGGGATTCCTTTTGCTCCGGATACTGTTTGGCAACACGAATTTGAAGAGACCTTTTTCTATGAGGAGACTCCGGACCAGCTAAGGGCTGCCAATGAAATAAAGGCCGATATGGAGCGGCCAAAGCCAATGGACCGTTTGCTTTGCGGTGATGTTGGTTATGGGAAAACCGAGGTTGCCATGCGTGCTGCTTTTAAAGCGGTTATGGACGGTAAACAGGTTGGAGTTTTAGTTCCGACGACGATTTTAGCCCAACAGCATTTTTTAACCTTTCGGGAACGTTTCGCGGGATTTCCGGTTAATATCAAAGTAATCAGCAGATTTCAAACGATCAGGGAACAAGCTGCCGTCATAGACGGCCTGCTTACCGGGGAAGTTGATTTGGTCATCGGTACCCATCGTTTAATTTCTAGCGATATACATTTCAAGAATCTGGGATTATTAATTGTCGATGAGGAACAACGTTTTGGAGTGGCTCACAAGGAAAGGCTAAAGGAGTTGCGAAAAAACGTAGATGTTTTAACGCTGACGGCTACGCCGATTCCACGAACCCTACATATGTCACTGGCAGGGATTCGTGATATTAGTCTTATTGAAACTGCGCCTCAAGGACGCTATCCAATTCGTACCCATGTACAGGAATACAACGAAGAAGTGATCCGGGAGGCGATTCAAAGAGAAATGGATCGACAGGGCCAGGTATATTTTGTATATAACCGGGTGGAAACCATCGATAAAATGGCTTCCTATTTACAAAATTTACTTCCTAAGGCTCGGATCATCATTGCTCACGGGCAAATGGACGAAGATCAACTCGAACGGGTGATGCTTGATTTTTACGATAATCAGGCCGATATTTTGGTTTGTACGACGATTATCGAAACCGGTCTGGATATTCCGAATGTTAATACTTTAATTGTCTATGATGCCGAACGTTTTGGATTATCCCAGTTATATCAGTTGAGAGGGCGGGTTGGGAGAAGCAACCGTATCGCCCATGCTTATTTTTGCTACCGCAAGGATAAAGCTCTAACAGAGACAGCCGAAAAACGGTTAGGGGCTATCCGGGAATTCACGGAGCTTGGGTCGGGATTTAAAATTGCCATGCGGGATCTGGAAATCCGGGGAGCCGGTAATTTATTAGGACCTGAGCAACATGGCCAAATCGCTGCGGTCGGTTTTGAATTGTATTGCCGGTTGCTAGATGAGGCGATTCGTGAAAAGAAGGGGGAAATACCTCCGGAACTTCCTGAGCCGGTGATTGAGATCCCCGTGGATGCCTATATTCCGGTACAGTATATTCCCGATACCAAACAAAAGGTTGATATTTATAAGAAAATCGCCGCGGCTAATACTTTGGAATCGGTAGAACTGGTGAATGATGAAATCATTGATCGGTTCGGCAATCCTTTGGCGCCGGTTGCAAACCTGATTGATATTTCACGTATTAAGGCTTTGGCTAAGGAAATAGGGTTTGCTTCCATTACCAAGGAGCGCACGGAGTTAATGGGTAAATTACATCTGGGACTCGCTGTTGATTATGAAAAAGTACTGCAGATTTTACAAAAATACCGGAGTTACTTTAGATATCAAGTGGGGAGGCCCCCGGTTTTTCGATGGAAGACGAATTTACCGGAATCAGAGCTCTTAAAGATGGTTATCCACTCCTTGGAGTTATTAAAATGATGAGGATAGAATAAACCTCGTGAACAAACGGGGTTTTTTCTATGAAATTTTCTTCTTTAGGGTTTCAAGGGGAATGTGGGATGATCTTTTGCCAACATTGACTTCATATATTCCGGGTTAAGCTTGAAACCGGTTTGGAAAATTTTCGCCGATTCTTTTCTTTTATCAAGCGACCATAGGACTTTGGCCAGTGAATAATCGATTTTATAATTGAGGGGAAATAAATGTAAAGCCTGCCGGTAATAGTAAACAGCCTTGGTAAAATGCCCTAGCCGGGCTTCAACTTGACCTATCAGAAATAGGCCTTCATAACGGTCTGGGTCTCTTTTTACTAAATCCGACAGAAAAGTCCTGGCCTGGGTCAAATACCGGAAAGCCAAACCCTGTTGTTGCCGTTTTTCACTTTCCCAGATAGCTGCCCGTAGGAGACTTAAGCCATACCGGTACCGATAATGGTAATTCCATGGGGTAAGTGAAACAGCAGAGCGGTAACTGGAAAAAGCCCGTTGATAATGATGGTAACGGGTATTATGAAAGGCTTTGGAATATTGAATATCGGCTTGAAGAATATTGAAGGATAAAACTCCCGACAGTACAACGATAATTCCTCCAGCAACAACCAACGGTAGATTCTTTGAACGGATAGAGTCCGACCTTGACGGCGGCTTGACCATACCGAGCAATATTCCTAAATCAATCCAAAAAAGAAATGAATAATGAATCTGTGAGTAATTGAGTTGGATATAACATAAATAACCGAAGATTGCCGACCAAAGAACCGTTTTCTCAAAAGAGAGCCTTTCACGAAAAAGTCCCAGTAAATTGGCTCCAATTAATAATACCCCCAATAACCCTATATAGGAGCATAAACCAACAATACCTTGGGTTGCAAGATAATGGAGAGTTTCATTATGGACTTGGCGTAAATCCCGTTCGGGCCCCCAGAACTGTAGCGCTTTGATGCTTTGGAGACGGTGAAAATTAACTTGGAACGAACCGATGCCATAACCCAGTAAAGGAGCTTCCTTAAAGCTTTTCCATGCCGTTGACCATATTAAAGCCCGTCCGCTGTCATTGCCTTGAGTGATAGAGGATACCCTGGAAGCGATATTATAATCTTTATAATATTGGGGCTGGAATCCGGTACAGATTTTGCTGGTAAAAAAACCAAGGAAAATGATAGCAAGTACCAAGAGTGCAAATCGACAGTCTTTTTTAGATACCGCCTTTTTGAGAAAGCGTAAATAAGCTTGATAGCATAATGGAAAAAGCCCAAATAAAAATCCAAGCCAGGCAGAACGGGAAAAGCTTAAGAATAAGGCCACAATCGCCAGATATAAGCAGCCACCCATGAGAATGCTGCCCGGCTTGGGATAAAATCTTTTGAATTCATACAATACAATTGGAGTGGAAAGAACCAAAAAAGCGCCTAAGGCATTTGGATCACCCAGTAGACTTTTGACGCGGCTCAAGTCCGTTTGACCGATTTCTAAACTCAAGGGATCTCCAAATAAATACTGAAATATCCCGTATAGGCTCAAAAAAAAGACCGATACCCAAATTGTACTCCGGAATAAAGAACGGCCCTGGTCATCCTGGATAAAAAGATAACTGGCAAGAAAGAAAATGATAAAGCCGATTTGTATGAAAAGAGACTCCGATTGGCCATAGGCGCCGATTAAGCCGGTTGGAATATCATCCAATCGGACTGTCTGCCAAATTTGGATGACCATAAAGAAACCTATCGCAGCGGTAATATTTTTCGGTAAAGAGGCCAGCGAACGGTAATGGAGGAGGACTCCACAAAAAATGAAGGCCGCAGCGAAATAAAATAAGGCTATTTTCGGAATCCCGAACGGATCGAAGGTCTTTGTAGAAAAAGTAAAAGGGAGTAACAAACTGAATGCGATTAATATTTTGAGAGGCCAGTTCTTCAAAAAATTCACCTCAATGAGTGGGTCATAGACAGGAAGATCTTGTTATTTATTGGCTAGAGGTAGGCAAAACCCTTTTTCATTCTGCCAAAACTTTAAAGATTAGGGATTGAATTGATTACTTTTTATGGATCGAGACGGAATGGAAAATTTGATAAAGGGACATTTTAATATCACCACTTCTATCTGGGGATATTTATCTCCAAACGTTCATTAAGGATTCAAGGGTGATCTCGAACTGAATTAAAGTGGAAAAATGAATAAAAAAAGTGACTCAGCTATATACTATCAATAAAGGTAGAAGTGGGTTTTTACCAGGTCTACACTATATTACACGGGTGGCAGGACCTCTGACACCAGGTAAGTAAAAATGAAAAAGTTCGAAAAAAAAGGAGGGAATGGGGGATGAAGGCGACCGGAATTGTTCGGCGGATCGATGATCTTGGCCGGGTGGTCATCCCCAAAGAAATCCGTAGAACGCTGCGGATTCGAGAGGGCGACCCGTTAGAGATTTTTGTTGATCGGGAGGGGGAAGTTATCCTTAAAAAATACTCCCCGATCGGTGAGTTAGGAGATTTCGCCAAGGAATATGCTGACTCCCTTTACGAGTCGACCGGACATATAGCTTGTATAGCCGATAGAGATATGGTAATTGCAGTATCGGGAGCACCCAAAAAAGAGTTTTTAGATAAACCGATCTCTAAGGCAGTGGAAAAGGCCATTGAAGAACGAAAAGTTATTTTAATGCCTAAGCCGGGGGAACATAAGTATTGCGATGCCTGTCCTGTTAAAGAAGAAGAAGGAAAATGTAAGTTTAGTTCTCAAGTTATTGCACCCATTATTTCTGAAGGCGATCCAATCGGCGCAGTAATTTTATCCAGCAAGGAGCCGACAGTGACAATGGGGGATATGGAAGTAAAAATCGCTGAAACTGCCGCCGGATTTTTGGCAAAACAAATGGAGCAGTAAAAGAAAGATTAGATTCTAGGGAAAAAAGTGGGGAACCCCCACTTTTTCTATTTTACGCCTTCTTCATCCACTTGCTCTTTTTTGGCCGCGACGGTTGGAGGTACTGATGATAAAGGATTTGACGGGGATTTGGTATCTTGGCCGGATAGCATAGTAAGTATGGAAGGCAATATTTCCCTCAGACCACTATTTTCGATTTTGGGTGCCAGCTGCTTTAGAATACTTAATGGATCATTCGAATTTGAACTTGCGGGTTTATTATTTCCAAAGTTGATAAAAAACGAGATCAGTTGTTTCCCGGGTTCAGAGAGTAACGGCAAAATAATTGAAAGATAGGTTATATCACTTGCCGCAAGAAACGGATTGTTTTTTGTTTCGGAAAGTTCGCCGGATTGTGAAGGAAAGATTGGATCCTCCCGATGATGATGTCCCATTTTAGCCTCCTTATTTGACTTACTCTTATTCCGTGGAGCTTCGATGCAGGTTAAAGATTTATATTAATGTATGTGTCTTATTCCCTATTGGGAACCGATGAATAATCCAAATTAAGGATTAGACAAGGAAAAACAATGTAAATGGCGAAATAATTAAAGATTTAGGCTATAAAATTATTGCCAACTTTGTGTTTTAGCAAGATTATTATCCCTGGACTTTGGTTAGCCAATGAATAATGGAGATAAAATGACGGAATCAACCGCCGCAGGATCGACAAGCCCCATTCGCAGTAGCGAAGACGGCTTATTGCACTTAAAATGTTCTTATCAATTGAAACAAGTGGAATTGAGAATAAACAGCCGGCAAATTTCCCTTACGAAAGTTTCCAATATAGATGATTTATTGGAACGCGCAGTCAGTGCCGACGAAATCCCATTTTGGGCCGAATTGTGGCCTGCCTCGATCGGATTGGCCCATTATTTATTCGATCATGAGAAAGAATTGAATGGGAAATATTTATTAGAACTGGGATCAGGTGTGGGTTTATCGGGTATTGCAGCTAAATTGGCAGGAGGTCAGGTTGTTCAATCAGACTTTTCTATAGAGGCTTTAAAGTTCACTGAGGTCAATTGTTTACAAAACCATGTTTCTGCTGACAATTTTTTATTAGCGGATTGGCGGAACTTCCCCCCGGAAATCACCGGATTTGAAAGGATTATTGGTGCTGATATTCTCTATGAAAAAACTTTACACCAAAATCTGATGGATATCTTTACCCAGACGCTAAAACCGGATGGAACCGTATTACTGGCAGATCCGGGCCGAAATTATGCCAAAGACTTCATGGTTCAAATGGCTTCATCCGGATGGCAGGTCCGACATTCGATATATCCCGTAGAATATGAAGAACATGTTTATTCCGTTGATATTTACCAGCTGCGAAGGGGTGGAACTGGTTAGTTCCGATCACGTTATATCTTATATCGATGATACCATCAATTCAGTAAATATTTATCAGGGACATCTTTGGCAATCGAAAGGCGACTGCCTTCTATGGACCCCCTTTTTCAATACCATTTACGATAGATTTCAGCGGAGGAAAGTAAAAGTGAATTTATTTAGTGCTGATTCTAGTCATGACCAAAAGGGAACGCCTCTTTATTTAGTTGGAATTATTTCGGGGATTATCGGGGCTCTCTTGATTATTGTGGCCATCAAGTTTACTGGTTTAGGCTCTGCATTGGTAAATCCGCCCCTGAGTCCTACACCGCAGCCAATGCCCCATCAAGAGCAGCCTTTAGCGATAAATAATTACGAAAAAGCGACGATTCATGTTGTTCAGCAAACCAGGCCTTCGGTAGTCATGATCACCACCAGTACACTGGTGGCGGATTTTGATTTTTTTACCGGCCCTGAAGTTAAAAAGGTTCAGGGATTGGGATCTGGGATTGTTTATCGTGCGGATGGCTATGTTTTGACTAATGATCATGTGCTGGTTAATAATTCCCGAATGGCCAGCCGGATTATGGTCGTTTTGGCAAACGGGAAGTCGTATCGGGCCAAAGTTATCGGTGTGGACTCGCAAACTGATTTGGCAGTTCTAAAGATTAATGCTACGAATTTAATCGTTCCGGAGTGGGGAGATTCGAATCGACTCCAAGTTGGTCAGATGGCAATCGCAATTGGTAATCCGCTGGCTGAAAATTTGAATAATACGGTCACTGTAGGCGTTATCAGTGCTGTCGGCCGGAATGTGATGATAAGCAGAGACCGTCATCTCCGGAATATGATTCAAACGGATGCATCCATCAATCCGGGGAACTCTGGCGGACCGTTGCTTGATAGCAACGGGAAAATTATCGGTATCAATAACGCAATAGCAATTGGATCGCAAGGGATCGGTTTTGCGATTCCCAGCAATACTGTTCAATATGTGGCCGACCAGTTGATTGGCAAAGGCTATGTGGCAAGGCCCGGACTAGGCATTTCATATATTCATTTTACACCGGAGAATGTGGAAGATTTGGAAAGCTATATCCGGCGCGACCTCTCGGTAGATTACGGTTTATTGATTGCTACTGTGATCAAAGGCAGTCCTGCTGAAAAAGGCGATTTACTGCCCGGAGATATTGTGGTGAAAGTCAACAATGCGTGGGTTAAAGATGAAGACCTAATTCGAAGTATGATTGGTAAATATCCGGTAGGGACCAAGTTACGAATCGATTATTACCGCGGTTCGCAGTTAAAGCATACTACGGTTGAAATCGGCGAGATCAAAGGAAAATAAATGACCCGAATTCGGATTATCGCGGTAGGGAAGTTAAAGGAAAAATATTGGCGAGATGCCCAGGCCGAATATATCAAACGGCTAAGACCCTATATTCATCTGGAACTTATGGAAATTGGCGACTTCCCTTGCCCCGACGGAGCAAACGAAAGCGCGCGTGACGCTCAGGAGCAACAAGTCAAGGAACGGGAAGGGTTGGCGATCCAGAGTTTGCTTCACTCTAAAGAGTATTTGGTAACACTGGATCGTCAAGGCAAAGAATTATCGTCTTTGGAGTTTGCTTCCTTTATTCATGAACGTGCCCTTTCCGCCGAGCCGCTGACCTTTGTGATTGGCGGTTCGCTGGGACTACCTGATGAATTCATTAAAAAAGCCGATCTCAATTGGAGCTTTGGAAAACTGACCTTCCCCCATCAGTTGTTCCGGGTGATGCTATTGGAGCAGGTTTATCGGGCGTGCAAGATCAATAGGGGAGAGAAGTATCATAAGTGACGGCGAAATTTTGGCTGGTTTTTTGGTGGAAAGCCTTGAATCGACAAGTAAATCAGAGAATTTTCTGTAAGAATTTAATCTAGGTTCCGTAAAATATCAATGAACATAGGTATAAGATCTTCTTGTTTTTTAAATGCCCTACAAAATTAAATCGATGGCTTAAATCATATTTCGAATTAATAGTATTTTCAATCAGAGTATTAAAAACTTTTATTTTCGAAGATTGCAGTCAACCGCTACCACAACTTCCTAAACCGTGCTCTCATCTCAAGGCTGCCATTTTTCTTTTAAAACGTCCTGATAATCATTACTCGCATATTGAACACCGCGATCGGAATGATGAAACAACCCTTTTAAAGGCTTGCGACGATAAATAGCCATTTTTAAGGCAGCTACTGATAAATTGGTATCGATAGCATTTGACATAGACCATCCAATGATTTTTCTAGAGAACAAATCCATGACTGCAGCTAAATATAGCCAACCTTCAAAGGTACGAATATAAGTTATATCCGCTACCCATACTCGATTAGGTGCATTGACCTGGAATTGCCGATTTAAACGGTTAGGAGCAACGGGATATTTATGATTGGAATTGGTTGTGATCCTAAACTGTCGCTTAAATCGAGCTTTGATTCCTAAATCTTGCATTAACCGTTCGACTCGTTTTTTACTGCACGGGATACCCATATCGTGGAGTTCATCGTGGATTCGGGGGCTCCCATAATGTTTATTATGCTTTATATAAATAGCTAAGATTTGTTCTTTCAATTGGCGATCTTTCTTTTTTCTTGGGCTTTCATCTCTTTGACACCATTGGTAATAACTGCTCCGCGAGGCTTTGAGGTAGCGGTACATCTTCTGAATGCTATATAGTTTATTTTCTTTAGCAATCTCGTGGATGACCCCATATTTCATTTCTGGGGTTTTGAGAAGGCGAGGCTGTCTAAAAAGTAATTCGAAATCAATAAGAAATACAATATATAGCTTCATCGAATGTGTCGGTTTCAATATATTGTATTTCTTTATCGTAAAATTCCCTTTTGGGACAGCTCCAAAGCCACCGCTTTTTTTAGGATGTCGCGCTCCATTTGTACGTCAAGAAGTTCTTGTTGCAACTGACGAACTTTTTCTTCCAAATCGGTGCCTTGTTGACGATGACCCTGACCTGGAAAACTGCGTTCTCCTGCTTCACGAAATTCTTTTTTCCAACGCCAAAGTAGGTTCCCGGGGATTCCTAAATCATTGGCAATTTCGCCTACTTTTTTACCACTGGTTTGAGTTAACAGTACTGCTTGCTCTTTAAATTCTTTACGATATACCCGACCTGGCATTTTCTTCAACTCCTTGATTATATTTTATCTCTTAATCAAGTGTCTAGCAAATCGGGGGAAGATCATACCATTATTGAATCGGGAAAGGCACGGGTTGAAGGGACATACAATACGTCCCTTACCCTTAGAGAACTGGAAGGATGAGTTTTTGACGTGGTTTCACGGCTTGAAAGGTCAAGAGTTTGATTCGGATAAAAGGGTGAAGATTATTGAAGATGGGCTGAAAGTTTGGTTGAAAAGGGACTCACTGAACCTGAAAGGGCACATTAAAAAGTCTAATGCATTTCTGCAATACCTGCAATAAATCTTTTGTGGTAGAAGGCGACAGTCATTGCATCTTTAATATGTAGCCATATAATTGAAGTTTAGAAGAAGGAGTTTCACGTTATGCCAAAAAACGATAATATGTTGGCAATTTTGTGGATGCTGAATTCAGGCGTAAAAATGACTGCAAAACAGATATCGGAAAGATTAGAAATTAATATCAGGACTGTTTATCGTTATATTGATGCGCTTTGTGCCAGTGGAGTACCTATAATATCCGGCACAGGTCATAACGGCGGGTATAGCTTGCTGAACAATTTTATCAGAGCGCCTCTGCTATTTGATATTGAAGAGCAAAAGGCGCTTCTTCATGCTGCAGTTTTTGCAAGAGAAGCCGGATATCCTTTTAGTGAGGCATTAAACAACGCGACAGAAAAATTGAAAATGTATTCGAACCAGGAGCAGGAGAGCATACTCAACCGTCATTTGGTCGGGTTTGAAGTAATAAATCGTGTTTTTGACCCTTCCATCAAAACGATATTGATGGAACTGGAGCAGGCTGTAGCAAACGAGTACTCTGTCAAAATTGAATACCGTACAAGCCGTGACGAGCCTCCCAGGGATAGGGTTATTGACCCCTATGGAATGTTTTACTGGAACAACAAGTGGTATACTGTTGCGTTTTGCCATCTCAGAAATGAAATTCGCAGCTTTCGTGCCGAACGAATTTTACACATCGAGCGGACTCAAATGATGTTTAAACGTCCCGCAGCTTTTTCGGCCCGTGAATTTTTTATAAAAAATCTGTTGCCTGATTTAGCGGGCAAGGAAGGATTAATTTTTTTAATTATCAGAGGCAGGTCGGAGGCATTGGATGATTTATGCCTGCATTGGTTTTTGGGGCATCATCTGAAAGAGCGGACTTCAAATCAAGCTGTCTTTTTACTTGATGAAAAAGTAATTCATGCATATGTACCCTATTTTCTTTTATCCTATGGGAAATCCATTCAAGTAATCGAGCCACTGAGTTTGAAGAAAAAACTTGTTGCTGTTGCATCGGAGTTAATGGAATATTATAAGATAAACAGCTTCACTGACAGTCCTTGTCAGTGAAGCTGTTTTATAATGGGTAAAAGTATCAATCCCAATGAAGATTGATTTACTCAATGAATTGAAAATGATGGAGGATAAGCAAATGAATAATACTGTATATCTCTATGTGTTTGATACGATGGCAGACTGGGAAATAGGTTACTTAACTGCCGAACTGAATTCGGGAAGATATTATAAGAAAGGGCTGACACCATCAAAAATAGTTACTATAGGTATTGAAAAGATTCCTGTTACTACAATGGGAGGTTTGAAAATATTACCTGATATTAGATTGGATGAGTGCAGCATTAAAAACGTAGATGCATTGATTCTACCGGGTGGGGATACTTGGACGGAAACAATTCACGAACCGATAATAAAAACTGTAGAGCGATGTTTAAAGGAAAATATTCTTGTAGCAGCAATTTGTGGAGCTACAATAGGGCTTGCTCGGAAAGGATTGCTGGATTCGCTATGGCATACGAGTAATAACTTGGAATACCTTAAAATGATATGTCCTACCTATACCGGAGAAAAGTACTACAAGGAGGAGTCTGCTGTAACCGCTGGAAAGCTGATAACTGCTTCCTCAGTAGCTCCATTGGAATTTGCTTTACATGTCTTGAAGACCTTAGACGTATTTGAACCACAAGCATTAAACGCCTGGTATAATCTTTTTAAAACTCATGAACCTAAATATTTCTACGAGTTGATGAATTCAATTCAATGAAGGCATACTTCACAATTTTTAGGTCATAATCGGGTGATGCTGTCCAAATCATTGGAATTGATTATAGCCCCACCATAAAAATTGCTAAAGTATTTGCCTTTTTTAACGGACTCATCACAATAAATAATATAATAAGCCATTGGCACTCCTGATTTTAGAATCTTTGTTCTGTTAGGAATTCGACTGACGTCGGGGTCCTCCTTCAGAAAGAAATTGTTGAGTGCCATCTATAGTGGGGAATTGGCTCAAAACTGACAAATTTGATATAATAGATCTTAAAAACGGACATGTTTCTAGATTATGGAAAATATCTGAAAACGGTAATCTCTTCTATAACAATGAATATTGTTGAGGATTAAAATGGATTTCAACGAATTGCTCACGAAGTACCATTCGTTACAGAGTGAGAATCATCGTTTGCGAGAAGAAAATAAACGTTTAAGGCTTCAATTGAGAATTCCTGAACAGCCAGGGATTCCTTTTGATTTTGTGCCCCATTTGAGTGCAGCGGAGCTAAAACCGCTGCCGGAAATGATTAAAGCGGATTGCAATAAAGAAGAGAATCCGGAGATTAATAACCTCTTAACTCCATCGGAAAAAATCACATTATTTATGTCGCTCTTTAAAGGCAGGGCTGATGTTTATGCCAAAAGGTGGGAAAGCCAGCGAAAGAATACTTCCGGCTACTCCCCGGTTTGTTTGAATGAATGGCGGCCTGGATTGTGCGCTAAGCCGAAAGAAAAATGTTTTGACTGTGCCCATAAGGCATATGACAAGCTGGACGAAAAAGTGATCGATGCCCATTTGCGCGGGATTGATAATTTTGTTGCGGGAATATATCCTTTATTACCGGATGAAACCTGCTGCTTTTTGGCCATTGATTTTGATGGGTAAAAATATTAAGCTTTTTGCACTTAAAGGGAGTTTTGTTGATTTCTTGGCGACCTTCCTGATAACAAAAGCAAACTAACAGGTCAGTGTTCCTATTAGTTTGCGCTATAATCAATAAAGTTCAAGTCTAGAATTGATAAGTAAGACCGAAGGTGGGACCGGAGAAGGTTGTCTTTTTGTTAGTATCGCTTAATTTATATTGTTCAAATTTATAACCAAGGGAGGTACCGAGATTTCCGGCAAAGAAGTAAGAGTATGTAATATTTGATAGTAAGATTGTAGCATCTTCATCAGCAGAGCCTACTTTGCCTTTACCGTGAATGGAATAACCGACAGCGCCTTCTAGTTCGGATTTTTCACTGAGCCATAACTTCCCGTCAAGCCCAATGATATAACCGGTATATTTGGAATTATTCGTGTTAGGGATATCACAAGATAGCCAGTTGTAACCGGCAGTTATCTCCAAAATGGCCGCATCGTTTTCAATTAGATCCAGACAGCTAAGTTTGATATAATGATTATCCAAATCAATGTCACCGCTATCGGTCTCATCAATTCGGCTTGTAAAGTCGAACCACAGAGTAAAATCATTACCAAAGGTGACATCACCGTTGACCGAGATTCCTTTAAGATCGTTGTTGGTTTGTTTACCGGTTTGCTCCCATTTTGGCTCAATTAAGCTGCTGACAGAAATACTGTTTGCCATGGCATAAACAGTTAAAGATAAGAGCAACAAACCAACTAAAAACAGCGTTATAATAATCTTTTTCATTTAGCGTTACACTCCTTTTTATAAACTGACCGTCGGTCTAATGATATGATAAAAAAATTTTTATGTCAAGAGGCGTGTTTAATTTTTTTAAAGTTAGCTTCAGGGAGGAAAGATAGGAATAACTTTAGAACCCTATGGATATTGACGTTCAAAAATGGATAGAGTATGATTGACAGAGAATGACCCTGGGTCTAGATTGGGAAGGGTGGTACACTTATGCGAGTATTAAAAGAACCGGAAGAACGCAAAAACGAAATATTAGATACCGCAGAAATGCTTTTTATTACAAAGGGATATACCAAAACAACGGTAAACGATATTCTTAATGCAATAGGGATTGCAAAGGGCACGTTTTATTACTATTATAATTCCAAAGAGGAAGTAATGGAAGCTGTGATCTCAAGGTTTGTTGAAGCGGGGGTCGTAAAAGCCAAGGAGATTATGGTTAATCCTAACTTGACCGTTCACGAAAAGTTTTTAACCGTTTTAATGGCTCAGAAACCAGATATTAAAAATAAGGCACAAATAACTAAAGAGTTGCACGAAAATGAAAATGCGCAAATGCATCAAAAAAGCATAGCGGAGACCGTATTAAAGTTGACCCCGATTCTAACGGAAATTGTGGAGCAAGGCGCTCAGAAGGGAATGTTCAAAACACCTTGTCCTAAAGAAACAGTTGAATTTTTACTTGTAGCTTCTTTATTTATGTTTGACGAAGGGGTTTTAAACTGGGAGCAGCAAGAGCTTATACAAAAGATTCAGGCCTTTATTCACATTATCGAAACAACATTGGGTGCGGAAAAAGGTAGCTTTTCTTATATCGCAAAATTATTTGATTAGAGGTGTGGGCAAAACCGGTTGTAGAAATTGCTGTTCAATATGGAGTGTCGGATGTTGTATAATACATAAAGTTTGCAAAACTGGATGATGCTAAAAAGCAGGCTGAAAATAGACCTTTTGATCATTATGTCATACCAAGATTTACTTCCCTTCGAGTTCCTGTGGATAAGGAGGAGAAAGAAGTATCAAGGGCATTCGAAATCAGCAAATTGTTCGTGACATAGTAAAGAGTCATGAAAACGGTAGGAACTGTATTGTCTTGATGGATAGAATCATTCATGTGGAAATCCTTGCGAAGGAATTGAGAGAAGATATTCCGGATATGCTTGTTCTAACAGGCGGGATGGGCGTTAAGGAAACCAGGGAAATTTTGAAACAAATCGCGGATAAGCCCGTTGATCAACCATTGACTTTGGTCGCTACTGGTAAATATATCGGGGAAGGTTTTGAGGAACCTCGCTTGGACACGTTATTTTTAACGATGCTGATATCTTGGAAAGGGACTTTACAGCAATATGCCGGTAGGCTTCATCGATTATTCGAAAATAAAAAGGAAGTGCAGATTTATGATTATGTGGATATTCATGTGAAGATGCTGGAGAAAATGTATCATAAGCGGCTTTCAGGATATGCAGGTATTGGGTATAAAGCGAAAGGTGAAAGTGTTGCAGCAGAGTCCATCGACATCATTTTTGATAAAAATAACTTTTTGCCTGTATATAGCAATGATATTTTGAATGCAGCCCGGGAGATTTTAATTGTAAGTCCTTATGCCACTAAAAGAAGAACTTTACAGATGTTGCAACATCTTAAGACGGCACTCTGCAATCAAGTCAAATTAATGGTAGTAACCAAGCCTGTTGACGATTTCAACAACAAGGATATAACCGTCTTGCAGAGTTGTTTGGATTTGTTGAAAAATGCAGGAGTTAAGCTAATATTCCGCCCTAATATTCATCAAAAATTTGCGGTGATCGATCAAAGGATTGTATGGTATGGAAGTATTAATTTATTGAGTTTTGGGAGTGCGGAGGAAAGCATCATGCGGCTTGAAAGTCCTAATATAGCCAATGAACTGATTAAAATTACAGAAAAGGTTAAGGCTAACGATGATTATTGGTGGAAAGGCTAGCGAATAAGGCCAAAATAGAATTATTTAGCTCGTTAAACATTCCCGTATTCCCTCTGGATTCAGGATTGTAAAGGAATTCATTTGGAATTCAATCAAACCTTCCTGTTTCATCAATGCTAATTCCCGGGATAATGACGGTCGTGGAATTCCCAATTTATCGGCCATCTCTTTTCGGGAATAGGAAAGCTCAAATTTACAATCATGTTGTTGGTTACACTCATCTAAGAGCAGATTCGCGATTTTTTGACGAATGGTTTGGTAAGAGAGGCTTTTCAGGCGTTCATTCAAAAGGATAATCCGATTCGAAAGCTGCCGGAGAAGATTGGTAAGAAATAAGGGATGAGTACCACATAAGTCAATCACCGCTTTTCTTGATAAAAATACTGCTTGGGTATTTTCCCGCGCAATGATAGTTACCGGATACCAACTTACATCTGAAAACAGAATAATCTCCCCAAAAGAATCTCCCGGTTTTAAGGTATCGATAGTAAACGATTTGCCAGAGGTATAAACCCGTTGGATCTCCGCGCTTCCCTTTGTCAGAATGCCAATTCCGGGACATGGATCGCCTTCTAAAGCCAAAGGGTTCCCTTTTTCGATTTCCTTACGATGATGAGAAAGTATTTTTAAGATTACGCTTATTTCTGCTCGTGAAAATCCTTTAAAAAGGGTAGACTTTAAAAGAGCATGGATTACTTCATCCATGGGGTTCTCCTAATCAATAATGTCAAAAAAATTTTCACTTTGGTAACGTGCGTTACCGCTTTGTTCTTATTATTTTACTATAATCAAGATAACAAAACAACAAACACTTTATTCAAAAGGAGCGTGAATGAACATGACAGCGACAAAGCAATTACGGGATGAACATGAGGGAATCTTAACAATGTTGGAGATCATCGATAGGATGGTGGAACAACCGCAATTGGCTGTGGAACGGTTTGAGCAAGCTCTTGAATTTTTAAAGGTCTTTGCGGATCGTTGCCATCACGGCAAAGAGGAAGAGGTGCTCTTCCCGCTGTTGGAAACCAAAGGAATTCCTCGGGATAATGGCCCTATCGGTGTAATGTTGTCGGAACACCAAATGGGCCGGGGCTTTATTAAGGGGATGAGTGACGGCTTGGAACAATATAAGACTGGGAATCCGGACGCTTTATCGGTAATTCGGGGAAACGCGCATGGATACACCGATTTACTTCGAAACCATATCGCCAAGGAGAATGACATCCTGTTTAACATGGCAGAGCGGGTGTTATCCGAGCAGGAACACCAAGAACTAGCGATGAAATTCGAAGAAATTGAAGCTGAACGGATCGGCATGGGACGGCATCAAAAATTTCATCAATTACTCGATGAAATGGAAACGATTTACTTATAGCCTAAAGGAGGGATTGCTATGAAAAAACAGGTTAAAAACAACATCGCTTGGGTTGGAAAAACTGACTGGGAAATTAAGAACTTTCATGGCTGCGAGTATTCTACCCACCGGGGATCGACGTACAATTCATATTTAGTCACCGAAGAGAAAGTAGCCTTGATCGATACGGTGTGGCATCCGTTTGCCAAGGAATTCGTCACCAATCTAGCCAGTGAGATCGACCTGAAGAAAATAGATTTTATCATCGCCAATCATGCCGAACCGGACCATAGTGGCGCTTTGCCGGAGCTCATGAAACTTATTCCAAACACACCCATTTATTGTACTGCAAATGGGATGAAATCACTGAAAGGCCATTATCATCAGGATTGGAATTTTCATCCGGTAAAGACTGGGGATAAGTTGAGTCTGGGTTCCAAGGAACTGATTTTTATAGAAGCCCCGATGCTTCATTGGCCTGACAGTATGTTTTGTTATCTGACCGGAGATCATGTTCTTTTTAGCAATGACGCATTTGGTCAACATTATGCAACGGAATGGCTTTTTAACGACAAAGCGGACCAAGACGAATTATGGGCCGAGTGTATTAAATACTATGCGAATATCCTGACGCCATTCAGTCCGCTAGTGACCAAAAAAATTGACGAGTTTGTCGGACTGGGACTTCCACTAGATGCCATCTGCACCAGTCACGGAGTAATTTGGCGTAACAATCCGCTGCAGATTGTGGAAAAATACCAGAAGTGGGCCTCCGAATACCAGGAAAATCAGGTGACTATTATTTACGATACCATGTGGGACGGAACTCGGGTGGTAGCTGAAAATATCGCCCGGGGTATTCAACTGGCAAACGGAGAGATTAAAATCAAGATTCACAACTCGGCTAAATTTGACAAGAATGATATCATCACCGATGTTTTCAAATCCAAAGCGATTTTAATCGGTTCACCAACCATTAACCGGGGTATCCTTCATTCGGTTGCCGGTTTGTTGGAAGAAATCCGCGGACTCGGATTTAAAAAAAAGAAAGCAGCCGCATTTGGAACTTATGGATGGAGTGGGGAATCGCTAGCCATGATTGGAGAGGGTCTGAAAAAATCCGGTTTTGAAGTCGTGGACGATGGGCTCAAGGTGTTGTGGAATCCAGATGAAGAGGCTATCGCCCGATGTGTCGCTTATGGAAAACAATTTGCCGGGAGAATATAATCCGGCGCGGTAGCGCCGAGAAGGAGGAAAAAATTATGGAGCAACATTTTCTAAAGAATATCGATTTTAAAACAGTGTTATCTTTTGAGTCGCTGGTTGAGTATCAACCCGGGCAAGTGGTGAGCCGTACCTTGGCGCAAGGGAAGGCGTTGAGTCTTACTCTGTTTGCCTTCGATCAAGGTGAAGAGATAAGTTCCCACTCCTCTTCCGGAGATGCTTTGGTCTATATTATGGACGGAGAGGCCGAGATCACCATCGGTGAAGAGACATTTCAGCTCAATAAAGGGCAGAGTATTGTGATGCCTGCTGGAATCCCCCACGCGCTCCGGGCAAAGGAACGGTTCAAAATGTTTTTAGTGGTGACCTTTTCACTGTAAATCATTAGAGGGTAATCCTATCATATGCGCCTGCTCTAAATCCAAGGGCAGGCCATTTTGTTTATTGTAAACCCGTACCCATTGTCGGGATGCTACGCATTAACAACATTGATTTATCGGAAATGCAGAAGTGGCGGGAGATGACCGCGGAACAAACAGAAAGACTTCGACCGGCTGTATGATGAAGACTTTTTGCCGGAAATTGCCGCCACCTCTGCGCCCTGTAAAGTGGAGAAGATCGGCAGAAATGACCCTTGCCCTTGTGGCAGCGAGAAAAAATTTAAAAAATGTTGTTTGTATAAAAATATAACATAAACAATAAACCGCCCAACCTGTCTATAAGACATCTTTTTTTATCAGTCCGGTCAGTTCCCCGGTGCAGATGAGCGACAATCTATGCATCGCCCGGGTACAAGCAATATATAAAAGCTTACGGTCATAATCCGTGTGATAAGTCTCACGGTTGACCGAAAGGATGATTACCTCATCAAATTCAAGTCCTTTTGACATTTGAATCGAAGTAATCGTAATTCCTTTCGTAAATCTTTGGCTGTCAGGCGTGAGCAATTGGATATCGCAGTCTGCGGATAAAATTTGATATAACGCATGGGCCGCGCCGTTTGTTTTTAGGATAATTCCCAGAGTTGTATGACCGCTGACCTGAAATACCTTAATTTTCTCCCTTGTTGTTGCCAGCTCATCCCGTGAATCGCTGCAAAAAAAGATTTCAGGAGTTTCTCCGTGGCGTTCAACGGGTTCAAGTGCCGTTCCATTTTGTATTCTCTTGGCAAAAGTAATAATCTCGTAGGTCGATCGATAACTCTTGTTCAGCTCCACAATCTCGGCGGTTTCGTAAAGTCTCTTAAAATCATGAAGAGAATGGAAATGATTGGGGTTGAGAGATTGCCCGAAATCCCCGAGAATTGTCTTTTTGCAGTTGAAGAGCTTGTTTATCACCACATACTGAATGGACGTATAATCCTGCATTTCATCAATAACGAGATGCCGGATCAAGCGGTTTTCTTTCAAGCCTTCGAATGCCGCATGGAAATACATAAACGGATAAACATCCGCCCATTCCAGTGTCTTCTTATCCGGCATCATGAATTTCTCAGGAATTTTTAAGGCCCGGTAAAAGTCTTTATAGAGCGCCAGCGTGTTTTTGATTTTGAACATATCAAGCAAATTTCTTTCAATCGCTTTTTGCTTCGGTAATTCGTCACCCCGCAGGTTTTCCGTAGAAAACCGGTCGTGGATATCTACCGATACCTCGTGCAACCGCCTCTTCACCGGATAGTTCCGGTAGGCATTATAGCGCGTTAAAATCCATTCCTTGGTGGCTTTAAATTGGCCAAGTTCATAGTCAACAGGTTCAAAATATGTCAGGGACGCATGGTCCAGATACTGGTCCATCATATCAACAAAATCGATACCCGATTTAAACCTCTCCCGCTCAGCCCAAGCGGGATCGTTGGTTTCAAGCGGGTCCCTGTCAGGTTCAAACCGAATGATTCCATCCAATTGAATCTCGGCGATGTCGACAAAGCCCATTTGATAGAGGGGTTCTTCTCCTAATTCGGGCAGAACATTGGAAATATAGTCCGCGAATACCTTATTGGGGGAGAGGATAACCACATTGTGGACGGATAATGTTTTTCTGTATCGATAGAGCAAATAGGCGATACGATGCAGGGCGATGGACGTTTTCCCCGAACCCGCAACCCCTTGAATAATAAGAGTTTCAGCTTGCTCATTGCGGATGATTTGGTTTTGCTCCTTTTGGATGGTAGCGATGATCGTTTTCATCTTTTCATCCGATGTATGGGCGAGTTCCCTTTGAAGGACATCATCCTGGATGTTGATGGCGCTTTCCAACACATAGTCCATTTGTCCCCGTGAGATTTTAAATTGCCGCTTGCGGGTCAGCTCGCCTTTAATTTTCCCCATCGGCGAATCATATCCGGCTAGGCCAAGCTGGCAATCATAAAACATGCTGGCGATAGGAGTTCGCCAATCAAAAATTAGAATCGTAGATCCTTCCGTATCGGAACAGGAGAATCTGCCAATGTAGAAAATAGAAGGCTCCGTTTCTCCTTCTTTCCGGAAGTCGATAGGCGCAAAATACGGAGAATCTATCAACTTGGCGATTCGGTCGCGCATTTGCACCGCATGAATTCCCACGCCCTCAACTTGCTTCATGGCGAGCTCGTTTTGGAAAATTTCCTTGGGATCGATTTCATGGCGATAATTTGCCAGATAACGTTTTGAATCCATGTATTCCCGGTCATATCGCCGGACCGTTTCATCATAACGCTTTAAAGCTTTGTTCAGTTTCGCCCTGATTTGACCCAAATGCGCAGTTTCCTCGGGAAAATTCAAAGGCGTGCTTGCATCCCCGGTCTTTCTTTCATGGGGGGGAAGCGTTTTTTCTTGTATTTGCCTGGCTAAATGTGGCCTGTCCATCGTCACCCTTTGCTCTCTTTCTCTTGGTTGGGCAGAATCATTTTCTGGGTCGGGTAGCCAAATTCAGTCAGCAGTTCTGCCTCGGAAAAGCCAAGCTCTTTCAGAATCTTTCGATAGCCGGTATCTGCTTTGTCACCTTCGCGAAAGGTCGTTATGGTGATATTTTGATGTTCAAGGAGTTCTGAGAGGGCCTTATCCAAAAAAGCTCTTGTAAGGCCTTGTTTTCGATAAAGCGGATGAATTCCCAGAAAATCAATGCTCCCTGTAGTATAGGAGATCATCATGATGCCGATTGCCAAGTCGCCCTCGGTCATGATTAAAGCGTTGTGCTGCGCAATACTTTGTCTGAGCACGTTGAGGTGTTCTTTCTCGATGAGATTGGGAAACCCGTCAATCACCAACCGCACCAGGTCTATCCAAAGGGATATATCCTCCTCGGTCGCAAACCGTAATCTCCTTTTTGGCGCCGGTCTTTTCAAGTTTAGAGCAGGATGATTGCTGAAATTGTATTCCAACTGCAATGGATAAAACACCTCGTTTCTTCGAAATTGTAGGGGGGATTGCTTATACATTGCCTTAAAGATGCAGGTAAATGCCTGCTGGCTTCCATATCCCGACAGCAGCGCGATCTCAATAATGGGTTTTTCGGAAAATGTAAGCAGTTTTGCAGCTTCAGTCAGTTTACGGCGCAGAATATAATCGCGAATGGTTAGTCCGACCATATCCGTGAATATGCGGTGCAGGTGGTATTTTGAATAATGTACAGCCTCCGCGACGATATCTAAATCAAGATTCTCCAGCAGGTGGTTCTCAATGTAGTCGATGGCTATGATAACATTTTTAAGTCTGTTCATTATAAACCTCTTTCAACAAATATTATAACAAGCAGAAGATAAATTGTTTTAATCATTCTTGCTTTTTTTCGCGGGTCTATTTCGATACAGCAATTTAAAAAACATGAAAACTGGCATAAAGCTGGTTTTTTTATTTTAAGACAGGACGGAAAAACTTTCTGACGCCAAAGGAACTTCGGTTTTTTCAGTTCATTAGTTTTTGGAGGAGGGTTTAAATAAAAAATAAGGTGCCTTAATAAATTTATTGACAATAAAAGGTGGAAGGTGTAAGCTATTATTATAAGGTACCTTATATATTTTCTTTTTAAGATAATTTTTTTATTGGTCTCTATGATCTCAAAGATTAATTTTAGGGACTAAAAAAGAAAGGTGATGGAATTGAAAAAATGGCTTGTTTTTATTGTTATGTTGGGTATCCTCGGAGTTATTATTTTAACTTTATTTCACAATAAAAATACGAAAGACCAAAAAGCCAATGCAGTTAAACAGCGAGCATTCATCCCTGTATCAACGATGACGGTTCATCGTCGAACTCTTCATTCAACTTTTAGTAAAACCGGCACCATCGTAGCTAATAATGAAGTTTCGGTTGTTTCCCAAACCGTGGGTAAGGTCGTGGCCGTTTACGGAAATGTGGGTTCTCATGTCAAGGCGGGCGCACCAATTGCCAAAGTCGATGATAAAGTTTTAAGTTCGAAATTGGTCTCTGCCCGTACCGCCTATGAAGTGGCCCAACGGGAATGGGAACGGGCCCAAAAATTACATCAGGAAAAAATTATTTCCGATTCCGACTTGGAAGCTTCCGAAGCAACGCTTCAAAACGTTAAAGCAAGCTATGATGCGGCGCAAGAAGATTATAATGAATCTTTAATTACAGCTCCAATTTCCGGGGTAATCACTGAACGTTCCATCGATCAAGGAGCTACAGTTAGTTCCGGAACTATGATTGCTACGATAGTTGATAATATGACTTTTAAAATCACGGTCAATGTAAATGAAAAGAATGCCTTTCAACTAAGCGCCGGTAATAAGGTTGCCATTGAGACGGCGGTTTATCCCGGGATCCAGCTAAGTGGTCGTATCAAAAGCATTAGCGCCAAAAGTGATGCGGTTCATACTTTCCCTGTCGAAATAACCATTGAAAATGATAAGATTCATCCGTTAAAATCGGGAGTTTTCGGTAAAGTAGTCTTTAACTTGGGAAGACTCAACAATGTTTTGGTCATACCACGGGAAGCCCTGGTTGGCAGTATCAAAAATCCCCAGGTTTACCTGGTTGAAAAGGATCATGCGACCTTACAAGATATCGTTATTGATTCGGAGATCGGTTCCCAATTAGTCCTCAAACAAGGTTTGAATGAAAACGATCAAGTCGTGGTAAGCGGCCAGGAAAATCTAAATCCCCGCTCAATTATCAAAGTAATCCATCAATAGGGGTAAAGAAATAAGTAAAGCAGGTGAAAAAATGACCATTACAGAGCTGTCCATTAAGCGTCCCATCTTAATTATTGTTGCCTTTTTAGCTATTACATTAATTGGTATTTTTTCATACCTCCAGTTAAAATATGAAACTTTTCCGAACATGTCGCCGGGGATTGTGAGCATTCTCATAACGTATAACGGTGCTTCCGCTAGTGTGGTGGAGTCAACGATAACCAAAAAAATTGAGGATGCCGTTTCCGGTATCAGTAACGCTGATACGGTCGAATCGGACAGTGAGGAAGGTAGTTCACTGGTTTGGGTTACTTTTAAGAATGATACCGATATCGATGTGGCGGCCAAGGATATGCAAGATAAAGTTAACCAGATTCTTGACAGTCTTCCTGTCGACGCCAGTCAGCCTTCATATACCAAATTTTCTACCAGTGATGCTCCAATACTTCAGATCGGAGTCACAAGCAGGATGGAGCCCAAGGCATTGAATACTTTTTTGATCAATACCCTTAAACCCCAATTAAGCAAGGAGCAGGGTGTCGCTGAAATCGGCCTGATCGGGGCGGCGGAGCGGGAAATCCGGGTCAATGTCGATAGCCAAAAATTACAAGCCTATGGACTTTCAAATACGGCAATTGCTACTGCCATTATCAACGCCAATATGGATTTGCCGACGGGGAAGGTTAAAGATCGCGATGGCCAATATATGGTCCGTTTGAATGGAAAACTTAATTCCCTGGAACAATTGAAAAACTTAACTGTGAAAGATTCCCTCAATGGTCAGGTAATATTGTCGGACGTGGCTGATGTTCAAGACGGTAGTGAAGATCAATCCACAATTAACAGGGTTAACGGTAACCCTTCCGTAGGAATTCAAGTCTATAAACAATCCGATGCCAATCAGGTTGAAGTCTGCCGCTTGGTGCGAGGGGCGCTTAAAAAACTGGAAGCGGATTACCAGTCGATTCATTTGAAATTTGTGATCATTGATGATCGATCGACTTATACATCTTATTCGGTGAAAGGGGTTCAAGAAGATCTGTTGTTTTCAATTCTGTTGGTTGCTCTGGTCATGTTGCTCTTCTCGCATAGTTTCCGGAATGCAACCATCGTCATGGTAGCTATTCCAACCTCGCTGACCACTACCATGATTGGCATGTGGCTCACCGGATGCACCATGAATCTGATTACCCTCTTGGCAATGTCGCTGGTTATCGGAATTTTAGTGGATGACTCCATCGTGGTCCTGGAAAACATCCACCACCATCTTGAAAAAGGTGAAGACCAGAGAAATTCTGTTTTGAATGGAAGAAATGAAATTGGTTTTACGGCGCTTTCCATCACGCTGGTGGACGTAGTTGTTTTCTTGCCGTTAACTTTTATATCCGGAATGCTTAGCGGGTTTTTGCACCAATTTGCGGTAGTAGTCGTTATATCTACTTTGGTAAGTTTGCTGGTATCCTTCACAGTCACGCCCATACTATCGTTCCGTTTTTCCAAAACCGAAAAACTTTCCGAGGCATCTTTCATGGGACGATTTGGATTGTGGTTCGAAGCTCAATACCAAAAGCTTGTCGATTCTTATTTGACTTTATTGGAATCATGCTTGAGACACCGCGCGAGGGTATTGCTTTTGGCCGGAGTTCTTTTTGTGGCTTCGCTGGCTCTGATTCCTGCCGGTTTTGTCGGGGCAGAGTTTATGCCTCAAAGTGACCAGGGTCAGTTAACCGTGAAAATTGAATTACCCAGCCGGGCTAAACTGGAACAAACCAATCAGCTAGCCAAACAGGTTGAAAAAATTCTCTGGCAGGTTCCGGAAGTCAATAAAATATTCGCTACGGTCGGCACCGGTACTTACTCGGTATCCACCGCGACCAGTAATTCCGCCGAAATTACCGCGGTCCTAGTTGACCCTAAAGACCGCAGACGTACCACCGATGAAGTAGTCCAGGAAATCCAAAACAAATTGGATGGGATTCCGGGAATGACCGCACACGTGAAGGCCGCCAGTCTAATGGACTTTGGTGGTGATGTGAACCCCATTGAGTATGTGGTGATGGGCACCAACTGGGATCAAGTCTATCAGGCCGCTCTTAAAGTGAAAAGTGTTATTGCTCAGGTACCAGGAACCAATAATGTTCAATTATCAACTGAAGAAGCGCAACCGGAAGTCCAGGTCAATATCGATCGGGATAAAATGGCCCAACTCGGTTTAACTCTCAAAGATGTTGGGACGGTATTACAAACCGGCCTTACCGGCGATACCAGCACGAAATTTCGGGACCAGGATGGCGAGGAGTTTAATATCCGGGTGATTAATGACTTGGGCGACCGCTCAAGCACAGATGAAATTGGGTCGCAAAGTTTTGTCAATGCATCCGGGGAAACAGTTCAACTGAATCAATTCGCAACCTTAGTCAACGGTGCCGGGCCCAACAAATTAACCCGCAGGGACCGCAACTACGCGATTACCATTTCATCCCAGGCGATCGGGAACACGGCCGGCGATATTGCTGGAGAGATTGATAAAAAAATGAGCCGGATTCAATTGCCCGCTGATGTGATCTGTATGCCCAGCGGGATGTTGGAACAGCAAGACGAGGCTTTTGGCAGCCTCGGGCTGGCATTACTGGCTGTTATCATCTTTGTTTACCTGTTGATGACTGCACTTTATAATTCATTTGTCTACCCGTTTGCGGTACTGTTCTCCGTTCCCTTAGCCATGATCGGAGCGATTTTGGCCTTGGGTTTATCCGGCAATGCCCTGGATATCTTTGCAATTCTAGGAATCGTAATGCTGGTCGGATTGGTCAGTAAAAACGCTATTTTATTGGTGGACTTCGCCAACCGGGCTCGGGCCGAAGGAGCTGAAATCATTGAATCCTTAATTGATGCCGGACGGCATCGGATCCGTCCAATTTTAATGACTACTCTGGTAATGATTCTCGGTATGCTTCCGCTGGCATTATCCCATTCTACCGGCTCGGAATTTAAACATGGCATAGGCTGGGTATTAATTGGTGGGCTGACTTCTTCGATGGTAATGACGCTGATAGTGGTTCCGGTGATCTATTCTTTGATTGAACAGTTTCGGAAGTCTATCTAGGCTAGCAAAAATTCTCGCGGGTCGGTGCGTGGTTAAAAACACGAAAAGCTCTGGTTTCCATTCGTTATGTGAGGTGATGGAGGATGTTCTTAAAGAAAATCGTGATGATAGGATTTTGTCTAGTGTTATTTCCGGTCTGTATTGCGTTGGCGGTTGAAACTGCTTCGCCTTCACCGGCCCGGGTATTATCTTGGGAAAATTGTTTGGAATTGGGTTTTACCAACAGTCAAGACCTACAGATGGCGGCGAAGAACGTGCAAGTAGCGCAAGAAAACGTTAAGCAAGCAAAGGCGGCGTTGGGGGTGACGGTTGACTATAGCATTGTTCGTGCCAACGACCATACCAATACCGATTCAATCGAGTATAATAGCGGGACTCTTTCGCTGAATCTTCCATTTTTAAACTATTTTAAGCTATCGAATAGTCTTAAAGTCGCCGAGCTTGAATTGGCAAAAGCCCGCGAGGAAGAACGTCAAGCCCGGATGGAATTAACATTTGAGATCAGAAAAGCATTATACAGTCTTTGGCTAAAGGAACGGGAGTTGGCGGTGGCTCAAGCATCCTATGACAATTTGGGCCAACATTACCAGACGATCAAGAAGATGTATGGTGTCGGCAATAAGGCTGGTTATGAATTATTAGAAGCTGAAGTGGCCTGGAAAGGACAAAAAGCGGAAGTTATTTCGGCTCTAAGCGATCTTTCCTTGGCTAAATTAGCGCTGGCAACATTAACCGGAATCGATAAGGACCAGGACATACAGCTGGTATATGACCCAAGTTTACAACAATTGCCGGAAAAAATTCAACTAACTCTTCAAACTTTGCTGGATAAGGCCGAGAAGCAGCGGCCGGATTTGGTACAGGCTAAGCAAAATATGGAGATTGCTCAATTTAATCTGCGGATTGCCAAGTCAAATAATCTTCCAGCCTTATCATTGGCCTGGACTCAAACGGATTTAAACGATGAATCACAGTTGGCGCTGAGTATAAACGGAACTTTATTTGATAATAAAGCGACGGCAGCTAAAGTTAAAGCGGCGGAAAGAATGGTGGAAATAGCCCGGCTGAATCAGCTTAAAACCAGTGATAAAGCCCGCCAAACTGTGCAAAAAATCTTTGAAACCATTCGGGTTGATTTGGAAAATGCATTTGTCTTCAAGGCTAACATCGATCTTGCCGCAGAAGATTTACGCTTGACTGAAATTCGTTATACGGCGGGTATGTCAACCATCATGGATGTTAAAGATCGTCAATTAGCGCTGGATAAAGCTAGGAACGATTATTACCGGAAATCCGCTTCGTATTTAACCGATCTGGCCGAGTTGGATCTGGAGATAAGCAATTAGAGCGGCAAAGATTAATTGTGGCACTGGATTGTACTTTCTGGACGGTGTTTTAGGGCAATCAAAAAGAAAATAAAAGCAACCTGAGGAGATATTCTAATGAACGAAATGGAACGGAATTCATATTATTTTGAAAGCTCGCCAATTTGGAAAGCAATCGCATATATGTCATTACCGATGATTTTGGGAATGGTACTGAATATGATTTATAACATCGTTGACGCTTTTTTTATTGGGAAACTCAATCACACCCCGATGATGTCGGCAATTACCCTTGCCTTGCCATTTACAACCATACTGATGGCAGTCGGAAATTTGTTTGGAACGGGGGGAGGCACTTTTATCTCGCGGCTATTGGGTGAAAAAAGGCTTGAAGAAGCAAAAGCTGTCGCGGCAGTTACTTTTTATTTTAGTTTAATCGCTGGTTTGGTATTGAACCTTTTTTGTATCCCCTTGCTTCAGCCAATTTTGTTTTTATTAGGCGCTCAAGGAGATACCTTGCTGTTTACTCAGCAATTTATACTTATTTTTATTATCGGAAGTCCCATTGTCATTGCAAACTTTGCCTTAGAACAGGTTGTCCGGGCGGAAGGGGCTTCCACCGTTTCCATGATTGGGATGGCTGTAAGCGTCATTATGAATATTATTTTAGACCCCTTCTTGATTTTTAGATGCCATCTGGATATTATGGGGGCGGCCTTAGGAACAATCATCGGGAATCTCGGCGCCGTTGCCTATTATGTGTTTTATCTCCAAAAGAAAAGCTTAGTGCTAAGGGTGTCTTTGAAGGCATTTAAACCGACAATAGACTTGACAAAGGAAATTTTTAAAATCGGAGTATCGGCTTTGCTGATGGATACTTTTTTGATCGTTTCCAGCTTGCTCTTGAATAATTTTTCGGCGTATTACGGGGATTACGCAGTTGCCGGTTTTGGGATTTCCCAACGAGTGGTCCAAATATCCGATTTTCTGGGGATGGGTTTATTTATGGGTGTAGTACCGCTGATTGCCTATTCCTATACCGCCAAGAATATCGACCGGATGATAAAAATTATTCGGACTACGGCACTTTATATCGCAGTTCTGATTATAACGATTTCAGCAACATTACTGATATTTCGTACTCAGGTTTTCCAGTTATTTAGCAGAGATATTCAAGTCATCCAGGTTGGGACTTTAATCTTTGCGGCGCTGCTGTTTTCATCTTTATTTACCAGCCTTTCCGGATTATTTACCGGAATTTTTCAAGGGGTCGGCAGGGAAAAAGAATCCACGGTCATGTCCGTGACCAAGGGAGTGCTCTTAATTCCGATCATGATCATTGGAAATACTTTTTGGGGTCTACATGGTGTGATATGGTCGTTAACGGTATCGGAGATTTTAGCCTGTTTGATTGGACTGATACTGTGGATTCACTTCAGACACGACCCTTCCATGAAAAATTTGCCTCATGCGGCGGGAGTGAATTAATTGATTATCAAGGTAATTTTTTGACAGCACCGGTTTTTGGGTATATTATGAATGTAAGGCGCCTTAATAAGTGAGAGGAATGTTTCATATGAATCCAATGAATACTTTATCCGAAAAATTACTGCAACAGTTCAGATATTTTACCAATCTGATTCACCGGGAACGGTATCGCCCGGACTTTGGCGGAAATGGGAGAAGTTTAAACCGTAGCCAAGGCTTGTTACTGGCCCTCTTGTTAGATAATGATGGTTTGTCCCAAACCGAGTTAAGCCGAAAAATGCAAATACGTACCGCTTCTCTCGGCGAACTTGTGGACAAGCTGGAGCAAAGCGGTTATGTGGAGCGCCGTGTCAACGAAAAGGATAAGCGGGTTTTAAACGTTTATTTGACGGAAGAAGGTCGTAAGGTCGTTAATGAAGTCGTTCAGGCAAGGGGAGCACTGCTTGATACCGTGTTTTCCGGTTTATCGGAAGACGAAAAGAATCAACTTTCCGCTCTGATGGGTAAGTTAATCGATTGGCTGGAAAAGGATGCCGGTCCTCTGGATGCTTCCGAGGAAGAAGAGATGATGCGCCGGGAGCGCCCTATTTAATCCAATAAACGATCGCGGCTCCAATAGGGAATTCCTGAACAGCCGGGAATTCTGTTTTTTGGCCAATTGGGACGATCGTTCCAAAACCGCTGCCGGAAGTGATTAAAGCGCATTGCAATCGCTCCACCAGTAACGGGGAAAAATCATTGAATTTGCACCAACCATAATGACGAGGGATACCGGAATAAATCGTAGTTTCATAGACTAATGGATAACGCTTGACAAACCATAAAGGAATTGGTATATTAAAAACATACCGGCCGGTCGGTCTTTTGTAAGGGGTGATTGATTTCATGAGTGATACCAAAGAACATATTCTAAATGTTTCCTTCAGCCTTTTTCTTCAAAAGAACTTCAAGGAAGTGACTATGCAAGAGATTGTCGAGAAGACCGGAATGTCGAAAGGAGCTTTCTATCATTATTTTGAAAGCAAGGAGCAGCTCTTTTTGGAAGTAATTAATCATTTTGCATCCACACTAATCATGGATTATAGTAAATTTAGCAAAGATTCGTTATATCAATTTTACCATGATTATATAGAGTTTTTGAATAATCCAAATTTGTCATTCCTGCAAAATGCCGATAGCGGTTTTAATTATTATGCTCTTATATTTGATGCGGTAAAACTCTTTCCCAGTTTCCGGGAAAGAGTGATTTCGACTTTACAAACAGAATTAAAGACCTGGGAAGAAATCGTCCGTATTGCCAGAGATAAAGGAGAGATCAAATCATCCCTGACCAATGAACAGATTGCAAGTATATTTATATATACCAATGATGGTGTGGGTATGCATAATGTTTTGATAGACCATACAAAAGATACGCCCAATACCTTGTTAAGTCTATGGGATGGTTTATATAAGGGGTTAAAAGCATAATTTTTTTTACAACGATTAAACCGGACGTTCGGTTTTGAATGGAATCAATTTTAGCAAACGGAAGGTGATTGGAATGAAAAGGTGGTTATTGTCCTTAAGTATCATCGGGATTGTGGGATTGATGGTTTTGGTGTTATTCCATAATAAAGCCGAGGTGGAAAAGAAGGCCAAGATAACCAGGAGCGCATCGGTTTCGGTGGCCGTCACTAAAGTACAATTTGAAACGCTCCAAATGAACCTGACCAAGGTTGGCTTGATAGTGGCTCATAATGAGGTTGAGGTGGTCTCGGAAGCTTCGGGAAAGATCGTTGAAGTCAATGCCGGGGTCGGTTCGTATTTGAAAATGGGATCGCCCCTCGTCAAGCTTGACGATGAATTACCGAAAGTTAATTTTCTATCAGCCCAAAGCAATTACGATAAAGCCCGGAAAGATTGGGAGCGGGCCCAGGGATTGTATAACCAGGGACTGATCTCAAGTTCGGAGTTGGAATCGGCCCGGAACAACTTCCGGGCGGCGGAAGCAGCCCAACTGTCCGCCAAACGGCAATATGAAAACGCCACCGTTACCACGCCCATCTCCGGTATCGTCACTGCCCGGCCGGTGAACGTAGGCGCCATGATTAACCCGGGAACGGTAGTAGCAATGATTATCGATACCTCAAGTTTTAAAATAGTGGTCAATGTCGGTTCCGGCGAAGCCTTCAAGCTGAAAGCCGGCGACCCCATCAGTGTGGTGACGAATGTTTATCCGGGTACCGAGTTTGGGGGGCGGATTGTAAGCATCAGCGACCGCAGTGATGAAGCCCGTACTTTTCCGGTGGAAGTCGCCATTGCTAATCAACAAGAACATTCATTAAAATCAGGAATCTACGGTAAGGTTACTTTCCGGTTGAAAACGGAACACCCGGTACTTACTATCCCCCGGGATGCGGTGATCGGCAGTGTCAAAAACCCTCAAGTTTATGTGGTGGAAAATGGTGTAGCCAAACTTCGCGAGATCGTGGTCGGTTCGGAGATTGACGCCAAACTTGAGGTAATCCGGGGGTTGAAAGAACAAGAGCAGGTCGTGGTGAGCGGTCAAGATAACCTCCGGGATAATGCCGCGGTGGAAGTGATGAAGAGTATCTAACGAACGATTCTAAAATAGGGTGTGATTGAAATGACTGTTACCGAGGTTGCCATTAAACGCCCCATCCTGATTATTGTCGCTTTCATAGCCATTACGCTGATGGGGCTCTTTTGCTACATGAATTTGAAATATGAATTATTTCCAAGTTTGACGATGCCCAGTGTGACGATTGCGACGGCGTATCCCGGCGCTTCCGCCAGCGAAGTCGAATCGGCTGTCACCAAAAAAATTGAGGAAGCCGTTTCCGGTATCAATAAGGTGGATCGTGTTCAAGCCAGTTCCGAGGAAGGTCTCTCCCTGGTCACGGTGGTGTTTTTGCAAGGCGCCGATATTGAGATCGCGCTGCAAAATACCCAACGGAAAGTAAATCAAATCCTGGCGGAGCTTCCCGATGGAGCCAAAACTCCTTCCCTCTCCACTTTCTCCATTAGTGACCTCCCGGTGATGCGGCTCGGCGTTACCAGCGACATGAGGCCCAGAGATTTTTATCAGTTTCTGAATGATTTTATCGTCCCTCAACTGGTAAAGCAGCCTGGAGTCGGCCAAGTCAGCCTGATCGGCGGCCAGGAACGGGAGATTCAAATCAACGTCGACAGCCAAAAGTTGCAAATATACGGATTATCCAACATCCAGGTGGCCCAGGCCATCCAAAAAGCCAATCTGGACTATCCCACCGGCAAGATTAAAGACCATGACGGTCAATATGTGCTGCGCCTTGCCGGTAAACTGAGTTCGCTGAGTCAGTTGAAAAATTTAAATATCGGCCTTTCGAAATCAGGAGGGGAAATCGTTCTGTCGGATGTTGCCGAGATCCGGGATGGCAGCAAGGATCAGACTACGATCAGCCGCTCTGCCGGGAAAACCATGGTTGGTTTGTTAGTCCAGAAACAATCCGACGCCAACGAAGTGGAAGTATGCCGGGCGGTCCGGAAATCTCTGAAAACCCTGGAAGAACAGAATCGAACGATTCATCTGAAATTCGATATCATCTCCGACGGCTCCCTGTTTATCATGGATTGTTCCAATGCAGTGATCGAAGATCTGGGTCTGGCCGTTTTGTTGGTGGCCCTGGTGATGCTGGCGTTTCTCCATAGTCTCCGAAATTCGCTGATTGTGATGGTCGCCATTCCCACCTCGTTGGTGGCGACTTTCATCGGGATGTGGGCCTTTGGCTTCACTTTAAACATGATGACCTTGCTGGCAATGTCTTTAGTCATTGGAATTCTGGTGGATGATTCCATCGTGGTTTTGGAGAATATTCACCATCACCTGGAACAAGGGGAAGAGCGGCAAATCGCGGCTTTAAACGGCCGCAATGAGATCGGATTTACGGCCTTGTCCATCACTATGGTGGATGTGGCAGTCTTTTTGCCGCTGGCGCTGGTCACCGGACTCATCGGCGGTATTACGCGCCAATTTTCACTGGTGGTGGTCATCTCCACCTTAATGAGTTTGCTGGTATCTTTCACCGTCACCCCCATGCTGGCATCGCGTTTTGCTAAAGCGGAGCGTTTGTCAAAGAGTTCGCCCATGGGACGGTTCGGGAATTGGTTTGAAGCCAAATATTCGGCCCTGGTGGCGGAGTATGGCCAATTATTACGCTGGAGTCTGGAAAACCAGGGTAAAACACTGCTTATCGCCGGGCTGCTTTTTGTAGCGGTGTTATCCTTGCTCCCCTTCGGTTTTATCGGGGGCGAATTCATGCCACCACTGGACCGAGGCGAATTGCTCATTCAGATAGAGTTGCCAACCCGGGCCAAACTTGAACAAACCAGTCAAGTGACCCGGCAGGCCGAGCAAGTTCTGGCGGAATTCCCCGAAGTTGCGAAGATGTTTACCACAGTGGGAACAACCAGCGGGATATTAACTTCTTCGGCCCCGAGCAATATGGCTGAGATTCAGGTGCTGCTGGTTTCCAAAAATAAGCGTTCCCGGTCCACTGTTGAAGTCTCCCAGGTGATGAAGGCTCAATTAGACCGGATCCCGGGAATTAAAACTCATGCAAGCCCGATCACCATCACTGGGACAGCGGATGGTGCGCCAATCCAGCTGGTGATCAGCGGCACCCATTGGGAGAGTGCTTATCGGGCGGCGCTCCGGATTCAAACCATTATTGGGCGGATTCCGGGAATCGATGACTTGCAACTCTCGGCCAAGGAAGGGCAACCGGAAATCCGGATCGAAGCCGACCGGGAGAAAATGGCCAAACTTGGTTTGAATATCAGTGATATCGGGGCGGTTTTGCAGATGGGTTTCAGCGGTGACGATCAGTCCAAGTTCAAGGATAAAGATGGCAATGAATACGATATCCGGGTGATATACGACTCGTTTGACCGGTCCAGGACCGCCGATGTCGGCGGGTTAACCGTATTCAACAACTCCGGGCAACCGGTTCAGCTCAGTGAATTCGCTAGAATACTGAATGCGACGGGCCCGAATAAATTGGAACGCCAGGACCGCAATTATGCCGTCACCATTTCTGCGCAAGCAGTCGGCCGGGCCAGCGGCGATATCGGCAATGACATCGCTAAGGCCTTGAAAACAGTGAAACTGCCGCCTGGAGTCTCGTACCAATTCAGCGGCGATCTGGAACAGCAAGACGATGCTTTCGGCAGTCTGGCTCTGGCGCTCTTGGCCGGGATCATCTTTGTCTATTTGATTATGACCGCACTCTATAATTCTTTCATCTATCCTTTCGCAGTGCTTTTTTCGGTTCCCTTGGCAATCATCGGCGCGCTACTGGCATTGGGTCTTTCCGGAAATTCGCTGTCAATTTTTTCGATGATGGGAATTATCATGCAAGTGGGATTGGTCAGTAAAAATGCGATCTTATTGGTGGACTATGCCAACCGGGCCCGGGAGAACGGCGCCGGAATGAAAGAGGCATTGCTTGAGGCTGGGCAGGAAAGGATCCGCCCAATCCTAATGACCACCTTGACCATGATTCTGGGGATGTTGCCTCTGGCGCTCTCCAATACGCCCGGATCGGAGTTCAAGCACGGCTTGGGATGGGCACTAATCGGCGGGTTGACCAGTTCAATGATAATGACCCTGATCATCGTTCCGATAGTGTACACTATGGTTGAACGTTTCAGCACTTTTATGAAGAAAATAACAAGTCCGGTTAAAGAAGCGGTCGAGTAGGACATATGCAGGTGGATTAGAATGGGGGCGATAATCACGAGGTTTTATTATGAAACGGCTACCCCAAAAATCGGGATTAGTGTCGGTGTTAAACTGATGGTTTTTATGGATGAATTATTTTTGCTCTTCCGGATTTTGATATTGACAAATAAGAATGATTATTATATAGTAATTGCATGGAAAAAATAAATGTGGAAAAAGAAATGAATCTGTTTTACCAAAAGTGTGCGGATCATAGTCTGAAAGTGACACCGCAACGTGTTTTCATATATCAGGAGCTGCTTTCCGCCACAGATCATCCATCCATTGATGATGTTTATAAGCGTGTCAGGAATAAGTTACCGAACATATCTTTTGACACCGTTTATCGTACTGCGCTTTCTTTGGCCGACATTGGAGCTATCGTAACAGTTGAAACCGGCGGTCCGAAGCGCTTTGATGCCAACACCAGTCTGCATCATCATTTTCGTTGCTTGCAATGCCAAAAGATACTCGATTTTGACTGCGAATATTATGATCATATCACTGTCCCCCAAGAGATATTGGACCGTTTTAAAGTTACCAGTCAGAGAATCCTTTTGGAAGGGATTTGTGATGAATGTAGTAAGGCTTAGTATTTTTAGGGTTTAATTACTATTTAATATAAAATATCAGAGGAGGCGTTTCTGGTGAAACCATAGGGAAGGAATTGAAAATATCTCAGCGTGGAAATATTAGAAGAACTATCGAAACGGCTCAAAAAACAAAACCAATTCATAAAAACAAAGGAGAAATAAAGATGGATATTAAAGGAACCAAGACCGAGAAAAATTTGGCGGCGGCATTTGCAGGCGAATCTCAGGCGCGAAATAAGTATACTTACTTTGCCTCTGTCGCTAAAAAAGAAGGCTATGAGCAAATTGCGGCGCTCTTTGAAGCAACTGCAAACAACGAAAAGGAACACGCCAAGCTATGGTTTAAGGCATTGGACGGGCTTGGAGATACAGCGGCCAATCTGCTTCACGCCGCCGAAGGCGAAAACTACGAATGGACCGATATGTATGAAAAATTTGCCAAGGATGCCGAGGAAGAAGGCTTTACTGCCCTTGCGGCGCAGTTCAGAATGGTTGCCAAAATCGAAAAGACTCACGAGGAAAGATACCGCGCACTGCTTAACAATGTTGATATGAAAAAGGTATTTGAAAAGGCCGATGAATGTATGTGGGAATGTAGGAACTGTGGACATCTTGTCATGGGTAAGAAAGCGCCGAATGTTTGCCCTGTCTGTGCACATCCGCAAAGTTTCTTTGAAGTGAGAAAAGAAAATTATTAAGATCGGATTGGAAAGAACATCCTAAATATTGTCGCCGATAAAGATGAAACTTTAAACATGCCGGGTTTCATCTTTTTTTATATTGATTTTCTTCGCTGGTAGAATCGATTCGGAGAGTGCTAATCATAATAAATAATTTGCCGTTAAAAGGGATACGGTTAGGGTATCGCCTGTATCGGTAAAAGCCTAAGTGATTTTGCAATGAGTCAATAAGCATGTGTAGCGATAAATACCGCTATTCTTGACAAAGGAGTAAGGCGATGTTATAATCTGGAAATGTTGAACGAAAGGAGGATTGTAAGCAGATGCGCAATCCAATCGTTAGCGTTGCATAGCAAAGGCTATTGCAATGAACAGTTCCATTAATTGTAATTGTTAATATAGCCTTTGCTGGTCCTAATCGAGAAACTTTTAGGAGAGCAAAATGAGCTATAAGAGAGCAAATCATATAATCCCCAATGCCTTGCTTGAACAGGTCCAAGAGTATGTGGATGGTGAGTGTATCTATATACCCAGAAAACCAGGGAATAAAAAAGCATGGGGATCGCAGACATCCACCCGCAAAGAATTACAACAACGTGATATACGGATTTATCAAGATTATCTGGCGGGAAATAATCTACAAACATTATCCGAGAAATATTTTTTGTCTTTGAAAAGTATTCAAAGAATAATATGGGAACAAAAAAATATTCATTAACCATTGGAATGAGCCGATGCGGTTTTTTAACTGTATCGGCTCATTTTCTTTTAAGAAAAGTCTTTAGGGTTTGGTTTTGCGGAACCGGATGATACGATGTGCTTAAAAGAATACCGGGAGTGACGATGATGAAAAAGATTTATGGCAATCCACCGTTTAGCTTTTTGATTGGATTTCTAATAGGAGTATCATTTGCCATTGGGTGAATGCGCATGGATTTAGCGCGCGCAAATCCTGAAAGGAAAATAACGGATGATAGAAAAGATGAGTGACTTTTTTACTGCTCGGGTCAATGGGTATGACAGTCATATGATTAACGAGGTGCCCGGATGCAAGGAAGGATATGAAAAAATGGCTGAATTACTGCCGGAGAAAGTAGTTAATCTTTTAGACCTTGGCTGTGGAACCGGTTTAGAACTTGACGAAATATTTAAAATTCACCCCAATATTAAAGTAACCGGTATTGACTTAACAGAAGCCATGCTGGGTGTATTAAAACAAAAGCATCCCGACAAAGACATGACGCTTATCAATGCGAGTTATTTTGATTGCGATTTGGGAATCAAAAGATTTGATGCAATCATATCTTTCCAAACGATGCACCACTTTCCGCATACCAAGAAAATAGAACTATATTCAAGGATTTATTCAGCGCTAAAGCCGGGTGGAAATTATATCGAATGCGATTATATGGTAATCCACCAAAAAGATGAGGACTTCTATTTTAAAGAAAATGAGCGAATCCGTCATGAACAAAATATTCAAGATGGTGAATTTTATCATTATGATACGCCATGTACGGTCGATAATCAGTTCAAGATGCTTCAAACAGCTAATTTTGAGAAAGTTGAAATGGTCTGGAGAGTAGAAAATACCACCATGATTGTTGCTGAAAAGATAGTAAAACAGAGGGATCCTTACTAGTAGAGCGTATCGTAAATAAATGGTAATCAGAAAGGGGGAAAATACGTTCTACTTAAGTAAAACGTTCACAATCATTAAGTAGTTATTTAGAAAACGGTTTACTAGCGCATGCCTTGCTGTGTTGAAAGGATAATATGGGTATAAAGGAATATTCATAATCCTTAGAATGAGTCATGCGGTTTTTAACTGTATCGGCTCATTTTCTTTTAAGAGAAGTCTTTAAGGTTTGGTTTTACGGAACCGGATGATACAATTTGCGTAGAAAAAATGCCGGGAGTGACGATGATGAAAAAGATTTACGGCAATCCACCGTTTAGCTTTTCTATTGAGTTCGAATAGGAAGGATAAATTGTGAAAATCCACTTTTATTCTTCCGATGCAGTTTTAACTAGGAAGGATAAATTTATGCAAACAGTATATTGGGATATACAGTATCTATCTCCACCACTTGCAATAAAGTATTGCAAGCGGTGCGGTAAAAAAACAGAGCATGTTTGCTTCGAATTGTTCCGGGTAAACGCCCAACGAAAGTATTTAGATATATGGTTAATCTATCGATGTTCAAATTGCGATTCTATATGGAATATGACTATTTATTCCCGTATCAATCCCAAAAGTATTGCCCCTGAAGTATTAGAGGGGTTTTTTGGCAATCATGGAGAGCTTGTCAAAAATATGCCATGGATATGAAGCGGATACACCATAATGGAGCCGAAGCCGGCCTTCCCAAGTATAAAATACTAGGGCGCGCGATTGATTTTGCTAGTCCTATCGAATTGCATATCAAAAGCCCATATCCATCTCGGCTTAAGGTTGCCGCTTTGTTACGGGAAAAACTGAATTTATCGCAGAATGCTTTTGAACAAATGATAACCGGCGGATCAATCCGGAGCACCAGTGGACATGACTTAAAAAAATGCCGACTGCAGACAGAAATTACATTGATAATTGAAAGTCAAATCACTCTCGTTCAAGAAAGGAATATAAAGTAGTGCCAAAAATGAAAACCCACAAGGGTTTGAAAAAAAGAGTAAAATTAACCAAAAGCGGAAAAATAAAGAGGGCACATGCCAATATCCTGCATAATGCGGGAAGCAAAAGTAACAGGCAAAAACGCAGATTACACTCAGCGGCATATGTTGCTGGGTCGAATATGGCAGCAATCAAAAAGATGCTTCCATATGGTTAATCCAAAATGAAAAGCTTACCTCTGCCCTGTGGTAAAAAGGCCGCAATTTGGCGCTTCTGCGTTAACGACAGATAGAGCCCATACCGGCGGTTCGATAAGAAATATCAAGCTGCCGGTTTCCTTATTGAAACGGGATTACGTGATTGCGGGGGAAAGGTTAGCACTATCTCCGCTTGGCGACGGTATAAGGAGGGGGCCTGATGTGCATGGGCAATCCATCAATTAGGGTGTTCCACATTGTCTGGAAGAATGATTTTGTCGATAGTCCCCCGTCCCGACATGCTGGGGCCCGTAAAAGGATGAAAATAAGTTATTCATTCTACGCAGGCGCAGAGTTTTTTTCAAACAAAGTGTTTCGTCTTTTCTCGGCGTCTGAGTCACTTACAGTGCCGACGCCTTGGCGGGACATTTGATCTTTTAGGCTCGAAGTAGTTTCTAAGTAGGCCGTAGGGTAAGGAAAAAGGTATGGGCGGTGAGTGCGCCGATCCCGGCGTAAGAAAAAGATGGCCTGAAGCGGGAGCCGGTTTGCGGGAAGGCCTGTAATTTGTGGGGAGATGGCGTTAAAGGAATCCCATACTGGAAACATAGTGATTGGAAAGGGTGAAGTCAGTGAACAAATTATTAGGAGGAACTGCAGGGTGTGATTGAAAAATTCAATTTGTGATTGAGAGAGCCTGCCGTCGTATGGTATAATAATTTAAAATATAAAGATTGGAGTTGAAAGGATGAAGAATCTTTCTTGCTAATTTCATAAAGCATAATAAAATGTTGGGGCGGACATTTTCGTCTTGTTTTGTTGTGCTTGCGCAAGAAAGTTACTCATTCTTTTCACTCAGCGATAATATACTACACGTGCGTTGGCGCGTCATCATACCCGTTTTTGGGTTTGATTTTCCTGTATGGATGAGCTGCAAGAAGTAACTTTCTTGCGGCTTTTCTATTTGTGCGCACCAATCAATACAGGAGGATACTTTCATGTCATTGATCAAAGTCACCAATCTTACCTTTGCTTATGAGGGCAGTTATGATAACATCCTTGAAAATGTGAGCTTTCAAATGGATACCGATTGGAAGCTGGGATTCACGGGAAGAAACGGCAGAGGCAAAACAACGTTTCTCAATTTGCTGAGGGGGAAATATGAATACGGTGGGAATATTTCCGCCAATGTCAGCTTCGAATATTTTCCTTTCGAAGTGGCAGACAAGGAAAAGGATACCATCGATGGAATCGGCGCGATTGTTCCGGAATACCTTCATTGGAAGCTAATGCGGGAGCTTTCGTTGCTGAAAATATCCGAGGATGTGTTATATCGCCCTTTTAGCACTCTTTCCAATGGGGAGCAAACCAAAGTGCTGCTTGCCGCCTTGTTTCTGAAAGAAAACAGCTTTCTATTAATTGATGAGCCAACCAATCACTTGGATATGGATGCCAGAGAGCTTGTCAGTGATTATCTCAATTCCAAAAGCGGTTTTATTTTGGTCTCCCATGACCGGGCGTTTCTTGATGGTTGTGTGGACCACATTCTTTCGATTAATAAGACCAACATCGAAATCCAAAAGGGCAAATTCTCCAGTTGGTGGGAAAATAAAAAAAGGCAGGACCGTTTTGAGCTTGCTGAAAATGAAAAGTTGCGAAAAGATATTAACCGGCTTTCGGAAGCTGCCAAACGGACCGGCAATTGGTCGCAGGAAGTGGAAAAAACCAAGTATGCGGCGAAAAATTCCGGGTCCAAGCCGGCGGATAGGGGTTTTATCGGCCATAAGGCCGCCAAAATGATGAAACGTTCCAAATCTCTCGAAAAAAGGCAGCAAGCCGCCATTGATGAGAAATCCAAACTTCTTAAAAATATTGAGAATCCCTATAGCCTGAAGATTTCGCAACTTGCCTACCACAAAAACCGCCTGGTCGAACTTGAAAATGTTGCTATTCTTTATGGTGAAAAGGTGGTTTGCCGGGATGTCGGCTTTACGATTGAGCAGGGAGAACGGATTGCGCTCAAGGGCAGAAACGGTTCGGGGAAATCAAGCCTGATCAAGTTGATTTGCGGTGAGGAAATAGGTTTTACAGGCACTTTTAGAAAAGGTAGCCAGCTTAAAATATCCTATGTCTCTCAGGACACATCGCATCTTTGGGGCAATTTAACGGATTACGCTGCAAACAGTCAAATTGATGAATCCCTGTTTAAATCGATTTTAAACAAGCTTGATTTTTCCAGAGAACAGTTTGGGAAAGACATTTCGTCTTTCAGCGGCGGCCAAAAGAAAAAAGTGCTGATTGCCAAGAGCCTTTGCCAGAAAGTTCATTTGCATATCTGGGATGAACCGCTTAATTTTATTGATGTAATCTCCCGCATGCAAATTGAAGAATTACTCCTGGAATATCGGCCCACGATGCTATTTGTGGAGCATGACAGCGAATTTTGCAAAAATATTGCCACCAAGAGTGTTGAGCTTTAAGGAAGAGGAGAACGAATCGCTGTATATTTAAGTAACCTTCACGCATCATAATCCGATTAGGGTGCGTGTTTTGTTATATTGGCGGGAATCGAATGGTTATTTTCTGTTCGATGTTTATAAAATGTATTAAATTGTAAAATTAATCCGCCGATAATTTATTTATCGAATGAAAAATAGTTATGTATAGTTCAAAGTTCAAAATAATTACGAAAAAAATTACTTGTGAAATTTTTGGAAGATGGATTGAAACGGTTTTATAAAACTTCGTGCTTTTTGTCCTTCGTGGCTGAAAAAAGAATTTAATCTCACTGAATACACAAAGAGTACCAAGGTTGTAGATAAAACGGCAAGGAATGTTGCGAAAAATCCAGTTCGCATCCATCGTATGGCCGATCCGCTTGAGCTGACTCACAGGATGAACGATGAGATCGCAATCATCGGGATTCTTGATCATAAATGGAGTGGGAATAACAAATCAAGGAGGAATTTATCATGAAGGCGCGTTTGGTAGTATTCTTACTGGTTTTAGCTTTAGTAGTATCGGGAATTGTCTATGCCGCAGATTATAAGTACATTGGGGACCGTATCGAAAAAAGCGGCAGCACTTGGGGGTATGCCAAAACCTCCGGTTCCGATTACCGGATCGAGAAAGGCAGCTCCACCATTGCGTTCGTAAAAAACCGCAGCGGCAAGTGGGCGATTGAGGATGCCGGGAACAATACTTTGGGATGGCTTAACGGAAGCTCCGTCGAAACCACCAACGGGAGTACCTGGACCAGCCTTAGCGAAGCCAAGTCGTTTTGTGACGGACCGGATCCAATTGCGGCCGCCATTTGGATCCTGGGTAAAAAGGGAAAACTTTAAGCTTGGAGGAAACAGAGATATTTTATCGGTGAGTCTTTGTGACTTTCTGAAAAAAATATTACTTTTACCGTTACATTTAGGCCGCATTTATGAACGCTGATTGGGAACCGCAATACGATGAGGAGTTCAAGATGAAACAAAACAAATACGACGAAAGCGCTTTTTTTGACAAGTACAGCCGGATGGAGCGTTCCAAACGCGGACTTGAGGGTGCCGGTGAGTGGCACGAACTCCGGAAAATGCTGCCGGATTTTCAAGGCAAAAGAGTTTTGGATTTGGGCTGCGGTTTTGGGTGGCATTGCCGGTTTGCTGAGGAAAATGGCGCCCGGGAGGTTGTTGGAATTGATATTTCTCAGAAGATGCTCAATAAAGCTAAGGAGAAGGCCTATTCCGAACATATCCGGTATGTCTGCATGCCCATTGAAGACATTGATTTCCCCGGAGATTCTTTTGATGTGGTTATCAGTTCCCTGGCTTTTCATTACCTTTCATCATTTGAGGGAATCGTAAACAAAATAAGCCAATGTCTGACTCACGGAGGCGATTTGGTGTTTTCGGTGGAGCATCCCGTTTATACAGCCCAAGGTAAACAGGATTGGTACTACGATCTCCAGGGAGATTCATTGCACTGGCCGGTCGACCATTATTTTAGCGAAGGCCAACGCCGGTCGATTTTTTCAGGTGAGGAAGTGGTTAAGTATCACCGAACCCTGACTACCTATGTAAACAGCTTAATGAAGGCCGGATTTGAAATCACCGGACTGGTTGAACCCAAACCGACGGAAAACATGCTCCGCAACGTTCCCGGAATGTTGGAAGAATTACGCCGGCCGATGATGTTGCTGGTATCGGCAAGAAAGAAGAAATAATGGTCGGGAACCATCTACGACCTTCGGATGAGAATTGACGAAGATCAGTTGTTCATCTAGCCCCGGGACCAATTATTCGGATTCCCGGGCTTTTTTATAGGGAAATGGACCGGGAAAAAGTCGATGGTTTCGGTATTTTATTCGCTTAGCTAGGTAAGACTGCCCGGAGGATATTTTCAGGACTTGACGAAAATGAGTGAATACCATATCTATGGGAACAATTTGAGTCAAGCCGTGGAAAGGGCATTCAAGGGCTTCGAAATAAGAACAATTTATTGGAGAAAACATGGCTCCGGATGAACATTGGAAAAAGGACATAACACTCTTTTTAACGAGCCAGACCCTATCACTTTTTGGATCGATGCTGGTTCAGTATGCGATTACGTGTTAATACCCTCTTTATCGTTTTATTTCAAGAGAAGGTAGAAGGAGGGTTTATGGGTAGAGTATTCGGGGTTTTGAGCATGATTTCAAGTTCGATTATGCCTAGGGATGCTGGTTTATGGACCGGTTGCCGATATCATTAAAGTTGAATGGTTAATGATAGGAACCGGTCGTTGATGCTTATCCAAAGTCTGGTTATGCTTAATAATAAAGTGCTGCTTGAAGCCCGAAGGCTAATCCCGAAAGCCGGCGAATAGTTTTTAAGCTTGTGAATTGGTTAAATAAAGAGGTGTAATGGTGGATTACCAGAGAATAATCGCCCAAAATGAAATGGCCTGGAACATACGTGTCGACAACGGGGTGTTGGACGGTTCCGGTAGTCCTGAAGAAATTGAAAAGGCGGGCCGCGATATTTTTCAAATTACATTGACAGCGACCAAATATGTAGCCGGTGGTAATTGAGTTGATTCGAGATTATTCGTAAGGGGGACACATTATGGAGAAACTACGGTCAAAGGGAATAAAAATAAGCCAAGATTCGGTTGCACTTGATTCTTATCAAACGCTGGCCGAGTATTATTTGACGGTTGTCGATACGAAACCGTTTAACGCTTACTATGAAAGGCCGGGAACTCTGGCGCTTTTACCCGATGTCAGCGGAAAAAATATTTTGGATGCGGCTTGTGCGGCGGGTTGGTATACTAATTGGCTGTTGGAGCATGGGGCACATGTGACGGCGGTGGATTTCAGCCCAAACATGATTGAAATGACAAAACGGAGAGTGGGCGACAAGGCCAAAATTGTTCGGGCGGACTTAAATCAAGCGCTTGATTTTATCAATGACGCATCCGTCGATATTGTTTTATCTTCGTTGACCTTACATTACTTGAAAGACTGGACAATCGTGCTGCGTGAGTTTTATCGAATCCTTAAAAAGGATGGGACGATGGTCTTTTCCGTACATCATCCGTTTATGGATTTTACCGTATTTAAAAGGGAGAATTATTTTTTGACCGAACTTTTAAACGATGAATGGGATACTGATACCCCTACGGGAAAGGTGGAAGTACAGTTCTACAGAAGACCGTTAAGTCAAATTACCGACGCTGTATTGGATGCAGGCTTCAGAATTGAGAAAATAGCCGAACCGATGCCGACTAGTGAGTTTCAAAAGGCCCAGCCGGAGATCTATGAACGATTGACCCAGAAACCGCAGTTTCTGTTTGTAAGGGCCGGAAAAATCTGAGTGAATATAGGAAGAAATGAGGTAAGCGCTTTGAACCAACATACGCTTGCTTCGGATTCCTCAGTCGGTTTTTTTTAATACAGCAGCGGGGGAGATGTGTTTATATTTTTTAAATAAGCGGCTAAAATAGTTACTATCGTTAAAGCCGACGGTTAAGGCAACTTCCCCCACGGATAAATGGCGGTCCTGTAGTAATGCCATTGCGGCATTGATCCGTAAATAATTGACATAAGTGACAGGGGGCATACCGGTAATGCTTTTAAACAGCCGGCACAAACGGCAAGGACTCATATTGGCCAGGGCTGCAAGGTCATGGAGGGTGATTTTCTGATCATAATGGGCTTCGACGTATTGGATGACCGGTAACAACAAATGTTGTTGCCGGTTTTTGATCTTAGCGGGGGCTGGTACGGTATAGCGTTGCAAAAGTAAAGCCAAAATACGGTAAAGGCCGGCCTTCATCCATAGTTCATAGCCGTATTTTTTTTGTCGATTTTCATGAATCAGATCCAGGAGTTCGTTCCTCAGCATCCCATCGTTTTCGATCTTGTTTTGAAAGCGAATACGGTTTTGTAATAGGGGAGCGATATAATCCGTTTGGCAGATGTCGTCCTTCCGGCTGAGCAGAAAAGATAAGTCAATGAGGATATAGGACTCAACAAGATGGTCGCAGCAGTTCTCGATATAATGGATGTCGTTGCAATTCACGATGAACAGGTCTCCGGCGCTAACAGAAATCGATTCGGCATTGCAATGAATAACGGCATTTCCTTTCTGAATATAGAAGATCATCAATTCTTGATGCCAATGCTTTTTTAAAATAGCTCCCGGTTGGTAATACTCTTTGCGTTCGATTTCAATCGGGAGGGGATTTTTTAGATTCTGCCGGATCATTTGCCCGTTGCCTGTGATAATCATATAAAGTATCCCTCCTTTGAGTGAATATATCAAAATTGTGCTAGAAATGAACAAGATCATTCATGAAATACTTTGGGTTTTTCAATATAATAGGGATATAATGGTTTATGGAATCAATATTATCCTAGTAAAAATCGTTTTGTCAAATCATAATGAGGAGTGAGTATCTTGTTCCGCGCTTTAAAAAGTGTTCCCCGTCCTATTTGGCTTATTTCATGCGCTCACGCAGTGGCGGATTTATCGTCGGGCGCGTTGTTTGTTGCCTTGCCTTTTTTCAGAGCAAAATTCGGTCTGACTTATGCGGAGTTAACGGCGATTGTATTGATCCAAAATTTGACCTCATCGGTTAGTCAGCCGATCTTCGGTTATTTCAGCGATCGAAAATCGCGTCCTTGGTGGATGCCTTTGGGATGTTTCATCGCCGGAGTCATGATGCTCGCTTCTTTGCTGGCGCCGAACTATCCGCTGGTACTATTGTTTATAAGCCTTAGCGGATTCAGCAGTGCCATTTTTCATCCGGAAGGGGCAAAAATAGTCAACTGGATGAGCGGAAAGGCTAAAGGCCAGGGAGTTAGTTTGTTTTCTGCCGGAGGCAATGTAGGATTTGCGCTGGGATCGTTGTTTTTGGGAACACTGTTATTGGGAAGTCCGACTTTGCTTTATTTGTTTGTACTACCCAATATGGTAATCGGCTTCTTGTTGTTGCTATCCATGAAGCGGTTCGCCCATCCGCCCCAGTGCCAGCAAAGTGGTTCTGATAAAGTCAAAATTGCAATCCGGATAAATCTACCGTTAGTTGCATTGCTGGGGATGGTATTAATACGGGCAACGGTAAACTCGGGGATCAACACCTTTGTTCCGCTGTATTGTACATCGTTCCTGCATGGCAGTTCCGCATATGCCGCGTCTTTGTTGACGGTTTATTTAGCCGCCGGGGCGGCCGGCACTTTATTGAGCGGGCCGTTAAGCGATCGCTATGGCAGTAAAAGAGTCATGTTGTATTCGATCTTACCGGTAACTCCACTGTTGTATCTTTTCAAAACGACGGACGGTGTCGGGGCGTTTATCCTCTTGGCAGTGGTCAGTGTCTTGTTGGCTGCCACCTTTACCAGCAGTTTGGTGATGGCCCAGAAAATGATGCCGGGCAATGTCGCCATGGCGTCAGGTTTGACATTGGGGTTCAGTATCGGGTTAGGGGCCATGGGTGTCTTAATGCTCGGCCATTTTGCCGATGGGTTGGGATTGCCATGGGTATTGAATCTATTGGCGATTCTACCGCTCGCCGCCTTTATGCTGACCTTGTTTGTTCAGGAACCGGTGGATGTTTCGGAGAAACAGCGGGTTCAAGAAGGTTGGGGCGAGGAAAAGTTTTAATCCGGCGAGCCCTTGAAAAAGATTTTTTAACTGAACTTGAAAGAGTGAAAGATAAGACGGAGAAGGGATTATAACGGCAAACCCAATGAGTAAAGGGGCTGCCGTTTTTGCTAAAATCCCACGTTTTGGATAAAAACGATAGTACAAAAAACAAAAAATATCGTACATGAAACTTTAACATTTCGTGCGTTATTATTGTACGATATTGTTTATAGTAATATAATAATACTGGAGGTGATTGTATGGAAACGATTAAATTGAGGGATGGCGTCGTAATAACCGCAACCGAGCTTAAACAGAATTTGGGTAAATATATGGATTACGTTGAACAGCAAAATGAGGTCGTGATCACCAAGAATGGCAACAAAATCGCCAGGTTGACCCCTTATGTGACCGATATCGAACAATATTTTACCGTAAGGGAAAAGGCGCTGGACTATCAATACGGCGGCAAAAAAGTTTCCTATGAAGAGTTTATGGAGATTTATGAAAAAAGTACGCTTAGAATGGAACTGATTAACGGTGAAATTCAGTTATTGGCTTCGCTGAGCATAGGACATCAGGAGATAATTGGAAGACTGCACTTGATCTTTCATGAATATTTTAAGGATAAAAAGTGCCGGGTCTTTTTAGCTCCTTTTGATGTCCATTTCCGAAAGAAGGATTTGAAGGAACCCGATGTGATGCAGCCGGATTTATTGGTGGCCTGTGATTTGGAGGGTAATGTCACCGAAAAAGGCAAGTATATGGGTACACCGGCTTTGGTGATTGAAATTCTCTCCGAAGGCTCCCGCAGCAAAGATATGATTGACAAGCTAAATACTTACCGGTTATCAGGAGTGAAGGAATACTGGATTGTCGATCAAAAACAGGAGAACATCATGATCTACGGCTTTGATGAGTATGAAATTGAGAAGTATAAAACGTATGAAATGGGTGAGTTGGCTAATTCACTGCTATTCAACGGTTTATCGGCCGATATCACCAGTTTGTTCCATGAATTGTTTTAAGAGCGGAAGCATTTATTCTTGGGGAGTGGGTGAGTCGCTTTCCGGCTGACGGACTATTTTTCGAAACTCGGTCGGTGTATAGTTGCGGTATTTCTTAAAAGTTTTAATAAAATAGCTGAGGCTATTAAAACCGTTATCAAGAGCGATTTCCAGAATTTTTTTATCGCTATGCATTAAAATCTGCTCGGCTCTCGAGACCCGTACAATGTTTACATATTCGATCAAAGTAACACCGACCATTTGTTTAAAGAGATGGCATAAATAATAGTCGCTTACATTAATAAGGGCCGAGATCTCATGGACTGTGATGGCGCCGGCATAATTTTGCTCGACGTATTCCAATACCCGCTTAATCCGGAGCAGGTTGGCGCTTTCTTCAACGGAGTAGGCTTGGCCGTAATTGTCTTTGATTTGATCCATTCGGAGCATGAGCAAAATTAACCGGTAGAGTAAAGATTTAATCGCTAATTCATACCCGAAAGTCTTGGCCGTGAATTCTTCGATGATCAAGCTGAAGACCGAAGGGGTTTCCTTATTATCAAGATCGGCAATGCATACTTTTTTGGGGAGGGCAATGGCATTTTCAATCAGCGGGGTAATGTATTTGAATTGAATAATATCCAGTTCCCCGCTTTTTAAAAAGGATTTGTTAAAAACGACGGATGTAAAGGAAATGGTAGTGGAATCAATAGGCTTAACCGAATGAAGCTCGCCGCTGTTGACAAAAAATATATCGTGGGGGAACGCCTTGAATATATTGGCGCCGATAGAGACCAACCCTTCGCCGGATTCTATGTGAATGATCTCCATTTCATCATGCCAGTGCAGGTGGAGTGGGCGGTTACGGTTTAACCGATAAAGGGCGAAAGGGAAAAATTTGGTTCCGTGGGAGATAGATTCCTTAAACTGGGCTGTCCCCATATTGGATCCTTTCAAGTCGAAGAGGACACGGTAGATGAAAACCTTCAATCTACCCTGCCGGCTTCGACTTTTTTTATTACCATTTTTTAAATATTAAAATTTTATTCAAACGGTTCGATAACAAAATAGTACAACTAAAAAGCAACATTAATCAAGAGAAAAAATTTTTTATATATTAAAATGGCCTTAACAATATAAAAAAATTGGGTATCAAAAATTACACAGCTTCATGAGTTGATCAAAATTGCTAAAAAAGGGAGGAGATAACTAAAGACACAAAAACTATTTTTTAGGATAAATGAGGAAATATAATTTTGAGGGAGGAAAGATAATGAAAAAGTTCTCGAAATTGGTTTTATTGATCAGCATTGGGATATTGCTGGTTTCCATCATCATCGGCTCCACATACGCAGCCGAAGAAAAAAAGGGGCTAAAATTTTGGACTTATTGGGAAAAATCCCCCCGGAATATGGCTCTATATGATGTGATCAGCGCTTTCAATCAATCCCAAAAAGATATCTATGTGGAGATGCAATATATACCTTATCAGGACATGCGGAAACAGATGACCATCGCAGTAGCGGGAGATAATCTGCCGGATATCGTGCAGATCGACAATCCGGATCATGCGGCTTTTTCGGCTATGGGTGTTTTTTCGGATGTTACCAAGGCTGTAAAGAAGGATTTAAGTGTCAATAAATATTTTCCGGGCCCTTTAAATGCGGTGAAATACAAAGACCGCTATTATGGGCTTCCGTTAACTTTCAGTCCCCTGGCACTCTATTACAATGTCGATATGTTTAAGGCTGCAGGCTTGGCCGGACCACCTAGTGATTGGAACCAATGGCGGGCGTATGCTAAAAAATTGACAGGCAACGGCACCTTTGGTGTGGCCTTGTGCGGTTCAAAAGATGAACAGTCTACCTTTCAATTTTTACCCTATCTCTGGATGGCAGGTGGAGATATTGATAAAATGAGCTCTTCCCAGGCGTTAAGAGCGTTAAACTTATATGTAAATTTCTTAAAAGACGGTTCCATGAGTACGGAGATTACCAACTGGCAGCAACGGGATTGCTCGGCACAGTTCATTGGCGAGAAAGCAGCCATGTACGTAGATGGCCCTTGGAGAATGTCGGAAGTGAAGAAAGCCAAATTTAACTGGAGCGTAGCGCCGCTACCGAAAGGCCCAAAAGGCTTGGCTGATACTATGGCCGGAGAGACCATCGCTGCGATTAAAGGAAAAAATGAAAAGGCCGCTTGGGAAGTACTAAAATGGACCCAACGCCCTGATCAAATGCTGAAACTGAATATGGAACGCGGTGCATTTCCTCCCCGGGAAGATGTGTTGCAAAATGCGGATTATGTTAAAAACGATAAGAACATGATGGTATTCTCGAGCATGCTCAAATATACCAGGCCTAGAGGCCCTAATCCCAAATGGCCTCAAATCTCTGCAGCAATCCAGCAAATGATCCAGGAAGTGGTTGTCGGAGCAAAACAGCCGGAACAGGCAGCTAAAGACGCTGAAAGAATCATCAATCCTCTTCTGAAGTAAGTTTGGAAACGGGTTGGGCGGAACACTGTCGAATGACCAAAATGCTCCACCCAACCTTTTCTTATCCGTATTATGAGTATCATCCGGAAATAATTACAGGAGGAAACGGAAACAATGGGGTCAAACCTGACTTCTTTAGGACTTCCGACCAAGGCCAACCAAGGGAAATTACAGAATAGAAAATTGGCGGCTTATGGATTTATTTTACCAGCGGTAATTTTTATCCTGGCATTCGTTTTATATCCCATCATTTACAATATCTCGATTAGTTTTCATGAAGTCAACGTCTTTACATTAAATGGAGAAAAAGCATTTGCCGGTCTTGCCAACTATATGGCGATTTTGAAAATGCCTGTGTTTAAAACCGCTTTATTCAATACGTTCTACTTCACCGTGATATGTATCATCTTCCAATTTGGTATCGGATTTAGCTTAGCGCTCTTTTTTTCCAAACGGTTTCCCGGAAACAGCTATACCCGCGGCTTATTGCTGGTATGCTGGATATTGCCAACGATTGTCACCGGAATCATTTGGAAGTGGATCCTGGCCGGCGATATGTCGGGAATCTTGAACTACATTTTGTCGCTGATGGGAATGATCGATAAACCGGTATTGTGGCTGACAACGATCAAAATGGCCATGTGGTCGGTGATCATGACCAATATTTGGGTGGGCATTCCTTTCAACATGCTTCTTTTGACGACCGGTTTGATTACCTTGCCGGGGGATGTCTATGAGGCGGCGGCCATTGATGGGGCGTCGCGGATGCAGAAATTTATTCTAATTACGCTTCCGCTGATGAAACCGATTATTATGACGGTTATCACTTTGGGTTTTATTAATACCTTTAAACAATTCGATTTAATTTATATTATGACCCAGGGGGGGCCGGTCGATGCTACAGAGTTGCTCTCCACCATGTCGTACCGGTTGACTTTCAGCAATTTTGATTTTGGACAAGGGGCTGCAACTGCCAATGCGTTATTCGCCATTTTAATGATCATCGGATGTATCTATTTGAAATTTACAAGCAAGGGTGAGGGAATGTCATGATCAAAAAGATGTATCTTAAAACGACAGTTGCAATACTGATTGCGGTTATTCTATTATTTCCGATCTATTGGATGGCTGTGACATCGCTTAAAACGGACACCGAAATCTATTCGAAAATACCTGCTTTCTTCCCGAAAGTGGTCACTTTTGAGGGTTATATCGATCAATTTACCCAACGGGCAGCATCGCCGATGTATATCACTGTATTAAACAGTGTTACAATTGCCGTTTTAACCATGCTCATTTCGACAGCCTTGGCGGTCTGTACCGCATATGGTTTAGCCAGGTTCAAGCTGAAGGTGAATAAGTATATTATGTTGATATTTTTAGTTTCCCAGATGATGCCGGTGGTGCTTTTTTTGACACCGCAGTTTGTAATCTTTAAGAGTATGAAACTTCTGGATAATCTGTTAGCACCGGTGATATCGACTTGTGTCCACGCCGTGCCATTCGGGGTGTTGACTTTGCGTCCGTATTTCTTTTCGATTCCCCTGGAGCTTGAGGATTCGGCTTTAATCGATGGGTGTAATATGTTTACCTCTTTTACCCGGGTCATGTTGCCCATTGCCTATCCTGGAGTCTTCGTGATCGCGGCATTCTCATTCCTCTGGGGATGGGGAAACCTGATGGCTCCGTTAACCTTTATTCGCAGTGAAAACCTGTTGCCCTTGACAATTAATTTATACAAAGCCATTGGCCAGTATGGCATTAAATGGAACGGTTTGATGGCTTATGCGGTGATTATGACCGCTCCGGTATTGTTGATATTCTTAATCATTCAAAAACATTTGGTTTCAGGCTTGACTGCCGGGGCAGTGAAAGGTTGAGTCACCGGCGGGCGGGTTATTACAATCATTTGGAGACGATGCACAGACATTACAAGGAGGAATCCCATGAATTTTTTTACGATAGAAAAAACAAAAATCATTTGGGAATACGAAGGGGAAATCTTATGGTTGGAGCCCTTTGGCGAAAATTGTATCCGGTTCCGCTCAACTAAAAGTGGTAAAATGTTTGAAAACGATTGGACGCTACTGCCCCAGGAAGAAAGCCCGGCGGAGATCAAAGTCAGTGAAGATAAAGCGGTATTGGTGAACGGTAAAATCCAGGCTGAAGTGCTTGCCGATGGAACGGTGAATTATTACCGGCGCGATGGCAAACCCCTCTTGCAGGAAGACTGGGTGGATCGTCGGGTTCATACCGCAATTATCCATCCGGGACGGAGCTATAAAGCGGTTAGCAGTGAAACTTTTGAGGTCAGCCTTTATTTTAAAGCCGACCCGGAAGAACACTTTTACGGAATGGGACAATATGCCAATGATTGCCTTGATTTAAAAGGCTGCACCATTGATCTCAGCCAGAAAAACACTCAATGTTCCATACCTTTTCTCATATCGACCAAAGGTTATGGATTTCTCTGGAATAATCCCGCCATCGGCCGGGCTGAGCTGGTTAAAAACCACACGATGTGGCAGGCTTTCGCTACGAAAGTAATCGATTATCTCGTTTTCGCCGGAGATACCCCGGATGAGATCGTCAGGAAATATAGCGACTTTTCGGGTAAAACGCCGATGCTGCCCGAATTCGCCGCCGGTTTCTGGCAAAGCAAGCTCCGTTACTGGAATCAGGAAGAATTGCTCTCCGTGGCCCGGGAATACAAGAAACGGGGCCTGCCGTTGTCTGTGATTGTAATCGATTATTTTCATTGGACACAACAGGGCGACTGGAAATTTGACAAGGAATATTGGCCCGACCCCAAGGCCATGGTGGATGAACTTAAGGCGTTAGGGATTCGTGTAATGGTATCGATCTGGCCGACCGTCGACCCCCAGAGTGAAAATTACCGTGAAATGCGGGAGAAAGGATATTTAGTCCGGGCCGAACGCGGAGTGCAAGTACTTTTCATGCATGCCACCGGGCCGGAGACTTTTTATGACGCGACCCATCCGGACGCTCAAAAGTACGTCTGGAATAAAGTCAAGCAGCATTATTACGATTACGGCATTAAAACGTTTTGGTTGGATGAGGCTGAACCGGAATTCCGGCATTATGATTATGAAAATGTGCGCTACCGGATGGGAAACGGACTGGAAGTAAGTAATATTTATCCCTATATGTATGCCAAAACATTTTATGATGGCCTGAGGGATTCCGGAGAGACGGAAATCGTTAACCTGGTCCGTTGCGCCTGGATAGGAAGCCAACGTTACGGTGCTGTGCTTTGGTCCGGAGATATCGGATCGACGTTTGATTCATTAAGACGGCAGGTTAAGGCTGGTTTAAACGTATCTTTATGTGGCATCCCCTGGTGGACTACGGATATTGGCGGATTTTTCGACGGGTATACCGATGACCCCAAATTCCATGAATTAATCATCCGTTGGTTCCAATTCGGGGTATTTTGTCCAATATTCAGGCTTCACGGCTACCGGTTGCCTGATACCAGACCCAACGGCCTCTTTAAAACCGGGGCCGCCAATGAAGTGTGGAGTTTTGGTGAGGAAGCGTTTGGGATTATCCGTGAGCTGATGTTGATGCGGGAGAGAATAAAACCTTACATCATGATCCAGATGAAGAAGGCCCATTTAGAAGGCGTTCCCCTCATGCGGCCGTTGTTCTACGATTTTCCCGAAGACCAGACGGCTTACCGGATTGAGGATCAATACATGTTTGGCCCGGAATTGTTGATTGCTCCGATACTTCACCAGGGCGAGCGTGCAAGAAAAGTATATTTACCGGCAGGGGCGGAATGGACCGATGCTAAAACCGGCCAGACTTTTAGCGGAGGATGCGATGTCGACTGTCAGGCCCCGCTAGGCGTAGTTCCGGTTTTTTGTCGGGAGGGCAGCAATCTTCCGAAGGTATTGTTTCCCGATGCCAAATGACAACAACGGATTAACTGTTGTTCAAATCAATGATCCGTTTAAAATGGAAGCGAAAGGGTGAGACGCTTGACGATAAAGAAATTGGATAAACCAATTATCGGCATTTTGCTGGGGGATGCGTCAGGAATCGGACCGGAGATCATAGCAAAGGCGGCCGCCAAGGGAATCCTTAGCGCCCATTGTTACCCTCTGATCATCGGTGATCAAAGAGTGTTGGGTCAAGGGATGGCTGCATCCGGCGTTCATTTTGATTATCACGCCATAGATGATATCAAAGATATGGGCTGGGATAAGGGTATTCCGGTCCTGGATCAGAAAAATCAGGATCCGGCTGAAATAATCATTGGGAAGGTCAACCCTTATTGCGGTAAGGCAGTGGGAGAGATGGTCGAAATCGCAATAGGCCTTTATCAGGCAGGAAAAATCGATGGAATTTGCTATGCCCCCTTTAATAAGGCCGCGATGCGCACAGGGGGTTATGATTATGAAAGCGAACATGATCTTTTTGTTCATTGCTTCCATTGGACCGGGTTCTCAGGGGAGTTAAATGTCGTCAATCAATTGTGGACTTCCCGGGTAACCAGCCATATTCCCATCAACGAAGTAAGCAGTCACCTGAGCGCGAAAGGAATCCTCGTTGCGATTCAGCTATTAAATCAGACCATCAAACGCTCCGGGAAATCCCATCCCCGGATCGCCTTAGCCGCCCTCAATCCTCATGGTGGGGAAAATGGTTTATGCGGACGGGAAGAGATTGAAATGATTCTTCCGGCTGCCGAGGAGGCGCGGCGATTGGGAGTAGGCATGGTGGGGGTTTATCCTGCGGATACCATATTTATCAAAGCTTTTAAAGGAGAATATGACGGGGTAGTCACCATGTTCCATGATCAGGGGCAAATTGCTTTAAAATTGATGGAATTTGACCAGGCCGTTACGGTGGCCGGGGGATTGCCGGTGCCTATCACTACGCCGGCCCATGGGACGGCATTTGACATTGCCGGCAAGGGCCTGGCCAGGATCAGTTCCTTTGGGGCCGCCTTAGAATTGGTGTGCAAGATGGCCAAGTATGATAAAGGATTGGTGAGGTAAAACATGACCAAAGTAAAAGCGGCAGTCATCGGACCGGGCAATATTGGCACTGATTTGATGGTTAAGATCAGGCGGAGCTGTTTTTTAGAAATGGCGCTGATGGCCGGGATTGTCGAATCTCCGGGAATACAAAGAGCAAAAGACCTGGGGATTAAGACTGCGATTAACGGCGTGGAAGCTGTTTTGGCAGATGATGAGATTCAAATCGTATTTGATGCCACAGGAGCCAAGCCCCACCAAATGCATGCCCCCTTGCTAAAGAAAGCGGGCAAGATCGCTATCGATCTCACCCCGGCGGCTGTCGGCCCTTATGTAGTGCCCAGTGTCAACTTAGAGCTTGTTCAGGAAGAACCCAATCTAAACATGGTCACCTGTGGCGGACAGGCAACGGTACCGATTGTTTATGCCATGAATCAAGCAGTTAAGGTCAAATATGCGGAGATCGTTTCCTGTATTGCCAGCAAAAGCGCGGGACCGGGGACCCGGCAAAACATTGATGAGTTTACCGAAACTACCTCCAAAGCATTGACTTTGGTGGGTGGAGCAGAGCGGAGTAAGGCGATTATCATTCTGAATCCGGCCGAGCCGCCGCTGCTGATGTCCAATACAATTTACGCCGAAGTAGAGGACCCGAATGAAGCAAAGATTAATGAGGCCGTAGCGGCAATGGTCGGGCAGATTCAACAGTATGTCCCCGGTTACCGCCTGCGCGTTCCTCCGATCCTCGACGGTAACCGGGTAACCGTGATTGTGGAAGTAAAAGGGGCTGGCGATTTTTTACCTGAGTACTCCGGTAATCTGGATATCATTAATGCAGCAGCTATCGCTGTGGCGGAGAAACTTGCCGTAAAAGTCTTGCGCAAGGAGGTGAAGGTATGAAGGATTTGCAAAGGATCCATCTAATCGATTCGACGTTGCGTGATGGCAGCCACGCAATGAGTCATCAATATACAGTGGGGCAAATGGTAAAGATAGCTGTTGGTCTTGACCAGGCGGGAATCGAATACATTGAAGTCTCCCATGGCGATGGTTTGGCGGGATCCTCACTCAATTACGGAAGATCGCTTACCGTGGAACCCGAAATGCTTAAAGCCGTCAGTGAAGTGCTACAGCGAGCCAGCTTAACGGTTTTATTGATCCCAGGAATCGGAACTCAGGAAGATTTGAAGATGGCCGTGGCGAGCGGTGCCAGGGCCGTCCGGGTAGCCACCCATGTAACCGAAGCCAATGTTGCCGAGCAACATATCGGCATGGCTAAAGACATGGGGCTGAAAGTCTTCGGGTTTCTAATGATGTCGCATATGGTTGATCCGTTTAAAATTACCGAACAAGCCCGGTTATTTGAGAGTTACGGAGCAGATGGGGTTTATATCGCTGATTCAGCTGGCGCCATGTTGACTGATGATGTTAAGGCCAAAATTGGGGCTGTAGTGGAGGCGATCCGGATTCCGGTCGGTTTTCATGCGCATAATAATTTAACCTTGGCAACAGCAAATTCCCTTGCGGCCATTGAGGCCGGCGCTACATATATCGATGGCACTTGCCGCGGTATCGGAGCTGGGGCGGGCAATACCCAGATAGAAGCACTAACGGGGGTTTTGGAAAAAAAGGGTTATCAGACCGATGTGGATCTATATAGGATTATGGATGTGGCGGAGCAGGTAGTAGAGCCGATCATGCACCGCCCGCAGGTGGTGAGCAATGACGCCTTCATGCTGGGTTACGCCGGAGTATATAGCAGTTTTTTGCTTCACGTTCAACGGGCTGCTCAGAAATTTTCCCTGGATCCCAGGGATATTCTGGTGGAGATTGGTCGTAGGAAAATGGTTGGCGGACAGGAAGATATGATTATCGATGTCGCCTACCATCTGGCTCATGAAAGCAATCCTCAACCTATGGGGATATGAAATCATGATGAGATGAAAGGAAAAATAGAGATGGTCATGAACTGCTTGATGCTGGATCCTAAGGATAGCGTTGCTGTGGTGCTTGATAATCTTAAATCAGGAGATATAGCGGCGATCCGGGAACCCAACCAAAAGATGCAGGAAGTTAAGATTATTCAAGACATCCCCAGGTACCATAAGGTAGCGACTGCCAATATTCAAGCCGGGGATCTCATTTACAAATATGGCCAAGTGATCGGTAAAGCCAGCCGGGATATTCAAATTGGAGAGCATGTACATAGTCATAATTTGGTCAGCATCCGCGAGGGGATTGCTTGAAGAGCCCAGCTAGAAAATACTTTTTGTCTCAACTCTGTCTCTCTGTCTCCGTGGCCTAATTGCTTTTTGGCCACAGAGACACAGAGATAAAACCAATTTTCATTCTTTCACGTGCCCCGGTGCGCCGGGATGGGCGACTAATTCTTAGAATAGCGATGGATGCGTTAATGGAGGTTGACAAACAATATGAAACTAAAAGCATATCAAAGACCTGACGGTAAAGCCGGGGTGCGTAATCATATTTTAATCCTGCCCACCTGTTGCTGTTCAAGTGAGGTATGCCGGATTGCCGCAGGGCAGGTCGACGGGGCCGTTCATGTTATTAATCAAAATGGTTGCGGTCAGACCAAAGGGGACTTGGAAATTACCAGGCAGGTATTGGCGGGATTGGCAGCAAACCCCAATGTTTATGGAACGGTATTGGTAGGTTTGGGTTGTGAAAATAATCAGCCCGATGAAATGATGGAACTTATCCGCGCAAAGACCAATAAACCCCTGGCCAGGGTGGTCATCCAAGAAGAAGGCGGGACCCTGGGCGCTACCAAAAAAGCCGTGGGATACGCCAGGCAAATGGCGCAGGAAGCCTCATTGCTGGAAAGAGAAGAAGTTGATATTTGCCGTTTCATTATCGGAACCGAGTGCGGGGGTTCGGATCCCACCTCGGGAATTGCCGCCAATGTGGTTGTCGGCGATTTGAGTGACCGGTTGGTTGACGCCGGAGCCAGTTCGATTTTATGTGAAACAACCGAATTGATCGGCGCCGAACATTTGCTGGCGGAGCGAGGGGCGACCCCTGAGATCGGTCGCCAGATTTTGAATATCGTAAAGCGTTACGAAGTCCATCTTAAAAATGTCGGTGAAAACCTTCGCTTAGGCAATCCGGCTCCGGGCAACAAGGCGGGCGGCATCACCACTCTTGAGGAGAAGTCATTGGGGTGTATCCATAAAGGCGGACACCGCCCTATCGTTGAGGTTATTGATTATGCACAAGCTCCAAAGGAGAAGGGTCTGATAATCATGGACACTCCGGGACATGACATGGCTTCGGTCACGGGCTTGGCGGCTGGCGGGGTTCAAATCATCGTCTTTACAACCGGCCGGGGAACGCCTACCGGCAATCCGATTGTACCGGTGATTAAATTAACCGCTAACCGTTACACTTTTGATAATATGCGGGATAATATCGATTTCGATGTCAGCCCGGTGATGGACGGGAGCAAAACCGTGACCCAAATGGGTGCCGAGCTTCTCGAAGAGCTGCGCCTGGTGGCCAATGGCAAGAAAACCAAAGCAGAGGTATATGGATTCAATGACATTGCCATCAGCAGATTGTGTAATTATGTCTGAGACATGCCAAATCATGAACCAGGACAAAAATAGCAAGGAGGTAAGGTCATTATGGTTGTAATTCCTCGTTTTGCCTTGATCTCTCAAGAATTACCCGCACAAACCCTCACGGATATCCCGGCCGAGATTAACCGGGAGCTGCAGAAGATCGGCCTCCAGGACCGGATCAAACCCGGAGCGCGGATTGGGATAACTGCCGGAAGTCGGGGAGTTTATCAAATACCGCTGATTTTGAAAACAGTGGTGGATGAAGTTAAAAACCTGGGCGGCCAGCCGTTTTTAATACCCGCGATGGGTAGCCATGGCGGCGCTACGGCGGATGGCCAGATCGAAGTGTTGAAAAATCTGGGAGTTACCGAAGAATCGGTGGGCGCTCCGATTTTATCCTCCATGGAAGTGGTGAGAATCGGGACCACCGACTCGGGTGTACCGGTTCATTTGGATAAACATGCCTCAGAAGCCGATGGAATTATTGTTGTTGGAAGAGTTAAGCCTCATACCGATTTTCGCGGCCCCATCGAGAGCGGGCTACAGAAAATGCTTGTCATAGGACTGGGCAAACACAAGCAGGCTTTGACAAACCATAGTTACGGCATCAAAGGATTACGCGAATATGTTCACCAGGCGGCCAAGGTTACGTTAAAACAAGCGTCCATCCTTTTCGGTTTGGCGATTCTGGAAAACGGCTATGACCGCACAGCGAAGATTGAAGCGGTGCCGCCGGAGAAAATTATAACCCGCGAACCGGAACTGTTGAATGAGGCCCGGAGTCTAATGGCTAAACTCCCTGTGGAAGAATTGGATCTTCTGGTGGTGGGAGAGATTGGGAAAAACTTCAGCGGGACGGGGATGGATACCAACATTATCGGAAGGGTAGCCATATATGGGGAAGAAGAGTTCGGCAGCCCGCGGATTCAATATATTGTTGCCTTGAATCTGAGCGCACAAACCCACGGTAATGCTTTGGGGATCGGCCTTGCCGATTTTACAACCGAGCGGGTCATGAAAGGGATAGATTATGAGACGACCCGGCAAAATGTGATTACCAGTTCTTTTATAGAGCGGGGAAAAATTCCACTGGCATTTCCGAGCGACCGGGCAGCCATCCAGGCTGCGCAACGCTGTTTATGGCTTCGAGATCCTGAAAAGGCGCGGATTATGTATATTCCGAACACTTTGGAGATTTCAAAAATAGCGGTGAGCGAGAGCTTGTTGCCGACGGTAAGCCAGCGACCTGATGTAAAATTGTTGACCCGGCCCCAAGAGTTAAAATTTGATAAGGATGGAAATTTGCTGGCTCCATTCTGACTGAGAGAATAAAATGATTCAGTTGCTTGTGATAGCGGATGATTTTACCGGTGCTTTGGATACCGCAGCGCAGTTTACCAAGGACGGAATAGCGACTTTGATCACGACGTTTTCCCTTATGGACCGGCAATCCGGCGACGATGCCGATGCAGAAGTTTTGGTGGTGGATACCGAGAGCCGGCATATTGGGAAAACCGAAGCGGCTAACCGTGTAAAACAAGTGTTGGCGAGGTATCGCTGCAAATATGTATATAAGAAAACCGATTCCACTCTCCGGGGCAATGTTGGGGCGGAGTTGATTGCGGCCATGGAAGGATATCCCCACGATGAATTGGTTTTTATTCCGGCTTATCCCAAGATGGGCCGGGTTATCCGGGACGGGTATCTTTTCCTTGACGGGGTGCCGCTCCATCAGACCGCCTTTGCCAAAGACCCGCTGGACCCGGTGGAAGAGAGTTATCTTCCGGCCCTCATCGGGAAACAGGCTGATCCGGGCATGGGAGTTATCTGTTGCAAGGATCCCGATGAAATCACCGCCGGCTGCTTCGCCAAGAAAAAAATCTATATCCTCGACGGGGAAACCGATAGCGATTTATTAAGGATCGGCCAAAAACTAAAGGAATCCGGCAAACTAAAATTAACCGCCGGCTGTGCCGGCTTTGCCGAAGTTCTTTCCCGGATGCTGGATTTGAATCGGACGCCAACGGGGGCGACTTTGCCCCACGGGGGGAATACCCTCGTTATCTGCGGCAGCGTCCATGAGAACTCCATCCGGCAAATCCGATTTGCCGAAGGTCAGGGATACCCTGGCATTACTTTGACTCCACATCAACTGTTGGATGAGAAATACGCAGAGAGCGAAGGCTGCCGGGAGTTGGTGAGGGAGATTCAAATCAATCTGCAACGAAGCGGCCAATTCATCCTCAAAAGTATCAATCATCGTGAGGAGCTGGGGGATTATATAAACTTCGGGCAGCTGGTCGGTATTGCCAGGAAGGAAGTTTCTTTACATTTAGCGTACAACTTTGGGAAATTGGTAAAAAGAATCGCCGCGCTCCGATGTTTCGAAAATATGGTGGTTTTCGGAGGAGATACGGCCATTGGGATCATGGATTCCCTGGGATGCCTCGGATTGCAAGTGAAGGCGGAAATCATTCCGGGGGTTATTATTTCCGAAGCAACCACTGATCTTGGACGGTTCAATTTGGTGACCAAAGCGGGCGGTTTCGGAGATGAGGCGATTTTAACGGAAGTTATTCAATATTTGAAGGGGGCCTGATCGAATGCGAATCGGTATCACCATGGGTGATTCAAGCGGCGTCGGACCGGAGCTGATCATCAGGGCGTTTCAGCAGGGACAGATTCAGGGAGATACTGTGGTTATCGGAGACTATGATATTCTACAAAAATGCGCCGAGTTATTGAATATCTCTGCGCCGTTACGGAAAATAAACGATTGGACGGAGAGGGAGATCCGGGCGGGATTTATCAATGTCTATGATTTGGGGATTGTCAAACAGGAAGAGCTGACCATTGGGAAGATTTCCAAAATATCCGGGTATGCGGCTGCTCAATATGTTGAGCGCGCTACCGATTTGGCCCTTGATAAACAAATCGCCGCTATCGTCACCCTGCCGATGAATAAGGAAGCGACCCGGCTGAGCATGGCGGATTTTACCGGACATACCGAATTAATCGCTAAGATCTGCAAGCAGAGCCATTACACGATGATGCTGGCCTCCGATAAATTAATCGTCACCCATGTCAATACCCATGTTTCCATGGCGGATGCGATTCAAAATACCACCCAGGACAGGGTGTATGAAGTAATCCAACTTACCCAGGATACCTTGAAACGCTTTATCGATCGGCCGCGCATTGCGGTGGCCGGATTAAATTGCCATGCCGGAGAAAACGGCTCCTTCGGCCGGGAAGACATTGAGCGGATCCGGCCTGCGGTTTTACAGGCAAGAGGGGAAGGAATCGATGCCGAAGGACCGTTGCCCCCGGATACGGTATTTTTAAAAGCCTATCAAAAGAAATACGACGCCGTGGTATGTATGTATCATGATCAAGGGCACATTCCCATGAAGTTGCTGGATTTTGAAGGCGGGGTCAATGTCACGCTGGGATTGGATGTCATTCGCACCTCGGTGGATCACGGGACCGCTTTTGATATCGCTTATCAGGGAAAGGCCTCCATCTCGAGCTTCATCAAGGCCTTTGAATTTGCAAAAAAAATGATTGAAATCCATTAAAAAACAGGCGGGTCCATTCGCCGCAGGGATAAAATTTAAGACTGTTTACGACAACCCGGGAACTGATTTTTGGTTTTGCGGGTTTTTTATATGCCCTAGGCTACTCCGTTTTGATTAAATTTCTTACTGCAGGAACAAGAAAAACCGTGTTGAAATTATTTGAGAATCATCCATAGGGGGATTCCATATGAAGTTGATTCCTGCAATGACCAAAAAATACTTAGTAGGCTTTGGGCCCAAAATCCATGCATTATTCCAGGGCAGTATCAAATACCGCCTACTGTTCTTTCTTATTTTATTCGCACTGGTTCCTCTGATTATCCTGGGAGCGGTTTCTTATTCCATTTCCAAAAGAACGATTGATCATAAAGTAAGGGATTATTCGGAGCGCTTAATTATTCAGACCGCGGAAAATGTGGATTTCCGGCTTTCGGCATACAAGGATACCATGATTCAGATCATCACCAACCCTGACATCATCCGTATTTTAAAAGAGATTAACACGACGGCCCCCATTGGGCAAAACCGGCAGGAAAGTATCACACTGACCACCAAATTAGCTTATTATATTGCGACTTCGCCGGAATTTAAATCGGTCTCGTTTATTTCCAAAAAACACTATATTAAAGGTATCTTTTGGTGGAATGACAACATCGATGTTAAATCGCGCTTTTACCTTACCACGATGCAGGGGGAGAACGAATTCGGTTGGTTCCCGACCCGAGTAGGCCATTTTGCTGATAGTGTCGATGCCCATACTGAAAAGGTGTTTTCTTTAACGAAACAAATTTTCGATATTAACGATGGAAGCGCTTTAGGAACAGTGGCGGTACTCGATATCCGGGAGGACATATTGGCGGAGATTTGTGAGAAGTCCAGTGCCGGTCTGCCGATTCAAAGTTTTATTATCGATCAAAACGGGATGATCGTTGTTCATCCCCAGGAGAAATTGATATTTAAAAATATCAAAGACATTATCGAACCGCAAGCTTTATTGAAAGCCAAAGCCTTTCAGAAAAGACAAGCCAGCTTTTGGAGCCGCTACCTGGGGCAGAGGGTGTTGGTGGATACGGTAAAGTTAGAGACCAATGATTGGCGGATTGTAAATATTATTGACCGGTCTTATCTTTATCGGGAGTCAAACGGTGTTATCAAGGCTATTTTGGTGATTGCTTTTCTATGCGTTTTTTTTGCAATCTTGGCAGCCTACTTTATTGCCAGGGGCATTACCAGACCATTGCAACAGATGGTTTCGGCAATGAAACAAGTGGTTGCCGGTAATTTGGCTGTCCGTATTGAAAAAACCCCTTTTCAATCCAATCCGGCCAATGAGTTTTACATGCTTCAGAATACTTTCGATTATATGGTCTCAAAGATTGAAGACCTGATCGCTGAGGTTTATGAGGAGCAAAACAGCAAGCGGATAGCTGAGATTAGGGCCTTGGAAATGCAATTTAACCCTCATTTCTTATATAATACTTTGGATACGATTAAGTGGGCCGCTCTTATTCAAAAGGCCAACAATGCCGCTGAGATGGCCAATTTATTATCCCGGTTGCTTCATATCAGTTTGGGTAAGGGTGAGGAAACCATTACAGTGGCCGAAGAGATAGAACATGTTCAATGCTATCTTGGAATTCAAAAGCTCCGTTTCAACTTTAGGATCGAAGTAAATATCATGGTTGCCGAAAATACCAAATCGCTTAAAACACCAAAATTGATATTGCAGCCCATTGTCGAAAATGCAATCCTTCATGGGCTGGCTGACAAGAGCGAGGGTGCGGTCTTAACCATCCGGGCGGATAGGATCGGCGGGAATTTGAAGTTCGAAGTGGAAGACAACGGACTTGGATTTGACCCTCAGGAATTAAGCGCCATCAAGGAATCCAAACGGAAATCCGGCGAGATATTCTCGGGCATCGGAATTTCCAATGTTAACCAACGGATTCAATTGATATGCGGACCGCAATATGGTATTCAAATTCATAGCCAGCCGCAAGTCGGCACCAAAGTTGAAATCTGGCTTCCAATATTAACCCAAGAGGTAGAAAAATGATCGGTGTATTGATTGTTGATGATGAAACCATCGTCCGATGCGGCGTTAAATCGATGATTGACTGGGGAAAGCTGGGCTTAAACGTCGTGGCGGAAGCGGCCAACGGGCAGGAAGCGCTCACTCTCTTCAAACAATTGAGTCCGGAGATCGTGATCACCGATGTTAAGATGCCGGTGATGGACGGAATCGAATTGATTAAAGCGATTCGCTCGGTAAGCCAAGAGACGGAGATTGTGATTTTAAGTTGCTATCAGGATTTCAGTTATGCCAGAGAAGCGATGCGTTTCGGGGCATTCGAGTATCTGATTAAATCGGATATCATGCCGGCTGATTTGGAAAGTTTATTGACGAGGATAAAGGACAGTATTCATGGGGAGCGCACCAAACAGGTGGCATTCAGTGAAATTCAGAAAAAAACCTTGAAAAATGAAGCGATTGTCAAAGAAAAATTTTTTGAAGATTTAGCCATGGGTGTTGTCGCAAGGGCGGAAAATTTTCAGGAAGACCTCCGGCAATTGGGTATTGAATATTTGGATGGCAGCCTGATCGCGCTGAATATCCGGATTTGTTACTTTGATAAGGTTACTTGCGGTTTAACCGAGAAGGAAAAAAAAGAACTTCATGGGAAGGTGGCAAAATTAATCGATTTGACGCTGGATTCCAGTCCGTACTTCCGGGGCGAGGTCTATCCGGGAAACGGCGGAGAAATCAACATCGTGGGCAAACCGGTTAATTCTCCGGGTTTAGGCATGGAGCGGGAAATTGCCGATGAATTCGGCAGGGCCCTTATCCGGCGCGTAAGAAGCGAATACGAATATATTATCGGTATCGGAGTAAGCGAGCGGTTTGTTCATTTGCAAGAACTTAAGCAGGCTCATCAGCAAGCTCAAAAGGCTTGTAAATTTCGGATATTTTCCCAGTGCGGTCAGGTCATTCATTACTGTGACATTCGGAATGGCGCCAATGAAAAGAATAAAATCGTCAAGGTTAATATCAAAGAATTACAGGATTACGTTTATTTCTTAAAGCGGGATCAGGTAGGGGAATTTTTGAATAACCTGTTCGAAAGTTTGCTTGCGGCCAGGGACGATGAAAGCGTTCATTTGATCTCCCTTGAGCTGGTATTGGTCCTGAATAATGTTTATGCCGAAATAGCCAGGGATAACGAAGATGTACTGTTAAAGAAGAAAGAATTCTACGAGCAAATTATGTTATTGGAGACGGTTGAAGATATCAGGGGCTGGTTTGAAAACACATTTGAACAATTGATGGATTATATCCACGAGGTCTATACCAACGACCGCAATATTATCACCAAGGCCATAAACTTTATAAACGCCAATTACCAACAGGACCTTTCACTGGTTGTCGTTAGCGAACACGTTCACTTAAGCAAAAATTATTTTGCCAATCTCTTTAAACAAGAAGTCGGCGAAAGCTTTGTGGAATATCTCACCAAGTTTCGAATGGGTAAAGCCAAATTGTTATTGGAAAATTCCGACTTTAAAACTTACGAAATCGGTAATTTGGTTGGGATAAACGATTCCCACTACTTTTCGAAAGTTTTTAAAAAAATTACCGGTTTGACTCCTACCGAGTATAAGGAAGTTTATCATAAATAACGTAAGATTGAACAAGGTTCTGTAGAAAATACCCCTCGCCATTACGGGTTGTTTTGAAGATGATAACATTTTACACCGTTTTCTGTTAATATTAAGTTTCTAAATTTAGAAATTACCCTTAAGATAAAGCTAAAGGGGCCCTGAAAATTAAAAGGGAGGTAACAGTGGTGCAAAAGAAGTTCAAGTTAATCTGGAGTGTACTGATAGTTTTCGTCGTGGTATTGGCTTTGACGATTCCAAGTTTCAGCGCCAAATCCAAAACCGAAATCGTTTTTTGGAATCTGTTTGGCGGCGGAGAAGGCGATTTCGTCGATAAGATTGTCAATGACTTCAATAATTCCCAGTCTGATGTCGCCGTTAAGCCCTTACGGTTAGAGTGGAATGAATATTATACGAAATTCGGGGTTTCGCTCGCATCCGGAAAAGGTCCCGATGTAGCGGTCTGCCATATTGACCGGTTAGCCCCGTTTGTAAAAGCCAAACAATTGGCTGGGCTTGATGGGGTGACCAAAAAAGCCGGTTTCAGCTACGGCGATATTGCCGACAATCTGGCAAACGCGGTCAAATATGGCTCTAACCATTATGCTGTTCCGATTGATACCCATTTTCATATGCTTTATTATCATAAAGACATCCTGAAGAAAGCCGATTTATTAAATGCCGACGGGACTCCTAAGCTTACGGCCACCCCGGAAGGTTTTAAAAAATTCCTGCAACAAATCAAGGATAAAGTTCCCGATGTTACTCCAATGCCGGTCAATACTCCCTATTTCCATGAACCTTTTTATAACTTGTATTATGAAACCGGCGGCGATATTTTAAATGCCAAACTGACCAAAGCGGCGATCAATAATCCAAAGGCCCTGGCGGTTCTTAAATTCTACATGGATTTATATGCCGGCGGTTTAAGCGATATCAATGATAAAAATCCCTGGCAAACCTTCTCCGATAAAAAAGGAGCCTTGTGGATCGGCGGCGTTTGGGAAGCCGGCAACCATTTCACCACAGGTTCCGATACAGCAGCAATACCGTTGCCTCCTATCTTCGGAAGCCCGGTCCATTGGTGTTCGTCCCATACTTTAGTGGTTCCGGCCTATGTTAATAAAGACAAACAAATTGCAGCGATGAAATTTATGAAATATTACGTGGATAAGGGCGGTTATTTGTGGGGCCAGGCCGGACACGTTCCCGCAGGCAAAAAGGTCGCAGCCAGCAGCGAGTATAACAACCTTCCGTATCGCAAATTCTTTGTAGAAGCTCAGAAAACCGTTAAATTTGCTCCGAAGGCCGATAAATATAATGCGATTGACACAACAGTCAAAGAAAATTTGCAAAATATCATCTTTAAAAAGGTTACTCCCGAAGCGGGTCTTCGGGAAATGGAAAAGGCCATTAACGACATCTTAGCCCAATAAAATCAAGCAGTAGCGCAGAATTGAACTCATCCGGGTTCAATTCTGCGGTTTAAACCGATGATTGAATCTAGATGATCTGGATAATAATTTTTTGGAGTGTTACACATGAATAATTTGGGTAGCGCGGATTATGAAGTTGTCAAACCCCAATCGGAACGGGCAAGGCCGCGCCGGTTGGATTGGCTTAAAAATGAATTCACGGGGATCGGGTTTTTACTTCCCTTTTTAATAGTATTCGGCGTATTTTATATTTGGCCGTTGCTGAGAGGGACATGGATTAGTTTCCATTCCTGGAGTATTATGGGGATGGTTAAATATGTGGGGCTCGATAACTACCTCCGGACGCTGCAAAATAAAGATTTTTACAGCTATTTGTGGCATTCCGTTTATTTTGTAATCTTGTCGACGCCGCTCCTGATTATCATCGGACTCTTGTTGGCGGTCCTTGTCAATTGCAGATTTCGTGGCCGGACCATCGTCCGGGCGATTATTTTTTCACCCTACGTTTTATCGGTTTCGGTGGTTGCCTATATTTGGCTGGAAATGCTGGATGCTAAAAGGGGAATCATTAACGTCATTTTAAATACATTGGGTTTTCCGCGGGAGATTAACTGGTTGACCGATCCCAACCTGGCCTGGTGGGCTATCGTGCTTACCTCCATTTGGTGGTATGTCGGATTTGTGATGATTTTATACTTAGCGGGACTGCAGGAAATTTCGCCTGAATTGTACGAGGCGGCCAGTATCGACGGAGCCAATTCCATCAAGAAATTTTTACATATCACTTTACCCTCCCTCTCCAGTGTGACCCGGGTGCAAATCTTTTTTCAAGTCATCGCCGGGCTGAAACTGTTCGGCCAGGTTCAAATCATGACCAACGGTGGACCCGGAGATGCCACCCGGACCGTAGTTCAGCATATTTACATCACGGGATTCCGGAAAGACTTTTTTGGCGAAGCAGCGGCCCAGTCTATCATTTTCTGTCTCTTCATGTTGTTGGTCTCGGTTTTACAATACAAATTCGTGAATAAGCGACATTAAGGGAGGTATATGGAAAATGCGAAAATTGGGATTGCATGGTTTGGCCTGGTTGGTTGCTTTGCTGTTTTTGCTGCCGCTCACTTGGATGCTGGCTGTTTCACTCAAGCCGGAAGGAACATACGTATTAGAGCTCAAAGAATGGTTTAACTTTCACAATCTAACCTTGCAAAATTATCTCTATGTATTGAAATCTTCCCCCATTTTGTTATGGACCTATAACAGTTTTTTAATCTCCGCCATCAGTACCGTGATATTACTTCTGGTGAGTTCACTGGCGGCATTTGCATTATCTAAAATCAAATTCAAACTTAGAACCTTGATGTACATATTCATCCTGTCAGGATTGTTGATTCCGGCGGAAGCAATCTTGATACCCTTATATGAAACAGCCTTGCACCTAAAATTAATCGATTCGATTTGGGGCTTGATCTTACCCGGCTTAACCAATCCTTTGGGTATCTTTTTATTGAAGCAGTTTATGGATGGGGTGCCGGAGGAATATATTGAAGCCGCCACCCTGGATGGTTGCAATAAATTTCAACTATGGTGGAATATCTGCTTGCCTTTAACCAAGGCCGCGATGTATGCCATTACCATCTTTTTCTTTCTTTTATCATGGAACAACTACATTTGGCCGTATATCTGCATTACATCCCAGGAAAACATGGTGCTTCCCACCGGAATTCCAACGTTTGTATCCAGCTTTCCCATGACTTTGAACCCTGTTTTGGCGGCGACGACATTGGCCACGATTCCGGCGATGATCGTATTCGTTCTTCTCCAGAGACATATTGTCCAGGGCGTATCCATGGCCGGTATTAAAGGGTAAAGAAAAGGAGACCATCAATGAACCCGACCAACGACACGATGAGGATAGCGATAGAGGCAGCGGCAACAACAAAAACTCGCTGTGAACACCCCCGTCCTGACTTTAAGAGAAATGAATGGCTCAATTTAAACGGAATATGGTCCTTTGAGTTTGATGACATGAACTGCGGCGAAAAAGAAAAGTGGTATGGCAATAAGGATTTTAGCCGCCAGATCAATGTGCCATTTCCTTATCAAAGTGAGTTAAGCACGATTGACTCCAAAGAAATCCATCATGTTCTTTGGTATCGGCGGCAATTTGAATTTCCCGCGTACTGGATGGGTAAAAGGATTTTGTTAAAATTCGGGGCGGTTGATTTTCATACCAAGCTATGGGTTAACGGGTGTTATATCGGCAATCATAGCGGGGGATATTCATCCTTCGCTTTCGATATTACCGAAAATCTGCAAAGTGTGAATACCATTGTCCTGAAAGTTGAGGATCAACATTTTGACAAAAATCAGCCCCGGGGTAAACAAATGTGGATGGCGGAACCGTTTGGATGCTGGTATAAAGGGTTTAGCGGAATATGGCAAACCGTATGGCTGGAGGCGGTTGAAGAGACGTATATCGAGAGCTTTAAAATAATACCCGATATCGACCAGCGCAAAGTCGCTTTAGAGGTCGACTTTAACCGTTTTAGCGAAAATCAGGAGCTCAGTATCGATATTGGCTTTCAAAGTGAGGGCATATGCTCCTTGAAACAAACGATTGGCGGAAAAACGGTAAAGTTGGAAATCAATATGGAAAGCCCCCGCTTCGAATGGAACGGTATTCGTTTGTGGAGCCCGGAAACCCCCAATTTGTACAATATCGAATTGAAAGTTTGGGAGCGGGAAAAATGTTTGGACCGGGTCCAAAGCTACTTTGGCATGCGGAAAGTGTCCCACGAAGGCAACCGTTTTCTGTTGAATAATATACCCTATTATCAAAAACTAATCTTGGATCAGGGTTATTACGATCAGGGTTGGATTACGGCTGAAAATGAAGAGGCGCTCAAAAATGATATTGAAGTCGTGAAGCAAATGGGTTTTAATGGGGTCCGCAAACATCAAAAGATTGAAGAGCCTTTGTTTTTATACTGGTGTGATCGCCTGGGCCTTATTGTTTGGGAGGAGATGCCTTCCTTCTATCAATATGGCGATATCTCTATCCGGCATTTTATCCAAGAATGGCCCGAAATCATCAAGCGGGACTTTAACCATCCTTCCGTTGTAACCTGGGTCCCCTTTAACGAATCATGGGGAGTTACTGAATTGCAGCACAGTTTAGAGCAACAGACCGCCGTGAAAAGCATTTACTATTTGACCAAAACATTGGACAAAACGCGGCTTGTCATTGATAATGACGGCTGGGAGCACACGGATACTGATATCTGCACGATTCACGATTATGAACAGGACGGGAAGAAACTCTCCGAGGTTTATTCCAACCAGGACCGGGTCTTGGCGGGAGCCCCTTCCACCATGTTTCCCAGGTATGTCTTTGCAAGAGGCTATCGATACAATAACCAGCCGGTGCTGATCAGCGAATTCGGCGGAATTGCTTTTTCAGGCGTCGAAGGTTGGGGCTACGGCAGCGGCGTCAAGAATGAGGAAGAATTCATTCAGCGCTTGACAGGTTTGTTCCAAGCCATTCAAAAAAATCAGTACTTTTGTGGATATTGTTACACCCAACTGACCGATGTGGAGCATGAAAAAAATGGTTTATTGACCTTTGAAAGAAAACCAAAGATTTCTCCGGAAATCATCAAGCGGTTGAATACATTTTGAGAAAGCCGCCTTCCTATGAAAGAATTCATTGGATGACAGAAAGAATGATTTCTATGACGGAAAGAATTCATTGGATGACAGAAAGAATTATTTTTGTGACGGAAAGAATTCATTGAACGACAGAAAGAATTATTTTTGTGACGGAAAGAATTCATTGGATGACAGAAAGAATGATTTCTATGACGGAAAGAATTCATTGGATGACAGAAAGAATGATTTCTGTGACGGAAAGAATTCATTGAACGACAGAAAGAATGATTTCTGTGACGGAAAGAATTCATTGAACGACAGAAAGAATTATTTTTGTGACGGAAAGAATTCATTGGATGACAGAAAGAATTATTTTTGTGACGGAAAGAATTCATTGGATGACAGAAAGAATTATTTTTGTGACGGAAAGAATTCATTGAACGACAGAAAGAATTGTTTCCGTGATAAAAGGAGGAATTCGTAAGTCCGTTAAATCCGCTGTCGAGGCGAGGAATCCTGGTCTTGAAAAATCCGGCCTTTTATGCCATAATCAATATATCAGTGCAGTAGGAAGATGGGGGTTTTATGCATTTTATTCGTTTAAGATAGGCTTACAGTGAAAAAGCTAGGGTTATGCCCTTTCACCCAAGCGGGCTTTTTTGTTGTGCTTGTTTTACGAATAAAGACGTAAATCCAGAAACGGAACCCTTCTTTATTTAGTGTTCTTCTATTCGTAAATATGCGCAGACCAAAGCCTGTTTGGCGGATGATGGTCTGCTTTTTTATTGCCTGAACCCCAGTGGCGGGCAAATGAAAAGGATTTTATAAGAAAATAAACACGGATCGGAGAACAGAGATATGGATCAAAATTGGAAAAAAAATACGATTCTCTTTATGGTGAGCCAGGCAATTTCCCTCTTTGGCTCGGCATTAGTCCAACATGCGATTACCTGGTATATCACGTTAAAAACTCAGTCCGGCATGATGATGACACTGGCCATTATTTGCGGCTTTTTGCCGACCTTTTTTCTGGCTCCCTTTGCGGGAGTGTGGGCGGACCGCTATCACCGTAGAACGCTGATTGCTTTGTCGGACTCGCTGATCGCTGCAGCGACGCTCGTTTTAGCCATCCTGTTCCTTACGGGATACCATGCGCTATGGTTGCTTTTTGTAGCATCGGTCATTCGCTCCTTCGGGGCGGCGGTTCAGATGCCGGCGGTGGGAGCGTTCCTGCCGCAATTGGTACCCCAAGATAAACTCACTAAAGTAAATGCCATCAACAGCAGTATTCAATCACTGATGATGCTGGTATCTCCGATGTTAAGCGCCGCTTTGTTGACGCTGGCCTCTATTGAAGCCATCTTTTTTATCGATGTGGTGACGGCGGCCATTGCGGTATCGGTATTACTCTTGTTTTTACATGTCCCGGCCCACACCAAAGCACTTACCGGACAAACGGCCGGTTATTTTGAGGATTTGCGCGAGGGACTCGTTTATATCAAAAAGCACGACTATGTGAGAACGTTTTTTCTGTTCAATGTTGTATTCTTTATTCTCGCCGCTCCGGTCGCTTTTTTAACGCCATTACAGGTTGCTCGCAGTTTTGGTCCGGATGTCTGGCGCCTTTCCGCCATTGAAATCATTTTTTCGGCAGGAATGATGGTTGGCGGAATTATCATGGCTTCCTGGGGCGGTTTTAAGAATAAGGTTCATACCATGGTCTTATCCAATCTGGTGATCGGGTTTTCGACTTTTGCGTTGGGCTTGACTCCCAATTTTTGGCTGTATTTGGGATTCATGGCCTTGATTGGGCTGGTGATGCCGGTTTTCAACACACCGGCTACGGTTTTACTCCAACAGAAAGTGGAAGAAGCTTTCCTGGGGCGGGTATTTGGGGTAATGAGCATGATCGCAAGCAGTATGATGCCTTTGGGAATGCTGGTGTTCGGCCCGGTAGCCGACTTTGTTAAAATCGAATGGCTATTGATTGGAACCGGGTTGCTCCTGCTGGTTCAGGGGCTTTTCATGGGGGCTAATAAAGTGCTGATCGAAGCGGGGAAGCCCAACATGGAGTCCGGTTCAAAATGAGACGGTAAGGTTTGTTGATAGGAGAAATTGGAAAGCGGGGCTGACGATGAATGTTCAATCGATAAAAAGGAATTCCGGTAATCAAATCGAAGCATATAGATTGGCTTAATGTCACGGGTTAAGGGAGGTAAAAATATGAATGGAATCCGGAAGGTATCTCAATTTATCTCCAATCGGCCCCTTAAGGTTAAGTTACTTTGCTTCTTTTTACCGCTTATCTTTTGTTCCGTATTGCTGACGGGGGTTTTCTCCTATCTTTTCACCGAAAAACAGTTACGGGACAATGCCTATTATTTATTGAAAGACACCACCTATCAAACCAACCTGTTGTTGAATGATCGATTTTCCACCATGTTTGAACAGTTGTATAATACTGAAAATCATCAGGCGGTTCAAGATATGGTACTCAATCTATACTCCAGTGAGCCCGATCGCAAATATGTCGACCTGATTCAGTTAAATGACCGGTTAAATGAAATTTACCGCAATTATCCCAAAATGATTGATTCCATCTATATTTATTTCAATAATGGTCATGAGTTTCAACTGTTGAATGATGCCATCCCGACAAAGGTGGGAATAAGGCTCGATGATTGGCTCCGCAAATATAGGGGTTCTGATAAAGGATATTATTGGATTAATGACCATCCGGACCCGATTTTTAAGACTTATGAAAAACGCCGGGTTATCAGTTGTTTAAAAGTCATTGGCACGCCGGTTTCCAAGGTCAAAGGGCTGATTGTCTTCAATTTAAAAAGTGACCATTTTTTAGAAATTATGCGCAATGTCAGGGGCAGTATCCATGGATACATAGCGTTAATAAGCCCCAACGGCATTTTGGTATCGAAGAAAATCAATCCCCGGTATCGCCTGAGTGATAAAGATTTGGCCCGAATCCGGAAAAGCTCTGCGGACAGTGGCGCTTTTGATTGGAGGAACTACCAAGGCGAGAAGTTATTTATTGTTTATAACACACTTTCCATGAATCAATGGCGACTGGCAGCCGTGGTCCCGGAACGGGATCTTTTGGCTCAGGCCGGCCGGATTAGAGGTACATCCTTGGGGATCATTATCATACTGAGTTGTATTTCCATTACTCTGGCAACCATTTTTGCCAGCAGTATCGCCACCTCGGTGCGTTATCTCTCCGAACAGGTCAAACGGGTTGAATCCGGAGATTTTGAGACCCAATTTGAAATTACCGAGCAGAATGAAATGGGAGTTTTGGCCAAGGGGTTAACGGGTTTGGTCAATAAGGTGAAACAGTTATTACAGGAGATCCGGGAAGAGCAGGAGAAAAAGCGTCAAATCGAGCTTTTGGCCTTGCAATCCCAAATCAATCCCCATTTTCTGTATAATACACTAGGTTCTATCAGGCATTTGATTGAGATGAATCAAAATAAACAGGCAGTTAAAATGGTAGGAGCGTTGACGAAGTTTTTTATGATCGGTATCAGCAGGGGTAGGGAAATCATTACGATCGCTGAAGAAATTGAGCATATCCGGAATTATTTGTTAATCCTTCAGATGCGGTATAGTCAGGATTTTGATTTTGAGTTTTCAATCCATGAAGAAATACTGAATTGCAAAATCATTAAATTAACGCTGCAACCCCTGGTTGAGAACTCGGTCTATCATGGTATTAAAAATAAACCCACGAAAGGATTGCTCCGGGTCTCCGGCTACCGTGTTGGAGAGGATGCTGTTATTGAGGTTTATGATGATGGAGCTGGCATCGAACGCTCCCGTTTGGAACAGCTCCGTCAATCCCTTGATGCTGAAAATATCACCGAAAATCCGCTGACTTTTGGACTTAGGAACGTAAATGAGCGGTTGCGGTTGCATTTTGGCAGGGGATACGGGCTGACGATCAGCAGCGAAGAAGGGGATTTTACCCGCATTCTCGTGCGGTTGCCTTTTCAAGAATCCTTATCGCAAGGAGGAAAGTTTGATGAAACAAGCCGGAACACTAATGATTGTTGATGATGATGAGATTATCCGGGAAGGACTGGTTCGCAATATTCCTTGGGAGGAAAACGGTCTGAAGGTTATTGCCACTGCCCGTAACGGGAAGGAAGGGTTACAACTGGCGCTTGAGTATAAACCCTGCCTGATTCTATCCGATATCCGGATGCCTTTTATGGACGGCCTGGAAATGGCGGAGGCGATTAAGGCGGAAGATCCGACGGTAAAAGTGATTTTTCTAACCGGATACGATGAGTTTGATTATGCGAAGAAAGCCCTGGCTCTCAAAGCAACGGACTATATCCTGAAATATGCTGAAAATGACGAAATCCTCCAGGCTGCAATAAAAGCGAACATTGAATGGCAAAAGGAGCACCAACTTCAAGGGATAGTGGATAGAAGCCAACAAATCCTGAAAGAGAAATTTCTGCGTGAGCTGCTGGTGGCGGAGGAAGCGAATCCGAATCCACCCGTGTTCATGGATAACGGGAATATCAAATTATTGGGGAAGCAGTTTATGGTGCTCGTATTGGCGGTAGAGCCAAAAGAAGGCCAAAAGGCGATTTTGAACGATTCTTTAGCCGACTTTTGTCAAAAACTGCTTTTTGCCACGAAAGCATCTTGGGAACTTGTCCGGATTGAAAAGAAAATCATGGTCGTTTTCGGCGATTCGGAGGAAGGGATATCTCCTGCTGTTTACCTGGAGCCACTTTCAAAGGATCTCTATCGACAGCTGTCGGAATATTATCCAGGACATCAAACCTGGATAGGAGTGGGCGAAGGCTGTGAAGAGCTATCGAAAATGAGTCAACCTTATCAGGAAGCCCTCGCTGCTTTTGAAATTCAAAATTCTTTAGGGGAAGCGGGAATAACCTATTTTCAGCGGATTGGCGAAACAGAAAACCAACAACGATTACGAAAAATTCTTGATTATGTTAAAATTCATTTCGGAGAAACGGATTTGGCTCTTGCCAAATTGGCCAAAGAAATCAATATTTGTCCAGCCTATATCAGTACAATATTTAAGAAATACCATAAGGTCAATTTCAGCGATTATCTAATTGGGCTACGGATGGGTAAGGCCCAGGAACTGTTGGCTAAAACCAACCTCATGACTTACGAAGTGGCTGAAAAAATAGGTTATTCCAATCCGCAATATTTCAGCGTTTTATTTAAAAAATATACCGGGTTGACCCCAACTGAATTTAAAAACCACAGCCATCCGGAGAATGAATCTTAAAATCCACCATTCTGTCACAACCGGGTTAAAATTCCTCGACCCCCCTTTTTTAAAAATAACAAACACATCGTTAAAAAATTCTTATTACAAATTTCTCCTTTAAAAGTTAAATTAAGATAAACGATGAATCAAATCAAAAGTACCGTCGGCTTTCCCCCAATTAAAGATTGAACGTATATGAATTCTGTGGTAAGAAAGGACTGCAAGATGAATAGGTCAACGACCGCCGTTTCCTCTCAAAGGGGAAAACCTAAATTTTTTGGAAATGACCGGGTTTATCCATACCTGCTCATTGCCCCGTCATTATTATTGATCGCACTTTTGATGCTGGTTCCTTTATTCAGCGTGTTCAAGTTAAGTTTACAAAATTATTCAATGACTTCACTGTATGGCCGCGGTTTTATCGGATTAAAGAATTTTCTGGACATTATCGGCGGTGACTCGGTGTTTTGGCACTCGATTCCGGTGACAATCCAATGGGTTGTCATAGAGGTGGTTTGCCAATTGGTATTCGGAATGATCGTCGCGTTGTTGTTAAACCGGACTTTTAAAGGCCGGGGACTGGCAAGGGCCACGATGTTTATTCCCTGGGCGGTTTCCGGAGTTCTGACTACAATGTTGTGGCTGCTGATTTTTAATCAACATATCGGCTTATTGAACGACCTGCTTCGCAGGTTAGGAATCATTCATAGCAACGTAGCTTGGTTAGCTAATCCAAATACGGTTTTTGGGTCAGTTATTTTAGCTGAGCTTTGGCGGGGAATCCCTTTTTTTGCTATTACTTTGCTGGCAGCCCTTCAAACCATCCCGGTGGAAATCTACGAGTCGGCCAAAGTGGACGGTTGTGGTCCGGTACGCCAATTCTTTTGGATTACTTTGCCATTCCTGAAAGAAGCCATTGTTTTTTCAACGCTGATGAGGGCAATCTGGGAGTTCAATAATATTGATATGATTTTTACCATGACCGGTGGAGGTCCGGTTTATCTAACGACAACACTGCCTATTTATATGATGCAAACTGCCATTATAGAGGGGAATTATGGATATGGATCTGCACTGGCTGTGTTTATCTTTGGAATCCTGATGCTCTTCACAATTTCCTATTTGGCGATGAATAAGTTTGGGAGGAGTATTGATGAATAGGATACGAAAAATCAGCACCGAGGCCGGACTGTTTTATTTACCGCTGATTTTAATGCTGGCATTTATATTGATTCCTTTTCTATGGACGCTATCAACTTCGTTAAAGTATGAGAAGGATGTTTTGAACCCTGTTCTTCAATATATTCCGCATCCGGCTACCTTTATCAATTATGTCCAGGTTTGGAAAGTAAGTCATTTTTCGGTTTATTTTATCAATAGTTTATTTGTTTCTTCAATTTCAGTCATAACCATCATTCTGCTTTCGATTTTGAACGGTTATGCCTTAACCCGCTTTGATTTTAAAGGAAAACGGTTTTTTATGATTATTTTGCTTTGTACCCAGCTGTTACCGGCAGTGATTTTCTTGATTCCGTTATTTTTAACCTTCAAAGTGGTCGGTTTAATCAATACCCCGTTTTCATTGATTATTTTTTATGTAGCCATGCAGGTGCCATTTAATACATTGTTGATGAAAGGATTTATCGGCAATATTCCTAAACAGATCGATGAAGCGGCGATGGTTGATGGGGCAACCCGGACGGAAATTATTTTTAAAATTATTTTGCCGTTGGTATTGCCTGGTTTGGTTGCTACGGCCGCCTTTGCATTCATCGGTTGCTGGAATGAATTCATTGCAGCCTTTACTTTTATAACATCCAGTAAATTCTTTACGATTCCGGTGGGCCTTAAATTTATGATTGGCGAGTATGATGTCCAATATGCATCCCTAGCCGCAGGAAGCGTAATCGGACTGGTTCCGGCAGTGCTTCTATTTGCTTATGTTCAGAAATACCTGATTCAAGGCTTGGGGAGCGGTTCGGTTAAAGGATAAACGAAATAAGCCGCTCAGGCGGTTTATGATAAACGAATCAAGGAGGGTGATTGTACGATGAAAAAAAGGTTTTTGATGATCATGGCGGGTTTGATGTTTATTTTAATGCTGGCCTTGAGTGTGTATGGAGCGCCTAAACGATCCACCATCACATTTTGGGCTGCGGCAGTGACCCCGGAAAGGGATCAATTTTTCAATGAAGTGGTGAAGAAGTTTGAAGCGAAATACCCGGATATTCATGTTGACTATCTCGGGATTCCCGGTGATCTGGTTGGTTACCGCCAAAAATGGGATGTTGCTTTTGCTTCCGGAACCGATCCCGACATCACCAATGATTTTAATTCCAAACAAGTTCAGATTGGGGCATTGGAGCCGCTGGATAAATACTTTAACAAATGGGCGGAACGTAAATTGATGAATCCCGCATTGGTAACGGGTAATCGTTCATTTGATCCGAAACATCATAAATTGTATGCTTTACCTTACAGTGCACAACCTTGGGTGATGTGGATCCGTCCCGATTGGTTTAAAGTGGCTGGTTTGAAGATCCCGGAGACTTGGGATGAATTTTTCGCTGCGATTCCAAGATTGACCGACAAAGAAAAAGGTGCGTACGGTCTTAGCATTCGAGGCGGCGGCGGTAGTGCCAATACTTTGGAAATGTTGATGTACTCTTATTCCGGAATTCAAAATTATTTTGATTCAAAAGGTCATAGCACTATCAATAATCCTAAAAATGTGGAGTTTGTTGAGAAATACCTTGGAATGTATAATAAATACACTCCGGAGGACGATCTGACGAAGGGCTGGACCCAACTGGCGGCTACGTTCCAATCGGGTAAAGCGGCTGTTGTAGTTCACAATCTGGGTTCTGCCAGTTCTCATGAAAAAGCATTTGGCGGCGATCGTAGCAAGTTTATGGCGATTTCGTTTCCTAAGAGCGTTAAGGGATACCGTCAACACCCAGGCTTGATGCCGCTTGGTTTGACAATGTCGAAGCATTCAAAGGATAAAGAGGCGGTTTGGAAATTCCTCACATTTTATTTATCCAAAGAAACCAACAGCGCTTATGGCAAACTCTATGGCGAGATACCGGCCAACAGCGAAGCTGCTGATGATGTTTGGGTTCATCAGCTGCCTTATATGGAAACCGGTTCGCAGTTTATCAATTCGAAGACTACCCAATTCGGCAGCAATCCATTTTATCTGCCGAACTATACTACTATCCAGGCGAAGATTGAACCTTCCATCCAAATGGTGATGTTGAAACAGAAAACTGCCAAACAGATGTTGGATGAATGGGCAAAAATGCTGGAGAAAGAAAAAACCGATTTTGATGCTTTTTTGAAATAAACATCCATACCCAAAATAGAGGCTGTCGCAAAAGGATTGTAAAATCCCTTCGATATACAATATGTTGCGTTGAATGACAAACATTGATGGGTTGTATATCTTTATCGGTAAATTTTCTTTTGCAGCAGCCCCTTTTTTATTTATGGAGATCGCTGATGGAAGATGCCATTTACCTAAAGAAAAGCAAGCTAAAATTGAATTTAGGAAGGAATGAATCATTTGCATTCCATAATAAACCCTATTTTGCCGGGTTTTAACCCCGATCCTTCAATTTTGAGGGTGGGCGATGACTACTATATTGCTACCTCAACCTTTGAGTGGTTTCCCGGTGTGTTAATTCACCATTCCAAGGATTTAATTCATTGGCGTCCCGTTACTCATGCCTTGGATCGTCCTTCCCAATTGGATCTTAGAGGAGATCCTTCCTCAGGAGGAGTTTGGGCGCCTTGTTTAAGTTATGATGGAAAGCTTTTTTATTTGATTTTTACCGATGTTAAAACGCGAGGAATTGTTAAGGACACTCATAATTATCTGGTAACTACCGATGATATCCTGGGGAAATGGTCGGAGCCGGTTTATTTAAATAGCACCGGGTTTGATCCTTCGCTTTTTCATGATGATGACGGCAAAAAATGGTTAGTGAATATGGTTTGGGACCATCGTAAAAACCATAATCCTTTTTCAGGCATCGTTACACAGGAATATTCCCCTGCCGAGAGACGGCTAATCGGGCCGGAGTTCAAGATTTTTGATGGAACGGAGCTTGGACGGACGGAAGGACCTCATTTATATAAAGTTAACGGGTATTACTATTTGTTGATGGCCGAGGGCGGTACCGGATTAAAACATGCAGTGACGCTAACCCGTTCAAAATCGTTATTGGGTCCATACGAAGTCCATCCGAATAACCCTATTTTGACATCATGGACTGATCCGAATTTACCGCTGCAAAAAGCCGGTCATGGAGACTTGGTGGAAACCCAAAATGACCAGTGGTATATGGTTCATCTTTGTGGAAGACCGATCCCTACAAGGGGCTATTGCACTTTAGGACGGGAAACGGCTATTCAAAAAGTAGTCTGGTCGGATGATCATTGGCTATATCTGGCTTCCGGCGGGAATCAACCGGCTCTCGAAGTGGAAGGCCCCGATTTACCTGAACACGTGTGGGAAAAAGATCCCGTAAGGGATGATTTTAATTCTTTCAATGTAAGTCCGCATTATCAAACGTTACGAATTCCCTTTCGGGAAGAGAATTTTTCACTCACAGAACGGCCTGGCTTTTTGCGGATCAAAGGACGGGAATCGCTTAGTTCCAAACATAATCAAAGCTTGATAGCCCGACGTCAGCAGGCATTTTGTTATACCGCCGGCACTTGTGTGGAATTTGAACCCGATACGTTTAAACAAATGGCCGGTTTGATTTGTTTCTATGATACTCAAAATTGGTATTATCTCCGAATCTCCCATGATGAATCCCTTGGGAAATGTTTGGGAATTATTAGTTGTGATAACGATAATTTTGACGAACCTATGAGTACGGAGGTAAGTATTGAGGGGTGGTCCCATTGCTATTTGCAAGTCCGGATTGACTATGATAAATTACAATTTTATTATTCCAAGGAAGGAAACGCATGGGCGGCATTGGGGCCGGTGCTCGATGCGGGTAAGCTTTCCGATGAGCATTGTCTTGAAGGGACTTTTACCGGTTCAATGGTAGGGCTTTGCTGTCAAGATTTAACGGGACGGGGCCAAGCAGCCGATTTTGAATTTTTTGAATACCTGGAACGATAAAACTTAGGTTTAACTGGGGGTAAAGGATATGACCCAACGAGCCATTTTAAAAAGATTAATTTTAACATAAATGTAATGATATCCAATAAAGGATCTCTTTTTTTTTGATACAAAAAATAAAAAAATTAGTTACAATATAGGGAAGGGTAAATTTTTATGGACAAACCAAAAAAGTTCTAAATTGAACGGAAGAAAGTAGTGAGAAGCTTGAAAAAACCTCTTTTTTTGCTAATTATCATTCTTCTTTTTTTTATCCTCATCAATCAGGGATGGTCCGAGGAGCGGCTGGAAACTTATACCGGTGTTTTGCTGGGGTTTCGCAATGACAGCGAAGATACCAGCTCGTACCGGACCCTTTGGATTACCAATGAATCGGGTAAAATTAAAGTCAATCAAAGATCGGGTATCTTATTTCCCGATGGTGAGGATTTCTGGGTGATCCGAGAAAAGTGGTATGAGAAAGAAACATACAGTACACTTGGGAATACCAAGATCCGAATTCAATATTTATTAGCCCATCCATTCGCGGAACCCCTCTCGTTGAATGAGAAATTTCGTAATTACCTTAACTTGGTGGAAGAAGATTGGGCTCAGGTCAATGAATCATCGAGACTGATGTTTATTGGATCCCGTTATGCCTGTATCAAACAGGAAAACAGCTATGATTCCGGCGCGCTTCGCCGGGAGGAATCTGCCGTTTTTGTCCGGGAAATATCGGATCTTAATCGTTCTTTCATTTATAATGATCATAATGATGGCTTTGATGATAAAAGAAACGTCTCTATCGAAAAGCTTTTCGGCTCTTCAGCCACTGTTTATATAAAAGACTACCGGACGATGAAGATTTCGGAAACAGAGGAGGAATTGGTTGGCAAATCTTCTACGGTCTCAAACCTGACCGATGAATATGGCTGGGGAGTGACGCGCAAGTCCAATCGTTGGCAGCCTCAAATTGCCAAGAAATGGTTTTTTGAAAATGGGGCTGCCCAATTTTATATGTTTCAACTCTATGATTTGCCACTGGAAGTTCCTAAAAATTTAGTCCGCTATCCTGAAGCCGCTAACAGTCTTCGGGAACTCAAAAAGCTCGTCCCTAACGCAATGGATGCTGTCGTTTCACCCAATCAAGATTTATGGATCGCGTTTACATCCGGCAAGGCGTTGATCTTCCCGGGGAAAGATTTAAAAGATCCCGTCCAAGTGAGAGTTAGTAGTAAAGAATCGCTGATTATGTGCGAATGGGCATTGGGAAAGGATGTTTCCCGGTGGGATGAGAAGTTATCGGAATTCTTAAAATAATAAGTTTCATCTTCTGATGAGGAACAATTTGGCTTTTCGGTACCGTAGTACTTTCCGACTGATTGATTAAACTAATCCGACCTAATTCTGGTTGGTTCGTTGGGCGAAATTATCCGCCTTATGCATTTCAGTACAAAGCGAGTGACAATCGGTGGAGGGGGACAGCTTATAATAACCGAAAAGTACTGGTTATACTTGAAATTGGAGCACTGATGACATCCTGTATTGTTCGTCCTTTTAATCTGGAGCGTTATACTGTTAAAATAAAGCCCGGTGAAAGCATTGCGAAAGGGTATCGTCAAAGTATGGCGAATTACTCAAGTCGTGCTGGATGGATTTTGATTCTTCATTAAAAATCATAGAACAATGAGAGGTTGTTGTTTCAATGGATTTATTGCAAAGTCTGCAAAAAGAACTGGAAGTTTCAATCGATAAAATTGATGAGATTGCCCAAAATTTTAAAAAAGCAATCGAAAGTGGGCTGAAAGGTGAAAGCAGTCCTTTATTAATGATTCCTTCCTATATCGGCAAGCCTTCGGGAGAAGAGTCGGGAACCTTTCTTGCAGTCGACATGGGTGGTTCCAATGTCAGGGTGGCCAAATTTTCTATCAAAGACCGCAATATCACAAAAATCGCCGAGGTTTCATCCGGGTTGCGAAGCGCTGATGGAACATGGGATTATACCACTAGTGAAACAACAGCGGAAGAATTATTTGACTTTTTTGCTGAAAAAATTGCCCAAATTGTTGGTCCGGGCGAGCGGTATTATTTAGGGCATACCTTTTCATTTCCAACCAAGCAAACAAACATCAATCACGCGACTTTGATCATGTGGATGAAGGAAATCAGCGTCACCGGCGTAGTCGGTAAAAATCCAAATCAACTTTTATTGGAAGCCTTACAACGCAAAAAACTTGAGGTGTATCCCTGCGCTATTCTAAACGATACGGTCGGGACTTTGCTGGTTGCGGCCTGTCAATATGCGGACGCAGATATTGGCACGATACTGGGGACGGGACATAATACATGTTATGTCGAGCCTCATCATCCATTAACCGGAAAACCGATGATTGTGAATATGGAAGCGGCTAATTTTGATTGGAAACTTCCCTTTACAGAGTATGATAACCTTTTGGATGCTGCGAGTAACAAACCGGGCGGCGCTCGACTGGAAAAGATGATGAGCGGAGTATACTTGGGGGAACTTGTGAGGATTATTCTTTGTAAGTCGGCAGATCAGGGAAGTCTTTTGAAAAATAATCAAAAACTAATGTCTTCCTTCTGTGAAAAAAATAGTCTACCCTCAAAAGAAGTATCGGAATTCATTTCAAATCGAAAGTATATTCAATCGGTTTTTGATTGTTTCGCTCCGGATGCTGAAATGATTCAAGAAATCTCGAGGCTGGTCGTAGAAAGAGCCGCCCGGTTGGTTGCAGGGACTTATATCGGTACGGCGCTTCACATTGATCCCGATCTTGAACAGCAGCATATGGTGGCCGTAGACGGATCGATCTACGAAAAGATGGCTGGGTTTAAAGAAGAGTTGCGCAAAGGGCTGGATGAAGCTCTTGGAAATAAGGCCGATAAAATAAGGGTCCAGCTTGTAAAGGACGGTTCGGGTGCCGGTGCTGCAGTGGCTGCCGCCATGGTGAGAGGGGATTGAATCGTCCTTAGTTTTTTGGAAAATTGAATGCTTTCCGGATTGAGCCAGGCTGTCCAAAAGGGTTTATCGTGGTAAATGACGATAGTTTCCTTTGGGAGAGCCTTTTTTATTGCAATTATAAAAATATTTGCAATAAGTTATATAAAGAAAACCCAAGGATGATAAGGCCAGCTAAACGGTTGACCCAATGCAGCCATACCGGATTAAAGTGATGACGGAAGAAGCCTATCCCGCCGCTGAGTAAAAGCCACCAAAGCATGGAGCCAGTAAAAACGCCAACTACAACGGAAAGGGTTGAACGGTAATCTCTTTGGGCGGCCCCCACACCCAGTCCGGCGAAAACAGCGGTAAAAGAAAGAATTGTCATCGGATTGGTGATAGTCAGTAGAAAGGTTGAGGCATATGCGTGAAGGATGTTTCCCCCCGTATTGGTTTCCGAGTTTGCAGAAGGAATGGTCCTGAAAGTTTTCCAACCCAAATAAAGTAAACATAAACTGCCTAGAGTCTGAATATAGAGTCGAAGGTTGATGAGAACATCGGATACCGCGGTTAGGCTGAAAGCGGCGATTGAACCATAGACGGCATCGGCTGTGGCGGCGCCTAAACCTGATATAAGCCCGATGCTCATTCCTTGGGTTAAAGTCCGGCGAATGCATAAAATTCCAATAGGGCCAACCGGAGCTGCAATCGAAAATCCCAAAATGAGTCCTTTCATAAAAAGAGTAAGATTCATTTTAGTCCTCCTGTGGCAAACTCACGGGTAAAAGAGGGGTTTCTTTGTTGGTTGACAAGATAATGGTAGTCCGGGTTTTTAAGATTTCCGGGAGGGACTTGATCTCTTCGCTGATCAAATATTCGAGCCGTTTGGTATCAGAGCAACGAACTTTCAGAATATAATCTTCTTCGCCGGCAATGTGGTGACATTCCAAAATTTCAGCCATCTTTTGAATTTGATCCAGGAAGTGTTTTCGACGTTCGGGCCGATCCAAGGTTACCGATATGAATGCCGCTATGCCCAAACCGACGCTTTCGGGATCAACTAAAGCTGAGTATCCCTTAATGATGCCGTTTTCCTCTAATTTATGGACCCTATCGGCCGCCGCCGGAGCGGATAACCCTAAAATACCGCCTAACTCAGCCCAGGTTGATCGTCCTTGTTTCATTAGATAAGCGATTAATTTGTAATCAAAGGAATCAAACATAAAAAACAATCCTTTCGAAGGTATATTATCAATAATATCTTATAATAAAAAGAAAAGCAATTATAATTTTTAGAAATTCTGATTGGGAAAACGTCCGGGGGACTGATTGTATTTTGTCAAAAAGGAATAACTTGGGCAAAAAGGCTTATTGTTACATTTTGTGGATATATGATATAATTATTCTAATTTAAAGAAATGTCTGAATTTAAAACAACAGTCAATGAACTTTGAAGGTGCATGATGAAACGGACCCTGGGGGTGGCCTTGTGGGCCTTGTCATTATTATTGATATTCCCCGCAACGTCTTGGGCTGAAAGGGCACCGGCTAAAGTGTCTGCGGATGAGGTGAATTACAATTATGAATCAAAGCAAATTGAGGCCTTCGGCAATGTAAAAATCGTCTATAAAAATATTCAGATAGAGGCGGATTACGCTTTGCTGGATCAAGAACTTGACAGTTTGCTCGCTGCCGGCTCTCTGACAGTGACCAATAACGGCAATGTTTATCATGGGAATAAATTTTTATACGTATTAAGAACGGAACATGGATGGATTTATCCTTTACAGACGGAGATTAAGGATCCTAATATTGAAGGAACCGCTTTTATGAACGCTGCGGAAGCGCTTGTTTTCGGAGAAGATGTTCGGGCAAAGCACTCTACTTTCACCACTTGTAATCTTGAAAATCCCCATTATCACCTTTCCGCCAAGAGTATTGAATATTACCCCCATGATGTTCTAATTATGCGCCAAGTATGGTTTTATGAACATTCGGCGCCCGTTTTTTATTTGCCGGTTCTTTATATTTCATTAGATGAAACAAAGGACAATTTTGCCGTCCAATGGGGTAGGAGCAATACGGAAGGTTTTTTTGTTGATACCCAATACTATTATTATCATTTCCCTTTTCAAAATCAATCGGGAAATTTGGAAATACGGCTGACTGAATATGGTGGAAATTTATACGCCATAAGCCATTGTTTTCCAACATCTAAAACGGGTAACTTTTCTCTTAAAACCGGACTCCTGGAAAAAAGCAATATGAACAATCCTGATGTCGGCGGTTATTCAAGGAATGATGGTGCTACCTATGAATCGCAATATGATGATTATATGCTGGGTTTTTCCTCCAAGGGAGAGTTAAATTCGAAAATATCAGTCACTCAAGATTTCACCCATTGGTTTCATTTTACGGAAGATGGAGAATTATACCCCAATAATAGCTATAACCTTACAATTTTGGGTCAATCGCCTTATCCCAGTTTATCTTTGACTTGGAAAGATCAATATGAGGATACTTACCGGACTGTTAATTTGGCGACCCATTGGAGTGCAAATCCTGATAAAACTTCAAGCGTCAATCTAAATGGCCAATGGTATTATTATGGCTATTTGGATTCAGACAGTCTGTACCTGAATCGGTATTATACCTTGTCGGCTAGAAAAGATTGGACTTGGTCCAATTTGGCCCTTACGGTATCTGAAAATCGCAATTATTCAAGTAGCACCAGCGGAACCAGCCTGTTACCGAATCTGATTTACACAATCCCCAAAATAACCTTGCCGGTTGTAAGTGACATAAAAATTGCAGCACAATACACCCATATGGAAAAATACTCTTCGTCCGGTTTATCGGAAGGCCAACGTTATGCTTTGGATTTTGACAAAGCCTCAGGTATGATTTGGCAGCAAGGCCCTTGTTCCCTCCATAATGAATCTTTGTTAAAATATCGTGGTTTTATTGTGAACGGGAGTGAAACGGAATTGAGTTCCCTCTCAACCCAGATGGTTTTCAAAGATCAGTTCACAAAAGCGTTTTATGCCAAATTGGATATAGGATATGCCGTAACGGCAGGTGAGATTTGCTCATATTTTAGTTACAACGGGGATGATGACCTGTCGGGTTTTTATGCCGCAAATAACTGGAACTATTCCAGCGATAATTTGACCGCTTCAGCCAGCACAAAATATAATTTTGCAACACGGTATGCCTACCCGTTCAATTTCTCCTTGAGCTGGAAGGCTGCTTCTATCGCAAGCCTTGTTTTCAGTACTATCTATTATTGGGGAAAAAGGCTTGGCCAAACGGATCTCACAGCTATATATAATCCGAATGCAAATTGCAACATTGCTTTGGGGATAGGTTACAATTTTTTAGATGAGGAATCTCCTTGGACATCGAAAAATTTTATCGCAAATCTTTCTGGTAAGATTAGTTTCAATTGGAGCTATTCCATAGCAACCACTTATGATTATCTGGAGAATGATTTTTCACAAGCCGAATATAATCTGATTTATGATTGGCATTGCCGGCAGATTGTTTTGCATTATGACGGGGTTGAAAAAGAGTACTGGTTGCAAATTATGATTAAAGCATTTCCCAATGATGCTATCAAGCTAACTGGAAAGAATACTTTGGATAATCTATGGAATCAAATCGAAAGCGAATAGATAAGCAACAATAGTCAGTGAATTCATGCGCATTCTGTTAAATTCAGGCAAAAATTTTTCCTGCTAAAGGAATTTAATTCATAGAATCGAATTGATAAATAAAAAGTAATGGTATATTATATAAGCGGGTATTGTATCATTACGGGTAATAGCTTAAAGATTTAAATGACAAATGCGGGCAATAATACCTGACTGTTTGTTCCTAAGAATTCAGATTGGAGCTTAAGGGATAAAACGCAATTTTCATTTTAAAATCAATATCATTATTTATGACATTTATTAAGGAGGCCCAGATGCAGAAAAAAGTAAATGGCAGGTTTTATTTCAAAGGGTTATTACTTGTTTGTACGATGATGTTATTATTAGGGATTAACGTTGCTACCGTATTTGCCGCACCGTTTTTGGAAGAGCCCGGTAAAATGAACTTGTTCTTTTCTTGGGATCATATAGGAAGTGGTGACTTTGGAGAGAACAGTATCGGTTCTTTCAGGGGTTCATCTTGCGGAATTGCTATCCCTGTCGGCTTTGCAACGGTTGGCGTAAAAACGACTTTTGATACATCCAAAGGGTATTATGAAATCTTTTCGGATTTCAATAGCAATGAAAGTTTGCTGACGAGTTTGTCGTACCTGCACACCAAAGATAAATCCGATGATGGTATTGGTATATTTCGGATAGCTGCCTTTAGGCCGTTAATCATGGATTCGGGAGGAATTGATCTTCTATTAGGACCGGGCCTCTCGGTTGTTACATCGGATAATGCCACAAATTTATCAATGTTTTTACAGGCCAAATCTAAATTTTATTTTATGGAAGGCAGTTTTGTTTATGCCAACGGTTTGCTTGATTTTATGTATAAATCCACTAGTCTTGAGGTTGGAGTAGGATTTAGCTATTAAGTATTGAATGGATTCAAGAGAGAATTTACATAGGTACAAACAGAGGCTGTTCAAAAAGTACTTTAGGACAGCCCCTTTATACTTTTTTGGGGATGACCCGGCGGGTGATGAAGGGGAAAATAATTTAACCGCAAAATAAATGCAATCCCCAAAAACTTGAATGGTTATATGAAGATTCAAAGAAAATTCAAATCTAATGGAACGATAAGTATAGATAGAACAATGCACCTCTGTCTGCATAGTAAGGATTTTTAAATAAGTTCAATGGTTTCGTTGACTACAGGAGGTAAAATGAAAAAGATAGCATTACAAGTGAAAACTGTAGCCTTAGGAATACTTGTTTTATCCTTTTGGATTTTAGGCGGGTTCGTGGGATATGCAAGTACGATTAAATCGCTTATCTCACCCGGTGAGATTGACATTTTGGGGAAGGGATTCAATTCCTTGAACCGCAATTTTGTATCGGATAATAAATGTTTAAGATATAGCACCAATATTGATAGTAGTTTACCTGGAATCATGAATAGCACGGCTTATTATTTCGTAGATTCCAAAAAGGAACTGGAAGACAAGCTTGTAACCAATTTTGCTTTCAATTCAGGAGCCCCTGATTCAACATTAAAATCGCGAATTACTGATTCGGTTATCACCAATACCTCGTTTTCGGCGGATAAAATTACCCTCATCGGATATTGGAAACAAGAAGATAAAAAGTTTTTTTCCAGCGAAATGCCGATCATGACGGATGAGGGCCTTTCTATTTTTAAGAGTAATCCCAAAATTTTTTTTAAAACATTTGGTGATAAGTATGTGAGTGCGGTAACTTTTGGAAAGATGTTTTTTGTGATCTACCAAGCGGATATTTCAGATTTTTCATCGTATTCAACCCGGGCGAAGAATGCGATTAAACGCGCAATGGAGCTTAATCTGAAAAAAATATTCGGGGTCCGGCTATCAGCGCAAGAGTCGGCTTTTGCAGGTGAAAGATTGGGAGATGTAAATGTCAGAAGCAGTGTATACGGCACGAATATCATTAACAATTCGGGTCCATACACCAATGATGATTTTAAAGACTTATTAAAAAGGGCGAATGGCGGTCCCCCTGAAATCATTACTTGGGAATTAAAAGATTATAGGAATATCGACAATCGTCCGGAAGACCCTTTTTATAATATTACTGATTATTTGAATATGGCTGATGAATGGGACAAACACCTGGCTTTTATGAATTATATGATTGCCAATTCCAAGTTGAGCTTTGATTTATTATCGGAATGCCGTTCCAGTGTGGATAAAATTAAGGAGCAGCTGGAAATGGTTCGTAAGCTGGATCCGGATGCCAGAGTGTCCAGTACCAGAGAAAATGCTAAATTTGAGGAGTTATATAACAGATATATTCGAGAAATGAAAATCAGTCCGAAAACATATATGTTACCTCCATCCAGCAAAACCATGGAACTGGACTTGGTCGGCATTAATGACGTGGAATCAATTAAAATTGACTGTGACATCAAAGGAAGAAGGACTCTTTTCGGAGCGAACGGTAAACCCACTTATGTCGTCCTCTATATTGTTGATGAAGATGGTAATTTGTCGGAACTGGGAACCACTCCGGTTTACAATTATGTGACAACTACTTTATATGAGGGAATCAAACTTTGTGATAAGTTTAAAATCGGTGTTCTGGATCCAAGGGGCAGGCCTGGGGACAAGCCTGATCCATGGGCGACTCCGACTCCAACACCTCCCCCTGGTCCCGGATCCTGGGGAACACCAAAAGCAGGAGTTTATTTTGACAGTCCTAGAACTCCGGAATTAAAAATCACCTGTTCATATACGGAGAAAGTCAATGATATTATCTGGGCTTATTTGCATAATAAGGATAAGGCTAAAAGCAGGTAAATAAATTCGAACTGTTGTTGCTGTTATTTGAAATTCATCATTAGCTGTTTCAGAGGTTATTCAACCAAGGGAACAGCTTTTTTCATTATATAAGAGGTTGTTCATACGTTCGGGAAGCCTTTTGGCAAGCAGAGCGTAAATATAAACGAAAGGAACCATGATAAGAAACCCGACTAGTACAGCCGGCCAAGTGTCGTGTTTGGTAATGTTTGAGGTATAAGAGGTCAACATAATTGAACCCCCCCCGATAAATCCAATGATTAAAAAAGGAGAATTGTAAACCGGAGATTTTTCCTCGTTCAATATCATCCTGACCCTCTTTTAAAGTTATTCTTCAGGGGGAGCTAATGGTGGAATTGTTAACCCAACAAGCCGTATGACACATTTTACATCAAATTTGGTCTGCCGCAAAATACTCCATTCGATTTGTTTTTTATCGGCTAGTCTATTAATAAAAACTAAGGCTGCCTTAGGGCTATTTTTGATACGGATGGTAAACTGGCGGATCATTAAATCCGCGCTAGAATGAAGATCATTGTTGATTTTCCGTAAATTGCTTTGAAGATTCCTTGAGATATTTTCTAATGGATCAATATCCCATGCAAACTCCATTTTAATGCGCACAATTTCTTGAAGCATTTTTTTGAATATGCGACGTTTTAGGCGCGATACATGGTATTCCTTTAAATGCCATTCGTTGATTCGGATTTATTATGGATTAAACCGCTATGCACGTTGGGAAGAGACCAGTGAAGATGATTATCACAGTACATACACCTAGCGTTCACTCGATCGACATAAAGTATGTTTACAATGGGATTATGAAATTACAAAAATAGAGGAGGGGCATTTTGATGGGAGCGAAAAAATTTTGGGTAATGCTTGTGGTCGGGCTTTTGCTGTTTGGAATTACTGGAATGGTTTTTGGGGCAGATAACACGGCCCCGAAGACATTGGAAGGATTCCATGGGGAGCCTGGAGCGCCGCCAGCGGGATTTGCCAAAATGGTTGGGGAATTTGGGAAGGCTCTTGATGAACTGGTTGCGGTAAAAGCAATCACCCCTGAGCAAAAAGGAAAAATCATTGAGTATTTTGAAAAGACGAGGAAATATGCAAAGCCGGTGGATCCAAAGGCTATGGCTGAGCCTCCAAAAGAAGGCAATGATCCAATTCATTTACTTGTAAAGGACGCTGTGATCAACCAAGCTCAGGCAGCGGTTATTGAGAGAGTTGCTCCTAGAGATTTTCCCGGGTTACGCCAAATGTCATATCGGCCGGACCCGGAAAAAATGAAATCCGATCTACAAAAGAAACTCGATGGACTTGTTCATTCTAAAGTGATTACCGTTAAGCAAAAAGATATTGTTTTAAAGTTTTATATTGATAGAATTTCAAATGGACCTGGTAAAAAACATATCGAAAAATTTGAGAAAGACAAAGGCATCAAAGATAAATCGAATGACTTTTCTGACCTATTGGTCCAATGTGGAGTCATTACCCAAAAGCAAGCTGATGTTATGGCCGCGATATCCGAAGTAATGCCTAAGCCAATGACGCTAGAGAGGCGTTTTGATGTGCCTTATCTCATCACCGGATCCGGAAAAATGAAGGCCGAACTAGGGGAAAAATTGGATGAACTGATAAGTTCAAATGTAATCACCGATAAACAGAAAGATAATATCATCAAATATTTCGAGGATGATTTCAATAGGATGAAAGGGCCAAAACCAGACCGGAGATTCGAAAAAGAAGAGGTTCCAATGGATGCCCCCAGAGATCCTTTGGGCCGGCTCGTCAAGGATGAAGTAATTACCGGAGAACAAGCCGATATAATCAGGAAAACGATATTCAGACCGTTGCCGGCGGATGGAGAGTCTGCCCCTGAATATCCCCAACCCTAAAACGATTTGAAAACGAGCAAAAGACGACGAACTATCATCGTCTTTTGCTTTAAAAATTATATGTTTGGGAGGGAGCAGTGGCAAACTTCAAAAATTACGACTGAGAATATAACAAGTGCAGGATTAAAACGAATAGTGTCCAAGCTTATATATCCCTCTGTACATTCACTCTCACTATGCGTTGTGTTAAGCTGGATAGCGATGCATTCGACGGTCTTGGTTTTGAGAAAATCAATCAATCGATGTCATTATTTTGCAGTTGCCGGTATTTTCTTTCAAGTCAGCATTGGCGGGCAATGTTTGCAGTCTTCACGGTAGGGTCCAATGGATTGACTGATTTGGGCGGCGCATAAACTGTCGTTTTGGACGCTGCTTTTGGAGTGTGATCCGATAATGTAAGCGTGTCTCCATTCAAAATGGATAATTTTGTTATTTCTCCGATTTGTGTTGGATTAATTTCGAAGATGAACATGAATCATTGGTATTTTCCTTACTGAAAGAAGTAATATATTGTAGTCCCCATTCACACATGGTATTAAGGATTGGCAAAATACTTTTCCCTGCCTGGGTCAGTGAGTATTCGACTCGGGGTGGGACTTGGGTATATACATGGCGATGAACCAAACCGTCTTCCTCTAACTCTCGCAATTGTTGGGTTAACATCTTTTGGGTGACTTGAGGCAAGCTCTTTTTTAACTCGCTGAAACGCAGGGTGTTATCACCTAACCGCCAGAGAATCAATGATTTCCATTTGCCGCCAATTAGTGCCAGGGTTAATTCCATGGAACATTGGTAATGGGTATTGCGAAATTGGATCATGATGAATGCCTCTCTTTATGAATGGATGGAAATGGTTTCTTTTTAGGTACTATGATACTGAAAAGTTGGTACTTGATTTTTATTTGTGTAATATCTATGATTATATCAAACATGGTGGGAATTGGAAAGCTCACTTCTTTGCTTTTTAAGTAACTATTCAGGATGATCGGAAAGTTCATTTTATCAAAATAATACTGGAGGGGATGTCGAAGATGAAAGTAGTGGCATTTAACGGTAGTCCCAGAGTAAATGGAAATACGGCCCAAAGTATTGGAATTGTCTTTAAGGAGTTGACTAAGGAAGGCATTGAAACTGAGCTTATCCAATTAGGGGGGCGGAAAGTATTCGGTTGTATGGCTTGCGGTAAATGTTATGAAAAAAAAGACTGTCGTTGTGTCCGACAGGATGACGAGATGAACACTTTTATCCAAAAAATAAAGGAAGCGGATGGGATCGTGATTGGTTCCCCCACCTATTTCAGTAATGTATCAACAGAAGTTAAGGCCCTTATTGACCGCGCAGGCTTTGTTAACAAGGCCAATGGCGGAGGGATTCTAAGAGGCAAGGTTGGGACCGCGGTAGTTTCAGTCCGGCGTGCCGGCTCAACGTTTACTTATTCAGCCATTAACTTTTTCTTTGGAATTGCTGAGATGATCATTCCAAGTTCCAGTTATTGGAATATGACGCTCTCCCTGGAGCCGGGGGATGTCCAAAAAGATGAAGAAGGAATTCACACTTTTCAAATTTTGGGACAAAACATGGCCGGGGTTTTGAAAAAGCTCCACCAATGATTATATAATCCACAGGATTATCCCTATACTGTCAATTTGGATATAATCTTTCGTTTTGAAAAGGAGGAATTATGATGGATTTTTTCAGTGTGCTTGAACAGCGTTATAGCGTTCGCTCTTATCGCCCTGACCCGGTTGAAGCTGAGAAACTGGAACAGATTATGGAAGCGGCCAGGTTGGCTCCCACGGCATGTAACCGCCAGGCATTTAAGGTTATAGTGGTTTCAACAAAAGGAAGACAGGATGAATTAAAGAAAATATATCCCAAAGATTGGTTTGGTGAGGCCCCCAATGTCCTTTGCGTTTGTTCAACTCCGGGAGAAAATTGGGTCCGGAAGGATGGTAAAAATTATTCTGATGTGGACGCGGCCATTGTGATGGATCACATGATCTTGGCAGCCACAGCTTTGGGTTTGGGTACTTGTTGGATTGGCGCTTTTGATCTGGAGGCAGCCCGGAATGTGTTGGGTTTGGACAATTCGATGGAGCCGGTGGCATTTACACCTTTAGGATATGCTAAAGGATTTGCCCCTAATAAATCCAGAAAATCCGTTGCGGACTTGGTAATCAATTTCGAAGATTAAGTGGCAAAAGTTTTATGTATGGCAAGGAGTAAGCGGGGGAAATGGATGAAGAAATATATCGTTTATCAAATCGATTCATTTACCAAAGAAGCTTTTCAAGGCAATCCTGCCGGAGTGGTTCTTGATGCGGATGGTTTAACAGAGATGCAAATGCAAAGGATCGCTCGGGAGTTGAATAACTCGGAGACTTCGTTTTTATTTTCGCCGGATGGAAAAGAGTGTGACGGTGTGATACGCTATTTTACTCCTAAAATTGAGGTCCCAACTTGCGGGCATGCCACGATTGCCGCAATGTATGCCAAAGCGGTTGAGGAAAATTTGGGAAGCTCCATGTATCGAATGCGAACCCGGATAGGTATATTGCCATTTGAAATCATAAAAACCGATACCGATTATAAAGTGGTTATGACCCAAGGGAAAATTGAATTTGGAACGGTTTTTGAAAGCGAATTCAAGGCTAGGATAACCCAAGCCTTGGATTTAAAAGAAGAGGATTTATACGAGAATTGTCCAATTCAAATGGTTTCGACGGGACATTCAAAAGTGATGATTGGCATCAAAAATAGAGCGCGATTGAACCAATTGGCGCCTCATTTTGATAACCTGGCCGACTTAAGCCGGTTCGTTGGTTGTAACGGTTATTTTGTCTTTACTTTGGATTCTGATTCTGAGGACGTTTTGACTTACGGAAGAATGTTTGCGCCAGCCATTGGAATCAATGAAGATCCGGTCACCGGCAATGCGAATGGACCGCTAGGAGCTTACCTGGTCCATCATAGATTGGTTGATGATTCAAGGAGTGAGTTTAATTTTAAAGGCAAACAAGGCGAAGCCATCCATCGAACAGGGACAGTTGAAGTAAAAGTTAAAATCGCAAACCATCAACCGGTTGAAGTGAAAATAGCGGGAGAAGCGGTAATTGTGTTCAAAACGGAAATTGAGATCTAAAAGAGGGTGTTTAAAAGTTTCCCAACAGGAATGAAATGACCGTCAAGCACTTGGACGGCACTGATCGTGGAATACGTCGAATATCGCAAACAGTCACAAGGTTCATCGGCTTGTGTTGATTAATTCTTAGTTTGGGGGTGTAAAATGCCTATCGATTCAACCGAGATTCAGACTCTGGCGCGGGAATATACTGAAACAAGCCCCAAAAATCGTGTAGCCGGGCTGGATAATTTGCAATTGTTTGATAGTCCTTTACTGGCGGTGGCTGATGCGGGCGATCCTCTTTTTCCGGCGTTAAAAAAATCCTCGATAGTCGGACCCTCTCATATGTCGCCTAGCGAATGGCTGACTGAAGCAACCAGTGTAGTATCCTATTTTCTTCCCTTTAGTGATAAAGTTCGAAAGGCAAACCGGATCCCCGGACTTCCTGCCAAGGAATGGTTGTATGGGAGGATCGAGGGTGAGCAGTTTAACCGCTCTCTTAGTCAGTATTTGGTTCAGTATCTAATGGATAAAGGATGTCGAGCCATAGCGCCTGGCCTTGATCGGCGGTTTAAAGTTATCAATCGAATCAGCAATTGGTCGGAGCGGCATGTCTCATTTATCGCCGGATTAGGTACCTTCAGCTTGAGCCGTTCTTTAATTACCCGGTGTGGATCGGCCGGGAGAATCGGTAGTGTAATATCCAACCTGCATTGGAGCCGACACTCCGTCAATATCAATCATTCGATGAATACTGTACAAAATGCGGCGCTTGTATTTTGCGGTGTCCACCCTTAGCTGTTACTGAAGGAGGGAAAGATAATCAGGTATGCGGAGAATACCTGGATCGGGTTTTAAACCGCTTTAAGCCGCGATATGGATGCGGAAAGTGCCAGAGCGGGGTTCCCTGTGAAGCAAAAATACCGGGTTTCTGCTGGATTCATGAATTCAAATTAAATTAAAAGTTGGTAAAGAAATAGGATAAATATGAAACATCGGGGTTTGATGTTGAAGAAAAGGCCAGATTGCGTAAGGAAGTACTTCATGTAACCTGTCAAAAGGCTTTTGAAATGGGATTGAAATTTATCGGGGGGAAAAGTAATGTCTTATATGTTGGAACCTATTCAAGTGGGTCGACACACTTTGAAAAACCGGCTGGTTATGCCGCCGATGGCGACGGCGAAGGCTAATTTTGATGGTAAAGTAAGTCAGGGTCTGTTGGATTACTATGGAGAGAAGTCTGAGGGAGGAAACTTTTCGCTGGTTATCATTGAACACAGTTTTATTGCGCCGGAAGGAAAAGCCAGCGAAAATCAACTTTCAATTGCAGAGGATTCGGTAATTGACGGGTTACGCCAATTGGCGCAGGTCATTCATAAAAATGGTTCGAAATGTATCATCCAAATGAATCACGCCGGAAGCGCCGCCAAGGAAGTAATTACCGGTTTTACCCCGGTAGGGCCTTCTGCAGTGCCCAACCCCCGTTTAGGGTCAACCCCCCGGGAATTAAAAGCCGATGAAATTGATCAGTTGGTGACGGGATTCGCAACTGCCGCTCGCCGAGGTATAGCAGCCGGCTTCGACGGGGTAGAGATTCATTCAGCCCATGGATATTTGTTAAATCAATTTTTTTCGCCTTTGACCAATAAACGAAAGGATCTTTACGGAGGAGACATCAGAAACCGGATTCGCATTCACCAAAAAGTGATTGGGGCTGTTCGGGCGGCAGTAGGCGATGAATCCCTGATTTTGCTTAGATTGGGGGCTTCCGATTTTATATCTGGAGGAAGTACTATCGAAGATAGTCAACTGGCAGCCGAAGAATTTGAAAAAGCCGGCATGGATATCCTCGATATTTCCGGAGGGTTCTCGGGATATAACGTACCGGGCATTCCCTATAGCCCTGAAAATCAAGGATATTTTGCTCCCCTCAGCCAAGCGGTGAAGAAGGTCGTCTCTTTGCCCGTCATACTCACGGGCGGAATCATGGAAGCCCAGGCTGGTGAAAAACTATTGGCCGAAGGCAAAGCCGATATGATTGGAGTCGGTCGGGCGGTGTTCAATGACTCCGATTGGGCGCGGCGGACTATAGAAAGTTTAAGGCTAAACTAATAAATCAAACTACCACAGAAACTTTCTTTCATAAAAAATTTAAATTACATCGAAGGAGGAAAAACCAAAGCTTACGGTTTTGGTTGGAATCCAAATGAGGATCGATAATCAAGTCGAGATGTTGGAAGTTGAAATGAATGTGATGTCCGGAACAAGTATCATCTATCCAACGATTATCCGGGATGCTCAGGAATTGATTTTAGTAGATACCGGTTTTCCGGGGCAATTGTCCAAGTTGAGCCAGGCAATGGATAAAGCCGCTGCATCTGTGAAAGCTATTACCCGCATTATTCTTACCCATCAAGATATTGATCATATCGGAAGTTTGCCGGGTATTTTAGAAACCTCCGGCAATAAAATTGAAGTGATTTGCCATCAAGAGGAGAAACCTTATATTCAAGGTGAGAAACGTGCTATTAAATTGACCCCGGAGCGTTTTGCCCAAATCGATGCCATGCCGGAACCTCAAAGGAAAATCATGCAATGGATGGATGAGAATTTCCCCAAAGCGCCGGTTGATAAAGCAGTGCTGGATGGAGAAGAATTGCCGTACGCAGGGGGAATCGTTGTAATCCATACGCCAGGCCATACTCCGGGGCACATCTGTTTGTTTTTAAAAAAGAGCCGGACATTGGTTGCCGGCGATGCTCTCAATGTTGTTGAAGGGAACCTTGTAGGGCCTAATCCGCAACATACTTTTGACATCAAACTGGGGCTATACAATCTTTATTAAAATTGACCCGGTATGACATTGAGGCGGTTATCAGTTATCATGGCGGTTTATATCGAGGCGATATCCGGGGGCGTATTGCTGAACTTGCCGCTGGATCCGGTATTTGATCCTTCATTACCCGTAAAATGATAATGGTTTCAGTTTAATTGGATTTCGCCATTATTTTTAAGTTGATATTGATGGGTGGACAAATCTTTGCCTAGCTTAAAAAGAGCTAGGTCTTTTTGTTTGGCCTCAATCATCAGATCGAAATCCTGTCCGTTGGAGCGGGCAATGTTTAAGAAATCCATAGCCCTGTCTACCTCGATAAAGTCGGCATGAGTGCGCGGATCATCCGGGACTTTAGGACTGGAGATATGGATTTTAGGAAGGGCTCCTTTCCAGGTAAGAAAAATTTCTGGCATTAGTTCCGAAATCTCTTCTCCCTGATTGAGAATTTGGTGGTGGTGGATATCCAGAACCATCGGGATCGAGAGTTCCTGGGCCAAATGGAGTACTTCTGCAGCATTGTAACACCGGTCATCATTTTCAATGACAATCCGGCTTCGAATTCCAGCCGGAAGTTCCTTGAATTGGGTTTTGAACCTGGTTAAAGCCAATTTCTTGTCCTCATATTTCCCGCCTGCATGCATGACCAATTTAACCTCTTCTCCTAGCTTCATAGCTTCGATTATTCTCAAGTGGTATTCTAAGTCAATCCGGGAAGCTTTTTGAACCTCAGGGTGAGGACTATTTAACAACGTAAAATGATCAGGGTGAAGACTGACCCGTATTTGATGCCTTTTAACAAAAGAGCCGATTTCCTCAAAGGCATCTTTTAGATCGGCAATGTAGTCCCACCCATGAAATTGAGGATGGGTACATAGCGGAACAAGTTTCGATGTAAAACGGTAAACCTTAATATCATCGTAAGCATTGGCTTTAAGAATCCGTAAAGTATTCTCTAAATTTTCACGGGCGATCCGGATCAGCCGGTTAATTTGGTTGGAATATCCTTCAATCCGGTTGATGTTTTTCAAAGTGACGGTTTTTGAAGGGGAACAATTTTCTAAGCGCAGTGCGATAGCGACATAACCCAGGCGGATTCTCATTATCATACCTTCTTTAACTTTTCTGGTCATCATCATCTATTTTTTTAATAAGATATATACGGATATGATAATTTTTTTTAAACGAGCAGGCACGCCGATAGGGGGCAAAGATATGAACCCGTCATTATCAAAGGGAGAAATTCCGCTAGAGAATTTTTTCCGAAATCCCGATAAAAGTAGCTATCAAATATCTCCTGATGGAACCCAACTCTCTTTTTTGAGTCCTTATCAAAACCGGATGAATGTTTTTGTACAAAAACTTTATACCGGGGTGACCGAGCGGGTCACTTCCGAAACCAAGCGGGATATTGCAAGTTATTTGTGGAAAGGGAACCACCGGATCATTTATCGCAAAGATTTTAATGGGGACGAGAATTTTCACATTGTTGCCGTTGATTGGAATGGGAAGAACCTGAGAGATTTGACGCCATTTCCCGGAGTCCGGGCTGAAATCTATGACGATTTGGAAGAACAGGAAAATGAAATAATTATCGGCCTCAATCAGCGAAATCGTCAAATATTTGACGTCTACCGCCTCAATGTCTTCAGTGGGGAATTAAAAATGGTGGCCGAAAATCCCGGCAACATTGAGGGATGGTTAACGGACCATCAGGGCAGAGTTCGCATCGCAGTGGCTTACGACGGTACAAATAATATTCTGTTATACCGGGAAAATGAGGACCAGTCCTTTCAGCCGGTATTGACCACCAGTTTTCAGGTAACTGTTAATCCTTTATTTTTTGCATGGAATGACAGAACGGTTTATGCGTCATCCAATATGAATCGGGATAAAACAGCGATTGTGGAATTGGATCCTGCCAGTGGACAGGAAATATCTTCAATTTTTGAAGAACCCGAGGTTGATGTATCCAATTTACATTACTCCCGGAAACGTAAAGTATTGACCTATATCGCCTATACCACTTGGAAACCTAAATTTAAATTCTTAGATTCCTATACGGAACAAATTTTTCATAAAATCCGCCGTCATTTGCCCCAGGATGAGATAGCAATGGTGGATCATAGTAAAAATGAAGATTTATATATCTTGCGGCAATATAGTGATCGTTCCAGGGGTAATTATTATTTATACGATGCTGTCCGTGATCAGATGACTCATTTGGGAGCCATCAGTCCCTGGCTCCCGGAAAAGCTAATGGGTGAGATGAAACCGATTGTTTATATGTCCCGGGACGGTCTCTTGATTCATGGATATATTACCTTGCCCCGCGGCATGGGAACAAAAAGTTTGCCGGTCGTGGTCAATCCCCATGGCGGACCTTGGTCCAGGGATAATTGGGGTTTTAATGCCGAAGCTCAATTTTTGGCCAACCGGGGTTTTGCGGTACTTCAGATTAATTTCCGAGGTTCTACCGGATATGGGCGGAAGTTTTGGGAAGCTTCGTTCAAACAGTGGGGGCGGAAAATGCAGGATGATATCAGTGATGGTGTGAGCTGGGTGATTAAACAAGGAATTGCCAATCCGAAGCAGATTGCCATTTATGGTGGAAGTTACGGGGGATATGCTACGCTGGCCGGTTTAACCTTCACACCGGACTTATATGCCTGCGGGGTCGACTATTGCGGTGTATCCAATCTTTTTACCTTTATGAATACAATCCCCCCTTATTGGAAACCGACCCTTGAACGGTTTTATATGATGGTGGGAAACCCGGAAAAAGATCAAGAGCTCCTTCATGAGGTCTCCCCGGTTTTCCACGCGGATAAAATTCAAGTCCCGCTTTTGGTAGTCCAGGGCGCTCAGGATCCCAGGGTGAATATCAATGAAGCCAACCAGATCGTGGAAGCTCTTCGCAAGCGGGGAGTGAAGGTGGAATATCTGATCAAGGAAAACGAAGGCCATGGCTTTCATAATGAGGAGAATCGCTTTGATTTCTATCGAGCCATGGAGGTTTTTTTAAAGCGGAATATGGGAGAAAATTGAGTGCTCTGGGCTATTAAATGCAGCTGCGGAGGTTGGGATTGTTTTCATGACTTAGCACTTGAAAGGGGGTGATTTTAGGCCAATTTCCCAGCTGCGCTGGTGATAATGATCCCGCTTACCAGCAAAACAATTCCCGCCAGGCGCGAATAAAATGTTTTCTTGTTCAAATGATTCCATTCTCCGGTAATAATACCCAAGAGATTGGCGGCCAGGATCTGTACGCTTTGAAAGATGGGCCAGCCGATGGAAGGTCCGAATTTACCGAAATAAAGAACGGATATTCCGTAAAGAGTTGTCCCGCCGAACCAGATGAGTCCCATCAGAGCGGTGAAAGAGCAGTTGACCACGGACTTTTTAGCCCTGAAAAATTGAAAGGTGTGGTTTTTTATCAGTAGAAATGAGCAATAAATTGCGGATACTGTAAATCCTCCCAAAAGGGTAATAAACCAGGTAACATTGGAGGCATTTTGCAACTTGGCTCCGTGCAAAATGGCCAAGTTCGCCAAGGGTTTTCCTACAATTAAAGCAAAATTGAAAAATATACCAAGAATACCTGCACAGACGCAGATGAAGATTACTTTATAATGAACAGTTTTCCGTATAAGAGATTGGGGCTTGTTTTCGGAAGATGACCGGGATTCCAGTGAACTCAAGATAATTCCAAGAACGGATATGAATGCTCCACAAATGATGCAGACTCCCACCGGCTTCCATAAGCTCTCGCGATGATAAATGACAAGTGGAGAGATAGTACCCAAGACGTTCCCGATACCGATGACGATAACGGAAGTAAGAGCAATCCCAATTTCGCGGAGGCCAATCCCGAAACCAATATTCGCTAACCCCCATCCGGCTCCCAGCATGAAAATCAGTCCAAGAATCCCAAAGGGTACCAAACCGAGAATATTCCAAAAATCAGGAACCGTGGCCAATGCCAAAACAGAAGGGAAGACCAGCAGGGCCCAAAAAGAATAAGTCAACCAAGTGTTTTCCCAATTCCAGCCCTGAATTTTTTTCATACCCACGCCGTAAGAACCGGAAAGTACACCGGAACAAATCCCGAACATTAAGCCTAGAGCGATATGAGAAATTATCATCAAGTTGCTCCATAAAATATAGAATAATAGAATCAAGCTCGATTTCATTATAACATAGTAGCTTTGGAAAGGCATTCAATAGTTGTTGAAGTTGTTATTCTCCATGAACCAGAAAATTGAGAAAAGCGTAGCCCAACCGGGATACTATCGGGAGGGTAAAAAAACCAAACGGGAACCTTCTGTTTTGGAGTACCGTTTAAATATCAAGCAAAGAGGCAACCGGCTTCATAGATTCCCTTTCAAAATGCATACTTGATGGGGCCAAATTTTCAGCAACGGGTATTAGATATTATAATAGAAAAAAGAAAACCATACCGCATGGTGTTGTTCGTCCGATGCTGCGCGGCTAAATCGTTCGGCAATCAATGAATCATCGGCTTTATCCGCAATTTCCATATAGAAATCCACGGTTTCCTGCTCGTCTTTAAAGGCTGCCCGCAGGCCATCACGGTAATCGGCAGGGCATTCCTCGGTAATCCGGGGCCGATAATTTCTCCCGGTCATGGCGAAATAAATCTGGCTAAATTCCCGGAAATGTTTGATCTCATCTTCGCGGATTTCCCCGATAACCTTTTTTTCTTCATTGGAAGGAGCCGCTTTGACTAATTTCTGATAACAAGCAATTGCGCTATATTCCCCATTGATGGCCTTTTCAATATCAGCCTCGAGGGCGTCCCGATATTCGGGAACCATATCTTCATAGGTATAAAAATCCATTCCCTTTGCCTCCTTACGATATAGTAGCAAGTTTATCAATAAATTTCCTTTTGGGAAGCCCGTCACCCCTTCCCGATTCGGGATGGGGTGACGGAGTGAAGAGCGTGTCAAGAAAGGTTAATCTTCCTGACATCGTGTTGTTTTTCCCGATTCGAGGAGAGCCCGCTTTTAAAGATTTTTGGTAGCTTGATAGGATATTATATGAAGCATAAATAGAGAATTTCGCCTAGGTTCAAGTCATAATTATCCAAGGATTTGGCCTTCGGAAAACAAATCCCGATTTTTATGCCGATGGGGCAATTTTGCGGCGGGATATTTGGAAATGGATATTGGATGGGTGAAAACGCGTCGGTACTATTTTTAGTAAACATCCGGTTGACAAGGACTCACAGCCTATATTTCATAGACATATATTACTTATAAATAATAATCCAGGGTTCGATTGGATGGCTTAGTATCCAATTGAGTTTTGGTGATTGTTGCCAGAAAGGAGTGAGTGACTTGTATCCGGTATATCCTTATTTTGGTCATGAGCGGAGTTGTAAAGATACACCGGTTGCTTTTCCACCTCAACATCAGGACCAGCAACCAGGATTGGAATATTTGATGAATCCCAGGCCGATTTTCGATTATGAAGGTTATCGGGGCAGCGGAAAGCTGGAGGGCAGGGTGGCCATTGTTAGCGGTGGAGATAGTGGAATCGGGAGGGCGGTTTCCGTTGCATTTGCAAAAGAAGGAGCGGCAGTTGCCATCGTTTATTTATATGAACGGGAAGATGCAGCTGAAACCAAGAAATATATTGAACAAATCGGCGGACACTGTCTGGCAATAGAGGGAGATTTGCGGGAGCCGCACTTTAACCGGGAAGTCGTTGCCAAAGTGATCCGCAGCTTTTGCCGGCTTGATATTTTGGTAAATAATGCCGGGGTCCAATTTCCTCAAGCCAGTATTTTGGATATTTCCGACGAACAACTAGAGAATACCTTTAAAACTAATATTTTTTCTTACTTCTATATGACCAAGGCGGCTTTACCCCATTTGAAACTGGGATCGGCAATCATTAATACTGCTTCGATTACGGCATACCAGGGTCAGCCGGATTTGATCGACTACTCTTCCACTAAAGGAGCAGTGGTTTCTTTTACCCGTTCGTTATCATTATCCTTGATAAGCAAAGGAATCCGTGTCAATGCTGTTGCCCCGGGTCCTATCTGGACTCCCTTGATTGTTTCAAGTTTTTCCGCTGAAAAGGTCGGTAAATTCGGACTTGATACTCCGATGAAGCGGGCGGGCCAGCCTTTTGAACTGGCACCGGCCTATGTTTACCTGGCATCCAGCGACTCCAGGTATGTGTCGGGCCAAACCATTCATGTCAACGGCGGATTCATTGTCGAGTCGTAATGTATCATGTATATATTTTGGACAGTACATGTCCGGTAAATCAGACGAAACGCCTACGTATGGTTGTAAAAGGCGTTTTTTAAATTTCCAAAATTGCGGAAAGGCGGAAAATGAAAGATTTTATTCCAGCGAATGATGGTTTACTTATTGACAAAATGTTAAAAAGTAAATATAATTAGAATGTGATAAAGTAAGGTTATATTCATTTTTTGTTGGAGGAAGTTTTAAAAACAATTTTAGGAAAAGGTGGGAGAAAAATTATGAAACCCTTTTACAAATTGCTATTGGTCCTAGGAATTATCATGATGGTTTTTTTAGCCGGTTGTTCCAGCAATGAGAAAGCTATAGCCACGGCGGTCGCTAATGGCGACACGGCCAAAGTACAAAGCTTACTCGACAAGGGCGTAAGTCCGAACTTAAAAACCGAAGACGGAAAATCCCTGCTGATGTTGGCTTCTTATTTGGGACATGCTGATATCGCCAAGTTACTTATAGATAAAGGCGCGGACGTTAATGCCAAAGATCAAGACGGTAAAACAGCGTTAATATACGCCGCTGAAAAAGGTCATCTTGAAGTCGCCCAACTCCTCTTAAAAAGCGGAGCTGACCCAAATAGCGCCGATAATAATGGAAGAACTGCGTTGATGTATGCGGCGGAGAAAGGCTATCTTGAAATCGCCAAGCTCCTCCTAGAAAACGGGGCGGATTTGAATGCTGTCGATCGGAACGGTAAAACTGCCTTGCAAATTGCCCGGGATAACAATCAAGCTGCAATGGTCGACTTATTAAGCAATTGGGGGAAGAAGGCTGTAACAGAGACTCCCGTAGCTACTGCGGCTCCGGAAACAGCGGCGGCCCCAACCCCAGAAGCTCCGGTGATAACTTCGCCCCAGGATAAAGGATCATTGAATAAACAGTTATCATCAATCTTTTTTGATTTTGACAAATCGGTCATCCGGGATGATCAAGCAAAGGCTTTAACGGATAACCTGGCAATTTTAAAAGACAACCCCAATCTCTATGTTGTTTTAGGCGCTCATGCCGATGAACGCGGAAGCCGGGATTATAATATTGATCTATCGGCACAGCGCGCCGCCGTAGTGAAAAAATACTTGACCGGGAGAGGTGTTGCCGGGGATCATTTCGTTGTATATGCTTACGGCAAGGATCACCCGTTAAAAACCGGCCATGACGAAGCCTCCCATAGTTATAACCGGCGGGTGGACATTTTAATGTGGGATACCAAGCTTTCCGGGGACCAAGTGTTGACAGAGACGATCAAATAATTTAAACTGCTTAGTAGACCCCGGTTCTCCTTTAAAACGCGGACCGGGGCAATATTTTTTTTGGAATAAAATTTTGTTACAATGAGAAAGTGCGGATCTTCATATCTATACAACTTTCCTGATAGTTTCATTCAAGTTGCATTAACCTATTTGAGGTGAAGAGTGTAGAATGAATTTTACGGAACAAAGAAATTATTTTATAGCTGGAATTGTTTCGTTAACCGTTCATTTTTTTTTATTGATGATTTATTTGCCTGGGTTCTTGGCCTCGGAAACCTCACAATTAGAAACATTTCCTGTCGGTTTGGTGGAAATCTCCTCTGGAGCTCCCATGAGGGGAATCTTTCCGCAACCCCAAAATAGAATCAATCAATCCATGATACTCAAAAGTCCGGAAAGCAGACAGTCCAATCAAGGAAAAACTAAAGTACAATCCTATGCAAATCCGCATCAGCCTCCAAAAGACGCCGCTATAGTACCTAAACAAGAAAAGAGTGCGGTTTCCGGCCATTCAAAGGAAAAGTTGGAAAATCAAACTTCTGGTGACGAAAACCGAAAACTCGAGACAAAAGCGAATAAACCTCCAAAAGTAACCGCTATACCGCCTAAAAAACAAGTACCAGCTTCCTACAATCCCTTGGAAAAACATGGCGGGCAAAGCACCCTCGGCGAGAGTTTAGAAGAGGCACCCGGTTTTGAAAGTCCAAGTCTCCATAAACCGCAAAGTTTCGGAACGGGTAAGGCCATGGTGACGGTTCAGGGGCCTATGCCAATCTATCCTCCGGATGCTCTGAAAGAAGGGAAAGAAGGAGATGTGGCTATACGGGTCTTTGTCAATGGCGACGGCGGTTTGGACGTGCCAATTATAACGCAGTCATCCGGAGATATACGGCTGGACTATGCAGCCACTTCTTCGGTCGAACGGAACTGGAAGTTCTCGGTGATATTTGAAGGCTATTACATTGATTTGGTTTTTTCTTTCCGGGTTCAAACAGGAATTTCAGTCAAGTTCCTAAAATCGAAAACCAGATTATAAGGTGGGAGTTAGAAGTCAGTTTTATGTTTCCAAACTTCCAAATACAGAATATAGCCTAAGCTTGCAACTGTAAAACTAATGGCGATGATTTGTGTTAAAACCAAATGGCCATGAAAAGGGGCATCTTGACGGAAAAAATCCATCAAAAATCTGATCAGCGAATGAATTAAAATGACCCTTAGAAATGCATATCCCGGGTATTTTGGGCTTTTGCTCCATTGGATGGCGAAGGGTAAAACGATCATCGAAGTCAGAACTTCATATAATTGACTGGGATGGACCGGTACGGAAGTCGAGGGAAACTTTATACCCCAAGGCAGGTTCGTCGGTGGACCGTATAATTCACCATTTATGAAATTGCCTATGCGGACAAATATATGACCCAGCGTTATTCCGGGCGCCACAGCATCAGCCAGTTTCCAATAAGCAATTTTAGCTTTTTTGGTCCAAAAGTAACCGAAGATCATGGCAACGATCAATGCCCCATGAGATCCTAAGCCGCCATGGTCAATGCGGATGATTTCCCAGGGATTGGCAATGAAAAAAGGGTATTTTGAAATAACGAAAGCCAAGCGCGCTCCCACAATAATCGCAATAAACAACTTAATCAGCAGCTTGTCCATTACTTCCGGGTTTATCCCATAAAGCTTCCCATTATGGATGGTCAACCAATAACCGGTTAGAAAAGCCAACGCAACGAGAATACCATACCAATATATTTGAATGGGGCCAAATTGTAGCGCTATATTATTCATCCTATTTATTGTAAACTCTGAAGTGGATATTTGGCAAGATAAGTTTGGATATTTCCAAGGACAAAATGAAAATTGATAAGTAGAGGTTCAAAATAAGCCGTCAGTTTTAACTACGGACATTTATGATATAATCGTGAAAAGGGGATACTCAGAGAGAGGAAGGAAACAATTCCCATGAAACTTTTTTTTAATACCTACCAAGCTCCTTTCGGTATCATCCATATTATCATGGATGAAACCGGAGTGTATAGGATCGAATTAACATCCGAAGGGTGGCAAAAATGCGCTGCGGAGTTTGCGCCGATAGAAGATCGGAACCGTTGCCGGGAGGCTGTCCGGCAGATTGGGGAATATTTTGGCGGACAAAGAAAACAATTTGATCTGCCCCTTTCAATTCAAGGTTCGGAATTTTCCCGGAAAGTCTGGCAGGAATTACAAAATATTCCCTACGGGGAAACCCGTAGTTATGCCGAAATTGCGGGAGCCATCGGAAAACCGGACAGCTGCCGGGCTGTGGGACAAGCCAATCGCAGAAATCCCTTGCCCATTATTATTCCCTGCCACCGGGTGATTGGGAAAAACGGCGCTATGACCGGATATATCGGAAAAGGGTATATTGGAATGAAAGAAACGTTACTGGAAATGGAAAGAGAATACCAGTAATGGGGTTTAGCTAATATCTTATCAAAATTTTGGGGGATTCTCATGAATTTCATGCAGCGAAAAAGGGCGACTTTACTGGCGGTAGCTATTGGTACTTTTATGTCGGCCTTTGACGGGAGTGTTGTTAATTTAGTTTTACCCAATATCAGCGCCTATTTTCATACTTCTCTTTCAATGGTTGAATGGACTGTAATGTCTTACTTACTCATCATCAGCAGCCTGCTTTTAGCATATGGGAGATTGGGAGACATGTACGGCCATAAGCGGATTTATACCACAGGCCTTGTCGTTTTCACCGCTGGTTCGATATTGTGTGGCCTGGCTGGTTCAATCCAGATGTTAATCTTTTTTCGGGCTATTCAGGCGATTGGCGCCGGGATGTTGATGGCGATGGGGCCTGCCATCGTTACGGATACCGTTGCACCGCAGGACAGGGGTAAAGCTTTGAGTATTACGGCTGTTGCTGTTGCTGTCGCCTTGACCTTGGGCCCGGCGATTGGAGGATTTTTGACATCCTTTTTCGGCTGGCAAAGCATATTTTTTGTCAATATTCCCATCGGAATCGGAGCTTTTTTGTTTGGACGGCAAGCCATTCATCAAAAGGATGAGCGGATGGACCAACCCTTTGACTGGATGGGTGCGGGTCTTATATTTGCAGCATTAATTTGTATTTTGTTATCCCTTAGTTTAGTGGAAGAGTTAGGCTGGACGCACGCCGGGATCATCGTAACCATGATAGTGGGGCTGGGACTTGTGGCAGGCTTCATATTCTGGGAAAAGGTCGCCCAATTCCCGTTATTTGATATTACATTATTTAAAAACCGTCTTTTTGCCATGAGTAATCTTTCGGCGCTTTTAAATTATATGGCTCAAAATACCATTATTTTGCTGATTCCTTTTTATCTTCAAAAGTTAAAGGGCCTGCCGCCGGACCAAGCCGGGGTATTATACTTGGCAATGCCGCTGGCTACCATGGTGGTGGCGCCGATCAGCGGCACCCTATCGGATCGGATGGATACCCGCTATATCAGTTCGGCGGGAATGGCGATTATGGCAATAGGAATGGGTATTTTAAGCTACTTAAAAGCGGACTCGCCCCATGTTCTAATGATCGCCGGACTGATTGTGGTTGGCTTCGGCATGGGATTGTTTCAAACCCCCAACAATAGCGCGATAATGGGAGCCGTATCCCGAGATAAAAGCGGTGTGGCTTCGGGGATGCTTGCGACAATGAGAAATATCGGTATGGTTCTGGGTGTAGCCATATCGGGAGCTGTTTTTTCCTCCAGCCAAATCGGATTAACGGCCAGTTTGAAAAGCCGGGGGCTCAGTGGACATCTTTTGTATCAATCGGCATTTGAAGGAGCCCTGCATGTAACCTATCTTATGGGAGCGGCTATTGCCTGCTTGGCAGTGATAACTTCGCTGGTGAGAGGGTCGACAAGAGGGTAGGTTATTGATTCAGAGTCCAATAGTTTTTGATTGATTCGACAAATTTTTGATCCTCTTCCACTTGCCGGCCTTTTGTTGTAAGGTATCCTCCGGTTATCAATCCATTAGCGCCGGCCATAAAACCCAGTCCTTGAAAATCTTTAAACAAAGTCTCCCGGCCCGCTGCTATTTTAATTACCGGGTACTTTAAAATGATCCGGAAAATCGCAATCGTCCGGATCATTTCAAAAGGAGAGATGGAAAGAGAAGACGCTAAAGGAGTGCCGGGAATAGGCATCAGGATATTTAAAGGAACGGAAGTCACTTCTAAATCTTTTAAGGTTAAGACCATTTCGATCCGATCCTGCCAGCTCTCTCCGAGTCCTAGGATTCCGCCGCAGCAAATTTCCAGGCCTGCCTGTCCGGCATAATGAATCGTTTTAATTCTATCCGTAATGTCGTGAGTCGTGCATATTTGTGGGTAAAAAGAGGGGGAAGTTTCGATATTATGATGAAAGCGGGAAAGTCCGGCTTGGTGTAGCCGAGTTAATTCTTCTTTCGAAAGAATGCCCAGTGAAGCACAAACTTCTATATGGGTTTCCGATTTGATTTTGGAAATCACACGGCAGATTTGGTGAATTTCATGGGTGTCAGTCGAGTGTCCGCTGGTGACAATGCCAAATCTTTTAGCTCCTATTTCTTTGGCTTTCAAAGCCGCATCTAAAATTTCCTGTTCGGAAAGTAACGGATAATAGGATGTTTTGGTGTGATAGTGGCTTGACTGAGCGCAAAACTTACAATTTTCACTACAGGAACCTGATTTGGCATTGATGATACTACAGATATCCAATTTCGGGCCGCAGAATTCTTGCCGGGTCTTGTCGGCCAGTGCGAGCAATTCCATGAGCGGCATTGAAATGTATTCCCTAATTTCCTGAATCTGATTTTTAGTTTCATTCATTGACGATCACAACTCCTTTAGTTTAAATTGCTTGGCAGGATTTTGTATGAATGAAAAATCAAAATTTCAAAGGTATTTGCCATAATATTACCCCACAGAGGAGAGCTGAAAAAAGCAATACTAGCCAATCGCTGGCTTTTGCCTTAAAAGACGCAGGCGTCTTTTCGGTGGAATAACAGCGTGATTCCATGGCATCCACTATTTCATCGGCCCTCCGAAAGGTTTGCAACATCAAGGGAAATACCAAAAAGATGATCCGGGTCACCGGATTTTTTCGTCCTGCAATACATCTTGCTTTTTGGGCAGCCAGTATTTCCGAAGCCTGATCAAAAATAAGCGGTATCAGCGTGAAGGTGAGACCGATCATGGTAGCCACTTTGGCTTCGGGAACTAAAGGGACTGGGCGCAGTAACCATTGGGTTGCATCCTTTAGGGTCGAAAGGGTCGTGGTTGCCGTTACGATCACGCTGATGGCGATCAATAAAAGAATGCGCCATCCGAAAAGGAATCCGGATATCAATCCTTCCCGGGTTGGATTCATGAATGGCCAATGGGTCAAGGGAGTACCCGGAATACTGAAGGAATGGACCAAGAACACCATGGATATCAGAAAAATAAAATAGCGAAGCTCCAGGAAAAGTTTTGAAACCGGTAATTTGGAACTGAAAAGTACCAACATGAAAAACATGGACAATGCGATTAAATCTGTAATATGACTGGTGATACTGGTGGCGATGCTGAGCAAAACCATACAAATCAATTTGAACCGTGCGTCCATATGGTGGACGAAGGAATCTTTGGGCAAATAATGATAAATATTCAACTCAGCCATGTTATCGTCTTTATGCTGCGGTCTTTTCCAAATGGCCGATGGATTCCGTAAGTTTCCAATTTCGCCATAAGAGTTTCGGGATGACCGTCTTGCACAATTTGTCCTTTCTCCATAATCATCAAGCGGGTGGCATGGGCAAGCACTTTTTCGAGTTCGTGAGTTACTAAAATAATGGTATGGCCTTTTTGATGCAAGGCCACGATTTGGGTCAGCACTTGGAGTACCCCCGGATAATCGAGGCCTGTGAAAGGTTCGTCAAAAACGATGATTTCAGGATTCATGGCCAAAATTCCGGCAATGGTCAATTTGCGTTTTTGGCCACCGGATAGGGTGTGGGGAGGATGATCGGGAATATCGCTGAGTCCAACTGCTTTGAGAGCTTGCAGAACCCGCTTTTCAACTTCTTGCCGCGGCAGGCCCAGGTTTTCGGGTCCGAAAGCCACATCCTCCTTGATGGTTTGACCTACTATTTGATTATCGGAGTTTTGGAAGATCAGGCCCACCTTTTTACGGGCGACGATCAGGTCGTCTTGAATGGACTTCCCCTGGAGGATCACCGTGCCTTGGGTTGGCATAAGCAGCCCGTTGAAATGTCGCATCAAAACGGTTTTGCCGGAACCATTGGCTCCGGCGATAATCACAAATTCCCCGGGACGGATTGCCAGATTGATATCATGGATGGCGGTAAAACCGTTTGCGAAAGTATGGGTTAAACTTTTTGTTTCCAAGATGTTTTCATAGTTTGGATTCGTCTTGTTATCCATTGAAAGATCCCGCTTTATGTTATTTTAAAGCTTTGCATGTTTTTGGCTTAGCGCTACAACGAAGAGGTTCAGTTTTATCGCGGTTCATTCTTTAATAATGGCCGCAAAGCTTGAGCTAATGCAATGGCGGCTATGATTTTGATGACCATACCGATCATAAAGGGATAGACGCTAAGCACCAAAGCCTTATCCCAATCAATTTTCAAGACGGTTTTCAGCCAAAAAGCCCCGGGCGTAAACAGAAGGATGTTGCCTCCAATTAAAGCGATCAAATCTTTGAAACGGGAAGGCTTTCCTTGTGAGCTGATCAGTCCGGCGATCCAGGCACAAAGTAAATATCCCCATAAGAATCCTCCTTTGGGCCCGATAAATACGGCCAGACCGGCTTCTCCGCCTGCAAAGACCGGTAAGCCAATTGCGCCCAGAAATAAAAATAATCCTACACTAGCTGAGGCAGCAGAAGCTCCCAGCGTTAATCCGGCCAGCATGATAAAGAAATCTGCCAAAACGATGGGTAGGGGACTCACTGGGATAGGGAAACTGAGATATCCGCCAATAATAATCAATGCTGTAAAGAGAGAAATGAAAATGATTTGACGCAGGTTCAATGATTGAGATTGTCCCACGGGTGCACTTCCTTTTTTTTAGTTAGTTTATTTTTCCAAGATGAGGATATTGTAATGGAAAACCATTCAATTGTCAACCAAATCAAAAATTATGGTTTACAATTGAAATTATCAGTTTTATCCGGAATAAACAATTATATTGATTTACTCGCTTGACCGGGAACTAATCGGATCATATAATGAAACCAAAAGAAGTAAAATTTTAACAGGCGAAAGGAGTGTTATTGATGGCAGAAATCCAAATTGAGGTGGCTGTTTCTTAACTAAATATCGGCAGAAAGCTTGGCGTCGCGAAGTCAGATGGATCAGTATTTATTGAAGGTATCTTTGGAGTGACATACCTTTCATTTGTTATGCGGACTAGGACTTCTGCCGGGAAGCGCGCGTGCGCGTTTGAATAACCCTTTTAGCCTGAATATAGTAAAACATCAGCATGGTGAAGGTTATCCATGCTTTTTTATTTGTCGGAAAGGCTGCGGGAGTTATTGCCGCGGCCTTTTTATGCCTATTTTGATTTTTCGTATCAAAATAAAACTTCAACAACGGAGGGTGGCAACAAACCTATGGAATACAAAAACGCTAAAAATTTACTTCCGGAGTGGTTGCTTTTAAAAGTTCAGGAGTATGTGCAGGGGGAACTGGTCTATATACCCAAGCCCCAAAAAGGCAGAAGCAAGTGGGGGGCGGCGAACGGAACCCGTGAAAAATACCGGGAACGGAATCAGGAAATCGAGAGTTCTTATCGAGAAGGTGTCACCATTGGCGAGCTTTCTCAAAAATACAGCCTTTCCGATGACAGCATCCGCAGGATTGTATGGGGAACGAAACAGCATTAGGACGGTAAAAAAATCAGGGAGTTTCATTACCCATATGTTATAATAAATGGGGAAAGATGGAAGGAGAATTTGTGATGAAACGACATTCCTCAATGATGATAATGAGTTTTGCAATTATTCTTTTCTCTTGCTGTTTAGTCCTGGATGATAAACCTCTCATTTATGCCGATCATCCCCTGGAAGGTTTCGTTCAAAAGCTACTGGATTCCATGAGTTTGGATGAAAAAATCGGTCAAATGATCCAGCCTGAGCAGAATTCGATTTACCCAATTTCCGATATTGCGAAGTATGGTATTGGTTCCGTATTGAGTAGCGGGGATGGAATTATTCCCGGAACCACAGCGGAACAAGTCGCTGAGATGGTTGATTCCTGCCAGGGCGCAGCGCTGCAAACAAGGCTCAAAATTCCGCTTCTTTATGGAATCGATGCGGTCCATGGCTTTGCAAGCATTGCGGGTACGACCGTCTTTCCCCATAACATCGGGATGGGGGCTGCCGGCTCTTCCGATCTGATAAAAGAAGAAGCTCATGTCACTGCCGAAGAAATGGTCGGCGTCGGAATTCGCTGGACCTTTGCGCCTTGTGTTGCTGTGGCCAGAGATATCCGTTGGGGCCGCACTTATGAAAGTTTTGGCGAAATTCCGGAAATTAATTCGCTGCTTGGCGCGGCTGCAGTAACCGGTTTGCAGGGCGATAATCTTCAAAGCCCCCTAGGCGTGCTGGCGTGTGTGAAACATTATCTGGGAGACGGAGGAACATTATTCGGCAGTGGCCCCATGGGCGGCAATGACCAGGGAGATACCAGGGCCTCTGAAGAAGAGATTCGCAGATTATACCTACCGCCTTATGCCGCTGCGGTAAAGGCAGGAGCCAAAACGGTAATGGCCTCTTACAGCAGTTGGAACGGAGAGAAATTGCACGGCTGTCGCTATCTGATTACTCAGGTTCTTAAAGAAGAACTGGGATTTAAGGGCTTTGTGGTTTCTGATTTTCGTGGTTTTGAAAAGCTTCCCGGAAGTTATAATGAACGAATCATCGCTTCTGTTAATGCCGGAATTGATATGTTTATGGGACCGTCTGATTATCGGCTCCTGATAGCAACACTCAAAAAATTGGTGGAGAATGGTCGAGTTTCCATGAGCCGGATTAATGATGCGGTAACTCGGATTTTATGGGTGAAATATGAGATGGGGTTATTTGAGCGGCCTTATGCGAACCGGAATATGTTAAAATCCATTGGTTCGCCTGAACACCGGGAAGCAGCCCGGCGTTGCGTCCAAGCGTCATTGGTGTTATTGAAAAACAAGGGATCACGGAATCGTGGGCTCTTGCCTTTGTCCAAGGATTTAAAAAGAATAGTGGTAGCCGGGAGTGCTGCCGATGATATTGGCATCCAGTGTGGGGGATGGACGGTAGTATGGCAGGGTCAAAGTGGAGAAATTACAGAAGGCACCACCATATTGGAAGCGGTTCGGCGGACCGTTTCCCGGCATACTGTGGTAACTTATACGCAAGATGGCCGGGCATCCAAAAATAACGATGTTGCAATTGTCGTGGTGGGCGAAAGGCCCTATGCCGAATTTCAGGGAGATATCCTTAGCCCGTCAGGCCTTGAACTTTCCGCCGTTGACAGGCAGACGGTTGAAAATATCAAAAAACTGAAGATTCCGATGGTTGTTATTTTAATTTCAGGCCGTCCGCTGCTCATTACGGATACATTGAAGCAGAGTGATGCTTTCATTGAGGCTTGGCTGCCCGGAACGGAGGGACAGGGAGTGGCCGATGTTCTTTTTGGGGATTACCATCCGACAGGGAGGCTTCCTCTGAGTTGGCCCAAAGATGGAAATCAGGTCCCGGTTCATATCGGCGATGAGCCGTATGATCCATTATTTTCATATGGGGATGGGTTGAGTTATTGAGGGGTTTTGATAATGGGACGGGTCCGCCGCTTTCGGGATCCGCGACAGAGTTTGGGAGAATTCCCTTGAGATTAGTCGGGGATTTCTTAGAAATAATGCCTTTTGTCTATGGCGGACTTTGTCATTTTCTCATATGATACATCAGGAAATAGGCGAGGTGAGAAGATGATGAATTCTTCAAAGACATTTGCATATATCGTTCAATCCGAGGACACGTTTGAAAATTTGGCCAAGCGATATGGGACCAATGTAGAAACCATTATGGCAATTAATCCCCTGATGGACTCCGATTATCTAGTGATGGGGCAAGTTATTGCGATGCCGGGAGATCCTCCTTCGGCGCGAGGGCCCCGGTTTGGAGAAAGACGCCGGGCTGAACTGGAACGGAGGCGAAGAAGAGAACTTGAGCGAAGACGCCGCCGGATGGAGTATGGTCGGAGGCGGCGGAGGATGTCCTAAGGGGTTATGGTATTTCTATCGATAGCAAAAAAGGGGACCGGGTTTTACAAATCTTTAACTAAAAACCATAGTCAATTTTGGATTGGCGGGTGTATGCTTATAGAAGAGAAATATTAGAAATAGAGTACTTTTTTTCATAAAATGTCAAGAAAGATGTTAATCGTAGGATGAAAGCCTTTATAAAGTTGTTGCAAGCAAAGGGTTTATTGTATGGATATCTTATCACGTTGCTGGTGTTGCTTTTTGCCGGCGTGATATGCATCGATACTCCAACGGCCGCTCTGCCGGACTCCGAAGAATCCGATACGGATTTTTCGCCCTTAAAGCCATATATTCTGGCTGAAATGAAAAAAAATAAGTTGCCGGGGCTTTCCGTAGCTATTTTTAATGATCAGGGAATCGAATACACCGAAGGATTTGGGGTTAAAAATGCCAGTACTGGAGAAGCGGTTGATGAAACAACCATTTTTGAGGCAGCCTCCTTTAGTAAAACCTTAACCGCTTATGCCGCTCTTATTTTAATGGAACAAGGGAAATTGTCTTTGGATGAGCCGCTAAACAAATACTTAAAAGAAGAGTATCTTCCGGATCCCAAATATGCCGATAAAATTACCCTTCGAATGATTCTTACCCATACTTCGGGACTTTCCAATGCTTCCGACGGAGGTGACCGGAAGGTATACTTTCCGCCTGGAAGTTACTTTTCGTATTCAGGCGCCGGGTTCCGTTACCTTCAACAAGTGTTGGAAGACGTAACCGGTTTGCCTTTTGACCAATTTATGGATCAAACCATCATCAAGCCTTTATTGATGAATTCAAGTTCCTTTGTTTTGACGAAAGAGATGGAAGCTTTGCTCTCCAATGGTCATGAGGGGGGGATGAGTACCCCCATTACAAAAATGAACGTCAATGCGGCTTACAGTTTATTGTCTACGCCGACCGATATGGCTAAATTTAATATGGAGATTTGCCACCCAACCTTGTTAAAGTCTGAGACCGTGACTCAAATGCTCAGTCCGATGGTGAAATGGCGGAGTAGTATTTATTGGGGCCTGGGGATGGGCCTTTTGCAGCATCCGGGAGAGGATTTTTATTGGCATTGGGGAAACAATTATTATTATTGCAGCATGATGATTACCGGGAAAAAGTCCAAGCAAGGTGTGGTCATTATGACAAACGGCAATACGGGAATGAAGGTCGCTCAAAGATTGGCCATCAAAGTCATCAATGAGTATGTTTTGGCTGAAGATAATAAAATCGAATCCGGGACATTTGACTTTCTATTATAAAATAAAAGCCAAGAGAAAGGGACAGCTCAGAGAAAGAGTTGTCCCTTTTTTAATTGGGCGAAAAAGGAAGCCTCACTTGAAAAAGATAAAAAATAAATAGTCCTCCGCAGAAAAAGAAAAAATTTCAACGTTGTCAAGAAACAATGAATAGGATAATATAGAATAAGCATTATTATTTCTATAAAAAACCACTTTAACAATATCACAATAAGTGGTTTTTGTCAATCCCTTTGCAATGACGGTTTTTTTCCTTCTGTCATTCTGAAGGTGGGCATCATTAAAATGGGAAAGGCAGCGGTTTCATGGACAAACAGGAACAGCAAAATGAGCTTCATCGATTGGAAATGGTACTGCATCAAATACAGGTCCAGCTTAAAAAAAGTCAAAGCACTCTCCGAACTTCACGAGGTCAATTGCAAGACGCCCTGGAAGAATTTTGGGATAATCCCAAGGTCGATTTTATTGACCAGTCCCAGTTGGTTGAGGTTGTCGAAAGGCAACGAAGCTTGACAAATTTTTCGGAAAGCAGGCAATTAGGATATTTAAAATTAGCCTCATCCCCGTATTTCGGGCGTATTGATTTTCTGGAGGAAGGTCGATCGGAATCGGTCAGGCCGGAGATGATTTATATCGGTATGGCTACCTTGACAGATCCGGAGACGGGAAAATGCTTGATTTATGATTGGCGCTCGCCCATTGCCGGGATGTTTTATGATTATGAACTGGGAGATTGCGAATATCGGTGTCCGGGAGGGCTTATCCGCGGCAAAATAGCGTTGAAAAGGCAATATAAAATTAAAAATGGCCGGATGGAATACATGTTTGATGCCGACGTTAAGATTGACGACGAGATGCTTCAGGAGTTGCTGGGGAAAAGTGTCGATGATAAAATGCGCACCATCGTTAATACCATTCAACGTGAGCAAAACCGGGTCATTCGTGATGAAACACACCCTGTTTTGCTGGTCATGGGTCCTGCCGGCAGCGGAAAAACCTCGGTAGCTTTACACCGGGCGGCCTATTTGCTTTACCGGGACAGAGACCGGATGACCTCAAAAAACATTTTAATTTTATCGCCGAACCGGATTTTTGGCGAATATATATCCGATGTTTTACCGGAATTAGGTGAGGAAAATGTCCGGCAGTCAACTTTTCATGATTATATCAGCACGAAAGGGACGGGCTTTTCCGTTGACCTTGAGGATTTTGCGGCTCAAATGGAGTATCTGCTGACAGGAGCTGAAGAAGATGCTTTTAAAATCCGTGTTGCCGGAATTGGGTATAAATTTTCCACCCAGTTTATGAAAGTGATTGACAATTACTTAATTTATTTACGGGAGGGCATGATTCGCGATTATCCGGCCTTGGAATTTCGGGGCCAGATTTTCTTTTCCAAAAAAGATTGGCAAACCCTTTTTTTTAAGAATTTAGCGTATTTGCCACTAACGGAGCGCTTAAGAAAGATCCGCCGCAGGATTCAAATACAGATAAGGCCGGTCGTTCATCAATTGCGTGAGGAAAAAGAGAAATTAATTGCCAATACCGGAGAAGAGGTTAATGAAAGGGATATTAAAGCCTTAGCAAGACTTGCGGCCCGGGAAGAACTCATTCCTTTGACGGACAAAATTGAAAAAATGACAACGGCAGAACCTCTTTTACTATACAGGCGCTTATTGGAGGACGTGAACCTGTTCCGGCGTCTGGTGAATGGAAGTGAAACGCCATTTCTATGGCCTGAAGTTTGTGAACAATCATTAACTTCTTTGGACAAAGGAAAATTTTTGTATGAGGATACCATTCCTTTTATTTATTTTGAGGGATGCTTGACCGGATTTCCGGCAAAGACGGATATCCGTCACGTCATTGTCGACGAAGCGCAGGATTATAATTGCTTTCAATATGCAATCCTAAAACGTCTTTTTCCCAAAAGCTCCTGGACGGTATTGGGGGATCCGGATCAAAAAGTGAATCCTTATCAACCGGGACTTGAATTTTCTAAGGTAGCCAATATTTTGGAAGGGCCACCCTCCCACATTCCCTCGAATGCAGGAATAATCCGTCTCCAAAAAAGCTATCGGTCAACCTGGGAGATCCAGAGTTTTGCCCAGGGATTACTGGGTAAATCCGATCCGGTGAATCATATCCATCGCTCCGGACCTCGTCCCCAGATTGAAAAAGCCCCCTATCCGGCACAAGTCCCTGAGATGATCATTCGGACGATTCAAGAAGTTCAAGGGGAGGGGTGGCGTTCTATTGCGGTCATTACAAAAACAGCCGCAGAAAGCAGGGCTTTGTACGAAACCATCCGAGGAGAAGTCCCGATCCAGCTTCTTACTTATGAAATGGAAAAGTTTTATTCAGGGCTGGTGCTGCTGCCTGTCTATTTGGCCAAGGGTTTGGAATTTGATGCGGTTTTGATAGATAATGTCAGTGAAGGGGTGTATTCCGGCGAGGAAGAACGGGGGGTTCTCTATGTTGCCTGCACGCGCGCTTTACACCGTTTGTTTTTGTTTTTCTCCGGGGAGCTTCCATTATTATTGAAAGAGGTTCCAGAGGATTTATATGAGCGGCGGATATTCAATTTACCGTAGATGGTTGGAAATCCCTCTACAAAATAATGATGCATAGCAATCTTCCTCCAATGGGAATATTACTAGAAAAGGAAATTTTCTTTGAGAGGAAGGTATCCATGCACAATAAATTCGTTATCCCTATCTTGGCATTAGCACTCATTGTAGCCAGTGGTTGGGGATATTCGCAATATCAAACCAAAAAGCAGTACGAAATTAACGCTGAAAATCAATATCAAAGGGCGTTTGAGGATTTAACCAATCATGTGGGAAATATGGAAACGGCAATGTCCAAAGCTTTGGTTGCGGGATCTTTTCCCCAGTCGATTCGGTTGTTAACCACAGCCTGGCGGGAAGCTAATTCATGCCAAACCGATCTAGGGCAGCTGCCATTGACTTCGCTCGATCTCTCCCGTTTTAAAATGCTTTTTGCGAAAAGCAGCGCCTTTTGTTTTAATTCTGCTCAAAATAAGCTTTTGAAAGGTACAACGGTTGACCAAAAGGAATGGAATACTCTACGAAACCTGCGGGATCAGACCCAAATGGTCACACGCCAACTGGGTAATCTGCGGAATGATTTTTATAATAGCCGGGCCCGCTGGTTGCAGGTAGATAGACTTGGGACTCTGGGAGCCAGTGGGATGGCGGCCAATATGAATACAAACTCGGTGACTAAATCATTCCTGATGTTGGAGGACGGATTAAAGCGGGTTCCGGATGTGCAATTCGAAGGAAACAATCTTGATTTTGTACCGAAACCCACCGGACTGACCGGCCGGGATATCAGTTCCAGAGATGCCGTCAATATTGCCAAAAAATTTGTGGCTTCGGAGATTAAAGATGCCCGCGTGACCTATGAAGGTCTTATTAAAGGAAACTTTCCCAGCTACATGTGTTCTTGGTCTGATCCCCGCAGAACGGATAGCGTTCGTCATTTAAGCATCAGTGTAAAAGGAGGACATGTTCTTTGGATGCTTGGCAATCGTCGAGTCTCTAAGAGAGTCTTGAACCCGGATCAACTTAAAACAAAGGCTGTCGCATTCTTGCGGAGTAATGGATGGAATGAAATGGAGCAGGTCGCTCAAGAACAGTTCGGCAATATTTCTTCCATCACTTGTATCCCCAAGCGGAATGGCGTTCTTCGTTATCCGGAAATGATTAAGGTGCAAGTAGCGCAGGATAACGGTGAAATACTGGGCATAGATGCAGTTCCTTATTATACGTTCTACAATCCGAATGAATCGGTTAATGCTAAGCCTCGCTATAACGAAAACCGGATTCGTCATTTTTTTAATCCTCATATTAAGGCTGAAAAAATTCGTTTGTCCCAAGTGCTGGATGAGATGTATAATAAGGTCTCGTGCTATGAGGTGGCTTGCAGCGAGGGAAATGAGCGTTACTTGATTTATTATAATGCCAATACCGGTAAAGAAGAAAAAATCCGCAGGGTGGATCGATATGGAAATGAAATTCAGTAATTCCAAAATTTATAAATTCCCCCATTGAGCCAATCAAACCGTTTATTTAACCTCTGCCGTTGATTTGCTTTTGGATTCTTTCAAGTAAAAAACTTGACACCGCCTCGCGATGAATATATAATACACAATAAATAATCTATATGCGAGTCGGCTATGAAAAGGAATAGTATTCTATTGTAATCTTCAGAGAGCTGGTGCTTTTGGTGCGAACCAGTGTTCATGATAGGAGAATCCCCCTTAGAGCTGCGGGGAAGAAAAATATTCACCTTTGGTGTGCTAAGTTTTTTAAACTTGAGTTTGCTGCCAAGTGGAGATTGAAGTAAGTCCCGCCGGATTGAACCCGTTATCGTTTGGAAAGATTTCGAAAAGGATTCTTTTTCGAAAAATAGGGTGGTACCACGGCCTTTCGTCCCTAACCAGGATGAAAGGCCTTTTTTTATTGTTTTGAATGGGTTTTTTAAAATAAATGAAAGAGGTGTGAGAAAATGAAAGTTTTAATTAGTGATCCCATAACTGCGGCGGGTATTGATCTGTTTAAACAGGCCGGATTGGAAGTGGAGGTTAAGACCGACCATACCCAAGAGGAACTCATCGCCAAGATTAAGGAATATGATGCTTTAATTGTACGAAGCCAGACGAAGGTTGGTGCTGAAATTATCCAGGCCGCCGATAATTTGAAAGTTATCGGCAGGGCCGGGGTAGGAGTTGACAATGTTGATGTGGAGGCGGCAACCAAGAAGGGAATTATCGTTTTAAATGCTCCGGACGGTAATACCGTATCCACTACTGAATTAACTATTGCAATGCTTCTGGCGTTAGCCCGTAATATTCCCCAAGCCCACAGCTCTCTAAAAGGCGGCGCTTGGGATCGAAAAAATTTCACGGGAATTGAGATCAATGGTAAAACCCTGGGTATTGTCGGTATGGGCCGGATTGGTACGGAAGTGGCCAAACGCATGATTGGAATGGGGATGAACATTTTGGCCTTTGACCCCTTCATGACGGAGGAACGAGCCGAAGCCATGGGAGTGAAACTGGTCAACTTGGATCAGATCATCACCGAGTCCGATTTTATCACGGTACATACGCCATTAACAGCTGAAACAAAGGGACTGTTCGGCGCCAAAGAATTTGCCCGCATGAAAAAGGGAGTCCGCTTAATTAATTGTGCCCGGGGAGGAATTTACGATGAAAAAGCCCTCGCAGAAGCGATTTCCTCCGGGCAGGTTGCCGGTGCGGGGATTGACGTATACCCAACGGAGCCCCCGACCGAACGTTGTCTGATTGATTTGCCCCAAACCGTTGTTACCCCGCATTTGGGAGCCTCCACCAAGGAAGCGCAGGAAAATGTGGCCGTGGATGTGGCAATCGAGGTTATTAAAGTTTTAAAAGGAGAGTCGTTCAAAAATGCTGTAAATTTACCTCCTTTGCGCCCGGAAGTCCGTTCGGCGATTCAGCCGTTTATGGGGCTGATGGAAACCTTGGGGAAATTTGCCGCCCAGTTAGGAACGCCTCCCATTAATAAATTGGATATCAGCTATTTGGGAGAGGTCTCCAAGTTGGAAACCAGTTATCTGTCCACCTTGCTTATTAAAGGCTTGCTTCAGCCAAGTTTGGGAGATGAAGTCAATCAGGTCAATGCGATGTTTTTAGCCAAGGAGCGGGGGTTAAAGATAGCTGAGTCCAAGATAGTGGATGCCGGTGGTCATCCAAATCTAATTAAACTCACGGTTACCACGGGGAAGGGGAGCTACACCCTATCCGGTACAGTGGGCGAAAATAGTGAAGTCCGGATTATTGAAATCGACGGTTATCACTTTGACATTGACGCCCAGGGAAACATGATTGTAATCAATCATACCGATGAGCCGGGAGTCATCGGTGAAGTCGGTACCATATTGGGTCAATTGAAAATCAATATCGCCTCGATGCAGGTTGGCCGGAAACAACAAGGCGGTAATGCGGTGATGGTCATCAATGTCGACTCGGTTGAGCCTGAAATAACAGCAAAGCTTGAAAAAGCCAAAACTGTGTCGAAAGCACGAGTCATCTATCTCTAAATAGAAATCTTTGCTGAGATGTTGCATATAATGGTTAAAAATAAATCATCCATGGGCAATAGGATAAAGGAGGGAAATGCCATGCCGGAATCACAAACTCCTAAGACCCTCCTCATGGTAGTCAAGAAGCAATGGTTGGTCGATTCCATCACCAGTCTGGGTAGCGGCTATTCAACCCATTTAACGTATCAAAATGAACTTATTGATCCTGCTGTTTTAGCGGATATAAACATGAATCAAGGGATGCTGAAGGTTTTAGGAGAAGTTATTTTTCGGGATCAAAACTCAAGCCAACGGATAGCGGAAGTTGAAATAATCGAGGCCAATGATTTTGTGACCTTCATCCGTTTTGACTTCCGGCTCTTGGAGGTAAATCCGTTCATTCGAAGAAAAAGTAGACTTTCGGATTCGAAGTATTTATGTTACTACTTGCCAAAAACTGCCTAAGCGGGTAGGCAAAGATTGCTGCCGGAGATTTTAAAAAAGTGCCGTCTCTACTTAAAAAAGGAGACGGCTTTTTTTAAAATCTATCCGGAAAATACTCTTGCCCAAATGCTTCTACCCTTCCCCCTTTAAGAAGATAATCATTAAAATTTTCTGACGTTATTCGTAGATATGGGTAATGCAGAGCCTTAAAAGGAATTCGTTGCAAAGCGTTTTTAGGGCTAGGGTTGGGTTTAGGATCATTTTCATCCCTTCGCGTGTCCAGCAGACTGGTGGAACAAAGGTCTGATTTTAGGCTTCCAAGTAACTCACATTTGAGCGTTACAATTGATTTTAACAATATAGAGTTAAATTAATTAAAGGTTAAGCCGATGTTATCACGAATTTCTATACAGAGCTGAACCGAATGGTGTTTTGGAAGAAAACATGGGCAAAGATTGGAGAAATTTATTTCCCGGGGGTATTCGAATGCTGAATCCATCAAAAAAACTGGACAAGAAAGTAATTATAACTGGGATTACCGTAGGTATCATCGCGGCAATTGCTTTGATAACGTTAAGTATAAATCAATTTTGGATGAAAAGAAACCTGGTATTGAAAAAACCGGTGGTGTTATTGTTGATCGGAATGGATCACAATATTCTTACCGAGGAGTCTCAGGATGATCCTACCAAACTTCCCAGAACCGACACTTTGATTTTGACATTTATCAGTCCGCTCCGTCATAAAATCACGATGGTGTCCATACCGCGGGACAGTTTGGTCAATATTCCCGGACATGGGTTGGATAGAATCAACGATGCCAGTGTCTTGGGTGGATTGGCGCTAACCAAAAAAGCAATTGCCGAGTTAACCGGTATCAGGGTGGACCGCTATGCGGTGGTTAATTTCGAAGGTTTTATTCAACTCATCGATCTGTTGGGCGGAGTCGAAATCAATGTCGACAAAAAAATGAGTTATGGTACGGACGAGACCTATGCGATCCATTTGGAACCGGGTTTACAAGTATTGAATGGGGAAAAAGCTTTACAGTTTGCACGGTTTCGAAATGAACCCCTTGGAGATATTAGCCGGGTTGAGCGTCAGCGCCTATTGTTGCAGGCTGTTTATAGAAAAGTAATGAAGCCCGAAAGTTTGGTTAAAATACCTCAGATCATGAAATTAGGGGGAAAATACCTCAAAACCGACTTATCGACGACAGAAATGATTCAGCTGGCTGAATTTGGGAAAAAAGTCAATCAGCAAACGGGGTTCCAAAGTTATACCTTACCGGGTAAATTCTATGAAGCATACTGGCAGCCGGATCCTGCTGAAGTTTACCGGCTGATGAGTAAAATTAAAAAACAACATTCGCTTGGCCGCGTTCCGGCAATTCTCCGAAGTAATCATTAGCCCTCAGGATCATCCAGTCTTTCGTATCCTGGACCTACGAAACGCCGTGGCTGACTGGGGGTTAGCTAAGATAGGGGTTCGTGTGAATTTGGAAAGAATAATGATCAACCGGTATGATTATAAAATGTTAGGGGAGATATTGGAGTGCAAGTCGAGGTTTTAGTAGTTCCTTCCAATCAGGCAATGACTTTGGCGGATAAAAAAGTGGTGGTGATTGATGTATTACGAGCCACCAGCACGATTGTTACGGCGTTTGGAAATAAGGCTCTGGAAATAGTTCCTATGGTGGAACCGGCAGAAGTCGCTGAGCTGATCAAAAGGTTCGGCCCCGGTGAGTTCCTTAGCGGTGGAGAGCGAAAGGGAATTAAAATCGAAGGCTTTGATTTGGGGAATTCCCCTTTGGAATATACTGAAGAACGGGTCGGGGGAAGAAAAATCGTTTTATCCACGACCAACGGGACCAAGGCGATCAAAATGGCCCCAAATGCCTGTGAACTTTATATTGGCTCTTTTCTCAATATCCAGGCGGTTACCGAGACCCTTCGGGGCAGCAGCCAGGATGTGGTTCTGATTTGTTCCGGAAGGGACCACAGCTTATGCCTGGAAGACCTGGCTTGCGCCGGGTTGATCGTGGAATCTCTGGGGAATGACATTGGAAACATCATGACGGATTCGGCAAAACTGAGCCGCTTCGTTTGGGAAAAAGCCAAGGCTGACGTCGAAGGCTTTGTTAAGCAGACCCAACATGGCCGTTATTTGGCGGAAATCGGGATGGAACGGGATATCCATGAATGCGTAGCCTTGAATCGCTATGACATCGTTCCAAGATATGACAGCGGGAAAATTCATATTTAGTTTGGGTTTTTATAGAGCGAAAATTTTTTTAGTTATTAGGGTTGTCATAAGTTTAATTATGACAGCCCTTTTGCTTTGAGTATGGCTGAATCAGTAAAGCCAAATTTGAATGCCCATGGATCTAACTCCTTTGGGATCCCCTTTCCTCATTCTGATCCTGGAAATCTAGGACGAGGAGGGGTCTATTTTGCTAATAAAAGCAATGTCGCTTCGGATCCTCCCGCGATGCGCCCCCATTCCTCTCTTTTCTGAATAGCTTCCGCCATTTTCCCTTCTTTCGTCGGTTTTTAGAATTTTAAAAGTGACTTCAGGAACCCGCTTTGTAAACGCTGAAGGGATAGAAAATGTTTTTCGGATCGCAATCACCCAAGGGAGAAACGGAAAAAATGTTTGATGAAACGGAACCGGAAATCGCTGGAGCTGCGGAAACGGCTTTCCGGCTACCGGAAGAAAACCGGAAAGCCGCTGATTTTATAGTTGCATTCCAAGAATATAGCGCCCTTTCAGCGGTGGGCGTTAGCTCGTGAAAAGCACGAATTCCAGGAAAAAGGCATTTCTTGTTTTTCGTGCTTTTCATAGTCCGGCGCATTATAGCGCTATATTATCTTTATTCTTGTTATTCTAAAATGACGACTTGTTTAGGGGCCAATGTTATTTTATCCGTCACCGGACGATTGGTGATCCGATCGTTGTAAGCGCCGGCTGGTAAAGTAACCGTTACTTCGTGGTCATTGTGATTCAGGACAAAGTAATAGTCACGGTCTTTTTGGGAACGCTTGCGAACTTCCACTCCGGATGGGGCGATCATTGGCGCGGCAATTTTCAGTTCCTGGCATAGATAATCCAAAAATTTCGTCAAGAAGTAAGGCTCCGGTTGAGTTGCCAGATAGTAAGCTTTGCCCTGACCCAAAATATTCTCCGTCAAACCGGGATCGCCTGCATGGTAATCATCGAGAAAGCTTGCCAGTACTTTGGCATTTTGGGGATGAACAACCTCACACCATAAATTACAATCATATTCCCCCTTGAAGTCCCCCAAAGTCTGACTTAAGCGGATGCGGTTTGTCATATGAGGCTCCAAAGGATCAAATTCTTCCACCGTTAGGCCTAAGAGCTCTTGAAGCGGTCCGGGATATCCGCCCGGGAAAACGCCATCGGTTTCATCCACAATGCCGCTGTAGAAAGTGGCAATGAAAGTACCGCCGTGGGCCACATAATTCTCCAGGCTTTCTTTCAGCCCCGGTTTCACCATATACAGCAAGGGAGCGACCACTAGTTTGTAGGGGGTCAGGTCGGCATCGACCGGGACAAAGTCAACCGGGATGTTCATTTCATAGAAAGGTTTATAAAAATTGCGGATTTGTTCCAGGTAATTTACGTCGGCGCTGGGTCTTTGGACGTATTCCACGGCCCACCAGTTCTCATAGTCAAAAAGAATGGCTACTTTGGATTCGATCTTGGAACCAACCAGGGGAGCCAGAACTTTCAATTCGCTCCCGAGTGCGGCGACCTCTTTAAAGACGCGGGACTGGTCGTTTCCGGTATGGGTCACGACTGCGCTGTGGAATTTTTCCGCCCCTTTGCGGGATTGGCGCCATTGAAAAAACATGATGGCGTCCGCGCCGTGGGCCATGGCCTGATAACTCCAAAGCTTCATTACGCCCGGCCTTTTATTGGTGTTGACCGGACGCCAGTTTACGTTATTGGGAGCCTGTTCCATCAAGATGAAGGGTTGGCCGTTTTTCAAGCCCCGCATCAGATCGTGGTTAAAAGCCGCCCAGTCCGGCGAGGTGTTGGGTTCGGGATCGGGGTAGCTGTCCCAGGAAATCATATCGATCTCCTTGGCCCATTTAAAATAATCCAACGGTTTGAAATCACCCATAAAGTTGGTTGTGATAGGAATGTGGGGAGTGATGGATTGGATGATTTGCTTCTCCCCCAGATAACACTCAAAAAGGCTGTCCGACATGAAGCGTTTATAGTCCAACACCTGACTGGGATTGGGGAAAGTGGAAGTCGTCCTGGGAGGAATGATTTCCGACCATTGATAATAGTGCTGACTCCAAAAACTGGTACCCCAGGCTTCATTCACTTTTTCAATGGTTCCGTATTTCCGGGCGAGCCAGTTCCGGAAAGCCTCGGCACAGTTGTCGCAGTAACAAATCGGAGTATGGCAGGCGTATTCGTTGTTGATATGCCAAAGAGCAAGGGCGGGATGGGTTTTATATCTTTCCGCCATCTTGGCGACCAATGCCCGTCCAAGGCGGCGATAGCTAGGGCTATTGGGACAATAGGACTGACGGGAGCCATAACTGATCCGGTTGCCGTCGGCGCTCACCGGCAGGATATCGGGATATTTCCGGGACAACCAAGCCGGTTGAGCGGCCGTTGCGGTGGCCAGAACCACGGAAATACCGTTTTGAGCCAAAAGATCCAACAGGCGGTCGAACCATTCAAAGTTGTAAGTTTCCTCAGTTGGTTGCAATAGAGCCCAACTGAAGATACCGACGCTGACCATATTAACCCCGGCCTTTTTCATGAGAGCCATATCTTCCTGCCAGACCGACTCGGACCACTGCTCCGGATTGTAGTCGCCTCCATAAAAGATTTTCGGGGATGGGTTGGGATTGGGAATCATTGGAATCCTCCTTGTATTTTTAATCAAAAGGGTTAACCCTTTAAAGTGATTGATTTATCTTGCAATCAGGGATGAATTTTTGTTTACGGATGCAGATGGTTGATGATTAAAAACACCCCGCTGACAGCCATTAAGGCTTGAATTCCCTTACGGATGTGATCGTCACGAAGATGCAAATCCATTCTGCTGCTTAACCCCATTCCGAGAAGGGCCGCGGGAAGAAGCGCCAGGGATAGCTTTATGATCTGCCAATTCAAAATAGATTGCCACCAGTAACTCAGGCAACGGAAAATATTGTCGAAGATAAAAACGAAACATAAATTACCCCGGTACTCGCTGCGGTTTCCGGCAAATCGATCGATGGCCGCCGCCAACAAAGCCCCGATTCCAAAAAGCCCCATTAAAACTCCGGAGATGATTCCGATAATCCAAAACAACTCCGGGCGCCATTTTTGATTGCTTGCTTTTGATTTTTGAAATTGCATTTCCAGGGCCAATAGGATGAGCACAACACCCAGGATAACTTTTAAAAGACGATCCGATCCCGTACCAAGCAGGAGAGTACCCGGGATATTGCCTAAAATCACCGCAACGTAAAGTGGAATGACGATTTTAGAGTTGATATGGCGGCGGTTCTTCCAAGCCAGATATGCATTGGTGGGAAGGCTCAACAATAAGTCGACGGGAGTAACAAGGCGGTTTTCTTTAAAAATCGAAAGGAAGGAGTTCATCACCAGAGTATTGCCAAAACCGGTGAGAGCTTTGATAAAATAAGCCAGTAACGTAATGGTGAAAAAGAGAAAGACTGGATTTGTCATTTTCATAATTTCCATTTTTGTGCTATAGTATAATTATATTCATATTATAAGACGATGAAATTGCTCTATCAATTAAACGATATGAAGATGAGTATTAAAATTTGAAGGGAATTTGAAATCAAGTGCTGAATCACATTTTTCCGGTTGTCAGCGAATCCGAAAGGGGGCTCCCCTTATATTTGGCGGGAGTGGGATGTCATCATCATCAGGAACATATCCTAAGACCGGATGGATATCCGACGTTTCAGTGGATTCAGTGCCATAAAGGACAAGGAGAGTTAATGGTGGGAGGCCGGTCTCACCGGGTTGGCCCGGAGCAAGGCGTGCTTTTGTACCCCAACGAGGCTCATGAATATTATGAGACCAACGGACCTTGGGAGGTTGATTGGATAGGTTTCAGCGGTTTTTTGGTTGAGGGGTTTGTCAATCAGTTAGGCTTTGGGAGCTCCAATGTTTTTTATATCATTCACGGAGAGAAGACCCTTGCCAAAATGCGGCTGGCCCTTAAAATTGCCCAATCCGGCGACTCTTTTAGAGGTTTGCAATGTTCCGGCATTATTTATGAGTTATTGTTGGATTTGTATAAGTACACCTCCTCCAGTAATGATGCTTCGATACTGCAACAACATTCCCGGATCAAACCGGTGCTGGATTACATGGAAGAAAACTACTCCAGGGTCATTACTTTGGAAGAATTGGCCCATACCATCCATATTTCTCCGCAACATTTATGTTTGTTATTTAAAAATACTCTGAAAATCCGGCCCTTTGAACATCTTAACCGTGTTAGAATCAATAAAAGCAAAGATTTGATGTTTGCCGGCAGGGACCTGGAGATCAAAACCATCGCCGGAATGGTGGGGTTTGATAATGTCAGTTATTTTTGCGCGGTGTTTAAAGAACTGGAAGGACTCAGCCCGGGGCAGTTTCGAAAATTGCATGGAATATAACTGTGAACACCGGAAAGGTGACTCAGGAGATTTCCTGAAGGCTTGAGGAAATTATCTGGATGACTCAGAGATTTTCTGAATGGCAGGGGAAATTTTCCGGATGACTTGGGACATTTCCCAGAACGTTAGGGAAATTGCTCGAACATGGGGATTTTGTTTTGGAATTTTGGGAGAGAGAATAAATGCGGTCGTGTCAAGCATGAGGTGTAAACTTGACGGCTTTGAGGGTCCACGGATTTCACCGGCTGAGGTCCTTTTGGAGCGGCCCAAAAGGACCCAAAAAGCCGCCGGGACCCCATGGTTCCCGGACTCTCCTTCATATTTCCTCGCTTCCGTGCTCGGAGTCGGAGTTTTTGATTGGACTGGCACTAACATCCATGTTAGTGCCTTCTTGGGTTGTTTATTAGGCCGACCGCCATTATTCTTCCGTGAATAAAGGCGGCGCTTTTCGACGTCGTGTCTCAAATGCCGGAGGGAGTTGATTTGGGGTCTAGAGGCATAAGAACGTATGAAGTATTTAAACGATGAAAGAGCAAAGATAGCCATTGTCAAGTGGATAATTGATAAAATCTAATATTAATGTTTTAATTCGTCATCGCTAATTCTTGTTTTTATCAGTATCGATTCAATCACCTTTTTAATAACTTGCTTATCTTCCTCATTTAATTTATCAACTTCATTAAAATACTTCTCCAGTTCTTTATCTTTGTAATCAAAATTTTGCGAATCATCATCGGTTACCAAATAATCCAAACTCACATGAAAGAGATCTCTTAATTTTAACAGCACATCTAAGGATGGGTTAGAAAAATTGTTCTCATATCTGCTAATATGTTTGGAGTGAACTCCCAATATATTTGCTAGTTCCTGTTGGGACAGGCCTTTAGCTTTACGGAGCTTTTTGATTTTACCTCCAAAGTTCATTTGTTCCAACCTCGCTTATCAATCATCCGTTTTATTTATTAGAAAAATAATTCCATGTATTGACAAAAGGTAACATATTATGTAGAATAAATATAGACAAAATCATTACCTTATTAGATGAATTATTAATTTTTTTGCTACTATTTTGATAACTATTATTACTGCATATTGTTAAACCTTATGTAGATTTCATAAGTATTCTCCACATTCATAAGGCTTTCCTTTAATTTGGATAAAAATAGAAAGGAGCCCCGCCATGAACTCTCACGACCACACCGTCTATTCCATCCTGAGCAACAATAAAAAACTCCCCATGATCCGCCTGTCCGGCCAGTGGCTGGAACGATGCGGTTTTAAACCCGGCTGCAACTATACGGTCAGCGAACTGTCAGGATGTTTGCTGCTGATGGTGGACAAAAACAAAAAGTGAAACAACGTATTAGGTTTTTTAATTTTAAGGTTTTAGATTTAATTGGCAACTCAAATAAGCAATTATTTCGGCCTAGATTTCAACATACAAAGATTTTCCGTCTCCAAGGAGGAAGACGGGCGACGCCTCTATTCACGGATGAATAACGGCGGTCGCCCCCGGAAGCCTTTACTCAGTAGCCAGTCGAAAGGCCAGGATGGCGAAGACGTTCAAAAAGCCCTGGATGAATAAAGGGAAGACCGAAATCCGTAGGTTTCGGCGGCT